>NZ_JAHCST010000021.1 GCF_018476525.1 Acrocarpospora catenulata
GGGTACGGCTTACGCTCGGTCACCCGGCCATCCCAGCACAGCAGACCCCACCGGCCGGCGGTAACGCTACAAATCCATGCGATCACATAGCGACATCACAGGCATATGCTCGCGCAACGCACTCTGATGGCGAAGCATCACGATCTCGACCGCCTTGGACCGATCACCGCGACCCAGCAGGACCAGGAACTGAAAGACACGCCCGAGGATGAGGTAGAGGGAGGAGCACGCCACCGTCAGCAGGATGCCCGAGACCTCATCATGCTCGAGCCACGAACCCCCAGGTCAGCTTGGGTGGCTGAGTTTCCGCACCCTACAGGCTGTGAATTTCGCGTCGCGGTCGCGAATCAGGAATCTGATGCCCTCGGCCCGACCCCCCAGGGTCATGACCAGATTGCGGGCCTGTTGAGCGACCCAGGTTCCGGCCGGATGCGCCGTAACGCCCGCGATGTGGACTACGCGGGTGGCGTGCTCGATGAAGAACAGAACGTAGAGCCGCTTGAGGAAGACGGTGTCGACGTGGAACAGGTCGCACGCCCAGATGCCCTCGGCCTGCGTTTTGAGGAACCGACTCCAGCTCGGGCCGGTGCGACGCGGAGCCGGACCGAGCCCGGCTCTTTTGAGGATGTCGCGTACGGTGCTGGGCGGTACCCGAAGGCCGGCGCCGGCCAGTTCGCCGCTTATGCGCTGATAGCCCCACGTGGAGTTCTCCCGGGCCAGGCGCAACACCGCCTCCCGGACCTCCGCGCGGGTAGAGGGACGACCCGGGCGTTTGGACGGGTAGGTCCACCGGCGCGTGACCAGGGCGCGGTGCCAGCGCAGCAACGTCGTGGGGGTGACGAGGAAGACCTCCCACGATGAGCGGGGAAGCAGCCGCGACAGCGCCGCCAGTACGACCCGATCCACCGGCTGGAGACCGGGCCGGTTCACCTGACGGCGCAATACGGCGACCTGATGGCGAAGCACCACGATCTCGGCCGTCTTGGCCCGATCACCGCGGCCCAGCAGGACCAGGAGCTGAAAGGCACGCCCGAGGATGAGGTAGAGGGAGGAGCACGACACCGTCAGCAGGATGCCCGAGATCTCATCATGCTCGAGCCACGAACCTACAGGTCAACCACTACGGCTGAGTTTCCGCACCCCACAGGGCGGCCAGGAAGGCTCGATCCTCGGGCGCGAACCTCACCCGGGTGACGGCGGCGAGTTGCCGTTCGAGGACGGCGATCTGGTGACGCAGGGCGAGGATCTCGATGTCCTTATCCCGGTCGCCCATTGGCAGCAACCGCAGTGCGGCGAAAGCGTTCGTGACAGCCAGATAGGCCAGGCGAAGGAGCACGACCGGTCATCCTGCCGCACTGTTCCTCTTCAGGAGTTGGAGTCTGCCTACAAGAGAGGCCCTGCAAGGCTGTGACCTGGACGGATGGAATTATCGGCAGCCGCACAGCTCGCCGCTGATGCGCTTATAACCCCACGTGGGATTCTATGTGGATCGGCTCCCACACGGTGAAGAAGTCCAGAGTTTGAGTCTGTCAACGGATCTGATACGTCGCGATCGCGTTCTGCGCGAAGATCGCCAGTCGCTCGTGTTGGGACAGGTGGCGTGTGATCTCGCCGAATGTCCTCCATAGCGCTTCGTATGAGATGAGCGGACGGTCGACAGGGAAGTTGCTTCCGAACATGCACCGCTCGGCACTGAAAGCATCGATGGCCTCGTGGATGACGTCGGTGATCGCGCCCATGGTCCAGAGCTCAGAGCATAGTTGCATGCCGGAGATCTTCAATGTGGCGCGGGGGAGGGTACGAGCGATCTCGGTCAGGTTCTTGCGCCAGAGCGTTCGGTCGGCGGGGTTGCTGTTGGGGACTCCGAGGTGCTCGATCACCACCGGGAACTCTGGGAGGCCGCGGAGAATCTCTGTTGCGCGCTCAAGCTGATGGGGCCACACGAGCAACTCGAAGATGAGCCCGCGGGCCGACAGCTGTCGTAGGCCGCCGATCCAGCGCGGGTCGGCCAACAGGTCGGTGGTCGGCATGTCCGCGCGCTGGGAGCCGGGGGTGTACCAGGCTTCTTGGCGGATACCTCGGAAGCTCGCATGTTCTTGATGGCGGTCGAGGACGTCCGAGAGGTCATGTGCGCGAAGGTCCGCGTAGCCGATACAGACGCTGGGGAGACGTATGCCGTTGTGGGAGGAGGCGATGGTTTCGAGCCACGACGTTTCAGCGACCGGGTCAGTGTCGTGGTCGACCTCGGCCTGGATGTGAACGGTCGCGATGATGTCCAGGGAACCTGCGTCTTGCACCCAATCCGCGGGCAGGTAGTCGTGCCGGAGATGTTCTTCGCCCGGCCCGGACAACCACGGGTAGTCGAAGTGATTGAGATCCAAGAAATGCAAGTGGGTATCGACGATCGGCGGAAGTGCCGAGGATGCCTCGCTCAACGCGTGGTCCCTTGCGTCCGGTTGGTCATCTTTGGTCACGAGCTGAACTCATAGGTGCTCAGGCCGTCTGGACTCATGGAGACCAGGCCGCCGTCGACGAGGATGTCCGCGCCGGTGATGAACGATGCTGCGTCAGAGGCCAGGAAGGCGATGGCCGAGGCGACCTCCGACGGTTCTCCGCAGCGTCGCATGGGGCAGTACTGGCCCCAGATTGGTTCCCAGGTGTCCCGGTCGCCTTTGGCGGTCCGGTCGAGCACCTCCGTCCAGATATACCCCGGGCTTACGCTGTTCACCCTGACTCCACGGGGGGCTAGATCGAGGGCCTGGCATCGTGTGAGCGAGAGAATGGCGCCTTTGCTGGCGTTGTAGGTCCACCGGTGGGCCTGTGAGACGTGACCAGACACACTTGCGAGATTGATGACCGAGCTTCCGTTCGCTCGCCCCAGTGCATCGGATGCCGTTGCGACGAGCTGAGCCGCAGCGACGAGGTTGACCTCAAGGGTCTGCCGCCAGTCAACGTCGGTCGCTGTCACTCCGGCAAGCCTGAAAACGGCGGCATTGTTGACGAGCACGTCCAGCGATCCGTCCCGTCCAGTTGCCATTTCGATGAAGGACGATCGAGCGGCGGGGTCAGTGATGTCGGCGACGACCGGGGTGAAGTGCACCGCCAATGGACCGAGCTTGGACGCTAGGTTGTTCAGGCCTTCGGCGTTGACGTCGACGCCGGTCACGTGTGCGCCTTCGCTTAGGAACTGCTGTACGGTGGCGGCGCCAATGCCGCTGCCCGCCCCTGTGACGAGCACACGTCTGGTCGCGAAGCGGGCCGGTGCCGCGATCGTAGGTGCGTCGTCGGGCAGCGGCTCGAGGGCCGATGGATCGTTGTAGGTCGTCAGGGACTTGATACTGTCGCCCTCGATCTCGACGATGTTGACCCCCTTCTGTACGTGCTCGTGGGCCGTGTGGTCAGTGAAAACAGCGGTCCACTCCATGATCGCGATCTGGTCCGTCCCGGAGACGCGCTCCACTTGCACGCGAAGACCGGGAAAGCGACGAATGCTGTCCGCGTAGAAGGTTCGAATCTCCCTGCGTCCCGTTAGAGACGCCGTTGGGCCCTCCCAGGTGGCGTCGGAGGTGAAAAAGGTCATGATCCGGTCTAGGTCACGCGACTCCTCTGCCTGCCAATAGGCACGCGTGACATCTTCGGCACTACTCATGGTTTAGGTGGCCTTTCCGTTGCCTCGAGATAGTGACTGCTCGGGCCCTGACCGCACCTCCATGTACCGCGAGATGCGGTGCGACTCGAGCAATGCGTGGCCAGTCTCGGGGCAGGTGGATGTCGATCTGACGTCAGCTGCTAGGAGCGGGACGGAGCACCCTCGGTGGGTCGGGCGCGGACGCCTGAGCTTGGTGCGAGCCGAAGCACGACCACCGGTCGCTCGGCGTCGAGTTTCCCAGGTAGCTGTATTTCCACGCCGTCGTTCGACGTCTGCCAGGACAGACTGACTGGATCGCCCAGGAGGTTGACGTTGACATCGGGGTCGAGGTCCAAGCCCAGTGTGACGGTCGACGAGTCAGGCACGCCGGCGACCAGTGCGTAGAGGGCAGTTTCGGACTGCGTGTAAAAGACCGAGGCCCCATCTGCTGTGGCACCGGTCGCAGTCGTCCAGGGGCGACTTCCGTAGACCGCCTCTCCGGCTTCCCGCAGCCACCATCCGATATCCAACAGACGTTGCGCTTGCGCCCAGGGAACCGCTCCGGTCGCTGTGGGACCGATATTGAGCAAAAGATTTCCGCCACGGGCGACGATTTCTGTCAATTCGACCACGAGATCTTTCGAGCGTGAGTAGGTCTCGTCGGTTTCCATCCTGTTGTATCCGAACGATGTGCCGATCCCTCGGCAGGATTCCCACTTGGCGTCCGCCGGCGCGTCCCTCTCGTAGTTTCTCTGGTACTCGAGGGTGACGAAGTTTTTGACAGTGCTGTCCTTGCTGCCCAGTGGTGCGAACCGGTCATTCACTACGCCGTCCGGCACTTGCTGCCGGTACCAGGCCACCAAGGAATCCGCGTCTGCCTTCGCGGGGTAGCCCATGTCATTCCATAGGATGGATGGACGGTAGCGCGTAACCAGTTCCCGCCAGTGCGCGTCGACGTACTCGGCATACTCGGCGCTGTCCGGTGTGGCTGTGGCTATGTCGGCGGTTGTGGCCAGCGGAAGACGGCTCCACGTGAAGTCGACGCCTCCCGAATAGTAGATCCCGAACTTGAGGCCCGTGGCGCGCACCGCCTCGGCCAGTTCTCCGACGACGTCGCGTTCCGATTGCCAGGAGCTCTTGTGTGGGTTCGGTGTGTCACTCGGCCAGAGGAGGAAGCCGTCAAGGTGCTTGGCGACGAGTACGACATACTTGGCGCCGCTCGCTGCGAAGAGCTGAGCCCAGGTGTGTGGGTCCCAGTGCCAGATCCTTTCCCGAAACTCGTGCACGAAGTCGTCGAATGGCTTCGTGCCGAATTTTTCCGCGTGGTATCTGGCGGTAGGGCTTCCGTCGATGTGCATGGTGTTCTGATAGAGCTCGGCGTATGGCAGGTTGTGCATGAATGACTCTGCAGTCATGTCACTCTCGCCGAGATCGATCTTCGTCAGCGGCGCATAGGCTGGAATCGCCGCGGCCGTCCAGTGCACGAAGATGCCGAACTTGGCGTTGTCGAACCAGGATCGGTCTGATTCCTGGACGCTTGGGCTGGACTGCATGGTGACGTGACATTCCTTCCGTAGTGTGCAAGATGTCTCTTGCCGGTCGTAGACGCCCGGGGTCAGGGGTTGTCGGAACTCCAGAACGTTGCCGTCTGCGTGGTGCAGGTAGTAGCGCGGCCGCCGATGCCAGCCGCTTCTGTGATCCCGACGGGCTCGTCACGCAGGACGCCTTCCACCTCTGCGGCTCGTCCGGCCAGCGAAATTGACCGCAGCGGCGCAAGAGCCACCTGCCGACGTGAGGTCCGGGATTCAGGACGGCACTGCCCGCTGGAGGCCCTCACAGCGCGGGCCTGCACCATCCGCACCTTGCCGAAACGAATGTGTAACACCGGCTCTCATATGTCAAGCACAATGTGGACATCATTCCACATTGTTAAAACTCTGGTCTCGTTGCACGGGTGCGGAACCTTCGGAACGCGCAGGCTCCTGCTCGACGTCAGGGACCGGCTGGTGATCGAGGAGGGAGAGGGGAGGCGCCAGGGGGCGGGAGGTCGTTGCCGTGTTCTCGGGGGATTGGGGCGTGGTGACGCCGACGCGTTCGGCGCGCTGCTCGCCGAGGCGCCGCCACATGGTCGATGCCGCCGCCAGCCGTCGCGCCTGCCCTCTCGGTGAGGCGGCAGGCCACGCTCGGCGGAGGTGACGCCTTCGGGGATAGGCCAGGTCCGAGTCCATTGTGCGGCCTTGACGTACACAGCAGGGTTGTGTTCGGATACTCGCCATCTGGAATTGATTCCACATGGTAAGAATCGCGCGAGTAGTCGAGGAGCTCGGACGTGGCGAAGATGTTGCATCTGGCCATGCAAGCGCAGCATGCCGTCCTGGCGTGCGCGGCCCTGCGGAGCCCTGGAGTCCCTCGTGGCTGAAGCCGTTGCACCGATTCCCGTCCTGAGCGTGCGCAACGTCGCCAAGTCGTTCGGAGCCGCGATAGCGCTCCGCAAGGGTTGTCTTGACTCCTACGGCGGCAGCATTCACGCGCTCGTCGGTGAGAACGGTGCCGGCAAGTCGACGCTCGTCAAGGTCATCGCCGGGGTGCACCACCGCGACGGCGGTGAGTTTCTGCTGAGTGGTCGGCCGGTGGACTTCCGCAACACCGCCGAAGCCAAAGCGGCCGGGGTAGCGGTCATCTACCAGGAGCCGACTCTCTTCCCCGACCTGTCGGTCACCGAGAACATCTTCATGGGGCGTCAGCCGGTCCTGGGCCTCGGCCGTATTGACCGGCGGCGGATGCGCTCGGAGGCTGCCGATCTGCTGGAGCGCCTGGGCGTGAGGCTCAACCCCGATCGGGTTGCGCGAGGGCTGTCGATCGCGGACCAGCAGGTTATTGAGATCGCCAAGGCAATTTCGCTGGATGCCAAGGTCCTTGTGATGGACGAGCCGACCGCTGCTCTCAGTGGCGTCGAGGTTGATCGGCTATTCACTATCACGCGAGCGCTGCGAGACGAGGGGCGTGCCATCATCTTCATCAGTCACCGCTTCGAGGAGATCTACTCCTTGTGCGACACCCTCACTGTGATGCGCGATGGGGAGTACGTCTCAGCGCACGCGATCGGGGATGTGACGGTCGACGAGGTAGTGCGCCGGATGGTCGGTCGTAGTGTGACCGACCTCTTCCCCAAGGAGGCCGCACCGGTCGGTGATGTCCGACTGCGCGTCGAGGGCCTGACGTCATCGGGCAAGTTCCACGACATCAACTTCGTCGTTCGCAGCGGAGAGATCGTGTGCCTTGCCGGGCTCGTCGGCTCCGGGCGCACGGAGATCGTCCGGGCCGTATTCGGTGTCGATGGTTACGACCGAGGAACGGTGACCGTCGACGGTCACACTCTGCCCATGAAAAACCCTGCGGCTGCGATAGCTGCTGGCATCGCCCTCGTGCCGGAGGACCGGCGCAAGCAAGGTTTGGTGATGGACTTCTCGGTGCGGTCGAACATGTCACTTGCCGTCCGCGACCGGCTCTCCGTCCTTGGCATACTGCCCGCGCTGAAGGAAACCCGGCTTGCGATGAGCTGGGCCCACCGGCTCCAAGTCAAAACCTCGTCGCTGGACAGCCCGGTGGCCACCCTGAGCGGTGGAAATCAGCAGAAAGTCGTGCTCGGTAAGTGGCTGGCTACCGAGCCTCGAGTCCTCATCATCGACGAGCCGACCCGAGGGATCGATGTCGGCACCAAGTCCGAGGTGCACCGGCTGATGTCGGAGCTCGCCGGTCATGGCGTGGCGATCCTCATGATTTCGTCCGAACTCCCTGAGGTTATCGGGATGGCCGACCGCGTGCTCGTCATGAAGGAAGGCCACATGACGGCTGAGCTGTCAAGAGCCGATGCCAATCCGGAGACGGTGATGTACGCCGCGACGCACAGCGTGGAGAAATCGGCATGACACAGTCCGCCGTGGTGCCCCCGGGTTCCAACGATGCCGTGCGCCTGGTGAGTCGGCTCTACCGGGCGCGTGAGGCGTCGATCCTCCTCGTCGTCGCACTGGTCGTGGTCGCGGCCACCGTGACGAGCCCGGACTTCCTCTTCAGCTCCAGCGGCTGGCGGGACCTGACGCTCGCCCCGTCCATCCTGATGATCCTGGCCGTCGGCGAAGCCATTGTGATCATCACCAGGAACGTGGACATCTCCGTTGGCGCGGTGCTCGGGTTCACGGCCTACTTCGCCGGCCGCGTCCTGACGGACTACCCAGGAGTTCCGGTCGTCGTGGTGTTCCTCCTGGGAACGCTGCTCGGTGCGCTCATGGGACTCTTCAACGGTCTGCTGGTCACCCTGCTTCGCGTCCCGGCGCTGGTGGTGACCCTGGGGACCCTCTACATCTTCCGCGGGATCGACGTGTTGTGGGCCGGTGGCATCCGGATCATGCCAGGCGATCTGCCCAGCTCGTTCCTCGACCTGGGCACGAGCTCAATCCTCACCGTGCCCACTGTCACCATCATCGCGGTGTTCGTGGCGGCGGCCGCCGTCTGGTACATGAAGTGCACGCGGGGTGGGCGCACGTTCTATGCGATTGGCTCCGATCCGGACGCGGCTCGGTTGTACGGCCTGCCGACTGGCCGACGAGTCATCATCGCGCTGGCCACGTCCGGGGCCCTGGCGGGCTTCTCAGGGGTGCTGTACCTCTCGCGTTACGCCACGGCGGACTCGCAGGTAGGGACCGGCTGGGAGTTGCAGGCAATCGCCGCCGTCGTCATCGGCGGTATCGCGATCGCGGGCGGAAGCGGTTCCGTGGGGGGTGCGGCCTTGGGCGCGGTCCTGCTCATCACCATCAATCGGGCCCTGCCGGTACTGGGCATCCCCGATTTCTGGCAGCAGGCCGTCATCGGCGTTCTCATCCTCTTTGCGATCGTGACCGACCGCCTGCTGTTCATCCGAACCTCACACCAGCTCCTTGAGGCGAGGGAGACGACCAATGCTTGACACCCCGGTGACGAATGAGCCTGGCGTGACTCGCGCGTACACTGTGCACGCGCGTGGCCTCTGGCATCGGTTGCTGGTGCGGCATGAAGCCGTGGTCCTGGTGGTCCTGGTCGTGGTGTGGATGTATGCCAACGCGGGCATCGCCGGCTTCGGCCGACCTATCACGCTGACGTTCCTGCTACTGGACGTGGCTCCCATCCTCTTGATGGTGTTGCCCATGACGCTGGTGATTATCTCCGGCGAGATCGACCTGTCGGTCGCCAGCGTGTTCGGGCTCGCGAGTGTCGTGCTCGGTGTGATGGTCAAAGCCGGTGTGCCGATCGCTCTGGCAGTGCTCACCGCGGGCCTGGTCGGTGTCGTGGCCGGACTCGTCAACGGGTTCCTGGTCACCGTGCTCGGATTGCCCTCACTCGCTGTGACGATTGGAACCCTGGCGCTCTTCCGTGGCCTGGCGGTAGGTCTGCTGGGCACGAAAGCGGTGACGGAATTTCCACCGGGGTGGACGAGTTCGGCTCAGAGCACGATCGGTGACAGCGCGGTGCCGGTCATCGTAGTACCCATCGCCGTGCTGGCGATTGCCATAGGCGTGCTACTTCATCTGACGCCCTTCGGCCGGGGAGTGTACGCGGTAGGCCTGAGCGACGAGGCGGCGATCTTTTCGGGAGTGCTCGTCAAGCGCACGAAACTCGTGGTGTTCGCCCTTTCCGGGCTGTGTGCGGCATTGGCGGGCGTCTTCTACACCCTCCGGTTCGGCAACGCGATCGGCAGCAACGGTGTCGGGCTGGAGCTCGGCGTCATCGCCGCTGTCGTCCTGGGAGGAACATCCATCTTCGGAGGGCGCGGCTCGGTGGCAGGATCCGTGCTTGGCGCACTGCTCATCGCGGTTCTGGCCAGTGCGCTACGCCTGGCCAAGGTGCCGGCCAACGCGATCGACATCATCACCGGCGCGATTCTCGTCCTCTCCATCGCCGTCACTATGGCGATCCCCTTCTTCGCTCAGAGGTTCACAAGAGAACGACGAGCTGGTTAGTCACCCCCACCGTTATCGCAAGCCAGGGCTGAGGCCGCCCGAGCCGTGACGGCGCTGTACTCCCAAGCCGTTCTGTCAGCCCTGTCCAGATTCCCAACATTGATCCAGTGGAAAAGGAAAGTGGCATGGTCCGCATCGGAATGATGATCCCCCGCCGTCAGGCGGTCACAACGGTCGTGATCGCTGTGGCCGTCGCCGTCGCGGCAACCGCCTGTTCCGCCGACAGCCCGCCGACCGATGATCGTGGCTCCGGCCACTACTCGATCGCATTTGTGCCCAAGAATCTCGGCAATCCCTATTTCGTCGCTTCGGCCACAGATGGCAAGGCTGCGGTCGAAGAGTTCGGAGGAGAATTCCAGGAGGTTGCGCCCAGCCAGCCGACGCCGACCGGCCAGGTGCCGTTCCTCAACACGCTCATGCAGCAGGGTGTGGATGGCATCGCCATGGCCGCTGTCGACCCGAAGGCGCCATGCGACGCGATGAACCAGGCACGCCGCACGGGCACCAAGGTCGTCACCTTCGACTCCGACACCGATCCGACATGCCGTGACCTGTTCATCAACTCGGCGACGGCGGAAGGGATCGCCAAGGCGCAGGTCGACATCATCTCCGAGCAGATCGGTGGAGCCGGGGAGGTGGCCATCATCTCGGGCGCGCCGAATGCACCGACCCAGAACAAGTGGATCGACCTGATGAAGAAAGACATCGCGGCGAACCATCCAGGCATCGAGGTGGTCGACGTCGTCTACGGCAACGACGACGACCAGCAGGCCTACGACAAGATCGCCGGTCTGGTGACCAAGTACCCGGCTCTGAAAGGCATCATCGCCCCTGACACCGTCGCCATCGCGGCAGGCGGCCGCTACCTCCAGAAGTCGGAGCACAAGGGCAAGATCGCACTCACCGGTCTGGGACTGCCCAACCAGATGAAGCCCTACGTCATGGACGGTACCGTCACGAAGTTCGCCCTCTGGAACCCCGGCGATCTCGGCTACCTCGCCGCGCACGCGCTCAAGGCGCTGATCGACGGCACCATCACCGGTAAGCAGGGTGACAAATTCCAGGCCGGCAAGCTCGGCGAGTACGAGGTCGGCCAGGACGGCATGGTCCTGCTCGGTCAGCCGACGCTCTTCACCAAGGACAACATCGGCGACTTCAACTTCTGATGCCGGGCAAGACACCGAAACGCATGACATCCGCACCACCAACGCCTGAGAGCCTCACCAATGTCGTCCGCTCCCGCCATCACGCGGGCCATCCAAGGCCCAGGACGTGACCTGCATACTTCCTGCCGCTCCGCTGCAGGAGTTCCCCGCAGCGGCTACCTCCAGAAGAATTGCCGAGGAGCGGGCCGGAGACACGCAGTCCGGCCGGAGCGCCCGAGCGAGGCATGACCGCGAGACCTTCGCCTCGCGCTGCATGACGGGAGTCACCTGAGATGACCAATTCCAACAACCTGAAACTGGGCTTCGCAGTACCAATTTTCGCCAATCCCGGCGTCGTGGACGTGCGCACCCCAAACTTCCAGCAGCTCGAGTGGCAGCCCGTCCTTGCCGCTGTGCAGGAGGCCGAGAGCCTGGGCTACGACTCGATCTGGGTCGCCGACCACATGTTTCTTGGACGCGACGGCGCGATCCTTGAGGGCTGGACGACGCTGTGCGTGTTGGCGGGCGCCACCAATCGGATCAGGCTGGGAAACATCCACCTGGGAAACGGTTTCCGGTGGGCACCGCTCACGGCCAAGATGGCGGCGACGTTGGATGTCATCTCCGGCGGCCGGTTCGAGTTCTTCATCGACCCCGGCTGGCGTGAGCGCGAGCACGTCGGCTACGGGTTTGACTGGGAGCCCGACCGCTCGGTCCGAGCCGCGCAGGTCGGTGAGGCCGTCGAACTGTCTCGTCTACTGTGGACCGGCAAGCCCGTCGACTATCAAGGGCGTCACTACACCCTGAGTGGGGCCATCAGCACGCCGGTCCCGGTCCGCCAAGGCGGTCCACGTGTCTGGATCGGTGAGGCCTTCGACGAGGCGACGATGGATCTCGTCGCAAGGCACGCCGACGTCTGGAATTCGATGCCGGCTGGCATCGACGTCCTGCGCGACAAGATCGCGAAGGTCGACGCCGCCTGCGTGAGCCGCGGCCGAGACCCTCAGACATTGGAAAAGACGCTTGAGACGCAGGTCCTGGTGGTGGACAGTGAAGCCGAGTGGCGGCAATGGCTCGAAAGGTGGGACGCGATGCACGCGGCCCACCCGCCGGGAGACGCTATGACGGACTTCTTCGAGTTCGCGGCGCAAACCAACCCCCAGCTTGGTGCCGGGGTCGACGAGGCTCGGTTGCGGGACGAGTTCGTGATCGGCACCAAGGACGAGGTGATCGACAAGCTGCGTGCCTACCAGCACTTGGGTATCAGTGAGGTGATCTGCTGGTTCATGGACTTCCCGGAAAGCACCACGATGACGGTGCTCGCGTCCGAGATCCGCCCGGCTCTGGAAGGTGGCCGATGAGTAGCCCTGTGTCAAGCCGCCGCCTGTTGACCCGGCGGCACCTCGGCTGCATCAGCAGTCACATGACTACCGACGATAGGGTGGCACACCAGTGAATGAGGCCGCGGTCGTGACGGGTGCCGCGTCGGGTGTCGGAGCGGCAGTGACCACCACGCTGCTGGAGCGCGGCGTGCTGGTCGTCGGCGTCGACAGGAACTGGGCTGAGGGGGCCGAGCGGCCAGGCCTTGTGCGCGTCTCCGGCTCTGTGTCGGAGCAGTCGACGTGGCGGCAAGTGACAGATGAGATCAGGCGGCGTGAGGACGTGACGCTGTCGATGATGGTGATTAACGCGGCCCGCCTGGTGGTCGGCAATCTGCTTGACCTCGATGAGGAAGAGATCCGCGGCGTATTCGATGTCAACGTGTACGGCGCCGTGCGGGCTGTGCGCAGCTGTCTGCCACTGATGCTGGCGGCGGGCGGCGGGCGGATCGTCGCCGTCGCCAGCGTGGACGCCCTCTACGCGGAGAAGGACCTGGCGGCCTACTGCATGTCCAAGGGAGCGCTTCTCCAACTCGTCCGCACACTCGCCGTGGACTTCGGCGGGCAGGGGATCCGGGCCAACGCGGTCTGCCCCGGAGCAATCGACACACCGTTCTTCCGACAGCACGTCGAGGCAGCGAGTGATCCCGAGGCGTTTCTCAAGATCAAGACGCAGCGGCATCCCTCGGGTCGCATCCTGCGGCCGGAGGACGTCGCGTCCGCGGTGCTCTACCTGTTGTCAGTGGAGTCACTCGGTATCAATGGGGCCCACCTGATGGTCGATGGCGGCCTGACAGCGACCTTCGACTACCAGCCACCGCTCTGACGCGCGGCACCCCCGCGGCATGACCCCGTTGTGATCATGCCGCGGCTGCTGGGCTCAGGCTGGTTGGTCGGCCGCGGCTGGGTTCGCCGACGTATCGGCACCCCCGGACATGGCGAGGGATGCCCGCCGAGCGGCATTGATCACGGCCGCGACCAGGTGCTCCCTGGTGGGCTGGTAACGCGACGATGGACACGAGACGGTGAAGGCACCGACCGTGCGGCCGGAGGTGACAATTGGGGCGGCGACACACGTCACGTCCAGGGCGAACTCTTCCAGGTCTATGGAGTAGCCGCGGGTGCGGATCCGGTCGAGCTCCAAGGCGAACTCGTCAGGATCGGTGATGGTGTGCGGCGTCAGGGGTTCAAGCCGGTGCTTGGCCAGGTATTCATCCCGCAGCCCCGGGCGCGCGTACGCCAGCAGAAGCTTGCCGGACGCGCGGGCATGAGCGTGGGCGTGCGTACCTCGTGGCACCTGCGCGACTCGCACGGAATGGCTGCCCTCGGCGGTAGCCACCACCTCGATCTCGCCTCGGCGCCACGTCGACAGGTAGGCGGTCTCGCCCGTGGTGGCAGCCAGCTCACGCATGGGTGCGATCAGGTCGTCGATCGGCTCGCCCTGCTCTAGGTAGGCATCACCCAGCGCTCCGATCCTGGGACCAAGCCGGTAGCCCCGGTCGTCGCCCTTCACTAGTGCCCCCTCTGCCACGAGGGTGTTGAGCAGGTGGTACGTGGTGGGCAGAGGGGCGCGCATGAACTGACTGAGCTCTTTGGCCGCTACGGGCATGTCCTGGGAGGCGATGTAAGCCAGCGCAGTGAACGCCTTCGACACGGACGCGATGCGTCGCTCGGCCTTATCCATGACTCGATGCTCTCATTCTTTTCACATGGCGATGTGCATTGTGTCAGGGACCCCGCCCTGACCCGGCGATTCTAACAATGCGAAAGCTATGTTCACAAAGTTCAAATCGTGTGGAACACTTCAGCCAGCGCCGCACCGCCGCGCAGCGTCCAGAACATCGATCCGTCGGAGTATTCGTGAGCAACCACCAGCTGACGCCAACCGAGGCCTACCGGCGCATGGCCTTCATCCGCCGTTTCGAGGAGGAGGTGCTTGAGCTCGGCCGCGACGGACACATCGCCGGCTCCATCCACCCCTGCCATGGCCAAGAGGCGATTCCCGTGGGCGCCATGGCCGCCCTGACCGCGCAGGACCGTGTCCTCTCCACGTACCGGGGTCACGGGTGGGCTCTGGCTTGTGGCGTGGACCCGACCGCGCTGATGGCGGAGATCGCTCAACGCGGTGCGGGCGTTAACGGTGGTCGGGCCGGTTCGCCGCTGCTCAGCGACCCCGCCCAAGGTTTCCTGGGGGAGAACTCGATCGTCGGAGCGGGCGTTCCCATCGCGGCGGGCGTCGCGTTGGCCGGCACACTTCAGGGGACGAAGAGAGTCGTGCTGACATCCATCGGTGACGGTGCCATGAACCAGGGATCCGTGACCGAGGGCATGGTTTTCGCCGCCGCGAGGAAGCTGCCGCTCATCATCCTCTGCGAGAACAACGGATGGTCGGAGATGACCCCGATCTCCGCGACGACTCGCGGAGAGCATCTGGCCCGGCGAGGTCAAGGACTCGGGATCCACAGTCAGGTCGTCGACGGCGGTGACCCCGTCGCCGTCGCGGAGGCTGTCTCCGCCGCGGCCGAGGTGTGCCGAGCAGGCGAAGGGCCTGTGCTCATCGAGTGCAAGACAGTCCGCCTCTCCGGGCACTACAACAAGGACATCCAGCACTACCGCCCACAAGACGACATCGAGCGGGCCCAGGCAGGCGACCCCCTCGCACGGCTGGTCGCCATGGCGGACGGACTCTCGGCTGAGGAGGTAGCTGCCATCTCCGCCGACGTCGACGCCGAGGTCTCGCGCATCGGTCAGGCGGTGCGCGAGATGGATCCCCCCAAGACACACGACGTGCTCGATCACCTGTACGCCCCCGCGGTCAAGGTCCCCGCCGCGGCCACGAAGGTGGTCGAAAAGGAACTGCCGTTCAACCGGGCAGTCAACGAAGCGCTCAAGGATGCGATGCGGCGCCGCCAGGATGTCGTCGTCTACGGTGAAGATGTTGGCGTCGCCGGCGGCGTCTTCGGGGTGACCCGGGGACTGCAGAAGGAGTTCGGCGTTGAGCGGGTGTTCGACACCCCGATCGCCGAGGCGGCCATCCTCGGCTCAGCGGTGGGAGCGGCACTGGAAGGTCTTCGCCCGGTCGTGGAGATCATGTGGGCGGACTTCGTCTTCGTGGCCCTCGACCAGATCGTCAACCAGGCCGCGAACATCCGGTACATCAATCGGTCGCAATTGGCCGCGCCGCTCGTCATACGCATGCAGCAAGGCGTGACTCCCGGGTCATGCGCGCAACACTCACAAAGCATCGAGGCGATCTTGGCGCACATCCCGGGCATCAAGGTAGGACTGCCCTCTACGCCGCAGGATGCCTACGCCATGTCGCTGGCCGCTATCGAGGACCCAGACCCCGTCGTCCTCATCGAGCACCGTTCCATGTACCAGGACACCGGAACCGTCCGCCTCGCCGGCGTGACCGAGCGAGCCGAGGGTGCCCGCCTGCGCCGAGATGGGTCCGACGTCGCGATCATCACGTGGGGTTCCATGGTCGCCCCAGCACTGGAGGCGGCGCGGCAACTCACCGAGTCAGGCATCGAGGCGAGCGTTCTAGACCTCCGCTGGCTGCGCCCATTGGATGATCGCGCCATCGCCGAGGTCGTCGCCCACTGCGGTGGCAAGGTGGTGGTCGCCCACGAGGCCATTCTCACAGGTGGCTTCGGCGCGGAAGTCGCCGCCCGGATCACGGAGCGGCATTTCAGCACACTGACGGCTCCGGTTGCTCGTGTCGGGACCCCAGATGTGCGAATCCCCTCGGCTCCGGCACTCCAGCGTGCGATAGTCCCGGGGGTGGACGACCTCGTGGACGCCATCCGCAAGCAGATCGCGCACTAAAGGTCGTGGAATTCCTGGTGAGGATCCAGATCGACACCGGTGATCTGCAGGCGGCCGCCGTCGACGCCCTGCGCGCGGAGGAAGCCGTGCGGGCACGTGCTCTTGCGGAGAGCGGTGTCCTGCGACGCCTGTGGCGCATCCCCGGGCAGTGGGCCAATTGGGGACTCTGGATGGCCTATGACGAGGCCGAACTCCAGGCGGTCCTCGACTCGCTTCCCCTCCGTCCCTACATGCACATCGACATCAACGCGCTCGACTCGCACCCCAACGACCCCGAGACGCCCGGCCAGAAGGCCAAGAACATGAGAGGAAGTGTCGCATGACGGCCGCTGCGTGGGTTCTCGAGCCGCTTCCCGAGATCGTCCTCCAATCCCGCTCGGCGAGCGAAGTTCCGGTCGCGCCTGACCCGGTGTCCGTAGTCGCGCGATCGGACGGGGCCTGCCGGCTGTCCCGGGCGACGGTCGAGGTCGACGTGACCACGGTCGAGATGATGTGTGATGGCACCTCCGCGCATGTCTATGCCGTCGCCGTGGTCCGCGCGCTGGCACGCCACCCACACCTGAACCGCCCGCCCCTGGGCCGCAAGAGCGTCGATCTGCTGGTGGACACCTACGGCCCTTCTTCTGCCGTGCCCATTGTCATTCGAGGAGCCGACCAGCTGACAGCGGCGACCATCAGGTCCCGCATGGACGCGTCGAGCGAGACCGGTTCGACGGCCATAGGCGCTCCCAGCGCGGCTCCCTCTTTCGCTTTTACCCATAGCGGGGCACTGGGCCTACTGGGCAACAGCCGGCTCAGCGGCCCGGCTGACGTCGCGACCTTGAATGTCGGAGCGTCCCGACGCCAGCCGCGTGCCCTACTCGACGCCGCGGGCGGCGAAGTGATCGCCGTCCGATCGGTCGCATGGCTCACCCTCACCTACGACTCGGGCGTCGGCACACAGGAGGTCGCGGCTTTCCTGGCCACGGTCCGAGCGTTCCTGGAGGACCGGGCCTGGCTGAAGGCGCAGTTCGAGAATTGAAATTCACCACCCAACTTGCCCCATGGAGAACCACATGATCATCGGCCTGCTGCACCACGGTGTCACAGTGTCCGACATCGAAAAGGCAATCGCTTGGTACCGCGACGTGCTCGGGCTCGAGTTCGTGCACCGGCAGCGTCAGGAGAACGCCTACACCCCGGTGCTCGTGGGCGTTCCCGGTGCCGTGCTGGAGGTCGCACAGTTTCGAGTGCCGTCCCCGTTGCCGCGCCTGTCGACCCACGACGTCGAACTGATCCAGTACGTCACCGCGGGCGTCGATGGCGTGCCCGTTCCGGTGAACCAGGTGGGCACCGCGCACCTGGCTTTCCTGGTCACCGAGATCGAGGCCCTGTACGCGAAGGCGATGACCGGCGGAGCGGTGTTCCGCAATGCTCCGACAGCCATCACTGAGGGCGCGAACGCGGGTGGGCTCGGTTGCTACCTGCACGACCCCGACGGCAATACGCTGGAGTTCATCCAGCCCTCGCCCATCCGACTCGACCGGATGCGGGCGCTACTCGCGCAGCATGTCATACCATCCAGCCGCCACCATTGACATTGATGGTCTGCCCGCTCACATAGCTCGCGGCGTCCGAGATGAGGAAGGACACCACCGCAGCCACCTCCTCCGCAGTGCCAAAGCGCTCCAATGGGATCGCGGCCCGCATGCTGGCGCGTTCATCCTCGGAGTAGGAGTTGGCGATCATTGGCGTCTCGATGAGTCCCGGGGCCACACAGTTGACGCGAATACCCTGGCGTCCGTGCTGCGCCGCCATGGTCATGCCCAACCCGATGACACCTGCCTTCGATGCCGAGTAGCTCGGCGCCGCAAACTGCGACTTGGTGCGGCCTGACTGCGAGGAGAGGAAGACGAGGGTACCCCCGGTGCCATGGGCCATGGCCGCCACCACCGCACGGCTCACGAGATAAGTGCCCCTGAGGTTGACATCGAGCACGCGGTCCCAGGCCGCCTCCTCCACGTCGAGAATCGTTCCCCGCTGATAAATCCCTGCGGCGGTGACCAGCCCTCGAAGAAGCCCAGTTGCGCTGGCCGCCGCAATCCCCTCCTGCACCGAGGTCGCCTCTGTAACGTCGACGCGGCGGTATCCGACGTCGAAACCCTCGGCGGCGAGAGCGGATGACGCTGTCCGCAGGGCCTCCTCATTGAGGTCGAAGAGGAAGACACGGTGGCCGTCTCGCCCCAGGGCAGCCGCGCAGGCCAAGCCAATACCACTGGCTCCACCGGTAACGATCACGGTCGAACGCTCCACGGAATCTCCTCACCTCAGCAACCTCAACTGATTCTACAATAGCAAAGTCATATCAGCATTGTTGACAAAGTTTCCACGCTCATGGCGATCTCGGAGCCGGTGCGCTCGGCTTTGGCCCGTAGCAGCAGGCCGGAGAAGGAAGCGGAGACGATCGATGTCGGCGGGGCCGCTCAGACGGATGAGGACCTGGCCTCGGTGTCGTGGAGGATGCCGTCGAGGGTGAGCCGGACGATCCGGCTGGCCGGCTGGGCGAACAGGACGCGACCGAACCGGCACGGATGTTCAAGGCACTGGCGGACCCGGTCCGGTTGAGGTCTTGCAGCTGGCCATCTCCCACCACCGGAAGGTGCTGCGCGAAGCCGGGCTGATCGCCCTACTCGGACCGGTCTCGGGTGCGCGCTTCGGTGGTCTCCGTGGCCCGCCTGGTGGCACGGGCACCGCGGCCACGTTGGTGATCGCGGCTCTGAATGCCTCGCCTAGGGGGAGTGCTGCCGCCTACACCGGCGCCCATATCGCCGGGGCGCTGCTGGCCAACGCCGTCTTCTGCCTGCCGCCGTCTGGCGTCGATGGTGTGAACGAATGCGGAAGGTCGCCGGGCCATCCCCAATGGTGCGGCCGGCTGCGACATTGCAGGGCCGAACGCGAGTCAGATCGTTTCGCCGGCGTCGGCGAGCAGGGTGCTGCCGGTCATGATGATGGACAGGTCGCTGGCGGCGAAAAGGGCGACGCGGGCGATGTCGTCGGGGGTCCCGATGCGTCCGATCATGCTCTGCTGCATGACATCGAGCTGAGTGACATCGACCCCGGCCGCGGCGGCCGCTTCGAGCGCGGCCTGTGTGGCGGCGATGTTGCCCTCGGTGGGCACGTAGGTGGGTGCAACGCCGAGCACGCGGATGCCGAGTGGCGCGAGTTCGAGGGCGAGTTCCTTGGTCAGGCCGCGGACGGCGTGCTTGGAGCCGACATAGGCGGCAAGTCCGGGCGCGGTGGCCTTGAACCCCGCGGTCGAGACGATGTTGACGATCACCCCGCCCTTGCCGGTGGCGGACATCCTACGGGCGGCCTCACGGGCGCCCAGGAAGACACCGCGGGAGTTGACGGCGAAAACCTGCTCCCATACCTCGTCCGGCATGTCGAGGAGGGAGACGTTGGGGAAGATTCCGGCGTTGTTCACCCAGATGTCCACACCGCCGAGCTGTGCGACCGCGATGTCGGCGCCTGCGGCGACCGACGCCGAGTCGGTGACGTCAACCCGCACGCCGACTGCGTTGACGGAGTATCGCGCCCGCAAGTCCTCAGCAGCCGCGGTGGCGGCGTCTTCATGCAGGTCGGCGATGAGGATGTCGGCGCCGGCCTCGGCCAGGCGTAGCGCGATCGCCTTGCCGAGGCCCTGGGCGCCGCCGGTGACGACCGCTCGGCGGCCCTTGAGCGAGATCAACTCGGGCAGCGGCCTGGAAGAGACGTCAGGGAAGGGAAATGGCATCAGGCTCCTCCACATGGCTGTCGGACCGTCGTCGAGCGGGTGTTCGCAAGCCGCGCGGCGGCCACCATGCCCCCTCGTGGATCCCGGTCCACAATTAATGGCAGGCTATGTCATAAATTGTGGATGGCACAACCGTTACCGTGATGTGCATGGCCACTGGTAGGGGAAGGCGCGGTCGGCCGCCGATCGTTGACATCGTCGATCTACGGCGCCAGGCGATCGGCGTCGTCCTCGACCGTGGCTACGAGCAGGTCACGATGGCCGACATCGCCGGTGAGGTGGGAGTCAGCGTGCGCACCCTGCATCGCTACTTCCCGTCGAAGGCGGACATCGTGTGGGGTGGCATCGAGAGTTCCTTCGAGGCGCTGCGGGCGGCCTTCGAGACGGCTGACGAGCGTCTGTCGGTCATCGAGGCGGTCAGGTCCGTGGTGATGTCGGTGTTCGACCAGCAGGTCGAGGACCTTGCGCTGACGCGTATTCGGCTGCGGTTGATTGCGACCGTCCCGGAGCTGCAGGCGAGCCGGTCGGAGACGTTCGAGCGGTGGCGCGAGCAGCTCGTGGCGTATGTGGCGCGGCGGCTTGGCGAGCCGGAGGACGCTATCACGCCGGTCGCCGCGGGCGCGGCCATCCAGGCGGCGATGCTGCGAGCGCTGGCCTGGTGGGCGGTTCGCGAGGAGGACGCCTCACCAGCTGATGTGGTGGCGCAGGCGTTGCGCGGGCTGGAGAAAGTCGCCTCCCTGTAGCGGAACGTCAGGGCCAAACGTTAGGGCCAGGGGAACGCCTCGGTTGTGTTCAGGCGTGAGGTGCGGGGCGGTACCCGTCGGCTATGGCCGCATCGGCAAGACGGGCGAGCATGCGCCGCAGCGCCTCGCGCTCGTCGGCGGGCCAGGTGTCGACGATGGCGTCGACGCGGTCTGCGGCGTGGTCGAGAATGCGTCGGCCGATCACACGGCCGGCTGGGGACAGCGCGATCAGCACGCTGCGGTCGTCGTCGGGATCAGCTGTGCGCAGTACCAGTCCCGCCTCATACAGGCGATGGATGATCTTGGTGACGTTGGATGGCCCTGTCCCGAGCATACGGGCCAAATCGGTGGGCCGAAGTGCCCCGCGATGCGCCAGATGGTTCACGACAAGGAAGAGCGTCACGTCGGGGATCGGGAATCCGGCGGCGCGCATCATCTCCGCCCGCACCTCGTGGCTGTCGGCCCAGTAGATGATCGTGGACAGCGAGGCGAGGAGCGTGCCCTGCTCTACGGGCCGGACGGGGCCGAGTTCGGCGTCCGCCGGGGAGGCGAGCCGTGCTCGCGCGGGTCGGGGCACGGGCCCTCCTTTCGGGGATTGAGTCATCAGCCTAGCCGGGCCGGAAAGGCGCGGCGGCAGCGGCGATGGCGACGCGCTCCACCCGCATGTATTGTCGATAATGAAATACTTTGTCGTCGGTCTTTCCGACGAGGAATGGGAGTCTCATGCCTGCCGCACCGATCGACCTTCGCGTGAACGGCCGCCGCGCACCGCTCGGCATGGATGCGCGCACGCCCGAGTTCGGCTGGCGCCTCCCCGCGGTCACCGCCGATCAGGTGGCGTGGGAGGTGCAGGTCACCGAGGGGCCCGACGCCGCGACGGGACGGCGGGTGTGGGAGACCGGTCGAGTCGAGGGCGCCGAGCGCTCGGGCGTGTCGTACGGTGGCGACGAATTGGAGTCCGGTGCCGCTTACACATGGCGGGTGCGCGTCTGGGAAGCGCTGTACGACGAGCCAGGTCCGTGGAGCGAGCCGGCGCGCTTCGAGACGGGTCTGCTGCGAATGTCGGACTGGTCGGCGGCGTGGGTGACCGACCCGGCCCAGCCCGCTGAGAAGGACCCGGCGGCCGTGTACCTGCGGGGGGTAGCGCAGCTGCCCGCGGACGTCGTCCGGGCCCGCGCGTACGTGTCGTCGCTGGGATGGCATCGGCTCTTCGTCAACGGACACGACATCACCGGGACGGCGCTGGTTCCTCGTTGGACGCCGTTCGACCACGAGGTCGAGTATGTGACCTACGACGTGACCAGCGCCTTCGCTCGTGGGGCGAACGTCGTCGCCCTTGCGCTCGGCGACGGTCGTTTCCGGGGCTCGCTCGGCTTCGAGAACCACCGCGCGGTGTACGGCGACCGGCTGGCCGGTCTCGTTCAGGTGCACCTGGAGCTGGCGGACGGCACGACACAGGTGACCGTCAGCGACGGCACATGGCGCGCCGCCGGCGGGCGCATCACGAGCGCCGACCCGAAGACCGGCGAGCGCGTCGACCTGCGGATCCCAGACGACGACTGGCTGCGCTCCGCAGAGCATCCCGCCCGATTCCGGCCCGTCGAGGTCCTCTCCGAGCCGAGAACGCTCGTTGCTGAGAGCGTCGAACGCGTCCAGCAGGTCGGCGAGTTGGCGCCGCAGCGCATCCGGCGCCTGCCGTCGGGCAAGCAGGTCGTCGACTTCGGTCAGAACTTCGCCGGGGTCGTGCGCATCCGGCTCCGCGGGCCGGCGGGCGCCCGGGTGACACTGGCGCACTCGGAGATCGAGCGCCCTGACGGCGAGCTCGACCTCGATTACATCCACGTTTTCCCGGTCGGCCGGTGGTACCAGCGTGATGTCGTGGTCCTGGACGGCGACGACGCGTTCTGGCAGCCGTGGTTCACGATCCACGGCTTCCGCTACGTGTCCGTCGAGGGCCTGGCGGCCGATCTCGCGCCTGAGGACGTGCGTGGAATCGTGATCTCCTCCGATCTGGAGCAGACCGGGCAGTTCCACAGCTCCGACGCGCGGCTGAACCAGCTGTGGAGCAACGTCGGATGGTCCCTGCGGTCGAACTTCATGGACACCTCCACCTGCGACCCGACGCGGGAACGGTCCGGGTGGACCGGGGACATCCAGGTGTTCGCGCCGACGGCCACCGCCTACGTGGGCGCGCAGTCATACCTGCGGCGCTACCTTCGCAGCCTCGCTCTCGAACAGGCGGTGGACGGCACGATCCCCGTCGTCATCCCGTCGTCGTTCTCGACGTTCTCGGGCGGCCCGCGCGGGCGGCTCAAGTCAGCCGGCACCGCCGCGGGATGGAGCGACGCGAGCGTCCTGATCCCGTGGACCCTGTACCGGTACTACGGGGACGTGCAGGTGCTGCGCGACCAGTACGACTCGATGGTCGCCTGGGTCGAGCATTGCGAGAGGCGCGCCGCGGGCGTCTCCAGCCGTGCCCGCCGCAGGAAGGGAACCGGGCGCCCCGAGATCGAGCGGTACATCGTCGACACCGGCTTCCAGTTCGGCGAGTGGCTACGTCCCGGTGAGAACCCCTTCCTGTCGGCCATCGACGGCCGAAGGCGCGGCGCCGTCGTCGCCACGGCATACTTCGAGCACTCCGCACGGATCCTCTCCCAGATAGCCGATGTCCTCGGACGACCGGAGGAGGAGCGGCGGTTCCGAGAGCTGGCGGACCGCACACGCGAGGCGTGGCGCGCCGCGTTCCTCGCCGCCGATGGACGCATCGGCACCGATCGGCAGGACGACTATGTGCGCGCCCTCGCTTTCGGCCTCCTCGACCCGGCCGAGCGCGCGGCGGCCCTCGAACGTCTGCTGACACTGATCGACCGCGCCGGCGGACACCTGGGAACCGGCTTCCTGTCGACGCCGCTCCTGCTGGACGTGCTCGTCGCGGAAGGACGCCCGGACGTCGCCTGGAAGCTGCTCATGCAGGACACGAACCCCTCATGGCTCTACCAGGTCAACCGCGGCGCGACCACCGTTTGGGAGACATGGGAGGGCTACACCCGTTCCGGCAAGGCGAAGATGAGCCACAACCACTTCGCCTTCGGTTCGGTCGCTCGCTTCCTCACCGAGCACATCGCCGGCATCACCCCCATCGAACCCGGATACCGCATCATCGGCGTGACACCGTCAATCGGCGGTGGACTCACATCCGCGCAGGCAACCATCCGGACCCCCTACGGTGAGGTCCTGAGCGCGTGGACGCGTGACGGCGACGAGGTCGAGTTCCGAGTCACCGTCCCGGCCGGGGCACAGGCACAGTTCCACCCCCTCGGCGACACCCAAGCTCAGCAGCTCCCACCCGGCACTCACGTCCTACGCCGTGCCGCGGCTGCACTGCGCGTTGAAGACTGACCGACCCGTCTGCCGCTCCTCTGCGCTGCACGCTCCGGGCAGCCCGCCGTCACGGCGCGCAGCGGAGCGGGTCTCAGCACCGGGCATCCCTGCCCATTACGGACCTGCAAGGTCAGGAGTTCGACCTCACTCCCGCCCGATATCTGCGACCTCTTGGACTGGTCGCAATGTCACAGGCAAACCTGGCCGACCGGCGCAATGACCTGGCAAGCCGATTGGCCGGACTCGTCGGGCTGCTACCAGAACTTCCCCAGCCCAGCTCCGACGACGGCACGCCTCACCACGACGCATCGCTCGAAGAACTTGCACAGACTGGTGCCCTTGTTATTCGCCGGGCGGCACCTCGGTCGGTTAGTAACGAAAAAGACCTGGTAAGTGTGCGTGCCAAGGGGCGCGTTCTCACTAGCCAGGACGTCGCGCGCGCCCTGCCGCCGTCCGGGACCGACGAGATCATCATCGATGAGGTACACAACCCAACGATCCGCGAGGGCGATGTCCTCGTTCCCCTTATCGGTCGACGGCTTACCGCCCGCGTGGCGACTGGTGAGGACATAGGCGTCCATCTATCGTCCAGCGTCTATCTAATTCGGCCGGACACCGCTGCCCTCGATCCCTGGTTCTTGGCCGGCGTGCTGTCCAGCACTGGCGGCGGCAGGCAGGCTGCTCGCATGGCCAGTACCCTTGGCGACCGTATCCGCTTCGACCCCCGCCGTGTCCGGGTCCCCCTTCTTCCGATCGTGGACCAGCGTGCCCATGGCGAGTCCTTCCGCCGCCTCTGGGACTTCGCCCGCACCCTTCGTGCCGCCTACGACGAGGGCAATGACCTCGTTCGTGACCTAATTGACGCGACAGTGGCCTCCTTCCTTGACGTGCAGGATGCTGTGGTGGCGCGGGAGGCCGCCCGAAGTTCGTGACCCTCGGTTCGGTCGGTGCTCAGGACATGCTTCAGACCGGGGACCTATCCTGAGTCCGCTGGATTGCCACGCGTACGCGCAGGCGTCAACCTGATTCGAGGCGGAGAGTGGCCAGCCAAGAGCTCCGACCGTGGGTCAGATCTCACCCGATACCCACTACGCTCCGGCGTAAAACGCAGGCCGAGAGCCCACAAATCGTGTTGGTAAAAGCTGGGCCGGGTAGCTGATGGTTGCTCGGCGGTTGCTCATTGGCACGCGATACAGGGCAACATCGCGTGCCATCAGTGGGCAGTTTTACAGCGGCGAATCCAGACGATTTAATAAAAATAGATAGTCTGCGGCATCGAACGATACTAAGGCCACCGACTTTTAATCCGTAGGTTCAGGGGTTCGAATCCCTGGCGCACCACCGCCTTTGTCTCGATTTTTCCTGCCGGTTCCTCCCTTTTTGGGCCCTCAACACCGTTGTCAATTCTTCCGCTCGGGCAGCAAGAAATCGATCCGATTGCCCGTCTCATGAAGGGCGTACGCCGCATGTTCCAGGGCAGCGACGTACGCGGGCCACTACAGCAACTTCTGAATGACGTCCGTTCCGTCTATACGTCCGGACGGCCGAGGCCTAGAACGCCGGGTTAGCCTGCCGGCTGCTGTCGCCACCGCCCAGGCGGTCCAAATAGCTGGGGCGGTTCACCGGCCCTTGGTCGAGGTGTCCTGTGATGAAGCGGCCTGGCCGACCGCCGCTCGACCCGGCGGGCCCTCGGCCGGATCACAGCGCGAGCAGGTGGTCGGCGTCCTGGGGAACCGCCTGGCTTAGGGCCGCCAGGAAGTCGCCAAGCACCGGGTTCGCGTTGCCCTCCCGATGGATCGCCAGCACGGTGCGATGGGCAGACGCTTGCGACAGCAACGACACGGCGGATATGCGTTCGTCGGGCACGTGACCGAGTGCGGGCACGACCGCGACACCTCCCATGTGGGCGACCAACTCGCGTACGACGTCGTAGTCGTTGCTGCGGAACGCGATCGTGGGGGTGAACCCGGCGAACGCGCACAGCCGGGCCAGCGAGAGGTCCCCGGCCGTGCCCTCCCGGCTGGTGATCCACTGGCGGTCGGCCAGCCGCGACAGGTCCGGCGGTCCCGTCTCGCCGGACGGGCGCAGTAGCAGCAGATCCTCCCTGACCAGGGCGAGCGTCCTGACCCCCGTGGGCCACTGCCGGGGACTCAGTCCGTACTCGTAGACCAGCGCGACGTCGAGCCCCCGTCGGTGAGCGAATCGAGCAGCTTTTCCGGCTCGCCGTCGTCCAGGGTGATCTCGACGCCGGGTCGACGCCGCCGGAAGTCGGACAGCGCAGCGGGCACCAGACGGACGCTCGCCGTCGTGAAGCTGCCCACCCGCAGCCGCCCGCTCGACCCCTTCGCGAGCCGTCGCACCTGGTAGTCGAACTCGTCGACGTCGGCGAGCATCCCCCGGCTCAGTTCGGCGAGGCGGTCCGCGACCGTCGTCGCCCGGATACCGTGTGCCTCACGCTCGAAAAGCGTCAGACCAGTCTCTTTCTCCAGTGCGGCGATCTGCTGCGACACCGCCGACGCGGTGTACCCGAGCTCGCGCGCGGCGGTCGCGAACGAGCCCGTCCGGTGGACCACCTGGAAGGTCAGCAGATGATGCAGCTTGAACATGTCCCTCTCCCGGCAGCAGCATAAGGAACACTGGCCCTCAGCTTAAAAAATTAGCATTCTGCTTACTCTTGGCGTGACGGCGCCGAACCCCTCATGGTTGGCTCTTGCACTCCCCGATCAGGCGGAAGCGAAGGAGACGGGACGTGACCATCTCGACCGAGCGCACCGGCTCCGCCCCGGAACCGGCCGAGCTCGCCCGCTCGCTGCGCCGAGCGGACTGCGGCGAGGTCGCGACCGACCCCGGTCGGCTGGCGCAGTATTCGGCGGACGCGTCCAACTACCGGCAGGTGCCGCGCGCCGTCCTCTTCCCCCGCACCCGGCAACAGGTGATCAACTCTGTGGCCGCCTGCCGCGAACTCGGGCTGCCCGTCACCTGCCGTGGCGCGGGCACCAGCACCTCCGGGCAGGCTGTGGGCTCCGGCGTAGTGCTGGACTTCTCCCGCTTCTACAACCGGCTTCTGGACCTCGATCCGTCGGCTCGCCAGGCCACCGTGGAACCGGGCATCGTCCTGGACGACCTCCAGGCCGCCGCCGCCCCGCATGGGCTCCTATTCGGTCCCGACCCTTCGACGCACAGCCGTTGCACCATCGGCGGGATGATCGGCAACAACGCCTGCGGCTCCCACTCGTTCGCCTGGGGCCGTACCGCGGAGAACGTCGTGGAGCTCGAGGTCGTCACCTACCGCGGCACCGTGATGACCGTCGGCGAGATGACCCGTGAGGAGATCGACCAGGCCATCGCCGAAGGAGGCGAGCGCGGCGCACTCATCGGACGGCTGCACGAGCTCGCCCAGGCCGATCTGGAGCTGCTGCGCACGCGGCTCGGCCGCTTCCCGCGGCAGGTCTCGGGCTACGCACTCGAGCAACTGCTCCCGGAGAACCGCTTCAACCTCGCCCGAGCCCTGGTCGGCGCCGAGGGCACCTGCGCCGTCGTGCTGTCCGCGAAACTCCGGCTGGTCCTCGCGCCGCAGGACCGCTCGCTGGTGGTTTTCGGTTTCACCGACGCCTGCGAAGCGGCCGACGCGGTCCCGGACCTGCTCCGGCAGCCGCGTCTGGTGGCGCTGGAGTGCGTGGACCAGGCACTCACGGACATCGTGACGCGGCCGCAGACCCGAGCGACGATCGAGACCCTGCCGACCGGGCGGGCCTGGCTCTTCGCCGAGCTCGCCGGCCCAACCGGTGAGCTGCCCGCCGCCGGAGCAGAGCTGGTCGCCACCGCCCGTTCCGCCAAGGGCTTCACCGATGCCGAGATCGTCGCCGACCCCCGGCGGGCGAAGAGTCTGTGGCGGATCCGGGAAGACGGCGTCGGGCTCGCCACCCGGCTGCCCGACGGATCGCAGGCGTGGCCGGGGTGGGAAGACGCGGCCGTCCCACCCGCCCGGCTCGGCGCCTATCTGCGCGAGCTGCGGTCCCTGTTCGAGCGGCACGGGCTCTCCGGCGCCGTCTACGGGCACTTCGGCGAGGGCTGCCTGCACACGCGGATCAACTTCGACTTCACCACCGAGCACGGAGTCGGCGTCTTCCGCGCATTCCTCACCGACGCCGCCACGCTCGTCACAGCCCACGGCGGCTCACTCTCGGGCGAGCACGGCGACGGCCAGGCACGGTCGGAACTTCTGCCCATGATGTACGGGCCCCAGGTCATGCGGATGTTCGAGCACTTCAAGCACGTGTGGGACCCGGACAACGGACTCAACCCAGGCATGATCGTGCACCCGCTGCCGCTCGACGGAAATCTGCGCGTCACCCCGCACCGCCCGGCGCTCCCCCTGGTCACCAGGCTCCCCTTCCACGCCGACGGCGGGGACTTCGCGAAGGCGACCCGTCGCTGCGTCGGGGTCGGCAAATGCCGATCCGCCACCCCTCAAGGCGGGGTCATGTGCCCCAGCTACCGGGTCACCCGGGACGAGAAGGACTCCACCCGAGGCCGGGCCCGGCTGCTCTACGAGATGACCCAGGGCGACGTCATCACCGACGGGTGGCGCTCCACCGACGTGCGCGACGCCCTCGATCTCTGCCTCTCCTGCAAGGGGTGCAGCGTCGACTGCCCGGTCGGTGTCGATGTCGCGAGCTACAAGTCCGAATTCCTGTACCACCACTACCGGCGCAGGTTCCGGCCGGCGTCGCACTACTCGATGGGCTGGCTGCCGCTGCTCTCCCGGATCGCCGCCCGGATGCCGAAGGCGGTCAACGCCGTCACCTCGTCCCGGCTGGCCCCGCTGATCAAACGAGCCGGTGGCATCGCGGCGGAGCGGGAGCTCCCGCGGTTCGCCGACCGGACGTTCCTCTCCTGGTTTCGCGCCCGCGCCCCCTCCGGGACCGGTGAACGCGGCCGGGTGACGTTGTGGGTGGAGTTGCTCGCGGACAGGACGCCGGGCTGGGACCCCCGCGGGTCGAGGTCTCCTCCATCTCCCAGACCCACTGCCATCAGCACGCCGCCTCCGGATTCGACGCGGACGCCGCACTGCTCTCCGCGCTCGGGGTGGACAACCAGGTCCTCGACTCCGGATGTTGCGGACTGGCCGGAAACTTCGGCTTCGAGAAGGGCCACTACCAGGTGTCGCGGGAGGGCGGCGAGCAGGTGCTGCTCCCCGCCGTCCGCGAAGCGCCACCGGACACCGTCATCCTCGCCGACGGCTTCAGCTGCCGCACCCAGATCGACCAGGCGACCGACCGAACCGGCATCCACCTCGCCGAGCTCATCGCCAGGGCCCTGCCCGACAGCCCCGCCTCGTTGTCTCTCACCGCCGCACAGGTATGAAAGGCGCGCTGGTCATCGACGGAGCCGATTCCGGGCGTATCAGGCGCGACTTGCGGTCCGGCTCGGCGAACCTGACGATGCCATCACCACCCTGAGCGGCGGCAACGATGACCCAGCCCGCTGGTTCAGTCGCTGAGCCATTCGTTCGTCGCGCGCGGCGCCGCCTTGAGCAACTGGACCGTGTACGGATCCGCCGGTGTCTCAATGATCTGATCGGTCGGACCCGATTCGACCACTCGGCCGCGATTCATGACGTACACGCGATCAGCGATCTGACGCACGACAGCCAGGTCATGCGTGATGAACAGCACCCCGAGGTGCTGCTCGCGCTTGAGCCGATGCAGCAGGTTCAGGATCTGCGCCTGCACCGACACATCGAGGGCCGACACGGACTCGTCGCAGATGAGCACGCGGGGTCGTGCGACCAGTGCGCGGGCGATCGCAACCCGCTGGCGCATGCCTCCAGACAGCGAGGACGGACGTTTGCGTGCGGTCGCCGCCGGGAGACCGACAGACTCCAGCAGGCGTGCGACCTCTCCCTTGACATCCGTCGTCCTCGGCGCGTGCGTACGCACCGCCTCGGCGAGCGTCCACCCGATGCTCCGCTTGGGGTTGAGGCTCGAGTACGGGTCCTGGAACACCATCTGCACTGCGCTGCGCACCTGGCGGGCAGCGCCTGCGGGGAGTTTCGCCCAGGCCGACACGTCGACCCCGGCCACGTGGATCGAGCCCGATGAGATGTGTTCGAGTCCGATGATCGCGCGGGCAAGGGTCGTCTTGCCCGAACCCGATTCTCCGACGATCCCGACACACTCGCCCTCGGCGACGTCGACCGACACTCCGTTGAGCGCCGGGATCCGTGCCCCCGCGAACGTCTTCGAGACAACCTCGACGCGGATGACGGCATCCGGCGGCGCGGCAGGCCCCTCGATCTGGTCGGGCACCTGTGCGGCGGCATCCCGTGCCCGCGCCATGTCGGCGCGCACCTCTGCTATGCGCACGCATGCGGACCACCGGCCGGGTTCGATCTCGCGCAATGCGGGGGTGCCCGCCGTGCACTCCTCTCGAGCCCAGTCGCAGCGCGGTGCGAAGACACATCCGCCCGCGACGTCGTCGGGGGCGGGGACCGAACCGGGGATGGCGACCAGTTCGCGCAGGCGCTGGTCGAGCGGTGGTTCCGAGAGCAGCAGCGCGGACGAGTAGGGGTGCAGCGGCTCCCGGTCGAGCTCGTCGCTGCGGGCCACCTCGACCACCGACCCGGCGTACATCACATACACCCGATCGCAGGTCGCGAAGGCGACGCGCAGGTCGTGCGTGATGAGGATGAGGCTCATGTTCCGCGCCTGCTGGATGCGCTTGATGAGAGAGAGGATGCCGCGCTGCGTCGTGACGTCGAGGGCGGTCGTCGGCTCGTCGGCGATCAGAAGGTCCGGGTCGCGGGCGAGCGCGGCGGCGATGCCGACCCGCTGCCGCATGCCTCCGGAGAGCTGGAACGGGTAGCGGTCGGCTACCGAGGGGTCGGTTATGCCGACCTCCGCCAGCCGCCGCACGACTTCTTCCCGTCGCGCCGCCCTGTCGAGGGTGGCGTCGCGTGGGAGCGACTCGCCGATGATGCGGGCGCACCTCTGGATCGGGTTCAGGGACGTGAACGGATCCTGCATGATCATGCCGACCTCGCGGCCACGCACGCCGCCCCACTCCCGCTCGCTCAGTCCCATGACGTCGCGGCCGTTGAGCCGCACCCGCCCCTCGGCGGTCAAGGCGCGGGGCAGGAGCCCCATGATCGACTTCGCGGTGACGGATTTGCCGCTGCCGGACTCGCCGACGAATGCGACGGACTCTCCTCGGGCGACCTCCAGTGCGATGTCGGAGACGACGGTGGCGAGATCGTCGCCGTCGAGCCGGGTGACGCGCAGATCCGTGACAGACAGGATCGACGCGGACGGGACGGTCGCTGCGGCTGCGTTCATCGTGGTCCCTCCTCGGAGAGTCGTTCATACGCCCAGTCCCCGATCACCGTCATCGATGTCGCGGTCAGGATGATGAGCACCGCGGGGGCGAGGCAGGCGAGGGGCTGGACGAAGAGCAGCGGCTGGTTCTCGGCCAGCATGAGCCCCCAGTCGGGCTTCCCCGGGGGGACGCCGAGACCGAGGAAGCTGAGAGACGCGAGGATGCCGACGGAGCCGGCGAACACGAGGAAGGTGTTCGCGACCGAGATCGGCGCGACGTTGGGCCAGATGTGCAGCCACATGATCCGCCGGTCCGAGACCCCGACGGTCTTCGCGGCCTCGACATATGGGCGCGGCATCTGCTCCAGTGTGGCCCCGCGCACGACCCGGGCGTCGAGAGGCACGGTGAGTACGACGAGGATCAGCACGGTCGGCCAGTAGCTCGCCCCGACGACGCCGGCGACGACGACGAGGATCAGCAGCGAGGGGATCGCCCACATGAGGTCGATCCATCGCATGATGAGGCTGTCGACCCGGCCGCCTCGATAGCCGGCCAGGAGCCCGAGCAGGTTTCCGATGAGGAACGATCCCAGGGCGATTACGAGCGGGCCTACGAAGGCCGAGCCGGTGCCGGCGATCAGCCGGGAGAGCGTGTCCCGGCCAAGCGCGTCGGTGCCCAGCAGATGCTCCGCCGACGGCGCCGCGGTGATGTTCGAGAGGTTCTGCACGCTGGGGTCCTGCGGGGCGAGCAGCGATCCCGTCACCGCGAACAGAACGACGACCGCTATGAACACGAAGCAGCAGACGATGATGAACTGCGGCGCCGCGCGGCGACGACGGCGACGGCCGGTGCCCCTGGTGGAGACGGCCTCGCTCATGGTCGTGCTGGCTGAGACACCGGACATGTCATCGTCTTCCGAGTCTGAGGCGCGGGTCGACGAGCATGTAGATCACGTCGGCGCAGAGGTTGATGGAGATGATCAGGACGCCGATGAGCATGGTGACGCCCTGGATGACCGGCAGATCCTTCGCGCCGGCCGACTGCACCAGCAGTTGGCCGATCCCCTGGATCGAGAACGTCACCTCGACCAGCACCGCCCCCACGATCAGCCCGCCCAGGACGACGCCGCCGATGGTGATCACGGGGATGAGCGCGTTGCGCAGCGAATAGGTGAGGAGGATGCGGGTGCGTGACAAGCCGCGCGCCCGCGCGAAGGTGATGTAGTCCTGGTCCAGTACGTCGATCATCGCCGCCCGGGTGTGCTTGACGACATAGGCGCAGCTACCGAGCGCGAGGGCGATCGCCGGGAGGGTCAGGTGCCACAGGGTGTCGAGTCCGCCGGATCCCTTGCCGTACGCGGGGAACCAGGACAGGAGCACGGCGAACACGTACAGCAGCAGGATGGCCGCGACGAAGGTCGGCGTCGACAGCCCCACGACGACCGATGCCGTGGTGACGCGGTCCGCGGTACGGCCGCGGCGCATCGCGGCGAGGATGCCCAGACCCACGCCGACGATCATGGTGAGCAGGAACGCGAAGATCCCGAGCGCGATCGACACGGGAAGGCGGGAGGCGATCTGCGTCATGACCGGCAGACCGGACTGGATCGCTGTGCCGAAGTCGAAGCGCAGGGCGCCGCTCGCCCAGATCGCGTACTGCTCAAGGAACGGGCGATCGAGGTGGAACTGCGCTGTCAGAGCGGCGACGGTCTCAGGGGTGCGCGGCTTCTGGCCGAGCAGGGCGTCGACGGGGTTCCCCGGCGCCAGGTGCACGAGCGAGAAGACCAGGAACGAGACGAGGGCGAGCATCACGACCATCGCCGCCAGCCGGCGGACGATGAACAGGAGAATCGGCCACCGGTCGGAGAGCTGCCTGCGCTCCCCGACCGGTTCCGTGACCGTAACAGCGGACATGCGGGTCAGCTCTTGGGTGTGATGCCGAGCAGCCACGGACCGCGCGAGGTCCACAGCGCGTCGAAGCCGGTCCACTGCAGGGAGTCGGACAGGGCGAGGGTCTCCTTGAACTGGAACAACGGGACGGAGGGCACGTTCACTGCGAACTCGTTGTTCATCTGTGCATAGATCGACAGGCGCTTGGCGGGGTCGTTCGTCGCGAAGCCCTCGCCGATGAGGCGATCGACCTTGTCGTTGCTCCAGTTCGTGCCGTTCCAGTTGCCTTTCGTGGCGTTCGCGCTTCCGATCGCGTAGTTGAACGCGTCGCCCGGGTCGGCCGATACGGCCCCGTAGGTCGCGTACTGGGCGAGGATGGCGGTGCGGTCGGCGCCGAGCGCGAGGGCGGTGTTCTCCTCCGAGGACTCGGCCTTCAACTCGGCGGTGATGCCGATCGCGGCGAGCTGGGCGACGATCGCCTGCGACACGTTGCTGTAGGAGTCGCCGAAGTCGGCGACCGCGATCGTGACCTTGACGCCTTCGGGATAGGCGGATGCGGCCATCTCCGCCTTTGCGGCGTTCAGGTCGAAGGCATTCGTCGGCACGTCGGCCAGTGCGGTCTTGACCTCGTCGGCCGTGCCAAGCTGCTGCAGCAGCGTGGGCGGGATGAAGTAGTCGGCCGGCTCGGCGAACCCGCCCCAGGCTTCGACGAGGGCGGCCCTGTCGAGCGCCATCGCGACCGCGCGTCGTACGTGGACGTCGTTCCACGGCTTGACCAGCACGTTCATCACGAAGTTCCCGGTGTCGCCGGCGCCAGGAACGGCGATCAGCTCGGTGCCCGCGGTCGAGGAGAACGCGCGGTTCTCATCGGGGAAGTAGACGTCCAGTTCGCCGGAACGGAAGGCGATCGCCGCGCTCGTGTCGGTGGAGAAGAACGTCCAATCGACCTTCTGAATGTCGGGGGCGCCTCCCCAGTACGCGCTGTTCGCGGTCAACGTCGCCTGGCTCGTCGGATCGAACTCGGCCAGCGCCCACGGTCCGGTGCCGATCACGCCCGTTCCCGGCTGCCCGAAGGAGGAGCGGTTCGCGTCGTAGAACGCCTTCGAGAAGATGCCGAGCTGGCTGCGCGCGGGGACGACCGCCCACGCCGCGTTCGGCTCGTTCAGGGTCACCCGCACCGTACGGTCGTCGACGGCCTCGATGCTCCGCAGACTCGACGGGAAATTGTAGGAGTTCGCCGAGCCGTCGCCGCGGTAGTAGTCGTAGCTGAAGACGACGTCCTGCGCGGTGAGTTTGGTGCCGTCCGAGAAGGTGACGCCGTCTCGGAGGTGGTACTCGTACACGGTCGGCTTCGGCTGCTTCCACGATTCGGCGAGCCACGGCTGGAGTTCGCCGTCGGCGTCGATGATCAGCAGAGGCTCGAGCATCAGGCTGCCGAGTCCGGACCCGTAGCCGACGTTGCTCTTCGTGTAGTCGAGCGTGGTCACGGCGGACGAGCCGATCTTCACGGCGTCGATCGCGTCATCGCCGGATCCGTCCGTCGATCCGCCGGTGCAGCCGGAGATCACGAGGGACAGCACGACGAGGGCACCCGCCACGAGTGATGTGCGCTTCCTCATTTCACGGGTCCAATCCTGGGGTCGGGAACTGCGGTGTTCGGGTCAGGCAGCGGGCGGCGAGGCGCCGTACGCAGGTGGTGTCGAAGCCAGGCGACGTCCCCGTGCTCGTCTCGGAGGAATCGTGCGAGGGATTCGTTGCGTGTCCCCGGCGCGACAAGGAAACGATCAGGCGACACGGGCGCGACCGGGACCCGGAACGGCTCGAAGGACGTCGCCGGATACGGGTCGTCGAGCCATTCGCCGAGCACGGTGTGCTCCATGCAGGGCGCGTCGTCGTCGATCCGGATGCGCCAGCGGTCGAGATGGGTCTGGTAGACCCCGGCGCCGTCGGCCAGGAGGGCGGAATCGATGGAGGCATCCGGTGCGGGCGGAACGGGCAGGTCCAGATACGACGTGAGAGCCCTGTCGATGGCACGGCGCGCGGTGGTCCCGCCGGCGGAGCCGTTCGTGAGCACCGCCATGGCGAACCCGCGCTCCGGCACCATCGCGAAGTGGCAGGGTTGTCCGTTGGCGCCGCCCCCGTGGGAGACGATCCGTACGCCGCCGCGCTCCTCCAGCCACCAGCCCAGGCCGATGGCGGGCTCATCGCCGACGGGGCCGGCAGGCCGGTGCGAAGCCGTCCGGAGGGCATCGGAGAGGATCGTCGGCTCCCGCCCTTCGATCTGGAACCGCGCGTACGTCATGAGGTGCCGGGCGCTCGCGATGAGGCCGCCGACGGGGTTGGAGCTGCGGGGCATCGCCCACGGCCGCGCGATGACGATGCTGTCGTCAACGACGGTGTGGCCGACGGCGACCCGCCCGTAGACGACGTCCTGCGCGAAGAAGCCGGCCCCGCTCATGCCCAGCGGCCGAAGGATCCTCCGGGTGATGGCGTTCTCGAAGGTGTCGTCGTCGACGACCTCAAGGATGCGTCCCAGCGGGTAGAACGCGGCGTTGTTGTAGCCCCACAGGCGACCCAGCGGAGTCGCGTCCTCAAGGATCTCCATGCGGGCGACGACGCGCGCGAGAGCGTCGTCGCCCATCCCGGTGTTCTCGAAGAACTCTCCGTCGAACCCACAACTATGGGTAAGGCACTGCGCGATCGTGACCTCGGCGGAGGTGGTCTCGTCGGCGACCCGGAACTCCGGCAGGTACCGGCGGATGGGCACGTGCAGTTCGACCGCGCCCTCGTCGGCCAGTTGTAGCAGCGCCGTGGCCGTGAAGGTCTTCGTCACCGAGCCGATCTGGAACAGCGTGTCACCGTCGACGGCGAGAGGGTGGTGCACGTTGGTGACACCCAGGCCGGCTGTCGCCCAGCGTCCCTCGTGGAGGACTCCGACCGAGAGACCCGGCACACGATCGATGTCCATCTCCGCGCGCAGGTGGTCGATGAGCGCCGGGTCGATGGCGCCCTCCGCCGTGATCGCGCCGGTCATGCCGCCCACACGCGCTCGAACAGCCGCATCCAGTTCTCGCCGAGCACGCCGCGAATCTCGTCGTCGGCGTAGCCGCGTTCGGAGAGACGATCGGCGAGCGCGGAGATCGTACGGGGCGATTCGATCTCCTGCGGGTACAGCCACGGCGGCGGCGGGTAGTTGTCGGCCGACCAGTCACCGCCGGCGATCATCTCGTCGTATTCGCCCTGCGTGATCGTCGAGTAGTCGAGGCCGAGGCCGACATGCCCGCCGCCGACCAGCGAGTCGATGTGCACGATGTGATCGATGAACTGGTCGAGCGTGGACTGCCTCGCCGCCGAGACGAAGGCCGGGAACCCGTTCATGCCGATCACGCCTCCGGAGGCGGCGATGCCGCGGAGGATCTCGTCGGGAAGATTGCGCGGATGCGCATGCACGGCATGGGCGTTGGAGTGCGACGCGATGCACGGGCCACCGGCGTGCGCGAGGGCGTCGGCGCAGGTGCGCCATCCGGTGTGCGCGAAGTCGACGAGCATGCCGAGGCGGGTCATCTCGGCGACGACCTGCCGGCCTAAGGTGCTCAGACCGGCATCGGAGGGCTCTTCGCAGCCGTCGCCGATCGGGTTGCGGCGATTGTAGGCGAGGCCGACCATCCGCAGGCCGAGCTTGTGGAACACGGTCACGTTGCTGATTTCGTACCCGAACGGCACCGGGCTCTGGAACTGCAGCACGACGCCGAGGCGTCCGCTCTCGTGCGCGGTGCGCAGGTCGTCCGCCGTCTCGGCGAGCAGCAGACGGTCATCGGATTCGATGATCCGGAGGGTCTCAGCGACTCCGGTCAGAGCGCTCAGTGTCGAGCCGCCGCCGGCGGTGACGACGCATGCGGAGAACCCGCCCTCGATCCATTCCGGATACCGCGAGCGCCAGACGTCGGGCGGGCACGTCGCGTCGATGGTGAGCGTCGAGCGGGGATCGACCATGAACCGTCATCCTCCTCGGAGTACCTTACGGGAGGTAAGGTGTAATACCTTACGCCTTACCTTGTCAAGCAAGTCGGCGTGAGCAGCGGAGGACACATGGGCCAGCCAATCGTGATCGGCAGCGAACGCAGTGAGGCGGGGCTGCCGGCGGCGATGGAGATCCTGAGCCGTGACGGAAGCGCGGCCGACGCCGTCGAGACGGCGCTACGCCTGTGCGAGGACAACCTCGCCGATCACTACGTCGGTACGGGCGGGCTTCCGAACGCACAGGGTGTGGTCGAGCTGGACGCCTCGATCATGGTCGGATCCACGCGCGCGTTCGGTGGCGTGGGTGCGGTCCGCGGTTACCCCCACCCCATCTCCATCGCCCGCGCGGTACTGGAGAAGCTCCCGCAGCACGCGGTCCTCGTCGGCAGCGGCGCCGAACTGTTCGCGCACGAGCTCGGGTTCGAGAAGGCCGAGCTGCTCACGGACGAGTCCCGCGCGCTCTACCGTGACGCGCTGCGCGAGTCGACGTCGTCGGTGGAGGGCGAGAACACCCGGGCGACCACGGGCGATCAGAAGTACCGGGAGGCCGCCCTCGAACTCGTGCGCCGCCTCGGTCCGCACGACGGGCCGTGGGGCACGATCAACGTGCTCGCGGTCGACGCCGACGGCGAGCTCGTCGTGGGTGTGTCCACCAGCGGATACCCGTGGAAGTACCCGGGGCGCATCGGCGACTCGGCCATCCCCGGCGCCGGCAACTACGCCGACCTCCGCTACGGCGGCGCCGCCTGCACCGGCCGCGGGGAGTTATCGATGCGGGCCGTCGGCGCACACCGCATCGTGGACCGCCTGGCCGCCGGTGACGACCCCACCGCGGCATGCCTGGCGATGCTGCGCGACGCGGCGCATCTGCCCGACGAGTTCCGCTCCGAGCTGCGCTGCCTCGCCCTCACCCCCGACGGCCGCCACGGCGCGGCGGCCGGCCAGGCGGGGTCGACCTACAACGTGATGACCATGTCGTCGACGCAGCCCGAGGCGCACCCGCGGAGTGTGCTGTGAAGGTCTATCTCTCCTCCGATATGGAGGGCACCGCCGGCGTCGTCGACTGGGACCAGTGCACCGCCGAGGGACGTGACTATGCCCGCTTCGTGTCGCTGCTCACCGATGAGATCAACGCGGCCATCGAGGGCGCGGTCGAGGGCGGCGCGACAGAGTTCGTGGTCAACGACTCCCACTCGGCGATGCACAACCTCGATCCGCGCGCGCTGTCCGGCGGCGCACGCCTGATCTCGGGCCGGTACAAGCCGATGTACATGATGGAGGGACTGGACGGCAGCTTCGACGCCGTCTTCCTCGTGTCGTACCACGGATCGATGGGCGCGGAGCGGGCGGTCCTCTCGCACACATACTCCTCGCGGGCCATCGCCGAGGTGTGGATCGACGACAGGATCGCCGGCGAAGCCGCGATCAACGCACTGGTCGCCTCGGCCTACGGGGTGCCGATCGTGCTGGTCACCGGAGACCGGACGACGGAGATCGAGACCCGGCCCTTCTGCCCGGACGCGCGTTTCGCGGTGGTCAAGGACTCGATCAGCCGCTTCGCGGCCAACTCGCTGCACCCGTCCGAAGCCTGCGCCCTCATCCGAAGGGAGGCCCGCTTCGCCGTGGAGGGAGCCGCCTCCGCCCGGCAGCGCGATTTCTCGCCGCACACGACGATCACGGTGCGCTTCACGACCGCCGACTACGCCGACCTCGCCGACCGGATCGTCGGCGTCGAGCGCGTCGACGCCCTGCACGCGCGCATATCGAGCGCGGACCCCCTTGAGCTCTATCGGACGTTCCTCACCGTCGTCTACCTGACGCGAGGATTGGCATCGTGAAAGGCGACCAAGCCATGAGAGAAGTGCACGGGAAGACGGCGATCGTGACCGGCGCGGGAAACGGCATCGGGCGGGCGATAGCCCATGCGCTGGCGGAGGCCGGAGCCGCGGTGATGGCGTCGGACGTGTCGGAGAAGGACGCACGGCGCACCGCCGAGGAGATCGCGGGGAGGGGTGGGCGCGCGACCCACGCCGCCGTCGACATAGCCGAAGAACAGGCCGTGATCTCCCTGGTCGACACGGCCGTCACCGCCTTCGGCGGGCTCGACATCCTCGTCAACAACGCCGGGATCGGGGGTCCGATGGTCCGGCTGCACGAGACCGAGACCACGGACTTCGAGCGCGTGCTCGACGTCAACCTGCGCGGAACCTACCTGTGCACGAAGTACGCCCTGCCGCACTTCCTGCGGCAGGGCGATGGCCGCATCGTCAACATCGCCTCGACCTACGGACTCGTCGCGGCACCGAAGACCGCGGCGTACTGCGCCACCAAGGCGGGCGTCGTGCATCTCACCAGGCAGCTCGCCGTCGACTACGGCCCCGACGGCATCCGCGTGAACGCGATCTGCCCGGGCTACATCGACACCCGTGACGGCAAGAGCCTCTCTCCGGAGGAGGTTGCGGCGCGTGCGGGGCGGCAGCTCATCCGCGACGCCGCGGCGGCACGACAGCCGTTGGGCCGCCAGGGACTGCCCGACGAGGTCGGGGAGGTCGCGCTCTTCCTCGCCTCTGATGCGTCGTCGTTCATGACGGGCGCCGTCCTCACCGTCGACGGCGGATGCGTGACAACCTTCAACTACGGAGACGCGAGCAATTGACTCCCCGAATCCTCATCCGGACACCGAACGGCAGCGGCGACGCGGACAGCTCTCCCGAGAGGGGCCACCTATGAGCACCACCATCCCCGGCATCACCGTCATCGACCGCGTGCCGCTGCGAGATCAGTGCCGGCAGGCCCTGCGCGGCCTCATCAACTCCAATGCGCTCAAGGCCGGCGAGCTGCACTCGATCGGATCGGTCGCCGACCAGCTCGGCGTCTCGATCACCCCCGTACGGGAGGCCCTTCTCGACCTCGCCGGCGACGGTCTGATCGTGATGGAGCGCAACCGCGGGTTCCGAGTCGTCCGGCTCACCGACGACGATCTCGACGAACTCGTCGAGATGCGGATCCTGCTGGAGGTGCCGACGGTGGCCCGCGTCGCCTCGCTCGTGCCGCCCCCCGACCTGTCGGACCTGCGCGACCTGGCCAACGAGATCGTCAAGTGCGCGGCATCCGGCGACATGGTCACTTTCCTGACCCTCGACCGTGAGCTCCACCTGCGGATCCTGGAGCGCGCCGGTAACGGACGCCTCGTACGGGCGGTGGGGCTGCTGCGCGATCAGACCCACCTCTACGGGCTTGAGAAGGTCGTCGGGACCGAGGAGTTCCACCACTCCGCCGCCGAGCACCCCGAGCTGCTGGATCTCATCGAGGCGGGCGACGCCGAGGGCGCCGCCGCGCTCATGCACCGGCACCTGCTGCATACCCGAGGACTCTGGGCGGGGCGCGCCGAGGACGACGGGACGGAGTCATGAAGACGGCGAGCGCACAGGCGACCGTCGAAGCGCCGCGGCACTGGACCGATGCCGAAGTGGCCGAGCACCTCACGCTCGCCGAGACGGTGGAGGCCGTGCGTCAGGCTCTGGTCGATGCGCACCGGGGCAGGATCGAGCAGCCGCAGCGACTGGCGCTCGGCGACGGGCGGCTGCTGGTGATGGCGGCGCGGGCGAGCGGAGCCGTGGGCGATGCCGTGGTGAAGACCGTGAACGTCTCCGCACACGCCGGGGAGGTCGCCGAAGGCGTGCACGGCATCGTGCTGTCGCTCGACGGCGAGACGGGACGGGTCACGACGGCTGAAGCGTCGACACTGACGGTGCTGCGCACGGCGGCGCTGGTGGCGCTGGCGACCGAGGTGCTCGCCCCGCCGCGCGTGCACACCCTGGCCGTGCTGGGGGCGGGGCGTCAGGCGCGGGGGCAGGTCGCCGCCGTCGCGCTGGTGCGCCGCCCGTCGACCGTACGGATCTGGAACCGCACGCGCGAGCGCGCCGCGGCGTTCGCCGAGGAGCTGGCGGCGACGATGCCCGAGGTGCGCGTCGAGGTCGCCGACACCGCCGACCAGGCCGTGGGCGGCGCCGACGTGGTGTGCTGCGCGACCGCATCGACGGACGCGCTCTTCGATGCCTCGGCGCTCTCTCCGCAGGCGCATGTGAACGCCATCGGCGCGTATCGTCCCGACATGCACGAGATCCCGCAGGAGGCGATGGCCGTCGCGGATCTGGTGGTCGCCGACGACGTCGCGGCATGCCTGGTCGAGTCGGGAGAGATCATCGACGCGGTCGTCAGCGGCGCCGTCGACGCCTCTCGCCTGCGCTCGCTCGGCGAGGTGCTGATCGATCCGCCGACGCGGCGAGGCGTCACGGTGTTCAAATCGGTGGGCATCGCCGCCGCCGACTACGCCGCCGCCCGACTGCTGCACCGGCCGCGCGGGGGCGGGCACGACATCCCATCAGCGATCAACTCTCCCGACCGGCCGGCAGGGGCATGATCTTTCATCACAACGAGTGCTCACCTGTCAGCGGCTACCACCAGGAGTCTGCCGGATGGCTTACTCCCAGAACTGATTAGGACCCCGTCATGACCGCGATCGTCACGCTCTCCGAGCTGCGTGCCCGCTTCGCCGTCGGTCTCGCCGAGCTCTACGGCCGAGAGGTGCCCGCCTACACGACCCTGGTCGACGTGTCCCGCCAGGTGAACGAGGACCACATCCGCCGTCACGGACGTCAGGTCGAACGCCTCGGGAGCATCGATCGCGTGACGGCCGAGCGGCACGGCGCGATCCGCGTGGGCTCACCCGCAGAACTCGCCCAGGCGGCTCGGCTCTTCGCAGGCTTCGGCATGAAGCCCGTCGGCTTCTACGATCTCCGGGACGCTTCGTCGAGCTCCGTGCCGGTCGTATCCACGGCGTTCCGCCCCACAGCCCCCGACGAACTCGCCCGCAACCCATTCCGCGTGTTCACCTCGATGCTCGTGTCCGACGATCGACGTTTCTTCGACGAGGCGACCCAGCGGCAGCTTGAGACCTTCATCGCCGCACGGCGGCTCTTCGGCGAGGAACTGCTCGGACTCGCCGATCGCTCGGCCGCCGACGGCGGGCTGTCCCCGGACGATGCCGACCGGTTCCTCGCGCTGGCCACCGCCGCGTTCGAGCTGTCCCCCGACCCCATCGACGAGGCCTGGTACCGGCATCTCAAGCGGATCTCGGCCGTGGCCGCCGACATCGGCGGTTCGCCGTCGACGCACATCAACCACCTCACGCCCCGCGTCCTCGACATCGACGACCTCTACGCGCGGATGTCGGCACGCGGCATCACGATGATCGACGAGGTCCAGGGTCCACCGGCCTGGGCCGGACCCGACGTGCTCCTGCGGCAGACGTCCTTTCGCGCCCTCGACGAGAGCCGGCTGTTCCGGCAGCCCGACGGCACAGTCACGGAGGGCCTGCTGCGGGTGCGGTTCGGTGAGGTCGAGCAGCGGGGCATCGCCCTGACCGAGCGGGGACGAGATGTGTACGAGCGCGCGACGGCCGAGGTCGTGCGGCAACTGTACGCGGTGACCGGACGCGAGGCGCGTGGGGCGGTCGCCGCCGAGGTATGGGCGGACTTCTTCCCGATTCACGAGGTCGACCTCGCCCTCTCCGGACTCGGTTTCTTCACCTACCGCGCCGCATCGAGCGCCCCGTACACCGGCACCGGCGATCTGCGGGCGCTTCTCACCTCGGGCGCGGTCGTCGCCGAACCGATCGTGTACGAGGACTTCCTCCCGCGGTCCGCGGCCGGCATCTTCCAATCGAATCTCGCCGACCAGGGATCCCGGGACCACGCCGCGCAGGCGAAGAACTACGACATGGAACGGCTGTCCGAGTCGATCGGCCTTCCGATCGACGAGCCGGTCGCCCTCTACCGGCGGCAGCAGGACAAGTCGCTGGCGGAGGTCGGGCGCACGCTGGGAGTCACGGTGACCGGGACGCCGACCGGGCGATGAGCCAGGGCCCACATGATCGGCATCCCGACCGGGGTACAGACCACGCCGCTTGTTGTAGCCGGATTGCTTGCGTCTGCGTGCCGGAACTTCGGACTTACTCGTCCTAGGGGGAGACGGGCGCGAGGTAGATCGCGAAGTCGCCGATGCTCGCGACGCACGCCGCTTGCCGGAAGCAGTCCTTCCCGCTTTCGAACACGACTCCTCCCGTGAGTGCGGTGGCGATCGCGTCCGCCTCCCGGCCGATGACGTCGCGACCGTGCCGACCGGCGCGGCTGTGGGGGCTGAGCACGGCCACGACCGTGGACGGCAGAAGCGCGTCGAGCCGTCGCAGCGACGCGACGAACTGCGCGGGGTCGGCGGTAGGGAGGTGGGCGTAGATGCCGCCGGTGTCGATCGCGTCGCCGCCGAAGAGGAACCCGTGGGACTCGTCCACGAGGCAGATCGAGTCCTGGGTGTGACCGGGGACATGCACGACGCGCAGATCACGCCCGCCGAGGGGCAGCACCTCGCCATCGTCGAGCAGCCGCGTGGCCGCACTCGGGCGGAAGTCGGGATGTTGCGGCGCGAAGTCCGCAGGGAGCGGCCGGGCGGTCGACGCATCCGGAGAGAAGCGCTCGACGTAGTCGAGGAATCCCTCCCAGTACGCCGTCAGCCATCCGGGCGGCGGTCCCTGGGCGAGCAGTTCGGCGCCCGCATGGTGGATGGCGACCTCGTCGAACTCGTGGTTGCCGCCGACGTGATCGAAGTGGTGATGAGAGGCCACGGTGAGCACGGGTCTGTCGGTGAGCTCCGCCACGACCGGACGGATCGGCCGCACGCCCAGTCCCGTATCGAAGAGCACCGCCCGCTCATCGCCGATGATCAGATGGCTGCGTACGTGCGAGGGCTCGGCGATGACGAAGGTGTCGTCGTCGATCCGCTCGATCTCGAACCAGGGGTCGATCATGGGAGGCCTCTCGTCTGCCGCGGGGTCAACGCAGCGGCGAGAACGCGTCGAAACGCGGCGTCGCTGCTGCCGGTGGTGATCAGGTAGGCGAGGATCCGGCCGGTGGCCGGGCCCTGGGTGACGCCCTACATGCCGTGCCCCACCGGCCCTACAATCCGTGATGCCAGTCGAACAGTGTGTTATGTAGATCACGTAGTCACGTCCGCGGCGACCACGACCTCGACGCCAAGGTGGCGGATGCCCTCGACCGTCTCGGCCGGAGTGGCGGAGTCGACGATGACAACGTCGAAGGCGCTCAGCGGCATCATCATGTGCAGGGCACGACGTTCGAACTTGGTGTGATCGACATAAAGGATGCGCTGTCGAGACGACTCGAACATCGCCTGCTTGATGAGCCCGGTCTCCACCGCCTGGTGGAAGCAGGCGTTGTCGATCACGGCCGCGGTCGACATGAGGAACACGTCGGCGCGCATCCGCCGGATGGTCTCGATGGTCTGACCGTCCTGATAGGCATCGCACCACTCCTGGTACTTCCCGCCGACGAGGTTCAGGGCGATCCCCGGCTCGTGCTTCAGGACCTGCGCGACCGCGTCGAAGTTCGTGATGACGGTGAGCGGTGATATGCCCTTGATCTCATTCGCGAAGAAGATCCCTGTGGTCGAGTCGTCGAGGAAGACGGCTTGGCCCGGCTGGATGAACGCCGCCGCGGCCCGGCCGAGGGCGAGCTTGGCCATGCGGTTCTCGTCGAGGCGGTACTCGGTGCTCGACTCGAACAGTCTTGTCGAGACCGCGGTGGCCTTGCCGTGGCTGCGGCGGAGGACACCAACGGTCTCCAACTCGACGAGGTCGCGCCGGATGGTCATGGCGCTCACACCGAACCGTTTGGCCAGAGTGGCCACCGCGACACTGCCGTGCGCGATCACGTACTGGGCTATCGACCTCTGACGCTGCTTGTTACCGCCTTCCGGTTCGGCGGACTGTCCGTCCATTTCCTCCGTCCCCTGGGCAGACCCCGTACTGACGATCGTCACGTCTTCGACCCTATCGCTGCCAGGCCCCGCCATACCGGGCCAAGCGCGTCCACGGCCGTGAGATACGCCTGATACCCGCGTTGCATGACGGCGGCGCCCGCCTCCGACGGCTCGTGCCTGCGTTGGTAGCGCACACAGCGGTCTACGCCCTCAGCCAGATCGGCGAACATCCCGACACCCACGCCCGCGCACAGCGCCGCGCCGAGCGCACCGGTCTCGTTACTCTCCGGCACCGAAACCGGCTGGCCCAGCGCGTCGGCGAACATCTGCGACCAGATGCCGCTGCGGCCGCCTCCTCCGGTGAGGGTGACCAACTCCGGCTGGTACGTCCGTCGGAGCTGCTCCACATGCCATCGGTGGGTATGCACGACACCCTCCATGACCGCGCGAACCAACTGTCCTCTGGAGTGCCACGCACGCAGCCCGAGGAAGCCTCCCGAGGACTCCTTGCCGAACGGCGAGCCGTACAGGAAGGGCAGGTACAGCAGGTCGTCGGGCTTGTGCAGATCCTTGGCGACCTCGACGTTGAGAGCGGCGAAGGGGTCGGTGTTGTCTTCCAGTCTCACTGAGCTCAGGTTGTCGGCGAACCATTCGAGGTTGCTGGCGGAGGTGGGTGACACGGCCATGCTCATCCACTGTCCGGGCTCGACGAAACTGCGGCACAACCACATCGGGCTGGTGTGCGGCTGGTCGGCCACCACTTCGTTGATGTTGTAGGTTCCGGCGATCAGCGTCATCGCGCCCGGCTTCGCGCTACCCGAGCCGATGGCGCACGCGTCCACGTCGTGCAGTCCTGAAACCACCGGGGTCCCCCGCCGCAACCCGGTGTATTCGGCCACCTCGGCGGTGACCCGCCCGGCGACCCGCGTCGAACCGACGATCGGGGGCAGCAGGGACCGAAGCGATCCCAGTCCGTAGAGCTCGAACGCCCGTTCGTCGTACCGCTGGGTCGCCACGTTCACGAACGAGCAGCTCGCGTCGGTGAGGTCGGTCGTCGCCTCCCCGGTGAACGCGAGCTTGAGCAGGTCCTTGCAGGACAGGGCGAAGCTGCTGCGCGCGAGCACCTCCGGCTCGTGCTCCCGCAACCAGGCGAGCAGCGCTGAGGCGGCCGCAGGGAACGGCGGCTGGCCGGTGAGTTCCAGCGCGGCGTCGTGAACCCCAGCGCGTTCCCACTCCTCGACAAGCTCCGCAGCGCGGGTGTCGAGGGAGAGGATGCCAGGCCGGGTGGGCTTCCCCGCCGCGTCGGTCAGGTAGACACCGTCTCCGTGGCCGGTGATGGCGAGGGCACTGATCGAACCGCCGGCGTCGGTACCGGGGAGGTTGTCGACCACCGTACGCACGGCCTTCAGGCCGGCCTCGACGACCTCAAGTGTGTCGCGCTCCACCCAGGCCGGCCGCGGCGTCGCGATGCGGACGCGGCACGAGGCTGAGGTGACCTCGTGGCCCGCCACGTCGAAGAGGACGGCCTTGATGATCGTGGAGCCGGCGTCGATACCCAGCAGATAGGTCATGGTGTTCCCGAGTAGCGTGGCTGCAGCTTCTTGATGTAGTGACGGTAGTGGGCCATGTCTGTTTCGACCCGGTCCGCAGCCCAGCCGCAGAACCGTGTCACGACCTCGGCCACGTCAGCCAGCGAGGCCAGGCCGAGGTCGTCGTCGAGTCCAGTCATGATCCGCCGAGCGATGATGTCCTCCAGCGTGACGGCCTGTGACTCTTCGACGGCGAACACCACCTCCGCCGCGATCGTCGCCCTCGTCCCCCGGAGCACCTCGGCGAGCCGGGAGTCCCGTGCGGCGATGTCCTCGACGGCCTGCGCCCGGATCCCGTACGAGGCCACGAGCCTTGCGGCCACCTCGGGAGGCAGCGCGGACCTTTCAAGGTATCCGGCGATCCAGGCGTTCCGGTCCGGATGCTCGGCGCCGGGCAGCCGGGCCGTGCGGGTCGGCGTGCGCGTGACCTTCCGGCCGAGGAGCTTGAGCACCCGGTCGACCACGTCCTCGCCGACCGATCGGAAGGTGGTCAGCTTGCCGCCGATCACCGACAGGACTCCCCGCAGCGGCCCGTCATGCGTCTTGACGATGTGCCGCCGGGTGATGTCGCCGGTCGGCCCGTCCGCGGAGTAGGGCAACGGGCGGACGCCCGCGTAGCCCCACAGCACGTCGTCGCGGCCCAGCCGGGCCTCGGGGATGAGTGTGTTGGTTTCGGCCAGGATGTAGTCGATCTCGCCGGCCGTCGGAGACACGGCGCCCGGCTCACCGGAGAAGCGGTCGTCGGTGCTCCCCAGCAGGTAGCGCCCCCGCCACGGGATCACGAACAGGGCCCTGGAGTCCGATCTGGCCTCGTAGTAGACGGCGTCCGAGGGCGCTCCGGGGAATCGGCCGACGACCAGGTGGGTGCCCTTCGTCCCGCCCATGAGGGGGGTGGGTTCCGCGCTGTGCATCGCTGTCAGCACATCGTCGACCCACGGGCCGGCGGCGTTCACGACCAGCCTGGTCGTCACGTCGTACCGCCGGCCACTGGTGGTGTCGGTGAAACGAAGGCCGGTGATCCCCTCGCCCGACCAGGTGGCCCCGTCGACCTCGGCGTGGTTGACGATATGCGCTCCGGCCGCGCGGGCCGCCGCGGCGAGTTCGGTCATCAACCGCTCCGGTTCGGCCACCTGAGCCTCGAAGTACGCCACCCCGCCGCGCAGGCCGGTCCGGTTCAACGACGGCAGCAGCCTGACGAAGGATCCCGTGGAGTACTGCCGGTGCCAGGCGGTCGACTTGTCGAAGGACAGCACGTCGTAGGCGAGCATCGCCGCCCGCAGCAGCCACGGCCGATGGGTGGCGCCGCGGTAGAGCGGGAGGCAGAACCGCAGCGGCTCGACCAGATGCGGAGCGGCGCTGAGGAGCCACTCGCGCTCCCTGAGCGAGTCGCGGACCAGGGCCACGTCCCCTCGCTCCAGGTACTTGAGTCCTCCGTGGATGAGGCGGCTGTTCCACGCCGACGTCGCCCACCCGAAGTCATGCTTCTCGAGGAGCAGTACCGGTATTCCGCGAAGCGCGGCGTCCCAGGCGATCGCCAGCCCGTTGCAACCACCCCCCACCACGACGAGATCGTACTGGGATCGAAGTGACAGTTCTCTGCAGTTCACGCGCGAATCCTTGGACTTGGGGTCGGGCCAAAGGGGAACCGGGCCGGCAGATCACCCGGCCTGGTCGTTGAGGCTTCCTGCCGAGATGTCGCCGCTCGTCACGTTGGCGTCGACAAGACCGGGAAGTTTGGCGAGGAACGCGTCCTTGCCGGTGACCACGTTCTGGTAGGCCGCGTCCACGTTGCCTTCGGTGATGATCGGCATGTTGTAGGTGTAGGCCTTCTGGTACGGCTTGCCGGTCGCGACCAGTCGCGCCACGGCGAGCCCCGCCGCCATCTCCACCACGCCGTGCTGCAGGTTGGTGCCGAGCATCGAGCCGTTCTGGACCGCCTTCAGGCCGTCCTCGATGCCGTCGATCCCCACGACCAAGATGTCCTTACGCCCGGCCTCGGCCAGACCCTTGGTGGCGCCGAGCGCCATGTCATCGTTCTGGGCCACGATGCCGTCGATCTTCCCGCCGGCCGACTGCAGCCACGTCTTCACCTTGTTGCCGGCCACCTCGGGCTTCCAGTCCGCGGCGCCCTCGGCGACGACCTCGATGTCGGGGTTCTTCGCCAGGATGTTGTGCATGCCCTTGGTCCGGTCGATCTCGAAGGACGAGCCGAGCGCGCCCTGGAGGATCGCGATGCGGCCCTTGCCGTTGAGCTTGTCGACCATGATCTGCATCGCCTGCTCACCCGCCTTGACGTCGTCGGGCAGCACCGAGGTGGTGATGTTGGAGGTGTCCTTCAGTGTCGCGTTCACCGCGATGACCGGGATGCCCTCCTTCTTGGCGCGGGCGAGCTGAGGGCCGAGGGAGTCGGCCTGGACCGGCGCCACGATGATCGCGTCGACATGCTGGTTGATCATCTGGTCGATCTGGCTGGCCTGGGTGCTCACGTCCTGTTCCGCGGAGTTCCACAGCAGGTCGATGTCACGCGCCTTCGCGTACGCCTCCATCCCTTCCTTGCCCTGGGTGATGAAGGGGGACATGAAGTAGACCGTGACACCGATCCGAAGCCGGTGCTCGCCGCCTTCGGCGGCGTCGGGTCCGCAGGCGCCCAGCGTCATGACCAGGCTGGTGGCGACTAGTGCGGTCAGTTTCCTGAAGGTACTCATCTGGCGTCCTTAACCGGTGAGAGGGGGGTTGGGGGGATAAGAAGGCGAGGACTAGCTCTTGCGGCGGGCGACGAAGACGTCCACGGCCACCGCGGCTGCGATGAGCGCGCCCTTGATGACGCTTTGCCAGTACGAGGGGACGAGGAGCAGGTCCAGCCCGTTGTTCAGGGTCTGGATGAGCAGCAGGCCGATCAGCGTGCCCCAGATCGTGCCGCGGCCCCCCATCAGGCTGGCCCCGCCGATGACGACGGCGGCGATCGCGTCCAGCTCGTAGCCGGCGCCCAGGGTGGGGGCCGCGGTGACCACCCGGGAGGACAGCAGCCCGCCCGCGAGCCCGGCGAGTGCGCCGGACACGGCGTAGACGCTGTACAGCACCCCGCGAACCTTGATGCCCGCGATGCGCGCCGCCGTGATGTTGCCGCCGACCGCGTACACCCGTGTTCCGTAGGTGGTTCGGCGCATGAGAAGGGCGAAGACGACCAGGACGAGGAACATGAGCCAGACGGGCAGTTCGAGCCCGAACAGCGTGGTGTTGGCGAAGGCGCCGAACCCCGCGGGGATCCCGTTGATCGGTGCGCCGCCGCCCACTACGTAGGCCAGCCCGGAGGCGGTGGTGAGCATGGCGAGCGTCGCCACGAAGGCGGGCAGGTTCAGGCCGGCGACCAGGATGCCGTTGATCGCGCCGCAGACCAGGCCGGCCGCGACTGCGACCGCGATGCCCAGCCACAGTGCCTCGGGATTGGCCTTGGCCACGATCGCGCCGGACATGGCCGCGAGCGCGATCACGCTGCCCACCGACAGGTCGATGCCACCGGTGAGGATCACCAGGGTCTGCCCGCACGCGATCAGCGCGAAGGGCGCGGCTGCCACCAGGATCGTTGCGAGGTTTCCCGCGGTGGCGAAGTGGGGGCTCGCGAAGGAGAAGTAGACCAGCACGCAGAGGACGGCGAGTGACATGCTGTTGGCGATCATGCCGTTCTTGACCTTGGCCGCGATCGCCAGCCGCTTGGAGACCGTCACGTCCGTTCCCGCGGCAATGAGTTGCGTCATGAAGGGGGCCTATCTGGGAGAGGCGTGGAATCCGGCGGCGTGGGAGAAAATCTCTTCCTGGGCTGCTGTGGCCGTGGTGGTCGCGAGCGAAATGTCGCGCTCGATGCGTCCCCGGCGCATGACGAGCACCCGGTGCGCGAGGCCGAGCACCTCGGGCAGGTCTGACGAGGCCATGACGATCGCCATTCCGGACGAGGCGAGATCCGCGATGATGCGGTAGATCTGACTACGCGCTCCCACGTCGACGCCGCGCGTCGGTTCGTCGAGCAGCAGGACGTCGACCCGGTCGGTGAGCCATCGTCCGAGGACGACCTTCTGCTGGTTGCCACCGGACAGGGCGGCCACGGGCTGGTCCAGGGAGGCCGACCGCAGACGCATGTCGTTCATCACGTCCGTCACCCGCGACCTGGCCAGGGCGGTGCGCTTCCAACCGCCGACGGAGAACCGCGAAAGCCGGGGCAGGATGCCGTTCTCCAGGATGCTCAGCCTTGGCACCAGGCCCGCGACCTGCCGGTCCTCGGGGACAATCGCCATGTGGGCGCCGATCGCGGCGGCGGGGTCGTTGCGGCGCACGGCGCGCCCGGACACGGTGACCGACCCGCGCCTGCGACGTCGGATCCCCATGATGGTCTCGATCAGCTCGGTACGCCCCGCGCCTACCAGCCCGGCGAGCGCCACGATCTCTCCTGGGCGGACCGAGAAGCTGACCGGTGTGCCGAACCCCTCCACCTCGATGTCGGCGACCAGCAGCCGGGGCGCCTCGTCACGGGGTGGCGGGATCTCCGGGAAGATCTCGTCCAGATCGCGGCCGATCATCGCGGTGACGATCTGATCATCGGTGATCTCACCGGCCGGCCGGTCCTCGATGAGGTTTCCGTCGCGCAGCACGACCACCCGGTCGGCCACCGCACGGATCTCCTCCATCTTGTGCGTGGTGTAGATCATCGCGACCCCGCGCTCGCGCAACCGGTCGATGATCCGGTAGAGCCGTGCCACCTCCACCTCGGAGATGGCCGATGTGGGCTCGTCAAGTAGCAGGACGTCACATCCGGTGGAGGTGCTCTTGATGATCTCCACGATCTGCTGTACGGCCAGGCTGAGTTCCCGCATCGGGCGCCGCGGATCCACGACCAGTTCGAACTCGCGAAGCAGCCGCCCGGCCTCCGCGATCATGGCTGATCGGTCGAGCAGGCCAAGCGCGCCTTTGAGCTCCCGGCCCAGGAACAGGTTCTCGTAGATCGTCATATCGGGGATCGGCGCGAGTTCCTGGGGCACGATGGCGATGCCCGCCTCGCGTGCCTCTCGGACGCTGGCCGCCCGGAGCGTCTTCTCACCTACGCGGATCTCGCCGGCGCTGGGCGCCTCCTGGCCAGCGATGATCTTCATAAGCGTCGACTTTCCCGCTCCGTTCTCGCCGACGAGAGCCGTGACGGTGCCGGACCGCAGTGCCAGGTCCACCCCCTTGAGGACGGAGACGTGGCCGAAGGCCTTGTGCACGTCGCGACATTCGACGACCGGGGCGTCAGGTGATCGATCCGGGTACTCCTGGGTCGAGTGAAGCTGCACAGCAGCCTCCTTGTGCGTTTAATGTGTATTGCAACACGGTTTTAACATCGCTTACTGTGATGTACGGCAAATGGAACCGTCAAGTGCACGAGCAGATCTGTGCGAACGATCGCTGAGCCCGAACCGAGGGAGTCGCAACCGATGGCCAGACACGACGTCGATCCGGGCAAGATTCGCGGTCTGAGCAGCCTCATCAGTGTGGATGGGTATTTCCTCATGTCCGCCATTGATCACCTGGGAGACTTCAGCCGGCTGCTGCCCAACGCGGGCGGCCCAGCCGATTTCGCACAGATCGTGTGTGCGAAAGCACGCATCGCGAGGGTGCTCGCCGAGGAGTCGTCCGCGATCCTGCTCGATCCCGAGTACGGCCTCGGTCATCTCACCGCGAGCGGCGCGGTACCGGCGGGGATCGGCCTGGTGGCCAGCATCGAAGGCGACGACTACGAGGTCCGTCACGCCGAACGCCACACCTGCCTGCGCCCCGGTTGGTCACCCGCCAAGGCCAGGCTTGCCGGCGCGGACGCAGCCAAGCTTCTCTGGTACTACCGACCGGACGGGAATCCGGACGTACGAGCGAGCCAGCTTCGACTACTGGAGCACTTCCTTCAAGCCTGCGACGACAATGGCCTCGTCTCCATCGTGGAGCCGATCTGGTCACCTCTCCCCGGGGAGAACGTCCTGGATCCGGCCTGGAAGGCGGGCCGCGTCAGGGGCATCATCGAGTCGGCCATCGAGATCGACCGCATGGGTACCGATGTGCTGAAGGTCGAGTTCCCCGGTTACGTCGGGGACGAGGCGTCCGAGAAGGAGGCGCTGCGAGCCTGCGAGGAACTCGATGCGCGCACCGACGCACCATGGCTGATCCTCTCGGCGGGTGTCGGTTACGACGACTTCGTCACCCAAGTCGAGATCTCCGCGACCGCGGGCGCGTCAGGCTACCTGGCAGGGCGCAGCCTGTGGCGTGAGGCGGTCACGGCGTCCACGCCGGCGGATCGCGAAGCGAGCCTCGATCTCGTGCGCGAACGCCTCCGTCGGCTCAACGCCACCGTCCGTGACAATGCGCGGCCGTTCGTAGCCACCCACCCGCTCGATGACATCCTGGGTGCAATCGGGCCGTTCTGGTACGAGTCATGGCACGAGAACCCCGACACACCCATGCCGACCACAGCCGCCGACCGACAGTGAGCGTCCCTTTTTCGTGCGCCCAGCAGAGGGGGAGGCCAAGCCGTACCCGTAGGTCCGGGCGTCCCCGCCACCGCAACCGGCGTCACGGACTCTGTGCCTGCCGAAAATTCCATCCGTGCAGTTCAAGCGGCATGTGAGTACTCGTGGAGGACTCCGCCGAGCCGGTCTCGACGGCGGATGGTCAAGCTCGCGATTCGCTCCGGATCAGTGATCGGATCCGGCGAGCAGATCGCCGATCACCGGGTAGGCGTCGGCCGGGTCATCGAAGGTGCGGGTCGCGTGCGCGAGCCCGCGCAGGGCTTCCGAGGCTTCGGCGGAGTCTTTGGTCGGATCGTCGAATGTGGGCATGGGCGCCTCCCTGGCGTGGTTTGCCAGGGAGGCGCGTCGGGATGCCCGCTGCGGGGATTCAGTCGAACGGTGAGACGCGGATGAGGTTTCCGTCGGGGTCGGCGATGACGAAGGTGCGGCCGAAGACGTCGTCGTGCGGCTCCTCGATCACGGTGACGCCCTTCTCCGCCCACTTCGCGTAGACGTCGTCGATGGCGGCGGTGGCGCGGGGGACCATCAGGCCGACCTCGGAGGAGCGGGGCGTGTCTGGCGTGACGGTGTCGCCGCGTCCGCTCCACAGGGCGAACAGGACGCTCGGCGCGACCTGGAAGGGGACGTAGCGGGGGGTGGTGGTGATCGGCTCGATCTCGAACAGGTCGGAGTAGAACCGGGTCGCCCGCTCGATGTCGGTGACGTAGATCAGGAACAGGTTCGGTGCGCTCATGCGAGGGCTTTCTTTCGAATCGGTGGATGTCGTACGGCTACACTCGCATCAATAGATGACAGTCCATGTCATCTATTGAGGTGAAGGTGGAGCATGGAACGTCCGCAGCGGCTGCTGGCGCTGCTCGTCGCATTGCAGGCGGGCAGGCAGATGACCGCCGACGATCTGGCCGCGCAGTTCGGCGTCTCGAAGCGGACGATCCTGCGCGACGTCGGCGCGCTGACGGCCGCGGATGTCCCGGTCGTGGCCGAGCGCGGCCGCTACGGCGGGATCACGCTGCTGCCCGGTGCCGGCATCGACGTGGGCCGGCTGACCGACACCGAGGCCGAGGTGCTGGAGGTGTTCGGCATCGACGTGCGCCGGGCCCGGCAGCTGGGAATCGAGGTGGCGGCCCGCAGCGCTGCGCAGAAGCTCGCCGCCAGGAAGCGGCGCCCTGCGCCCGGCCGGGACGAGGCGCGTCTACCGTTGGCCGATGTCGTCACGATCGACGACACAGCCTGGTTCGCCCCGCGGGAACCCGCCGAGCTGGCACAGCTTGTCCGCGACATCCGCAGCGGGAACCGGCTGCGCATCCTCTATCAATCCAGTGGCCGGCGCGTCGCACGGGAACGCACGGTCGATCCGTACGGGGTGTCCTCGCGCGGTGGGCGCTGGTACCTGATCGCCGACGTCGACGGGCGGCCGCGCATGTTCGCACTCGCCCGGCTGAGGTCGTGGTCGGTGCTGGACAGTGAGCGTCGCATCCGCCCCGACGTCGCCCTCGCCGACGTCGTCCGCGAGCTCGTCGCCGCGCTCGAAGACCGCCACGAGGTGATCGTGACCGCGCTCCTCGACGCGGACCGGGAGGATATCGCCCGCCGCATCCTCGGCAGCAGGCTGCGGACCGTTGACGCGACCGACGACCCGACCCGCATCCGCCTCACCGTCGGATACGAGCAGCTCGACGGCGTGCGTCAGCTCCTGCAGTTCAGCGACCACATCGAGATCACCCACCCCTCGGAGGCACGAGCACTCATCGCCACGCTCGCCGGCCGGATCGCCGCACGACACGACAGCCCGGGCCACGGTACAACCGCCGAGTCGCCATAGATATCGGTCAGACCGAGCGGCACAGCGGTAGCGCCGCGACGGTGAACGCGACGGCCTGCTGCCCGACGAGCCGCCGGATTTCGCAGGACGCTTGGATCGCGGCCTGCTCGACCGTACACAACGAGAGGGGAGCCCTGAATGATCACTCTGACGGTCGGTCTGCGGGTGCGTCCCGGACATGTGACACCGTTCCTCGCGGCCATCGAGGAGAATGCACGGCGATCCTTCACCGACGAGCCCGGCTGCCTCTACTTCGACGTGTCCCAGGACCTGGCCGACGACCACCACTTCATCTTCTTCGAGGTGTACGCGGACGAGGCCGCAGCCGAAGCGCACCGCGCCGCTCCGCGTACATGGCTTCGAACTTGCCCTGCCGGGCGGCCGCCTCGGCTGCCCGGGCGGCCAGTTCGCCGTTGCGGTGGCCGGGCAGCGGGAAGTAGCGGACCACCAGATTGATCCGCCCGGCGTACTCGGCGCGGATGCGCTCCATGTGCGGTGCGGAGGAAGAGCATTTCGGCCTCGCGGCCGCTGGCCTTCTCCAATGCTTGGAGTTGATCCGCGCTCGCCATCCCCGGCATCGAGGCCGGGGTCTGTGTCGTCTTGGCGTGGTGGTCGCGCATCCAGCTCATTGGCGGGCCCGACGCTGCTTGCGGCAGGCCCCACAGGTTGAGCCAGGCGTACATCTGCCCGATCTGGTGCTGCTGGGTGGTGGCGATGTCGTAGGCGAGGGTGCGGATCTCCGGATCGGTGGTTCAGTCGCGGATGATCATGGCCATGCGCACGGCCTGGGCATGGTGGGCCTGCATGTCCCGGGCGAATCCCGCTTCTGGGGAGCCGTCGCCGGGGGCGGAGGGCGCCAGCAGCCAGAAGGCCGACAGGGCCACGCCCGCCAGAAGAACCATCACGGCGTCCATGGTCACCTTCGGCTGACCACCTTCTCCACCTCGGCAACCGGGAGGTCGGGGCGGACGGTGATCCACACGGCGCCGTGCTCCTGGGCGTGTACGACGTTCTCCTTGCGCAGGGGCTGGGCGTAGACGCCGCAGTTCTGCCACTGGGGGTCGTGATCTCCGCCGATGGGCGGGCTGTGCTGGTAGGTCACCGGATCGGTGGTGTGGTTGCGATTTTCGAAGGTGGCGACCTGCACCGCATCCAGGGAGGACTTCGCACGCTCACGGATGATCAGCACAGCCACCGTCGTCACCACCGCGACCAGCGTCACGGAGGCGGCACCGACCACGATCGTTCTGCGGACGTTCTCGCGTCGGCGCTGCCGGATCTGGAGCTGGGCAAGCCGCTCCTTTCTCGTCAGTGGGGACTTGTCGCTCATGGCTCCTCGCTCGGTGTGCTCACCCGGTGGTTCTACGTCGCGTAGAACTTCTACGGCATGTCGAATATGGGCGACGTAAGCCCTCTCAAAGAAGGGTTGACCATCGATCGCCAGACGTGGCTATCATCGCACTATGGCGATTAATGAGGGTGGGTGGTGCGTCACCGCCGACATCGCGGCTGGGATCTCCCCTGCGGCGGCGCTGTTTCATTCGCTGGCGGACGAGACCCGATTGCGGATCGTGGCGCGGCTGGCCCGCGGCGAGGCGCGCGTCGTCGACTTGACCGGGGAACTCGGGCTGGCCCAGTCCACGGTGTCCAAACACCTGGCATGCCTTCGAGACTGCGGCCTGATCGACTACCGCGCTGAGGGCCGCCAGTCGTTCTACGCCCTGACCCGGCCCGAGCTGATGGACCTGCTCGCCGCGGCCGAGCACCTGCTCGGCGCCACCGGTCACGCCATCACGCTGCGTCCGCTCTCTTCCGAACCTGCTGCCGGCTTGGTGGAGGCCGCGCCTGAGCCGGAGGCCGCGTCATGACCGCCCTGGACCTTGACCCCGCGCTGGCACGCCGCATGCGGTTGCAGAGCCGGATCCGGCTACTGGTGGCGGCCACCATCACCTACAACGTGATCGAGGCGGCCGTCGCGCTCACCGCCGGGACCGTCGCCTCCTCCGCCGCACTCATCGGGTTCGGCCTGGACTCGGTGATCGAGGTGGCCTCGGCCGCCGCTGTCGCCTGGCAGTTCTCGGTCGCCGATCACGAGCGGCGGGAGAAGGCCGCGCTGCGCGTGATCGCGCTGTCCTTCTTCGGCCTGGCCGCCTACGTCTCCTTCGATGCCGTACGCGCGTTGCTGGGCAGCGGGGAAGCCGAGCACTCCACTCCCGGGCTCATCCTGGCCGCCCTGTCTCTGCTGATCATGCCGTTCCTGTCCTACGCGCAGCGCAGGACCGGCCGCGAACTCGGCTCGGCGAGCGCGGTCGCCGACTCCAAGCAGACCCTGCTGTGCACCTACCTGTCGGCGGTCCTGCTGGTCGGGCTCGCGCTCAACAGCCTGTTCGGCTGGTCCTGGGCGGACCCGATCGCCGCCCTGGTCATCGCCGCCGTCGCGGTCAAGGAAGGCCGCGAGGCCTGGCGAGGGGACGCCTGCTGCGCACCACTCCAGTCAGCCCGTACGGCATCCGGCGAAACCGGGACGGCGGACTGCGCGGATGGGTGCTGCCACAACGACTCGCAATAGGCGGAACGCCGTGGTCAGATCAGGGTCGAAGCCCGGCTGGTCCTGGCTTCCCTGCGGGGGACAGGTTCGGGTACAGCGGCCCGGCTCTGGCCGGGGACTGAACTTCTATAAACCGTAGAAACAAGACTGGCGTATCTCCGGGTGAGTGTGTCGCAATCGGCCCTGACCGGAGTTGGCAGCCATGGATTCCCTGTACTCGATCGAGGTCCCGCAGAGCGGCGGCGAGCGCTGATGCCCGGCCGCGTGTCGATCCGTTCCGCAGCCGTTGGGTTCGTCCTTCTCGTCGGGACGGCTCTGTTCCGCGGTGACGGCCAGGAGTTGGCTGGCACCGGTATCGCCGGTGCCAGCCCCGTTCCCGCAGGGGACGTCTCACGTTCGCCGATTCGAGGTATCGCCAATGCGTGGACGTTGTTCAGCAGTGGCAGTCAGCTTTCTGATGCACCCGGCCCAGGAGAGGCTTCATCGTCCTGGCGGAGCCGGTCGATCAGCCCATCGATCTGAGAGAGATGGTCTTCGAGGCTCACCCGCCTGCGGTCGATCTCTTGCAGATCGCGGCTGAGGATCTCCCTGGCTCTGCGCAATCCCTCGCGCAACGCCTCGGTGCGTGCGCGTGCGTCCGCTTCGGCTTGAGCCCTGATCGCCGCGGCCTCTTCTTGCGCGGTTGAGATCAACAGGATGGGTGTCTCGGTGTGCAGGCCGCTTGCGCCGAGCGTGGGCGGTATGTCGACGCGTGGCTGGTCAGCCGGGTTCAGCTGGGTCTTCAACTGGCCGTTTTCCTGATGAAGGCGGCGCAGGCTGCTCTCCACCTCGCCCAGAAAGAGGTCGACTTCGGCGAGGTCGTACCCCTCACGGAGGCGACTGGTGGCGAACACCCGGCGCTGAACGTCCTCAGGCGTCAGCACCTTGCCGGTGGCGCTGGAACCCGCGTGCGGTGAGTGGTCGAGGACCTCCGGTGCGAGGTTCGAATGCGCGTGGCCGTGCCCATCGCTCATGGTCTGAATCACCTAGCCTTTCGAGGAGAAAACGTCCAGCAGATAGGCGCGCTGACGCTCGGTGAGATCACCGACGGCGCGCGTGGGTTCGATGCCTTTGGCCGCCAGCAGGGCTTTCGTGTCATGACCGGGGAGCCCCCGCAACAACCAGCCGATGTTGGTCCCCTGCGCCAGCTTGTCCGGGCGAGCGAACACCTGGGACAGGGTGAGCTGCCCTGTGGTCAGGGCGGCCCGCAGTTCCTTTCTGTCGAGAGGAGAGGAAGGAGTAGGGGACGGAAGCGGAGGCATCGCCGAGGGCGGGGAGGCCGCTGGAGCAGGAAGGCGAGCCACGGCCCGTCCCATCTGATTGGATCGCTGGTCACCCGGCATCCAGCGGATGACGGCGATGATCACCGCCAGCGTTCCGGCCAGGGCGATGGCGCTCACCAGGTGCCGCCGGGGCAGGCGTCCGTCCTTCTGCCTGCTCGCGGCCAGTTTTATGCCCACCACGGCCGTACGGAGGAGAACGCCGGCCACCACCCCGATCAGGATGGGCTCGACCTGAGGCGGAATGGGACTGACCGTCGCGATCAGAACGCCTACCGCCGGACTCACACAGGACACCGTCAGCCAGGGCGCCAGCCGTTGCTTCGCCATGTCCAGGAGCGCGGTCAACGCCAGACCCTCGCTGGTCGAATGGACCATGAGAGCGATCACCACGACGGCGGATGTGGTCAGGGCGAGCGTGGCGCCCTCGACCGCGCGGTGGACCGACAGGGCCGCCGCCGTACCCATGCCACCGAACACGGCGGCGCTGAGCACCTCCTTGACCTGGCGGTGCAGACCGGGAGCGTGCCTACCGACCGGCTTGGCGTTCTCATGGTCGTGGCCGCAACCCTTCCGCGTGAAATAGGTGATCACCAGGAACCCGAAAACGATCGCCAGCCCCAGCGCCCACAACGGGACGTCGTTCTCAATCGCCCCCTGCCACGCGTCCGGCAGCATATCGATCAACGCGGTGACCAGCATCAGAGCGGATGCGACGGCAAGCAAAGCAGTGACTTGCCGGGATTTTCGCCTGGCCAACCAGGCTCCCGCCAAAGTGGACAGAGAGATCAAGACGACGGCGAGCCAGACCGCAAGCCCTGAAGATCGCGCTTCGAACGTCGGCTCCATTGACTGCACCCAGCTGGGCATGCCATTCCACACTCCTTCTTCGATGTCATGGCGACCCGGGGACCGCAGGCGCCTTTGCCAGGCCTCATTGCGGAGAGTAGATATCCAGCTACTCAACGTTTACACGTCTGAGCAAGTGTTCAAGTCTGCCGAGGAGGTGGTGTTGACATCCGCTGGGTACGGCTGGACACTCCAACATATGAACAGGCATTCAAGTGTTGCGGTGCTCCTGCCGCCTGACACCTGTCCCACGCCGATGGTGGACGCCGAGCGGGTGGCCGCCGTCCGGCGGGCGCTTCCCTCGGAGGAGGTTGTGCACGATCTCGCCAAGGTCTTCTCTTTGCTGGCCGATCCTGGGCGGTTGCGCTTGCTGGCCGCGCTCCTGGAGGGCGGTGAGATGTGCGTCTGCGACCTGGCCGCGGCCACCGGGCAGAGCATGTCCGCCGCCTCGCACGCGCTACGCCTGCTGCGCACGCACCAGGTGGTCAAGGTCCGCCGCTCCGGCCGGATGGCCTACTACCGGCTGGCCGACTCGCACGTCCGCCTGCTGTTCGACCTGGCGATCACCCACATCGGCCAGGAGGAGGAGCGAAACGATGGCTGACCACGGACACGGTCATGGTCACGGACACGGGGTCAGCGCTGAGGCCGACCGCCGTTACCTGACCGGTGCGCTCGCCCTGATCGTTGGCTTCATGGCGATCGAGGTGGTCATCGGTTTCATCGCCCAGTCGCTGGCGTTGATCTCGGACGCCGGGCACATGCTCACCGACGCCATCGCCATCGTCTTCGCGCTGATCGCCATGCGCATCTCCGCCCGCCCGCCCCGGGGCGGCTTCACCTACGGCCTCAAACGCGCCGAGATCATCTCCGCGCAGATCAACGGCATCACCCTGCTCCTGCTCAGCGCGTACTTCATCTTCGAGGGCGTTCGCCGGCTCGTCGAACCCCCCGACGTCGAGGGGCTGTACGTGGTGGTGACCGGCCTGGCGGGCATCGCGATCAACCTGGCGGCCGCCTGGCTCATGTCCAAGGCCAACCGGAGCAGCCTCAACGTCGAAGGCGCCTACCAGCACGTCCTCAACGACCTGTTCGCCTTCATCGCCACCACCATCGCCGGAGCGGTCGTCTGGCTCACCGGCTGGGGACGGGCCGACGCCCTCGCCGCCCTGGTCGTGGCCGCCCTCATGCTCAAGGCCGGTTGGGGCCTGGTCCGCGATTCCGGCCGCGTCTTCATGGAAGCCGCCCCGGTCGGCATGAACCCCACCGAAATCGGAACGAAGGCCGCGGCTCTCGACTCGGTCGTCGAAGTGCACGACCTGCACATCTGGGAGGTCACCTCCGGCTACGCCGCACTCTCGGCCCACATCCTGGTGGAGCCGGGCGCCGACTGCCACGCCGTCCGCGTGGCCGCCGAGCGTATGGTCCACGACCAGTACGGCATCGAGCACACCACCCTGCAGGTCGACCACGCCCCCAAGGAACTGCTGACGCTCGGCACCACCACCGAGGTCCACTGCGCCGACCCCCACGGCCCCTCCCACAAAGCCACCCCAACCGAGACAGAGTGACCGCCGTGATCATCGCTGCTTTGGTCGTCTACACCCTGGGCCTCCTGGTGCTCTTCGGCTACCGGAGCTGGCTCCAGTTCCGGCAGACCGGAAGCACGGGTTTCATCGGTATTCGTGAACGTCCTGGCAGCCTTGGCTGGTGGGGCGGCGTCCTGTTCGTCCTCGCCATCGTGGCCACGGTGCTCGCCCTGCTCCTGGCCGCAACCGGGCTCCTCACCCCGGCGGCCTCGCTGACTCATCCCGTCCTCGGTGGTCTGGGTCTCGCACTCGCCCTTGTCGGCCTGGTCGTGACCTTCCTCGCCCAGAACGCCATGGGCGCCTCATGGCGCATCGGCGTCGACGCCGACGAGCGTACGAACCTGGTCACCGGGGGAATCTTCTCCTGGGTCCGTAATCCGATCTTCACCGCGATGACGACGGCGCTCCTCGGACTGCCCCTCCTGATACCCAGCTGGCTGTCGCTGACCGCTCTGCCGGCCCTGGTCGCCGCCATCGAAATCCAGGTACGAGCCGTCGAAGAACCGTACCTGGCCCGTGTGCACGGCTCCGCTTTCACCGACTACACCGCGCGGACGGGCCGGTTCCTGCCTGGCATCGGCACCGAGCCCATCCGTGAGTAGTCTTCCGGCCGTCGTTGCGCCCAGCCCGGATCGCGTACCCTCTAGCTTCGGCGATGGGACGTAAGGGGTGCGCGGTGCGGCTCGGCAACCTGGAACGCTCGATCATGGAAGCGCTGTGGAGACATCCCGACGGGATGTTCGCCCAGCAGATCGCCAACGCTCTTCCTTCCAAGCCCGCGGTCACCACCGTGCTGACCGTTCTGGTACGGCTCTCGCACAAGGAACTGGTGTCGCGGCACCGCGAAGGACGCGCGCACCTCTACAAAGCCACCGCTGACCGGGACGCCTTCGTGGCAGAGTCGATGCGCGCCGCGCTCGACCAAGCCGGTGATGTCGAGGCGGCGGTGATGCGTTTCGTCGGGGCCGTCTCTCCCGAGGTCACCGCAGCGCTGAGAGCGGCTTTGGAGGAGCACGAAGCAGACCGGGATTCTCGGTGACCCCGTGGTTGATCGCCGTCGGTGTCTCCCTGCTTCCCCTCCTGCTCGGCGGACGGATCGCATCCGCGCTGGCCGGGGCACGGTGGACTCGTGAGCACCCCCGCGCCGCGCTGGCGTTGTGGCAGACACTCAGCCTCGCGAGCTGAACCTCGCGCACGAGCGCGCCCACGCCCAGGGGCGACACGACCTGCTACTTCTCCCGTTCATGGCTGACCGCCGCCGGGAAGGCACGCCAAGCTGTCCCCGTCCTGCTGGAGATGCTCGCCGACGATCGGGCAAGGCACGCGCACGGCAGCCTGCCGCTGGCCTGCGCCCTTGTCCACATGAGCGCCCCCGGCGAGCCGGCACCCGCGAGAATGGCGCTGGCCGATTCGGCGGTGACCGAGCGGGTGGAGCGGCTGCTCACCGGCCCGCGCCCGGGGCCACGCTGGGTTTCCGCGACCGTGTACTTCGTCGGGATCGTGCTGCTCAGCGGACCGATCACCATTCTGGTCGCCCCCGTACTATGCGGGATTCCTTGGCCAGGGTGATGGTAGGTGCGCATCTACGATCCCCGGTAGCATCAACGCATACGCGGAGGGAGTCATGGCACGATGCGTGGCCTGGGAGAGCTAGAGTCCGCGATCATGGAGCGTCTGTGGTCGTACCGTCGGCCCGTATCGGTCCGCGACGTACTCGAAGATCTCCGCCAGGAACGTGAGATCGCCTACACCACGGTCATGACGGTGATGGACAAACTCTTCAAGAAGGGCTTGCTCCGTCGCGAACCGGCCGGCAAGGCCTACGCGTACGAGACCGTGGCCAGCCGGGAGGCGTACACGGCTCAACTGATGCGGGAGACGCTCGCCTCCAGCGCCAATCAGGCCGCCACCCTGGTCCATTTCCTGGAGCGCCTGACGCCCGAGGAGGCGACCGCCCTGGAAGCCGCCCTGCAGGTCTATCCGACCAAGGGCCGCCAGTGATCGTGTCCGCCGTCCTTGTGGCGTACACGGTTGTCGCCATGAGCTTGTTGCCCCGGGTTCTTCCCCGGGGTGCCTGGAGCGAGCGGGCGCCACGGCTGGCGATCGCCGTCTGGCTGGCCGCCTGTGCTTCCGCTGTCGTGTCGGCGTTCCTGGCTGGCGTCGCCGCCGCGGTCCCCGGCTCCGTCGTCGGGCATGGTCTGGCCGGGCTCTTCCAGATGTGCGCCGCGATGTTGTCAGGCGGCTCCGCCTTCGCCACGACCGGTGGTCGCCTGGCCATGACGGGCTCCCTTCTCATCGCCTCATGGGCCGCCTGCTGCGGGTTGGCCGTCCTGCTGCGGGCACGGAGGGAGCGGCGGCGGCACGCCCTGATGCTGCGCATCCTCGGCCGTCCTGACGACGCCATCGGCGCAACCGTGGTGGAGCATGACGAGCCCGTGGCCTACTGCCTGCCGGGCCGCCGGGGCCAGGCCGTCATCACCACCGGAGCACTACGATCGCTGGCTCCCGAGGAGGTGGCAGCGGTCATCGCCCATGAGCGGGCGCATCTTCGCGGCCGCCATCACCTGCTGCTCGCAGCCGTCGAGACCCTCGTCCGCGCGTTCCCCAGGCTTCCGCTGTTCGCCCAGGCCAGGGATGAGGTGACCCGGCTGGTCGAGTTGCTCGCCGACGACGTCGCAGCCAGCCGTCACCCGCGTATCCATATCGCCGCCGCGCTGGTACGGCTGGCGACCGGCCGGGCTCCGGCCTTCACGCTCGGCGCCGGCGGCGAGACAGCGATCACTCGGGTGCGCCGCATGCTCGATCCGAAGGCTCCGTTGAACCTGCGTGAGCGCCTGGCGGGTGTCATCACGATCACGGCCCTGCTGTCAGGACCCGCCGCCGTGGCGCTCGTACCCGGGATCAGCGTGTTCCTGGCCCACCACTGTCACCGCCTCACCATGTTCTGAACTAACTACGGTAGTTAGTGGATATTGGTTTCGCCTTTCAACGCGGGTCGGCGTAGGGGGTTCCGGCTGCCTTATGGGCCGCCCAGTTCAGGAGCGCCCGTGCGGTCTGGAAGCGCCTGCTGGAGACCGTCTCGCCGAGGATCACGCCGACCAGTCGACGGCCATGGCTGTCGGCGGCGAAGGACAGGTTGTAGCCCGCGGCACGGGTGAAGCCGGTCTTCAGGCCGATCACGCCGGGTGTGCCGAGCAGGCTGTTGGTGTTGGTCCAACTGTAGGCACCGTGCCTGGACGTCTCGGCGACCGTGTGGTGCCGGGTTGAGGTGATTTTCAGCAGTTCCTGCTTGCGTAGCGCGATCTGGGCCAACCGCGCCTGGTCCCGGGCGGTGGAGTAGCCTCCGCCGCCCGTGGGCATGCCGTCGATGTTGACGTACCGGGTGTCGCGCATCCCGAAATTGCGTGCGGCGGTGTTCATCTTCGCGACGAACCCGGAGACGCCGGGGCCGTAGGTGCGAGCCAGGGCGTGGGCGGCGTCCGAGCCCGAGGGGAGCAGCAGGGCGTAGAGCAGGTCTTCGACGGTGAGCCGGTCTCCCGCTTGCAGGTAGGCCACCGAGGCGCCGCCCTGTGCCCCGTACCGTACGTCCTCCGGTGTGATCGTGACCGTGTCCGTCGGCTTGGCCTCCTTGAGTACGACCTGCGCGGTCATCACCTTCGTCAGGCTGGCCACTGGCATGCGCCGGTTGGGCGCCTTGCTGAACTGGACCTCACCGGTCGAGGCGTCGAGCAGGTAGGCCGCACGCCCAAGCACCGCCGGTGCGTTGACGTGGGCGGTCATGAGGGAGGACGGATGCTGCGGATGACCCACCGCGGCGGCGGCCGGTGCGGCGGTGACACTCGCGGCTGTCGTGCCGACCGCGATGACGGCGCTGGTGAGCGCTTGGCTCAGCCGGTTCTTCGGGAAGAGCGGACGGGTTTTCGGGGACGCGGGGAGCCGATGTGGGGGCATGAAGGGGTTGACTCCTTACTTCCATGCCGCCTACCGGGTTAGCTGACGGGTTCGGGCTGGAGGTGCCCTACGACAAGTGGTGTGTCGATTCACCCCAGGGGATGGGTCCCCGGCTCCGCGAGTCGCGGATTCGGCGGCCGCGCGCCCTGGCGGGGTTCCCGCCCGAGGACACACGGTTTGGGCAACGAAACGACAGCGGCCTAACAGCCGCGTGCCGCGAGTACCCAGAAAGTAATATGGTCGCCCATAAGTACACAACTAGGACAAGATGATTTTACTTGGACAGGCCCGCTACGAGGATGGATGGCGACGGCGAGCATCGGCGCCGCCGTCTCGTCAGACCCGGACCTGGGCCGATCAGCTGGGCGCGCGCATCAGCTGCCGGCAGGCCTGTTCACAGCAGCACCAAGCGCCGAATTCGCTGCTGGATTGCGCGTTTCGGTACCTTCTTCGTGACCATATCTACTATGGTCCATAGTCAGGTTCGGAGATCGTCGGGGTTCCGGTCGGGAGCGCGACGATCAGCGGGGCGAGTCGGCGGCTATGTGAGACGCCCGTACTGGCGTCCTATGAGCGATCGCGGTGGGATCACCGCCAATCACTACGACCATCCGCACATCTCGGCGGGGGCTGATTTACTAGGAGAAATAGTTGATTCGCTACGCTGGCGTTCGTACGTGCCCCTCCGCGTAAAGGGACATATCGATCATGCGCCGAGTCCCCCTCCGCTTCCGGCGTCGTCTGCTCGTCATCGTCGGCGGCACGCTGACGCTGCTGCTCCTCGGCTACGGCATCCCGGTCGCGGTGTTCGCCGGTGAGGTGCCTCCGAACACCTGGGTCGCGGGTGTCGGGATCGGCGGCCTCGCACCGGCCGACGCCGAAGACAAGCTGGGCCGCGCCCTTTCCGCGGCGGCTGACCAGCCGCTTACCGCGGTCCTTCCCGGGGGCCGTAAACGATTGAAACCAGCCGAACTGGGCCTGTCCATTGATCTGAAGGCGACCGTGGCCGCCGCCGCCGATCAATCGTTGAACCCGGTCGGCGTCGCGCGGTCGTTGTTCGGCCGACGCGATTTCACGGTCCGGGTCCGAGTCGACCAGGAGCGCCTCGCCGCCGCCGTCGACAAGCTGGCCGCCGAGACCGACCGTACGCCGCGGGAGGGAAGTGTCCGTTTTCGCGGCCTCGAACCTCGGATCACCAAGCCACGCGCGGGTGCGCGGCTTGATCGGCAGGAAGCCGCGAAAGCGCTGCGAGCCGCGTACCCGGGCTTCGGCAAGGTCGTCCCGCTCCGAGTGGAGACCATCCCACCCGCCGTGTCGGAAGAGGAAATGCGGCGCGCGCTTTCCTTCGCCCGCGCGGCTGTCTCAGCGCCCGTCGTCCTGACCAACGAATCGCGGACGAGCGCGATCAGCCGCGAGGATCTGGCGGCGAACCTGAAATTCGTGCCCGATGGCGCCACGCTCACCCCGGTCTTCGACGCGAAACGGCTGGCCCAGGAGGCGGAACCGGCCCTCGTTCCGGCAGAGGGCGCGCCCAAGGACGCCACCTTCACAATCGTGAACGGAAAACCCAAGATCGTCCCGTCTCGTGCGGGTCAGGGCATCGACCCTGCGGCGCTGGGGGAATCGATCATCGAATCCCTGAGCGGGGAGGGGAGCCGTACGATCAGCGTGCCGCTGACCCAGCGGCAGCCCGCGCTCACCACCGAACAGGCCAGGAAGCTCGGGGTGCGGGCCAAGGTGAGTTCGGCCACCACCTACCACCCATGCTGTGCGCCACGGGTGACCAACATCCATCGCATCGCCGACATCCTCGACGGGCACATGGTCAGACCGGGGGAGACGTTCTCCCTCAACGGGATCGTCGGCAAGAGGGACAAGGCCCGCGGGTTCGTCGAGGCGCCGATGATCCTTAACAACCGGTTCGTCAACGACGTGGGCGGCGGCATCTCCCAGTTCGCCACCACCATGTTCAACGCGGTCTTCTTCGGCGGCTTCCAGGACGTTCAGCACACCCCCCACCAGTACTACATCTCCCGATACCCGGCCGGACGGGAATCGACCGTCTCCTACCCCCAGCCCGATTTCCGCTGGCGCAACGACTCGCCGTACGGCGTGCTGATCAATACCTCCTACACCGGCACATCGATCACCGTGGAGTTCTGGAGCACCAAGAGATTCGACATCGAGTCCAGGAGTTCGGGACGCTACGACGTACGAGGCTTCCCGACGCTGTCGGATTCCGGCCCGGACTGCATCCCGATGGGGGGAGCCGAGGGGTTCACCATCGACATCTGGCGGATCTTCAACAAGGACGGCAAAGTCGTCCGGGAACAGAAGTTCCATACGGTGTACGACCCGGAGCCACGGCTGACATGCTCCTGAGCCGGTCCTTCCGGCCGGCTGTGCCCGGACGCCGTACCGCATCCGGGCACCGGTCACCGTCAGAGCCGGTCGAGGATCGCCTGTAGTTGGTCGACCTCGGCCTGCTGCGTGGTTTCGATGGTCTTGGCCAGCGCCACGGCATCGGGGTTGACCCCGCCCGCCTGCTCGGTCTTGGCCATCTGGATGGCCCCGTTGTGATGCGCGATCATCATCTGGGCGAAGTTCCGATCGAACGCGGTGCCGGTGGCGGCCTCGAGCGTCTTCATGTCGTCCCCGGTCATCATGCCGGCCATGCCGTGATCCATCCCTTCGCCCGGGGCCGCGAGCCGGCCCCACTCGGCCAGCCAGTCCTGGAGAAGCTTGATCTCCGGGTCCTGGGCGGCTTTGATCCGCACGGCCAGGTCCCTGACCTCCTGATCGGAGGCGCGGGTCTGCGCCAGTTGGGCCATCTCCACGGCCTGCTCGTGGTGCGGGATCATCATCTGCGCGAACATCACGTCAGCGTCGTTGAAGTCGGCGCTCGCCGCCGCGACGGGTGTGCTTCTGCTGGTCATGCCCTCGTGAGCAGCGGCTGAGCCATCGCCGCCACAGGCCGTCAGGAGCAGGGCGGCGCTTGCTCCGGCGGCGACGGCGAGCATGCCGCGGTGGGGAATTGATCGGTTGCTGAACATATGTGGTTGTCCCTCAGTTGCGGTCGGTATCGGCCGTCTCGCGGGGGTGCAGGACCTCCCGCGCATCCGCCGGCCTATATCCGCAGGACCGCGATTCTGATCAGAACCTGGGACAGGCCCTTCGGAGGCGGCCGCGGCGGCCTGCCGCGGCGCGAGAACCCGGCTTGTCCGGCGAACTCCGCGCCGCGCGCGTGAAACGCCGTCGCCATCAGCCTGAACAGCAGAATCGACGTCAGAACCGCCAGGCAGACGTCGAAGGGAGCCGGCCCTGGCGCGTTCGCGAGGAGACCGGTCTGGGCCGGAGCTTCAGGGGTCAGGTCATGCCCGGCGACCGAGACCATCGGTTCGGTGTCGCCGTGACTCGGGCCGTGGTGGCCGAAGGAGTGCATGCAAACGACCCCGAAAGCCAAACCGACCACCATGAGCCAACGCGCCACCTGCGCTTGCATCATGGTCATCTGTCTCCTCGGCGGAACCTCCGATCTGCTATCCAATGTAGTAGATGATCTGATCGGTCTGGACCGGTTGGCCGAAGCGCCTGAGCTGGGACGGGGTGGATCGGGGTTCCCTCCCTTCGTGCGCCCGCCCTGGCGGACGTCTACCTTTCACGGCTGATGCGGCTGCGGTCTGCGCAGGTCAGAGGCGATAGGAAGGGTCTCTATCCCTCGTAGTAGCTGCGGGCAGCCGGGTTGCTCCAGGAAATTGCAGCTAAAACCAGAAATCTCGATTGCCCCGCTCTGTACTATGTCGCCCCGAATGGACATTGATACGAGGAGGGATCGTAGTGACCGTGGCGGGACAGTCATGGCGAGCGGTGTCGGTGGCGATTGTCACGCTGTCCGCCCTCCAAGCTGGCGCGGTCGCCGAACCCCAGCCCACGGCCGCACAGGCCAGAGCCAAGCTGGTGAAGCTCAACGAGCGGGCCGACGGCCTGGTCGAGAAGTTCAACCAGGCCACCGAGGCGTACAAGAAGTCCAAGAAGCGGCACGACACCCTCCGTACGGATCTGGAGCGAAAGCGTGCTCGGATCGACGACCTGCGCGACAACCTCGTCGCCATGGCGATCGCCGGCTACCAGTCCGGTGGGCCCGCCAGCTGGCAGGCCAACCTGGTGGCCGGTGACTTCAAGCGCACGCTGAATCGGGCCGTCACGATCAACCAGATGGCCGAGTCCCAGGTCAACGCCCAGCGGGTCTTCGACGCCGCCACCCGGGAACTCCAGGTTCAGCTGGACACCGCGAAAGCCGTTCTCGCTGACGCGGACGCCGCACGCGACAAGGTCCAGGCGGAGAAGAAGAAGGTCGACAAGCTGGTGCTGGAGCAGACCAGGCTGCTGCGCAGGCTCGGCGCGTTCAATCCCGGCAACCCCGGCAGCGCGGGCGTCGTCTACACCGGTTCGGCCTCGGGTGACGCGCGCGTGATACTCCAGTTCGCCTTCAAGCAGATCGGCAAGCCGTACCGGTACGGGGGCACCGGGCCAGACTCCTACGACTGCTCGGGTTTCGCCCAGGCATCCTGGCGTGCCGCAGGAGTCAGTCTTCCTCGTACGACGTACGAACAGTGGAGCTGGGGAGCCGAGCGGCGGGTCTCCCTGAACGATCTACAACCCGGGGACCTGCTCTTCAGCAAGGGCCTGGGCCACATGGGCATCTACGCGGGCGACGGCAAGATGATCCACGCCCCGCAGACCGGGGACGTCGTCAAGGTGGTCGACATCGACGGCTACTGGCGAGGCCGATTCCTGGGGGCGGTCCGCCCATGAGGCAGGCGGCCTCAGAGCACCGGCCCCGGCGAGGATCTCCTCCATCCGAGCGGAACTTCCCATCGGGTCACGGATCAGCTAACGCCTCCACCTGCTCGCGGTGAGGCCGGCCCTCGATGTCGGCAGGGCTCTACACGTGTCCCCCCGCTCGCCCTCAGCGACGCCGCGGCTTGGTGGAGCCGCCTCCCTGGCGGGTCACCAGCCATTCTCCCGTCACCAGCGCGAAGGTGACGGCGAGTCCCGTCAGCACAAGGCCGATGAGAAACAGAAGCCAGTCCTGCCCAATTGCCGCTGCGACGGTCAAGAATAGGAACAGAATGAACGCAAAACAATAGACAATCAATCGACTCTTTCGGGGAATTCCCATAACCAACCCCTACCCGCCAGGAGTGGGCAATCACCAGGCGGCGAACAGGATATGGCTGATCTTTACGGGATCGTGCCTGTTCTGGGTGGGTATGAGACCTCAGGCTACGTGCAGAGAAATTGGTCGGCAGGCCATGAGCGAACTGCGCCAGGAGTCGGGAACCTGGATCGGGCGTACGGGCGACCTCCATTGGCGCCGAAGACGCCCGTCCAGGGGAGAACGATCTGCGTGCCTGCCTGCGGGTTCCCGAAGGACAGTGTCATGACCTCGTGCTGGAGCTGTCCTGCCGGCCCTTCGACACCGCGCTCATCGATCCGGAGGCGGCATGGCCCGCTACCGAGGCTGAGATGACCTCCCTGTTCGTCTCCGGCGCTGTTCCTGTCGCTCGGCGCGGAGGAGACCCACATCGGCGGCATCCTGCATTCGTGTTGGCTCATCTCTGACGGGTAGGGGTGTGGGAAGTGGATAACGGCACATCAGCTGTAGTGAGGTGATGAGGATGCCGAAGGGTTCCAGCCGCAAACGGGAACGGCAGTACGAGCACATCAAGGACAGCGCCAAGAAGCGCGGCGAGAGCGAGAAGCGGGCCAAGGAGATCGCGGCCCGCACGGTGAACAAGGAGCGTGCCCGCTCGGGCGAGGCCAAGACCAAGAGCCGCACCTCCATCGAGGACATCTCCTCCTCTCGCCGCGGCGGACTGCGCTCCCACTCGGGCGCGGGCGGCCGCACCAAGCAGCAGCTCTACGCCGAGGCCCAGCACCGCAACATCAAGGGCCGTTCCTCCATGACCAAGGCGCAGCTGGAGAAGGCGCTCGGCTGAAGTGCCCGTATCAGCGCGCTGATTCGCCGGTTCGGCGGAGGGGGGACGTTCAATTTCCGGCAAAGCTCGATGTTGTCCTCGCAAGGGGACGTACGCGGGGGAATGGCCTGGGGTGATGGAGGGCCGAATATGCCATGACCTCTCGAGACAAGCCGTCTGCGTCGTCCAATTCTGCGGCGGGGCGATCTCCCGAAGGAACCGTTGAGCGGGCGGCTGAGACAGCCAGTGCGACAGCCACGGAAGAGCAGCCGTTCGGCAAGCAGGGGCGGCCATTCGATCGGCGGTCACCGTTCTTTGTGGGGATGACGGCCGCGGCGGGGGTGGCCACCACCTACGGGGTGATCCTCCTGCTGGGTGCGGCCAGGCACGTGCTGGTGCTCATCGGGCTGGGTTTGTTCATCGCGATCGGGCTCGATCCGGCCGCCCGTTGGCTGGTACGGCGGGGGCTGCCGCGCTGGGCCAGCGTGTTGATTATCGTCGTCGCGACGCTGGCACTGGTCGGGGGGTTCCTCGCGCTGGCCATTCCGGTGATCGTCAGCCAGGTGGGTCAGTTCGTCCACGAGGTGCCCGTCTATCTCCGGGAGGCCACGGGCCGGAACACGTTCATCGGGCGGCTCAACACCCGGTTCAATCTGGCGCATGTCATTCAGCAGTTGGGCACGGGGAAGAGCGAGAGCACGCTGGTCGGCGGGCTTTTGGGCGCGGGCAAGGTGGTGGTGGGCGCGGTCGCCTCGACGGTGATCGTGCTGGTGCTGACCGTCTACTTCCTCGCCGACCTGCCCCGGATCAAGCGCACCGCCTACCGCTGCGTACCCAACTCCCGGCGCCCCCGCGCGATCCTCATCGGCGAGGACATCCTGAACAAGGTGGGCAGGTTCGTCCTCGGCAACCTCATCACCTCCGTGGTCGCCGGCGTCCTCACCTTCGTCTGGCTGTTCCTCTTCAACGTCCCCTACGCGCTGCTCCTGTCGCTGTTCGTCGCGTTCATGGACCTGATCCCCGTCGTGGGCTCCGTCATCGGCGGCGTCGTGGTCTCCCTGGTGGCCCTGTCCGTCTCCCTCCCGATCGCGCTGGCCACCGCCGCCTACTTCGTGGCGTACCGGCACTTCGAGGACTACGTCCTGGTTCCGCGCGTCATGGGCAAAGCCGTCGAGGTCCCCGGAGCAGTCACCCTCATCGCCGTCACCCTCGGCGCCGCCCTGATGGGCATCCTCGGCGCTCTGTTCGCCATCCCCATCGCAGCGGCCCTTCGCCTCATCCTGCGAGAGGTCGCGTTTCCCCGCCTCGACAACTCTTGAGGGTTACGGCGTACCCGCCCGGCCTGACGGCCGCTTCTAGCATGGAGATGAGGAGGCGAAAGACATCGCGGCCCCTGTATCCCCCGGCGGGTCGGGACCGTCTGGGAAGGAGATCGACATGTCAGTGCGGTTGAACCACACGATCGTGGCAGCCCGTGACCGCGAGGAGACCGCCGCGTTTCTGGTGGAGATTCTCGGTCTGCCGCCCGCGACGGCCTTCGGGCCGTTCCTCGTCGTCGAGCTCGGCAACGAGGTGTCCCTCGACGTCGCCGGGACCGACGGTCCCGTGCATCCCCAGCACTATGCCTTCCTGGTCGCCGAGGAGGAGTTCGACCAGATCTGGGGCCGGATCAAGGACCGCGGACTCATCTTCTGGGCCGACCCGTTCCACCAGCGGCCGGGTCAGATCAACACCAACGACGGAGGTCGCGGCCTGTACTGGTCCGACCCCAACGGCCACAACCTGGAGATCATCACTCGCCCGTACGGAGGGTGAGCATCCCGGATACGACTAACGAGTCGAACTCACAAGATGTCGCTTGCTGGTTCCAAAGGCGCCGCGTGAGGATGTGGAGAGGACAGCGTCTGGATCGGCCTGCGGGGTGCGAAAACCCCACCAACACTCAGTGGACACCCTCAGTACCTGGGGGAATGCACAGGGTTACGATCTTCCTGTGGCAGGCGAGAGCTATGACGTGATTGTGATCGGGACCAGCCAGGGTGGCCGGTTCCTCCCCGTCGATCTGGCGAAGGCAGGTAAGAAGGTGGCGCTCGTCGAGCGCGACCATCTGGGTGGTGTCTGCGTGAACGCCGGGTGCACCCCGACCAAGACGATGGTCGCCAGCGCGCGTGTCGCCTATCAGGCGCGGCGCGCGGGGGAGTACGGCGTGCGGACGGGCCCGGTGTCGGTCGACCTCGCCGCCGTGCGGGAGCGCAAGCGGGGGATGGTCGCGGGCGCGCGGGAGAACTACGCGAGCCGCCTGGCACAGGACGGGGTCGATCTGATCGAAGGCGAGGCCCATTTCACGGGGCCCAAGACGGTCGAGATCGCCCTGAGGGACGGCGGGACGCGGGGGATCAGCGCACCGGTGATCGTCATCGACACCGGTAACAGGCCCAGGCCGTTGGCGATCAGCGGCGCGGAGAACGTCCCTGTCCTCGACTCAACGTCGATCATGGAGCTGGGCGCGCTCCCTGAGCACCTGATCATCCTCGGCGGGGGCTACATCGGGCTGGAGTTCGGGCAGATGTTCCGCAGGTTCGGCAGCGAGGTCACGATCGTCCAGACCGGCCCGCGCCTGATGATGATCGAGGACGATGACGTCTCCGACGAGGTCGCCGCCATCTTGCGCGATGACGGGATCACGGTTCTGACTTCGGCAACGACGGACCGGGTCGAGGAGGCAGGCGGCGGGCGGGTGCGGCTGACCGTTCGCACGCCGGAGGGCGAGCGGCAGGTCGAGGGCTCCCACCTGCTGTCGGCCATCGGCCGCGTCCCCAACACGGAGGGGCTCGCGCTGGCGGCGGCCGGCATCCGGCTGCGCGACAACGGCTTCATCGAGGTCGATGAGTACCTGGAGACCTCCGTCCCCGGCGTCTACGCCATGGGGGACGTCAAGGGCGGCCCGGCCTTCACCCATCTTTCCTACGACGACTACCGGATCCTGCACGCCAACTTGCTCGGCCGCGAGAAGGCGAGTACTCGGGACAGGATCGTCCCCTATACCGTGTTCATCGACCCGCAGCTCGGCCGCGTCGGCATGACCGAGCGGCAGGCCAGGGAGCAGAACCGCGCGGTCCGCGTCGCGAAGCTGCCGATGAGCGCCGTCATCCGGGCCCTTGAGACCGGGGAGACGCGCGGCTTCATGAAGGCCGTCATCGACGCGCACACCCAGCAGATCCTCGGTGCCGCCGTGCTCGGCGCGGAAGGCGGCGAGATCATGACGATGATCCAGGTCGCCATGCTGGGCAAGCTCCCGTACACCGCCATGGCGAACGCCATCTTCACGCACCCGTTGCTGGCGGAGGGCCTTAACAGCCTCTTCACGACGCTCGACGCCTAGGAATGTGACCGCCCCGCGTCCGGGCGTGCCGGACGCCCTCGTCCGGCACGCGATTCACGGTCAGCTCCAGGTCGCGCGTTTGAGCACATTCGACAGCGACGGAGTGTCCCAGACGTCCACCACCAGGATCTTCGAGGTAGGCAGGAACCACTCCCGCTGAGTGAAGCTCGCCGTCTTCCGGCCAGTGTTGTTCGTCACGCACAGGTTGGGCCAGGCGTTGTACTTCGCCTTGTGGCCGCGTCCGACCTGGCGCAGGCCCGTCGAGGCGGCTTTCTCGTTGCCGGGGTACCAGCTGGTCTTGGGGTTGAACGGGCAGGGAATCACGCCGCTGAAGGGGTGGAACTGCTGCTTGCCCGTGTAGGTGAGGGAACCGCCCCCGACCGGAACGTTGATGAACGCCTTTGGGCCGAAGACCCAGAATCCCTGGCAGTTCGAGGCGAAGGGCTCCGGATTCTTGCACTTTCCGGTCACCACTACGACTCTGTCCCCGGCACGGTGCACCTTCCAGCTGGCGGGGATCTTCAGGTTCATCCCCCGGAAGGAGAAGACCTTGGTCTGCGCGGCCGACAGGCTCGGGGAAACCCCTGTCGCGGCCGAGGCTGAGGCAGGAGCGGCGAGTACGGCGACCGCAGCCGGGATGATGAGGAGAGAAGATCGATTTCTCATGGTGAGAACGTACTCGTCCGCACTTGTCGATCTCTGGGATTTCGGTTGTGAGCTCGGGGTGCGAAAACCCGATGTGGCCTACCGCAGTGTCTCAATTGGCCTACTGGTCGCGGACCGGAATCGGCTCAGCCAGCGCCGCTCGCCCGGGAGGCGCGGGGAAGGGGTCGGCGAAGTACTGGGTCTCGTGCGTTACGAGACCATCGGTGATCTCCATGACGCTGAGCGAGTATGTGGGCGCGCCGTCATAGGTGATCACGCACTCGCTCACCCAAAGGTCGCCGCCGCCCAGGATCCGGCGGATGGTGAAGTGGCGTTCGGCCGGGTGCCCACCGCGTTGCGCCTGGATCCTTGACCGGCCTCTGAAGCGCTCGCCCGACTGCGAGTAGTCCAGGATCGCGTCCGCGGCGTAGATCGCGTGCTCAGCGTCGACATCCCCGCGCTCGGAGGCCTCCCAGTGCTGCTGGAGCCCAGCCCGGAAATCGGCGTCCGGATCACTTGCGCTGTTCACCCGTTAGTCCCTCATGACCAGAAGGAATGTCGCTGGTCCCCGCACGACAGATGTTACCTGAGGGTTCTCGTGCGCCCTCCGGGGAACGCGAGAACGTCAGCGGAACCTGATCAGCAGTTGTGCGGTAATGGTGATCCTGGTCAGGCTCGCCGCCAGCGCACACGCGATCAGAAGCGACGGTGTGGCCAGGACCTTGGCGGTGATCAGCACGGTCAGGTCCAGCATCACGAATCCGCAGGCAGCGCCTATGGCCCCGATCTGCACCGCCTTGTAGTGGCGCTTGGCCCGTATGGTCAGCGCGAGCACGGTCACGAGAAGCGCAAGTGTCGCTCCCACGGTCAACCGGGCGGCAATCGGCACCGGCCAGGTCCATGCCTGGGCGGTCACCAGTGCGGTGGCCCAGAGAGCTCCGACGAGCGGCCCGATGGCCAGCAACACCAGCGCCGCGGCGCGTCCGGGAGCCGCCCGGACGAAGGCGGCGCTGATGGTGTCGGCGTCTCCGAACTCCGCCAGGGTGGCCTTGGCCGCGGCGTCGGGCTCGCCCAACCGGGCCAACTGAGCTTGGTACGTCTCGGTCAGGCCGTCGGCCAGTTCGTCCACGATGGAGGCCGGGAGCCGTCCTGCCAGGACGTCGAGTTCACGCTCGATCAGCTCGTGATCGGCCACGGTGTGCTCCGCAACGCCGAAGAGATGACGTCGGCGAACTCACTCCAGTTCTGGCGCGCCTCCCTCAGGGCCGCAACGCCGGAGCCGGTCAGCTGATAGGTGCGTCGACGTCGCCCGGCCGTCACCGACCAGGTCCCGCTGATCAGACCGGCTCTTTCCAGCCGGTGCAAAGCCGGGTAGATCGTGCCGGTCGGCAGATCGAGCCTGCCCCCGGTCGCCTCGCACAGGGCTTCCTTGATCGCGTACCCGTGTCGAGGCCCCTCTTCCAGGGTGGCCAGCAGCAACGCGTCCAGATGGCCTTTCAAGGCCTCGGCCCTCATAGGTAGTAACGCTATATCAGGGCTTCCCAAACGCCTATCCCATGCATAGGCTCACTATAGGTAGTAATGCTACTTATGGACTCAGCATGGATATGCCTGGCCTTCCCGTCACCCACCCCGACCCGTTGTTCCGCATCGTGCTGATTCTGCACATCGCGGCCGGGCTGACCAGCGTGATCGCGGGCACCGTGGCGACCTTCTCCCGCAAGGGCAGGCGACGCCACCTGCGCTATGGCCGTGTCTACATCTGGGGCTTGAGCATGGTCTTCGGCACCATGACCGCGATGTCGGTGATGCGGTGGCCGGAGAACGCCCATCTGCTCGCCATCGGGTGCCTCACCTTCGCCTGCGGGCTGACCGGCTACCTGAGCAGAAGACGATTCCCGGCCGTCCACATCACCGGGATGGGCCTGTCCTACATCGGCCTGCTCACCGGCTTCTACGTCGACAACGGCCCGAACCTTCCGCTGTGGAACCGGCTGCCGACGATCGCCTTCTGGCTGCTCCCCAGCCTGATCGGCCTACCGATCATCACGCGCTCGGTTCGCCGACGTTCGCGCCAGTCTTCTCCCGGGGCGGATCGATGAGCCGGCTCCGGCGAGGGTGGTCAGCCGGTGCGGCGGAAGCGGGTCAGAGTCAGCCAGCCGAGGATCAGGGCGATTAATCCCACGACCAGGGCCACGAAGCCCCCGACTATTCCGCCGCCGGTGCCGGGGCCGCCGTCGGCGGTGGCCACGACCAGTCCGCCGATGACCAGGCCGGCCAGTCCCGCCACCAGGGCCACGATGGCTCCCCTTCTTCCGGTGCCGTTGCCGATTCGACCGGTGGAGCGGGCCAGGGCCAGCCCGCCGATGACCGCGCCGGCCAAGCCCAGTAGCACGGCCACCGAGGCCCAGAGGCGCCCGGCGGTCAGGGCGTAGGCAGCGGGGGCGGCGGGCTGGGCCAGGATGTGCGCGGTCGCTGGTGTGGCAGGCCCGAAAGCTCCGAGCAGGGCGGGTGTGGCGGCGGCAAGCAGGTGACGGGCGGACATGAGATGCTCCTTTCCTCCTACGACTGGACGTAGCCTGAGCATGTCCGCTCAGCCCGCCGCCGGTCGTCCTTCGGATGCAGGCATTTCGCGCTGCCGCGAACGTGGCAGGAACCGCGGAGGTACCGCGTGTGCGGTAGGTGGCCGGTCATCCGTGCGTAGGATTTGGTCGCGCGAACATCTGGTTAGGGTGCACGCATGGGCAGGGGACCGATCGGTGTCAGGGACTGGGCGATCGCCGTCGGCGTGGCGGCGACGCTTCTGTTCACCGGGCTGTCCGGGGAGCATTCCCGTACCTACCTCGACCTGCTCGGCTACGGGCTACTGACGGGCGGCGGCCTGGGGTTGGCCGTGCGCCGTCGAGCTCCGGTTCCCGTTCTGGTCGTTACCGGGCTGTGCGCGGTGGGGTACCAGGCGGCCGGGTTCGACGTGCCTGCCGTCGCGTACCTGTTCGCGGTGTATGCGGCCGTGCGGGCGGGACACCGCACCATCACGGTGGTGGCGAGCGTGGCCATGCTGGCCGTTCTCCCTCTCGCGGCCTTCGCCTCGGGCCTGCACGACACGAGCGAGGCGCTTGCGCAGGCCCGGGGCGCCCTGGAGATAGCCTGGCTGATCGCGGCCGGTGCGGCGGGGGAGGCGCTGCGGCAGGCCGAGCAGCGGGCGGATGAGGCCGAGCGCACCCGGGAGGAGACCGCGCGCCGCCGCGCCGACGAGGAGCGGTTGCACATCGCGCGGGAGCTGCACGATTCGCTCACCCACCAGATCTCCGTCATCAAGGTGCAGGCCGAAGTCGCCGTCCACCTGGCCCAGAAGCGGGGTGAACAGGTGCCGGAGGCCCTGCTGGCGATCCGGGAGGCCGGTCGGGAGGCGGCCCGGGAACTGCGCGCGACCCTGGAGGTGCTGCGCGACGATGAGAAGACCCCGTCGCATGGGCTCGACCACGTCCCGGAACTGGTGCAACGAGCCCGCACGACCGGCCTGGACGCGAAGCTGACGATCGAGGGACAACGACATGACATGCCGGCCGCGGTGGACCGGACCGCTTACCGGATCGTTCAGGAGTCGCTGACCAACATCGCCCGTCACGCCGCCGCCACGACGGCGTCGGTCCAGATCGACTACCGTCCGGACATCCTGGTCATACGAGTCGATGATGACGGCAAGGCCACGCCGGACAGCGCCCCCATACCCGGTGTCGGGCTGCTGGGGATGCGCGAACGCGTCACCGCCCTCGGCGGCCACCTACGCGCGCAGCCGCGCAGCGAGGGCGGCTTCACCGTCCAGGCCGAACTTCCCGTGAAGCAGACGTCATGATCCGTGTCCTGCTGGTCGACGACCAGCCGCTCATTCGCAGCGGATTCCGCGCGCTTCTCGACGTCGAGGACGACATCGAGGTGGTGGCCGAGGCCGCCGACGGGAAGGAGTGCCTGGCCCTCGCCAGGGAACACCTGCCCGACATCGCGCTCATCGACATCCAGATGCCGGTCGTCGACGGTATCGAGGCGACCCGGCGCATCGCCGCGGACCCGGCCCTGGCCCAGGTGCACGTCGTCATCCTGACCAACTACGGCCTGGACGAATACGTCTTCAACGCGCTGCGGGCCGGCGCCGCCGGATTCCTCGTCAAGGACATCGTGCCGGAAGATCTCCTGCACGCCATCCGCGTCGCCGCGCGTGGCGACGCCCTGCTCGCACCGTCGATCACCCGCCGATTGATCAACCGGTACGTCACCCAGCCGCTCAACACCGGCCTGGGCACCGGCCTGGAAGAACTGACCAACCGCGAACGCGAGGCCGTCGCACTGGTCGCGCAGGGCCTGTCCAACGACCAGATCGCCGACCACATGGTGATCAGCCCGCTGACCGCGAAAACCCACATCAACCGAGCCATGACCAAACTCCACGCCCGCGACCGCGCTCAGCTCGTAGTTCTCGCGTACGAATCCGGCCTGGTAACGCCACGAAACTGCTGACCCCTACAGGTGGAACTCCCGGAACTTGATCACGTGATCTGTACGATCGATGGAATCGGGACCAATTCATCTGGTGCAGGGCAGGGTGTTCCAAAGGAGTTGGATCATTGCGTCTCATGCGAATCGGTTTGGCGCTGGTTCTTGTGTCCGTTGCCGGTGCCACAGGGTGCGCGAGAGACTGTGCACGGACATCCTCCGGAATCCCGGTTCCTTCGGTGACGGAACCTCCTGCTCGGACGGTCACGGCCTACCTGGCCGCGATCAACGCCAATGACGCGGAAAAGGTCAGCGCCCTCTCGACCCCAGCATTCGCGGAGCGCATCCAGGGTGGTTCCCCCAGCATTCTCTGCGACTGGAGCGTGAGCAACGTCAAAATCGCCAGTGCGCACAACGACCGCGATCCCCAGGGGAGATTCCGCGATGTCGTCTACGTCGGTGTCCTATTCGACCTGCAACGACAACACGACACCCCGGAAATGCCGAGCGGCCAGCACGGCTGGGGCTACTGGCTGGGCCGAAACAGCCCAACCGAACGTTGGCTCATCTACGATTCGGGCCTCGGCTAGGCAGTGGCGACGTCGCGACCTACTGCGCGAAGCGAAGCCCCGGCCAAGTACGAGACAGCCCACGTTTCGTGGATCATGGGCAGGGTAGACCACGCCACGCTGAGACGCCTGACCGGTGACTCATCCGGCCACCGGCGAAGCCTCACATGCGTTCTGGCGGTAGCCCGGCCACCTCGTGATGCGCGTGAAGTCGGGGGCAAGGTACGTGGACAGAGTCGGAATGATCGTCGTTGGGGCCGACGCTAGGACTTTCGGCGTTGTTCGGGGTCGGCCGGGTCTGGCATGAGTGGTGTGCTCGACGCGCTGGTGGGCGAGCCGGAACGGGCGTTGCTGGCCGCGGTCAAGGTGTTGGCGCTGTTTGTTACCGCGGTAGTGGTGTTCCGGTTCACCGGGCGGCGCGCGCTGGCTGAGCTTGCCCCGTTCGACTTCGTCACGGCCGTCGCGGTCGGAGCGCTCATCGGGCGTACCGCGACGGCGACCGACGCCACCTGGCTGGATGGCGCGGCTGCCCTGATCACGCTGTTGCTCGCTCACCTCGCCGTCGTTCACCTGCGGTTCATGCCCGGAGTACGCCGGATGGCCGACCCGCCCCCGCGCCTGATCGTCCACGACGGCGTGGTGCAACAGCCTGCCCTGCGCCGTTGTGGAATGACACGGCAGGACCTGGACGTCGTCCTGCGCCAGCATGGCGTCACGGAGGTCGCCGCCGTACGCCTGGCGGTATTCGAGCCGAGCGGTGTGGTTTCCGTCATCGCACGTACGGAACAAGGCGAGCACGACTTGCCCGTGCCGAACGGTCCGGTACACGGGGGCTAGCCGGGAGGCGGTGGACAGCAAGGCGAGGGCGGCTTGGCGGGCGTGGTCGCCCGGTCGTCGAACCTCGCTGACCTGGGCAGTCTCCAAGACGAAACCGTGATTCTTCGTTAACGAAGGCGGCTACTCCGCGAGATCCACCGGTGTCCCGTCCTCGCGCAGGGCGGTGACGAGTTTCGGGTCGGCCTCCTTGCCGGTGATCAGGAGGTCCACCTCGGAGAGGGTGCAGACGGGCGCCAGCCCGGTCCGGCCCAGTTTCGAGGAGTCGGCGAGCACGATGTGCCGCCGTGACGCGCCGAGCATCTTGCGCTTCATCTCGGCTTCGAGCAGGTTGACCCCGGTGACGCCGGAATCCAGGTGGACACCGTGGCAGCTCAGGAAGAGCGTGTCGGCGTGGATCCGTTCCAGCATCAGGGCGCCGAGCGGATCCACCAGCGCGTGGGTGACCGGTCGCAACGTTCCACCGGTGACCAGCACCGTGATGCGGGGGATCGCGGGCTCCAGCTCGACGGCCACCCGGAGGCTGTTGGTGAAGACGACGACGTCGGCCAGGTCGGCGCGGGTGACCAGGGCGCGGGCGAGGAAGGTCGTCGTGGTGCCGGCGTCGATGACCAGGCTCTCGCCGCTGGCCACCAGGCCGGCCGCGTGCCGGGCCAGCCGGGTCTTCTCCACGGCCGCGCTGCCGAGGGAGACCTCGAAGGACGGCTCCACCGCCCGGGACGGCTTGACCGGGATCGCGCCGCCGCGGACGCGGCGGATGGCCCCCTGCTTGTCGAGCAGTTCCAGGTCGGCGCGGATGGTGACGCTGGTGACCCCGAAGATCTCGGCCAGATCCGTGACCCGGACGAACTCGTGCTCCAGGACCATGGAGACGATGCGCTCGCGCCGGACATCCGCGGCGATGTCCGGCGCCGCCGCCGCATCCGTCATCAGCAGGCCTCGCCCGGTACGGCGCGCCCGCCCCGCACGATGCCCGCGGGCAGCAGCGCCTCGTGCGCGTCGATGAGCTCGTCGCAGAGTTCCTCGATGGCCGCCAGAGGCAGGGTGGCCGAGGTGTTGGGATCAAGCATGGCCGCCTGATACACCGCCGATCGTCGTTCCTGAAGGGCCGCGGTCACCGTCAGCTCTACCACATTGAGGAAGGTACGGTTCAACGCGGCGAGCTGGACGGGCAACGATCCGATCACCTGCGGGTGGATCCCGGAGCCGTCGACGAGGGCCGGGACCTCCACGCACGCCTGCGCGGGCAGGTTGTCGACGAGCCCGGCGTTCGGCAGCGTCAGATAGACCTCGCGCGGCGTCCCGGTGAGCATGGAGTGGATCACCTCGGAGGCCATCTCGAAATGCTTCCACCTGGCCAGCAGCGGCTTGCCGGAGGCCAGCGAGCCGCGCAGCCGCTCGTAGGCGTCGAGCTTGCGTGCGCTGCGCCGCAGGGCCTCCTCCAGCGGCAGGCCGAGCCGCGCGACCTCCTTCTCGTGCGGGAGGAACCACGGCACGTACTCCGCGGCGTGCTCGCTCGACTCGGTGGGGAAGTAGCCGAAACGGCGGTAGATCTCGCTGCGGACGTGGCCGCGCAGCTCCTGGTCGCTCGCCATGAGCTGGTCCAGCTCGGGGTAGAGCGAGTGACCTTCGCTTTCGAAACGCAGCACGAAGGCCTGGTGGTTCACCCCGGCCGTGCGGAAGGTGATCTCCTCCAGTTCGCGTCCGACCAGGTCGGCCAGGAGGGCGTGGGTGTCCCGGACCGAGTAGCACAGCCCGGCGACGTTGCGGAGCGGCGTGCCCTCCCGGAGCGCCCAGCACAGCGTGGCCATCGGATCGGTGTAGGTCAGCAGCCAGGCGTCCGGGCACAGCTCGGTCATGTCCCCGGCCAGGCCGAGGAGCACGGGGATGGTCCGCAGGGCGCGGAAGACGCCGCCGACGCCGATGGTGTCCCCGAGGGTCTGGCGCAGGCCGTACCGGCGGGGGATCTCGAAGTCGCGCAGCACCGCGTCGTAGCCGCCGACGTCGAACTGGCAGATGACGAAGTCCGCGCCGTCGAGCAGCGGCCGCCGGTCCCGGCCCGCGTCGATGGTGGCCCCCGCGCCCGTCTCGGAGTCCAGCCGCCGGGCGAGCGCCTGGGCCGTGGCCAGCCGCCCGGGGTCCACGTCGTGCAGCGCGACGTGAAGCGTGCCGCCGAGCTCGGCGCTGGAGAAGAGATCCGAAAGGATCTTGCGGGTGAGCTCGACGTTCCCGGCCCCGGTGATGACGACCTTTGCCATCCGAAACCTCCTGGAGACAGGAGTTTACCCCTCGGAAAGGGGCACGGGCTCACCTCACTTCACCAGTAACCGATCCGAGATGCGCCCGTCCGGGTTGACGTAAGGGGTGAAATCGACCTCTCTCCCGTCGACGGTGAAACGGTAGCGGCCGACGCGGCGGACCTCTGGACGGTCGGTCAGGAAAGCGGCCAGGGCCCGGCGTTCGGGGTCGTCGAGCCACTCGACCGGGTCGGAGACGGCGCGGAAGCCGCAGATGTGGGCGAGGTCGGTGAGCAGCCGCTTGGTCTCGCCGTCCAGCAGGTTGTAGCGGGTACGGAAGAACACCGGGTCGGGGTCCACCTCCAGCAGGGGGCGCAGCCACAGCCGGTGGAGCGAGGCGATGACCGCGTTGCGGGCGCCCGCCCCCGAGTAGTCCGTGGAGCGCTCGCTGTTGTCCCAGTACGGCGCCACGTCCGGGCTGACCCGGATGCCGTCGAAGACACCGATCGACGGGATGATCGGGACGCCACTGCCGAGCAGGTAGGTGTCCTCCCCGGCGACCTCGCGGATCAGGCGGACGGCGTCGCGGTAGGCCTCCTCGCGGGGGATGTCCTGGTGGCGCGCCCCCGACAGCGCCCCGGCGTACATGAAGTCGAGCTTGAGATAGCGGTAGCCCCAGTCGCGCGCCTGCTGGAAGGTCTCCGTCAGGTGGTCGCGGGTCTCCGGCAGGGTCGTGTCCAACGTGAAGTAGTAGTCGCCCCAGTTGAACCCGGCCGGTTTGGGCTGCCCGTGCTCGTCGTGGAGGAACAGGTGGGGCCGGGTCCGGTAGATCTGGGACTGGGCGGGCGCGATGAACGGCGCCAGCCACAGGCCCGGGGTGAAGCCGCGCTCCTGGATGCGGGAGGCCAGGTCGGCCATGCCGGACGGGAAGTCGGCATTGGCCGCCCAGTCGCCGACGCACCGCTGCCAGCCGTCGTCGAGCTGGACCACGTCGAACGGGTATCCCCGCAGGTCGTCCAGGACCTTGTGGATGAGCGGCTCGGTGATGTCCTCGAAGAAGGAGTACCAGCTGCACCACACGTTCCCCGCCGTCGTGGTCCGGCGGCCGAGGCGCTCCCCGAGAAGGGCGGCGTACTGCGCGAACACCTCCTCCTCCCGGCCGTAGGCGAGGAACCAGTCCGCGCCCGCCGCCTCGAAGTGACCGGCCAGCACGCGCCCGTCGGCCTCGACCCGCGGCACGTCGAGGCCGAGGCCGCCCAGCAGGAGGATGTTCCCGTCCGGTCCGTCCAGCGCGCCGACCGCGCTGCCGCCGTGCCGCCACGGGCTGTCGTTGTCGATGTCGTCGGCCGTCAGGCGGCGCGACTCCGCCGGGATGCGCAGCGGGTCGCCGCCCAGCGGCCACCACGACGTCGGGCTGTAGGAGTTCCAGCCGTGCCGGTAGAAGGTGGTCTCGCCGAAGGGATGCAGGATCTGGATGTCACCCGCAGGGATGATCAGCCCGTCGCCGGCCGCTCGCGGCTCGCCGGGCAGGCGAGCGGGCAGACGATGGCCCCCGAGCTGCAGAATGGTCTCCATTGCCGTCCTTCTCAGGATGGGCCGGTACGGCTCGCGCGAGCCGTACCGGGCCGAGGTTCGTGGTGGATCGCGGGGTTACTTGAGGATCGAGGCGACGCGCTCGTCGAGCTGCTTGAGCGCGTCGGCGGGGACGACCTTGAATTCCTGGATCTCGTCGATCACCGCCTGGGCGTTGGTGTTGATCTCGTTGGCGCTGCCGGTGATCGGGTAGTACGCCAGGTTCGCCGGGTTGGCGGCGATCTCGGTGAAGGCCGAGACGTCCACGCCCTTGGACTTGTGCGCCTCCAGGGCCGTCGCGGCGGCCGTCTTGATCGCCGGGAACACCACGGCCTTCTTCGCCACCAGGTCCTGGCAGGCGCTGGAGCCGAGGAACTTGACCCACTCCCACGCCTGGTCGGGGTGCTTGGTGCCGGCGGTGATGGACGGCGCGAGGCCGTTGATGATCGTCTTACGCCCTTCGGGACCCTGCGGCAGCGGGGCGAAGGCGAACTTCTGCTGGGTGCTCTGCGCCCAGGTGTTGATCCGCCAGGAGCCGTCCGGGACGAGCGCGGCCTTGTTGGTCTGCATCATCGGCTCCAGGCCGAGCTTGCCCGCCTCCTCCCGGGGCATGACGTAGCCCGCCTTCATCTGGTCCTGCCACCAGGTGAGCGCCTGCGCCAGGCGGGGGTCGTCGAGCTTGTAGTCGGTGCCGAACGGGTTCTTGTCGAGGTACTGGAAGCCCATCGACAGCGGCATCCAGGACCACTGCGTCTGACCCACGACGCCGCCGCCCTGCTCCAGGCCCCAGCCGTAGATCTTGACCTTGGTCTTGTCGAAGCCGGGTTCGTCGCCGCGCTTGCCGTTCTCGTCCACGGTGAGCTTCCTGACCAGCGCGCCGAAGGTGCCACCGTCGGCCGGGTTCCAGGTCAGGTCGTCGAGGCCGGCCGGGTCGACACCCGCGTCCGTGATGTCCTTGACGTTGTAGACGAGGGCGATGGTGTCCCAGTCCTGCGGCAGGCCGTACCGCTTGCCGTCCTTGACCCACAGGGACGCCAGGTCGCCGGTGTACTGGGACAGGTCGACCTTGTCCTTGTCCACGTACGGCTGGATGTCGAGCAGCTGGTTGTTGGCGGCGAGCTCGGGGTAGTACGCGACGTGGTTGGTGATCACGTCGGGGGCGGTGCCGGAGACCAGCGAGGTGGTCAGGCCGTTCCAGTAGTCCTCCCAGCCCTGCTGGGTGATTTTCACCTGGATGCCGGTGCTGGCGGTGAACGCGTTCGCGCACTCCTGGTACGCGGGGAGCTGGTTAGGGTCCCAGAGACTGTAGGTGAGCGTGACCTTCTCCGCGGCCTGGCCGGAATCGCCGGTCGGCTCGTTGGTGGTGCCACAGGCGGTGAGCGTCACGGCCAGGGCGAGGAGCGCACCGAGCTTACGATTCATGATCGTTCCTTTTTTCGGGGGGTTGGCGGGATCCCCGCACGCCGGACAGGCGCGCCGGTTGGGGGATCCGCCGGCGGGGTTACTTGATTCCGGTGAACCCGAGCGAGTTCACGAGTTTGCGACCGAAGAGGAGAAGCAGCAGGAAGACCGGGATGACCTGAAGCGTCGCCGCGGCCATCAGCCCGGCCCAGTCGGGGGAGGAGGTCGGCGAGGCCTGGCGGAAGACGCCGAGCGCCACGTTGAGCAGCCGCACCCCGTCGTCCTTGCCGACCAACTGCGGCCACAGGTACTCGTTCCAGGCGAACACCGCGGTGATCAGGGCCAGGGTGCTCAACGGCGGGCCGCTCATCGGCAGGATGATCCGCCAGAAGACGGTGACCTTCCCGGCGCCGTCGATCGTGGCGGCGTCCTCGATCTCAGGTGAGATGCCGAGGAAGAACTGCCGCAGGAAGAAGATCGCGAACGGGGTCATGAGCAGGTACGGCGCGAGCGTCCCCTGGAACGTGTTGAGCCAGCCCAAGCTCCTGACCAGGGCGAAGTTGGGCAGCACGGTGAAGATCGGCGGAACCATGAGGCCCGCGAGGAACACCGCGAACAGCGTGTCCCGGCCCTTGAACCGCAGCCGGGCGAAGGCGTACGCGGCGGTGGCGCTGAACCCCACCTGGCCGATCACCACGACCGCGGTGAAAACGAGGGAGTTGCGCAGGTAGAGCCAGAAGTTCAGCTCGGCGCCGCTGCCGCCGGCGGCGATCGCCTCCGCCACGCTCGTCTGCCCGAGGACCCGCCTGAAGTTGATCAGCGTCGGGTCGGCCGGAACGAGCGAGTAGTCGCCGTCGAAGATCTCGTGGTTCCCGGTGAAGGCGGTGCGCACCATCCAGACGAACGGGTAGAGCGTGACGACCAGCAGGATCGCCAGCAGGATCCAGGCGAGCACCCGGCCGGGACTCCTGCGGCGCCGGCGCGGCGAGCGCTGGTGGGCCGCTCCAGTGGCGCCCGCGGTGAGGGATCGAACAGCCATGTCAGCAGTCCCTTTAACGGAGATCGGAGTCGGCGGCGCGGAGCATGCGCATCTGGGCCAGGGTGAGCACGATGAGGATCAGGAACAGCGCCACCGCCATCGCGGCCGCGTAGCCCATATGGAACTCGTTGAAGGCCTTTTGGTAGATGTAGTAGTAGATGACCCTCGTCGCATCGGCGGGCCCGCCCTTGGTCGTCACGGCCACGGTGTCGAAGATCTGGAACGATCCGATGATCGAGACGACCAGCACGAGCACCATGACCGGCCGCAGCAGCGGCAGAGTGACCCGGCGGAACAGCGTCCACTCGCCCGCTCCGTCGATGGCCGCCGCCTCGTAGAGGCTGCGCGGGATCATCTGGATGCCGGCGAAGAACAGCAGGGCCGTGTAGCCCATGTTGCGCCAGGTGTTGACCAGGGCGATCGTCGGGATCGCCTGGTCGGAGTTGCCGTAGAACGCCTGCGGGTCCAGGCCGAACAGGTCCAGGACGTGGTTCACGAAGCCCACGTTGCGGTCGAGCATGAACAGCGTCACGACGGCCACCGTGACGTTGGGCACCAGCCAGGGCACCACGATCAGCGCCCTGACCAGGACCGATCGGGTCAGGCGGTCCATCAGCACCGCGATGGCGAGGGCCAGGACCGTCTGGCTGCCGATGTTGATCACGACGTACTCGGCGGTGATCCGCAGGGCGTTCCAGAACTTGTCGTCCTGGAGCATCTCCCGGTAGTTGTCCAGGCCGACGAACTCCGGGTCGGACAGCAGGTTCCAGTCGGTGAGACTGATCCAGAACCCGCGCACCGTGGGCACCAGGTAGAAGATCACGAAGCCGGCCAGCGCGGGAAGCAGGAACAGCCAGGCCACCGGCGCGTCGCCGGAGCGCAAGCGGTTCCGCCTCGAGGGCTGCGCGGCTCTGGGGCGGCGCGGCGGAGCGGCGACGGTGGTCATGATCCGACCACCTCGACCCGCAGGCCCTGGTCGCGGAGGAGATCCAGGGTCCTGGCGTCCGCCGAAGGACCGGTGATGAGCAGGTCCACGCCGGAGATGGGCGCGACGGCGGCCAGCTGGATCTGGCCGATCTTGGAGCCGTCGGCGACCACGACGCGACGGGCGGTGGCCCGCAACATCCGCTTCTTCATTTCTGCCTCGGGAAGGTTGATGTTGGTGATTCCGGCGACCGGATGCACGCCGTTGCATCCCAGGAACACCGTGCAGGTGTTGACGCGCTCGAAGACGTGCTGGGCCATCGGATCGACCAGCGAGTGCTGGAGGGGGCGGAGCGTCCCGCCGGTGAGCACGACCGTGATCCGGGGGATGGCCACCTCCAGCTCCAGCGCGATGTTGAGCCCGTTGGTGAACACCACGACGTCGCGGAGGTCGTCGCGCGCCACCAGGGCGCGGGCGATGAACGTGGTGGTGGTGCCGACGTCGAGCATGACGCTCTCGCCGTCGGAGATCATCGCCGCGGCCGCCGCGCCGATCAGGGTCTTCTCGATCGCGGACGCGCTGAGCGCCTCCTCGAAGGAGGGTTCCTCCCGTGGTCGCCTGCCGACGGCCATCGCCCCGCCACGGACCCGGCGCAGGGCGTTGCGCTCCTCCAGCGCCCCGAGGTCGGCCCGGACCGTCACGTCCGAGATGCCGAACATCGTGCTCAGGTCGCTGACCCGGACGAACTCGTGTTCCAGCACCATCGCGAGAATCCGCTCCCTGCGGACCTCGGCCGGCACCGGCTCTGAGGTGTTCGACATGGCGCAATCTTCGAAACATTTCGTTTACTTGTCAATAGGAAGGCTTTGGGGTCCAGTTGCGAAACCATAACGAAGGTGATGTTGACGGTGATCCACCCCCACCAGCAAGAAACGCCGCCGCCCCCGGCTTCATAAGCGAAACCGAGGGCGGTGGCAGTCAGGCCGCTATTCGAAGCGGATCTCGTCGATGGTGATGGTGGAGGTTCCGCCGTACCAGAAGCCCATGGCGAGCTGGCTGGGGGAGTTGCGGTTGATTCCGTTGGCGGCCATCGGGATCTTGATGTCCTGGTAGGTGGTGGTGATGGCCGGGTGTGTTCCGCCGTCGAGGGTGAAGTCGGCGAAGAGCTTGGTTGCTCCGCCGAGGCCGAGGTTGAAGTGTGTTTGTTCGCCGCCGGAGGCGCCCTTGATGCGGATGACCAGGTAAGTCTTGGTTGAAAGGTCGACGCCGACGTCGCTGCCGAACCAGCCGCAGTTGTTGTAGCGCAGGCTGAGTGCGCCGCTGGTGACGACGCCGGATCCGCCGCCGTCCAGGAAGCAGTTGCCGCCGGTCCATTTGCCCAGGTCGTTCTGTGCGCTGGACGGATACGGGGGTGTGCCGTCGAAGTTGTCCAGCAGCAGGCCGGTCACGGTCGGAGTGGGAGACGGTGACGGTGATGGAGACGGCGAGGGTGAAGGCGAGGGCGACGGTGAGGGTGATGGAGACGGCGAGGGGGTCGGGCAGTTCGGTGCGCACTGGCCGACGGTGAAGTTGCTCGCCAGCACGTTGTACCCGGTGGCCGCGTACCAGGTGCCGGCGTTGGCGAACCGGATCGAGTACTCGGGGCGTGACCGCAGGCCGGTGGCGGAGTCGGGCAGCCAGAGCGCCAGCCGGTAACTGCCGGGCGGCACGTTCGACGGCACGGAGACGGTCTGGGTCGGTACGGCACGCACCCCGGGCGTCCACGCGCGCGGATCCAGACCGGGCACCGGAATGTCGAATCGGCGGGTGCCGTCGTCGAGAACGAGGAACACCGGGCGTGGTTTGACCGGCCCCGCCCAGCCGTCATTGCTCAGGTTCGCCGAGAAGGCGAGCTGGCCGCCCGGCTGGACCGAGTCGGGGAAGCTCGCGTCGACCAACCGGATCCGGTAACCCATCTTGCGCTTGATCCGGGTGAAGGCGGTCTCGGCGGGGTCGTTCCCGGCGGCGGCGAGGTTGGTGGCCTTCCACTTGTCGGTGTTGACCGCGGCGTAGTCCTCGTTGATCTCGGTGAAGTTCAGCTTGGACATCTCGGTCTGGACGTTCACGCCCGCCGCGTCGTTGTAACCGTCGGAGTTGCAGGTCTCACCCCCCATGATCGTGTTGGTGCCCGCCGACGTCTGCCGGTCGTACATCCACTGCTTCTTGACCTCGATGTTGTACCAACCCATCCAGGAGTTGTTGTCGTAGGTCCCCATGTCGTTGTAGTCGGCCAGGAAGCAGTCGTTGTGGAAGCCGATCCGGTCCTTCTGCGCCTGGGTCAGGGCGCAGCCCTCCGGGACGATGCACGAGGGCGGGTCCACCATCTCCTTGATGAAGATCGGATAGCGCATCGCCAGCGGGATAGAGGCCGGCGTGGTGTCGAGGATCTTCTTGACGATCCGGTAGCGGGTGACCGCCTGGTCCTGGGCGAAGGGGTCGGCGTAGTTCCCGGTGTGCCACTCGCCCCACGCGCCCAGGTACCCGGTCTCCAGGTGCGCCACGACGTCGGCGTTGGCCGAGATCACCGCGCCGATCTGCTCGATGTGGCGGAGCACCTTGGCCTCGGTGACGGCGGCCCAGCCGTCCCAGGTGTAGGCCGGGCGCAGCACGATCTTCATACCGGCCTGGCGTACCGCCGCGAGGCCGCTGGTCAGGTTGTCCAGCAGCGCCTGCGGCAGGTTGTCGGACGCCACGTACTTGTCCAGGTGGAGGTAGCTGTGGATGAGGGTGTTGCCGTGCTGCTTGGCGCGGGCGAAGGTCCGGTCCAGGAGGTCGGGGTTGAAGCCCGGGATCGAGGAGGCGTTGGCGTAGTCGTTGACGGCGGGGTCGTTGATGATCTCGTAGCGGTTGTGGTAGCCGCGTTCGGGGTTGGCTATGACGGTCGCGAAGTCGGCCTGGTAGGTACGGGTCTGCGCCTGGGCGGTTGTGACCACCCCGCCGATGACCAAGGCGGATGCCGCCAGCACCACGAGCAACGGCTTCCTGAGCGAATGCGACATGGAGCTCTCCGTGAATCGTGGGGGAGCCGACGCCCTGGACGAGGGCCACCAGGGCGTCGGCCGGGACGGCTACTCGAAGCGGATCTCGTCGATGGTGATGGTGGAGGTTCCGCCGTACCAGAAGCCCATGGCGAGCTGGCTGGGGGAGTTGCGGTTGATTCCGTTGGCGGCCATCGGGATCTTGATGTCCTGGTAGGTGGTGGTGATTGTCGGGTGTGCCCCGCCGTCGAGGGTGAAGTCGGCGAAGAGCTTGGTTGCTCCGCCCAGGCCGAGGTTGAAGTGTGTCTGTTCGCCGCCGGAGGCGCCCTTGATGCGGATTACCAGGTAGGTCTTGGAGGACAGGTCGACGCCGACGTCGCTGCCGAACCAGCCGCAGTTGTTGTAGCGCAGGCTGAGCGCGCCACCGGTGACGACGCCGGATCCGCCGCCGTCGAGGAAGCAGTTGCCGCCGGTCCATTTGCCCAGGTCGTTCTGTGCGCTGGACGGGTACGGGGGTGTGCCGTCGAAGTTGTCCAGCAGCAGGCCGGTCACGGTCGGAGTGGGAGACGGTGACGGTGATGGAGACGGCGAGGGTGAAGGCGAGGGTGAAGGCGAGGGCGACGGTGAGGGAGACGGTGATGGAGACGGTGATGGAGACGGTGATGGAGAGGTGCCGTTGGTGCTGATTGAGCCCAGGTTGACCCAGCCGTCGGTGCCCTGGTTGGCGTTGGCGAAGGAGAGTGGGTAGGCGGGGCGCCAGCGGTCGATGGTCCAGTCGGTGAGTCGTACGGCGGCGGGACGGCTGCGCAGGACGTCCTTGGTGATGGCCTCCAGCGGGTTGCGGACGCGCAGGACCAGTTGGTACGTCCCGGCGGGCACGCCGGAGGCGTTGAGGGTGGCCGAGAAGTTCACCGGGCGGCCGTAGTCGAGGTAGGTCGGGTCCGCGCCCACGTTCCAGTCGGGGAAGGCCCGGATCCTGAGCGGCTGGACGGTACGGATGTCCCAGTCGGTGTCCCACGTCCTGACCACGGTCCCGCCGGCGTCGCGCAGCCCGAGCACGAACTTCCACGGGTAGTAGAAGGGCGCCACGCCGTCGTTCCGGACGGTCACGCCGACCTTGAACGTGCCGCCGAGGGTGCCGTTGAAGTTGGCCTGCGGGATGTGCAGGTTGTAGCCCATCTTCCGGACGCCCGCGGCGACCTTCGGGTCGGTGGCGCTGTAGCCGCCCGCGCCCGTCTGGTTGATCATCCAGCTGATGTGGGTGAGCTCGGTGGCGGCGAGCACGTCGTCGACCTGGCCCCCACCGCCCGGCCAGTTGGCGTACAGGCTGCCCTGGATCTCGGGGCGGGCCTCGCCGCCGATCGACTGGGTGGTCCAGCGGTTCTCCGTGCCGTTGTCCAGCATGATCTGGGTGAACGCGTCGTCCCAGCCGTTCAGGGACTTCGGCAGTGTCATGCTCTTGAGCTGGCCGCCACGCCACTCCTTGTACGGCCAGGAGTCGTCGTGGAAACCGATGTTCGCCGTACGGGTTCCCGCCAGCCCCGGGTAGCGGACTTCGAGCTGGATGTTGTCGAAGGCCGTGTCGTAGGCGTTGATGAGCGTCTGGATGGTGGCGTCGGTGGGCATCAGGTTCGGGTAGCCGTCGGCGGTGTCCCGGTCGTACGGCCAGGTGTGCCACTCACCCCACAGGCCGACCAGGCCCAGGGACATGAACCCGATCCGGGGATCGGCGGTACCGCCCGGTCCCGACCTGTCGTAGCGGGCGGCGAAGGCGTTGATGAAGTTGACGAACGCGGCGATGACGTCGGGGTCGTCATAGTCGGGGCTCACCGTGCCCCAGAACCCGTTGGTCCGCGTGGTCATCTTGCCGTTGAGGCAGGGCGGGATGCCGTTGCCCGGGTGGGAGGCGGTGCCGCCCGGATACTCGACGTAGAAGCGGAAAGCCGACTGGCGTCCCCACACGGCGGCCTCGTCCAGCGCCTTGTCGAAGATGGTCCAGTCGAAGGTGTTGCAGTTGGCGGGGTCCTTCATGACCTCGTTCAGCGCGAAGTAGCTCCACATGAGACCGCCCGGGTACTTCGTCCCGTAGTCGTCGCCGGGGAACAGGTAGGGGGCGAAGCCTTTGAGCGGCTGTCCCACCGGGGTGTCCGCGTAGGCGTAGGTGTGGGTGGCCAGGGTCGTGTCCGGTGGCGGCCCGGCGGGCGGCCGCGCGGGTGGCCCGGCGGGTGCGGCCGTCGCGGGGATCGCGCCGCCTGCCAGCACGGTTGTCGCGGCGACGAGGGAGGCAAGCCAACGTCTGATCTTCATGGGACCCTCTGTCAGGTTGGGGGGTGGTTGTCACAGCGAAGCCGGACGTAACGAAATAGAAGCATGCGATTTTCGCTTATGCAATAAGCGAGCTTTCGTTATCGCAAGCAACTGCGGGTCTGGCGCGGAACCCCGTTCGTCACGCTGTCCACCCAGCGGGCATGCCGATCTCTGCGACCGGCGCCGCGCTGTCCTCGAAGATGTGTACGCGCCTGAAGCCCCCGCCCGGGCGAACGTGTCTCGACCGGGCGGGGGAGTGGCGGGTCAGTTCGTCGTGGGGCCGCCCAGTTGGGTCAGGAGTTGCTGCATGCGGTTGATCTCGATGCGCTGGTCGGCGTCCACGTGGGAGGCGTAGGTGAAGATCTCCGTTTCCTGGCCGCCGTCGCTGTTGAAGAGTTTCTCGACCATCTGCAGCGCGCCCATGTGGTGGGCGATCATGTCCTGCACGAAGAGCCGGTCGAAGTCCGTGCCGGTGGCGTTCTTCAGTTCGGCGAACTGCTCCTCGGTCAGCATTCCGGGCATGAGTTCGCCGCCCTTGACGGAGTGATCGTGGTTCGCGTCCGGAACCGTCTGGCCGCGGTCGCTGAGCCAGCGTCGCATCAGATTGATCTCGTCCTCCTGGGAGGCCTGGATCCGCTGGGCGATCAACGTGAGGTCCCGGTTCTTGCTCCGGGACGGGACGAGGTTGGTCATCCGCAGCGCCTGGGCGTGGTGCGGGATCATCCCCTGCATGAAGAGCACGTCCGCGGCGGTGAACGCAGCGTCATCGACCGTTGGCAGCGCGGTGGCGGCCAAGGTCTGTCCGGGGTTGCCAGGAGCTCCTGGGTTAACGATAACAGGAGCTGCCGGCGCGTTGGGAGTCTCGGTGGTGCAGCCGGCGAGCACGCCCGTGACCAGCACAAACGTGGCCAGATATCGGAATGTGGGCAACGAACTCATTATTTGGACCTATTTTACCTTGCTTGGTGGTGTCTATCCGGAACGGTAGATATGTCAGGGTATAGAACATCAAGGTCACTTCCGGTTACAGTGCGCGTGTAACACCAAAGTGGATCTCCCCCCCAGCTGGCGTCACAAGTGGCACCGGCCAGATCCCGGGTCGCCTCTCGCGATAGATCAACTAGGGAGGGGATGCCCGAAAGAAAGGGAAACGGCCCGTGAGAAGTAGCCGTTCGGCGCGTGGGGGACGTGCCAGACTACAAAAGCTCGGGATCATCGCCGTGGGCGCGTTAATGGTGGGTCTCCTGCCAGCCGCGACTTCCGCAGCGGCTGCCGACGTCGACCCCCGGGTCGGTCTCGGCGCCGGCTGGCTGGACGCCCAGCAGGCAATCAGCGGACTCGAACTGACCGCCCACCGGGACCGACCGGAGGGTTTCTACGTCGCCAGCAGCCCAGGCAACGGTTCGTACCTCAACTCTGACCTGGCGTTCAGCGGCAACTACGCGTTCTCCGGCAACTACCACGGTTTCAACATCTACGACATCTCCGACGGCGGGAACCCCGTCCTGAAGACGTCGGTGGTCTGTCCCGGTGGGCAGGGCGACCTGTCGGTGTACGGGAACCTGTTGTTCATGTCGGTCGAGGAGACCCGCGGCCGGATCGACTGTGGCACTCAGGGCGCCACCGGAACCGTCAACCCCGACCGGTTCCGCGGTGTCCGTGTCTTCGACATCAGCGACATCAGCCACCCGGTGCAGGTGGCGGCGGTGCAGACCTGCCGCGGCTCGCACACCCACTCGCTGGTGACCAGCAAGAACGAGCCGGAGAACGTCTACGTCTACGTCTCCGGCACCTCCAGCGTGCGCTCCGGTCAGGAGCTCGCGGGCTGCGCCAACACGGCGGCGACCGACCCGGCCACCTCGCTGTGGCGGATCGACGTCATCCGGGTTCCGCTGGCCGCGCCGCAGAACGCCGCGGTCGTGAGCAACCCCCGGTTGTTCACCGACCCGAACACCGGCGCGATCAACGGCCTGCAGAACACCCCGCCCACCACGCAGCACCCGTCGGGCACCAACTGGTCGCCGTCGCCGGTCACCAACCAGTGCCACGACATCACGGCGTACCCGGAGATCGGGCTGGCCGCCGGCGCCTGTGCGGGCAACGGCATCCTGATCGACATCTCCGACCCGACGAACCCGCAGCGGATCGACGCGGTCTCCGACCCCAACTACGCCTACTGGCACTCGGCGACCTTCAACAACGACGGTACGAAGGTCGTCTTCACCGACGAGTGGGGCGGCGGCTCCGGTGCGCGTTGCCGGACCACCGACCTCCCGTCCTGGGGTGCGAACTCGATCTACGACATCGTCGACGGCAAGCTCGTCTTCCGTAGCTACTACAAGCTGCCGGTGGCGCAGACGACGCTGGAGAACTGTGTCGCGCACAACGGGTCGCTCATCCCGATCCCCGGTCGCGACGTGATGGTCCAGGCGTGGTACCAGGGTGGTCTGTCGGTGTTCGACTTCACCGACTCCAGCAACCCCAGGGAGATCGCGTTCTTCGACCGCGGCCCGGTCAGCCCGACCTCGCTGGTCACCGGCGGCTACTGGTCGGTCTACTGGTACAACGGCCACGTCTACGGTAACGAGATCGCCCGCGGTTTCGACGCCTTCAAGCTGAAGCCGAGCCAGTTCCTCAGCCAGGCCGAGATCAACGCGGCGCAGGCCGTGAAGCTCGACCGGTTCAACGCGCAGCAGCAGCCGAAGCTGACCCCCGGCCTTTCGCTGTCGGTTTCCGCTCAGGCCCGTTGCGTGGGCACCACCGCGTACGTGGCCGTCACCGCCGTCAACGACGGCACCGTGCCGGCGAATGTGACGCTGTCGACCCCGTACGGCTCCAAGACGGTGGCCGACCTGGCTCCGGGCAAGCAGGCGTACCAGTCCTTCAACGCCCGGACCGCGCAGCTCGCTGCCGGTACGGCGAGCGTGACTGGCACCGCGACGGTCAGTGGCCAGCCGGTCACCTCGTCGTCCAACCCCGCCTACGCCGCGATCAGCTGCAGCTGACCGGACCGGCGGTAGCAACGGTGTGAATGCCGGGATACCGCCTTGTTCAAAACGGGGCCGGCCGACAGGTCGGCCGGCCCCGCCCCCCATAAGTGGAGCAATAACGTGAAAATCAATAGGACCCCGCAGATACTGGCTGCGTCGGCGCTCGGTCTCGCCCTTGTGGGTGTGGCCGTTCCGGCGATGGCTGCCGACGACCCGCCCAGCGACGGCATCGACGTCTCGGTCAACATCGCGCCCATCCGCGTTCCGGGTGAGGTGTCGATGACCGTGGCCGACAACAACGGGGTGACCCTCACCGAGAACGGCTCGGACGCCGCCGCCCGCCAGTTCACCGGCACCCTGCCGACGGTCACCGTGACCGACACTCGCCTCCCGGACGAGATCCCCGCCGGTGACTTCTGGGCGGTCGTCGGCCAGTCCAGCCAGTTCACCGCTACTGGAGACCCGGCCAAGACGATCGGTCCGGAGTACCTGGGCTGGGCTCCGCGTCTGCTGTCGGGTTCCTCGACCGGTGCGGTGGCGGCCGGTGAGCCGGTCTCCAGTGTCGTCTCCGACGGCACCGGCGCACCCGCCGTCGGTCTGCAGGGCCAGGAACTGCTGGTCTCGACCGCCGACTCGGCCGAGGAGATCGGGACCCACCAGGTCAACGCCGACCTGGCGCTGCGGACTCCGGCGGACGTCGCCGCAGGTGAGTACCACTCGACCCTGACGCTCTCGCTGTTCAACCAGTCCTGAGCCAACGGGTGGCACGCCCCAGGCCACGTTCACCGTCGTCGTGACGAAGGGAGTCGGGTACCCCCACACCCACCGACACACCATCAAGTGACGACCGACGCGGTACCTGTCTGCCTTCAGGCGGGTAGCGGGCGTGTCACAACTCTGGCGCTGGTGGAGCTCCCCAGCTCCACCAGCGCCGCCGTCTTGGCATGGGCCGGTCGGAAGACCGGTCCGATACCTGCATGTCTCAGCCAGGGCCGCCGGTTTCATAGGGGTTTCGTGTCGGCACCGCCAATGGGATCGGGGCGCTAGATCCCCCAAAATCCCTAGAAACAAGACCGTTACCGAAAAATCCCTTAATTGCGAAAAATCACCGCTTGACGGAAATCGGACCGATCCAAAAGACTTCCCCTCGACTTGCGTGCGGCCTGCCAGGTTGAACTCCCCACCTGGTCAGGGGCACGCCAGATGGAGGATCATCGATGAGAGGCTCTGCCTACCGCAGAAGAGCTCGCCGCTTCGCCGTGGTGCTCGCGTTACCCCTGGCGATGGCTGTCACCCCACCCCCGGTGCTCGCCGATCCGAGCCCACCGGTGAGCGAGGTGACCCCCGACCGCCTGCCCGCCACCGAGCAGAACGGCGTCGCCCTGATCAGGATCGTCGTGCCGGACCAGGCCGATGTGGAACGACTGAACGACCTGGGCGTCGACCTGGCCGAATACAAGAAGCCCGTGGACGACGGCATCGAGGTGCACGCCATCCTCAGCCCCAAGGAGGCCGACTACCTCCGGGACGAGGGCTTCGACCTGCGTGGCGTCATCTCCGACGAAAGCGACTTCGTCGCCAACAAGCTGGAGCGGGCCCGGGCCCTGGCGAGGATCGCGGTGGCCGAGGCCGCGGACTCCGACACGCTCACGGTCCTGCGTGCCGAATGGTTCACCAGTCTGAACAACCAGCGCTTCCTGTCGGTCGAGGTGAAGTCGAGCGCGACCGACGCGCAGACCGTCCTCACCGCCACCTGGGACAGCGGGGCGGGCACCGCCGCCGACTCGGGGGGCACGGCGACGATGTCCCGCTTCACCGACGCCGGCCAGTACATGTACCACCGGTTCACCTCGCCCGTCGCGGTCACCGAGACGCCGACCAAGGTGACCGTCACCAGCAACCGCGGCGGCACGGCGACGGTGAACGTGAGCAAGTGGCTGGGCGCGCCGCGTCCGGCACCGGGCGAGCACTACGTCTCCGACTTCGTCGACCACTACATGGACGCGACCGAGGTCACCAACCGGATCGTCGGGCTGGCCCAGGAGTTCCCGAAGATCGCGCGGATCATCGATCTGCCGTACAAGACGAACGGCTACCGCCGGCTCGCCCAGGCGCAGTTCGGCACGGCATCGGCCGGCATCGTCTACCTGACCTCCAAGGCCTACGGCCACCAGGGCGGCAACGACATCAGCGCGGCGCTGGTCAACCCCAACGCCGCCGACTCTCCGCTGTCGGTCGCGGTCACCGGTAAGGACATCGTGGTCAACCTGGCCACCAGCGGCACGGGCGCGCTCACCAGCACCGCCAAGCAGGTCGTGGACGCCATCAACGCCGACCCGGCCGCCGCGGCCCTGGTGAGCGCTAACACCTACCGTGGCAACGCGGGCGCGGGCGTGGTGGCCGCGGCGGCGGCGGCGCGGCTGACCGACTACCTCAAGGCGCCGGCGAGCGTGTCGCGCGAGCCCTTCCAGACGAAGGTCCTGCGCATCGGCAAGAAGCGGGACGGCTCCAAGGTCGGTGTCTTCCTCTACTGCCAGGAGCACGCCCGTGAGTGGGTGACCACGCTGACCTGCGTGGAGACCGCCGAGCGGCTGCTGCGCAACTACGCGCAGGACCCCGCGACCAAGCAGCTCGTGGACAACCTCGACATCTTCCTGTTGCCAACCGCCAACCCCGACGGTTCGCACTACTCGATGTACGACTACAACATGCAGCGCAAGAACATGACCAACCACTGCGCCGCAAGCGCCGCCGACCCCGCCAACCGCAACGGCTGGGGCGTGGACCTGAACCGGAACTTCTCGGTCGGCTCCCTGTTCGACGGGTACAACGGCGCCTCGACCACCTGCACCGGGGAGACCTACGCCGGCCCCGCCGAGCTGTCGGAGCCGGAGGCCCGCAACGAGGTGTGGCTGACCGAGCAGTACCCCAACATCAAGTTCGCCATGAACACCCACTCCTACGGCGGCTACTTCATGTGGCCTCCGGGTGCCTACAAGACCACCGGGCGTGAGGTGCTGCCGCGGGCGGATTACGGCACCGAGAACTACTTCTGGGCGGCCTCCGACCACATCCTGTCCGCGGTGCAGACCCACCGTGGTACGGCGATCTGGCCGGGCCGTACCGGTCCCGTCACCGACGTGCTCTACTCGGCGGCCGGCAACAGCGCCGACGAGCACTGGTACAACCGCGGCATCATCGGCTGGGACTTCGAGGTCGGCGCCGACCTCTACAACCCCACCACCAAGCGGTTCACCGCGGTCGGCTTCCAGCCGGCCTTCAGCGAGGGCCACGAGGAGGCGATGGAGTTCGCCAACGGCCAGATCGCCATCCTGGAGGTCGCCCGCGCCTTCGCCGACGACGAGCAGCGGCCCACCTCGCAGCTGAAGGTCACCGGCACGACCGAGACCTCCACCACGTTCACCTTCGAGGTCGACGAGTCGGCCAACGTGTACTACACGCTGGACGGCAGCCGGCCGACCTTCAACTCGCCCAAGCTGATGGCGGCGGGCATGCGTGAGGGCGCCCAGAAGATCACGGTCAACCAGACCACCGAGGTCCACTGGTTCGCCGTGGACATCGCCGGAAACGTCGAGAAGAACTACAAGCCTGACGGCAACGGCAAGAACTACAACAAGACCACCGTGACGGTCGGCAGCAAGACGCCGGTGACGACCGCGACGGTCACCCCGGCCGAGCCGGCCGGCGGCTGGTTCACCGGTCCGGTGTCGGTCACGCTGTCCGGAACCCCGGGGCCGGGCGGCAGCAACTGGCTCGACCGTACCGAGTACCAGCTGGACGGCGGCGCCTGGACCAAGTACACCGCGCCGATCGCCATCACCGGCGACGGCTCGCACAACCTGGCCTACCGCTCCGTCGACACGGCCGGCAACACCGAGGACGCCAAGACGCTGACCGTCAAGGTGGACACGACGGCGCCGGTGACGACCGCGACGCTTGGTTCGGCCGTGGACGGCGCCGTGCCGGTCACCCTCTCCGCGACGGACGAGACGTCCGGCGTGGCCAAGACCGAGCACTCCCTGGACGGCGGCGCCTGGTCCCCCTACGCCGGTACGGTCGCCGTCTCCGGCCAGGGCGATCACGAGCTGCGGTTCCGCTCGACCGACGCGGCCGGGAACGTTGAGGAGATCAAGTCTGTCGCGGTGCCGGTCGCTCCAGAGATCGCGCTGACCGTGACGGCCCAGGCCCGTTGCGTGGGCACCACGGCGTACGTGGCGGTCACCGCCGTCAACAACGCCTCCGTGCCGGCGACGATCACGCTGGGGACCGCCTACGGGTCCAAGACCGTGGCCGACGTCGCCCCCGGCGGCCAGGCCTACCAGTCCTTCAACACCCGGGTTAAGCAGCCGGCGGCCGGCACGGCGACCGTGACCGCCGCCGCGACCATCGGCGGCAGGCAGGTCACCTCGACCTACGACGCCGCCTACACCGCGGTCAACTGCGGCTGACCCGACCGGCGGTGACCACGGTGTACGCGCCGGGAACCCGCCTCGCTGAACCGGGGCCGGCCGACCGGCCGGCCCCGCCCTCCCCTACATGGAGCACACATGAGAAGAACCACCCAGATACTGGCCGTGTCGGTGCTCGGTCTCGCCCTCGCGGGTGTGGCCGTGCCGGCGATGGCGGCCGACGACCCGCCGAGCGACGGCATCGACGTGTCGGTGAACATCGAGCCGATCCGGGTTCCGGGTGAGGTGTCGATGACCGTGGCCGACAACAACGGGGTGACCCTGACCGAGAACGGCTCGGACGCCGCGGCCCGTCAGTTCACCGGTACGCTGCCGACGGTCACGGTGACCGACACTCGTCTTCCCGACGAGATCCCCGCCGGTGACTTCTGGGCGGTCGTGGGTCAGTCCAGCCAGTTCGTGGCGACCGGTGACCCGGCCAAGACGATCGGTCCGGAGTACCTGGGCTGGGCTCCGCGTCTGCTGTCGGGTTCCTCGACCGGTGCGGTGGCGGCCGGTGAGCCGGTCTCCAGTGTCGTCTCCGACGGCACCGGGGCTCCCGCTGTGGGTCTGCAGGGCCAGGAGCTGCTGGTCTCGACCGCCGACTCGGCCGAGGAGATCGGCACCCACCAGGTCAACGCCGACCTGGCGCTGCGGACCCCGGCGGACGTCGCCGCCGGTGAGTACCACTCGACCCTGACGCTCTCGCTGTTCAACCAGTCCTGAGCCGAGAGGGCGGGGACGCCCCCGCCCTTGGGTCCGTCCGGGATGTGTGCCAGTCTGGCGCACGTCCCGGATGTTCACGATGAGACAGGAGACACCTCTGTTGACCACGAGCAGTCCGCGCAGGGCACTCGCCCTCCTCACGCTCCTGTGCGCTGTCGTCGCGACCAGCCTGGTCGGATTCGCCGGCCCGGTCGCCGCCGGCCGGAGCGACACCACGTGGTCGGTCGCGCCGGCCAATGCCGACGGTCCCGACGGCCGCAGCGTGATCGACCTCGAACTGGCCGGCGGGCAGGAGGTGACCGAGCACATCGCGGTCACCAACCGCTCCACCAAGGAGGTCGTCTTCGCGATCGACGCCAACGACGGCTACCTGACCGCCAGGGGACTGTTCGACATGCGGCCTTCGGATGCCACGCCGACCGACGGCGGAGCCTGGATCCAGGTGCCCGACAAGGTGACCATCCCCGCCGGGGCCAGCGCTGTCGTGCCCATCAGGGTCGCGGTGCCGCGTAACGCCACGCCGGGGGACCACCCCGCGGGTGTCACCGCCTCCGTGGACACCATTTCCGGGCAGGTCCGGGTCCAGAACCGGGTGGGCGTCCGGGTCAACCTCCGGGTGACCGGCGACTACGTGACCAAACTCGCCGTCACCGATCTCCGCGCCGAGTACACCGGCTCGTGGAACCCCTTCGCCGCGGGCACGGTCGAGGTGACCTACACCCTGGCCAACCTCGGCAACGTCCGCCTGGCCCCCGACACCCAGATCCGGACCTCGGCGTTGGTGGGGGAGAGCGGCTGGGACGACACCTCCGAGGCCAGGACCAGGGAGATCATGCCGGGCGGCAGCCGCGAGTTCACCGCGCAGGTGACCGGCGTCTGGCCGATGGGGGAGATCACCACCAAAGTCCTGGCGATCCCCTCGCCCGCCGGTCAGCCGCTGTCCACCACCACCGAGCGGGTGACGATCGACACCACGCTCTGGGCACTGCCGTGGCCGCAGCTTGTTCTCCTGGTCATCCTCGTCGTCGCCTTCTTCGTCATCCGGGTGGTCCTTTCCCGGCGCCGCAAGCGACGTCGGCAGCAGGAGGCGATCCTGCGTGAGGCGAGCGCGCTGATCGCCCAGTACGGCGGGCAGCCGAAAGACTGACGTAGCCGGAGGCGCCGGGCGACCTGGCGCCTCCGCGGACTGAAACCGCTGGTGGCGGCCGTGGAGAACGGCGTGTTCCTGCCACCTTCGCACCGGTCGCCCGCTCAGCCGCGGTGAGGTGGTGTCATCGGAGTCTGGCCCCGATGCGCGAGGGAGCGGCCGATGGAACCACCTCCGGACTTCGACCTGTGGGCGGATCTCTACCGCACCTGGACGCGGCTCGCGGCTGAGGATCCCGTGGAGATCGCCTACTACCGGCGGCTGGCCGCGATGGCCGACGGGCCGGTGGCCGACCTCGGGGTCGGCGTCGGGCGCCTGGCCAAGGAGATCAAACCGGACGTCGGGGTGGACATCTCGGCGTCGATGCTGGCCGAGGCACGCGACACGCTGGGCATCGGCGTGCGGCTGATCCAGGCCGACCTCGCCGACTACACCCTGCCCGAGCCGGCGGCGCTGCAGTACTGCGCGCAGAACACCTTCAACCACCTGCCGCGCGAGTCCGTCGCGCGGGCGCTGGCGTGCGCGTTCCGGAACGCCGCGCCGGGCGGGCGGCTGGCCTTCGAGGTGGTCCAGCCGCGGCCGGAGCGGCAGAAGGCCAGGGACGGGGTGCCCAGATTGCGGGCGTGGGACGGCGACCGGGTGGTCTCCGAGATCACCCGCATGCTCGACAAGCAGGGCCGCGACGTCGAGATGATCGGCCTGCTCGAACGGCTGGACGAGCACGGCGTCGTCACCGAGCGGAAGTACTACCCGCCCATCCGGTTTTGCTTCCTCACCATGGCCGAGGTCGCCGGGTGGGCGCGCGCGGCCGGATGGGAGATCGAGAGCGCGCAGGCGGGCTTCTCCGGAGGTCCGCTCGCCCCCGAGTCGTCCACCGGCGTCTGGTGCCTGCGCCGGCCGGCCGGGTGAGCGCGATGGCGGAGCTGACCGCGGCCGATCTGGAGCAGGTCCTCGCCCTGGTCACCGGGCAGGACATGGAGACGCCGGGCGAGGTGCTCCACGTGGCCAGGCTGGAGCAGCCGTCGCTGGTGGCGACGCTGCTCAGCGTCTGGGAGGCGGAGGGACACGCGCTGGGACCGGCGCTGACCCACGAGCTGGCCGCGCAGCGCGGGCGCATGGACTACTACCGCGACCTGCACGAGCGGCTGGCCGCCGAATGGCGGGATCCGGTGTCGCTCAAGGGCTTGGAGATCGCGGGACGCTATCCCAAGCCTCTGGTGCGGTACATGAACGATCTCGACTACTGGATCCCCGACCGGGAGCGCTACTGGGAGGTCGCGGAGTGGCTGCTCGCGGACGGCTGGTCGACGCACAGCGCGACGTTCTTCCGCGGCGGCTCCGGTGGCGGGGAACCGGAGATGATCCTGAGCCTGCGCAGGCTGCCCGATGACCCGTACGCGTTGCCGTACGGGGTGGAGCTGACCACGGTCGCGCTGCTCGGCGACGGAGTCGGGGTGCCGAACCTGGCGAGCCTGCCCGCCGCCTGCGCCGACCCCGCCGTCAAGAACCTCGTCGCGCTGCTCTACGAGCGGTTCGAGCAGCCCTTCCGGGCGCGGGACCTGGTGGACACGGCACTGCTGCTGGACGGCGCGCCGCTGCCGGACTGCGCGCGCGCCGTCACCGCGCTCGGGCTCTGGCCGGAGTACGTCGAGCTGGCCGGACTGCTGGCGGACAGCCCGCTGGAGGCGCCCGAACTGCCGGGCGATCGGCGGGCGCTGGCGCGGGCCTGCCGGCGCAGGCGGCGGATCACGATGGCCGGGGCGGCGCGCCGGCCGTTCCGCCTGGCGGTGACGGCGCTGCAGCGCGGTTTCATCGGCGGAAGGGCCGGCAGGGCCTGGCAGGCGGTGACGAACAGGATGAGCGCGCGTGCGGCGCTGGACGCGGGGCTGATGCTGTTCGGCCTGCCCGTGGCGGGCGAGACGACCGGCGGGCTCACGCTGCGTGAGAGCGGCGGGGCGCTGTGGGCGCACACTCCCGTCGGGCCGTTCATCCTGGTGCACGGCGACGTGGTGGGCGAGGACCTGCTGGGCGGCGCGAGCGTGGTGGAGGTGCGATGAACGAGCCGGTACGCGGCGAGTTGGCGGGAGGCGTGCCCGTCTGGGTCGCGCACCGCCCGGGAGCCGGGGCCACCACGGTCACCCTGTGGTTGCGCGCCGGCTCCCGCCACGAGGAGGAGGACACGGCGGGTGTCACGCACCTGCTGGAACACGTCCTCATGCAGGCGCCGTCGGTGGACGGGCAGCGTCCGGTCGACCTGCTGGAGGCGCTGGGCGGCGAGGCCGACGCGATCACCAGCCGGGAGTATCTGGTGCTGTACGCGCGGGTGCCCACGGAGGAGACGCGCACGGCCCTGGAGGTGCTGGGACGCGCGCTGGCGGAGCCCGCGCTGACGGGCGAGGTGCTCGAGGCGGAGCGCAGGGTGGTTCGGGAGGAACTGCGGCTGGCCGCGGGCGATCCGGCCGATGTGGTGCACGACGTCTTCTTCGACCTGGCCTTTCCCGGCCACGCGATGGGACGCCCGGTGGGCGGGACGGCGGAGCGGGTCGCGCGGCTGGACCTCGACGCGCTGCGCCGCCACCACGCCCGGTTCGCGGGCACGGCCGGGGTCGTGGTCTGCGGGGGCGCCGAGCCGCGGGCCGTGCTGCGGGCGCTGGAGAAGGGGCCGCTGGCGGACCTGTCCGCCGTTGCGGTTCCCGGTGGCGTCGATGGCGTCGGCCTGCGGGCGCACGGCGGGCGGCGGGCGCTCGCGCTCAACAGCGACACGGCCGGGGTGGTGGTCGGCGGCGCGGCGGTGCCGTACGGGGATCGCCTGGAACCGGCCTGGCAGGTGCTGATGGACCTGGTCGCCGGGGCAGGGTCGGCGCTGCTCACCGAGGAGCTCAGGAACCGGCGCGGCCTGGCCTACGACATCTGGGCGGTGCCCGCGCCCTACCGCGACACCGGCACCTGGCGGGTGTACGTCGCCACGGCTCCCGAGCACGTCGAAGAGGTGGTGGACACCGCGACGTGGCTGCTGATCGAGCGCGCCGCGCGCGGCTGGCCACCGGAGGAGGTCGCGCGCGCGGCCAGGCGGGTGGCCGGGCTGCTCCGGCTGGAGACCGAGCAGTCCCTGGAGGAGGCGTTGCGGTACGGCAGGCACGGCCTGGTGGCCGGCCGTCCCGACTGGACCCTGGCCCGCGAGGCGGCCGCCATCGAGGCCGTCACCGCCGCCGACATCGCCGAGGTGACGCGCCGGGCCGCGGGCCCGCTCGCCATCGCCGTCGCCGGTCCCGAATGATTGGCGCTTTCCTGCCAACAACCTCCTTTCGCGCCGCCATCGCGGCAGAAATAGCGACGATGGGGAAAAGGAAGGAGGGGTGATGGATCGGAGAATCCGACTTGTTCGCCGCCCCAAAGTCGCGAGGAAGAAGGGCTGACAATGGACCGTCACCGTCGTGTGGCTCGGCGTCCCCGAGTTTCGCAGTCGCGTAAGAGCTAAAGGCGTTCCAGGAATTCGAAGAAAGGGAGCGGCAGATGACGGACATCGCATGGGACCGGACGGTTTTCTTCCTGTTTCCGCCTGATGCGGTGCTGCGTCATCTGTGCGCTCCCGTCCTCGCGGTACTGGAGGACCACGGGTTCGAGCCGGTCCGCTACGAGGTGCTGTGGCACCGGCCGCCGAACCAGGACGCCCTGCACGAACGCAAAATCACTTCCGTCTGGAAGGCCTACTTCTACCGGCAGGTCGACCTGGTGTTCGAGCTGGGCCCCAGCCTCGCCCTGCTGGTAGAGGACAGGTCGGCCGCGGTCGACTCCCACACCCGGCTGCGCGCCCTGAAGGGCGCCAGCGATCCCGCGTCGGCCGCCCCAGGCACCATCCGCCGCGACCTGCGCGGCGTCAACGTCCTGCTGGACATCGTGCACAGCTCCGACACCCCCGACGACTCCCGCCACGAGGCCGGGGTGTTCTTCGGCCCCGAACTCGGCACGCCGCTCCACGGCGACCAGCGGGAGCTCCGCGACCTGGTGGCGATGCTGGAGGCCGGTCATCCCCGGGAGAACCGGGAGTTCGACCAGGTGCGGGCGGGGCTGCGGTCGCGGGTGGTGGCCGCCGTCTGGCACGAGCTCGACGCGGAAGGGCGCAAGCTGGCCCCCGAACTGGCGGCGTCGTACCGGCCGGACGCGGGCGCCGAGCTGGCCGCGCTGCTGCCGGTCGGCCACCCGCTGGCGGCTCTGCTGGCCTGCGAGTTCCTGCCCGACCTGCCGGGGATCGACCTGCCACGCGCCGAGGCGCACCTGGCGGTTTACGGCGTGACGCTCGACCGGTGGGAACGGGCCGTGCTGCGCAGCTCGATGCTCTTTTCCCCGCTGCGCTCAGGCTGACAGCCTGGTGCTTTCCGCGCTCCGCGCGACGGCGTCCTCAAGAAGAGGGTCCAGCGCCAGCACCCAGGCGGGCAACTCGTCCGCGCGGCATCCCCTGGAGATCTTGGCCTGCCAGCTGCCGTGCCCGTAGTGCAGGCGGGTGACGCCGGCCACCGCGGCGTGCCGTACGGGCTCATAGAACAGGGTCGCGAAGTAGGTGTGGCGGGCTTGCGCGCACCCGTACGCCCTGGCGGTGCTGACGCAGTACCAGGTGTCGCCGTGGGCCAGGAAGAGGCCGTAGCCGAGCAGGGCGCCGTCGTGTTCGGCGCCGAACAGCAGTGCGCCCTGGTCGCAGAGGTCGCCGAGCCGCGCGGCGATCGCCACGGGGTCGGCGCCGCCGTTCCACTTGGTGGAATGCCCGCACTTGAGCGCCACCAGCTCCGGTGTCGGGCGGGAGATCTCCGACACCGTCAGCTTCACCCCGGCCGCGTCGAGCTGTCGCAGCTCGCGGCAGGCCTCCCTGCGCCGCTTGGCGGGCAGTCCGTCCAGGTACGCGGGGAACCCGCCGGCCGGGACGGGCAGCTCGCAGCGGTAGGACAGCGGGACCCGACGGAAGCCACGCCCGTCCAGGACCCGCTGGAGCTCGCCCGTCTCCGGTGGGGTGTAGAGAAAAGCGACCGCGCGCAGCCCGCGCCCGGCCGACCAGGTCACGATGTCCTCCACCAGCGCCGCGAGCGCCCCCGGTGCGCGGGCGGCGGGGCCGAGCGGGTGGCATTCGTACCCGGGCAGCATGACGACCAGGTGGGGGAACCAGTCCAGCCCTTCGCCAGGCCCGCGCGCGGCCCGCGCGGCGTCGCTGAGCGGCAGCTCCGGCGGGTCGCCGGTGAGGACGTACGGCAGGTCGAAGACCTCACCGGGGTGGGCTTCCGTCACGACCGTGCCGTGCAGTGACACGCCGTCCCCGGAGAAGGTGTACGGCACGCCGGGCACCCGCCCGCGCATGGCGGTCAGCCAGTGCCCGGTGGCGAACAGCGGCCCGCCGGGGACGGGGGTGTGCCCGGGTGTCGCGCGCATCAGACCTCCAGCAGGCAGGCGTCCAGGGCCAGCCGGGACAGGCCATGCCTGAGCTTGAAGACGTGGTTGCCCCGGCCGCCCTCGAAGACGGCGCGGCCCTCCGCGATCGCCTCCTCCACGGTGGCGGCGTGCAGCAGCGGATAGGGGCTGAAGCCGCCCACGACGTCGTAGTCCACGCCGCACGCCCAGGCGTGGAAGCGGATCTCATCACGCAGACAGACGCCGGCCGCGATGAGTCGGTCACCCTGACGCACCTCGACCGCCACCGCCAGGTCCCCGAGCGCGGCGACGAAACCGGTGAACAGGTCGGTGGGGTAGAAGCCGCCGGTGCCGTGCCTGGCCGCGGTCTTCGCGCACAGCCCGCCGATCTCGGCCAGGTCGGCTTCGGCGGCAGGTCTGACCTGCCAGGAGACCCCGGCCTCGGTGGCCCTGCGCCGGTTACGCCGCAGGTTGGCCCGCCCGGATCGGGGCAGCGCCGCGAAGTAGGACTCGACGCTGTCCAGCCCGCGCAGGTCCAGCTGGAAGCGGTCCTCGATGTGCACGGCGGGGAAGCCCAGGCCGGTCAGGCCCGCGCGCAGGGGGGAGCCGTGGGGGACGTTCACGAAGCCGTACCAGGCCGCGCCCTGGTCGCGGGCCAGTTCGCGCAGGGCGCCGACCGCCGCGCGCAGGCAGGACTCGTCGGAGAGTTCGGGGAGCCCGGCGTCGTAGCAGTGCCAGACGTGGCTCAGCAGGCCGAGCTCCTGCCCGGTGAGGGGGTAGCGACCGCGCAGCTGCCCGAGAGGGTCGAGGCCGTCGATCAGGGAGACGGGCAGCACGGCGACGGGACGCCCGCCCTCACGGATCACGAAATATCCGAAGAGTTTGACCTGTGTCAGCGGAAATCGCTCATACGCGCGTAAGTAGCGAGATCGATAGAAAACCGGAGCGCGTGATCCGGTGACAATGGAGTCCCATTCGACAATGTCAAGGTCCTCGATTGACGTAAAGATGCCAACTTCCAGATTTTTCGTCATATCTGCCTTTCATTCGGTGTAAGAGGATATTAAGCAGATATTTGAGCAAGGAGGAAGTCGTGGCGCATGTCGTCTTCCACAACAAAGTGGGCGGTTCGGAAACTCTGGAGGCCGCCGTCGGCCAGCCCCTGACGGACGTGCTGACCGCTCATGGCATCCCTACCAACGCCGTCATCACCCTGCGCAACGGGAAGATCGTCCCCGAGGAGACGACGATCGTCGGTGAGCACGACGTCATCGAGCTCCGCCAGGTGCGCCACTACGATCTCGACGTCACCCGCCGTCCGGCCAGGGTCGTCTACGGCGTCCCCGACCCGGTCTACGTGAAGTCGGTCATGTTCGACACCGCGGGCCAGCTGGAACACCGGGTGGAGCAGTTCGACGAGGAGAGCTTCGTCCGCTACGTGGAGGAGACCTTCGTCCAGAGCGTGCTCAGCCACGGCGTGCTGAACCAGGGTGACTCCGTGGTGATCGGGCTCTCCGGCGGGCGCGACAGCGTCGCCTTCCTGAAGCTGCTGGAGCGCACCAGGCACCGGCTGCCCGCCTTCTCGATCACGTCGGTGACCATCACCGGGCTGCCCGACTGGGAGGAGCCCGCGACGTTCGCCGCCGCCCGCGCCTCGGCGGAAGGGCTGGGCATCGACCAGGTCATCGTGGACGCCCACGACATCGAGCGGGTCTTCAAGCTGCGCCGCCCCTTCGTCGAGGCCATGAACTCCGTGGTCGGCGGCGAGTCGCGGCACCTCAACATGGTCGTCGGCCACCAGGTGCTCCGCCGCATGCTGGAGGACCACGCCCAGCGCATCGGCGCCGACACCGTCGCCTTCGGCTTCAACGGCGACGACCTGGTGGCGAGCATGGTCACCTGGATCACCAGCGGCTACCGGATGGGCGGCATCCCGGTCCGGCAGATCGGCGGGATGCGGTACATCTTCCCGCTCTACCGCATCCCCAAGAAAGAACTCACCATCTACCTCGAGCTCGTCGCCCCCGAGCTCAACCGCCAGGGCACCCCCGGGCGCTTCACCACCGGGCCGCAGGAGCGGTCGATGGCCTACGCGATGGCCGACCACCTCTACGGCCTCTGGCCGGGGATCGACTACTACCTGTTCGAGTCCTTCGCCACCATGCAGCGGTACATGTTCCCGCTGGTGGAGGAGAAGTGCCGGGTGTGCGAAGGCGTCTACGTCCTGCAGGAGGGGGTGCGCAACCCGATCGACATCTGTGACGTGTGCGACTTCTTCGCCCGGCAGGAGTTCTCGTGACAGGTTGGTACGCCGACTACTTCACCGCCGACTACTGGCGCTTCGCACGGCACGAGTACAACGCGGAGCGTACGGCGGGCGAGGTCGACTACCTGGTGAAGACGCTGGAGGAGCACGCGCCTGGCCGGCGCGTGCTCGACCTCGGGTGCGGGACCGGGCGGCACGCGGTCGAGCTGGCCAGACGCGGTTTCGAGGTCACCGGTGTCGACGTCTGCCGGTGGGCGCTGGACCAGGCGGCCGAGGCGGCCGGACGCGCGGGCGTGCGGCTCCGGCTGGTCGAGGCCGACCTGCTCGGCCCGGTCGAGCTGCCCGAGTCCGACGCCGTGATCTGCGTGCAGTCCTTCGGCTGGGGGCGCGACGAGCAGCAGCGCGCCCTGCTGCGCCGGGTGCGCGACCGCCTCTCGCCCGGCGGCATTCTGGTGCTCGACCACTCCAACGTGGCCGCCATCCTCGCCGCGTACCAGCCGGTCGCGCGGTTCGCGGCCGACGGGGAGGTCTTCGACTTCCTGCGCTCCTACGACCCCATGAGCGGGCGCAGCCGGGGCGAGCTGAAGGTCACCCGCGCGGACGGGACGACGGTGGTGCTCCGCGACGACGTGCGCCTGTACCTGCCGGTCGAGGTCGCGGCCATGGTGCGGGAGACCGGCTTCGACATCCTGCGCGCCGACGCCGGCTTCACGGCCGGCGCGCCGGTCACCGCCGCCACCCGGTACGTCCAGCTCGTGGCGACCGCCGGACAGCGCCCAGAGCCGGCCGTCCTCGGGCACGGCGAAGCCGACAGGCAGGGGGAGGCCGCCCCTGGGTGGCGCTCTGGCTCCGCTGGGCCGGGGTACGGGGAGGTCGCCCCTGGGCGGCGGCGGTCCGCTCCTGCTGTGTCGGGGAACGGTGCGGGGATCGTCGAAGCGAGGCCGGTGGACCTGCGGTGGGCGCCCGACGAGGTGGAGTTCGTGCGCGGCGCGATCGAGCGGGCATGGGAGCAGATCGGCGGGGAGCCCGCCGAGGTCGCCAGACGGTACGCGCTCGACGACCCCTACGGCGCCGCGCGCTCGACCCCGGTGCTCGCCGCCTGCTTCGGCGCCGAACTGGACCCCGGCCAGGTCGTGACGGGGGCGGGCACCACTGGGCTGCTCCACGCGCTGAGCGCCCTGGCGGAACGCGGCACCCTCGCCCACGCCCTCGACTCCCATCCCGACCTGCCCGCCTGGGCAGCCCACCGGGGAGCCCGCCTCCTGCCCTTCGACCCGTGGGCCGACGGCTCCGCCCCAGACGCTGGGCTGGCCCACTCCGAATTGGCCCACTCCGAATTGGCCCACTCCGAGTTGGCCCGCTCTGGGTTGGCCCGCTCTGGGTTGGCCCGCTCTGGGTTGGCCCGCTCTGGGTTGGCCCGCTCTGAGTTGATCCTCATCGAGCGGCCGGGCATCCGCGGCGACCTGCTGCCGCTGGACCGGGTGGCCGCGCTCGCCGAGGCGGTGCACGCGGCGGGCGGGCTGCTGGTGGTGGACGAGGCGCGGGCGTCCTACCTCGGCCCGGGGGAGAGCGCGGTGCCGCTGGTCACGCGCACGCCCGGCCTGGTGGTGCTGCGCAGCGTGTCGAAGGGCTACTGCTGCGGCGGCCTGCGCGCCGGGTTCGCGATCTCCTCGCCCGGCGTGGCGGCGGCCGTGCGCGCGCTCGTCGCGCCGCTGGGCGTCTCGCCCCTGTCGCTGGAGGTGGCGCTGGGACTGCTCGGCCAGGGCGACGTGTTCGGCCCGCTCCGTGCGGCGGTCCGGGAGGCCAAACCCGAACTGGTGGCCACGCTCGACGGGCTGGGCTGCCGGGTCGATCCGGGGCATCCCGAACTGCCCTGGGTGGTGACCGCGGACGAGCCGCCGCAGGGGGTGCTGGGACGGCGGCTGCCCGGCCTGACCCGGATCAGCGTGCCGCTGTCGGCGGCGCGCCGGGCCGCCCTCCGCGAGGTGGCGGGCCGATGAGCGCGCCCGCCGTCGACGCGGCCGTACAGCAGGCGCACGCCCGCTTCGACGTCGACGCGGCCGTCAAGGACGTCGTCGAACTGGCCGCGCACGACCGCTACCAGGCCTCGGACGGGATCATGGCCGCCGCCGCGTACGTCGCCGAGCGCGCAGAACAGGCCGGGCTGCGGGAGGTGCGGCTGCTGGAGTTCGCCGCGGACGGGGACCGGCGCTGGTGGAGCTTCCGCGCGCCCGTGTCGTGGACGCCGGTCCACGCGGAGCTGGCCGGCGTGGTCGGCTACCCCGAGCAGCCCTACGCGCTGGCCGCCTACTCCGCGCCCACCCCACCCGACGGAATCTGGGCACCCGTGGTCCGGCTCGGCCACGCCGAACCGGACCAGCTGCGCGGCGCGATCGTGGCGCACGACGATCCACGCGTGCCGGTACCCGTCGCGCTCGATCTGGCAGCCGGGCAGGGCGCGGCGGGCTTCGTCACCGACCAGCTCTTCGTCGCCGACCAGCACTCCACCGGGCAGGGCGCGGTGGGCTTCGTCACCGACCAGCTCTTCGTCGCCGACCAGCACTCGACCGGCCGGAGCGCGGGCCGGGTCGGCCGCATCGAACTGCGCCCCGGCGCCCGGCTGCCGGCCTTCAGCCTGACCCCGGGACAGCTGGCCGAGCTGGTCCGGCGCGGCCGTGCGCACGTCGTGGTGCGTACGCACAGCAGAGCGCCGATGCCGGTGGTGACCGGGCTGCTGCCCGGGGAGGAGGCGGCGGAGGTGCTGCTCGGCGCCCACCTGTGCCATCCCAGGCCGAGCGTCAACGACAACGCCTCGGGAGCCGCCGCGCTGCTCGGCGCGGCCACGGTACTGGCGGAGGCGGGGAGCCGCCGCAGGGGTGTGCGCTTCCTGTGGGCGCCCGAGTTCACCGGGATGGCCGCCTACCTGCACGACGCGGCGGCGTCGGTCCCGGTCGCCGCCGTCAACGTGGACATGGCCGGCCAGGACCAGCGGCGCTGCGGCGGCCCGCTCATCGTGGAGCGTAGCCCCGACCACCTGCCGGGGTTTGTCAGCGCGCTGACCGAGCATGTGGTGGCGGCGCTGCCGCAGGCCGCCCGCTCCTACTCGGGCGCGGTGGCGTGCGACACCTGGGCCTGGCGCGCCACGCCCTTCGTGGGCGCCTCCGACCACAGCCTCCTGGTGGACGCCTCGATCGGCTGCCCCACCGTGACGCTCGGCCACTGGCCGGACAGGTTCAACCACAGTTCGGCCGACACCCTCGACAAGCTCGACCCCGGCGAACTGCGCCGCACGGCGGCCGTCGCCTGCGCCACCGCCGGCGTGCTCGCTGCGGCGGGCGGGCGGGATTCCGGCGAGCGGACGGAACTTGAGCGGATCGCACTCGGCTGGGGCGCAAGCCGACTCCTGGCCTGCCTGTCCGTTACGAGTGGCGGGATCGAGCCGACGCGCGGGCTGCTGCGGCACCGCACGGCGGTGGCGCTCGGCGCGCTCGACGGCCTCGACGCACTGTACGGCCAGGGCGGCGATCAAGACGGCGATCAGGGCGGCAATCAGGGCGGCAATCAGGACGGTGAGCAGAGCCGCGAGCCGTCGCGGCGGTGGTTGGGCGACCTGTCCGCCCACGTCGCCGCCATGCTGCCGGAGGAGGCCGCACCCGAGCCGCCAGGCCGGTCGCTCCGCCGTACCTGGGCCGGACCGTTCAACCTGCGCGGCCTGGCGGAGGCGGCGGGCGAGCGGGGCAGGCGGTGGATCGACGCCCAGGCGGCGCGGGACCGCGCCGGGTCGTACGCGCTCATGCTCGCCCTGGCGCACGGCATCGACGGCGCGCGCGACCAGGCGGGCGTCGCGCGGTACGCGGAACACGCCGCCGAGTTACCAGTCCAGCCCAGGTTCGCGAGCGAATTCCTGGCCGTCCTCGTCGAGGCCGGCTGGGCGGAGGAGGTGTGATGCGCGCGCTGCTGCGTGACGGACGGTTCGTCCTGCTGTTCTTCGGCCAGTCCATCAACATGATCGGTGACCGGGCGCTGCTGGTGGTCCTGGCCATCTACGTCAAGGAGCTCACCGGCTCGGACTCGATGGCCGGGATCGTCTTCGTGCTGCTCTCGGTGCCGTCGTTCTTCGCGCCCCTCACCGGGCTGCTCATCGACAGGTTCCCCCGGCGGCTCACCCTGATCGTCAACGACCTGGCGGCCGCGGCGCTGGTGCTCGCGCTGCTGCTGGTGCGGCATCCCGGGGACCTGTGGATCGTCTTCGTCGTGACCCTCGGGTACGGCTTCGCCAACCAGATCTTCAACGCCGCCAAGGGCGGGCTGCTGCACTCGATGGTCCCCGGCGAGCTGCTCGGCGACGCCAACGGGCTGTTCGGCTCGCTCGGCCAGGCGCTGCGGATCTTCGGCCCGCTGCTGGGCGCGGTCGTCTACGTGAGCCTCGGGCTGGGCGCGGTCGCCCTGCTGGACGCGGGCACCTTCCTGATCTCGGTGCTGGTGCTGCTGATGTTGCGGGGCGTGCCGGACCTGGAGCGGCCGGAGCCGGGCGAGCGCGGCCGGTTCACCGCCGACCTGGTGGCCGGCCTCCGCCACATCCTCGGCGACCCGGAGTTGCGCGTCGCGGTGCTGGCCGTGGGCGCGGCGCTGGGCGCGGCCGGGCTGATCAACACCGCCATGTTCGCCGCCGTCGACCAGGGCCTGGGCCGGTCCGCCGCCTTCATCGGGGTGGTCGGCGCGTTCCAGGGCGCGGGCGCCGTCGCGGGCGGTCTGATGGTCGGCAAGCTCATCAGGATGTACGGCGAGCACCGCGTGGCGGCGATCGGCTTCGCCCTCAGCGCGGCCGGTCTGGCCCTGGTGATTCCCACCACCGAGGTGACGATGTGCCTGGGCGGCGTCTTCGTCGGCCTTTCCATCCCGATCTTCATGGTGTCGACGACGACGCTGGTGCAGCGCCGTACCGAGTCGGGATTGCAGGGGCGGGCGCTGACCGCGATGGACGCGGTGATCGATCTGCCGTTCGTGTTGTCGATGGCGGTGGGAGCGCTGCTCATACCTTTCGTGGAATTCCGCTGGGTTTATGGGTTCAGCGCGGCGGTTTTCGCGGCGGTGGCGATATATGTGCTGGTGGGGCGCAGGGAAAGAGTCCTGGTGGCGGGTTAGTGCCAGAAATCGGCACTTCTGTGGACGGCCGAGTTATGAATATTTAGCGTCTATTTCATCGCAGTGGACGAATGTCCACCTATCGCAGGAGGCGCATGTGATTCGCGAGACCGTCCAGACGGTGAAAACCCCGATTATGACCACGCCGGAATTCGTCGAGAAGATGCTCGCCGCCCGTCAGGCGGTGCAGGTCGTGAAGTTCCGTACGACCTGCACTGACTGCGTGCCGAACTACTGATCGTCGCGTCCGGTGCGCCATGCCGGTCCGGTGAAGCCCGGGATGGGGATCATACCCCGTCCCGGGCGTTCCCTGTGTTCGGTGCCCGCCCGCGTCCTGGCGGCGCTGGGGCGGGCCGAGCGGGGCGTGGTCGTCCTGGCGGTCGACGGCCTGTCCTGGGAGACGGCGGCCACCGCCTGGCGCGGGGCCGAGCTCGACCGCCTCACCTCGACCTTCCCTAGCACCTCGGCGACCGCCTGGATGTCCTCCATCACCGGCGCGCCGGTGTCGGAGCACCTGGTGGTGGGCGCCGCGTACCGCGCACCGGCGGACGGATCCCTGATCAACGTGATCACCGGCCAGACTCTGGCCCTCCCCCACTCAGGGGAGGACGGGCCGGGACGGCCGTCAGAAGGCGACCGCGGGCTGCCCACGCTGTTCGAGCGCGCCGCCGGCCTCGCGGAGACGGTGGTCGTGGGGCGCGAGCTGGACACCCTGACCAGCCCGTGGGCCGCCGCCCTCACCCGGGGCGCGCGTCGCGCCCCGCACGCGCACCCGCTCACCACCGACCCCGAGGACCTGGTAGCCGGGGTGATCGCCGACGTGGCGGCGGCCGTCGCGGCCCCGCGTGAGCGCCCACTGCTGCTCTGGGTCTACGTCAACCTCGACGACCACGTGCACCGGCACGGTTACGACGCCCGCGCCATGAGCGCGTTGCGCCGGCTGGAGCGGCAGGCGTCCGCCTGGGCCGCCCACGGCTGGCAGGTGCTCGCCTACGCCGACCACGGCCAGGTGCCGGTCACTCCGGACGCCGCCCTCGCGGCGCGCTGGGCCGCGCTGGACACCCCGGAACTGTGCGCGCTGCCTGGCGGCGGCGCGGGCCGGGTGCGCTGGCTCTACCCGCGCCCCCCGCTGGCCGGCCAGGTCGCCGAGCGTCTGGCCGACGCGCTCGACGGCCACGCGCTGGTGCTGCCCGCCGCCGCGCTGGCGCAGGCCGGGCTGGAACCGGCCACGGGGCCCATGCTGGAACGGCTCGGCGCCGTGGTGGCGGTCGCCACCTCGCCGCGCTTCCCGGTGCCCGACCCCGGCCTGGCCTACGAGCACGGCGGCTGGAGCCCCGAGGAGATGCTGGTGCCGCTGGCGCGGTGGGCTCCCTGAGGGGAGCCCACCGCTGGGCCAGGTCAGATCCAGCCGCGCCGGGCGGCCTCCGCACCCGCCTGGAAGCGACTGGACGCGTTCAGGTGCTCCATCATGCTGGACACCCGCCGGGCGAACGTGCGCTTGCTCAGGTGCAGGCGCGCGGCGGCCCGGTCGTCGGTCAGGCCGTCGTTCAGCGCGCGCAGCACCTCGTGCTGCTCCTGCCCGCCGGGAGCGCCCCCGCGCCCCTGGTCGCTCATCACCCAGTGGATGAGGTCGAAGACCCCGGCGATGGAGGCGGCCAGCACCGGATTGATGACCCGCTGCATCCGATCGGGTGCCGTCCGATCGGAGAGCGGGATGTACACGACCGACCGGTCCCTGACCATCAACTGGTAGGGCAGGGAGGCGACGACGTGGACGTGGGCGCCCGCCTGTTTGGCGGGCGCGAACGGGCTGGTGAGCCCCGGCCGGCTCGGGCCGTGCAGGATGCGGATGGCCAGCCGGCGCTTGGCCAGGCCGGTGAAGAGCCTGGGCAGTGCGGGGTGGATCCGGTCGGGAGAGGCCGCCAGGACAAGGAGCTCCGAGCGGGTCTGCTCCGTCAGTTCCAGCTCCACCAGAGGGATGCTGAGGTCGAGCGCGGCGTGATCGCAATCGGCGCCGCGGGGGACGTAGGGCCTGTGCTCTGCAGTCAAGGACATCGTTACCAACCATGCTCGCCTGTATGAGGAAGGCTGCTGTCATGGACAGTAGACGGCGGCAATGTGGAAGCGATTTCGATGCGTTATTCGTGTCCGGCAACCCTCGAAACCCGCTGAAACCGTAGCCGCGATGGGGGAGGGCGGCAGAGCCCGGCACGTTACTGAGTGCCGCACGGCGTTGTACGTTTCGTCACCTTTGCTGTAAACCTCCACGAACGCACCACGGCATTTATCGTCAATGGTTACATAACCGCCTCTTCAACCTAAAGTCGTACCATCTCGGGTGGAGGGAGATCGTTGCCGGGAAGCCCGTGGACTGTGAAGATCGCATGAGTCGGACCCAGATGGGCGAACACATGGAGTTTCGGATCCTCGGGCCTCTCGAGGCCCTCGCGAGCGAGCGGAGTGTGCCGCTCGGCGGCCCTCGCCAGCGTGCGGTCCTGGCCATGTTGCTGATCAACGTCGACCGGGTCGTCTCGATCGACCGGCTCGGCGTGGCGATCTGGGGACACGAACCACCCGCCACCGCCAGGAACCAGATCGCCATCTGCGTCTCGGGGCTGCGCCGCGAGTTCGCCGCCGCCGGCGTCCAGCACGACTTCATCGTCACCGCGCCCTCCGGCTACCTGCTGCGGCTCGGCGATCACGTCCTGGACCTCAAGCAGGTCGAGGAGACCCTGCGCCGGGCCAGGTCGGCCCGTACCGAAAGCGGTCCCGAGGAGGCGTCGAGGCTGTTCGCCGAGGCGCTGGACCACTGGCGCGGCGAGCCGCTGGCGGGCGTGGACGCCGAGGTGATCCGCTCGGAGGCCCAGCGCCTCAAGGAGTGGCGCCTGGCCATCCTCGAGGAGTACTTCGAGGTCGAGCTGGAGCAGGCGCGCGACTACCAGATCGTCGGCGAGCTGACCGCCCTGGTCGACCAGTTCCCGCTCCGCGAGCGGCTGCGCGCGCTGCTGATGCTGGCGCAGAGCCGCGCGGGCCGCCGGGCCGAGGCCCTGGCCACCTACCAGGAGGGATACCGGCTCAGCGTGGAGCGCCTCGGCCTGGAGCCCGGCGGGGAGCTGGTCAGCCTGCACGAGGCGATCCTGCGCGGCCAGACCGGCCCCAGGCAGAGCTGGCTGCCCGCCGAGCAGGAGGTCGTGGCACCCGCCCAGCAGCCGACCGTCCCCGCGCAGCTGCCCCCCGACGTGAGCGGCTTCGTCGGCCGGAGCAAGGAGCTCGACACCCTCAACTGGCTGCTGGCGGAGCGGCCCCGGGACGGCCGGCCGTTCATCGCGGTCATCACCGGCATGGGCGGGATCGGCAAGAGCGGGCTGGCGGTGCACTGGTCCCACCTGGTCTCCGCGCGCTTCCCCGACGGCCAGCTCTTCGTCGACCTCAACGGCTACTCCGAGGCCGGCCCCCCGCTGGCCCCCTTCGAGGTGCTCGACCACCTCCTGCGGGCGCTCAACGTGCCCAGGAGCCAGCCCCTGTCGACGCTGGAGGAGCGGGCGGCCATGTTCCGCAGCGCGCTGGCCGGCCGGCAGGTCCTGCTCGTCCTCGACAACGCCAGGGACTCCAGCCAGGTCAGGCCGCTGCTGCCGGGCGCCACCGGCTGCGCCGTCGTGGTGACCAGCCGCGACCAGCTGGTCGGGCTGATCACCCTGGAAGGCGCCACCCAGATCCGGCTCGGCGTGCTGGAGCCAGAGGAGGGCATGGGCGTGGTGGCCGGCATCGCCGGCGAGCAGCGGGTGAACGAGGACGTGGACGGCGCCAGGCGGCTGAGCGAGCTGTGCGGCGGGCTGCCCCTGGCGCTGCGGGTGGCCGCCGCCCGGTTGGCCATCAGGCCCAACTGGACCAGCGCCGACCTGGTGACCAGGCTCACCGACGAGAGCCGCCGCCTCGACGAGCTCAGCCACAGCGAGGTGGACGTGCGCGCCAAGCTGACGCTCAGCTACCGGGACCTGCCGGCCGACCTCGCCCGCATGTTCCGCCGGCTCGCGCTGCCCGACATGCCGGAGTTCAGCCCGTGGCTGGGCGCCGCGCTGATGGACGTGCCCGTCGAGCGGGCCCAGGACCTGGTCGAGGAGCTGGTCGACGCGCAGCTCCTGGAGGTGGGCCAGCCGCGCCTGCCCGGGCAGCCGCGCTACCGCTTCCACGACCTGGTGCGCCTCTACGCGCGGGAGCGCGCCATGACCGAGGAGAGCGCGGCGGAGCGCGAGGCGGCGCTGCGCCGGGCGCTCGGCTGCTGGCTGTCGCTGGTGGAGGCCGCGCACGCCCGCCTGCTCGGCGGCGACTTCGCGGTCCTGCACGGCACCGCCGAGCGGTACCGCCTGCCCGGCGACGTGCTCGACCGGTTGCTGGCCGACCCCCTCGAATGGTTCGAGGCCGAGCGGCAGCCGCTGCTGTCGGCCATCGGCCAGGCGGCCGCCGCCGACCTGGCCGACCTGTGCTGGGACCTGGTGATGACCTCGGCCACCTTCTTCGAGTCGCGCAGCTACTTCGACGACTGGCGCGGCACGCACGAGCTGGCGCTGGCCGTGGCGCGCCGGATCGGCGACGCGCGCGGCGAGGCGGCGATGATCTACGGCCTGGGCAGCCTGGAGCTGTTCCGCCAGCGCTACGACGAGGCCGAGCCGCTGCTGACCCAGGCCATGCGGACCTTCGAGGAGCAGGGCGAGCTGCACGGCCACGCCCTGGCGCTGCGCAACCTGGCCTTCCTGGACCGGATGGCCGGCCACTTCGACCTGGCGCTGGAGCGCTACGCCGAGGCGGCGCAGGCGCTGCGCCAGTGCGGCGACCGCGCCGCCGAGGCGCACGTCCTGGCCAGCACCGCGCAGGTCAGGATGGACCGGGAGGAGTACGCCGCGGCCGAGCCGCTGCTGCGGGTGGCGCTGACCGCGTTCGAGGAGATCGGCCACCAGCGGGGGCTGGCCCAGGCGCTGCACCGGTTCGGCGAGGTGCTGCTGCACACCCAGCGGATCGACGAGGCCCGCCGGGCGCTGGAGAAGGCGCTGGACACCGTGCAGCGGCTGCGCGACGTGGTGGGGGAGTCGTACGTGATGCGCGCCCTGGGCGAGACCTACGCGCGGCAGGGCCGTACCGAAAAGGCGGAGAAGGCGCTGCTCACCGCCCGCGACATCGCCTACCGGATCAGGGAGCAGTTCGTGGTGGGCTCGGCCTCGCTCGCCCTGGGGAACCTTTACTTCGGCATCGGGGACACCACGCTGGCCAGAAACAACCTGACCCTGGCTGCCAAGGTCTTCGAGGAGCTCGGCACCAGGGTCTGGCACGCGCGGGCGCTGGAGGCCCTGGCCGTCAACGAGGCGCTGCTCCGCAACGACCAGGGAGCACACGAGTTGTGGGCGCTCGCGACGGCGATTCTGTCGGCCGAGGCGGGATGACCGCCCGGCGCGTGTCCGGTTGGGGTTCAGGTCTTTCCGGCAGATCAGGTCCAGTGGAAGTTCTCGATGCTCTCGCTGGGCGGGGGCACCCGGTCGCTGGCCTCGGCGCTGGCGACGCCGGTCAGGGCGACGGACAGGACCGTGAAGAGGGTGGCTGCGGCGGCGAGTCTGCGCATGATCAGTTGTCCCTTTCGAATGGATGGAACGGGGTTGACACGTGCGGGGAGAGCGGCCAGGTGAGGGGCCCGGTGTCGACCGAGCCGCCGCGGGTGGCGAAGGTGGAGGTGGTGGCGCCGGCGGTCTCGCCGCCGTCGATGACCAGCTCCTGGCCGGTCATGAAGGCGGCGTCGTCGGAGGCCAGGTAGAAGAAGGCGGCGGCGATCTCGTCAGGGGAGGCGTGCCGCCCCAGCGGGATGTTGCCGTTGACCTCCTCCAGCATCTCCGGGGTGTACTCGGCCTCCTGCATGGGGGTCAGGACCGCGCCAGGGCTGACGCAGGCCACCCGCACGCGCGGGCTGAGCTCCAGGGCGAACGTGCGGCACAGCGCCACGATGCCGGCCTTGGTGGCGTTGTAGTCGGCGTAGTAGGGGTAGCCGCGGGAGCCGTTGACCGACGCGGTCGCCAGCAGCACCCCGTGCCCCTGGCGGGCCAGGTATCCCGCGGCGCACCGCCACAGTCCGAGCACGCCGAGCAGGTTGACGTCCACGATCCGGCGCGCCGTGGCCTCGTCGATGTCGAGCACGCCGTGCCGCACGCTGATGCCGGCGTTGGCGATGACGACGTCGAGCCTGCCGTGTCTGGCCCAGACCTCGCCCACGGCGGCCTCGACCCCCGGCCAGTCGGTGACGTCGGTCTTCCGCCAGGTCACCGAGCTCGACGGCGTGCCCGACGGCGGCCGCACGTCGAGGTTGACCACGGCCGCGCCGGCGCGCGCGAAGCGCTCGGCCGTGGCGAAACCGATCCCGCTGGAGGCTCCGGAGATGACCACGGTACGCATGGGGTTCGTTCCTTATTTATGAGAAAGGCGCTGGGCTAGAAGATCACTCGACGGCTCTCGGTCGCCCGGTTGCCGATGGACCTGCGCAGGTTCCTGCTGACCGTCAGCTTCTTCAGCCAGCGGTCGGTGCCGTCGTACCGGGGCAGGAAGGGGCTGCGGCCGTGGACGGCCAGGTAGTTGTCGACCACGAGCAGGCTGCCCTGGCCCACCACCACATCCTGCTTCTTGGCCTCCAGCTCCGCCATGAGCGCGTCCAGCGCCTGCTCGGCGGCCGGGTCGTCGCCCACGCAGGACATGAACGGCCGGTCGATCCGCAGGTACGGGCTGCGCCGGTCGCCGATGAGCACGGGCACCGCCTCCGGCTCGGACCGCATCCGGCGCATCAGCTCCAGCGCCGGGTGGCCGGGCTGGCGCAGTTCCAGCTGACGCAGGTGCTCGTCGTCGGGGCGGATGTGGAAGCCGGGCCTGGACAGCAGTTCCTCGTCCTCGGCGGCCAGTTCCAGGTCGCGCACCGAGGAGATGGTTGTCGCCACCCCGTCCTGGTTGCGCAGCCCGAACAGCAGCAGGTAGTCGCAGCGCAGCGGGTGGAAGCCGTCCTCGGTGTGGAACTCCAGCGGCGACTGGCTGCCGTGGCCGCTCTGCCGCCGTTCGTCGCCCTTTATCGGGACGATGTTCTGGATCATCCGGCCGCCCTGCAGGGTGGACCAGGCGAAGGGCTCGCCCAGGACCATCCCGCAGAGCGCGAGGAAGATCTCCACTTCGCCCGCGGCGGGTGACTGCCCGGCCGCGGACCAGTGCCCGGGGGTCGGGCCGAGCGCCGCGTCGTCCACCGGGAAGCCGTGCACCAGGCACATCTCGGCCGGCTCGGTCCGGCGGAAGTCCTCAAGAAACCGGCGCAGACCCACCGGCAGCTCCTCGCGGATGTGCCAGCAGCGGTCGTAGAAACCGGGATCGGCCGGATCCTCCTGCAGGGCGCGGACGCGGTCGGCGATCGCCAGGATCGCGTCCACCTCCTTGTCGTCCAGGAGGTACTCGACCGTGTCCGCGCTCATGCTAGGGCTCTCCTGACACTCGCCGGACGGATGTCGGTCCAGTGCCGCTCGACGTAGTCCAGGCAGGCCGTGCGGCTGTCGGGGCCGAACGCCGCCGTCCAGCCCTCGGGCACCGGGAAGGACACGGGCCACAGGGAGTGCTGCTCCTCGTCGTTGACGAGGATGCGGAAGACGCCGTTTTCGTCGTCGAAGGGATTGCTGCTCATGGCGGTCACTCCTGGCCGTCGGCGGGGCGCAGCTCGAACAGGACGCCTCCGGGGGGCGCGGCGAAGTGGCTCTCGCCGACGATCTCCCACCCCGACTCGGCGAACGCCTCGTACCACTCCTGGCGGGTGGGGATGTAGACGCCCATGAGCGCGTGGATGAGCTCGAAGCCGAGCGTGAAGATCTGGGTCTCGGGACCGGGCACCCGCTCGCTGCGGACCACGTCGCACAGCAGCAGCCGGCGGGCGGCGGGGAAGGCGGCGCGTAACTGCCGCAGGCCCGCCACGCAGGTGGCCTTGGGCCAGAAGTCGTGGCCGAGGAAGACACAGGTGATCAGGTCCACGTCGGCGAACAGCTCCCGGGGCGCCAGGTTCCGCACGTCGCCGGTGACGATGCTGATCCGGTCGGCCAGACCGGCCTCGGCCACCGACTCCGCCGCCAGCTCGACGGCGGCGGGGGCGATGTCGACGCCCACGCCGCGCACGCCGGGCCGGGCCGTCGCGGCGGCCATCACCCGCTGGCCGGAGCCGCAGCCGAGGTCGCAGATGACCTTGTAGTCCAGCTCGGCCAGCAGCTTGGTGAAGTGCGGCTCCACGTGGGTGTCGCCGATGAGCCGCGAGCCGACGGCGACGGCCCGCATGTCCCTGGTGTAGAAGTCGCCGACCCGGTCGTCGGTGCGCGCGACCCCGGGGGCCACCGAGAACAGCTCGCCGCAGCCCCGGACCATCCAGTAGAAGTAGCCGCGCGCGGCGTAGGCCTCGTCGAAGCGCGGGCCGACCACGGCCTTGTCGTCGGCGACCTCCACGATCTCCGCCCAGGAGAGCGTGGCGAGAAGCTGACGCACCACCGTCCGGTCGAGCCCGCCGGCCTCGGCGGCGTCGAAGGAGTAGCTGCCCTGCTCCCTGAGCCCGTCCAGGATGCCCAGCTCGCTGGCGGCCGAGAGCGACACGGCGACGAGATACGACGAGAAGATGTCGGCTACCGGGCCGCGCGTGAAAGTAGTGCTCATCGGATTCTTCCTTTCCCCGGCATGGTGATCATGCTTTTTCCGCCGCCGAGTCGGCCCAGAGCGCGTCCATGGTCTCGTGCGATACCACGGTCTCCAGGTCGGTCTTGGCGGCGTACCCCATATTGATAATCGTGCGCACGCCGGAACTGAGCGGATAAACGCGGTGCAGCGTGGTGTTCGTGCGCATTACATAGAGGTCGCCGGGCAGCACTTCAAACGAATGGGTCGGATTGCTGAGCAGCGCCCTGTTAATGGACGGGTTCGCCTTGTCCCAGGTGGTTCCCGGCACGCACTGGACGAATCCGCCGTCTTCGGCCGGCGGGCACTCGATGACCCAGACCAGCGCGAAACTGTAGTCGTCCCAGTGCCAGCCGTGGGTGTCACCGCTGCGCTCAAGGCGCGTGATGACGTACTGCTCCGGCTCGTACGGGCACGCCAGTACGGGCTCCCCGACCAGCTCCGCGAGCAGGCCGACGAGGGTCTCCGACTGGTACACCCCGGGGATCAGCGCGCTGTGCGCGGTGATCTCCGCCTGGGTCACGTTGCGCATCCTGCGCGGCGTGTTCCCGGTCTCCTTGAATCGCAGATCGCGCCGGATTCCGGATTTTCCGATGATGGCGAGTACGTCTTCCGCGACCGCTTCCTTTACGCTCGGCGGCACCAGGAATGACGCCGATGAGAAGCCGCAGGAGGCGAATCTCCGCCGGGCCGCCGCTAATTCTTCGGCCAGCTGCGGGCGGCGCGCGTGCTGGTCCAGCTCCTGAAGTATTCGAGCATTCACCGCGTGGATCCTTCGCTCGTGATGGGGATCTCGCTGCCTGGACCGTATGGCAGCGATCAGTGCCGGTGAAGCGTCGAGGCCGACTGTGGCGAGAAATCGCCATTCATTCCTGGTCACGGCGGGGCCGTTCTCAGCCCTTCTAGGGTGGGGTGGCCAATGAAATTCGAGGTAGACAGGGCGTGACATGTCAGCCGGAGCCCTCTTTTTGCTGCAGGTCATCGTGATCCTGCTCCTGGCAGTGGTCCTCGGCCGACTGGCCGCCAGATTCGGCCTGCCGACCATCGTCGGCGAGCTGTCGGCAGGACTGATCCTCGGTCCCTCGGTGCTCGGGAGCCTGGTGCCCGGCTGGTCGAACTGGTTCCCCACCCCCGGCACCGGTCACAGCGTCCTCCTGGACGCCATCGCCCAACTGGGTGTCCTGCTCCTGGTGGGGCTGACCGCGGCGCAGCTGGACCTGGCCGAGCTGCGGCGCAGCGCGGGAACCCTGGCCAGGGTGAGCGCCTGGGGCCTGGTGGTGCCGCTCGCGCTGGGCGTGGCGGCCGGATTCCTGGTGCCGGTCGCGCTCATGGGGCCGGGTGTCGGACGCGGAGTGTTCGCGGCCTTCCTCGGGGTGGCGTTGTCCGTCAGCGCCATCCCCGTCATCGCCAGGACCCTGTCGGACCTGCGGCTGCTTGACCACCGCGTCGGCCAGCTCACGCTGGCGGCCGGCGCCTGCCAGGACGCGGTCGGCTGGGTGCTGCTCGCGCTGGTGGGGGCGGTGGCGGCGGCCGGGTCCAGCCTGACCACCGCGGGCCTGCCGATCCTCGCCCTGGCCGTGCTGGTGGCCGTCGCCATGGCGGCCCGGCCGGCGGCCCGGCGCGTGTTACGCGCGGTCGGCCGCTCGGGCGAGCAGGCGCCGACCCTGACGGTCTTCGTGGTGGTGATCCTCACCGGCGCGCTGGCCGCGAACGCGTCCGGGCTGGAGAGCGTCGTGGGCGCGTTCATCGCCGGACTGGTGATCGGCGTGCCCGGCGGGGCCGACCCCCGCCACCTGGACACCCTGCGGGTCGTGGTGATCGCGGTGCTGGCGCCGGTCTTCCTCGCCTTCGCCGGGCTCCACCTGGACATCACCGTGCTCGCCGAACCCGCGGTGGCCCTCACCGCCGTGGGCGTGCTCGCGGTCGCGGTGCTCGGCAAGCTCGTCGGCGGTTACGTCGGCGCCCGCGGCAGCGGGCTGCCGCGGTGGGAGTCGGTGGCCATCGGCGCCGGGCTGAACTCCCGCGGCCTGATCGAGGTGATCGTCGCGACCGTCGGCCTGCGGCTGGGCATCCTCACCGCCGCCACCTACGCCGTCATCGTGCTCGTCGCCGTCGCCACCTCCCTGATGGCGCCGCCCCTGCTGCGCCTGGCGATGGCCAGAGCCCGTGCCGCACAGCCAGCGGAACCGCCCGCCGTCGCGGAACACGCCGCCGCGGGACTCGACAAGGACGGGAGGGCCTGATGGCCGTAGTCAGAGTGAACGGGACCACGATCAGCTACACCGACCAGGGCACCGGCGACCCGGTGGTCCTGGTCATGGGCACCGGCAGCCCAGGGCACGTGTGGCACCTGCACCAGGTGCCGGCCCTGCTGGCGGCCGGTTACCGCGTCATCACCTTCGACAACCGGGGCCTGGCGCCGGGCGGCGGCCCGCCGCCGGAGATCGACGACCTGGTGGCCGACCTGGCGGGGCTGATCGAGACGCTGTGCGGCGGCCGGTGCCGGGTGGCCGGTGTCTCGATGGGCGCGCACGTCGTGCAGGAGCTGCTGCTGGCCCGGCCCGAACTGGTCGACCGGGCCGTCCTGCTGGCCACCCGCGGCCGCCCCGACCACTTCCGCACCCGGCTGGCCGACGCCGAGGCCCAGCTGTACTTCAGCGACGCCGAGCTGCCCGCGGCCTACGCCGCGGCGCTGCGCGCGGTGCTCAGCCTGTCCCCGCACACCCTCAACGACGAGGGCGAGGCGCGCAAGTGGCTCGACCTGTTCGAGGTCTTCCCCACCGGCAAGTCCGTCATGCGGGCCCAGCACCGGCTGGAGGTGATCACCGAGCGGCTGGAGGCCTATCGCGGGATCCGCACCCGGTGCCTGGTCGTCGCCTTCGAGGACGACCTCATCACGCCGCCGCACCTCTGCCAGGAGGTGGCCATGGCCATTCCCGGCTGCCGCTACGAGCAGGTCGCCAAGTGCGGCCACTACGGCTACCTGGAGCAGCCCGACGAGGTGAACTCCCTCATCCTGGACTTCTTCGGGTCCTGAAAACCAACAAACAAAGCGGGGTACGGCGCCGTTGCCGTACCCCGCTCAGTCGTTGTCAGCTCACCGTTATCGGGAGCCGCCGCCGGGCGCTGACCAGCGAGCGCCGCGGCCGGGGCAGCGGGTCCACACCGGTCTCCGCCATGATCAGGCTCATCGCCCGCTCGCCCTCGACGAAGACCAGGCCGAGGTGGCGCAGCTCCGCCACCCGCTCGGCCACTCCCTCGACGTGGGGCAACTCGGCGCCCAGCCGGTCAAGCCTGGTGGGCCGTTCCAGCGTGAGCAGCACCTCGGCGGTCGCCGGGTCGAGCGGGTAACGCTCGGCCGTGCCGCGGCGCGAGTCGTACACCTCCCAGCCGCCGTCAACCTCCTCCAGCCGCAGTTCCGGCCGGCGCCCGTCGTCCTCCCACGCCGCACACCACGCCGACACCGCCGCCGCCAGCGGCCTGAGCCAGCGGGCCACCGCGATCAGGTACGGCGAGAAGGACCGGTCGTTGAAGTAGTACGCCAGGTCGCGCAGCGACTCCTCGGGGAAGGGATAGGTCAGCCCGTAGTGGTCGACCGGGTGCAGGTCGAGCCCGAACTCCTCGGCGTTGTTGAAGTACGGGCTGTACCGGTCGAACCGGACGGGGAACACCCCTTCCGGCGGCGGCAGGTGGGTGAGCAGCGGCAGGTCGGCCACGTACTTCTCGAAGGTCGACTCCGGCTCGCCGGGGAAGCCGATGAGCAGGTTCCAGGCCGGGGAGATGCCGTAGCGCACGCAGTTCTTCAGCAGTTGGAGGTTCTGGAAGGCCGAGGAGCCCTTCTTCATCAGCTTGAGCGTGCCCGTGGCCAGCGCCTCGATGCCGGGCTGGATCTTGGTGACCCCCGCCCTGGCCATCTCCGCCATGTCCTGCTGGTCCAGGCCCACCTTGACCTCGTAGAAGATCGAGGAGCCCGGCGGCGGGTCGAGCTTGGGCAGCACGTCGGTGAGGTACTCCAGCGGCATGATGTTGTCGGTGCAGGAGTAGGTCGTGCACCACGGCGCGTACTCGAAGAGGCGCTCGAACTGCCGCACCGCGTTCTCCGCGGACATCGACCGGTAGCCCATGTTCTGCCCGTTGAGCCCGCAGAACGTGCAGTGCGAGCGCTCGCCCCACCAGCAGCCGCGCGAGGTCTCGAAGAACAGGATCGGCTCCACCGGGTCCTCGACGGTGGCGTTCAGCCCGGTGAAGGAGTCGGCGAAGGAGGCGTAGTCGGGCTCGACGAGGTCGTCGACATCGGTGTCGGCCCCGATCGCCCGGCGGTAGCGCGGCTCGTGGCAGTTCTTCCGCGAGACCACGCCGCCGATCGTGTGCGCGGCGCTCAGGTCGTCGTCGATCAGGGCGCGCAGGAAGCGGGGGAAGGTGCGCAGCGACGGGCCCGAGAAGACGAAGTCGAGTTGGGTGGCGTGCTCGATCAGGGTGGCGCCCATCGGGGTCTCGCAGTTGGCGCCGCCCATGACGGTGACGGTCTCCGGCGAGAGGTCCTTGATGACGGTGGCCATGGCCAGGCTCGGCACCGTCTGCATGAACATCGAGCTGAAGCCGACCAGGTCGGCCTCGGCCAGGCGGTACCGGTCGGCGAGGAAGGCGCAGAACTCGCCCAGCCGCTCCCGGCGCGTCATCACCGCGCGGCGGAAATCGGCCCAGCCGGGTCCGGCGAAGTAGCGCGCGAAGTACTGCTCGCTGTTGTCGGGCTCGTACGGGAAGGCGACCTGGCGGAACAGCCAGTCACCGATCCCGGCCACGTGCTGCTCCATGCCTTCGGCGATCGCGTCGTAGATCTCGGTGCCGAAGAAACGCACGAAGTCGTGGTTGAGGTAGCACACCCGTACGTTGACCTCCTCACCGAATTCCCGGTTGACCAGGGCGGCGAGCTGGCTGAGAGCGAACGAGGGCCGACGCCGGTCGGCGAACGGCATGTTGACCAAGGCCACGTCACGCACGAAGAATCCTTTCCCCGGGATGCCAGACGGCGTACTGGCGGAACCCGTACAGGAGTGGGGTCTCTGGATCGATCTGGATGTCCGTCACCCGGCCGAGGAGGAGCGCGTGGTCCTCCACCGTCCAGACCTGCTCGACCTGGCATTCCGCCCAGCCGTGCAGGTCGCCGAGCCGGGGGAGGTCCAGCGGGCCCCGGCGGGACCAGCGGACGGCGGAGAAGCGGTCGGCGGTCAGTGACGCGAACAGCTTGGCCACCTCGCGCGCCCTGGCCGGCAGCAGGTTCACCGCGAAGCCGCCGGTGTCGACGGCGGCCGCCAGGGTCCTGCTGTGGGTGTTCAGGCTGACCAGCAGCATGGGCGGGGCCAGCGTGACGCTGATGAGCGAGGAGCAGGTCAGGCCGCAGGGCTCGCCCTCGTGGCTCATCGCCGTCACCACGGCGACCCCCGTGGGGAAGGCGCTCATGAAGGAGCGGCACTCCTCGACCAGGCGCGGGCTGACCGGCTCGGGGGGAGCGGGCTCTGGGGGAGCTGTGGAATTCCCGCTCAATGGATGCTCGTCAGGTACTCGTGGGCTGACGGGAGCGCCGCCACCATGCGCTCGGCGCCCGCCCGCACCGCGGCGAACTCGGCCTGGGCCCGGGCCGGGTCCAGGTGGCTGAGCGCGGGGCGCGGCGTGGCCGGCGCGTGGCCGAGCCCGAGCAGCATCGTGATCCACGAGTACGGCTCGAACCCGTGGTAGTACGGGTAGAGCAGGCTCTCGTCGGGCACCCGGGTCGCGGCGACCTCCAGCAGGTCGGCCAGCGTCTGGGGGATCTTGCGCAGCTTGGTCTCGCGCCAGTAGGGCGTGTCGGCGCGCGCGGTCGCCCGGTAGTGGAGCACGAGGAACTCCTTGACCCCGTCCACCACCCGGGCCACCTTCTCGTTGTAGCCGTCGATCAGCAGCGGGTCCCAGCTCTGGTCGGGGAAGTGCTTGACCAGCTGCTCGATGGCGTGCTGGATGAAGAAGATCCCGGTCGACTCCAGCGGCTCGACGAACGCGCTGGACAGGCCGACGGCCACGCAGTTGCCCACCCACGAGCGGTGGTTGCGCCCGATCCGCATCCGGATGTGGTTGGCCTCCAGGTCGTCGCGGCCGGGCGCGGCGAACGCGCGCAGCGTCCGCTCGGCCTCCTCGGGGGTGCAGAACTCGTCGGAGTAGACGTAGCCGGTGCCGTTCCGGCCGTACAGCGGGATGGTCCAGATCCAGCCGGCGTCCATCGCGCTGGCCGTGGTGTAGGGGTTGATGAGCTCCTGCTCGGCGCGCGGCACGCGCAGCGCGACCGCGCGGTTGTTGGGCAGCACGTCCTGGAAGGACATGAAGGACTCGCCGAGGGCGCCGTTGATGAGCAGGCCGCGGAAGCCGGTGCAGTCGACGAAGAGGTCGCCGGTCAGCGGGCCGTGCTCCTTGGTGTCGACGTGCGTGATCCAGCCGCGCTCGTCCTGGCCGACGCCGGTCACGTCGTCCAGCACGTGCCGCACGCCCATCTTCACGCCCAGGCCGGTCAGGAAGCGGGCCAGCTGGGCGGCGTCGAAGTGGTAGGCGTAGGGGAACTGGGCGCGCTGCTCGTCCAGGGTCGAGCGGCCGAGCGAGCCGTCCAGGCCGGACACGAACAGGCCGCCGCCGAGCAGCCTGGGCGAGCGCCTGGCCTCGCACAACCACGGCGTGACGTAGCAGTGCCGGTCGAAGGTCGCGGAGTCGCCGTTCAACGCCATGTGCCAGTCGGCCAGGGTGAAGCCGTCGGCGACGCGCAGCCGCTCGAACGGGTGGTAGAAGTGCGTGCCGTCGCCCCGCCAGTTCTCGAACCTGATGGCCAGCTTGTAGGAGGCGGCGCACTGCGGCATCCAGTCCTGCTCGTCCAGGCCGAGGTAGTCGAAGAAGTGCCGGATGGTGCTGAAGGTGGCCTCGCCCACACCGATCGTGGGGATCCGCGCCGACTCCACCAGAGTGACCGAGACGCGGTCGCCGAAGGCGGTCTTGAGATAGGTAGCGGTCATCCAGCCGGCCGTACCGCCGCCGACGATCACCACATTGTTGATCATTTCCCTGGTCCTCTCAGGCTGAGCGGCCGCATGTCGGTCCAGACGGCGGCGATATGGGTGAGGCAGTCCTCGCGGCTGCCGTGGAAGCCCGCGTCCTCCCATCCCGTGGGGTTGTCCCGGTCGGCGGGCCAGATGGAGAACTGCTCCTCGTGGTTGACGACGACTCTGAACATGACTCATGCCTCCAACAGGTGCTGGGCCACGATGGGCCCGATCTCGGCCATGGCGTCGGCCCGGGTCATCTCGTCGTGGGCGCAGTCGATCTCGTGGACGTGCAGCCGCCCGCCCACGTGCGGCTGCCAGATGCCGGCGGGCGAAAGCTCCGGCTCCCAGGTCCTGCTGGCGACGAACAGCAGCGCGTCGCCGCCGATCGTGCCCGGCTTGTGCGCGTCCATCAGCGCGGAGTTGTGCAGGACGGTTTCGGTCATCGACGCCATGAGCTCCTCGTCGAGCTCGGCCGCGTAGCCCACCGAGTCCATCAGCAGCTGGCGCGCCTCGGCCGGGTCCTCGATCCCCGGGCGCTCGGCGCCGGAGAAGGCCGGGTAGCTGTCCAGCAGGGCCAGCATGGCCACCTGGTCCTGGCCCAGCAGCTCGGCCGCCGCGTGCGCGACCAGCCCGCCGAAGGACCACCCCAGCAGGTGGTACGGGCCCTCGGGCTGGATCCGCCTGATCTCCTCCAGGTAGCGCTCGGCCAGCTCGGTCACCGACCCCGCACGCTCGATCGCGGACGACTGGAGCCCGTACAGCGGGCGGTCGCCGGGCAGATGGCGCAGCAGGCTGCTGTAGCACCAGCTCACCCCGCCCACCGGGTGCACACAGAACAGCGGCGGCAGCGAGCCGGTCGGCCGCAGCGGCAGCAGGACGTCGAAGGCGTTCTTCTCGCCGCCGCCGTCGAGCCGCTCGATCAGCTCGGCCACCGTGGGGGCCGCGAACAGGTCGCGGATGGTGAGGGTGGCGCCGAGGGTGGTGCGGATGCGGCTGATGAGGCGGGTGGCGAGGATGCTGTGGCCGCCGTTGGCGAAGAAGTTGTCGTCGATGCCGAGGTGGGGGGTGCCGAGGATGTCGGTGAAGAGGGTGAGGAGGGTGGTTTCGCGGGGTCCTCGGGGTGGGCGGTGGGTGGTGGTGGGTG
>NZ_JAHCST010000022.1 GCF_018476525.1 Acrocarpospora catenulata
CCCGGGCAGGCTCCAGCGTCAGTCTCTAGCACGGCCTCGCAAGTCCAAGCAAGAACGACGTCGAGCGGGCGGCGCACCCCAAGTTTCACCTATCCGTGGGCGCCACGAAGTGGCATGAGGTCTCTAGCGCAGGCCGGGGAGCCCGAGGGCGAAGGCGGACAGGGCCCGGACCAGGGTCGGCATCATGCGCGGGCAGGTGGCGGCGAGGTCCGGATCCTGGGCGTACAGCTCCCGCATGGTCGGGGGCGGGTTGACCACGGGGTGCAGGGCCCCGGCCAGGGCGCAGGCGGCCGACACCAGCTCGACCCCCTCGCCGGGGTTGAGCACGGGGTGGGCGGCGGCGACGGCGTCGCCCAGGGTGGCGATCACGTGGAGGGCCGTGCGCTTGTAGGTGCGGGCGGCCTCCACCGACACGTTGTGTTCCAGCGTGATCGAGGTCTGGCTGAGGAGATCGCAGAAGAACGGGCGCTCGGTGAGGGTCCTGCTCAGCACCTGGACGGGATCCTCACCGGCCGCCAGCAGCCGGACGGCCTCCTCGGCCCAGTCCTGCCAGGCTTCGGCCGCGAGTTCGAGGTAGATCTCCTCGCGCGTCCCGAAGTAGCGCACGACGTTGGACTTGGCGAGCCCGACCGCCGCCGCCACGCCGCCCAGCGAGACGTTCTGCACGCCTGACTCGCGTGCCAGCTCCCGGGCGGCGTCCAGGATCGCCTCCCGGCGGAGTTGTTTCTGCTCCGGTCGCCTGGCCCGGATGAACGCCGCTTTTCCCATGGCAGGGCAAGCATACCGACACGTAAAAGAACGCCGTTCTCTTGTTAAGAGAGCAGCGTTCTGTTAGCGTCCGCCGCAGGACCCAGTTCCCTACCGGAGGAGCGGCCGTGGCCGACGTACACCTCAGGATCAACGGCGTGGACCGGCGGCTCGAGGTCGAACCCCGGGTCAGCCTGCTGGACGCGCTGCGTGAGCGGCTCGGGCTCACCGGCACCAAGAAGGGCTGCGACCAGGGCGCCTGCGGCGCCTGCACGGTGCTGGCCGACGGCGAGCGCGTCCTGTCCTGCCTGGCCCTGGCGGTGCAGTACGAGGGCCGCGAGATCACCACGATCGAGGGCGTGGCCGACCCCATCCAGCGGGCCTTCGTCCGGCACGACGGCTTCCAGTGCGGCTACTGCACCTCGGGCCAGATCTGCTCGGCCCTGGGCATGCTGGCCGAACACGCCGCCGGGGCCCCCAGCGCGGTCACCGAGGGCCTGGCCGCCGCCGAGATCGAGCTCACCGAGGCCGAGATCAGGGAGCGGATGAGCGGCAACCTCTGCCGGTGCGGGGCCTACAACGGGATCGTCGCGGCCATCCAGGAGACCCAGGAGACCAGAGTCGCCGAACGCGACGTGCCCACCCTGGTGGAGGGACGCCGATGAAGGACTTCGCCTACCTGAGCGCACCCGACGTGCCCACCGCGCTCCAGGCCATCGCCCGGCCGGGCGCCAGGTTCCTCGGCGGCGGCACCAACCTGGTGGACCTGATGCGCCAGAACATCGAGCGCCCGGACACCGTCATCGACATCACCCGGCTCCCGCTGGACCGCGTCGAGGAGCTCCCCGGCGGCGGGCTCCGGGTCGGCGCGCTGGTCCGCAACAGCCACCTGGCCGCCCACCGTGCGGTCCGCGAGCGCTACCCGATGCTGGCCCAGGCCATCCTGGCGGGGGCCTCCGGTCAGCTCAGGAACATGGCCACGGTCGGCGGCAACCTGCTGCAGCGCACCCGCTGCGCGTACTTCACCGACCTGTCCGCCGGCTGCAACAAGCGGCAGCCGGGCAGCGGCTGCGACGCCGTCGGCGGGTTCAACCGGAACGCCGCCGTCCTCGGGGCCTCGGCGAGCTGCGTGGCCACCCACCCCTCCGACATGTGCGTGGCGCTGGCCGCGCTGGACGCGGTGGTCGAGCTGGAGAGCGTGCGCGGCGTCCGGCGGGTCCCGCTGACCGGGTTCCACCGGCTCCCCGGGGACACCCCGCAGGTGGAGACCGAGATCGCCGCCGACGAGCTGATCACCGCCGTCGAGCTGCCCGCGCTGCCGGTGGCCGCCGCCTCCCGGTACCGCAAGATCCGCGACCGGGCCTCGTACGCCTTCGCGCTGGTCTCGGTGGCCGCCGCCATGCACGCGCGGGATGGAGTGATCACCGACATCCGGCTGGCACTCGGCGGGGTGGCCACCCGGCCGTGGCGGGCCCACCAGGCGGAGCGCGAGCTGCTCGGCGCGCCCGCCACCGAAGAGAGCTTCCGCCGGGCAGCGGAGGCCGAGCTGGCCGCGGCGGTGCCGCAGTCGCAGAACGGTTTCAAGATCGAGCTGGCCCAGCGGGCGATCACCGCCACCCTGCGGCAGCTGCTCACCGAAGGAGGCGCGGCATGACGACCTACGTCGGCGAAGCGGTGGACCGGGTGGACGGCACGGCCAAGACCACCGGCGGGGCGCGCTTCTCGGCCGAGTACCCCTACCCGGACCTGGCCCACGCCGCCCTGGTGCACGCCACGGTGGCCAGGGGGCGGATCACCCGGCTGGACACCACGGCGGCGGAAGCCGTACCCGGGGTGATCGCGGTGCTCACCCACCGGAACGCGCCGCCGCTGAAACCCGCGCCGAGGGTGACCCCGCTCAACCTGGCCACGCTGGCCTCCGGCACCTCGGTGAACTACCTCAACACCGACGAGGTGCACTGGAACGGGCAGCCGGTGGCCGTGGTCGTGGCCGAGTCGCCGGAGGCCGCGCAGGAGGCGGCGCACCTGGTCGAGGTGGCGTACGCGCACCTGCCCGCCACGGTGGACTTCGCGGCGGCCGAGCCGGACGCCAAACCGCAGAAGAGCAACCTGATCATGTCGGGCGGTGCGGTGAAGGGCGACCCGGAGGCGGCGCTCGCGGCGGCGCCCGTCGCGCTCGACCTGCGGTACACCACGCCCCCGCACCACCACAACGCGATCGAACCGCACGCCACCACCGCGCACTGGGCGGACGGCAGGCTGACCCTGCACGACGGCGCGCAGAACATCTACTGGACCCGCGACCACCTGGCGATGAGGTTCGGCATCCCCAAGGACGACATCCGGGTGCTCTCCCCGTTCGTCGGCGGCGCGTTCGGCGGCAAGACCATGGTCTGGCCGGGCACCATCCTCGCCGCGATGGCCGCCAAGGCCACCGGCCGCCCGGTCAGGCTCATGCTGACCAGGGAGGGCGTCTACCGCACGGTCGGCGGGCGCACCCCGTCCACCCAGCGGGTGGCCGTCGGCGCGGACGAGTCTGGCCGGATGACCGCGCTCATCCACACCAGCGTGACCCTGACCGGGCGGGTCGGGGGCGGCCCGGAACAGGTCACCTCGCAGACCCGGCACCTTTACGACGCCGCCGCCATCCGGGTCCAGCAGAACCTGGTCGAGCTGGACGTGCTCTCCAACACGGTCATGCGCGCCCCGGGCGAGTCGATCGGCACGTTCGCACTGGAGGCCACCGTGGACGAGCTGGCCTACCGGCTGGGCGTGGACCCGATCGAACTGCGCGCCCGCAACGAGCCCGCCCGCAACCCCATGGACGGCAAGGCGTTCGCCCACCGCAAGCTGCGCGAGTGCTTCGAGCAGGGGGCCAAGGAGTTCGGCTGGGCCGGCCGGAACCCGGAGCCGCGCTCCACCAGGGACGGCCGGTGGCTGGTCGGCACCGGCGTGGCCGCCGCCTACCACCCGTCCTGGCAGTTCCCCGCCAACGTCACGGTACGCCTGTCGGCCGACGGCACCGCCCTGGTCCGCTGCGGCTTCCACGAGATGGGCATGGGCGGGGCCACCGCCCAGGCGCAGATCGCCGCCGACGCGCTGGGCCTGCCGGTGGAAGCGGTCACCGTGGAGTACGGCGACACCCGGCTGCCCACCGGCCCGGGCGCGGGCGGCTCCGCCCAGACCGCGAGCGTGGCCGCCGCCCTGGTGGCCGCCTGCGAGAAGCTGACGCGCTTGGCGCGCGCGCTGGCCCGCAGAACCCCGGGCGCGGCCGGGGCGAGCTACCCGGAGATCCTGCGCCTGGCCGGGCGCGACTCGATCGAGGCCCGGGTGGGCTCCGACACCCGGCTCGGCACGGCGGTCGGCCAGCTGCGCTTCGCCGGCAAGCTCATGTCCGACCGCCGCCGCTGGGTGAAGGCCGCCTGCGGCGCCCAGTTCTGCGAGGTACGGGTGGACGCCGACACCGGGGAGGTCAGGGTCACCCGCTGGCTCGGCGTCTTCGACGTGGGCCGGGTGATCAACGCCAAGACGGCGGCCAGCCAGCTACGCGGCGGCATCGTGATGGGCATCGGCATGGCGCTGGCGGAGGAGACCCTGGTGGACCCCAGGACCGGCCGGATCATGAACGCCAGCCTGTCGGAGTACCACGTGCCCGTGCACGCCGACGTCCCGGCAATCGAGATCCGCTACCTGGACGACCCCGACCCGACCATGCCGCTCGGCCTGATCGGGGTGGGCGAGGTGAGCATCACCGGGGTGGCCGGGGCGATCGCCAACGCGGTCTTCCACGCCACCGGGCGACGGATCAGGGACCTACCCATCACTCTGGACAAGCTGCTGTGACGGGCGCATGCGGCTGATCGCCACACCGGCCAGGCAGAGCGCGCCCCCGGCCAGGGTGAGCCAGGCCGGCACCTCGCCGAGCACCGCCCAGGCCATCAGCACCACCAGCGCGGGCACCACGTAGGTGGTCGCGCCCATCTTGCCGGCGGTGGTCCTGGCCAGCGCGTACGCCCAGGTGGTGAAGGCCAATGCGGTCGGGAAGACGCCGAGGTAGACGAGGTTGAGTGTGGCGGAGAGCGGCGCGTGCGCGGCCTCCGTCACCAGCTGGCCGGCGAACGGCAGGCAGACCACCGCGCCGATGACGCAGCCGAACGTGGTGACCTGGAGCGCCGAGGCGTGGACCAGCGCGGGCTTCTGGGCCACCGTGGCGCCCGCCCAGGTGAGCGCGGCCACCACACAGAGCGCCACGCCCAGCACCGAGGAGCCGCCGCCGTCCGACATGGAGATCCCCACGAGCACCGCGCCGCCGAAGGAGACGGCCATCCCGGCCAGCAACCGGGCGGGGAAGCCCTCCTTGAGCAGCAGCCCGGAGAGCAGCGCGATGATGATCGGCCCGATGTTGACCACCATCGCGGCGGTGCCCGCGTCCACCTCCTGCTCGCCCCAGTTGAGCGCCACCATGTACACCCCGAACCAGAGCACCCCGGAGATCACGATGCCCGGCCAGGCCGCCCGGGGCGGCAGCCCCTCCCGGCGGAGCAGCAGGATGATCACCAAGGCGCAGGACCCGGCCAGCATGCGGCCGAGGGCGAGCGCGCCCGGGGAGTACGAGGCCACCGCGTGCCTGATCGAGACGAAGGCCGAGGCCCACAACACCACGGTGACGGCGGCGGCGATCAGCGCACGTCTGTCCACGTTCATGCCCAGACCTTAGGGTTTGCTGACCTCTGCACGCATCGCAATAAACGGACCTCGAAATTAGGCTGGACCGCCGTGACGACTTTCGATCAAGCCTGTCCCTTGGTCGGCGTGGAGGAGGAGTACCTGCTCGTCGATCCGGAGACCCGGGCCGCCAGGCCCGAGTCTGCCGCCGTGGTGGCGAAGGCCACGACGGAGCTGGGCGAGCGGGTGGGCACCGAGATCACCCGGTACCAGGTGGAGGCCAAGACCGAGCCCTGCACGGACCTGGCGGAACTGGCCGAACAGCTGCGCCTCATGCGCGCGGCGGTGGCCGAGGCCGCGGCGGGCGAGGGCGCGCGCGCCGTCGCCTCCGGCACGGTGGTGCTCGGCGACGTGGTCCCGCCACTGATCACCGACCATCCCCGGTACGGCGTCGGCATCGCCAACTACCGCTCCATCCACGACGAGCAGAGCATCTGCGCCGGGCACGTGCACGTGCACCTGCCCGACCGGGAGCGCGCGGTGCTGACCGCCAACCACCTGCGCCCCTGGCTGCCGGTGCTGATCGCGCTGCTGGCCAACTCCCCGTTCTGGGCCGGGCGGGTCACCGGCTACGCCTGCTGGCGCACCCTCTGCTGGGGCAAGTGGCCGGTGGCCGGGCCGCCGCCGTACTTCGCCTCGGCCGCCGAGTACGACGAGACGGTGGCCCGGCTGACCGAGGCCAAGGTGCTGGTGGACCCGGGGACGATCTTCTGGGACGTCCGGCCGTCGGCGCGGCTGCCCACGCTGGAGGTGCGGGTGACCGACGTGCCCGCCACGGCCGAGGAGTCCGTGCTGCTGGCCGCGCTGGTCCGGGGGCTGGTGGTGGCCGCGCTGGACCGGGTGGACGCCGGTGATCCCGGGCCACGGCTCAGGGACGAGCTGCTCCGGGCCGCGTACTGGCAGGCGGCCAGGGACGGGATGGACGGGAACGGCATCGATCCCGTCACCGGCCGGCTGGCCTCCGCCGCGGAGCGGGCCGACGCGCTGCTCCGGTACGTGCGCCCGGCCCTGGAGCGGACCGGGGACCTCAAGCTGGTGGAGTCGCGGCTGGCCAGGCTGGCGGTGGTCGGCACGGGGGCGGCGCGGCAGCTGGCCGCCCACGCCCGCCGGGGGTCACCGGCGGACGTGGTCGACCATCTCGTCGAGACCCTCTCAGGAGGTCTCGGCTAGCCGCTCCGCGAGGAAGGCGTAGAGCGGTTCCACGTGGCGTACGGGGTTGCGCCACGTGGCCAGCAGGTCTTCCAGCAGGTGGCGCTCGGCGACCTGCTCGCCGTGGCGCCACGACCTGATCACCGGGTGCAGGAAGGCGCTGTCGTGCGCCATCTCGGGTGAGGGGTGGCGCTGGATGGCGAACACGTCGCCGTAGTCCTGGCGTCCCCAGCGCAGGGTGACCGTGAAGAGTTCGGCCTCCTCGGCGAAGCGCGCCACCGCGTAGTCCTCCGGCAGATCCTGATAAAGGCGGATATTTCCGGTGGTGCGGTCGAGGACGTAGGCGTCGCAGAGGTACTCGAACTGGGTCCAGAGCGCGGAGCTCCAGTTGACCCGGTCCAGCATGGTGGCGCCGAGCTTCTCGTGGTCGAGCTCGATCTGCCTGGTCTCGAACGGGACGCCCTCGTACCGTTCGGCCAGCAGGGCGGTCATCGTGCGCAGGTTGTACCGGAAGCCGTCGATGAACGCCGAGGATGCCCGCTTCAGGTCGCGGGCCTGCATGAGGGTGCCCGCGAAGTAGAGGCCGTCCACGTTGGCCGACTGCCAGTCGGGGCGGATGGCCGGGATGCGGCCGTTCGCCGCCAGGTCCGGCAGGCAGGACTCGTCGAAGATCGCCCGGCTCATGGTGAAGCCGGTGCAGCGGATGACCGTGTCGTACTCCAGCAGGGCCTGCTCGCCCTCGGCCAGGGTGTAGGTGATGGCCGCCTTGTAGGTGTCACCCTCCCGCCAGAGCCGGTTGATGTCGCACTCCAGCACGCCGTGCAGGGTCTTGAACCAGTAGCTGTCCAGGAAGGCGCCGTACTGGCCGCGCACGTCGCCGGGGTGCTTGCTGTTCCAGGCCAGCCGTACGGGGTGCGGGCTGGCCAGGTGCACGATGGCGGCGTGCGGGAGCACGGCCTGGGCGGTCTCGAAGGCCGAGTTGCCCTTGCCGATGATGAGCACCCGCTGCCCGGTGTACGCGGTGCCGTCCACCTCCATGTCCTCGTAGCCGGTGGCCAGCTCGATGCCCGGGATGTCGGGGATGTTGGGGCCGCCCCAGCCGATGGCGACGATCACGCACTCCGCGTGGTAGGTGTCCTCCCCCGCGGTGACCACGAAACGGCCGTCGACTTTCGCCACCCGATCGACCGGGGTGTTGAAACTTACATTGAGCCGGTGCCCCCGCTGGAAGTCCGCGAGGTACCTGACGAGATCGTCGGCGCCCGGCAGGTACTCGCTGGAGTAGCGCGGGAACATCAGCTCCGGGTCGTCGTTGAGGAGGGAGTTCCAGTCCCAGCGGAGCTTGATCTCCGGCTCCTCCTCGACCGTGTGCACCTTGTTCAGCGAGATCAGGCGCCGGTGCCGGGGGTAGGTACGAAAGAACGCGCCGGGGGCCTCGGTGCGCTCCAGCGTGACGTAGTCCGCGCCGGCGCGCTGCAGGTAGTAGCTGAGCTGGAGACCGGCGGGGCCGGCGCCGATGATCAGGTAACGGTGGGTGTGCTCCGCCATCAGCGCACGTACCCCTGGGTGACGATGACCTGGGCCATGCCCGCGTAGGCGGCCGGGTCCTCGGGGGTGAGCGAGGCCAGGCCGTCCACGTACCGGTTGAACATGCAGAAGGCCGCCGCGATGAGCACCGCGTCGTGGATCTCCACGTCGTCGGCGCCCGCCTCGCGGGCCGCGGCGATGTGCTCCTCGGCGACTTTGCGGCCGCTCTCCTGGACCGCCCCGGCGATGGTGAGCAGGGCCCGGAGCTTGGGGGTGACGGGCGCCGCGCCCAGGTCGGCTCGGACCTGCTCGACCAGGTCCATACCCTCGTCGAGTTGGGCGGCGGCGAACGCGGCGTGCGAGGAGTAGCAGAAGCGGCAGTCGTTCAGCGCGGACACGTAGGCCGCGATCAGCTCCCGCTCGCCCCGGGGAAGGCTGTTCTCCCCCCGGAGCAACACCTCCGCGAGTTCGCTCATCGGGCGGGCGGTCTGCGGTCGATAGGCGAAAAGCCCGGTGATTCCAGGTAGGTCGTTCCCCAACGCGATGTGCGGCATGGACTCTCCTAGGTGATCGGCGAATGCCTCCCCCGCAGGTTCGGCGAACACCGTCACACGGTCAACCAGCCCATGCCACGAAATTTCATCCGAGGCGGAGAGAGTCCGCCAATACCGCCAAATATCCGTCGGTTCGCTGGGCCCGCGCGGCGTATACCGCCGGGTCGTCGGGGGCGAATGTGTCGAGGCCGTCCACGTACCGGTTGAACATGCAGAAGGCGGCGGCGATGAGCACGGTGTCGTGGATTTCGACGTCCGTCGCGCCCGCCTCCTTCGCGGTGGTGATGTGCTGTTCGGAGACCTTCTGCCCGCTCTCCTGGACCGCCCCGGCGATGCCCAGCAGCGCCCGGAGCTTGTCGGAGATCGGGGCCGCGGCCAGATTGGCCTTGACCTGCTCCACCAGCACCATGCCCTCGGGCAGTTGCACGGCCGCGATGGCGGCGTGGGTGGAGTAACAGAAGCGGCAGGCGTTCAGCGCCGACACGTAGGCGCCGATCAGTTCCCGTTCGCCACGGGAGAGGCTGTTCTCCCCGCACAGCAGCACTTCCGCCAGCTGGTTCAGCGGGAGCGCGGTCTCCGGTCGAAACCGGAAAAGACCACGAATTCCCGGCTCGTCCGAGTTGAGCGTGATGTGCGCCATGAACATCCTCCTGGTCAGAGAAATATGGTGACTTGACCAGATTCGCCCGGCGCAATCTTCCCCGCATCTCCGGAATTGCGCGTTATTCCGCCCGCAATGCCTGACCCAGGTTCACCCGGCCCGCCTGACGGCCGGGGTGACCGGCCAGCACGATCGCCACCACCAGCGCCACCGGGCCGGCCAGCGCCAGCGTCCAGCCCGAGGTCGGGGGCAGGTACTGCAGCGGCATGATGCCGGCCGCCACCCGCCAGGCCACCCGGCCGAGCGCCAGCCCAAGCGGCACCCCGGCCAGCAGGCCGAGCAGGGTGATGGTGGCCGCCTGGGTGGCCACCACCAGGCGGCACTGGCCGCGGGTCAGGCCGAGCGCGCGGAGCACGACCAGGTCGTGGCCGCGCCGCCGCACCGCGGTGACCAGGGCGTGCCCGACCGCGCCCACCGCCAGCAGCGCCAGGAAGCCGCCCAGCGCCAGCGGCAGCACCTCGACGTTGCGGATCTCGCCGAACTGGCGCGGGGTGAACGGGGTGAAGACCAGCAGGCCGTCGGCGGTCTGGCGGAGCCGGGCCGCGACCGCCAGCGGGTCGGCGCCCTCACGCAGCGCGACCAGGCCGCCGTGCTCCTTGAAGCCGGTGAACAGCCGCCCGAACCCGGTCACGGCGAGCCAGGCGCCGGTGTCGTAGCCGCGGGTGGAGGTCTCCACGCCGAAACCGATCCCGGTCACCCGGAAGATCCCGCGCCCCCGGTCCCCGGCCAGCGGCACGGTGTCGCCCACCCTTGCCCGCAGCAGTTCGGCGCTGGCCGGGGCGAGCACCACCTCGTCGTCGCCGCTGGGGGCGTGGCCCTCGGTGAGCACCAGCGGCAGCGGCCGGCCGGCCGGGTCGAAGCTGTGCGTCACCACGGTGCCGCCGCGGCTCGTCCCCGGGGCCATGCGCAGGTCGGTGACGCCGGTCACGTCCGGGTCGCGGGCCAGCGCGGCCAGCACCTCGGCGGGCGGCAGGTAGTCCCGGCCGTCGAAGCCGAAGACCGTCATCAGCTGGTAGTTCTGGCCGAACCTGGCCGGGTTGCCGGCCGCGTCGCTCACCCCGGCCGAGAAGGTGAACGCGGCCAGCACCCCGAGCACGCCGGTGACCGCCCCCAGCAGGGCCGGGCGCACGGGGATGCCCCGGCCGGGCTCCAGCGCGAACCGGGTGCCGACCACCACGGTCACCGGCAGCCCGAGCGAGGTCACGGCGGCCGCCACCGCCGAGCGCCGGCCCGGCGGGCGACGCCGCGGCGGTGCCAGGCCCGCCCAGGCGGCCACCCAGGCCGCCACCGCCACCAGCGCCGGGATCAGGAGCAGCCCGGTGCCGAGCACGGGCAAGTCCACGTCGGGGCCAGGGTCGGGCTCCCTGGCCGCCGCCGCGCCGAACGGCAGCCAGGCCGAGGCGAGCACCGCCAGGGCCACGGCGGCCATGGTTCCGGCCAGGGCCGCCAGGAAGGGGGCGAGCGCGCCCAACCTGGCCCCCTGCCGCCGGGTCAGGCCGACCGCCACCAGGGTGCGGAGTTCGACGCCGCAGGCCGTGCCGTACCGGACGACGGCCTGGCCGAGCAGCACGCTGGCGGCCAGGAAGGCGGCCAGGCCGAAGGCGAGCAGGCAGGCGCTCTCGAAGGCGATCACGTCCTTGCTGTGCCGGACGGCCTCGGCGCGGTCGAGCACGTCGATCTCCACCCGGCCGCCCACCCTGGCCAGCCCGGCGCGGAACCCCGGCAACCCGGCGGCGCCGTCGCTCAGCCGGACCAGGCCGTTGAGCGGCACCTGCCCGCCGTCCCCCAGGAAGTTGGCCCGGTACGCGGCGAGCAGCCCCGGCGACGGGATCAGCCTGCCGGTCTGGCCCACCTCGTCGGCGTACCAGAAGGAGCGGACCACGCCGACGATGCGCAGCCGGACGGCCGGGCCGTGCGGCTGTCCGGTGTCCTGGGCGCCGACGGCGGTGGCGGCCTGCTCGGGGGTGGCCAGGCGGCTGGTGACCGTGTCGCCCACGCCCAGCCCGACGGCGGCGGGGAAGCCCGCGGTGACCACGGCCTCGTCGGGGCGGGCGGGGTCGGGGAGGCGGCCGGCCAGCACGACGGGGCGCTCGATGGTGCGCATCGCCTCGGTGTCGGCCGGGATGAACGAACTGATCGAGTCGTCGGGCCGCTCGTCCAGAGGAAGCGAGGTGTAGGCAGGGAAGGTGGTCACGGCCGCCACGCCGGGCAGGGCGCGGACCGCGGCCCAGTCGAAGCCGGCCTGGTTGGGCAGGACCGCGACGGTGGCGGGCAGCGTGCGGGCCAGCAACCGGTCCACCGCGTCGGCGCCGCGCCGCGCCCCCGCCACCGCGGTCAGCACCGTCGCTCCCGCGAAGGCCACCAGCAGGGCCAGCACCAGCAGCGAGCGGCCGCGCCGCCGTACTTCCAGGCGCACCCAGACCCGCGCCACGTCTTTCACGTCGTCAGTCTCCGGCGGGCGGGACCTGCCCTGGCAGGGTGTTAACCCTCAGGACGCCAGATCCCTCGACCAGAGCCGACCGAACGGGCACCCGAGACATTACGGTTTCAGAGGGGAGCCGATCTCCCCGGGTCAGTGGGTCGAACGGCGGGAGCTGGTGGCGATGATGGTGGTGACGGCCGTCCTTGCGGCCCTGACGCTCGTGCTCACCGGCTGGATCGCCGGGCTGTTCTACGCGTACTCGGTCTCGGTGATGATCGCCCTGGACGCCATCGCCCCCGAGCACGCGGTCGCCACCATGCGCAGCATCAACATCAGGATCCAGAACCCGGCCTTCTTCGCGTCCTTCCTCGGCACGCTCCCCGCCGCCATCCTCACCGGCGTGCTCCTCCTCATCGACGGCCAGACCACCCCCGGCATCCTCTTCCTCGCCGCCGCGGCCGCCTACCTGTTCGGCACCTTCGTCCCCACCGTCGCGGTCAACATCCCCCTCAACAACGCCCTGGACGCCAGCACCGACCCCGCCCCCCAGACCTGGACCGCGTTCTCCCCCCGCTGGACCCGCTGGAACCACCTGCGCACCCTCGGCAGCACCGCCAGCCTTCTCCTGGTCGGCCTCGCCATCACCACCTGGGCCACCGCCCTATCCTGACCGGGTGCGCCAAACCTTCACCCTCCAGTCCGACTGGATCGCGCTCTGCGACCTCCTCAAGTACTGCGCCATCACCGAGTCCGGCGGCGAGGCCAAACACTTCATCGCCGAAGGCAACGTCCACGTGGACGGCACCCTCGAACTCCGCAAACGCCGCAAGATCCACGCCGGCCAGACCGTCACCGGCGAGGGCTTCGAAATCCACGTCACCGGCCCGTGAGGAAGCTCTAGGCGCGGGGTTCGGCGCAGAAGACGGTGCCCTGGCCGGTGAGGTCCAGGGGGCCTTCGGTGGCGGAGGCGTACAGGGCGTCGGCGGGGTGGAGTTTGAGGTCGTCGGCGATGGTGACGGTGCCTTCCACGCAGATGAGGATGCGGGGGATGGCGCCGGGGAGGCGGTAGCCGTCGCCGGGGGTGAAGCGGCGGAGCTGGAACTCGGGGGCGGGGGTGAGGTAGACGTCGTTGACGGGGATGATCTCGGCCGGTTGGGTGGCGGGGTCGGTGATGCGGAGGAGTTCCTCGACGTCGATGGGCTTGGGGGTGAGACCGGCGCGCAGGACGTTGTCGGAGCTGCCCATGATTTCGACGCCGAAGCCCTTGAGGTAGCAGTGCAGCACCCCGGCGCCCAGGTAGAGGGCCTGGCCGGGGGCCAGGTCGTGGCGGCGCATGAGCAGGGGGGCCAGGACGGCGGGGTCGGACGGGTAGAGGGCGGCCAGCTCGGCCACGAGGTCGAGTTCGCAGGCCCGTACGACGTCCTGGACCAGGGCGGCGCGGGCGTCGGCGGGCCATGTGACCAGGGTGCGGAGGGCGCCCAGCACGTCGCCGGCGGCGAGCCGGTCGATCACGGGGGCCAGCGCGGGCAGGTCGAGCGCGGTGAGCAGGGCCGCGGACTCGCCGGGCGGGCGGAACCCGGCGAGCGCGGCGAACGGGGTGAGCGCGCAGATCATCTCCGGCTTGGGCCACGGGTCGGAGTAGTTGCGGTCGCCCCGGATGAACCCCTCCGCGGCCTGCTCGACCGACGGGTGGACCTGCATGGACAGCGGCTGATCCACCGCGATGAGCTTCATCAGGTACGGCAGCCGCTCCCCGAACCGCTCGACCAGACCCGCCCCGAGCTCGCCCGCCGGGTCCGCCGCGATGACCGCGTCCAGCGTGGTCTGCACACCAGCCCGGGCGAGGCGCGAGGGCCCGGAGGGGTGCGCCCCCAGCCACATCTCCGCCTCGGGCCCGGCCGCGGTACGACCGGTGAGCGCGGCGATGGCCGTGCGGGAACCCCAGGCGTAGTCCTTGATCGGGTTGGTGAGCAGATCCACGTGCCGTCCTTCAGAGAGTCAGGGACTATTCCGCCCTGATGTTGTCAATGTCAAATGAACCCGGGCTAACCCAAACGAACATTCCTCGCACATCGGCGAGATCCTCCAGTGAACACGACATGGCCGAGGTCAGATCGATCTCGACCGGGACCGTGCTGTCCTGGTTCGCCCAGGTGAAGGAGGACTGGCACCAGCTCCACCCGGGACCGTACTGGAGCGCGACCGCGACCGAGGTGCCCGCCGCGCCGGTCTTCAGGTCCCACTTGAACGTGGACTTGCCGGACAGGTTGACCGGCTCGGGGAAGGCCGCCCCGAACCAGGCGTTGTTGGAGGTGATCCGGAGCCCTGAGGTCCCGTCGGTGGCGAAGGCCGAGGTCTGCTCGACGGTGCCGGCGTCGGTCTGCCAGTTGCCCGGCGCCCAGCCCTGCACGCCGTCCTCGAACGAGAAGAGCTTGACCGCCGCGGTCGGGTCGGGCTTCACGGTGACCGTGATGTCGGCCACGTTGGAGAGGCGGCCGGCCGCGTCCTTGATCGTGTAGTGCGCGACGGCCCGGCCGGAGAAGCCGGTGGGCGGCGTGTAGGTCACCTTGTCACCGGTCAGTTTGAAGTCCCCGGACGTGGTCTGCCGTCCCGGCGTGGCCGGGTCGAGGTCGATGGTCGAGGGCTTGACGTAGGACCGGTACGCGATGTCGTTGGCGGCCACGTCCAGCGTCGCCCCCGTGCCGAAGTCGACGGTCACCGCGTCGTGGTCGGCCATCGGCGGCAGCGAGCGCTGCCCGGAGCGCAGCTCGTTCCCGGCGTTGGTGAGCGTCTGGCAGACCGGGGACGGACAGTACACGGTGAAGCCGTCGTAGTCCGGGTAGAGCGTGCCGTCGTCCTGGGCGCCGGAGAGGATCCAGTACAGCCAGCCGTTGCCGCCCGCCGAGCGCACCGCCTCGGTCCACTCCTGGTAGACCACGTTGCGGGTGGCCTTGTTGCGGAAGCCGAACTCGCCGAGGAGGGAGGCCTTGCCGAGCTGGCGGGCCTTGCGGATGTGGCTGGTGATCCACTGGGTGCCCCAGGCGGCGTCCTTGGCCCAGCCGTCCGGGTAGAGGTGGAAGCTCATCACGTCCACCGCGGGGAGCTTGGTCAGCGCGGTGTTGTCCACGCCCTCGCCGCAGTTGATCGTCCAGTCGGAGCTCGCCTGGTCGTCGCAGCGGAAGCCCTCGTCGCCGACGCCGACCAGGTGCCTGCTGTCCTTGGACTTGATGAACCGGGTCATCTCGTCGGCCCAGGTGGTGAGGATCTGGGGGTTGCAGCTGGACGGCGGGTAGAGGCCGGAGCCCTTGCAGCGGGGCTCGTTGCCGAGTTCCCACATCATGACCGTGGGGTCGTCCTTGTACTTGACCCCGGTCAGCGTGTTGACGCGGTTGAGGACGTGGTTGATCCAGTCCTTGTACCAGCCGCGGATGCGGGCGTCGGTGTAGAAGGCGTCGTGGTTGGTCAGGCCGGCCCAGCGGACGTACTGGTCCATGCCGCCGAAGTCCGACCAGTTGTTGGTGAACGGAATGATGAGCTTGATGCCGACCTGGCGGGCCTTGTAGAGCACGTAGTCCAGGCGTTCCAGGCCGTCGGGGCCGTCGTTGTAGGCGGGCTTGGTCCCGTCCCAGTACTGGAAGTAGACGCCGTCGGCCTTGCCCGCGACCGAGTTGGAGCCGTCCTGGTTGCCGATGTCGAGCCAGCCCCAGGTCCGCATGACGTTGAACTTAGCGGCAGCCGCGTCGTTCAGCACGTCATCGGTCATGGTCCGTGACTTGTAGTGCAGGTAGTAGTTGTTGGTCCCGGCGAACTGGAACTTCTTCCCGTTCAGGTACAGGTCCGCGCCCTTGCGGGTGACGAACCCGTTGTCGTTGTGCGCGGACGCGGGGGCGGGAATGGCGATCAGTGCCGCCGATAACGCCATGGTCAGGATGGCGGTCAGTCTCACTGGCTGCTCCTTCAGGATGGTTGGTCCCCGAGTACGAGTGCCGCGGCGCCGTACAGACCGGCGTCTCGGCCGAGCGTGGTGGCGTCCACCCGGAGCCGACGCAGGAACTCCATCCCGGCCTGGCGGGCGACGGCCTGCCGTAGCGGGGTCAGCAGCGTGGGACCCGCCGCCGCCACCCCGCCCCCGATGACAACGTTGTCAACGTCAAACAGAGCCGCGGCGGAGAGGATCGCCGTGCCGAGCGCGTCGGCGGCGCGCTGGAAGGCCAGCCGAGCCACCGGGATCCCGCGTTTGGCGTCGGCGGCCAGCGCCCGCGCGTCCACCGGACGGCCCGCCCAGAAGGACGGCTCGACCGCAGCCCGCCAGCCGTTGGCCAGCGCCCAGCGCACCATGCTCGGCCCGCTGGCCACCGTCTCCACGCAGCCGACCGCGCCGCACGGGCAGGTCTCCCCGTCGCGGTCCACGCTGATGTGCCCGATGTGCCCGGCGTTCCCGCTCGGCCCCAGGTACGGCACACCGTCCACCACCACACCGCCGCCGATCCCGGTGGAGACCACGATGCCCAGCAGCGTGCCGTGCGGCTTGGCGCCATAGGCCCCTCGCCACCACTCCCCGAGGGTCATGCACTGGGCGTCCCCGGCCAGCCGCACCGGCAGGCCGGGCAGCAGCGTGCCCACGGTCTTCACCAGCGGGAACTCCCGCCAGCTCGGAATGTTCACCGGGCTCACCGTGCCCGCGGGCACATCCAGCGGCCCGGCGGACCCGATGCCCACCCCGGTCAGGCCGGACTCCCCGGTCAGCCCGGGCACCGCGATCCGGCTGACCAGCTCGGTGAGGGTTCCCGCGGCGTCGCCCCCGACCGGCAACTCCAGCCGGGCGGTGATCACCCCGGTGGGCTCCACCATGGCCGCCGCGAACTTGGTGCCTCCGATGTCGATTGCCAGCACCGTCATCTCTGCCCCTCACTCCTGTCTGACGGAACCATGGTCACGACCGGCCCTCGTTGAAGCAGCGCAGCACCGGATGCGCGGTGAGCAGAGCGGGATCCAGCTCCGCCCCCGACACCTGGAAGGTGGCCGTCTCACCCGGCAGCAGGGTGACCAGTTGCTCGTCCACGGTGGCGTCCGGGTGCAGCCGGTCGGGGAACAGGGCCAGCTCGCGCACGAGCGTACGAGCGGTGATCGTGACCCGCTGCCCGTCGACCGTCGCCTCGTACTCGGCGGTCGGGAACTCGGTGGCCGGGTCCTCGGTGAAGAACCGCAGCGCCCGTACCTCGCCGAGGGTGGCCACCAGCAGTTCGCGGGCGGGCTCGGCGGGGGCCAGCGAGGGCGGGAGCGGGAGGGGCAGCGTGCCGCGCGGTGGCACGGTGACCGGGAACTCCTCCTTGGCCAGGGTCTCGCCGGTGACCGACTGCCGGACCACGGCGAGCTCCCCTGTCCACTCCTCGGCGCTGTCGTTGACCACCACGAGCACGTCCGCGTCGGCGGCCAGCCCGTGCGCCGCCGCCACCGACGCGTCCTGAAATGTCAGCATCCGGTCGGCAAAGGCGCGGCGCATGCCGTACCAGAGCGGCTTGCGCCGCCCGTCCCCGTCCACCGCCGCCCAGGAGGTGACCGGCCAGCAGTCGTTGAGCTGCCAGACCAGCGTGCCCATGCAGTACGGCGCCAGCGCCCGGAACCGCTCCACCCCGAAGGCCATCGCCCTGGCCTGGTTGAGCTGGGTGTAGTAGTGCCAGTCGTCGAAGTTCTCCGGCGCCGGCAGGTGCTCCCCGAGACCGCGCAGCAGCTTCCCGTTGCCGTCCACGGCCTTCTGGTGGTGGGCGACCCCCTTGGAGTCCGGCGTGAGCGGCTCGTCGCTGACCGACCGGCGCAGCGTGGCATAGGTCGGCGGCCCCTGGAACCCGAACTCGGCCACGAACCTCGGCACGTAGGTGGCGTAGAAGGAGTAGTCCTCCCGGTTCCACACCGTCCAGATGTGGGTGGACCCGTACTTCGGATCGTTCGGCTCCCCCTCCGGCGACCCCGAGTACGGGCTGCCCGGCCAGTACGGCCGCGTCGGATCGAGCTCCCCCACGATCCGGGGGAGCAGGTCGTGGTAGAACCCGGCCCCCCAGCTCCGCGACTCCAGCCGCTCCTGCCACCCCCAGTCCGCGAACCCTTCCAGGTTCTCGTTGTTGCCGCACCAGAGCACCAGGCTGGGATGGCTCGCCAGCCGGGCCACCTGCTGCCGCGCCTCGGCCTCGACCTCCTGCCGGAACGGCCCCTCCTCGGGGTAGGCCGCGCAGGCGAACGGGAAGTCCTGCCAGACCAGCACGCCCAGCCGGTCGGCCAGCGCGTAGAAGTCCTCGCTCTCGTACAGGCCGCCGCCCCAGACCCGGAGCGTGTTGGCGCCGGTCTCCACCAGCTGGGCGAAGCGCTGCTCCAGCCGCTCGGGGGTGACGCGGTTGGGGAAGCAGTCGTCGGGGATCCAGTTGAAGCCCTTGGCGAAGACGGGCACCCCGTTGATGACGAAGCGGAACGCCTCCCGGTCCAGCTCGACCGTGCGGAAGCCGATCTCCCGGGTCCAGACGTCGTCCCCGACCTGGACGGTGAGCGGGTAGCGGGGCTGGTCGCCGTAGCCGCGGGGCCACCAGAGGTCCGGGTCGGGCACGGTCACGGTGACCACGCCGGTGCGCTGCCCGGGCGCCAGCCGTACCTCCTCGGTGCGGCCCGCGATCGAGGCGGTCACGGTGAGCGGGCCCTCGGTCGCCCGGTCCACCCGTACGTGCACGTCCACCCGGCCCACGCCGTCGGCGACGGTGACCAGGGGCCGCACCTCGGCCAGCCGGGCGGTGTTCCAGGTGTGCAGGTAGATGGGACGCCAGATGCCGGAGGTGACCACCGTCGGTCCCCAGTCCCAGCCGAAGTTGCAGGCCATCTTCCGGATGAACTGGTACGGCTGGTCGGCGTAGGCTCCCGGCCGGTCGCCCAGCGCGGCCCGCTGCCGCTCGGCGTAGGCGTACGGCGCCTCGAAGAGGATCTTCAGCGTGTTCCTGCCCTCGGTGAGCAGGTGCCGGACCGGAAACCGGTAGGACCGGTGCTGGTTGGCGGTCTGCCCGAGCTGGACCCCGTTGAGCAGCACGGAGGCCACCGTGTCCAGCCCTTCGCAGACCAGGTCCGCCCGCTCGTCCTCGGTGGGCGTCCAGGTGAAGGAGGTCTCGTACGACCAGCCGGTGCGCCCGACCCAGGTCAGCCGGGTCTCGTTGTCGTCCAGGTAGGGATCGGGGATGACCCCGGCGGTGAGCAGGTCGGTGTGCACGCATCCGGGAACCGTGGCCGGCAGCCCCGCCACCACCGGGCGGGGCTGCCCGGTGGACGAGACCGCCGTGACGGTCCAGCCTTCGTGCAACGTCGTGATCACACGCCCTCCCATTTGCGGTGCAGTTGCGGCACCGAGGCGAGGAGCTTCCTGGTGTAGGCGTGCTCCGGAGCCTCGAAAACCTTTTCCGTCGGGCCGTACTCGACGATCCTGCCCTGGTACAGGACCACCGTGCGCTCGCTGATGTAGTTGCCGAGCGCCAGGTCGTGGGTGATGAACAGCACCCCGAGACCGCGCTGCTTCAGGTCGGCCAGCAGGTTGAGCACGTCGATCCGGGTGGACGCGTCCAGCATGCTGGTGATCTCGTCGGCCACCAGGAAGCCGATGTCGAGCAGCAGCGCCCTGGCGATCAGCAGGCGCTGCAGCTGGCCGCCACTGAGCTGGTGCGGGAACTTGTTCAGCACGGCGGCCGGGTCCAGGCGCACGTCCTGGAGGGCGGCGGCCACCTTCTCCCGCCAGGCCTGGGCGGACTCGCCGGGGAAGTAGACCTCCTTGATCATGCTGAAGATGCGGTCGGCCTTGAAGATCGGGTTGTAGGAGCTGAACGGGTCTTGGAAGACGCCCTGCACCTTCCGGTAGTACTCGCGCCGGTTCAGCTTGGTGATGTCGGCGCCGTCGAAGGTGATGGACCCGGCGGTGGCGGGGATCAGCCGGAGCACCATCTTGCCGATGGTGCTCTTCCCGCTGCCGCTCTCGCCGATCAGCGAGACCACCTCGCCGCGGCCGATCTCGAAGCTCACCTCGTCCACGGCCGTCGCGGTCCTGCCCCCGAACGTGCCGACCTTGAAGACCTTGGAGACTCCCTGGAGTTTGAGCATCATGCCTTCCAACACGCGACGTAGTGGTCCTTTTCGACCTCCACCACCGGGGGCTCCTCCCGGCACTTGTCGAAGGCCAGCGGGCAGCGGTCCTGGAAACGGCAGCCGACCGGCGGGTCCAGCAGCGAGGGCGGGTTGCCCGGGATGCCGGTCAGCTTCTTGTCCGCGTACCGCACGCCGACTTCGGGCAGCGAGGAGATGAGCAGTTGGGTGTACGGGTGCCGGGGCCGGTTGACGACGGCGTCGGACGGGGCCTTCTCGGCCAGCTTGCCCGCGTACATGACCATGATCGTGTCGGCCAGCTGGTTGGTCAGCGAGATGTCGTGGGTGATGAAGATCATGCTCTTCACGAAGCCCAGGTCCCGGAAACCCTTGAGCGTGGTCACCACGGCCTTCTGGGTGGACACGTCCAGCGCCGAGGTGATCTCGTCGGCGATCAGCAGCGACGGGTTGAGCAGGGTGGAGATGACCATCACCATGCGCTGCTTCATGCCGCCGGACAGCTCCATCGGGTAGCGCTTGAGCACGTCCCGGTCGAGCTCCACCAGGTCCAGGCGGCGGTGCAGCTCCTCGGTGTCCACCGTGACGCCGCGCGAGTCCAGCAGCTCGCGCACCATGCGGCCGATCTTGCGGGTCGGGTTCATGGCGCTCATCGAGTACTGCGGGATGATCGAGACCTCGGTGAACCTGAAGGGGTTCATTTTGACGGTGTCGCCGATGGGAAGTTCTTCGCCGTCCAGTTCCACCCGGCCGCCGACGTGTTTCATGCGGCCGTCCATCCGGATGAGGCTCTTGCCGAGGGTGGTCTTGCCGCAGCCGGACTCGCCCGCCAGGCCGAGGATCTCGCCGTCGGCCAGCTCGAAGCTGACCCCGTCCAGAGCCTTCACCTCGCCCCGCAACGTGCGGTAGTAGACCCTCAGGTCTTGCACACTCAGGGTCATCACAGCTCCCTCAGCTTCGGGTTGAACACCTCGTCGAGGCCCACGTTGGCCACGTACAGGGCGCCGACGATGGCGGTGATGCCGATGCCGGGCGGCACGAACCACCACCACAGGCCGAGCATCAGCGCGCTCCACTGGTTGGCGTGGTTGAGCATCAGGCCGAGCGAGACCCCGTCGGTCGGGCCCAGGCCGATGAAGTCGAGCGAGGAGGCGATCAGGATGGACCCGCCGAACAGCAGGATGAAGGTCATGAACAGGTAGGAGCTCATGTTCGGCGCGATCTCCCGCAGGATGATGCGGCCGGTCCGCACCCCGCTCAGCCGGGCCAGGTCCACGAAGTCCCGGCCGCGCAGCGAGAAGGTCTGGGCCCGGATCGCCCGGGCCGCCCACGGCCAGGAGGTCAGCCCGATCAGCAGCGCCTGCATGGCCACGCTCCGGATACCCAGGTAGGCGTTGATGATCAGCAGCACGGCCAGGGTGGGGATGACCAGGACCACGTTGGTGAACATGTTGAGGATCTCGTCCACCAGGCCGCCCCGGTAGCCGGCCACGAAGCCGACCAGCATGCCGATGATCGCGGCCAGGCCGCCGCCGAGCAGGCCGACCTCGAAAGTGCTCCGCACGCCGTACACGAACTGGGCCAGGATGTCCTGGCCGAAGGTGTTGGTGCCGAAGGGGTACTCCGCCGACGGGGGCAGCATCGGCTGGCCCACGTACGCCATCGGCGATTGGTCGTAGAAGAACGGCCCGATGATGCCGACCAGCAGGAAGATCCCCACAATGGTGGCGCCGACCAGCAGCTTGCCGTTGCGCACCGCGAAGTACAGGGCCTCCCGCCGTACGCTCACGGGCGGCGTGCCGGGGTCCGGCGCGGTGGTCGTGGAGACAGGATCGGTGGTGGTCATGTGGACGCTCCTGCCATTCCGGCCCGTGTGCGCGGGTCGACCACGACGTAGACGACGTCGATGATGAAGTTGGCGATCAGCACCCCGAGCACGATGAACAGGAAGGTGCCCTGGATGAGGAAGAAGTCCTTGTTCTGGATGGCCTTCAGGATGAGGCTGCCGATGCCCGGATAGGAGAACACGATCTCGGTCACCAGGGCGCCGGCCACCAGCACACCCAGTTGCAGGGCCAGGCCGGTGATCTGCGGGAGCACCGCGTTCCTGAAGGCGTACCTGCGGATCAGCCGGTGCGGGGCGCCGAGGGCGGCCAGGTAGTTGGAGTAGTCCGCCTCAAGCTCGTAAATGATCATGTTCCGCATGCCGATGGCCCAGCCGCCCAGCGCCACCAGGAAGAGCGAGGCGAACGGGAGCACCCAGTGCTGGGCGAGGCTGCCGATGAACTCCCAGGACCAGCTCGGCTGGAGCGCGAAGCTGTAGCCCCCGGCGACCGGGAGCACCCCGAGCACCACGCCGAACCCCCAGCAGAGCAGGATGGCGATCCACATGTACGGCGTCGCGGTGAGGATGTACCCCACCGGCAGCACCGTGTTGTCCAGCAGCTTGCGCCGGGCCGCCAGCGCCCCCGCCCAGTTGCCCACCAGCCAGCTGAGCAGGATGGCCGGGATCATCAGGCCCAGCGTGTACGGCACCGCCCCCAGGATCACGTCGGCGACCGGCTTGGGGTAGGCCCAGATGCTGATCCCGAAGTCCCCCGTGACCAGAGCAGCCCAGAAGTTGAAATATTGGGAAATCAGTGATTGGTCGAGGCCGAACAGGTCGGTGTAGTACGCCTGCATCGCGGCGACGGCCTCGGGCTGGGAGATGCTGGCCCGGGCGACCATGCTCGCCACCGGATCCCCCGGCATGAAGCGCGGAATCAGCCAGTTGACCGTCACGGCGACGAAGAACGTCAACCCGTAGATGAAGAGCTTCCGGCCGAAATATTGTCGCAAACCATCCTCCGGGGGATGTCGGGCGGGCCGTCCCCGGCCCGCCCGAATCAAATCGAGGCCGTTACGCTCCGGCCGGCTGCAGCTCGGTCAGCGTCAGCACGCCGCCCAGCTCCAGCCAGTTCCGCCACATGGTCGGGGGGTACTTCGGCGCGTTCGCCGCGTCGCTCGGCCAGTTCTTCCAGACCGAGCTGCTGACCTGCGACCAGAGGCCGTTGTACCAGAGCGGGATGATCGGCATGTCCTCCAGCTGGATCTTCTGCAGCTCGGAGGTGATCGCCTTCATGCCCTCCAGGTCGTCGGTCTTGGTGGCGTCCAGCTTGCCGACCAGCTCCCAGGCCTTCTCGTTCTCGTACCGGCCGAAGTTCACCGTGTTCTGGAGCTTCTGCACCGGCAGGTTGAAGATGTAGTCGTAGTACCGCTCCGGGGTGTTGGACAGCTGCCGCTCGTTGTTGATGAACATGTCGAACTTGCCGGTGCTGCGCTGCTCGACCAGGGCGTTGTAGTCGGGGAACTCGGGAGTCAGGTTGATGCCGACGTCCTTGGCGCCGGCCGCGATGACCCGGATGGACTCCATCCAGTCGGTCCAGCCGGTGGGCACGATGATCTTCAGGTCGATCTTCGAGCCGTCCTTGTTGTTGATGAAGCCGTCGCCGTCGGTGTCCTTGTAGCCGGCGTCGGCCAGCAGTTGCTTGGCCTTGGCCGCGTCGTAGCTGAAGCCCATCGAGCCGGTCACGCTCTTGTCGACGTACTTGTCCCACTGCGGGAGCAGGCCCGTCGGGTCGGCGGCCTTGACCAGGTTGCCGTAGACGTTCTCCACGATGCGCTTGGTGTCCACCGAGTAGGCCACGGCCTTGCGGAAGGCCGGGTCGTCCATCGGCTTCTTCTTGGTGTTCAGCACCAGCCAGGCGGTGTTGGCCGAGAGCATGTACGGCGCCTCGGCGTAGAAGGTGGAGACGCCGAAGTTGCCCTTGACCAGGTTGGCCACACCCGGCAGGAAGTTGTTGCTGAGGTCCAGCCCCTTCTGCAGCAGCAGGCCCATCGCGACCTCGTTGCTGGAGTTCACGATGTCCACGATGTACTTCGGCTTGACGTCCTTGCCCAGGGCCTTGATGCCCCACCAGTCGTCCCGCTTCACCCACGCCTGCCGGTCCTGGTCATGGCTGTGGTACTTGTACGGGCCCGTACCGACCGGGTTCTCGTTGGCGAAGTCGATGACCTCCTCGGGCTTCACCGACCCCCAGATGTGCTTGGGCACGATCGCGCGCTGGTAGACGTGGTTGGCCCACTGCTGGTAGCGGGCCTCCTTGAAGGTGAACTTGGCGGTCTGCGCGTCCACCACCTCGGCCTTGTCGAGGAAGGTCCAAATGTTGTGGTACGGCACCGTCTCGATCTTGCCGAGCTCGAAGGTGAACACCACGTCCTCGGCGGTGAACGGCTTGCCGTCGGACCAGGTGATGCCGGAGCGGAGCTTGAGGGTGTACTCCTTGTCCGAGGTCCACTCACCGCTCTCGGCCAGCCAGGGCTGGAACTTGTCGGTGTTGGGGTCGTACAGGAAGAGCGTCTCGTAGAGCAGGCCCTTGGTGCCGGTCGCGGAGTCCCACTCGCGGAGCGGGTTCCAGTTGGCCGGCGGGCCCCACATGGTGCCGCTGGAGTAGAGCGTCTCGTTCCGCGGGAACGACTTGGAGTCGGCGGGGGCCGCGGCGCTGGGTGCGGCGGCGGAACCTTGCGTCGACGGTGTCGTGCCCCCGCTCGAACAGGCGGCGGTGGCCAGGCCCACCGCCAGGAACGGGATCAGAAACCGGGTTCGGTTTCGCATCGTGTGTCTCCTTCCTCCTTGCGGGTGACCGCGTGGAGGTCCGTACATCAGCAGGCCTGAATCCCCGATGGATCGACCGTGCGCAGGGCGTCACATGGTCACATGGGAGCGCTCCCACTATCACGAGCAGCGTGGTACCAACCGCCCCTCCCTCGCGACAGGGGCGGCTGAACCGGATAAGTACCGTGACCGTAAAATCTGCATGTCTGAGGTGTCAATAGGTCTCGAATGAGGTGTGATGGCACCGAGACATTCGCGGAAGTGCCCGTAGTAGTGTTACCTGGTCCGAGCAGGGACTAGACCGGTTCAGTGACTGTTCAAGGTGGGCTGTGAGAAGACCGACCATCGCTGACATCGCCCGCCAGGCGGGCGTGTCCAAAGGCGCCGTCTCGTACGCGCTGAACGGCCAGCCCGGCGTGTCGGAGAGCACCCGGGCCAGGATCCTGGCCATCGCCGAGGAGATCGGCTGGCGGCCCAACAGCGCCGCCCGCGCGCTCAACGGCGCAAGGGCCAACGCGATCGGGCTGGCCCTCTGCCGACCGGCCCGCATCCTCGGCATGGAACCCTTCTTCATGGAGCTGATCAGTGGCATCGAGGCGGAACTCTCCGCCAGGTCCTGCGCGCTCATGCTCCAGGTCGTCGGCGACCACGGCGCCGAGATAGCGGTCTACCACCGCTGGTGGGGGGAGGGCCGGATCGACGGCGCCATCGTCGTCGACCTGCACATGAACGACCCGCGCATCCCCGCCCTGGAGGCGCTCGGCATGCCCGCGGTGGTGGTCGGGGACCCGTCCGGGTCCGGGTCCCTGGTGTCGGTCTGGTCCGACGAGCGGGCCGCCGTCCAGGAGACCGTGGCGTACCTGGCCGCGCTCGGGCACCGGCGGCTGGCCCGGGTGGGCGGGCTGCCCAGGCTCGTGCACACCGCGATCAGGGACCGGGCCTTCGCCGAGGCCGGGGCCGGTCTGGACTCCTGCGTCACCGTGCACACCGACTACACCGGCGAGGAGGGCGCCCGCGCCACCCGCCGCCTGCTCAGCTCCGCCCAGCGGCCGACCGCGATCGTCTACGACAACGACATCATGGCCGTGGCCGGGCTCTCGGTGGCCCAGGAGATGCGGCTCACCGTGCCCGGCGACCTGTCCATCGTGGCCTGGGACGACTCGCCACTCTCCCAGGTGGTCCGACCGCCGCTCACCGCGCTCAGCCGGGACATTCCCGCGTACGGCGGGCACGCGGCCCAGTTGCTGCTCGCGCTCATCGACGGGAGCCCGGTCGAGGCGCTGGAGGACCAGGCGGCACGGCTGAACCCGCGAGGGAGCACGGGTCCGCCGCCGCTCAAGTAAGTATCACAACTTTCCTGGGGAAATCCGCGTCAAACGACGTGGCGGCCTGTCCTCTTATCTGGAGTTCAGGATCAGTCGCTACACTTGCGCCGAATTGCAACCGACCAGGGCTCCGACCCTGGGTCCGACACCCCAGGAGTGAGCACGTGGGTCCCGCTGACGTGCGCTCAACCCGCGAGGTCCCGGCCCTGTCCGAGGACACGTCCCCGCCCGCCTCGCCCGGGCGGGACGATGGATCGGCCGCTCCTTCCACCCGGGTCGTGCCCAAATGGCGGGCCTGGTTATGGGTCTTTCTCGCCGGCCTCACCGGGGTGCTGACCGGGACGGCCACCTTCCTGGTCACGGGGTATGTGACGCTGACCAACAACGTCAAGCACGAGGTGGTGACACAGAAGGACCTGGGGCCGCGCCCGGTCAAAGTCGTCAACTCGGCCGTGAACGTGCTGCTGGTGGGGTCGGACGCCCGGGATGGCGCCAACGCCCGTTACGGGAAGTTCGGCGGGGAGCGTACGGACACCATCATCCTCGCCCACATCTCTCCCAAACGGGACGGCGCGCTGCTCATCAGCTTCCCGCGCGACTCGCTGGTCGACTTACCCAACTGCCCGGCCCGCCGGGGCTTCCCCGGGCAGAACCGGCACGTCGGCATGATCAATGAATCGTTCAACGCGGGTGGCGTCAGCTGCACCTGGAAGACCATCGAAGGTCTGACCGGCATCCACATCGACCACTTCGTGAAGGTCGACTTCACCGGATTCAAGGAGATGGTGAACGCGCTCGGCGGCGTGCCGGTCTGCGTTCCCGAACCCGGCATCCTCGACCGGAAGGCGCTGCTCAAGCTCAGCGCCGGGCGTCATCTGCTGACCGGCGAGCAGTCCCTCGGTTACGTACGGGCCAGGTACTCCCTCGGCGACGGCTCCGACATCGGGCGAATCCAGCGTCAGCAGATGTTCCTCGCCTCGATGGCCAAGAAGGCGATGAGCGGCGAGACGCTGACCGACCCCGCCCAGCTCTTCGACTTCCTCGACGCCGTCACCCGTTCCATCACCACCGACCCCGAACTCTCCGTCGGCGTCATGAAAGACCTGGCGATGAGCGCCAAAGGCATCACCGCGGGCCAGATCAGGTTCGTCACCGCCCCCTGGCGCTACTCCCTGACCAACCCCGGCCGCGTCGAATGGGTCCAGCCCCAGGCCGACAACCTCTTCAAGATGGTGGCCTCCGACGAGGTCTCCACCAGCATCAAGACCGGCGAGCAGAAAATCCCCAAATCCCAGATCCACATCATCATCCAGAACGGCTCCGGCCGCCCCAGCCTGGCCACCACAGTCGCCGCCGACCTGGAACAACGCGGCTACCACATCGCCAAGATCCAACAAGCGCCCAAGTACTACCCCAAGACCGTCCTCAAATACACCCCCGCCGGCGAATCCCGCGCCCCCCGCCTCTTCCGCGAACTCAAACAAACCACCACATTCCGCGTAGCCTCCGGCACCACCCCCCGCCTCCTCCTCATCGTCGGCGCCGACTGGGAAGGCCTGAAGCCCCCCAAAACCTTGGACGACATCGACAGCTTCGACGCCACCCACGACACGTGCTGATGGCGGGCAAGTCCGCACATACCACCACCGAAGCCCACCTCCCCGGCGGAGCCGGGCCCGGACCCGGAGGGTCACGAGGGTGGGTGGGTGGGAGTTCCACGCCAAGCGACGGCGAAGCCGTACAGAACCGAGGTTCGTAGGCGCGGTCAGAAGCCGAAGTAGGTCAGGCTGGGGTGGTCGTCGGGGCGGCGGCCGAGGGGCCAGTGGTATCTGCGGTCGGCCTCTCTGATGGGGAGGTCGTTGATGCTGGCGTGCCGGTGGGTCATCAGGCCCTCGTCGTTGAACTCCCAGTTCTCGTTGCCGTAGGAGCGGTACCACTGGCCGGAGTCGTCATGGCACTCGTAGGCGAAACGCACCGCGATGCGGTTGCCGTGGAAGGACCACAGTTCCTTGATGAGGCGGTAGTCCAGCTCCCGGTTCCACTTCCGGGTCAGGAAGGCGATGATCTCCTCGCGACCGTTGATGAACTCGGCCCGATTCCGCCACCGACTGTCGGGGGAGTAACCGAGCGCCACCCGCTCCGGATCCCGGGTGTTCCAGGCGTCCTCAGCCTGACGCACCTTCTCGATCGCACTCTCCCGGGTGAAGGGCGGCAGCCCCGACGGTGTCATGTTTCCCCCGTTCCCACCGCTCCCGCCGCCCCAGCCCAAGATCAGCTCAAGACATGAGAAGAAAGCATCCCCACCGGCCGCGCCTGCCCTCAGCCACCACCCGAACTGGCCCTCAGGCACCCCCAGCTGGCCCTCAGCCCCCACCCGAGCCTTACCGGCAGCACCGGCCGAAGTCTCGGACGCACCGCACGCCACAGATAACTTCGTCTTCGTTGTTGACGACGTTTCAGCCCTCGTCTAACTTTGTCTCAGATCGAGACGAGGTTGGATGCACGCCGATGCGGGGCTTCGTCTTGGCCGTGGTAGTAAAGAGATCCGCAGAGGAGGCCGTACAGACAGAGTTGGTGCACCATGACCGAGCGTTACCTCGGCGTTTTCGGTATTGGCGAAGCGCTGGGCGTGAGTCGGCATGCGGTGCACAAGTGGCGTTCCCGCTATCCCAGCGATTCCGACCACCCGTTTCCCGAACCCGATGTCGAGGTCGACGGAACCCCAGGCTGGCGGCCTGATCGGCTGGCGGAAATCATCCAGTGGCGCAGCGGTCTCCCAGGCCGCGGCACCGGCGGCGGTCGTCCTACCGCCGCGCGCCAGGAGTACCTGAAGGAAGCAGCCGCGCGAGGCATGGACCGCGACGAAGCACTGCGCGCGCTCGCCTCGCTCACCGAAGAGTTCCCCGAGATGACCGAGCCGGAAATCTGCGCCTGGCTCATCAGCCACTGGCGGCGCTAGCCCCTCCCGCCACGAGCACTTCCCCAAAACACCATCCCCACGGAAGGCGATGACGCATGCCCGAAATCAGCGGCGAAACCGCACCAGGATTCGAAGCAGTACGTGAGGCGTTCGCAGCCAATCTGGCCGGCGGACAGGAAGTGGGCGCCGCGGTCGCCGCCTACCTGCACGGCCGGAAGATCGTCGACCTGTGGGGCGGAAGCGCCGACCCCGCCACCGGCCGCCGCTGGGAGCGCGACACCCTGCAGGTCGTGTTCTCCACCACCAAGGCCGTCACCGCCGCCTGCGCGCACCTGCTGGCCCAGCGCGGCGACCTGGACCTGGACACCCCCGTCGCCAAGTACTGGCCGGAGTTCGCGGCGAACGGAAAGGACCGAATCCCGGTCCGCTGGCTGCTCACCCATCAGGCCGGACTACCTGCGATCGACCACCCGATCACTCCGGCGGAGGCGATCGCCTGGGACCCGATGGTGACCGCGCTGGCCGCCCAGCGCCCATTCTGGGAACCGGGCACCGAACACGGCTACCACGCGCACACCTACGGCTGGCTGGTGGGCGAAGTCGTCCGCCGGGTGACGGGCCGCACCATCGGCACCTTCCTCGCCGAAGAGATCGCCGCACCACTTGGCCTGGACCTGTGGATCGGCCTGCCGAAAACCGAGCAGCACCGGGTCAGCCGGATCGTCGCCCCACCGATCGACCTGAACGCACTGACCGGGATCGACCTGGACGCCCTTCCCGAACCCGCGCGCGAGGTGATGCGAGCCTACGCGGACCCCACGTCACTCACCATGCGGTCGATGACCGTCGTCACGCCGATGCTGAACCACGACGACCCCAACGAGCAGTTCGCCGAAATGCCCTCGACCAACGGCATCTGCACCGCCCGTGCACTGGCCCGCTTCTACGCCGCACTCATCGGTGAGGTTGACGGACACCGAATCCTCTCACCCGACACCCTGGCGGCGGCGACCGCCGAACAGGTCAGTGGCGTCGACCGCATCCTGCGCATACCCGTCCGGATAGCCACCGGTTTCGGCCTCCCGACGCCGGACGCCTTCTGGTACAGCCCAACCGCCTTCGGATTCCCCGGTTACGGCGGATCGCTCGGCTTCGCCGACCCGGCGACCGGCCTGGCCTTCGGCTACGTCATGAACCACATCCAAGAAGGCGTACCAGACCTGAGAGCCGCCACGCTCCTCAACGCGGTCCAGAACGCAATCAAGGCCGGGAGCGCCCGATAGCGTCCCAGCCTTGCAAGTTTTCACTTACTTGCGCAAAGTTCTCTAGAGAAGTTCCCGGGTCCCCTGCGAATCCAGTTCGCCACCCAAGGTCACTGAGATATACAGAGGAACCATACAAAAAGTCAAGTTGTGTGTCAATTACTCCGGAGCCCGACAGCGGGGAGCGCGCCGGAAGCGCTGCGAGTGATCGCGGTCGTAGCGAGCCCGTGGACGTCGTGGACGACACCGTGCGCGGGGAATCTGACCCGCCCATGTTGCCCCGGAGGCGGTGGGCATGGCTGGAATTGATCTCCCTTGAGTGAGCGTGGCGAGGTCAGAGGCTTGAAGGAGATGAGAGATCGACAGGGTGATGCGTGGGATGGCATGGGCTGATTAGGGCGTAAGGCTGCGTAGCCTGTGTTCTTATCTGGCCAGGTGGACGGCATAGAGGGGCCTACGCGAAACGTGGAGTGGGGATGCGGGAGAGCAGGAGCTTGGGTCGGGCCTTGGGGTTGACCCTCGGGTCGGCGGCGCTCTGGGGGATCGCGCATCTGTGGGCGGGGCGGACCAAGACCGGGCTGGTGCTCGCGGGTGTCTATGTGGGTCTGCTGGCCACGGCGATCGCGATGATCACCAGTTTCCGGTCGCTGGCGTACTCGTTGCTGGTACGGCCCGGCTGGCTGGTGGGAATGGTCATCGGCACACTCGCGGTGGCCGTGCTCTGGTCCGGTGTGATCGTCTCGTCCTACCGCTCGGTACGGCCGTCGAGGTTGCACGGAGCGCGCAGGTGGTGGGGCATCGCCCTGGTCAGCGGACTCTGCGCCCTGGTGGCGACCCCCCTGATGTACGCGAGCAGGCTCGCCTACCTCTCCCAGGACCTGGTCACCAGCGTGTTCACCGCGGACCCGCTCGCGTTCTACAACGGCCGCGCGGGCGCCGACCCCCTGACGGCCAAGAAGCGCCTGAACATCCTCCTGGTGGGAACCGACGCCGCCAAGAACCGCCCCGGCGCGCGCACCGACAGCGTGACCGTCGCCAGCATCGACACCCGAACCGGCAAGGCCGTGCTCTTCGGGCTCCCCCGCAACCTGGAACACGTTCCCTTCCCCCCGGGCCCCGCCAGGGACGCCTTCCCCGACGGTTTCACCGGCGACGGCGCGGCCTCCCCCGGCCTGCTCAACGAGATCTACCAGTGGGCCGAGGACAACCCGTACATGGCCCCCGATCTTCCGGACGGCAAGCGCGGCATCACCGTCCTGAGGTCGACGGTAAGCGGCATCCTGGGCCTCCCCATCGACTACTACGCGATGGTCGACATGAAGGGCTTCGCCCAGATCATCGACGCCATCGGCGGCGTCACGGTAACCGTCAAAGAGGACATCGTCTACGGCACCTACCGGGACGGCCTGGTCAAGGCCGGCACCCGCAAACTCTCCGGCGCGGAAGCCCTCTGGTTCGGCCGCTCCCGCACCGACAGCGACGACTACGTCCGCATGAGCCGCCAGAAATGCCTGCTCAACGCCATAGCCAAACAGGCCGACCCGCTAACCGTCCTCGGCGGCTTCGACCACATCACCTCCGCCACCAAACGCTACGTCTCCACCGACATCCCCCAATCCCTCCTCCCCGCCCTCCTCAACCTCTCGGAAAAGGTCCGCCTCTCCCACATCACCAGCCTCCAGTTCGTCCCCCCACTGATCAACACCGTCCACCCCGACTGGCCCTTCATCCGCACCAGGGTCGAGGAAACCCTCACCAACGGAAAACCCCCGGCCATCCACAACCCGACGCCATCAAGGCATGAGGCCAGCTCACAGGCAAGTCCATCCACGTCAGTGGCCAACGATGCGGTTTCGCTGGACTCGGCATGCGAATAACTCAGCCGAGCACCAGTAGGTCACCGGGATCGAACTCGATCGGAACGGGGGCGTCCACCTTCAACGTCGTTCCGGCGAAGACGCGGTCGACACGCCGATAAGTCCAGAAATGGGAAGTTTGCTGGTAGAGAGTGATGTTGACCTCGGGCTCCAGGTCGACGACCCAGTAGTGCGGAATACCGGTAGCGGCATACTCGCCGAGCTTCTCGTAACGGTCTGTGCGCTCGCTACCGCTGTAACGAGAGATGACCTCGACCACCAGGCACACGTCCGCTCCCTTGTGCGCCCGCTCGTCCCGCTTTAGTGACGCAAGGGCACCCGCACGGTCGATGACGCCGATGTCGGGCCCACGAATCCCAGCGACCGTGAACACGTCCACGCAGCGGCGCCGATGGCCGACTCAAGCAACACCCGAAGCCCGCGAACAACACGATCATGACAAGCGTCGGGCTGAGAGGGGATCACGAGCCACCCGTTAACGAGCTCATAACGAGCGTCCCGGGGCATCCGATCAAGGTCGGCAATCGTGTACGGCCCGTGGTTGTACGAGTACACCCGATCGTCATATGTGACGTGCACGTACTCCACCCTTCGCTCACCAGTTCGGTTATCTTGGCTCAAGAATACCACTCCCAGTAGTCAGTCAAATACAAAGTCAGATTACCCACCCAACTTGACGGGAATGCGGGGATCGGCTTTAATCCTGATAACCCGACTTATTTAGTAGGAATCAGGGAGAAGCGCATGGATGCTCGCAGGATTCGCGGAGTCGTTGCCGCGTTGGCCGCGGTGGGGGTAACCGTGCTCGCGGCCGCCTGCGGCGGGGGCGGGGGCTCGGCCGGGGACAGTTCGGCGACAGGCGGGGCGACGACGGAGAAGAGCGAGGTCAGGCTGGGATTCTTCCCGAACATCACGCACTCCACCGCGCTGGTGGGGGTGGAGAAGGGATTCTTCGCCAAGTCGCTCGGCGACAACGTCACACTGAAGACCAGCACCTTCAACGCGGGTCCCGCCGCCATCGAGGCGGTCTTCTCGGGAGCCATCGACGCCACCTACATCGGCCCGAACCCGGCCATCAACGCCTGGGAGAAGTCCAAGGGCCAAGCCATCAAGATCGTCGCAGGCGCCGCGTCCGGCGGCGTCTACCTGGTGGTCAAGCCGGAGATCAACTCGATCGAGGACCTGAAGGGCAAGAAGGTCGCCACCCCGCAGCTGGGCAACACCCAGGACGTCGCACTCCGCTACTACCTGGACGAGAAGGGCATCAAGACCGACACCAAGGGCGGCGGTGAGGTCTCGATCGTGCCCCAGGAGAACTCCCTGACCCTGCAGACCTTCGCCACCGGCGACATCGACGGCGCCTGGGTGCCCGAGCCGTTCGCCAGCCGCCTGATCCAGGAGAGCGGCGGCAAGGTCCTGATCGACGAGCGCGACCTCTGGCCGAACAAGCAGTTCGTGATCACCCACCTGATCGTCCGGCAGGACTGGGCCAAGGAGCACCCGGACCTGGTCAAGAAGCTGATCGAGGGCCACGTCGAGTCCACCGCGTACATCAAGAGCGACCCGACGGGCGCGGCCGCGGCGGTCAACAAGCAGCTGGAGGCGCTGACCGGCAAGCCGCTCAAGCCGGAGGTGCTGGACAGCGCGTTCAAGAACATCACCTTCACCAACGACCCGATCGCCTCCTCGCTGATCGGCAGCGCCGACCACGCGATCAAGGTGGGCCTGCTCCAGCCGGTGGACCTGAACGGCATCTACGACCTCACCGTGCTCAACGAGGTCCTGGCCGCCAAGGGAGAGACGGCGGTGAGCGACAAGTGACAGCTCCTGCTCAGGAGCTCGGTTCCGGCCGGTCGGAGGGCGATACGCCCGCCGTCCGGCTGGACGCCGTCTCCAAGGTGTACGGCCGGGGCCCGAGCAGCCTGCTCGCCCTCGACCAGGTCTCCCTGGAGGCCGCCCAGGGCGAGTTCGTCTGTCTGCTGGGCGCGTCCGGCTGCGGCAAGAGCACCATGCTCAACCTGGTCGCTGGCCTGGACCGCCCGACCGCGGGCACCATCGAAACCGGCGGTCGCAAGATCGCCATGATGTTCCAGGAACCCGCCCTGTTCCCGTGGCTGACCGTGTCCGGCAACGTCGAGCTGGCCCTGCGCGTCCAGGGCCTGGACCGCAAGGCCCGCCGCGCCCGCGCGGCCGAATTACTGGACGTGGTGCACCTGGGCGGCTTCGCCAGGAAGCGCCCGCACGAGCTGTCCGGCGGCATGCGCCAGCGGGTTTCCCTGGCCCGCGCGCTCGCCCAGCAGGCCGACCTGCTGCTGATGGACGAGCCGTTCGGCGCCCTGGACGCGATGACCCGCGACCTGCTCCACGACGAGCTGGAGCGCATCTGGCGGGAGCGGAACCTGGCCGTGCTCTTCGTCACCCACAACGTGCGCGAGGCGGTCCGGCTCGGCGACCGGGTGGTGCTGCTGTCCAGCCGACCCGGCAAGGTCATCGAGGACTATTCGGTCAAACTCGACCGGCCCCGCCGTACCGAGTCGCGGGACGTGGCAGAACTGGCGGGCGGGATCACCGAGCGCCTCAAGGAGGAGGTGCGCCGCCATGGCCGTTGAGGCGCCGAACCGGCTGAACGAGCAGATCGCCGGTCTGGACGCGCTGGAGATCCAGACCGAACGCAAGCGCGGCGTGCTCCAGCTGTTCTGGGGCCGCCTGTGGCCGATGCTGCTCGCGGTCGCGATCGTCCTGGCCATCTGGGAGGGCGTGGTCCGGGCCGGCTTCTGGCCGGAGTACGTCTTCGCCGGGCCGATCACCTCCCTCCAGGAGCTGGGGAACCGGCTGGGCACCGCCGAGTTCTGGCACGCCATCGCGACCACGATGCGCCGCGGCCTGAGCGGTTTCGCGCTGGCCATCCTGGTCGGCGTGCTGATCGGCGCGGCCGTCTCCCGGGTCCGGCTGCTGCGGGCCGCGTTCGGCTCCCTGATCACCGGTCTGCAGACGATGCCGTCCATCGCCTGGTTCCCGCTGGCCATCCTGCTCTTCGGGCTGACCGAGAGCGCGATCACCTTCGTGGTGGTGATCGGCGCGGCGCCGTCCATCGCGAACGGCCTGATCTCGGGCGTGGACTACACGCCGCCCATCCTGCTGCGCGCCGGGCACGTGCTCGGCCTGCGGCGGCTGGCGCTCTACCGGCACCTGATCCTGCCTGCCTCGCTCCCGTCGTTCCTGGCGGGCCTCAAGCAGGGCTGGGCGTTCGCCTGGCGGTCCCTGATGGCGGGCGAGATCCTGGTGATCATCGCCAACCAGCCGTCGCTGGGCGAGCAGCTGCACTACGCGCGGGAGCTGGCGGACTCGGCCCGGCTGCTGGCCACCATGATCGTCATTCTGGTCATCGGGGTGCTGGTGGACGTGCTCTTCGGGGTGGCCGACAGCGCCCTGCGCCAGCGGTGGGGCCTGGACCAGCGGATCGGATGACAGCAGGTGCGCCTGTCGGCCCGCACCCAGTACGCGCTGCGCGCGGCGGTGGAACTCGCGGCCGCGCCCGGCGCTCCGGTCCCCGCGGAGCGCATCTCCGCCGCGCAGCGCATTCCCCGCCGGTTCCTGGACAACATCCTGCTCCAGCTGCGCCGGGCCGGGCTGATCAACAGTCAGCGCGGCCCGGACGGCGGCTACTGGCTGGCCCGCCCCGCCGGTGAGATCACCCTGGCCGACGTCATCCTGGTCATCGAGGGCGTGCCGCAGCGGAACGAACCCTTCCCCGGCGCCTCGGAACCCCTGGAAAAGGTCTGGTCGGCCCTGCGTGAGCACCAGGACGGCGTGCTCGCGGAGATCACGCTGGCCCATGTGGTGAGCGGCTCGTTGCCGGATCTGTCACGCTGACGAACGAGAAAGGCGTGATCTGAACAGCCGCGGCGGTGAGCCGCCCGGTTGGCGGTTATGCGGCGGGCTGTGGAAGGGGTTTCTCGTTTAAATGACGGACTGACCAGTTGGTCCCGTACGCCCCTCTAGTTATGGAAGACTCCCCATCCAGTGGTATTTGCCAGCATGCAGAGGCAGGCGTGATGGGAACTCCGGGTCAGCTGATCGTCAAGCGATATCGGCTGGTACGGGCGCTTGGTCAAGGTAGCACGGGCATCGTCTGGGAAGGCCACGACACCCTGCTGGACCGCACGGTGGCCATTCGCGAGGTGCTGCTCCCCACCGGGCTGCGGGAGAACCGCCGCCTGGCGCTGACCCAGCGGGTCGCTCGGGAGGTCCGCCAGGCCGAACGCCTCCGGCACCCCAACGTCGCCGCCGTCTACGACGTGGCCGAGGAGGACGGCCGGCCGTGGATCGTCATGGAGCTGTGCCGCTCCCGGTCGCTGGACGGCATCGTGGCCAGCGACGGCCCGCTGGCCCCCGGACGCGCCGCGGTCATCGCCCGCCAGGTCCTGGCCGCGCTCACCGTCGCGCACGCCGCCGGTGTCCGGCACGGCGACGTACGGCCGGCCAACATCCTGATCGGGCATGACGGGCGGGTGCTGCTGGCCGATTTCGGGGTGAGCACACTGGCCGCCGACGCGGCGTTCACCCCGCCGGACCGTTCCCCCGCGCACGGCGAGGCCGCCAGCGCCACCCGGAGCGCCGCGGCCTTCCTCGCGCCCGAACGGACGAGCGGCGAAGGCCCCAGGGACGCCTCCGACCTGTGGTCACTGGGGGCCAGCCTCTACCTGGCCGTCACCGGGCGGCCGCCGTTGGCGCTCAGGTCGGCCGGCAAGCCAGGGCAGCCGGCGAGTGGACCCGACGTGTCCGCCGCGCCGGAGGCGCTCCGGCCGGTGCTGACGGGGCTGCTGGCGCGGGACCCGAAACGGCGGCTGGCCCCGGACGCGGCCGACCGCATGCTGGCCGAGTTCGAGCCGCCCCCGCCGCCACCCGAGGTGAAGCCGCGCCGGGGCAGGGCCCGGCTGATCGCGGTGGGCGCGGCTGCAGTGCTGCTGGCCGGCGCGGTGGGCGGGTGGGCGCTGTTCCGCCCGGAGCCCGCGGTCACCGAGGCCCGCGCGGAGGTCACGGCCACTCCGGCGCCGGCGTCCTTGTCCTCGGCGTCTCCCTCGCCGAGCCCGGTCAACGCGACCCGGCTCCGGCTGGCCTGGTACGAGGCGCCGACCGGTTGGCGGGCGGCGGTGCCCAGGAAGTGGAGACTGGAACGGACCGAGTACTCCCTCTGGTGGCTGGACCCGGACGGGCGCGCCCAGCTGAACGTGGAGGTCACCAACCAGAGCGGCACCGATCCCCTGGGAGCGTTACACGAGGCCGAGGCGATCCTCTACCCCAACGTCAAGAACTACGAGAAACTACGGCTCCGCTCCGTCAGCTCCAAACACGGCACCGCGGCCGACTGGGAATTCACCTGGCTCCAGCAGAAGACCTCGGTGGACACCCACCTGGTGAAGGGCGTCTACTACCACCAGTACCGGCGGGTCATCTCCACCGGTACGACCACCAGCGTGCTCACCTGGACCACGATGGCCGACGACTGGGATCGCCTGCGCCCCACCCTGATCCGCGTCTTCCGCATGTACGAACCGCCGAAGGACCCCGCCTAGGAACGCTCCCGGCGAGGCTCTCGGCATCGACCCTCTGAGGCGTCACCGCCTCCGCTGTTACCGCCTGCGACGTTCCACGAGTGGTGCCGCCGCGTTGCTGCTGCGGCGTTCCAACGAGTGGTGTCGCCGCTGTGCTGCCGCGTGCGGCGTTCCTATCGGTGTCGCCGCCTGTGGCGTCGCTGCTTGTGGTGCTGTCGCCGCTGTGTTGCCGCCTGCGGCGTTCCATCGTCGTGCCGCCTGCGGCGTTCCCATAGGTGTTGCCGCCTGTGGCGTCGCTGCTTGTGGCGCTATTGCCGCTGTGTTGCCGCCTGCTGGCGTTCCACGAGTGGTGTCGCCGCCTGTGTTACCGCCTGCGGCGTCCCAACGAGTGGTGACGCCGCGTGTTGCTGCTGCGGCGTTCCAACGAGTGGTGTCGCCGCTGTGTTGCCGCGTGCGGCGTTCCTATCGGTGTCGCCGCCTGTGGCGTTGCTGCTTGTGGTGCTGTCGCCGGTGGCGTCGTCACCGGCGGCTGCCGCCGGTGGTGCTGCGCTGTGGCGTTTCTTTGTGAGTGATTCGTGGATCGGCTGTTCACCTGGGCGGGCCGCGGCCTCCGGGGACCCGCGCCGCGGCGGCGGCCCGGGCGACTGTTGTCCGCTGTTGTGGCCGGGACAGTTCGGTACGGGTGACCGTGGGGTCCATGGCCGCGTATCCCTGACCGGGGGCCTGGGTCTGGCCGTGCCAGGTTTCGAGCTTGCTGAAGTCCGTGAGTGTGATGGGCGTGGAGACCGGGTTATGGCAACTGTGGTCAGGTGCCCCGCTGAAGGCCCCCTCGTACCAGATGGAGGATCTCAGGGGTGTCGCTCTGCGTGGCATCATCACCAGCACCTGGCCGGAAGACCGGGCTTCGCCGGCGAGACGCACCGGGCTGGCGACGGCCGCCGGGCGTTGCCACGCGTACGCGTCGGGCGCCGCCAACACGGGCAGCACGATGGCCGCGCAGAAGGTCAGCGCGAGGGCCACGGCCGCCACCGTGGCCTGTCTGGCTGCCGAAACGGTGCGCCGACACCGATCGGCCAATGCCATTACCGACATGGACAATCCCCTATCAACAAACAACGCATTTCGTTATGGGGGGATTTGTTGAGCAGGAAGCTCTCACGGGCTTTGATGCCCGGGGTTATTGCTGTTAAACCTGAGACCGAGATAACTCGCGAGATTTTTTCGGGAGGCGGCGCACGGCATCGGAACGGCAATTCCCATCCAAATGAATAACCCTCGAAAATCCGCATGACCGCGCGATAGGCCGGGATTTCCGGAGTGGTCGGTGGATGTCGCTCTGATGTCGTTGAAAGCGCTGGTTCCCGCTCCGAAACCACCGAAGCCTCAGAACCTGTCGTAGCGTTCGAAGCTGCCGTAACGTTCGAAGCGTTCGAAGCTGGCTTAGCGTTCGAAGCTACCGAAGCGTTCGAAGCGGACATAGCCTTACCAGGCACAACGTCTTCGTAGCATTCCACATGCTTAGGGGAAACCCTGCGACCGAGCCCAAACAGACCAAGCAGGAAGGACAGGAGCCCAAGCAGGAGGCGCTTAACCCCCCAACCGGCCTGAACGTTGCAGAATCGGTACACAATTCCCCCTAATCAACGACGGCCAATTCGGGGGCGAGGTCGGCGACCTCAATCGGCTGACGTATTTCGACAGCCCCGAACCTACCCCCGCCCCCAACCACAAAACCTCGAAGAACCAGGAAGAATAAACATCCACTCTCATCCACGAACGCACCTTCACCCCCATTCCCGCCCCCCGTTTTCACGAATTTCCCCCGTTTCACATCCAGACCCCACTGGGCGAATTTCGACGATCTGATCCCCCACACACAACTCCCCGCACACGGGCAAAAGACCCACCCGAACCAAGGGGGCCACGAGAAGGAGTCACTGGAAGGGAGTCACGAGCCACACGGACCAAGGGGCCAACAAGTCAACGGGCAAGGGGCCACGGGCCACCGGCCACCGGCCACGGACCACGGACCACGGACAAGAGGTTCTCCTTGCGAAGCCCCCGCGAGTGCGCGCCGGTGCCTGGACTAACGGAGCGCCGGGAGCACAGCGACCAGAACGGAGGAGGGAAGGCACCGGACGAGACGGTCGGCTATCGTTCCGGCGCACTAAAGGCTGGTTACCGTGGGACTCCCACCCACCCTTCTCGACCTTCGGTCGCAGACCCGGCTCCGCCGGGACCGTCCGCTTCCGTCCCGGCACACGCAGGCTGGGTGCCGCCGTCGGCCAGGCTGCCACCGTAGGGGTTGCCGAACATGCTCGAACTGGAGGGCCGTGGCATGCTCGGCCCGCCCCGCGAGAACCCGCTGCACGGGACCATCGACTGCTGTCCCGGCACACGCAGGCTGGGTGCCGCCGTCGGCCAGGCTGCCACCGTAGGGGTTGCCGAGGATGCTCGAACTGGAGGGCCGCGGCGTGCTCGGCCCGCCCCGCGAGAACCCGCTGCGCGGGACCATCGACTGCCGTCCCGGCACACGAAAGACTGATTGTCGTAGAACTCCCACCCACCTGGGATGACCCTCAGTCAGACCCGGCTCCACCGGGACGGTCGGCCACTACCCCGACACACAAAGGCTGGTTACCGTGGGACTCCCACCCACCCACCCTTCTCGACCTTCGGTCGCAGACCCGGCTCCGCCGGGACCGTCCGCTTCCGTCCCGGCACACGCAAACTGGGTACCGCCGTCGGCCAGGCTGCCACCGTAGGGGTTGCCGAACATGCTCGAACTGGAGGGCCGTGGCATGCTCGGCCCGCCCCGCGAGAACCCGCTGCGCGGGACCGCCGACTGCCGTCCCGGCACACGAAAGACTGATTGTCGTAGAACTCCCACCACCCTCTTGAACCCTTCGGGTCCGAACCCGGGGTCCGGCGGGAGAGGTCGGCAGCCGTCCAGCACGCGAAAGATTGGTCGCCGTGGGACACCCACCCACCCTGGATGACCTTCAGTCGGACCCGGCTCCGCCAGGACGGTCGGCCACCACCTCGACGCACAAAGGCTGATTGCCGTGGGGCCCTCACCCTCTAAGCGCGTTCACCGGGCGGGTCTCCCCGACTCCAGGAGGCGGCCAACCTCCTGGCCTTCACCTTCTAAGCGCACTCGCCGGGACCCGAAGCGTCGCTATGTCATGGGAAATACCGGAACCTGCGACGCACTCGCCGCGATGCGCAGCATCGCTATGACACAGCGCCGCCATGGAGCACTATGATGAGCGGCGACATTGGAAACCGTTTTCAAGTTCAGTTGGGGAGGACGACCGTGCGGGTGGCGTTTGTCGGCAAGGGCGGGAGCGGGAAGACGACGATGTCGTCGCTGTTCGCGCGGTACGCGGCGCGGCGGGGCCGGGTGGTGGCCATCGACGCCGACATCAACCAGCATCTGGGGCTCGCGCTGGGTATCGAGACCATCCCGCCGCCGATGGGCGCAAGGCTGACTGATATCAAGGAGTATCTACGGGGCGACAATCCGCGGATCACCTCTGCGGCGGCGATGGTGAAGACCACGCCCCCAGGCCGGGGGTCCCGGCAGCCCACCATCGACGACCGCTTCTTCTTGGAGAACTTCGCCGTCGCGGATGGCGAGCTGCACCTGATGGCCACCGGCCCGTTCAGTGAGGACGACCTCGGGGTGGCCTGTTACCACTCCAAGGTGGGCGCGGCGGAGATGTACCTCAACCACCTGGTGGACGGCCCGGGCGAGTACGTCGTGGTGGACATGACCGCCGGCGCGGACTCCTTCGCCTCGGGCCTGTTCACCCGCTTCGACCTGACCTTCCTGGTGGCCGAGCCCACCCGCCAGGGCATCGGCGTCTACGAGCAGTACCGGGAGTACGCGGCGGGCTTCGACGTCCCGCTCGCGGTGATCGGCAACAAGGTCCAGAGCCCGGGCGACGAGGCGTTCCTGCGCGCCCACACCGGCGACGCGCTGCTCACCACGATGACCCACTCGCCGGCGGTGCGCGCGATGGAACAGGGCCACCCCTTCACCCTCGCCGACCTCGAACCCGGCAACCTGGCCGCCCTGGCCACCATGCTGGACCGCCTCGACGCCCAGCCCAAGGACTGGGCCAGGTTCGGCCGCCAGACCGCCGAGTTCCACCTTCGCAACGCCAGGGCCTGGGCCAACCGCGCCACCGGCGCCGACCTGAGCCACCAGATCGACCCCGACTTCGTCTACGGCACCATCCCCGCCCAAATCTGACGCCCCCGACACAGCTGTATCGCCTCACCGATAGGTGGAGGCGCACATCGGCCCGGCATACCGTCAGGGTCGATCTCTTGAGAGGAGAGCACATGTCGCTGACCGTTCCGAACGAGCTCCTTGACCGGGCCAGGGCCGGCGAGGTGGACGACGCGGCCTTCGTGGCCTGCGTCCGCGACTCGCTGCCGTACGCCTGGTCGGTGATCAGCGGTCTGGTCGAGCAGCGGGCCGCCACCGGGAGCGAGTCCGCCGAGAACCTGGTGCCGCCCCCGGACGAGCAGGCCCGTGGCCAGCTGCTCCGCTGCCTGGCCAGCGACGCCATGCGCGCCGCGCTGGAGCGCCACTTCGGCGTCCGCCTGGCCTTCCAGAACTGCCACAAGGTGGCCGTCTTCACCCCTGAGGCGACCGAGGCGCTGGCCGTGTTCACCAGCCCGCGCGCCCAGCTGCTCAACCAGAGCCCGGACCTGGTCGACTGCTAGACGAAGGAGCTAGACCACCGATCTACCTGGTCGACTGCTAGACGAAGGGGCTGGACGACCGATCTACCTGGTCGTCCAGCCCCCAGAAAGCCGACGGCTCACCCGAAGAGCGACAGCTGTCCTTCCCCGGCCAGCGTGTGCCGGTGCTTCTTCAGATGCCGCCACTGCGGGAGGTCGTCCAGGTAGGACCAGGAGAGCCGGTGATGCGGCGTCGGCCCGAACTCGGCCAGGGCCGCCTGATGCGCGGGGGACGGATAACCGGCATTCTCCGCGAAGCCGTACTCGGGGTGGCCGAGGGTGGCCATGTGGGCGTCCCGCCGGACCTTGGCCAGCACCGACGCCGCCGCCACCGACACGCAGCCCTGGTCGCCCTTGATCTCGCAGCGGACCGGCCAAGGGGACCCGAGGTAGTCGTGCTTGCCGTCCAGGATGACCGCCCCTGGCCGGACCGGCAGGGCCTCCAGGGCGCGCCGGGCCGCCCGGCGCAGGGCTTCGGTCATGCCGAGAGTGTCGATCTCCTCGACGGTGGCCTCGCCGTGCCCGATCCCCACGGCCCACGACTCGATCTCGGCGACCAGCGCGAGCCGCCGTTTCTCGCTGAGCAGTTTGGAGTCGGTGAGCCCCGCCGGCGGCTCGGACAGATCAGTCACCACCGCGCAGACCGCCACAGGCCCCGCCCAGGCGCCCCGCCCGACCTCGTCCACTCCGGCCACCAGCCGGGTGCCCTCGGCGGAGAGCAGCCGTTCCAGTTCGTACGTAGGGCTCACGCCGGACAACCTATCCCCGGGGCCGGGTGAGATGGGGCAGATCGGCGGCGAGCACCTTGGCTGCCTGGTGCAGCGCCCGCAGGGTGGCCGCCACCGAGGCACGGTGCACGCTGGAGGCCCGGGCGACGGCGTAGATGCGCCGCTCGATCACCTCGCCGGGAAACTCGCGGACCACGACCCCGCGCACCCCGGCGGCGAGCGCGAGCGCGGGCACCGCGGCGATGCCCATGCCCTTGGCGACCAGGCTGAGGATGGTGCCGAGACCTTCGAACTCCCAGGCCACCGGGGGCGCGCCGCCGACGTCGGCGAGCAGCCGGTCGACGGCGGTCCTGGACGGCTCGCCCTCCGGGGTGGCCATCCACGCCTCGTCCCTGAGCCGGGCGGGCTCCAGCGGCACGTCGGGGTCGGCCAGCGCGTGCCGCCGCGGCACGGCCAGCACCAGCGGGTCGTCCAGCAGCGGGAAGACGCTCAGCGCGGAGTGCTGCCTGACCCGGCCCCACCAGTCGTCCACCAGCGCGATGTCCACCTCGCCGGACTCCACCTCCCGCATGCCCCGCCCGGAGCGGCTCTGCATCAGCCGCAGCGAGAGCTGGGGGTGGCATTCGAGGGAGCGGGCCAGCGCGGGCGCGAAGGCCACGGCGGCGGTCGGGAAGGCGGTCACCACCACCCGCCCCGACGGGGTGGCGGCGTGGCTGGACAGGTCGGACTCGGCCGACTCGACCAGAGCGAGGATGCGTTCCGCGTGGGCCACCAGCCGCCGCCCTGCGTCGGTGAGCTCGGCGCTGCGCGAGGTGCGGTCGATGAGCGCCACCCCGGCCTCCCGTTCCAGGGCGGCCAGTTGCTGGGAGACGGCGGAGGCGCTGTAGCCGAGTGAGGCGGCGGCGGCCGCGATGCTGCCACGGCGGGCGAACTCACAAATCAAGGTCAAACGCCGCAGTTCAAGCATCGGTTCTCCTTATGCCCAGCACCGAAAAGCCTCGCTTGTCGTGATGCCTTACCCGCCTCAGGCTGGGAACGTTCCGCTTAGTGGGGAGAAAGTGATGAACGTTACTCTTTCGGCCACATTGGCCGCCAATGAGGACATCGAGCGAAGACGAAGGGCCGGGCAACGGGTGCTCCATCTGGCCTTCGGCGAGGCGGGCCTGCCGGTGCATCCGGAGCTGAGCGCCCGGCTGGCCGAGGCGAGCGGCAGCAACTCCTACCCCCCGGTGGCCGGCTCGGCGGCGCTGCGCGAGGCGGCGGCCGGGTACTGGGCCCGGCGCGGGCTGCCCACCGGTCCTGAGCTGGTGGCCGCCGCCCCCGGCAGTAAGGCCCTGCTCTTCGGGCTGCTGGTGGCGATCGGCGGTGACATCGTGCTGCCCCAGCCCAGCTGGGTGACCTACGCCGCCCAGGCGGAGATCATCGGGGTACGGCCGATCATGGTCCCGGCACCTCCCGGCGAGGGTGGGGTGCCCGACCCTGATCTGCTCATCCCCGCGGTACGGCAGGCCCGTGCGCAGGGCCGTACCGTCCGGTCGATCCTGCTGACCCTGCCCGACAACCCGACGGGACGCCTGGCCCGCCCGGAGACGGTACGCCGGCTGGCCGAACTCGCCAGGGACCTCGACCTGACGATCATCTCCGACGAGATCTACCGCGACCTCGTGCACGATCCGACCGCGGAGTTCCTGAGCCCCGCCGAGGTGGCCCCCGAGCGTACGGTGATCACCACCGGGCTGAGCAAGAACCTCGCGCTCGGCGGCTGGCGCATCGGCGTGGCGCGGCTGCCCGAGGGCGAGCTGCGGACCCGGCTGCTCGCGGTGGCCAGCGAGATCTGGTCGAGCGCCGCGGCCCCGGTCCAGCACGCGGCGGCGTACGCCTTCACCGAGCCGGAGGAGATCGTCACCAGGGTGGCCGAGTCGCGGCGGCTGCACGGTGCCGTGGCCCGCGCGGTGGCCGAACGGTTCACGAAGGCGGGCGCGACCCTGGCCCCACCCCAAGGAGGTTTCTACCTTTATCCCGAAATTTCGGGGCATGGGGGTTCGGAGCGGCTCGCGCGTACCTTGCTCGACGAGTACGGCATCGGCGTCCTGCCGGGCTCCGCGTTCGGCGACACCCCCGAGACCCCGAGGGTCCGGGTGGCCACCAGCCTGCTCTACGGAACGACCCCCGAACAACGCCTGATCGCCCTGGGTTCCGATGATCCGCTTTCCCTCCCGTGGATCACCGATTCCCTCGACTTCCTGGAGGCCGCGCTGACCGATCTGACCGCCCGAAGATCCGCCCTCACCCCGGCCCGGCCGCGTTAGTGATGTTTGTCGAATCTTTACCCCGGAAATCGGGCTCCGAGGCTCAGCTTCTGCTTGTCTGACCTGCGGTTTTGCGGTTCCGTTGGGTACTTAACCATAGCCTCCACAAGATGTCGTGTGTCATTTGGTACCACACATGACACGGAGCCCCCATCATGTGCTCATGCCCGCTTTTGTCACCCTGTCTGGGCGCTCCGTGCGCCTGGAACCGCTCAGCCTCGCGATGGTCGACGACCTGGTCATCGCGGCGAGTGAGGACCGTTCGACGTACGCGTTCACCCGCGTGCCGGAGGGACGGGACGAGATGGTCTCCTACGTGGAGGCCGCCATGGCTGAGCAGGCGGAGGGCCGGTCCATGCCCTTCGCCATCCGGTGGCTGCACACCGATCGCGTGGTCGGTGCCACCCGTCTGATGCACCTGGAGTACTGGCAGGGCCCCATGCCCTGGCCGCCGGGGACCAAGGGCGTGGTGGGCGAGGTCCCGTCCGTGGCGGACATCGGTTACACCTGGCTGGGCGCCTCAGCCCAGGGCACCGGTGTCAACCGGGAGAGCAAGCTGCTGCTGCTCTCCCTCGCCTTCGAGACCTGGCAGGTTCACCGGATCACCCTCAAGGCAGACGTACGCAACACGAGATCACGGGCCGCCATCGAGGCCCTCGGCGCGCACCTGGACGGTGTGCGAAGGGCGGACAGCCGGGGCGCCGACGATACGGTCCGAGATACCGCGTACTACTCGATCCTCCGCTCCGAATGGCCGATGGTCCGAGAACGTCTCCACGCGAGGCTCGGCCTCGTGGAAGCAGCCTGACCCTTCTACCCAACACGGAACGGAGCGGCCCGCCCCCTCGGGGACGGGCCGCGCTGTGTTTTTCCGGTAGGGAAGCACGGAAGGTCCCTCCCAGGTTCCCCAACCCGGAAGGGACTCCAACTTTGTGCGCTCTATCTTGATGAGCCATGACCGCCCCCGCAGGGGTCATGTCTCACGTGGCTACAGCATCGGCCCAAGCGGTCAACGCCCGATCAACGCCCGATTGCCGAGATCCGAGGCAGGCCAACTCCGGGTGGCGCGCAGGTTAACGAGGGGTGCGCGACTATTGGCCTGGCCGGATGGGATCTATCATTTGGTCGGAAAACTTCCCATTGGGTAGCAGAGGGACGAAGATGGCTGGTCGCGGCGCCGACGAGGGGCTGCGCTTCGCCGTGCTCGGCCCCGTGCGGGCCTGGCGGGACGAGGTCGAGCTCGACCTGGGCACCCCCTTGCAACGCTCCATCCTGGCGATGTTGCTGCTGCGCGAGGGCCGGGCCGTCACCCCGTCCGAAATGATCGACGCCATCTGGGGCGAGGACGCCCCGCCCCGCGCCCTCGGCGCCCTCCGCACGTACGTCTCCCGGTTACGCACCGTCCTGGAACCCGACAGGTCCCCCCGTACCCCTCCGGCGTTGCTCACCTCGGTCGGGAAGGGCTACGCGCTGAAGCTGCCGCCCGAGGCCCTCGACCTCACCCGGTTCGAGCGCGGGGTGGCCGCCGCCGAGACCGCCCACCGTTCCGGCGAGGCCGAGCAGGCCGCCGGCGAGTTACGGGACGCGCTGGCCCTGTGGACCGGCGAGCCGCTGGCCGGCGCGGTCGGGCCGTACGCCGAGCACCAGCGGGGCCGGCTGGTCGAGCGGCGGCTCGGCGTGATCGAGACGCTGATGGACCTGGACCTGGAGCTCGGCCGGCACGCCGGGATCGTGTCCGAGCTGATCGCGCTCACCGCCGACCACCCCCTCAGGGAGAAGCCCCGCGCCCAGCTGATGCTGGCCTACCACCGCTGTGGCCGCTCCGCCGAGGCCCTGAACGTCTTCACCGAGACCCGGCACACGCTGATCGAGGAACTCGGCCTGGAACCCGGCGCCGAGCTCACCGACCTGCACCGCCGCATCCTCGCCAACGACCCCGCGCTGGCCCTCACCCGAACCCCCGCCCCGGTACGGCAGGCGCCCGCCCGCCCGGCAGAACAGGAACCCGAGTTCCTGGTGGAGATGCCGAAACCGGCCCAGCTCCCGGCCGCGGTGACCGACTTCACCGGCCGCAAACAGCTGGTCAACCGGATGCTGATGCTGCTCAGCGGCGGCGAGGGCGTCCCGGTGGTGGCCATGTCCGGCATCGGCGGGGTGGGCAAGACCACCCTGGCGGTGCACGTCGCCCACCGGGTGCACGACCTGTTCCCGGACGGCCAGCTCTACGCCGACCTGCGCGGCTACGGCCAGGAGCCGACCCCGCCGGAGACCGCCCTGGTGGCCTTCCTGCGCGCGCTCGGCATCCCGGTGGACGTGATCCCGGACGGCCTGGCCGAACGCTCGGCGCTGTTCCGCTCGCTGCTGGCCGACCGGCGCATGCTGGTGCTGCTGGACAACGCACGGGACGCCGACCAGGTGGAGCACCTGCTGCCCGGCACGGCCGGCTGCGCCGCGATCATCACCAGCCGCGGCAAGCTGGCCGACCTGCCCGCGGCACGCCTGATCGACCTGGACGTCATGGAGCCGGACGAGGCGCTCTCGCTGTTCTCCGCCGTGGCCGGGGCCGAGCGCGTCTCGGCGGAGCGGGCCGCCGCCATGGACGTGGTGGCCGCCTGCGGCTTCCTGCCGCTGGCGGTGCGGATCGTGGCCGCCCGGCTGGCCGCCCGCCCGTCCTGGACGGTCGCCTCGCTGGTGCCCCGGCTGGCCGACGAGCGCCGCCGCCTGGACGAGATGAAGATCGGCAACCAGGCGGTCTCGGCCACCTTCGCGCTCGGCTACGGCCAGCTGGACCCCCGCCAGGCCCGCGCGTTCCGGCTGCTCTCGCTGCCCAACGGCTCCGACATCTCGGTCTTCGCGGCGGCGGCCGTACTGGACCTGAGCCACGTGGAGACCGAGGACGTGCTGGAGTCGCTGGTCGACACCAGTCTGCTGGAGGCCCCCGCCCCCGGCCGGTACCGCTTCCACGACCTGCTGAAGCTGTTCGCGCGGCGGCAGTCGGAGGCCACCGACGAGCCGGCCACCCAGGCCCAGGCGCTGCGCCGGTTGCTCGGCTACTACCTGGCGACCGCCCGCTCCGCCCACAAGCTCGCCTACGAGGGCAGTTCGGTGGCCGACAACCTGACCGTGATCGGCCACCGCGGCCACACCTTCGGCTCCGTGGACGAGTCGGTGGCCTGGCTGATCGCCGAGAGCGAGGCCCTGTTCGCGCTGCTCGGCCAGGCCGCCGAGCCGCCCGCCGGCGACATCCTGCCGGCCGCCGACCTGCTGGTGGCGATGGAGCCGCTGTTGGAGACCGGGGCCAGCGCCCGCGAGTTCGACCAGCGCACGCGTACCGTGATCGAGGCCGCCGCCGGGCATCCCCTGGCCGAGCTGCGCGGCCGGTACGTGCTGGGCCGGGTGCTCTTCGGCGCCAACCGCATGGCCGAGGCCGAGGACCAGTTCCAGGCCGCCCTGGCGCTGGCCGAGCGGACCGGCGACCAGGTCGTGTTCGGCGAGATCTGCAACGCGCTGGCCGTGGTGGCCGGGCGGCAGCGCCGCCACACCGAGGCGCTGGAGTGGTTCGACCGGGCCGCCACGATCTACCGCAGGGCCGGGAACCTGGCCGGGGAGGCGCTCACCCTCTCCTACTCGGCCCGCGACCACCTGGGCCTGAAGCACCCGCAGGACGCCATCGAGGTCTCCGAGCAGGGCCTGGCCATCTTCACCGAGCTGGGCAGCGCGGCCGGGGTGGCCCGGGCCCGCTACCACCTGGGCGTGGTGCTCTCCGCGGTTGGCCGCCTCAACGAGGCGGTGGTGCACCACGCCGAGTGCCTGGACTTCTTCCGCACCAGCAACCAGCGGGTCTGGGAGCAGCGGGTCTGCGTCCGGCTGGCCGACACCTTCATCAAGGCCGGGCGGTTCCAGGACGCGGCCCGCCACGCCGAGCAGGCGCTGAACGTGGCCCGCGAGATCACCCACCCGTACGGCGAGGCGCTGTCGCTGGCCGCCCTCGGCAAGGCGCTGCGCGGCCTGGGCAGCACCACCCGGAGCAGGGACGCGCTACAGCGTGCCCTCGACCTCTTCACCCGGCTCGGCTCCCCCGAGGCCGAGGACGTGCGGAGTCTCCTGGAGAGCAAGGTCGAGACCTAGCACGTCGTCCAACCGGGTCATCCAGACGTGGTTGATCACCGCAGCCTCCAGCGCAGGGGGGAAGATGGCGCCCGGCCGGCCGTCAGCTCCCAATCGGCGCATAGGGGGGCCCGGTTTACCGGAGCGCCTTTTGGCAGCCAGCCGCCTCACTACGACGGCCGGCCGGACTTGACAGGACCCCGAACCCCCAGGGTCCGTGCCCAGGGCTTCACCATCCCGGACCCGGATCAGCGTCGGATCAGCGTTCGATTGCCGTCCCGGTGACCGCCGTGAAGAAGCCTTCGGCGATGAGCGCCCGCACCGAGTCGGGGGCGCGCTCGGTCAGGTCGTGCTCGCCGGTCAGCTCGCCGATGGCGGCCAGCAGGGCGCCCAGCCGCAGTTGCCCGTCGACCACCCCGGCCAGCGCGGCCTCCACCGTGCCCACGGTGGAGGCCCGGCAGAGGCCGCGGGTCTGCCGGAGGGTGATCACGGCGGGATGCTCGGCGCCGGGCGGTCCGGTGCGCTCCTCGACCACGCCGTCGGCCAGCCGGAGCGCGGCGGTCAGCAGTTCGTCGCCGGTTAGCCGGTGGGCGGCGGCGATGCCGTCCAGGATCGCGGTCAGGTGGCCGCCGACCGGGAGCTCCACCCGGTGCCTGAGCTCCTCGACGCGGACCACCGGGTCGAGGCTGCCGGTCGCGCGCAGGGTGATCCAGCCGAAGCCGATCCCGGTCACCCGCTGCTGGTCGAACCAGGCCAGCCACTCGTCGTACCGGTCGCGGTAGGCGTGGGTGCCCTGCTCGGCGGCGTCGCGGAGCCAGAGTTCGACGTACTCGGCGGGGTCCTGGACCTCGCGCTGGACCACCCAGCCGTCGCAGCCGGTCCCGGCCAGCCAGCCGCCGACGCGGTCCTGCCAGTCCTCGCCCGCCACGTGCAGCCAGTTGGCCAGGAGCTGGCAGTGGCCGCCGGGGTTGAGGTGGTGGGGCGCCTGCCGTACCAGGTCGGCGCAGAAGGAGTCGGCCTGGTGGCCGGACTCGCGGTAGGTGTAGCGGCCGGCGGGGGAGATCACGAAGGGCGGGTTGGCGACGATCAGGTCGAAGTGTTCGTCCTCGACGGGGGTGAACAGCGGGCCCTTGCGGGCCTCCACACCGTCGATGCCGGACAGCTCCCAGCTGAGCCGGGCGAAGTCCAGGGCCCGGCGGTTGACGTCGGTGGCGACGATCTCCTCGGCCCGCTCGGCCAGGTGCAGGACCTGCACGCCGCAGCCGGTGCCGAGGTCCAGGGCGCGCCCGGCGGGTTCCCTGGTGACCAGCTGGGCCAGGTTGGCGGAGGCGCCGCCGGCGCCCACCACGTGGTCCTTGCGCAGCGCGGGGTCGCCGGGGCGGACCTTGCGGTCGGAGACCAGGTAGCCGCCGGTCTCCCAGGGCTGCAGGTGCACGGCGGCCTGGACCGAGTCGCCGACCCGGACCAGCAGGCCGCACCGGATGAGGTCGGTGAGCGGCAGATCCACGGCGGCGATGCTGACCGGCACGCCCAGCCACCAGAGGCGGATCAGCGTGCCCAGCGGGTCGGCGTCCCGGGTGGCGCGCAGGGCCGGGACGAGCTCCTCCCGGGCGAGCGCGGCGGCGGCGGTGTCCCCGAGCCGGGTGCGCACCCCGTCCAGGGTGTAGCCGGCCTCCTGGAACCGGTCTCGGAGGCGTCGCAGCAGGTCGGTGGGAGCTTTCACAGGAGAGAAATCTAGCGGCAGGAAGCCCGGGGTCGCTCAGGCCGGCTAGACCTTCAGGCTGGCCCAGGCGGCCTGGCCGAGCTCCTTGATCTCCTCTTCGGTGGGCTGGTGGGCCCCCGCGAACCAGAGGCGGCACATCTCCTGGGCGGGGCCGAGCCAGAGCGCGTAGCAGAGCGTGGAGCCCATGGGGCGGAGCAGGCCGGCGTCCATGTGCGGGCGCCACCAGTCGGCGACCTTTCTGAGGAAGGCCCGGCGGCCCTCGACCACCTCGGTGCCGGCGGGCTCGTTGCGGCGCGGCGGGCGCTCGCTGCTCAGCAGCCTGGCCCGCTCCGGGTGCTCGCCTGACCAGGCCATGTGCATGGCGACGACGCCCTCGATGCCGGCCTTGGCCTCCTCGTGGCGGGTGAGCTCGGTGAGGAAGGCGTCCTGGTACATGCCGAGGGTCTCGGCGTAGAGAACGCCGAATACATGTTCTTTGCTAGCGAAATGGTGATAGAAACTACCTACGCTGACGCCGCTTTCCTCGCGGAGGCTGGCCAGCGTGCTGGCGGAGACGCCGTCCTGGCTGAACCGGCGCAAGGCGCCCTCGATGATCCGGGTCCGGCCGTCACGACCATTCTTCGCGCTCTTCACACCGTCAATGGTGGCCCAACAGAACCTTGTTCTGCAAATATGAGTTCTGCGCTGACCTGAACAGATCCGGATTCGACGGTCATGGTGGCCTTTGGCCAGGCTCGGTGGATCATGTCCAGTACGCGCCGGTTGCCGCCCAGGACGTCCATGGTGAGGGTTTCCGCCGCGGCATGGCGGCGGAGCAGGGTGCGCACTAATCGGGAGCCGATGCCCAGGTTCTGCCACTCGTCGGCGACCACCACCGCGATCTCCACCCGCGGACCGTCCCGGTAGGCCATCGCGTGGCCGATCACCCGCTCCTCGGTGACCGCCAGCAGCGCGTCCCGCCGCTCGTCCCTGGCCACCAGGGTCTGGAGCACGCGAGCCGACGGCCGGGTCATCCCCGCGAAGAACCGCTGGGTCTGCGTGGCCAGGGAGAGCCCGAGCAGGAACTCGCGCACCCGCTCCCGGTCGTCCAGCCGGGCCGGCCGCACGTCGACCCCGACGGGCCGGGACACGCGCACCTGAGTTCTCTGCATGGACTCAGCCTTCCTTGCCCTCCTAGGTCTGTCAAGTAGACTCAGATCGAGCCGCTTGCAGGGGTTTACGATGCGTGTCATGGACGGTGTTCCGGAGCGCGGCGCGTTCCGGTTGGACAACTGCTCGATCGAGCGAACGCTCGCCGTCGTCGGCGAGAAGTGGACCTTCCTCGTGCTGCGGGAGGTCTTCGGCGGGGTGCGGCGCTTCGCCGACCTGCGGGCCGGCACCGGCGCCCCGCGCCAGGTGCTGAGCGCCCGGCTGACCCGGCTGGTGGCGGAGGGCCTGCTCCGCAAGGTGCCCTACCAGGAGCCAGGCCAGCGGCAGCGGGACGAGTACCGGCTGACCCAGAAGGGTCTCGACCTCTACCCGATCATGGTGTCGCTGATGGCCTGGGGCGACCGGTACCTGGCCGATCCGGAGGGTCCGCCGATGCTGCTCACCCACCGGGGCTGCGGCGCCCCGATCGAGCAGCGCATGCACTGCGCCGAGGGTCACGAGGTGGACGGCGCCCGGGAGGTCACGCCCCTGCCGGGGCCCGGCGCCAAGCTCAAGCGCCTGGCCGGATGACCGGGCACCCTGCCTCCTGCCTAGTCTTGATGCGTGTACCGGTTCCTGCTGACCCCACGCTGGCTGGCCCTGCACGTGGTCGTGCTGCTGGTCATCCCGGCCTTCGTGCTGCTCGGGCAGTGGCAGTTCGGCCGGTACGAGGTACGTTCCGCCGCCAGTGACCGCACTTCGGCCAACGTGGCCGCGCCCACGGTGCCGCTGGCGGAGCTGACCTCGGTCGGCGGCGCCGTACGCGAGGCGGACAAGTTCCGCACGGTGACCGTACGGGGAAGTTTCGACCCCGCGCAGGAGCTGCTGGTCCGGCGGCGCACCCAGAACCGCGAGGTCGGGTTCTACGTGCTCACCCCGCTGAAGACGGATACGGCCGCGGTGCTGGTGAACCGGGGCTGGGTCAAGGCCGGGACCGACGCGGACGGCACGCCCGAGGTGCCGCCCCCACCGGCGGGCGAGGTCAAGGTGACCGGCAGGTTGCGGCCCGCCGAGACCGAGGAGAGCACGGGCATCAGCGACCGCCAAGGGCTGGCCCCGCGCCAGATCCTGCTGATCAACGGGGACAAACTGGGCCTGCCGTACCCCCTGTACGGGGGTTTCGTGGAGCTGACCCACCAGGAACCGGCGGCGGCCGTCGCGCCCGAGCCGGTGCCCGAGCCGGATCTCGGCAACGGCGGCGGGCTCAACCTCGCCTACGGCGTGCAGTGGTGGTTGTTCATCGGCATCGCCATCGGCGGCTGGCTGATGCTGATCCGGCGGGAGGCCCGGGACCTACGTGCTGCTGCGGACCGCCTCGATGAGCGCTCCGGCGAGGGCGCCGAGCGCCACGGTGACGACGGCCAGGCCGATGGCGTTCAGGCATCCGACGCCGCCGGTCCTGCGGTAACGGGGCGGGTCCTGGGGCTGGGTGCCGTACCAGAGCGAACGCGGCTCGAGTAGCAGGAACAGGATCGCGCCGATCTGACCGACCGTGAACAGCCAGAGCCAGGCCCATCTGTTGGCCAGCCTGGGCACGCTGCCCAGCATGACGGCCAGGGCCAGCGCCCAGGCCACGGCCACCACCCAGCCGTACTTGACGGGCGTGATGTACACCCAGAACGGAATCCAGCGGTTGCTGTCGGACTCGCTCCTGGTGGGCACCTCCCAGGTCCGGCCGATGAACGCGTCGACCGGATAACTCACCCCCGCGTAGTGCCAGGAGAACGCCCCTTCCGCCCACTTCACGGACGTCACCTGTTCCGGAGTGGACCGGTAGATCACGAAGGTCACCCGGTCCTGGTCCAGCGCCTGTTCGAACTGCGCTGGGGTCCCCCCGGGTAAGGAGAGGCTGGGAATGCTGACGATCACGCCCCACATCAGCACGCACAGCAATAACACCCGCAGAAACAGCCCGATCAGCCGATACGGCTGTCGCATTTCCACGCCAGGCCTCCCGTTGCCCCGTAAGGTTGAAACTAGCCGACATCCCGCTCATCCGGCCGCCTAATCGCCAGCCGACCGGTCCATGCGCCACGGGGTGAACGAACGGATACCAACCGGAGACCTCGCAGCTTGTTTGGTGTTATTCCTTGCCTCTACCGTTGACTCCCGTGAACACGCCGCTGCTTCCCGACCCAGAGCCGAGGCGGCGGGACTATGTGATCATTTCTGCCGACGACCACCTGATCGAGCCGCCTGACCTTTTCACCGACCGGCTGCCGGCGAAGTTCGAGGATGCCGCCCCCAGGATGGTGGAAACCGACGCCGGCCACCAGGTCTGGCGGTACGGCGGGGCCACCTACCCCATCGCCGGTCTCGACGTGGGCGCCGGCCTGCCCAGGGAGCAGTGGACGCTCGACTCCGTCCGGCTGGAGGACATCCGCCCCGGGTGCCACGACATCGAGGCACGCATCGAGGACATGGACCGTGCCGGGATCTGGGCGTCGGTCAACTTCCCCGGCATGCTCGCCAATCAGGCGGGCATGGCCTTCGCCAGAACCCGCGACCAGGAACTCGGCCTGGCCCTGGTCAAGGCGTGGAACGACTGGCACGTGGACGTCTGGGCGGGCAGCTACCCCGAGCGCATCATCGCCCTCCAGCTGCCCTGGCTGCCCGACCCGCAGGTCGCCGCCGCCGAGATCAAGGCCAACGCCTCCCGCGGCTTCAAGGCCGTGGTCTTCCCCGAGTTCCCGACCCGGCTCCGCCTGCCGTCCATTCACAGCGGGCACTGGGATCCCTTCTTCGCGGCCTGCGAGGAGACCGGCACCGTAGTGTGCCTGCACACCGGAGCCTCCTCCTGGGCCCCGGTGCCCTCCCCGGACACCCCGATCGAGGCGATCACCACACTGATCCCGGCCAGCGCCATGTTCGCCTGCGCCGACTGGCTCTGGTCAGGGGTGCCGCTGCGGTTTCCCGCGCTCCGCATCCTCATCGTCGAGGGCGGGGTGGGCTGGCTGCCCATGCTCTCCGAGCGGGTCGACTACGCGCTGGACCACCCGGTGGCCGCCGAGACCAGCTGGGAGGGCGGGCTGAAGCCGAGCGAGGTGCTCCGGCGCAACTTCTACTTCGGCACCCTGGACGACACCGCGTTCAGCGGCGTGCGCATGGCGGTCGGCATGGAGCACGTGCTGCTGGAGAGCGGCTACCCGCGCTCGGAGTCGACCTGGCCGGACACCCAGCGCGCGGTCGGCCACCGGCTGGGCAACCTGCCCCCGGCGGACCTGGCCCGGGTGGCGTACGGCAACGCCGCCCGGCTCTTCGGGCATCCGCTGCCGTCCCGGGCGTGGCTGCGCATGGAGGAACTCTGAGCGCGCGCTAGCGCCCGTGGTGCTGGTCTCCACGGACGTGCTCGCCCTGGACGTGGCCGCCGCGTTCGCTGCGCAGGAAGTCTCCGCTCTCGCCGAGCAGCGTGGCCATCAGCCAGAGGAAGACGCCGAAGTCGTCCACCACGCCGATGCCCACCAGGAAGTCGGGGATCGCGTCGATGGGGGAGACGATGTAGAGCACGGCCAGGCCCAGCATGGTGAGCTTGCCCTTGCTCAGGCCGCCGTACTCGCCGCGCCGGGTGGCGCCGATCATCCGGGGCAGCGCACGGACCCGCTCCAGCAGACCGGGCGTGCCCGGCCGGGAGATGTCCCGGTACGCGTGGTACACCTGGGCCGCTCGTCGCGCCTTGGCCATCCCAGACCTCCTCGTGGCTTTTCCCCGGCTTTACCCGGGGATCCGCCTCCTTAACGAATGGCTGGTCGCGCGATATCCCGGAACCTCCCGCGGGTGCTTCCGGGTTTCGCGGGATTGACGTGCTAGAACGACATCTGTGATGAGCATGGTGCTGACGACTGGGGTTCTCGGCGGCTGCACCAGCGCGCCATCGGCCGTACTCGCGTCGGAGGTCCGGCCGAGCGCGAGTCTGGAGCCGCGGCCGAGCCCGATGACCCCCGACGTGCGGGACATGAACCCGGGGCACCTGCTGCCGCCGTTCCGTCCCCGGAGCGGGATGACGCCCGGTGTGCCGGAGTCGTGGCGGGTGGAGCGGCCGGGGCGGGCGCAGGAGCGGGTCACGCACGAAGGCGGGGAGAGCTGGGCGGCCCGGCGGAAGGGCACGGAACGGGACCTGCTGCTCGTGGTGCTGCTGACGGGGGTCGTGGTGGTCGCGGCGAGCGCCGTGACGCGGGCCCGGCTCAACTGACCGGGAACGCCTTGTCGATGTGGTCGTACTGGGCCTGCGCGGCCTCCAGCGCGGTCGGCTCCACGGCGCCCCGCACCCCGTACGGGTGAGCGATCTCCGTGACCAGCACGATGCCCGCGACAACCGTGACAATTCGCACCACATCCGCCACGATCGACGGCATCGAGGGCCGCCGCCGCAACGTCCACGGCAACACGATCACCAGCAGCCCCGAGATCACCATCGCGGTGAAGAAGACCGGCTCCAGTTCGGTGGTCGCGTCGTCCATCCGCAGCGCCCGCGCGTGGCTCACCTCGGCGGCCCGGGCCAGCGCCTCGGTACGCAGGTCCTCCTCGACCGGACTGGCGGAGGCGAGCCGGGTCACCGCCGCCCGCAGGTCGAGCAACGCCCGGTCCACCTCGGGGGAGAGCGTGCGGTCGGCGGCCATCAGCGGCCAGTCCAGCTTGATCGACTGGCTGGTGTAGGACCGGACCAGCGACCTGACATGACCGCTTCCCGGCAGCGGGGCCGCCGCCCAGTAGAGCTCGGTCAGGCTCTCCGCCTCCGCGCCCACGTCCGCGTCGGCGGCCGAGATCGCGTCCCGGCAGAGCACCACCGCGTACGCCAGCACCACCAGGAAGACCGCCAGGGCGATGTGGACCGCCAGGTCGATCGTCCCGGCCCCGCCGTCCTCGTCCGGCCGCCCGTACCGCCACAACCGGCTGAACACCAGCGCGGCCAGCCCGAACACCAGCACGGCGAAGACGACGACCCAGCCCATGATCCTCCCCCGATCCGACTACCGAGCGTAGCCAGAGGTGGGGATCATCTCTCCCGAAGCTCGCGGACGACCTCGATAAAGTCCCTCGTAACCCCCCGCAAACCCGGCAGGTACGAGAGCCCGACCAGACGGTCGACCAGTGGCACGGTCCGATCGATCAACCGGTACGTCCGGGTACAGCCCTCACTGGCGTCGTGCACCCAGAAGAGCACCACCCCCATGGAGAGCAACCACAACAGCTCAGGCAGCTCCTCCCGGAGCTCCGGGTCCATGCGGTCCACGCACCCGTCCACCACCTGCCGGTAGATCGCGATGGACGACTCCCGGGCCGGCGCCGAGTCCGGACTGAACGGGCTGAGCGGATTGTCCGGCTCCGCCGCGTGCTTGAAGAACTTCACCGCGAACGCGTGGTACGGCTCCGACACCCGCACCCAGGCCTGGAGCACCCCCCGCAGCCGCGCCGCGAACGCCCCCTCGGTGGCCAGCACCTCCGCGCAGGCCGCCTCGTGCTCCGCCTGCGCCCGGTCGTAGTACGCCTGGATCAACTGTTCCTTGGAGGCGAAGTAGTAGTACGCGTTGCCCACCGAGACGCCCGCCTCCGCGGCGATCGCCCGCATCGTGGTCGCCTCGAACCCCCGCTCCCGGAACAGCCGCAGTGCGGTCGCCACGATCAGTTCCCGCGTCTTCTCGCTGGCTCTCACTCTCTGCCGGGGCACACCGGTCACTGTACGGCTCTCGCCCCCGTTAGGTCATGGACCCCTCAGATGATGCGCATCCTGGGGCAAACTCTGACGCTCCGCAGGGATGGCTCCGAGTACTCCGTGGCATTGATCCTTTTGGCAACTCCCCCACCACAGCGAGTAACGGGGGAACGTGATGCGGGTAGGTCCTGCCTGGTGGGGTTTCGCCGGCCTGACCACGGTCATCCTGGCCTCCCCCGCCTTCGCCTCAGCCGACAACCCGGTCCGGCAAGGGTCGCCCTCGGCGGTCCAGATCCGCCCGTACACGCAGGTGTTCCACGTCCAGAGCCCGGTCAGCCACGGCGTCAAGGCCCGCGAACGCGCCTGGCGCCGGATGGCCGCGGTCCGGATCAGCCACGACCTGGCCATGCGGCGGGTGGCCAGGGCGGGCATCGGCTGGCACGCCTCCGGCCGCTGCACCGACCACAACCGGCCCTGGTGCACGTCCCTGCACGGGATCCGGTTCGGCACCGTGCTGAAGACGGTCGAGCTGAAGGAGCGCAGCGGCTGCCGGGTGGTCATCACCGGCGGCACCGAGACCGGGCACGCGCGCGGCTTCTACAGCCACGGCAACGGCTACAAGGTCGACATCCAGCTCAACGCCTGCGTCGACGCGTACATCACCAGGAACATGGAGTACTACAAGACCCGCGGCGACGGCGCCCGCCTCTACCGCAACCGGGAGAACGACATCTACGCCCGCGAACCAGACCACTGGGACGTGCTGTTCCGGTGAAGTGACCGGGGACCCGCGCGGGTCCCCGGCCGCCTAGAACTCGGTCGTGACGATCAGCTCGGCGATCTCCGCCGCGTTCAGGGCCGCGCCCTTGCGGAGGTTGTCGCCGCAGACGAACAGGTCCAGGGTGTTCGGGAAGTCCAGCGCCTGGCGGACCCGGCCCACGTAGGTGGGGTCGGTGCCGACCACGTCGATGGGCATCGGGTAGAGGTTGTTGGCGGGGTCGTCCACCAGGACCACGGTCGGGGCCGCGGCCAGCACCCGGTGCGCGTCGGCGACCGTGATCTCCCGCTCGAAGGTGGCGTGCACCGCCAGCGAGTGGGTGGTCACCACGGGGACCCGGACGCAGGTGGCGGAGACCTTGAGGTCGGGGATGCCGAGGATCTTGCGGGACTCGTTGCGGAGCTTCAGCTCCTCCGAGGCCCAGCCGTCGTCCTTGAGCGAGCCCGCGAAGGGCACCACGTTGAAGGCCACCGGGGCGGGGAAGGTGCCGTCGTCCGCCAGCTTGTTCTGCAGGACCTTCCGTACGTCACCGGCGCTCTGGCCGACCGTGCGGTCCCCGGCCAGGGCCTCGATCTCGTCATACAGCCGGGCGGAACCGGCCACCCCCGCGCCGGAGACCGCCTGGTAGGAGGCGACCACCAGCTCGCGCAGGCCGAACTCGGCGTGCAGCGCGCCCATCGCGGCCATCATCGACAGCGTGGTGCAGTTCGGGGTGGACACGATGCCGAGCGGGCGGGTCCGCGCGTCGCCCGGGTTCACCTCGGGCACCACCAGCGGCACCTGCGGGTTCATCCGGAAGGTGCCCGACTTGTCGATGGCGATGGCGCCGCGGGCGGCCGCGATCGGCACCCACTCGGCGGAGACCTCGTCCGGCACGTCGAAGATGGCGATGTCCACGCCGTCGAAGACCTCGGGGGCGAGCGCCCGCACGGCCACCTCTTCGCCGCGCACCGGCAGCAGGCGTCCGGCCGACCGGGCCGAGGCCACCAGGCGGATCTCGCCGTAGATGTCCGGGCGGGAGGAGATGATCTCCCGCATCACGGTGCCGACCGCGCCGGTGGCGCCTACCAGGGCAAGAGTGGGCTTGCTCATCGTCCGGTCCCCCCGTACACCACGGCCTCCACCTGGTCGGCGTCCAAGTCGAACGCCGAGTGCGCGGCGTTGACCGCCGCGTCCACCTCGTTCTGTCCCACGATCACCGAGATCCGGATCTCCGAGGTGGAGATCATCTCGATGTTCACGCCGGCGTCGGCGAGCGCCCCGAAGAACTTCGCGGTCACCCCGGGGTGCGACCGCATCCCGGCGCCGATCAGCGACACCTTGCCGATCTGGTCGTCGAAGAGCAGGCTCTCGAAGACCACCTGATCCTGGATCTTCTTCAGCGCGCTCAGCGCGGTCTGCGCGTCCGCCGTGGGCAGCGTGAAGGAGATGTCGGTACGGCCGGTGGCCGCCGCCGACACGTTCTGCACGATCATGTCAATGTTGACCTCGGCGTCCGCCAGCGTGCGGAAGATGGCGGCGGCCTCTCCGACCTTGTCGGGCACCCCGACCACAGTGATCTTGGCCTCGCTCCGGTCGTGCGCCACGCCGGAGATGATGGGCTGCTCCATCTCGCTTCCTTCGGTCTTGGGGTCGGAGAAGACCCAGGTGCCTTCCCTGGTGCTGAACGAGCTGCGGACGTGGATCGGGACGTTGAAACGCCGCGCGTACTCCACGCACCGCAGGTGCAGGATCTTGGCGCCGCAGGCGGCCATCTCCAGCGTCTCCTCGTAGGAGATGCGCGGGATCTTCCTGGCCCGGCGCACGATCCGCGGGTCGGCGGTGAAGATGCCGTCCACGTCGGTGTAGATCTCGCAGACGTCGGCGCCCAGGGCCGCCGCCAGCGCGACCGCCGTGGTGTCCGAGCCGCCCCGGCCGAGGGTGGTGATGTCCTTGGTGTCCTGGGAGACGCCCTGGAATCCGGCCACGATGGCGATGTGCCCCTGCTCCATGGCCGCGCGGAGGCGGCCGGGCGTGACGTCGATGATCCGCGCCTTGCCGTGGGTGGAGTCGGTGATCACGCCCGCCTGGGAGCCGGTGAAGCTGCGCGCCTCGTGGCCCAGGTTGGCGATGGCCATCGCCAGCAGGGCCATCGAGATGCGCTCACCCGAGGTCAGCAGCATGTCCAGCTCGCGCCCTGGGGGGAGCGGCGAGACCTGCTGGGCCAGGTCGAGCAGTTCGTCGGTGGTGTCGCCCATCGCGGAGACGATCACCACGACGTCGTTGCCGGCTTTTTTCGTCGCGACGATCCGCTGCGCCACCCGCTTGATGCAGGCGGCATCGGCGACGGACGAACCACCGTATTTCTGGACAACGAGCGCCACTGGATGTCTCCGTATGAATCTGGACGTGGAGCTCACAGTCTACTGGCGCGTCTCACAGGCCCAACTGGTTAAGCCCACCATACGGACAGGGGCTACACGGTGGTCGCCTCTTCCGCCACGTCAAGCCGGGTGTGGGCGACCAGCGCCTGCAGCGCCCGCAGGGCCGCGCCGGCGTGGTTGCCCCAGGTGTTGAAGTAGGAGTACTGCCACCACCAGAGCGCCTCCAGGGGCCGGCCGGCCTGGTAGTGGCGCAGGCCGTGGATGAGGTCCGCGGCCACCGCCGTGAGATCGTCCGACAGCCGGTACGGCGTGACGTTGGTGTCCTTGTAGGGGTCGAACACCTCGGCGTAGTCGTCAACAGGCCCCAGGCGGGCGGCCAGCGCGGTGCGCAGCGGGTCGGCGTCTGGGTCCTCGCTCAACGCGGGCTCGAAATTGCCCTGCAGGATCACGTCCTGCACCGCCGCGAGCTGGGTGCCCGCCAGGCTCACCTGGGCCACCTCCACCAGCAGCAGCGGCAGGATCGCGTCCCCGCCCTCGCCGCCGGCCAGCCGGGTCAACCCGTCCAGATAGTTCTGCGCATGCCCGGCCACCCGATCCGCCAGGGCGCGCCACTCGTCAAACATCCAGGAGTCTCCGTCCCTCGAAAGCGCGGCCCAGGGTCACCTCGTCGGCGTACTCAAGGTCACCACCCACGGGCAGACCGCTCGCCAGTCGTGTCACTCTCAGTCCCATGGGTTTGACGAGCCTAGCGAGATACGTCGCCGTTGCCTCCCCCTCCAGGTTCGGATCGGTCGCCAGGATCAACTCGGTCACCTGCCCGTCGGCCAGCCGGGCCATCAGCTCCCTGATCCGCAGATCGTCAGGACCCACCCCGTCGATCGGGCTGATCGCGCCGCCGAGCACGTGGTAGCGGCCGCGGAACTCGCGGGTCTTCTCGATCGCCACGACGTCCTTGGACTCCTCCACCACGCAGATCACGTGCGGGTCGCGGCGCGGGTCACGGCAGATCCGGCACTCCTCCTCGGCGGCCACGTTCCCGCAGACCCGGCAGAACCGCACCTTCTCCTTCACCTCAAGGAGCGCGTGGGCCAGCCGTTTGACGTCGGCAGGGTCGGCCGACAGCAGATGGAAGGCGATGCGCTGGGCGCTCTTGGGACCGACGCCCGGGAGCAGCCCGAGCTCGTCGATCAGGTTCTGGACGACGCCCTCGTACATGACCGCTAGAACCCGGGGAGCTGGCCGAGGCCGCCCCCGCCGAGGCCCTGCGCGAGCGGGCCGAGCTTCTCCTGCTGCAACTCCGAGGCGGCCCGCACGGCGTCCCGCACCGCGGCGATGACGAGGTCGGCCACGGTCTCCGCGGTCTCCTCGGGCGCGCTCGCGTCGATCACCTTTGGGTCGATGGTGAGCTCAAGCAGCTCCCCGCTGCCGTTCACGGTCGCCACCACGAGCCCGCCGCCAGCGCTCCCCTCAACCTGGGCGTCGTTCAGTTCCTGCTGGGCCGAGACGAGTTGCTGCTGCACCAGCTGGGCCTGTTCCAGCAACTGCTGCAGGTTCACATCTCCTGGGTTCACAATCGTGCGCTCCTCAGCGACCGGCTGACGTGTCCGACCCGACGAGCCTACGGCGTTTGCCGCCCATGTGACACCGGCGTGCTTCCCATGTTCCGCCCATGTTCCGCCTCACCTTCCCGATGGACGGCTCACACCCCGGAGGCCGGGCCCCGACCCCCCTCCAAGCGTCCGGGACCCGACCTCGATCACTCCGGGTCGGCCGCGGCCCGGCGTGATGCAGGCAAACCTAGCGAGGAGAACGTTGCATACAGGTTGCGATCAACCGGTTACTCATGGAGATTGGCAAAATCGGCTGCGAGCCCGATCAAGGCTGGGGATGCAGAATGCGGGAACCATTCCACCGAACCACCATGCCATCCGGCGACAACCCACCGCGTACCGTGATTTCCGCGTCGTGGCAGCGATCGCTCCGGGCCGGAATCCACCCGGAGGTGCAGGCCGCGCCGCTGATCTACGACCAGTCCGACATCGGGGACGCCCGGTCCGCGCATCCGCTCGCCGATCTGCTGCCGCTGCTCGGCCACACCCTCCTGCAGATCGCCGACGAGGCCGCGCACATCATGGTGGTCACCGACGCGGACGGGCGCGTGCTCTGGCGGGACGGTCATCCCGGCGTGCTCCGGCGGGGGGACGCCATCGGCCTGGCCGACGGTTTCGCCTGGTCGGAAGAGGCGGTCGGCACCAACGGCATCGGCACCGCCCTGGCCACCCGCCGCCCGACCAGCGTGTACTCCAGGGAACACCTGATCAAGGTGCTGCACCACTGGTCCTGCGTCGGCTCCCCGATCATCGACCCGGACACCGGCGCCGTGCTCGGCTGCGTGGACATCAGCGGAACCAGCGCCACCCTGCCGCCCGCCACCGTCGCCCTCGTCGGCGCCGCCGCCCGCCTGGCCGAGAGCCACCTCACCCTCCGCATGCGGGAACGCGACGAGCGCATCCGCACCCGTCACCAACGGCGGCTACGCGCCTCCGGCCTGCTGGTGACGCCGTCCGGCCGGGTCATCGGCGGCAGCCGGTTCCTCGGGGCGCGGCTCACCCTGCCTGCCGACGGAGACCGCATCCTGATGCCCGACGGCGAATCCGCCTACCTGGAATCGCTGGGCGACGCGTACCTGATCATGCCCGCCGGCTTCGCCGAACCCCGCCTCACCCTCACCCTGCTCGGCACCGACCACCCGTACGCCGACCTGGACGGCAGCCGCATCCCGCTCACCCTCCGGCACGCCGAGATCCTCGCCCTGCTCGCCACCCACCCCCGCGGCCTCACCGCCGAACAGCTGTCCTTCCTGCTGTACGGCGACGAAGGCAACCCGGTCACCATCCGAGCCGAGATCCACCGCCTGCGGGCCCAGTTCGCCGGGGCTGTCGTCGCCAAGCCGTACCGGCTGCTCGGGAACGTCGACACCGATATCAAGGCCGTGCGCCGGGCTCTGACCACCGGCGACCTCACTACCCTCACCCGGCTCTACCAGGGCCCCCTGCTGCCCCGCTCAGAATCCCCCGCGATCCGCCGCGAACGCGACGAACTAGAAGCCCGAGTCCGCTCCGAACTCCTCACCAAGGGCACCCCCGACGCCCTCTGGTCCTTCGCCCAGACCCCCTCCGGCCACCACGACTACGAAATCCTCGAACGCCTGACCCAACTGACCCCGCCCTCCGACCACCGCCACGCGATAGCCCAGATTCGGCTGCTGTGACTGGATCAGTTCTCGAGTTCCAGGACGCGGGCGTGCAGGACCGAGCGCTGGTGGAGGGCGGCGCGGAGGGCGCGGTGCAGGCCGTCCTCCAGGTAGAGCTCGCCCTGCCACTGGACGACGTGGGGGAACAGGTCGCCGTAGAAGGTGGAGTCCTTGGCCAGCAGGGAGTGCAGGTCGAGCACCGCCTTGGTGGTGACGAGCGTGTCCAGCCTGACCTGGCGCGGGGGTATTTGGGCCCACTCGCGATGGCCAAGCCCATGCTCGGGGTACGGACGTCCATCGCCGACCAACTTAAAGATCACGCTACGTAGTTTAGGAGAAGATGCCAGAGTTTGCCTGCCGCCTTAGCGGGCTGGGAAGAAGGTGTCGCAGCTGTCATCCGGGACGACTGCTTTAGATCGAGCCGGTGAACGTGTCGCACCTGCCGGGATTGCCGGACTGGTAGCCGGTGGTGAACCAGGTGACCCGCTGCTGGGAGGTGCCGTGGGTGAAACCGTCCGGGGTGACGTAGCCCTGGGTGCGCTCCTGGATGTTGTCGTCGCCCACCGCGGCGGCGGCCTGCAGCGCCTGGCCGATGTCCTGCGGGGTGAACGGCGCGGCGTAGAAGCCGGTACGGACTGCGTTGTGCGCCCATACCCCCGCATAACAGTCAGCCTGTAGCTCCAGCCGTACGGCACCGCTGGTGGCACCGTGGCGATCGGCGCCCACTTTGCGCATGGTCCCGAGCAGGTTCTGCACGTGGTGACCGTACTCGTGGGCGACGACGTACGCCTGGGCGAACGGCCCGTTCTCCGCCCCGAACTGGGACTGCAACTCGTTGAAGAAGCTCAAATCGAGATAGACCCGCCGATCCACCGGACAGTAGAAGGGCCCAACCGAGGAGTTGGCTTTTCCACAGGCTGTGGATACAGCTGAGCGGAAAAGCTGCGTCTTCGCCGGCTGGTACGTGCGATGGCGGCCCGCGAAGGCCTGTTTCCAGTACCCCTGAATGCTGTTGACGATGCCGACGATCCGGCAATCCTCGGATTGGTCGGCGTCCGATCCCAGCTTGCAACGTTCGGCCAGATTCCCTTCGGTGGGCGGCGGCGGCTTGTACGGACCCGGCTGGCTGAACCCGCTGAACAACGGCTGACCGAACAGCAGCAAGACCCCCACCCCGAGGACCAGCATCAGGCAGCCGCCCCGGCCCCCGATCGGCAGCACGCACCCGGACATCCCTCGCGGAGGCCGTCCGGGCCCCGCCGCCCGGCTGTCCTCGACCTGCGACGGGTCAAGCTCCGCATCGTCCCTGAAATCCATCCCGTCGCCCCCGAACAGGTCCGATTACTCTCCGCAATCATCCCCAAACTCAGGCGATCCACGCCGGGCGCCCTGATCAGGTGAGGGCTTCGACGGCCCGGCGGCGGAGCAGGGCCTCGTGGTCCGGATCGGTGTGCAACGTCGTGGTCAGCCCGGTTCGAGCGGCCTCGGCCAGGATGTCGAGCAGTGTGGCGAACTGTTCGGGGGGCTCGGCGCCGAGTAGGTCCTCGGCGTGCTCCACGACAAGGGCGAGCGTCCCGGCACGGGTCGCGTCACTGAGGGAGTCCGCGAACGCGTCCCAGTTGCGGCCGAAGTAGTCGGGAAACCGCAGAACCCGCGCCGCCTCCTCGAAGAAGGCGGCGCGGGTCCGGCATGCGCGCCCGTCGATGACCGCCGGCACCGGGCCGGTGGAGACTGTCAGCCATTGCGGCAGCGGACCTGCGGCGGTCATGGGGTTCCTAGAGCCGGTAGAAGTCGGTGTAGTGGTTCGGCGAGAACCAGGTCACGCCGGTGCTGCGGTTGACGACGATCCGGTAGGCGTCGCGCGCCGCCCCCCGCGCCCGGGAGTAGACGTCGTACTCGTAGTAGGTGGCGCCGCTGGGGAGTTGACCTTCACGGTTGTAGAAGCGCCCGCCAGTGTAGTTGTACTTGCCGTCCGGCCAGGAGTACCAGCCGCTGGTGGTGGGGTAGCCCTTGGATTTCCAGATGGCGTTGACCGAACGCGCGTCGGAGCATCGGGAGATGGTGCAGGTGCTGTAGACCGACGCCTCGGCGGGGGTGATGCCGGCCACGCCGGTCAGGGAGACGATGGCGGCGAGCACGAGAGTAAGCCGTGCCGGCCACCAAGGTCGGGGGCGATGCGGGGTGTGCACGAAGCCTCCTTGAGGAAGAGCGGTGGACACCTCTGATGATCATTGTTGAGTGATGTCAAGTGAAGGGAAAACCGCCGAATGAGTGGTGAACTCTTCGCTGCCCCGGGGAATCAGGTCGCCGGTACTTGATGTCCTGCCCCGCCTGACGGTAGGACGTCCCGCAGGTTGAGTGGGGCGGGTGGCGGGAGAGGCTCGGCCTGTTCGGCGCGGAAGGCGCTGAGCAGGTAGGCGACGAGCCGTCGGGACGCCGCTTGGGCCACTTCGGCGGATTCGGTGATGATGCCGCCGTTGGCCATGACCAGAAGGACGAGGTCGTCCTGCGCGAAGTCGGCGCGCAGCTGTCCGGTCGCCTTGGCGCGCCGGGTCAGCTCGGCGAAGCCCTGTATGGCGCGGTGGCGTTCCCGCTCGATGTCGACCGCGTCGGGGAACGCCGCGATGAAGGCCGCGCTGAAGCCGCGGTCGACGGCCTGCATGGTGCATACCTTTTCAATGGCCGCACAGAACCCACGCCACGGGTCCGGATCGGCCAGCGCGTCGTCGATCACCGACACGCAGGCCTCGAACTGATCGGCGAACACCTCGGTGACCAGCGATTCCTTCGTGGGGAAACGTCGGTAGAGCGTCGCGACCCCGACGCGGGCGTGCCGGGCGATCGCGGCCATCGGCACGTCGAGCCCGCGGTCGGCGAACAGTTCGCGGGCGACCTCGACGATGCGGTCGCGATTGCGCCGCGCATCGGCGCGCAACCCCACGGCCGTATCGGGGACGGTCGGCATACGAGATGCCTCGACGCTCATGGTTCTCACTTTAGGTCAAGTGGACGAGGTGCTCCACTTATGGGACTACGTTGGCGGCAAGAGACACCTGTCGCGATGGAGGTTCAGTGCGATACCTGGGACCGCTTCCGAAGCGGGCGATCAGCCGTTTCAACTCCTGGGTCGTGACGTTGCGCTCCTCTCCCCGATGGGGCCGGCTGATCAGCAGACACCTCACGGTCGTCACCTACACGGGACGCCGCTCGGGACGCACCTTCAGCACGCCCGTCGCCTTCCGCCGCACGGCCGACACCGTCACGATCGGCGTCCAGTTCCCCGACGCCAAGAAGTGGTGGCGAAACTTCTTGGCCGACGGGGGACCGATATCGCTGCACCTGGACGGGATCGACCGCACCGGGCATGCGATCGCCAGACGCGACAAAGCAGGCCGCGTCACCGTCACCGTCCAACTGGACAGCTGACAACGCCCCAGGGGTGCCTCAGTCGCCGAGGATCTTCACCAGGAGGGTCACCACGGCGACGCCGACCCCGATGGGAACGGCGAGTGCCGGCTGCACCGCGACCACGACACCGATCAGGACCGCGGTGAGGATGATGAGCAGCGCGCGGGAGCTGAGCAGCGGCCGGGCCTCGGCGGTGCTGGGCTGAGGTTCCGGATCGTTCTGTTGTGCCCCCATGACGACCTCGACTTCCGTGCGGGGACTGGATAAGTGGTGTTGCCCCATTGGGGTGGTGCGGGAGGGCACCATGATGGCGGCAGTACCGTGCATATGCAAGTGCAGTGGAATGCATATGCATCGGCAAGGAGGTGTGACGGACCGTAGGATGCTCTGGTCGGCTTTGGTGGTTGGTGGACGGGAGCGTTGATGGGCGAACCGGGAGGACGGGAGCCCGGGGTCACGGCGCGCACGGACCATCCCTCACCGAGCGGGCCCACCGTCCTGCGCATGCTGATCGGCGCAGAACTGCGCCGGCTTCGCGAGGCCAGAGGCATCAACGCCTGGGACGCCGCACATGTGATCCGCGCCAGCCAGTCGAAGATCAGCCGCATGGAGTTGGGGCGCATCGGTTTCAAGGAACGCGACGTGGCGGATCTGCTCACGCTGTACGGAGTGACCGACGAAACAGAGCGTGAGACATTGCTGGCAATGACCCGGCAGGCGAGCGCCCCGGGGTGGTGGCACCGCTATTCCGACGTCATCCCGCCCTGGCTCCAAACTTATGTGGGCCTGGAGGAGGCCGTTTCGGTCGTGCGTGGATTCGCGGCCGGATATATTCCGGACCTGCTACAGACCCGAGAGTACGCCAGTACCGTCGGAAAACTCGGCCGGGAGCGTATCTCCCAAAGCGACCTGGAACTTCAGGTCGATTTCAAGATGAGGCGCCAGCAATTGCTCAGGGCGCCTGACCCGCCGCGTCTGTGGTTCGTTATCGACGAAGCCGTGCTGCGACGCCCGATTGCCAACGTAGAGACCATGCGTGCCCAGCTGGAACATCTCATTGAGGTGGGCCATCTCTCGAATGTCAGCATTCAGATCCTCCCGTTCGGCGCCCCCCGTAGGGCGAACGGCTCGTTTTCCATTCTCCGGTTCGCGCAGCCATCACTACCCGATGTGGTGCACCTCGAGCTTCTCAATCAAGCCCTATATCTTGAAAAGTGGGCAGACGTAGACATTTACCGACAAGAGTTCAATGAACTCGCCGCGGTGGCCGTAGCCCCCGCCGAGATCAGGCACTTCATTCTCGAAGCGATCGCCGAGCTTTCCCGAACCCCACGCGACGGCTGATCCGCCAGTCTCGTCCTCGGTGTCCCCACTGCCGGCTCTCGCTCGTGGTCGCGGATGTCGCCTGAGCGCAACGCGTCCCTGTCGGTGGGCATCGAGGACGTCGACGATCTGCCGGCCGACCTCGAACGAGCGGATCACGTCGCTGAACGTACCGCCTTCAACTGCCAAACCGGCATCAGCACACGGCCGTCGGCATCGGTCGCGAGCTCGGCGAGCGGAGAAGCGTCGAATTCGTCGTTTTGGATGCCTTGGATGGCCGAACGCAACTCCTCGTGGCCGAACGCCGTCGTGAAGACGGCGGGTTCAAGCCGTTCGATCGTCCAGTCCTTCCCGACGGTCTCGCGCAGGTTCGCCTCGCTGACCAAGTGTCGGTCTGGGCAGACACCCGGCACCTCGGTCGAGAAGCAGATCAGGTGCAGCCGCCCGCCCTGTCTGGTCGCTCGGGTCAGCGCGGCGAGGTATTCGTGACGCTCCTGCTCGGTCAGGCAGTGGTAGAGCGCGCTGTCTAGCACCGTGTCGAAGCGGCCTTCGTAACCTTCGAGCTTCGTCGCGTCACCGACGGCGAACGTGACGTCGACGCCTTCCGCCGCGGCCCGGGCGCGAGCCCGCTCGACCGCGGACGGCGCGAAGTCCAGTCCGGTGACCCGCAGCCCGCGCTTGGCGAGGAACACGGAGTTGTCGCCGAGGCCGCAGCCGATGTCCAGCACCTCGCCGGTGAACTCACCGGCGTGGGCCAGCGCGACGATCAGGGGCTGTGGTGCGCCGATGTCCCACGGCAGCTTCGGGCCCGTCGATGGGTCGCCTTGATACATCGCCTCGAATTCGGCTTCACCCAACTGATTGTCATTTGGATCGGACATTCATTCCTCACTCTGCGTCGACATTTCATGATCACGCGTCCTCGTGTGTCGACCGTATTCGGTGTCAAGCCCGTAAAACACTCGTCTTCAGGCAGCGGCCCCAACGCGTGCGGGTGGCCAGGACCCGGGCTGCGATGGCGGGCCGGAGCAGGGCGGGGGTGGGGGCGAGGTAGGCCCACGCGCCAGAAGGCATTGGCGACGGTGGTGTTGTTGGTGGCGACGTGGTGCATCCGCGCGACACAGCGGTTGATCAGACGGGTGGCGATCCGGCAGAGGGCTGCGAATAGGTGGACGGCCTGTCCCGGGAAGCGCCGGAGGAGCCTCAAGAGCCCTCCGAAGACGCCAGCTGAGACCCAAACTGAGACCTAAACGCACGTAGGGCCCGGCTGGATCGGTCCGGGCCCTACGTGTTCTTGCTGCTCAACCAAGCGCGGAGGATACGAGATTCGAACTCGTGAGGGGTTGCCCCCAACACGCTTTCCAAGCGTGCGCCCTAGGCCAACTAGGCGAATCCTCCGTCGAAAAGCTTACATGACCCCAGAGCCAGGTCGGGCCGTACTTAACAGTCCATGCCTTCGCCGGACACGGCCAATGTCACTGCCAACCAGGGCTAGACTGTGACAGGACCCCTCGCGCGGCGTCATCCTGTGAACCTCCCCAGGGCCGGAAGGCAGCAAGGATAAGCGGGCTCTGGCGGGTGTGCGGGGGGTCTTCTTGGTCTTGGGGCTCGTGCTGACGGAGTTGGGGCCCGCGTCCTGAGGCGACCGTCGGCGACGCTCTCCCCGAGGAGACCGCATGAGTCTCGCGCTCTACCGCAAGTACCGGCCAGGGACGTTCGCAGAGGTCAAGGGGCAGGAACACGTCACCGAGCCGCTGCGCCAGGCGTTGCGGAGCGGGCGCGTCAACCATGCCTATCTGTTCAGCGGGCCACGCGGCTGTGGCAAGACCTCCAGCGCGCGGATCCTGGCCCGGAGCCTCAACTGTGAGCAGGGGCCGACGCCCGATCCGTGCGGGGTGTGCGAGTCGTGTGTGGCACTGGCGCCCACCGGGCCCGGGCACCTGGACGTCATCGAGATCGACGCGGCCTCCCACGGTGGTGTGGACGACGCTCGCGATCTGCGGGAACGCGCGTTCTTCGCGCCCGTCTCGGCGCGGTTCAAGATTTACATCATCGACGAGGCGCACATGGTGACCCGGGAAGGGTTCAACGCGCTGCTCAAACTGGTCGAGGAACCGCCGCCGCACCTCAAGTTCGTGTTCGCCACCACCGAGCCGGAGAAGGTCATCGGGACCATCAAGTCCCGGACCCACCACTATCCCTTCCGGTTGATGCCGCCGGCGACCCTCCGGGCGCTCATGGAGGAGATCCTCGAATCTGAGGCGGTGCCGTACGAGCCGACCGCGCTGCCTCTGGTGGTTCGGGCCGGGGCCGGTTCCGCCCGGGACTCGCTGTCGATCCTGGACCAGTTGCTGGCGGGGGCCGACGACGCCGGGATCACCTACCAGCGGGCGGTCTCGCTGCTCGGGTACACCGATGGGGACCTGCTCGACGAGATCGTGGACGCGTTTGCACGGCGGGATGGTGGTCACGTCTTCCATGCGGTGAACCGGGTTGTCGAGGGGGGGCATGATCCGCGGCGGTTCGCGACGGATCTGTTGGAGCGGTTCCGGGATCTGGTGATTCTGGCCAACGTGCCGGAGGCGGTGAGCAACGGACTGCTCGACCGTCCTGCCGACGAGTTGGAGCGTCTTCAGGCCCAGGCCGCCTCCATGGGGCCCGCCGAGCTCACCCGTGCCGCCGAGGTCTTCAACGCGGGTCTGACCGAGATGCGTGGGGCCACCTCCCCGCGACTGCTGCTCGAACTCATGTGCGCCCGTCTCCTCCTTCCCGGGGCCACCTACGACGAGTCATCCCTCCTCGCCCGCCTGGAACGCCTGGAACGCGAAGGCCCACGCATCTCCTCCGGTACGGCCAACGCATCGTTGCCCACTACGGCCAACGTCTCGTCGCCACCGCAAGGCGGAAACTCGCCGACGCCACAGGGCGGGCCTATGACGCGGGCGGGCGCGCAGCCGCCTTCCCCTCCGAGACCTTCTGCCGGGGACTCCTCTATCGCAGGACCCTCTGCCGCAGGACCTTCTATCGCAGGGTCCTCTGCCACAGCCTCGGCTTCCTCCGAGGGCCCGGTCGGCGCGGCCTCTCCATCCGTGCCCTCTCCGCCTACGTCTTCCCCCGTGTCCTCTGGGGCTCGGGAGTCTGCGAGACCGGCTTCAGGGGGCGATGACGATTGGCCGGCGGTCGCAGGAGTGAGGGGAGGCGCCCCCGAAAGGTCGAGCGGCACCGGTGGGCCATCGGCAGCCGGTGGATCGGCGGCCTCTCTGGGAGCTACGACCTCTTCGGGAGCCACGGCTTCTCCTTCGGGGGGCATGAGTGTGGTCATGCAGGCATGGCCGAGCGTGCTGGAGGCCGTGAAGTCCCGGCAGCGGGTCGCGTGGATGATCCTCAACGCCCAGGGTCGGCTGCTCGGGGCCGAGGGCAACCTGGTCACGGTCGGTTTCGAGAAGCCCGGCGACGTCCAAGGGTTCCTCAAGGGCAAACGGGATGAAGTAGTCGCCGCCGCGCTGAGCGACGTGCTCGGCGGGAGCTGGCGCGTCGAGATCGTCGTCGGCTCCGGCCCGACCGGGCCGTCTTCCCGTACGAGCGGAGGACCGTCAACGGGAGGCCCGTCAACCAGTTCCCCCAGCCACGGCGGCGGCCCGGCCGGTCGCGCCCCAACCGGCCACGGCTCAACTGGCCCCAGTCCGGCCGACCCGGCACCGACTTCAGCCCAGTGGAACACCGGCGCTCAGGCGGGATCTTCCACCAGCTTGGCAGGCGATCCCGGCCCGGAGGCCCAGTCCCACGGCCAGGAGACGTCGGCTGGCGCCAACCTCGCGCGGAGCCTGAACGGCACTGGCGAGGCCGCCCAGGGCGCCCCTGGAATCCAGGAAGTCTCCGGAACGACGCACTCTTCCCTGCCCGGCACCCCGGAAGAAACCCATCCGACACCCACCACCACGGCGACATCCCCGGCTTCCACCACCAGTCCCGCCAACGGCTCACAGAACGGCTCCACCACCAGTTCACGGAACGGCTCCGCCAACGGGTCGCGAAACGGCTCCGGCAACGGGTCCGGAAGGCGTACCGGAACGGAATCGCAGGCCTCCGGCGCGCAGACCACCGATGAATCCTGGCCGGACGCGCCGTGGGACGAGGACGACGGCGAGGCACCCATGCCAAGCGCCCCGAGAACCGCCCCCCGGTCCGCACCGAGCGCGGGCATGGCAGCCGCCAAATCCGCAGCCCGCGCAGCCGCCCAAGCAGGCCCCCGCCAGTCCTGGCCCGACGCCGTCCCCACCCGAAAGAAGTCCGCCACCTCAGACGTCGACGACGTCGACCCCCTCAACGACGCCAACGCCGACACCGACGAACTATCCGGCCTAGCCCTCATCCAACGAGAACTAGGCGGCCGCATAATCCAAGAAATCGACCACTCCCAGGCCTGACCCCCGAACCGTGTCCATCAACATGGACAGACAAATCACGGCTCAACACGGGGTCACCGTGCCTGATTACCTTCGGTCGGACCCGGCTTCCACCAGCGGCTAGCTGCCGTCCCTCGCATGGGGTGATTGATTGCCGTGCATGTGCCGCCTGCCAAGCAAACGCCGGTGCGCGGAACCCGAATGAGCCCAGGGCAAGGAATGAGCCCGGGCCAAAGAGTGAGTCCGGGGCAAAGAGTGAGCCCACAGCAAAAGAGCCGCCGACCCAAGGTCAGCGGCTCGTTTCGTTGGCGGTGGTGGTGGGATTTGAACCCACGGTAGGTTGCCCTACACGCGCTTTCGAGGCGCGCTCCATCGGCCACTAGGAGACACCACCGCGCAGCAGCTTACCGGACAAAGGTAGGTGCCCGCGCATTCGTTCACGAGTGCGAAGCGGCGGTGGCTAGACCATGACGGCCTCAGGCAGGGGGCTACCCGCTCACTCGCGGCGGAGCGGCGCTGAGGGCAAGGCCAACCGTCTCGGGCAGGAGGGCGGGGGCCGCGAGCGTTCACGGGCGGCGGGTGGTGAAGAAGGTTCTGAGGAGGGTGGTTGACTGCTCGGACTGGATGCCGCTGATGACCTCGGGGCGGTGGTTGAGGCGGCGGTCGCGGAGGACGTCCCAGAGGGAGCCGGCGGCGCCGGCCTTCTCGTCGGTGGCGCCGTACACGACACGGGCCAGCCGGGACTGGACGGCGGCGCCCGCGCACATGGTGCACGGCTCCAGGGTGACGACCAGGGTGCAGCCGGTCAGGCGCCATTCGCCGAGGGCTGCGGCGGCGGCGCGGATGGCGAGGATCTCGGCATGTGCGGTGGGGTCGCCCAGAGTCTCCCGCTCGTTGCCGGCCGAGGCGAGGACCTCGCCGGAGGGTCCGAGCACGACAGCCCCGACGGGCACCTCCCCACGCTCCCCGGCCTGTGCGGCGAGTTCCAGAGCCAGGGTCATGGCCTCGTCGAAGTCGGAGTCGGAGTCGGAGTCGGAGTCGAAGCCCGTGCCGGTCACCGCAACCGGTCGAGCTCGTCCCCGAAGGAGAGGCGCTCGGCCACCACGGAGAGCGTGTCGGCGGGCAGCATGCCCTCCTCCATGCTGAGCTCCAGCAGCTCCTCCGCGCTCATCCCGAAGTCGGCGAGCAGTTCGAAGTCACCGGCAGGCCGGATGCCCAGGTCGGGGGTCTCCTTGTCGACCGCCACCCCGGCCAGTTCGGCGAACAACTCGCCCAGCGAGTCGGTCGCGGCCTGCGCGTCGGAGAGGAACACCCGGGGATCCTCCTCCCCGTCGTAACGGACGATGGCGAACCACTCGTCCTCGACTTCGACGCAGAGCACGGCCAGCTCGTCCCCGGTCAGCCCGAGGGCCTCCTGCACGGCGTCGCCCACGTCGTCGGCGATCTCCGCCTCGGAGAGGTCGACTTCGGCCCCGGTCCAGCTGGACCCGTTGCGGAGAAAGGCGGCGGCGAAGAGGTTCGGTCTCGACGGCATTGTCCTGGCTCCCGAGATCAGCCGGTCGCGGCGTCTACGGCACGTTCGAATGGGTCGCGGAATCCGAGCCGCGCGGCGATGCTGTACAGCACCTCGTCCGGGTAGAGATCCTCATCCCCGGACAGAGCGCCGAGCTCCATCTCGTCCAGCCCCAGGTCGGCGAAGACCGACAGATCACCGGCGGGGAGCACGATGTCCAGCTCCTCGTCCTCGGGAACGGGGACGTCCAGATAGTCGAGCACCTGCCGGGCGAGCGGCCATTCCGAGGCTGCGGTGATGTCGGAGAGGAACACGCTCACGCGTTCGCCGAAGACCCGTAACGCCACAAAGAAGTCATCCCCCACCGCGACCAAGCCAATCGCGCCGCCTTCACCGGGCTGCTGGCGGAGGGCGTGGATGAGGCCGCGGAGATCGGAGGTGAGCGCGACCGGGAGCATCTCGGCTTCCCAGTGGTCGTCCTCGCGGAAGACCACGATGGCGAAGTCAAGCGCGTCTTCGTCTGTCATCTGTACCCCACCGGCGCGGTCTTCACGTTGGCCATGGTCCCAGAAGTGCAGCGACGCCGTACGGCGCTCGCGCAAATTGTGATCAAAACCGCCAGCCCGGTTCTGCCTCTTATGGGAAGGACGGTACCTTTTGGTGGCATGGAGACCCTTGTCGTTGACCACCCCTTGGTCGCCCACAAGCTGACCACGTTGCGCGACGTGCGGACCGACTCGCCGACCTTCCGCCGCCTGGCCGACGAACTGGTCACCCTGCTGGCGTACGAGGCCACCAGGGACGTCCGGGTCTCCGAGGTCACCGTGGAGACACCCCTGACGCCCACCCGGGGCGTACGGCTCTCGCGTCCGGCCCCCCTGGTGGTGCCGATCCTGCGGGCCGGGCTCGGCATGCTGGACGGGATGGTACGGCTGCTGCCCACCGCCGAGGTGGGCTTCCTCGGCATGATCCGCAACGAGGAGACTCTGGCCGCCTCCACCTACGCCACCCGGCTGCCGGAGGACCTGTCCGGCCGGCAGTGCTACGTGCTGGACCCGATGCTGGCCACCGGGGGCACGCTGGCCGCGGCCATCCAGTACCTGTTCGACCGGGGCGCCGTGGACGTGACCGCGATCTGCCTGCTGGCCGCGCCGGAGGGCCTGGCGCACCTGGCCGCGACCTTCGAGAACTCGGGGCACCCGATCCGGGTGGTCACCGCGGGCCTGGACGAGCGCCTCAACGAGAACGGCTACATCCTGCCGGGCCTGGGGGACGCGGGGGACCGCCTTTACGGCGTCGTCTGACCCCGAAAAACGCCCTCGAACCACCTCAGAACGACCTGAAACCCCCCTAAACCAAGCCTGAACCTACCCAGAAACTTCGCTTTCCCTAGCCATAGTTACAGCGCGTGCCGACTCGGGTACGTAGAGTAATGACGACGTCTCTTTTGCGTCACTCTATTGGCGCGCTACAGGGAGAGCCATGGGTCAGCATCTGGACAACAGCGACCGCTACGAGCAGGTCGAAGCCGCGCTCAGGGACGAGTTCGCGGGGGTCCACCCCGCGACGACGGTGACGCGCTGTATTCAGGCCGCCCACCATGGCGCGGTGGAAGTGACGGGTCATGCCTACCCCGGGCTGGTGGAGCGAATCGCGCGCAAGCACCTCCAGGTCCTCGCCGCCGCGCAGGGCTCATAACGAGGTCGGATGTTCCGGCTTTTTTCCGCTTTACCGAACAAGGTGCCTGGGTAATCTATACCTCATGGGAGTGGTGACGGCAGTGCAGGTCAAGAAGATTCTGAAGTGGGGAGCGGTGGCCCTGGTGGCTTTCTACCTGTTGTCGCGGCCGCATGACGCCGCCGACACCGTGACCGGCGCCGTCACGGGCGTGATGAACGCCGCTGACTCGGTCGCCCAATTCTTCGCCAGGCTGACATGAGACTGGTGACCCACGGGGACTCCGCCCCGTCGTCGGTCAACCGTTACCTCCTCCCACAAGAACACCAGGTCATCATGGTCCGGCGTCACCCGGCCGTGCTCCTCCGCCCGATCGCCGAGATCTTCGGTGGTCTCATCCTGGCCGGTGTGCTCAGCAAGTGGCTGGGTGAGAACAACGGCGGCAACGCGCTGGTCCTGATCTGGTGGGCCTGGCTGCTGCTGCTCATCCGCTTCGTCTGGAAGGTCGCCGAGTGGTCGGTGGACTACTTGGTGGTCACCTCGGCGCGCATGCTGCTCACCGGCGGGCTGATCACGCGCAAGGTCCTCATGATGCCGCTGAGCAAAGTGACGGACATGAGCTTCCAGCGGGACCTGCTCGGGCGCCTGCTGGGCTACGGAGAGTTCGTCATGGAATCGGCTGGCCAGGACCAGGCCTTCCGGTCGGTCCCATACATCCCTTATCCCGAGACGTTGTACCTCGAAGTGTGTCAGATGATTTTCCCGAGCAAGGACGACGGGGACGACTGACCACCACAATTGTCGCTTTCTCTGGTCGAATCCCGAGGTGTGGACAAAGGTTCCCCCTCGGGATTCTTGACGGGAGGGTTACCCGATTCGGTGGCTTCGTGCCATCATGGCGGGACCATTGACCATTCCCATGCCCTGAGAGACCAGATGCCGAGTCAGGGAACCATAGGTGACCGCGTCCGAGGCCTGCGGTTGAGCAGGCGCATGTCCCAGGCCCAGCTCGCCGGGCCCGATCTGTCCGACAGTTACGTCTCCTTGATCGAGTCGGGTAAGCGCACGCCGACGCCCGTGGTCGCGCGACTGCTGGCCGAAAGGCTCGGTTGCACCACCGAGTTCCTCCTGCACGGCATCGAGCCGCGCCAGCGCATCGACACCGAGCTGAGCCTGCGCCACGCCGAGTTGGAGCTCTTCCACGGCGACCCGGCGATGGCCGCCGACCGGTTCAGCGACATCGTCAAGGCCGCCGGCGAGGAGAACGCCATGCTGGCCGCGCACGCCCGGTTCGGCCGGGCCCGCGCGCTGGAGGCCCAGGGCCGGATCGGCCGGGCGGTGGAGGCCTTCGAGCGGCTCCGCCGCGAGGCCGCCGCGCACCCGGAGCGCCTGGCCGGGCTGCCGCTGACCGTGGCGCTCTGCCGCTGCTACCAGCGCGCCGGCGACCTGCAGCGGGCCAGGGACCTGGGCGCCCAGGCGCTCTCCCAGGTGGAGACGCTCAGCGTGGACCAGGGCGAGCTGGCCGTGGAACTGGCCGCGGCGCTGGTGGAGACCGAGACCGGGATCCCGTTCGTGGACCGGGTGCTGGACGCCAACGGCGTGACCACGGTGCCCGACCGGACCGGCGAGGTCCTGGCGCTCTGGCAGGCCAGCGTGACCGCCGCCGAGGGCGAGGACTCCGCGCTCGCGGTGCAGCTGGCCGAGGACGCGATCGCGGCCGGGCGCCCCGCCCGGATGGCCACCCGGATGGCCCGCATCGCCCTGCGCTGGGCCAGGATGGCCACCACGACGACCCCCGCCATGGGCGACCTCGGGCGGGCGGGCGAGCTGGCCACCGCGGCCGGGACGGTCTTCGCCGGTTTCCCCGGCGAGACGCTGGAGCACGCTCGGAGCCTGATCGTGCTCTCCCACGTACGGCTGCGCGCCGGGGAACCGGACAGCGCCACCGACCTGGCCAACCGCGCGCTGGACGGGCTCGTCGGCATCCGGGGCACCATCCCGGCCGGCGCCTACCTGGTGCTCGCGGAGGTCGCGCTGACCCGCTCCCTGGACGCCGGGGCCGAGCTCCGCAAGGCGCAGGAACTGCTCAGCGTGTCCACGCCGCAGCCGGACCGGGAGACCGCCCGGGCCTGGCGCGAGCTCGGCGACCTCTGGGGCCAGGCCGGTGCCAGGGAGAACCAGGCCAGGGCGTATCGTAGGGCGCTCGAAGCCGTCGGCATCCACGCCAACGTGCCGGGCACTGCCGTCCCCGCGGTTCTGACGCGATAGCTCCTCCCAGGGCACCCGGATTTGTGCTGGATGCCCTGGAATAATTAGGGTCGACCAGTCATTGACTCATGGGATGACTGGTTTCCCCGGAGGAGGCGGACTGTGAGTCTGCGTACGGCGCAGCGGGCGTCTCTCGTGGACCAGGTGATCGAACAGCTCAAGGAGCAGATCACCTCCGGTTCATGGCAGCTCCATGGCAAAATCCCCACCGAGACCGTGCTCGCCGAGCAGCTGGGCGTGGGGCGCAACACCGTACGGGAAGCAGTCCGCGCGCTCACCCACGCCGGGCTGCTCGACTGCCGCCAGGGCGACGGAACCTACGTCCGGGCCACCAGCGAGCTCTCCGGCGCGATGGCCCGCCGGCTGCGCGCCGCGGAACAGCTGGAGATCCTGGAAGTGCGGCGGGCGCTGGAGGTGGAGGCGGCCCGGCTGGCGGCCACCCGGCGCACCGACGCCGACATCGTGGTCATGGAGACCGCGCTGGCCCGCCGCGAGGCGGCCTGGTCTTCCCGCGACCCGGACGCCTTCGTCGAGGCCGACCTGGCCTTCCACGTCTCGGTGGTGCAGGCCACCCACAACCGGGTGCTGATCGACCTGTACGCGGACTTCTCCGCCGCGCTGCGGGCCAGCATCGCGGCGGCCGGCGGCTCGCTGGAGCAGAACTACATCCCGCACGACGGCATCGTCCGCGCCATCGCCGCCGGGGACGCCGCGGCGGCCGAGCACGCGGGCCACGCCTGCATGGAGCACATCCTGATCGCGCTCACCGAGACCCAGGAACTGACTTAGGGCGTTCAGGGCAGACGCAGGGACATCACCAGGTAGCGGAAGGCGGGATCCTCGCCGTCCTCCGTGATCAGGGCGGGTCGGCTCGGCGAGTCCATCGCGATGCGGACCCGCTCGCTCTGCACCCCGGCCAGCCCGTCGAGCAGGAACTGCGGCTGGAAGGCGATCACGATCTCCTGGCCGGCCAGCTCGGCCTCCACCACTTCGGCGCCCCGGCCGATCTCGCCGCCCCCGGCCTGGATCAGCACCTCTCCCTCGGTGAAGCTGAGCCGGACGGCGGCGGTGCTCCGCTCGGCGACCAGGGTGACCCGCCGGATCGCGTCCGCGAACGGGGCGACCGGCACGGTGGCCTGGATCGGCCAGTCGCCGGTGAGCCGGGACCGGTAGTCGATGAACTGGTCGTCCAGCAGCCGCACGGTGGTTGATCTGCCCTGGCTCTCGAACCCGGCCAGGTTGCCGCCGAGGCCCACCGCCACCTCCCCGCCGCGCAGCGCCTTGGCCACGTCCACCAGCACCCGGGCGGGCACCACCACGGCCCGGGCCACCGTGTCGGACTCGGGGATCCAGAGCAGGTCGCGGGCGGCGATCCGGTACCGATCGGTGGCGGCCATGGAGACGTGCAGGCCGTCGATGTCCAGCCGCACGCCGGTCAGCATGGGAAGCGTGTCGTCCCGGCTGGCGGCCACCGCCACCTGGGCGACCGAGGTGGCGAAGACCCCGCCGCCGATGGCGCCGAGTCTCGGCGGCATCTGGGGGAGCGTGGGGAAGTCCTCCACCGGCAGGGTGAGCAGCCCGAACTCGGCCGTGCCGCAGGTCAGCACGGCCTCCGCGCCGGTGGTCACGATCTCCACCGGCCGCCCTGGCAGGCTCTTCACGATCTCGGCCAGCACCCGCCCGGGAAGCAGCACCCGGCCGGGCTCGGCCACCTCCGCCTCGATCTCGGCTCGGGCGGACACGTCGTAGTCGAACGCGGCGACCCGTAGCTCTTCCTCTCCTGCCTCCAGCAGCAGTCCCGAGAGCACGGGCAGGGCCGGACGGCCAGGGATCACCCGAGCCGCCCAGGCCACCGCCTCGGCAAGCACATCACGGTTGACCTGTACCTTCACTGCCACCTCCTGCGGACTCCTCGTTTCCGCTGGAAAAGGTACCCCCCGCTACCGACAGAATTCCCGCGCCAGCTAGCGGCCGTTCAGATAAGCGAGGACGGCGAGCACCCGGCGGTTGTCGTCGTCGCTCGGGGCCAGGTCGAGCTTGGCGAAGATGTTGGCGGTGTGCTTGCCGACCGCGCTCTCGCTGAGGAACAGGCGCTGGCCGATCGCGGCGTTGGAGCGGCCCTCGGCCATCAATTCCAGTACCTCACGCTCGCGCGGGGTGAGCCGGGCCACCGGCTCGTTCCTCGAGTTGCTGGCCAGGATCTTGGCGATCACCTCGGGGTCCATCGCGGTGCCACCGGCGGCCACCCGGCGGATCGCGTCCACGAACTGATCGGCGTTGAACACCCGGTCCTTCAGCAGGTAGCCGACGCCGCCGGTGCCGTCGGCCAGCAACTCCCTGGCGTACAGCTGCTCGACGTGCTGGGAGAGCACCAGCACCGGCAGTCCGGACACCTGGCGCCGGGCCGCCAGCGCGGCCTGGAGGCCCTCGTCGGTGAAGGTGGGCGGGAGGCGTACATCCACCACCGCCACGTCGGGGCGCTCCCGGACCAGGGCGGCGAGCAGGTCGGGGCCGGACTCGACTGCCGCCACCACCTCGAAGCCGTGCGAGCGCAGCAGCAGGACCAGTCCCTCGCGGAGCAGGTGGAGGTCTTCGGCCAGCACTACCCTCATGATCACCAGCTTAGGGGGCGTTCCTTGCCGGCGGCGGCGGACAGGACGACTCCGCCGCCCAGCATCGCCGCGCCCAGCGTGATCATCGCGGCCACGGTGGGCCACTGCAACGCCGTCGGCATGTAGGTGGCGAGGAACCAGGAGTGGTTCCGGGTGCCGGTGATCAGCATGATCCCGGCCACGATGCCCTGTGGGAAGAGCGGGATCCAGCAGAGCGACCAGCAGAAGGCCATGACCAGGCCGCGCCAGCCGAGCGGAGGCGTCTCCACTTCCCCGCAGGTCGGCTGCGGCAGCGCCAGCGGGACTTCCAGGGTGGCGACGGTGGGGCCGCCAGGCGGGCTGCTCAGCGCGAGCACGCCGTCGAAGGCGGCCAGCCGCCGCTCGATCCCGGCCAGGCCGCCGCCGGGCACCGGCTCCGCGCCGCCGGGCCCGTCGTCGGTGACGGTGACCCGCAGCGCCCGCCCGCGGCGGCTGATGTCCACGCCCACCCGGGAGGCGTACCGGGAGGCGTTGGCCAGCAGCTCGCTGACCGTGAAGTACACCGCGGACTCCACCGGCGACTCCGGGCGTTCCTTCAGGTCCACCGAGACGTCCACCTTGAGCGGGCTGTCCAGGGCCAGCGCCCGGATCGCGTCGCCGAGGCCGCGTTCGGCCAGCACCGGCGGGTGGATGCCGCGCACCAGCCGGCGCAGCTCGGCCAGCGCGGTGACCGAGGCTTCGCGGGCCTTGGCCAGCAGGGCCCTCGCGGCCTCCGGGTCGGTCTGGATGAGTTGCTCGGCGGCGCCGATGGTCATGCCCACGGCCACCATTCTGGCCTGGGCGCCGTCGTGCAGGTCGCGTTCGATGCGGCGCAGCTCGGCCGCCTGGGCGTCGACCGTCTCCACCCTGACCTGGTTGAGGTGGCGCACCTGACCGGCCAGTTGGGTGGTGGCGGTGGGGCCGAGCATGCCGAGCGCGTAGTACGCGTAGATCTTCAACGCCCAGGGGGCGGCCAGCACGGCGACGACCGGGAGCGCCAGGCCCCAGAGGGTGCCGGTGGCGGCCAGGTAGAGGCCGTACCCGACGAGGAAGGTGGGACCGGCGGCGAGCACCGCGCGGGTCCACGGGTCGACCAGCACCCAGACCAGTTCGCGCCAGGTGGCCGGGTCGCGGATCAGCCAGTTCAGCCGGGCGTTGAAGGCGGGGATGGTGGGCTTGCGGTAGAGCGTGCGGCCGTCCCGGTACCAGCCGTCGCTCTGCGGTACGGGCGGGAGCGGGGCCGGGCGGTAGGGCTCGGCGATCTGCACGCCGGTCCAGCGGTGGACCAGGCGGCGGTCCAGGGCGGTGGTCCGCCGGATCAGGCGGATCGAAGCCGGGAACAGGAAGACCAGGCCGAGCGTGAAGGAGAGCAGCACGCCGACCAGGGCCACCAGCATCAGCGGGATCTGGAGGAGGACGAGGCCGAACAACGCCAGGCCATGGCCAAACACCCTGATGTGTCTCATGGCTCAAGTGTGGACGAACGCTATACGCGGCAGCAGTGGCCGAAGGCGTACATGAGGGGTGGGGATAACTCCACCCCTGGTGGGTTTCCAGCGTCATTCTGCGGAGAACCGGCGGTCTCTAGCGTCCTGGGTATGCCAATCATCACGGTCGAGAACCTGCACAAGCGGTACGGCGAGAAGGTCGCCGTCGCGGACGTCTCCTTCACGGTCGACGAAGGAGAGATCTTCGGTGTGGTCGGCAGGAACGGGGCCGGCAAGACCACCACGATCGAGTGCGTGGCCGGGCTGCGCACCCCCACCAGCGGCACCGTCCGGGTCGCCGCCGACCTGAAGCAGGAGGTCGGGGTGCAGCTCCAGGACTGCTCGCTGCCCGACAAGATCCGGGTCGGCGAGGCGCTGGACCTGTACGCCTCCTTCTACGCCAACCCGGCCAGGCCCGCCGATCTCCTGGCCGAGGTCGGGCTCGACCCGAAGAAGAAGTTCGCCACCCTCTCCGGCGGTCAGCGGCAGCGGCTGTCCATCGCGCTGGCCCTGGTCGGCAAGCCCCGCATCGCCATCCTGGACGAGCTCACCACCGGACTGGACCCGCAGTCCCGGCGGGACACCTGGGAACTGATCGAGCGGATCAAGGAGCGGGGGGTGACCGTGCTGCTGGTCACCCACTTCATGGAGGAGGTCGAGCGGCTCTGCGACCGGGTCGCGGTGATCTCCGAGGGCCGGGTGCTCGCGGTGGACACCCCGGCCGGACTGATCGCCCGCGCCGACGGCTCGGACCGGGTGATCTTCCGTACCACCGGGTCGGTGGAGGCGCTGAAGTCACTGCCCGAGGTGGCCTCGGTCTCCGTCGTGGGCGACCAGGTCACCGTCACCGGCAACCGCGACGTGCTGCACGCGGTGGTCGCGGCCCTGCCCGCCGGGCAGATCGCGGACCTGCGCACCGAACGCACCACCCTCGACGACGCCTTCCTCACCCTGACCGGGCTGTGACATTGGGCCCGCCTCCGGCGGGCCGGCCCGGCAGCGGCCGGGCAAACCCTACATACGACTAGTGGGCGGCGATTGCCGGAATGAGTGTGGATTCCCCGCCTGACCTGATCTCTAGGAGTAGATCCATCATGGCCGTGATCATTCCTGCTCGACTCGCCGTCGTGGAGGCCAAGCTCTATCTGCGCGAGCCGGTGGCCGTCTTCTTCGCCGTCGTGTTGCCGCTGGCCCTGCTGCTGGTGCTGGGGGCGGCCATTCCCGACTTCCGGAAGCCGGCCGAGGACATGGGCGGATACCGGCCGGTGGACACCCATCTGCCCGCCATGATGATCATGCTTTCGGTGCTGACCGTGGCGTTCAGCATTCTGCCCTCGGTGCTGGTCCTCTACCGGGAGCGCGGGGTGCTGCGGCGCATGTCCACCACGCCCGTGCGGCCGATCTCGGTGCTCACCGTGCAGCTGGCGCTCAACGTGGCCACCGCGGTCATCGCCACCGCGCTGATGCTGGTCTTCGGCAACCTGATCCTGGATGTGCCGTACCCCCGGATGTTCCTGGCCTTCCTCGGGGTGTTCGTGCTCGGGTCGGTGACCATGTTCGGCATCGGGCTGGCGCTGGCGGCGGTGGCGCCCAACTCGCGGGTGGTGCAGGGGGCCGGGGCCGGGGTCATGTTCCCGCTGCTCTTCCTCGGCGGCATGTGGCTGCCCCGGCCGCTGATGCCGGAGGTACTCGTGGTGATCAGCGACTACAGCCCCACCGGCGCCTTCGGCCAGGCCCTCACCGACGTGTTCACGGGCCGCGCGCCCAGCCTGCTCCACCTGGCGGTGCTGGCCGTCTGGGCGGCGGCCGCGATCTTCGCCGCCGCCCGGTGGTTCCGCTGGGAGTAACCGATCTTTGATCGTTCCGGCCTCCTCCTACGGGTGGGGGCCGTTTATATTTCTGGGCAAACAGATCATTGTTCCGCGGCTGGAGGCAACCGTGCCGGAGAAGGTGCTGACGAACACGTTCCACGTCAAGACCACCCCCGAGGCGGTGTTCGAGCATCTCACCACCCCGGAGAACTACGTGGGCCTGTCCCCCATCGTGATCGCGGTGCGGGACGTGGACCACTCCTCGCCCGGGGTCGTCCGCTACACCGCCGTGGAACGCTTCAAATTCCTCGGCTTCATCCGGTACGACAACCCGATCAGGGTCGAACTCTTCACCGAAGAGCTCGCCCTGCACGGCGAGGTGCGCAGCCCCGGCGGGGTACGCATGGGGTACCGGTTCGACCTCAGCGCGGACGGGAGCGGGACGCGGGTGGCCGATCGGCTGGAACTGCACGCGCCCTGGTTCCTGCTCAGGTACGCGGCGGGGGAGGCGCGGAAGGTACAACTGGCGCGGGCGCGGATCCTCGCCGGGCGGCTCGACGTCAAGGAGACGGCATGATCGTGCTCGCGCACGTGAGCGACGTGCACATCGACGGCAGCGAGCGGAACACGGCGCGGACCCGGCGGGTCATGGCGTACGTGGACGGGCTGGACGTGGCCGCGGTGGTGGTCACCGGGGACATCGCGGACAACGGGGCCGAGGAGGAGTACGCGATCGCCCGGGCCGAACTGAAGACCCGGCACCCCACGATCATCTGCCCCGGCAACCACGACGACCGGACGGCCTTCCGGAAAGTGCTGCTGGACGGGGCGGACGGCACCGGCGCGATCAACCAGGTGATCCGGGTACCCGGGGCCTCGATCGTCCTCTGCGACTCCAGCATCCCCGGCCGGCCGGACGGGCTCCTGGACGAGCCCACACTGACCTGGCTGGACGCCACCCTCGCCGCCGAACCCGGCCCGGTGTTGGTGGGCATGCACCACCCGCCGGCAGCACTGGGCATCCCGTACGTGGACGGCATCGGCCTGGGGGAGCCGGACAGGCTCGCCGCCCTGCTCGGCAAATACCCCCAGGTGGCAGCGGTACTGGTAGGCCACGCCCACACCGGAGCCGCGACCACGTTCGCCGGACGCCCACTACTGGTCGCCCCCGGCGTGGTCAGCACCGCACTCCCCCCGTTCGAGGCGGGCGAGCGGCCACCGGTCGACTACGACCTGCCTCCGGCCCTGGCCTTCCACATCCTGTCCGGCGGGCGGGTGACGACCCACTACCGGGCACTGCCCTGATCAGTGCTGGGCCATGTCGACGAACCTGCTGTAGTGGCCCTGGAAGGCGACGGTGACGGTGGCAGTGGGGCCGTTACGGTGTTTGGCGACAATGAGGTCGGCTTCGCCGGCTCGGGGGGACTCGCGTTCGTAGGCGTCCTCGCGGTGGAGCAGGATGACCATGTCGGCGTCCTGCTCGATGCTATTGTGCACGGCGATGCCGTTGGCCACGAAGTTGTGGGTGCCAGGCACGGTGGCGTCGTAGACGGATTGCTCCCCCAGCGGCTCCACCGCGACCACCTCGTCCCAGAAGACGTCGTTGGTGGCCACGACCTCCACGTCCGCCCGGTCCAGGACCTGGACCACCTGGCCCAGCCGCCCCTGCTCCCTGGCTTCGGGCTCGCCGAGGACGTCCCTGACCCGGTCCCAGACCGGACCCGGGATGGCCACGGGCGCGTCGCGGCGCAGGGCGGCGGCGCACTCGCCGTCCGCCTGGTCGGCGACGTCCTCAAGGAAACGCAGTTGGTTCTCCCGCCCGAGGACGGTCAGCCGGTGGTCCTCGACCCGGGTCATCACGTTGAACCGGAGAAGTAACCGGGCCAGGTCGTCCACCACCCGTCTGCTCTGCGACCTGTACGAGATGCGCGCTTCACCAAGCTCAGGATCCCAGCGGATCTCGCCCGAGGTTGTCCACAGGTCCCGGAGGAAGGCCGCGATCCGGGCCTTGGGCACCGAGAACATCCCACGCGGCACCGATCCTCGGATGAACTCCGGACTGACATCGACATCGGTCAGGTTCAACGGAGGCGGCACATGCCGGGCAACCCCAACCCGGGTGCCCGGAAGCAGATCGCCCGCCGGACACCACCCCTCGTACGTCAGGAACGGATGGTTCGCGGTGGCCTCAACCTCCCGCCCAGAACCCAGCAACACCCGATAGACCGGCTTCACCCCACTGGGGAAAACATGCGTCATCCTCCGAGGCACCAGCTTCAGCCGTTCGTCCAACGACCAGACGGGGATGTCCCGAACACCGGAGGCCAGCAACTCCCCCAGCGCCACCTCCGCCCCGGTGTCGGCCCGGAGCACCCGGGTGCCCGCCGTCAGACACCCGGACTCTCGCAGGTCGGAAACCGCGGGACGCTTGTCGGTCCGCTGCTCCGGCCCACGGTTGAGCTGCGAGATGGCGATGACCGGCACCTCCAGCTCCTTTGCCAGCAGCTTTAGCGCCCGGGAAAGCTCGGACACCTCCTGCTGCCGGCTCTCGGTCTTCTTGGGCGAGCTCATCAGCTGGAGATAGTCCACAATCACGAACCGCAGATCATGCCGCTGCTTGAGCCGCCGGCACTTGGCCCGAATCTCCATCATCGACATGTTGGGCGAGTCATCGATGAACAACGGAGCCTCGGCGACCTCCCCCATCCGCCGCGCCATCCGCGTCCAGTCATCGTCACTCATCATGCCGGACCGCATCGTGTGCAACGCCACCCGAGCCTCAGCCGAGAGCAACCGCATAGTGATCTCGTTCCGCGACATTTCCAGCGAGAAGATCACCGTGGTCAAACCATGCTTAATCGCCGCAGACCGGGCAAAATCCAATCCCAAGGTTGATTTCCCGATGGCGGGCCTCGCCGCGACGACGATCATTTGGCCGGGGTGGAGGCCGTTGGTCAGGGCGTCGAGGTCCTGGAAGCCGGTGGGGACGCCGACCATCTGGCCGCCGCGGGAGCCGATGGCCTCGATCTCGTCGAGGGCGGCGGGCATGATTTCGGAGAGTGGGAGGTAGTCCTCTGAGGTGCGGCGTTCGGTGACCTTGTAGATCTCGGCCTGGGCGCGGTCGACGAGGTCGTCGACCTCCTCGTTGTTGCCGCCGTAGCCGTAGGAGACGATACGGGTGCCGGCCTCGATGAGGCGGCGGAGCACGGCCTGTTCGCGGACGATCTTCGCGTAGTAGCCGGCGTTGGCGGCGGTGGGGACCACCACGGTGAGGGTGTGCAGGTAGGCGCCGCCGCCGACCTTGCCGACGTCGCCGCGGCGCTGGAGTTCGTCGAAGACGGTCACGGCGTCGGCGGGGTCGCCCCGACCGTACAGATCCGTGATGATCTCGTAGATGATCTGGTGGGCGGGGCGGTAGAAGTCGTCGGCCCGGAGCACCTCGACCACGTCGGCGATGGCGTCCTTGGACAGGAGCATGCCGCCGAGCACCGACTGCTCGGCCTCGATGTTGTTGGGCGGGGTGCGCTCGAACGAGGGTTCGGCGGGCCCGCCGGAGAAGCCGACGACGCTCATCGGACTCGGGACCCAGGTCGCCGGGCTGTTCGATCGGTCATGCTTCCCCCTCCACTCCGGCCGCACCACCCCCAGTTGTAGAGGACCGGTCTGACAGTTTCGCGGCTCGGGCGGCAACCGGCAACGACCCCTGTTCACCAACCTGTGGATAAGCTGTGCACTTCTGCGGCCAGGGTGTGGGAAGCCTGGGGACAAGCCTGGGGATAACTTGTCCACAGGCTGTGGAACAGCCGTTTGAACAGCGAAAACAGTGTCCACCGGCTGTGGAGGAAAGAAAGTATGGGCACCTGCGGCCAGCCGCCCGAAATATCCCCATTTAGACCTTGTACGGATGATCTTGGGGTAAGTACCATACTAGGTCCGTGGTCATTACTCGCGCCCGAAGCCGGGACCGGGAGATCCTCCGGCTGGCCGTACCCGCCTTCGCCGCGCTGGTCGCGGAGCCGCTCTTCCTGCTGACCGACTACGCGATCGTGGGACGGCTCGGCACCGGCCCGCTCGGGGCGCTCAGCGTGGCGGGCACCATCCTGGCCACCATCGTGAACCTCTGCGTCTTCTTGGCGTACGGCACCACGGCCGCCGTGGCCCGGCAGGTGGGGGCAGGGCAGCGGCGGCAGGCCGTACAGCGGGGTATGGACGGGCTGTGGCTGGCGGCGGCCATCGGGGTCGCCGTGGTGGCCGCCGGATGGCCGCTGGCCCCCGCGCTGGTGCACCTGATGGACGGGCCGCCCGAGGTCGCCGCGGACGCCGTCACGTACCTGCGGATCAGCCTGTTCGGCACCCCGGGGATGCTGATCGTGCTGGCCGGGACGGGGGTGCTGCGCGGTCTCCAGGACACCGTCACCCCGCTGGCCGTCTCGGTGGGCGGCTTCGCGCTCAACGCCGTGCTGAACGCCTGGTTCGTGCTGGGGCTGCACTGGGGTCTTGCCGGTTCCGCGTACGGCACGGTGGCCGCCCAGACGCTGGCGGCGGTGGCATACGTGCTGGTGGTGGTGCGGGGCGCGCGGCGGGAAGGGGCGTCCCTCCGGCCGGACCTGGGCGGCATCAGGGCGTCGGGCACGGCCGGGTTCGCGCTGCTGATCCGGACCCTGTGCATGCGGATCGTGCTGGTCACCGCCACCGTGATGGCGGCCAGGATGGGCCTGGCCGAGGTCGCCGCGCACGGCGTCACCGCCCAACTCTGGACGCTGCTGGCGTTCACCCTGGACGCCATCGCCATCGCCGGTCAGGCCATCACCGGCCGGCTGCTCGGCGCCGGGGATCGGGAGGGCGCGCGGGAGGCGACCCGGCGCATGGTGCTCTGGGGTGTCGGCTTCGGCGCCGTGCTCGGCCTGTTGGTGATCGCGGCCAGGCCGCTGGTGCCCGGACTCTTCGGCGCCGAGCCCGCGGTGGCCGCGGAACTGGCGGCGGTGCTCTGGGTGGTGGCGGTCTTCCAGCCGGTCTCCGGGGTGGTCTTCGTGCTGGACGGCGTGCTCATCGGGGCGGGCGACCAGCGTTACCTGGCCTGGTCGAGCCTGCTCAACACCGCCGCCTACCTGCCGTTCGCCCTGGTCGCGACCGGCCTGGTGGGGTTGTGGCTGGCGCTCGGGGTGTGGATGCTGAGCCGGATGGTGACCCTCGGCGTGCGCGCGCGGGGTTCGGCCTGGCTGGTCGCCGGGGCCTGAGTCGTACGGCCATTCGCACCGACAATTCGCACAATCGTCCATCCGATGTGGTGAATCGGCGATTAGCCATGAACGGCCAAGCATTCCCATACAACGCTACAAACAGCCCGATCCATAGCCGGTGAGTATGGCCCTGCCACTCCGCACGACCTGGGCAAACAGCCAAACTTCATAACATGTCCAATAAATGTCAGCGCACGGGGGATTTGGGCCCTTGTCGAAGTTAACCGAATGAGGCACTGTTACCTCTGGCCTTGCCTCTGACGATTGGCCTGTCGTGACAGTTGTACGCCAGCCCACATCGACCTCCGTACTCCGTCGCATGCCGGCGACGGAGGCCACCGTGCTGCGCACGGCCGGCCTGCGCGAGATCTATACCCGTAACGACCTCATCGTGCTCGGCCTCGGTGTCATGATCGGGGCGGGTATCTTCAGCATCGCCGGGCGGCAGGCGGCCACCACGGCCGGGCCCGGCGTCATCCTGTCCTTCATGATCGCCGGCATCACCAGCCTGCTCGCCGCGATCTGCTACGCCGAGATGGTCTCCACCATGCCGGTCTCCGGCAGCGCCTACACCTACACGTACGTGATCTTCGGTGAGGTGTGGGCCTGGATCATCGGCTGGTCGCTGATCCTGGAGATGGAGCTGGCCGCCGCCATGGTGGCCCGGGTCTGGTCGCTGTATATGACCCAGATGCTCACCGACCTCGGCTTCGCGGTACCGGAACTGCTCAGCCGCCCGGTGGGTTTCGACCTGTTCACCCTGCTCATCCTGGTCACCCTCACGGGGATCGTGGCGTTCAACGCCAAGGTGGGGTTACGCACCCTGTGGGTGCTGGTGTCGGCCAAGATGGTCGGCATCTCGGCGGTCATCCTCATCGGGGCGCTGCACTTCAACCCCGCCAACATCGCCGAGATCCCCGTCGACCCGGTGAACACCGCCGCCCAGGCGACCGCCGCCGAGCCGCTGCAGTCCACGGTCTTCGGGCTGCTGATCGGGGAGACCCACGCGTTCGGCTGGTTCGGCATCCTGGCCGCCACCCCGGCCATCGCCTTCGCCTACCTCGGCTTCGACATCGTGGCCACCGCGGCGGAGGAGACCAAGGACGCGGTCCGGACCGTGCCGCAGGGGATGATCCGGGCGCTGGCCACGGCGACCGTGATCTACATCCTGGTGGCGGTCGTCATGGTCGGGATGGTCTCCTACAAGGAGATCTCGCTGGGGGCGCCGCTGGCGGACGCGTTCCGGGCGGTCGGCGAGACCTTCATGGTGCACGTGATCAACCTGACCGGGATGCTGGGGCTCACCACGGTGGTGTACGTGCTGCTGGTGGGGCAGACCCGGGTGCTCTTCTCGATGGCCCGGGACGGGCTGCTGCCCACCCGGCTGTCCCGGCTCAGCGGGCCGCACCGCACCCCCGCCACCGCCACCCTCTTCATCGGCGTGGTGGCGATCCTGCTCGCCGAGCTGGTACCGGTGCTCCTGCTGGAGCAGCTGGTGGTGATCGGCACGCTCTTCGCGTTCATGATCGTGTCGGCTGGCGTGATCAGCATGCGCCGGACCATGCCCGACCTGCCGCGCGGCTTCCGGGTTCCGCTCTCCCCGCTGGTGCCCGCGATGTCCATCGTGGCCACCCTCTGGCTGATGCTGAACCTCAAGGTCGTCACCTGGCTGTACTTCGTGCTCTGGATGGCCGTGGGCGTCCTGGTCTACCAGCTGTACGGCCGGCGACACAGCGCGCTCGCCCCCACGATCGGCCGGCATCGCCGCCCGACGGTGCCCCGGAGGGACTGAAACCACGAAACCACAGAGCCCTGTCCCGGCTGCCGGGACAGGGCTCTGCTGGCTTACGGAATCGCGTGGGTCAGCTCGCGAGGACCTCGATGTCGAGGGCCGCGGAGACCTCGGGGTGCAGCTTGACGCTGACCTTGTGCGAGCCGGTGCTCTTGATCGGGTTGACGATCTCGATCCGCCGCCGGTCCAGCGTGGGACCGCCCGCGGCCTTGACCGCATCGGCGATGTCGCCGGTGGTGACCGAGCCGAAGAGGCGGCCGGTGTCGCCCGCCTTGGTCTTCAGCCGCACCTTGAGCGCGCCGAGCTGGGCGGCGACCTCCTTGGCGGTGCCGAGGTCGCGGATCTCACGGGCGTCGCGGGCCTTCTTGATGGAGGACACCTGCGACTCCGCGCCGCGGGTCCAGCGGATCGCGTAGTTGCGCGGGATCAGGTAGTTGCGGCCGTAGCCGTCCTTGACCTCGACGATGTCACCCGGAGCGCCCAGGCCGGAGACCTCAGTGGTGAGAATGAGCTTCATGGCTGAGTCCCCTTCCTCTAGCGCGCGGTGCTCGTGTACGGCAGCAGGGCCATCTCACGAGCGTTCTTGATAGCGGTGGCCACGTCGCGCTGGTGCTGGGTGCAGTTGCCCGTCACCCGGCGGGCCCGGATCTTGCCGCGGTCGGAGATGAACTTCCGCAGCAGGCCGGTGTCCTTGTAGTCGACGTAGGAGATCTTCTCGTGGCAGAACAGGCAAACCTTCTTCTTGGGCTTGCGCAGTGCCGGCTTGGCCATCGTGGTGCTCCTTTCAGAGCCCCGCTTCGAAGCGGGAATGGTCGCTCGGTTTCTTCTGTGGATGGGTGAAGGCTAGAAGGGCGGTTCGTCGCTGAAGTCGCCGCCGCCGAAGCCGCCGCCGCCCTGCTGGCCGCCGTAGCCGCCACCACCGCCGCCGCCCTGGTAGCCGCCCCCGCCACCCTGGAAGCCGCCGCCGCTCGGCGGGGCCGGGGACGCGGAGGCCCACGGGTCGTTGGCCGGGCCGCCGCCGCCGAAGCCGCCGCCGCCCTGCCTGGCGGTCTTGTTCACCTTGGCGGTGGCGTTGCGCAGCGAGGGGCCGACTTCGTCGACCTCGACCTCGTAGACCGTGCGCTTCTCGCCTTCCTTGGTCTCATACGACCGTTGGCGCAGCCGCCCTTGCACGATGACCCGCATGCCGCGCTGCAGGCTCTCGGCGACGTTCTCCGCCGCCTGTCGCCAGACGTTGCAGGTCAGGAAGAGGCCTTCGCCGTCTTTCCACTCGTTGGTCGTCTTGTCGAGGAACCGCGGAGTGGACGCGATGCGGAACCGGGCCACAGCCTGCCCCGTCGGGGTGAAGCGCAGCTCCGGGTCGTCGACAAGATTGCCGACGATCGTGATTGTGGTGTCGCCTGCTGCCATCGGTCGCTTTCGCCTTCCTTATCCCGCGGGCCGAGCCGTTAGTGGCACAGAGTACGGCGCGGCCCCGACAAATTTCGGGGTTCCGCTGGACTCCGGTCCGGCTCCGGCCGCCGGGAACCGTCAGTGGAGCTCGGGACGGAGAACCTTGGTGCGGAGAATGCCCTCGTTCAGGTTGAGCTGACGGTCCAGCTCCTTGACGGTGGCCGGCTCGGCGGTGAGGTCCACGACGGCGTAGATGCCCTCGGACTTCTTGTCGATGTCGTAGGAGAGCCGGCGACGGCCCCAGACGTCGACCTTCTCCACGGTGCCGCCATCGTTGCGCACGACCGTCAGGAACTGGTCGAGCGAGGGCTGCACGGTGCGCTCATCGAGGGACGGGTCGAGGATGACCATCATCTCGTAACGACGCATGCGGAATCCAACCTCCTCTGGACTCTTGCGGTCACGACGCTCTGCCGTGACAGGAGGACGCTGCGCCATAGCAGACACAGCTAAATAAGGCTACCAGGGCCGGGATTGTGCCACGGCCCGGGTGGGAATCCTCGGTGGGAGAGGGGGTGGCTGTTCATGCCACACATTCTTGGCCCCATCGAGAGCGAGCCCTTCCGCCTCACCCTCAACACCGACGGAAAGCAGCACACCGTGGAGAACACCCTGGCGGTCGCCACGTTCGGGATCGGGCTTGCGGCCTTCATCCTGGGGTTCTTCGTGAGCGCCCACCTGATCGCCTCGTCGCTGGGGCTGATCGGTTTCGGTGGCGGCCTCTACGCGCAGTACATCTCCGTGACCACGCCACAGCGGGTCCTCATCATCATGGGCATCGTCGCCTCGTTCGTGGGCACCGCCCTGGGCATCGCGCACGGCGGCTTCTCCTTCTCCTAGCTCCGCCACGGGTCATCTTCCGAGGTGCAGGTCCACGCCCAGGAGGACCAGGAACCACAGGAAGACGGCGAGCAGGGCCTCGGCGATGGATCGCAGGATGGCGGGCGTCAGGTAGTCGTGGACCCAGGCGACGTAGATGCCGACCAGAACGTAGATCAGCAGGATGAAGCTCCCGATGCGATAGCGCATGTCATCTCCTTCTGTCGTGACACGCGGGGGTGCGGGGCGTGTCAGCCGCCCCGGCGACTGCCCTGGCCGTAGCCCTTGAAACGCTCGTGGAGCGGGTTTATAGTGCGCGCTTTCCTTCCGTACGTCCCTGAGCGCGGGCGCCGGAAGAAGCAGGTGAAGTGTCGGGGGGCTCGGCTACGCTCGGAGGCATGGTGCGCATCGGAGCTCACGTCGACCAGGATGACCCGCTCGCCCACGCCGCCGCGCGTGACGCCGACGTCGTGCAGTTCTTCCTCGGAGACCCGCAGGGCTGGAAGGGCCCGGTGATGCCGGCCGGCGCCGACGCCATCCGCGACTCCGACGTGGAGGTCTACATCCACGCGCCCTACCTGGTGAACGTGGCCACCGCCAACAACCGGATCAGGATTCCCAGCCGCAAGATCCTCCAGGAGCAGCTGGCCGCGGCCGCCTCCATCGGCGCCAAGGGCCTGATCGTGCACGGCGGTCACCTGAACAAGAGCGACGACCCGCAGGTCGGCTTCGACAACTGGCGCAAGGTGTTCGAGCGGCTGGACTGCCCGATTCCGGTGCTGATCGAGAACACCGCCGGGGGCGGCAACGCGATGGCCCGCCGGCTGGACCGCATCGCCCGCCTGTGGGACGCGGTGACCGCGGGCGCCCAGGACGCCTCGAAGGTGGGATTCTGCCTGGACACCTGCCATGCCCACGCGGGCGGCGAGGAACTCCTCGGCATCGTCGACCGGGTGAAGGCCATCACCGGCCGCATCGACCTGGTGCACTGCAACGACTCCCGCGACGCCTTCGACTCCGGCGCCGACCGCCACACCAACCTCGGCACCGGCCTGATCGACCCGGAGCTCATCCTGGAGATCTGCCGTACGGCAGGCGCCCCCATCGTGGTTGAGACCCCCGGCGAGGGCCAGGCGGACGACATCGCCTTCCTCCGCAAGCACCTCTGATTCCACCGACCAAGAGGACCCGGGCCGGCCGCCGCCGTCCCGGGTTTCTTTGTGAAGACGTCCAGTGTGTTTGCCGATGCACGCGCACTCTGACTTCTCTTATCCGAGTCCCACACAACCTGTGATCACAATCAAGGGGATGTTTGTGGAGAAATTGGATAAGAAGGGACACGGCCTTCGACGGTTCCGACCTAGGTGCTCTACTCCGACATTGTCCGACAGCGATCACATATTCGCAGGTCAGAAATGTGCACTAGAGGGCAACTAGGCGACTCCAGGAAAACCTTCCCATTAAGTAATGGATACGTCACTCTAGGTGAGAGATCGCGGACTAGGCCGAACCGGTTGCAATAACAAGTCCTGCACGGTGAGATGTGCCTTGGCAACCCGGTAACGACACATCGGACCAGGATTGGCGGCCAGCGCAAGCCTGCCCTTCCCCTCCGTGTGCCGTCCGGCGTTGGGCGGCTCGCGTGGGCGTCTCCCGTATCGGAGGGAGACCGCACCGAGCCGTTCTCCATATAGGGACCAGTCGCAGGAAAGGAATGGCCATGTGCGACGAACATCCAGAAGACCCCGGGGAACCCGGCCCGAGTCCACGGGACCCCCAGGAAGAGGGGGATCCGGCGGAGGAGGACGGAGACACTCCGGTGGACCCGCGCCCGTCCACCTGGACCGGGGAGGTGGTGCGGATGGTCTGGGACGTGGTTGACAGCACTCCCCAGACCATCCGCTTGTGCATCATCTTGGCGGTGGTCGCCGCCGGGTTCGCGCTCAACAAATCCAACTGACGGCTCGAACCAGATGCACGACTAACGGCCCCAGGTTAAGTCGCCGCGAAAGATCCTAATGACCGGTTTATCTAGACCGTTCTGAAGGAGCCTGAACGCGGCGGTTTGACCTGGGGTCTTCGCCTGCCAGTCCTTGCCCACCCAGTACATCTTTCAATCCTCCCCAAACACACCAGAATCTCCCGGCGGCACAGTCGTATTATAGACGTCTCCATACCACCGAACATTCGGTTTCCACAGCCTGTGGATAATTCTGCGGATTGGGGCTCCAAAAAGGTGGGTAGATGTCCTAGCCCTGTCCCGTGGGGACGGTCTCCGGCTCCTTCACCGTCGCCGTTCTCCGTCGTGTGCTCCGCCAGAGGCCCACGAACGACACCACGGTCGCTGCCAGCAGGACCAGGTTCCGGGCCACCAGGACCAGGGTGCCGGGCAGTTGCCCGCTCCAGCTGTAGTCCTCCTCGATCCACGGATACATGACGCCGGTGAGCAGCATCGCTCCCAGCAGCAACCAGGCCGCGGGGCGCTGGCTGGAGTCGCGGACCGCGAAGGCCACGGCCGCGATGCCGATCAGCCAGATCAGGTACTGCGGGGAGAGCACCCGGCTGGTCAGCACCAGTAGGAGCACGGTGGTGAACGCCGCGTCGTAGTAGGTCGTCTCGGTGGCCTCGGCCCGCAGCCACCAGACGACCAGCAGCACCGCGGCCACCGGAGTGGCGATCACACTCAGCCGGGTCGCGGTCTCGATGCCCTCGCCCACCAGTTCCATCGCGCCGTGCTGGTAGCTGGTGAACCCGTCCCACCAGCCCAGCGCGCGGCCGAGCACGAACGGCGTGCCGGCCAGCGACTCGACCTGGAGCCCGCGCTCCTGCTGGTTGGTGAGGAAGTCCAGCGCGTGCGGCATGATCAACGCGGCCACGCCGCAGGCCACCACCGTGGTGACCAGCGCGGCGGCGGTGCCGGCCAGCAGCTCCCGCCAGCGGCGCAGACCGGCCAGCAGCGCCACCGGCCAGACCTTGATGGACAGACCGATCCCGATCAGCATGCCGCGCACCAGCACGTCCCTGGAGGCGGTCAGCGCGGCCACCGCGACCAGGGTGACCATCAGGTCGTAGCGGGAGATGAGCAGCGGGCCGAGCAGGGCCGCGCCGACGGTCCAGGCCCAGACGGCGCCGGAACCGGCGTCGTTCCGCACCGCGAAACGGTGGATCAGGAGCAGGATGATCAGGTCACAGAGGATCGCGGTCACGTAGAACGAGATCTGGTACGACCACGGCAGCAGGTGCGGGGCGATCATGGGCAGTGCCGCGAACGGCGGATACTGCCATTTGTCGTCCCCGGCCGGGAACTCGCCGCCGAGCAGGATGGCCGACCAATCCCCGTACAGGCGCACGTCGTTGTCGAAGGAGCCCTCGTAGCCGACGGGGATGACCTGGGCGGCCACCAGGAAGAGCAGGGTCCGGGTGAGCACCCAGACCGGCAGCGCGTAGCGCACGAGGACCTCCCCGGAACCGGGAAACAGGAAGCCGGAAACAGCCTGAAAGATTCACTCCGTGGCGGCGCCGGCAGACGCGGCCCCAGAACCCCCAGGAGTTTCAGGAGCCTCAAGAGCGGCAGGAGCTCCGGGAGTGCCAGCGGGCACGGCGGCGGCGACCGCCGGGCGGGGGCCGAGGAAGCGGCCGAGGATGAGCACGTCGGGCGCTCCGTCGAAGACCCCGCCGCCCGGGTCGTCGATCTGGTCGCGGCGCACGATGTCCCGCTCCGGCCGCAGCACGTCCCAGACCACCAGCGCCATCAGCCCGATCACCGCCAGCGCCCGGGCCCAGACCGCCAGGAAGTACGGCCCGTCCCCGATGCCCTCCGCGGCGTGCTCCGGGTCCATGCCGACGAAGTAGAGCCAGATCGCGAAGAAGTACCAGACCTCGGTGAGCTGCCAGACCGCCAGGGCGGGCCACTTCGGCCGGGCCAGCACCGCCAGCGGGATCAGCCAGAGCACGTACTGCGGCGACCACACCTTGTTGGTGACCATGAAGGCGGCCAGCGCCAGGAAGCAGAGCTGGGCCAGCCGGGGGCGGCGCGGCGCGGCCACGGCGAGCACCGCGATGCCGAGCAGCAGGATGGCCAGCGCGCCCATGGCCATCAGATTGAGCCGGTCGCCGTCGGCCAGGAACCCCCACTGGTAGCGCTGGAAGAAGAACCAGAGGCCGCCCCAGTCCACCCCGCGTTCGCTGCTGAACACGTAGAACTTGGCCCAGCCGTCGAAGCTGATCAGCATGACCGGCACGTTCACCAGCAGCCAGGTGCCGACCGCCGCGCCGAGCGTCTTGCCGAACTCGATCCACTTGCCGGTCCGCACAGTGAGCAGGAAGAGCGCGCCGAGGAACATCAGCGGGTAGAACTTGGTGGCCACCGCCAGCGCGAGCAGCACGCCCGCCAGGTAGTGCCGCTTCCTGGCCCAGGCCAGCAGGCCGCCGAGGGCCAGCGCACCGGCGGCCAGGTCCCAGTTGATGTACGCGCAGAGCACCACGCCGGGGCCGATCGCGTACCACAGCGCGTCCCAGGGCCGGGTGGGCCCGGCCAGCGCCGCCATCAGCAGCACGCCCACGACCAGGCTGGCGCCCATCAGGATGACGGTGATGTCGTAGAACGTCACCGCGTCCCCGAAGGACAGCCGTCGGGCGAACTCCATGATCGCCCCGATCCCGACCGGGTACTCCACGTCCGGGTTGTCGATGTACGGAATGCGCCCGTCGTTCAACTGCCGCGCGAACCAGAGCGGATAGATGTCGGTGTAACAGAAGTTGCTGTACTGCCCGACCCCGGTGTTCCAGGCGCCTCCGAACCGGCACGCCGACTTCCAGAAGTACGCGAGCACCGCGCCGAGCACCGCGAAGGCGCCCAGCGGAATGTACGGCACCACCCGGTAGGCGGCCGACGTCAGCGGGCCCGGGGCGTTGCCAGGAACGTTTGAGGTCCGAGTCATGCCGGTATTTGACCACCACCCGGCCCCGGTTGGCGACCTGCGCCCCCGCGAAGGGGTGTCCGGCGCACCCCCGGGCGGGGGTGCGCCGGACCTGCCGTCCTGACTACCGGCGCCGGCGGCCACGCGAGACGGCCGGGGTGGCGGTGTGCGTCGGCCGCGGCGCGGTGGCCGGGGCCGCCGGAGCGCTGAACGGGTCGACGTCGGTGTTGTCGCCCCCGTCGCCGAACGGGCTGTCGTCGATGGTGCAGCCGTCCCCGCCGGGGAAGCACTGGTCGCCGTTGTCGGGCGGGAAGTCGGGCGGGAAGTCCCCCTCCACCTCCGGGGTGGGCGTGGGGGACGGGCTGGGCACGATGTTCTCGGGCGCGCCGCCCCTGGCGGGCTGCGGGAAGTCCTCCACCGGCCAGTTCTTGTGCGCCTCCGCCATGAAGTCGCGCCAGATCCGGGTGGGCGCGTCGGCGCCCTGGAAACCGAGGCCGATCTCCTTGGGGAAGGTGCCGTCGGGGCAGTTGGAGTACTTGGGCTGGACGATCTTGCCCTTCTTGGTCAGGCACTGCTCCCGGTACATGCCGACCGCGGCGGACAGCTGCGGGGTGAAGCCGACGAACCAGGCGTCCTCTTCACCGGTGTTGGTACCGGTCTTGCCGCCCGCCGGGCGGCCGATGTTGCCGTTGCCGGAGGCCGTACCGCTGGTGATGACCGCGCGGAGGGCGACCACCGCGTCCGCCGATGCCTCGGGCGAGATGACCTGCTTGACGTTCTTGCGCTCGCTGTACACCACCACGGGCTTGCCGTTGCGCATCTCGGTGACCGAGATCACGGTGTGCGCCGCGACGTGCTTGCCGGCGTTGGCGAAGATGGAGTAGCCGGCGGCCTGCTCGACGGCGGTGACGGGCGCGGTGCCGATGGAGAACAGGTACTTGTGCTCGGCCACGTCGTCGGTCATGCGCTTCTCGTCGAGACCGGCGTCCACCGCGATCTGCTTGACCGTCTCCAGCTGGCCGGGCACCGCGTACGCCATGGAGGCGTAGGCGGTGTTGATCGACGCCGCGGTGGCCCGGATGACGTCGATCGAGTCCTTCTCCTTGTGGCTGTTGGTGATCGGGGTCGTGCCCTCCAGCGGGTCGGTCGGGAAGGTCTTGTTCCCCGGCACGAAACTGTTCAGGCTGTACCCGGCCTCCAGCCAGGCGGCCAGCACGTACGGCTTGAACGCGGAGGCGGCCTGCTTCTTGGAGTCGAAGGGCTCGTTCCACTCGTCGGTGACGTAGTCGTTGCCCCCGTAGAACGCGACAATGCGCCCGTTCTTGGGGTTCACCGCGGCCAGACCGGTGTGGAACTCCCTGGACATGCTCCGGGTGTTGTTGACCACCGCCTGCTTGGCGGCCTGCATGAGGCGCTTGTCGAAGGTGGTGACGATCTTGTAGCCGCTGGTCTTGGCCATGTCGGCGGTGATGCCGCGGTCCTTCAGTTCCTCGATGGCCTGAATGATCATGTAGCCCTTGAGGCCGCCGAGCTCGTCCTTGTTGTCAGCCTTCTGCACCTTCGGGAACTTGCCGGTGGCGGGGAGCTGGCCGTACTTGTCGGGCTTGTAGATGGCCATCGCGTTGAGCACGTCGGTGAAGCGGCTCTTCAGCGCTGGGGCGTCCTCCTCCCAGCTGGGGGTCTGGATGCGGGCGGCGAGGTAGGCGGCCTCGGTGAGGCTCAGCTTCGTCGCGCTCTTGCGGAAGTACGCCTGGGCGGCGGCCTCGATCCCGTACGCGCGGCCGAAGTTGATGGTGTTCAGGTAGTTGACGAGGATCTCGTTCTTGTCCATCTCCTTGTTGATCTTCACGGCCACGAAGATCTCTTTGATCTTGCGCTTGATCGAGACTTCCTGGCTGAGGCCGTCGTAGTAGTTCCGGGCCATCTGCTGGGTGATGGTGGAGGCGCCCTGGAGCTGCTGGCCGGTGGCGGTCATCCAGACCGAACGGGCCATGGCGGCCAGGGAGATGCCGGAGTCCTCGCGGAAGCTGCGGTTCTCGATCGCGATCACCGCGTCCTGGACGTGCTCGGGGATCTTGTCGATCGTGACGATCTTGCGCTTGGTGCCGTAGTGGCCGATCTTCGTCTTGCCGTCGCTGTAGTAGATCGTGCTGCCCTGGGAGACGGCTTCGGCCTGTTCCACGGTGGGCACGGGGGTGTTGGCGTACGCGACGGCGATCATGCCGAACAGGCCGGCGGTGAGCACGGCGAGGCTGAGCAGGACGATCTTCCAGCTGGGCACGAAACGCCGCCAGGCGGGCCGCCGCGGCTGGTCGTCCTCGTCCTCCTCGTCGTACGGCCCACGGCCGCCGGGACCCTTGGGCCCGCCCGGACCCCCGGGACCCCCTGGACCACCCGGTCCTGGTGGCCCGCCGGGGCCCGCGCCACGGCGGCGGCGGCCGACCGACATCGTCTCGGTGGCGCCCGGCTCCTGGCGGAACCCGCCGGTCTGCTGGCCGGGGGCGCCCATCATCTGGGTGCGGTCGGGCTGCTGGGGCTGGCGGGGCGGCTGCGGCTGGCCCATGGTCTGGGTGCGGTCGGCGGGGTTGCCGCGCTCGGGCGGGCGGGGACCCGTGGGGAACGGCACGTTGCCGCCGGGCTCGCGCTCGTACCCGCCCCGGCCGTGACCCTGCGGGGGAGGAGCGGACGGCGGGCGGCCGGGCGTGGGGGGCACGGCGCCCATCGCCGCGGTGTCCTCGAAAGCCGCTTCACGGCGCGGACCGGGACCACCCTGTGGTCCGGGCATCTGCGGTCCGGGCGCCTGGGGTCCGCGCATGCCGGGACCACCGCCCTGCCTGCCGCCAGGGTGACCACCGGGGTTGCCACCGGGGGGGCCACCCACGCGCATCGTGGCGTCGGCGGGGCCCATCTGGTCGCCCCACGCCGACGGGGGGTGCTGACCGTGGCCGGATTCGCTCGGAGAACGACGGCGCCGCCCAGGGCGGGGGGCACCGCCGGCGCCCTCACGGGGGCCGCCGGATGTCTCCGGGCCGAAGCTGCTGCTGTTGTTCACGCGTCCTCGATCGGTCGTTGGGGATTCTCGTCGACGTCTGTCCGACAGGCGGGCGGGGCTCCCTAACCTGGGAGCCCGTCCCGCGCCGGGGGTCGCCGGTTGGCGAGAAGGAACGAGACCGCAAGATGGTTCCAGCCACAACCTTGACAGACCCCGCGCACGTGGACCCTGAATTCCGCGTATTCATGGGTCATCTCACCAAGGTCTGACGAAGCCTTTGCATGGCCGCCACATCGTCCCGGTTTGTCCACATGCGGAGACGAGACGTTCCGACACCGGATTAACGGGCAGGTGGGGTCACCGAAAGTCCAGCGTCGCCTCGGGTGGACACGGCCCAGCCGGGCACGCCGAGGCGGCGTCGCCGCCCGCGGCGCGTGGCCGCCGAGGGCAGCCGACCTGTGTGACCACATACGGGCCAGATTAGCGACTCTCTACCAAATCGTGCCGAACTGATGACCATCTTGCCGCATATAGCGGCCCGACGTATCCTGATGATGTATCAGTTCGATACATCGGTCAGACACAGGGAGGTGGTTCCGGTGACGGGCTCAAGGGGAGGCGTGCTGGAGCTCGCCGTCCTGGGCTCACTCCACGAGACCCCCCTGCACGGTTACGAGCTGCGCAAGCGGCTCAACACGCTGCTCGGCATGTTCCGCGCGTTCTCGTACGGTTCGCTCTACCCCTGCCTGAAGGGTCTGCTCAACGAGGGGCTCATCGTTGAGGAGGAGCCGCCGGACGACGTCGTGCTCGGCCGCCGGTCCAAGATCGTTTACAAGCTCACCGCCGAGGGCAAGGAGCGGCTACAGGAGCTGCTCACCCAGGCCGGCCCCTCCGCGTGGGAGGACGAGAGCTTCGGCATCCACTTCGCGTTCTTCCGCCACACCGAGGCGGAGGTCCGGCTGCGCATCCTGGAGGGCCGCCGCAGCCGCCTGGAAGAGCGACTCGAGGCGGTCCGCACCGCACTCGCGCGAACCCGGGAGCGCCTCGACAGTTACACATTGGAACTGCAGCGGCACGGGCTGGAGTCGGTCGAGCGTGAGGTCCGGTGGTTGAACGAGCTGATCACTACCGAACGGGCGCAAGCCGTACAAGACCAATCAGATCGAGATTCGGATCAGGATGCGAATCCGCATCCGAAACCCGATATCAGGTAAGAAAAGGAGCGAGTGATGGGTTCGGTGCGCGTAGCCATCGTGGGTGTGGGCAACTGCGCCTCGTCGCTGGTGCAGGGTGTTCACTACTACCGGGACGCCGACCCGGCGAGCCGAGTGCCGGGCCTCATGCACGTCGTGTTCGGCGACTACCACGTGGGCGACCTGGAGTTCGTCGCGGCGTTCGACGTGGACGCCAAGAAGGTCGGGCGTGACCTCTCGGAGGCCATCGTGGCCTCGGAGAACAACACCATCAAGATCTGCGATGTGCCCCCGCTGGGGGTGACCGTGCAGCGCGGGCACACCCTGGACGGTCTGGGCGAGTTCTACTCGCAGATCATCGAGGAGTCCGACGAGCGGCCCGTGGACGTGGTCCAGGTGCTCAAGGACGCGCGGGTGGACGTGCTCGTCTCCTACCTGCCGGTGGGCTCGGAGGAGGCCGACCGCTTCTACGCGCAGTGCGCGCTGGAGGCCAAGGTGGCCTTCGTCAACGCGCTGCCGGTCTTCATCGCCTCCGACCCGGAGTGGGCGGCCAAGTTCACCGAGGCCGGCGTGCCGATCGTCGGCGACGACATCAAGTCGCAGGTCGGCGCCACCATCACGCACCGGGTGATGGCCAAGCTGTTCGAGGACCGCGGGGTCGAGCTGCTCCGTACGTACCAGCTCAACTTCGGCGGCAACATGGACTTCATGAACATGCTGGAGCGCAAGCGCCTGCAGTCCAAGAAGATCTCCAAGACCCAGTCGGTGACCTCGCAGATCCCGCACGAGATGGGCAAGGCCGACGTGCACATCGGCCCCTCCGACCACGTGCCGTGGCTGGACGACCGCAAGTGGGCGTACGTGCGGCTGGAGGGCCGCTCGTTCGGCGACACGCCGCTGAACCTGGAGTACAAGCTGGAGGTCTGGGACTCGCCCAACTCGGCCGGCGTGATCATCGACGCGGTCCGGGCCGCCAAGATCGCCCTGGACCGGGGGATCGGCGGGCCCATCCTGTCCGCCTCGTCCTACTTCATGAAGTCGCCGCCGGAGCAGTACTCCGACGAGGAGGCCCGTGAGTACGTGGAGAAGTTCATCCGCGGCGAGGTCGAGCGCTAACACCCGGTGACGGCGGGTACACGTCCCTCCTCAGCGCGGCCCTTCCGTGGTCGCGTGGGATATATGGAAGGCCCCGGACGAGGTCCGGGGCCTTCCGCCATTTGATCAGAGACGGGCGGCGGGCGGCAGCTTCGCCGGGTCGCCGACCGGCCAGCGGAGCGGGTCGGGGCCGAGCGCGACCAGCTGGGGCACCTGTTCCCGCGCCCACGGCGAGATCTCCAGTTCCCCGCTCAGCACCTGGTCGGCGAACTCCTTCCACGGCATCCACCGCACCGAGCCCACCTCCTCGGGGTTGAAGTTCGCCGGCCCGGCCGCCAGCGCCCGGTAGACCGGGCAGAGCTCGTGTTCCACCGTGCCGTTGGCCATGGTCGCCCGGTAGGCGAAGCCAGGAAGCAGCAGGTCCACCGACTCCACGGTGAGCCCCAGCTCGTGGGAGAGCCGGCGGGTGACGGCGGCAGGCAGCGGCTCCCCGGGCAGGGGATGGCCGCAGCAGCTGTTGGTCAGCACCCCGGGCCAGGTGAGCTTGTGCGCCGCCCGCGTGGTGAGCAGCAGGTTGCCCGCGGCGTCGAAGACATAGCTGGAGAAGGCCAGGTGCAGTGGCGTGTCGTCGCCGTGAACCGTGGACTTCGGGGCGGTGCCGACCGGGTTTCCCTCGCCGTCGACCAGCACGACATGTTCGTCTGAGGTCACGTGATCGAGCGTACGAGATCATGCCGCATGGGGAAGCCTGTATCCGGGATCACCCTGATGTCCCATTTTGTCGGCGGGACTAGGCTATCCGGGTGCCCTTGAAGAATGCGTACCACCACTCGGATCTGCGCGTCGTGCTCCAAGGACGTAACTTCCGGCGGCTGTTCGCCACCCGCCTGGTCTCCCAGTTCTCGGACGGGATCTTCCAGTTCGCCGTAGCCGGATACGCGTTTTTCAGCCCGGAACGGCAGACCTCGGTGGCGGACGTGGCCGCGGCGTTCGCCGTGCTGCTGCTGCCCTACTCGATCATCGGGCCGTTCGCCGGGGTGTTCATCGACCGGTGGTCGCGGCGGCAGATCCTGGTGATCGGCCCGCTGATCCGGGGGGTGTTCCTGTTCGGCGCCGCGGCGGCGGTGGCCGCGCACGCGCCGGACTGGGTCTTCTACGCCGCCGCCTTCGGGGTGCTGGGGGTCAACCGGTTCTTCCTGGCCGCGCTCGGCGCCTCACTCCCGCACGTGGTGCCCGCCGACCGGCTGATGACGGCCAACGCGGTCACCCCGACCTCGGGCACCGTGGTCACCTTCATCGGCGCGGGCGCCGGGTACCTGCTCCGGCAGGCCCTCGGCGCGGGGAGCGGCGGCACGGCGGGCATCCTGGTCATCTCCGGCGTGATCTTCGGGTCCAGCGCGCTGATCGCCGCCACCATGCGGCGCGAGTTGCTCGGGCCCGCCTACGACCCGAACCGCCCCCAGACCAGGGAGGCGCTCAGGAACGTCCTCACCGGCCTGCGCGACGGGGCCCGGCACGTGCGGCAACGGCGCGGGCCCGCCTCTGCGCTGGGCAGCATGGCGGCGCACCGGCTGCTCTACGGGATGTCCCTGGGCATGGTGCTGATGCTCTTCCGCTACTACTTCACCACCGACGCGGAAGCCGGTCTCAACCAGATGACCGGCGTGGTGGCCACCTCCGGGGTGGGCTACTTCGCCGCCGCGTTCGTCACGCCGTGGGCCACCCGGCGGTTCCGGATCGAGACCTGGATCCCCACCACGCTGGTGATCGCGGGCGTCATGGAGTTCCTGCTCTGCGTGCCGTTCCTCGAGCCGGGGTTCCTGGCCGCCGGGTTCGTGCTCGGGGTCACCGGGCAGAGCGGCAAGATCTGCACCGACACCGTGGTGCAGCGCGACATCGAGGACGCCTACCTGGGCCGGGTCTTCTCGATCTACGACTTCCTGTTCAACGGCATGCTGGTGGTGGGCGTCTCGATCGCCGCGCTGCTGCTGCCGCCCGACGGGCGCTCGCTGCCGGTGCTGAGCCTGATCTGCGTGCTGTACGGGCTGTCGGCCGTCGGATACCGCCTGGCGGTGACCAGGGCGCCGGTCACGGCGACGTGAGGGTCCTGGCGGCGGCCACCATGGCATCGGTGATCATGGCGAGGTCGCCGGGCTCGGTGACGTACGGCGGCATCGTGTAGATCAGCCGCCCGAACGGCCGCAACCAGACCCCATGCTCCATCACGATGTCCTGAATTTTCTGCATATCGACGGGGTGGTGGGCCTCGATCACCCCGATCGCGCCGAGCACCCGGACGTCCTTCGCGTACGGCACCGCCGGGGCCAGCCCGTCGGCCAGCGCCGCCTCGATGCGCTTGACCTCCTCCCGCCAGGGGCGTTCGGCCAGCAACTCCAGCGAGGCGTTGGCGACCGCCGTGGCCAGCGGGTTGCCCATGTAGGTGGGTCCGTGCATGAGCAGCCCGATGCGGTCGGCCACCTCGGCCGTGCAGAGGGTGGCGGCCAGGGTCAGGTACCCGCCGGTCAGCGCCTTGCCCAGGCACATGATGTCGGGGCGGATCCCGGCGTGGTCGCAGCCGAAGAGCTCGCCGCTGCGGCCGAACCCGGTGGCGATCTCGTCGGCGATCAGCAGCAGCCCGTGCTCGTCGGCCAGTTCCCGGAATTTCCGGAGATAGGCGGGGTGGTAGAAGCGCATGCCCCCGGCGCCCTGCACCACCGGCTCCACGATGATCGCGGCCAGCTCGTGGGCGTGCGCGGCCACCAGGGCGGCCAGCTCGGCCAGGTAGCCCTCCTCCGGCGGCGTGTCGTAGCCGAGCGGCGGCTGCGGCGCGAACACGTGCTGGGGCAGCGCCCCCGCGAACAGGTGGTGCATGCCGTTCACCGGATCGCAGACCGACATGCAGCCGAAGGTGTCGCCGTGGTACCCGCCCCGGATGGTCAGCAACCGGGTGCGCCCGGTCGCCTGGAACGCCATCTTGATCGCGACCTCGACCGCCACCGACCCCGAGTCGGCCAGGAAGACCCGCTCAAGGCCGGTCATCTCGGCCAGCGTGGCGGCCAGCCGTACGGCCGGCTCGTGGGTGAGCCCGCCGAACATCACATGTGCCATCCGGTCCAGTTGGTCCCGGATGGCCGCGTCCAGCCGGGGGTGCCGGTAACCGTGGATCGCCGCCCACCAGGAGGACATGCCGTCCACCAGCTCCCGGCCGTCGGCCAGCGTCAGCCGTACCCCGGAGGCACCGGCGACGGCGTGCACCGGCAGCTGCGGCGGGATCGCCGTGTACGGATGCCAGACGTGCGAGCGGTCGAGTTTCAGCAGCTCATCCGTGATCACGTGCCCATTCAAGCAGACGGGCCACCGCCGCCTCCTTGCCGATCAGGCCCTCGTCCATCCGGATGTCCATCAGGAACTTGTACGCCTTGCCCACCAGCGGCCCCGGTGGGATGCCGAGGATCTCCTGGATCTCGTTGCCGTCCAGCTCGGGACGGATCCTGGCGATCTCCTCCTCCTCGGCCAGCCGGGCGATGCGTTCCTCCAGCCGGTCGTAGGTGCTGGAGAGCAGGGCGGCCTTCCGCCTGTTCCTGGTGGTGCAGTCGGCCCGGGTCAGCTTGTGCAGCCGCTCCAGCAGGGGACCGGCGTCCCGGACGTACCTGCGGACCGCGCTGTCGGTCCACTCCCCCTCGCCGTAGCCGTGGAAGCGCAGGTGCAGCTCGACCAGGCGGGCCACGTCGGCCACCACGTCCTTGGGGAACCTCAGCTCCGACAGGCGCTTCTTGGCCATCTGGGCGCCCACCACCTCGTGGTGGTGGAAGGAGACCCGGCCTCCCGGCTCGTTCCTGCGGGTCTTCGGCTTGCCCACGTCGTGCAGCAGGGCGGCCCAGCGCAGCACCCGGTCGGGGCCCGCCGTCTCCTGGGCGATGGCCTGCTCCAGCACGATCAGGGTGTGCTCGTAGACGTCCTTGTGCCGGTGGTGCTCGTCGATTTCCAGGCGGAGCTTGGGCAGCTCGGGCAGGACGTGCGCGGCCAGGCCGGTGTCCACCAGCAGGGTGAGCCCGGCCCTGGGCTGGGGGGCGCAGATCAGCTTGTCCAGCTCGGCCTGGATGCGCTCGGCCGAGACGATCTCGATGCGCTCGGCCATGTCCCGCATCGCGGCCACCGCCGCCGGGTCCACGGTGAAGCCCAGCTGGGCGGCGAACCTGGCGGCCCTGAGCATGCGCAGCGGGTCGTCGCCGAAGGACTGCTCGGGGGTGCCCGGCGTGCGGAGCACCCGGTGCGCCAGGTCCCGGAGCCCGCCGTGCGGGTCCACGAACTCGTGTCCCGGCAGGCGGATCGCCATCGCGTTGACCGCGAAGTCCCGGCGGGCCAGGTCGCCGTCGAGCGTGTCACCGTAGGCCACGTCCGGCTTGCGGGACTTGGGATCGTAGGACTCGCTCCGGTAGGTGGTGATCTCCAGGTGCCAGCCGCCCTTGCGCGCGCCCACCGTGCCGAACTCGATGCCGATGGTCCAGGTCGCGTCGGCCCAGTCTCTGACGATCTCCAGCACCTGCTCGGGCCGGGCGTCGGTGGTCAGATCCAGGTCGATGCCAGGCCGGCCGAGCAGGAGGTCACGGACCGGGCCGCCGACCAGGGCCAGCTGGTGGCCGTGCGCGGCGAAGATCTCCCCGAGCTCGTCGGCCACCGGCTCGATCCGGGCGAACAGCTCGCTCATGGCGCTCTCTAGTTGATTTGAAGGGGACAAGCTGGGTAGGTCCTTCGATTACGAAACAGGTGCCTCTGAGCTAGTACACCTTTGGCGATCACCAGGTTACGTTCAGTGGCAGATCTGTCGGGGGCACGATGAAGGAGCACAGACAATGCAGGACGCCCTCGCGATCCACCGCTGGCTCCTCGCCCATCAGATCCACCATGAGATCGTACGGCTTCCGCGCGCCCTGGCCTCCGCCGCCGACCTCCCCAGGGTGCTGGGCGTGCCCGCGCGGGCCTGCGTCGGGGTGAACGTCTTCGAGGCCACCCTCCGGTCGGCACGGGAACCGGTGGCCGTGATCGGGTCCATCGCCATGCCGCCGCGCCTGAGCCGGATCGCCGAGGCGATGGGGGCGGAGCGGGTGCGCCCCGCCACCGACTTCTTGATCAACTCCTCCACCGACTACGCGGCCGGCCTGGTCGGCCCGCTGCTGCTGCCGGACCGGCTGAACGTGCTGATCGACCAGCGGCTGATCGACGGCCTGGATCCGGACGAGCTGGTGCACACCGCCACGGGGGAGCGCCGCACCGCGCTCCGGCTCCGCGCCGTCCACCTGTTCGCTCTGGTCGTGGCCAAGCCCGTGGAGCTCGGCGGTCACAGCTGACGGCCGGGAGCCGCCGGAGACCTATAGCATTCAGGGCGTGCGTCGCCTGGTATCCGCTCTGATCGCCGCCTGGTTCCTCGCGCCGGGCCTGGCCATCGCGGCTCCCCCGGCCAGCGCCATCGCGGTCGTGGACGACCCGCTGGTGGTGGAGGAGCTCACGCCGGAGACGCCCAGGGAGCCGACCACCCCCATCACGATCTCCGGCGTGGTCACCGGAACCCCGGGCAGCACGATCCGGATCCGGCTCAGGTACGCCATCGCCCGCCCCTTCCAGACCCGCGCCGACCTGGAGGCGTACGCCACCGGCCAGCTTCCCGCGACCAACGGGTACGACACCAGGATCCAGGCCACCCCGCTGGACGCCAACGGCAAGCTGAGCTTCTCGCTCACCGTCACCCCCGCCCAGCTGAGGTTCGCGGGGGCGGGCGTGTACCCGCTGGTGATCGAGGTGGTGGACGGGACGGTGGAGCATCAGATCGCGGTCGAACGCACCTTCATCCCCTACCTGCCCGCCGGCACCGAGCTCTCCCGGACCCGGGTGGCGGTCGCGCTGCCCCTGGTGGACCGGCAGCGCCGCGCCGACGACGCGACCTTCATGGACGAGGACCTGCTCGGCGACGGCCGCCTGAACAACCTGCTGGCGGTGGCCGAGAAGGTGGACCAGAACGCCACCTGGTTCGTCGACCCGGCCCTGCTGGACGACGCCGACCGGCTCTCCCGCGAACACCGGGTGATCAACAACGCCCGCGCCAAGCCGGGGGACAGCCAGGCCGCCGGCGGCTGGCTGAGCTCGCTGCGCGACGCACTGGCCAACAATCCCGTCGTGGCCATGCCGTACGCGGATCCGGACGTGGCCGCGCTGGTGCACAACGGGCTCGACGACACCACCGGCCAGGCGCTGGCGCAGGGGTCGTCGGTCGCCAGCCGCCTGCTCAAGCGGCAGATCCCGGCGACCACGGTCTGGCCGACCGGCGGCCTGATCGACAGGGACGCGCTGGACGAGCTGTCGGTCAACGGCACCAGGACGGTGCTGCTGGACGGCTCGGCGCTGCCCCCGGCCAACCCGGCCGACGCCACCGCGGCGGTGCCGGCGGCGGCGGTGGACACCGTGCGCGGGGAGCTCACCGCGCAGCTGGCCGACCCCGTGCTGGGGCGGCTGCTCGCCACCGACACGACGGTGCCGGGGGCCGAGCTGGCGGCCCGGCAGCGCTTCCTGGCCGAGACCGCGCTGCTGGCGCTGACCCAGCCGCGCAAGCGCCCCGCCACCGTGATCCTCGCCCCGCCCGACCGGCTCTGGAACCCCGACCCCGACTTCGTCGGCGGGCTGCTCACCACGGTGCCCTGGCTGCGGCCGATCACCCTCGACTCGGTGCAGCCGGGCCGCACGCCCCGGACCGACCTGGTCTATCCGCCGCAGGCGCGGGAGGCCGAGCTGCCCAAGTCGTACATGACCACGGTGCGGAAGCTGTCCAGGAAGGCGGACGTGGCGGCGCTGGTCCCGGCCAGCGGTGCCAAGATCTTCAATACCGCCGTGATGCGGCTGGCCTCGGCCTCCTGGCGGGGGGACGGGGACGCGGCGGCCTTCGCGCAGCGGGTGGACCAGGCGGTGGACGAGCGGGTCCAGCTGGTCTCGGTGGTCAAACCGGAGAATCGCCGTTCGGTGGCGGGCACCAACGGGCGCATCCCGGTCTCCGTGCAGAACGGGATGAACGAGGACGTGCAGGTCGCGCTCCGGGTCAAATCCACCGATCCCGACCTGCTCGCGGTGGAGGGTGGCGTGTACATCACCGAAGCCGCCGAGGTGGCCCAGGGCAAGACCCAGTCCTTCGACGTCCCCGTGACCGTGGTGGGCGACGGCGGACAGGCGGCGCTCACCGTGCAGCTGCTCACCGCGGACGGCCGCGCCTTCGGCAAACCGGCCCGGCTCGCCGTGTCGGCCACCGGCTACACCGGGATCGCCCTGGTGATCGTCGGCGCGGCGGTGGTCATCATGCTCGCCGCCGTGGTGATGCGGATCATGCGCCGCCGCGCGGTCCGCACCCGCGTCCGCCCCGCCGCCGTCCATGAGCAGCGGGAGCCGCAGGAGGCGTAGGTAGTAGCCTCGGATCTCGCCCCGCGCGGTTCTTTCGATTGGGAGTCAGATGAGCCGTATGCTGCGAGCCAGCGCGATCATGGCCGCCGGGACGCTGGTGTCGCGGCTGACCGGCTTTCTACGGACCGCGATTCTCGCGTCCGCGATCGGCGTGGCGGTGCTGGGTGACGCCTACAACGTCGCGTACACGATCCCGTTCGTGCTGTTCGACCTGCTGATCGGCGGGGTGCTGAGCAGTGTCGTGGTGCCGGCCATCGTGCGGCACCAGAAGCACGACCCGGACGGCGGGCGCAAGTACGAGCAGCGGCTGCTCACCGCCGCCACCGTCGCGCTGACCCTGGTCGCGGTGCTGGCCGTGGTGTTCGCCAAGCCGCTGGTCCAGCTGTACGCCGACGACCTGGCGCCCAACGGGCTGGCGGCGGCGGTCACCCTGGCCCGGTTCATCCTGCCGCAGATCGCCTTCTTCGGGATCGGCGCGGTGGCCGGGGCGATCCTCAACACCCGGGACCGGTTCGCGGCGCCGATGTGGGCGCCGGTGCTGAACAACCTGGTCGTGATCGGGGTGGGGACCGCCTACCTGCTCAGGAACGGCACCCACGAGGTGGACCTGGTCACCCAGGGGGAGCTGCTGCTGCTCGGCCTGGGCACCACGGCCGGGATCGTGGCCCAGTCCATCGTGCTGGTGATCGCGTTGATCCGGGCCGGGTTCCGCTTTCGGCCCCGGTTCGACATCTGGAACGCCGGGCTGGGGGAGCTGGGCCGGCTGGCGGTCTGGACGCTGGTCTTCGTGGCGATCAACCAGGTCGGTTTCGTGGTGACCACCCGGCTGGCCACCGGCGCCGGCACCGAGGCCGCGGCGGCGGGGGTGGACGGGCGGGGGCTCACGCCGTACTCGTACGCGTTCCAGCTGTTCCAGTTGCCGTACGGGATCATCGCGGTGTCGGTGATCACGGCGATGCTGCCGCGGTTGAGCCGGTTCGTGACCGACGGGGAGCTGGATTCGGCCCGGGCGGAGTTCGCCTCGGCGGTCCGGACCGTCTCTGCCGTGATCATCCCGGCCGGGCTGCTGCTGATGGTGCTGGGCCCCTCGGTGACCGTGCTGATCTTCGGACGCGGGGCGGTCTCCACCGAGCAGGCCCTCTACATCGGGCACGTGCTCCAGGTGTTCGGGGTGGCCCTGGTGCCGTTCTCCATCTTCCAGCTGCTGCTCAGGGTGTTCTACAGCTTCGGGGACACCCGCACGCCCGCGCTGATCGCCGGGGTGAACATGCTGGTCAACGCGGCCATCGGGGTGACGCTCTACCTGATCCTGCCGCCGGAGATGGTGGTGATGGGGCTGGCGGGGTCGTTCACCGTGACGTACCTGGTGGGGGCGGCGCTCACCTGGTTGCTGGCCAGCCGCCGGGTCGGCGGGCTCGGCGGGCGGCTGGTGCTCTCCGGCCTGTCCCGGATGCTCCTGGCCGCCATCCCGGCCGCGCTGGTCGCCCTCCTGGTGCTGTGGGGCGCGGTACGGCTGACGCCGATCACCGCGATCAGTTCGGCGGCGGTGCTGGCGGTCGGCGGCGGGCTCGCCGGACTGGTCTACCTGCTGGTCGCGCAGTGGCTGCGGATCAATGAGGTGGGTTCCATCATTGGAATGGTCACGAGACGGGTAGGACGCTAACGAAATCCCGGCCTGGATCTCCCGCCCTGGGACCAGGTTCGGGAAGACGAGTGGGCACGACACGGCACTAGCATGGTGCGGCAGAGGTAAAACCGGCTGAGAATCGGCTGGGATCGGCCAGGGCGGTACCGGCGAGCGGAGGCGAGAAGGCGTGGGCGGATGCACGTGGCGTCGGCCGCCGCTCCGTTCCGGTGATCTCGTCTCGGGTGACCTCTGGGCCTCGGGGGATCTCTGGTGAGCATGTCCGCCGTCGAGCCCGGCACCCGCCTCGCCGACCGGTTCCGGCTGGAGGACCGGGTCAGCGAGTCCGGCGGGGCGACCCTGTGGAAGGCCATCGACGAGATCCTGGCCCGGCCGGTGGCCGTGCACACCTTCAGCCCCGACTTCGACCGCGAGTCCGAGGTGGTCCGGGCCGCCAGGGCCGCCAGCCGCCTCAACGACCCCCGGCTCACCCAGGTCTTCGACGCCGCCGACGAGGACGGCACGGCCTACGTGGTCAGCGAGTGGGTCTCGGGGGAGTCGCTGCTCGACCTGCTGGCCGCCGGGCCGATGGAGCCGGAGCGCGGCGCGCTGCTGGTCGCCGAGGCGGCCGAGGCGCTGGCGCACGCGCACGAGGCCGGCCTGGCCCACCTGGACCTGGTCCCCGCGCGGCTGGTGTGGACCGCGGGAAGCACCGTGAAGCTGCTCGGCGTGGCCGTGGACGCCGCGATCCTGGGCCGCACGGCCGACAGCCCCGAGGCGGCCGAGCAGGCCGACGCCGAGGGCCTGGGCCGGTTGCTCTACGCGGCGCTGACCGGCCACTGGCCAGGCGAGGAGGACTGCGGGCTGCCGGCCGCGCCGCTGGACGACGACCAGCCGTGCACGCCCCGCCAGGTCACCGCCGGGGTGCCCGGCTACCTGGACACCATCGCCTGCCGCATCCTGGGCATCCGGCGCGGGCTGACCCCGCTCCGCACGCCCGCCGAGGTGGCCGAGGCGCTGGCCGAGGTGCCCCGCCCGGTGCCCGCCCCGGCCGCCGCCGTGCCGCCCTCGGTGGAACTGCGCAGCGAGGGCACCGACACGCTCGGCGTGCGCCAGGTCCTGGCGCCGCTCCCCCCGCCGCGCCGCAACCCCGGGCTGTTCAGCCGCTTCCTGGTCACCCTGGTGGTGGTGCTGGTGATGGCCGTGGTCGGGGTGGGCGCCTGGACGCTCGGCAAGAGCCTGGGCACCGAGACGCCGGGGGCCACCCCCAGCGCGCCCTCCTCCTCGGCGGGGGAGCCGCCCAAGACCGTCACGGTCACCCCGTCCAGCGCCAGCGGCTTCGACCCGCTCGGCGACGGGGAGGAGCGCAACGAGCTGGCCCCCAACGCCATCGACGGGTCCTACGGGACCGACTGGCACACCGAGTCCTACGGTTCGGCCAAGTTCGGCGGGCTGAAGAAGGGCGTCGGCCTGCTGGTGGACCTCGGCAAGGAGGTCCCGGTGCGCCGGGTCACCGTGGACTTCGGCGACGTGCCCGGCGGCGCGGCCGAGCTCAAGGTGGGCAACTCCCCCGAGCCTGAGGCGCTCACCACGGCGGCCGGCAGCAAGCAGGCCATGGGTAAGGTGGCGTTCGACCTGCCGGGCACCACACGCGGCCGCTACCTGCTGATCTGGTTCACCGAGCTGCCGCCGTACCAGAACAGGTACCGGGGGATGGTGCTCGACATGGAGATCGTCGCGACGCAGGAGTAGGCCGTTTTGAACTGTTTTACGCGACTCGCTGCCCCGACAGGGAAGTATGGTGGCACCATCTTTCACCTGAAACCCCCGGGATCGGCGATCCAGTGAGCTCTCCCCCAGACAACCAAGATCCGGCCGGTGCTCGGCCGGGGGTGCCGGACGCCGACCTGATCGCCCGGCACCTGGACGGCGACCCGCAGGCTTTCAGCGAGCTGGTCAGGCGTCATCGGGACCGGATGTGGGCGGTGGCCCTGCGCACGCTCGGCGACCCGGACGAGGCGGCGGACGCCGTACAGGACGCGTTCGTGTCCGCCTACCGGAAGGCGGCCAGCTTCCGGGGGGACGCGGCGGTCACCACCTGGCTGCACCGGATCGTGGTCAACGCCTGCCTGGACCGGATGCGCCGCAAGTCGGTCCGGCCGGTGGCCGACGACGAGCTGCTGGAGGCCGCCGAGCGGGACGCCCAGCTGCCCGACCAGACAGCGGAGCGCGAGGTGTCCCTGGAGGTCACCGCGGCGCTCAAGCTGCTGCCCGCCGACCAGCGGGCGGCCCTGGTGCTGGTGGACATGATGGGCTACTCGGTGGAGGACGCCGCCGCCGTGCTGGAGGTGCCGGCCGGGACGGTGAAGAGCAGGTGCGCGCGCGGTCGTGCGAAACTTGCCCCAATTCTTGCCCATCTGCGGAACCGATCCGACCTCACTCGCGTCTCATCCGCGAAGGGAGCAGAACTTCGTGACGGGTGACACGCACTACGATCTGGAGATCCTCGCCGAACTCGCGGAGGGGGTGCTGGACGACGTGGTCGCCGCCGACGTGCGGCGCCATCTGGCCGTCTGCGACCCCTGCGGGGAGAGCCTGGCCGATCTGGCCGCGGTTCGCGAGGTGCTCGCGGCGGTGCCGGTGCCGGCCATGCCGCTCGGGGTCACGATGCGTATCGACCGGGCGCTGGCCGAGCTCGCGCCGCCCGCCCCGGTGCTGTCTACCCCGGTTTCTCTCGGTGTCGTGCGGGAGGACGGGACGGTCGCCGTCCCGGAGCGCCGCCGTCGCCGGTTGGGCTGGCTGGTGCCGGCCGCCTCGGTCGCCGCGGCCGCCGCCGTGGTGGGGGTGGCCGGGTTGCTGTCCAGCTTCGTGGCGTCGCCGCTGGGCACGGTGGCCGAGCCGCAGGTCGGCGTGGGCACGCCGGATCGCAGCCCGCAGCGGGCGCAGGTCTACACCGTGCGGGCGAGTGGGCACAACTACACCTCCCGTGAGCTGGACGGGCCGCTGCTCGGGTACTTCGGGCCTGAGCCGGGGACCGGGAGCAACAGCGACGAGCAGCTGGACGCCTGCGTGCAGGCCAAGTCCAACGAGCTGGACCGGGCGCCGATAGCGGTGGACCGGGCGCTGTACAACGGCAACGAGGCCACGGTCATGGCCTTCTGGGAGGACCGCAGCCTCAACCGCGTACGGGTGGTCGTGGTGGACGACGAATGCGGCGAACTCCGCCCAGACGGCCTGGCCACCTGGAACTAGGCTGTGACATTGGCCGCGCCTCCGGCGCGGCGGGCTCGGCCGCCTTGAGCCTGTGTCTTCCCTCCTCCGCTCTGGTCGCCACGCTCCCGCCGCACCGTCCCGGCGCGGCCTCGCGGATGATTGCCGGGGCAAGTTGATTGCCGTGGCGTGTGCTGAGTACCGGGAATGCGCGGCCCATAGGATCTGTTGACGCAGCTGGCTTCAACAGGAGGGAAAGGCGTTGAGCGACGTCCGTAACGTGATCATCATTGGGTCGGGCCCCGCCGGCTACACGGCGGCGATCTACTCGGCCCGCGCGGACCTTCGGCCGCTCGTGTTCGAGGGCTCGGTCACGGCCGGCGGCGCGCTGATGAACACCACCGATGTGGAGAACTTTCCCGGCTTCCCCGACGGCATCATCGGGCCCGACCTCATGGACAACCTGCGCAAGCAGGCCGAGCGTTTCGGCGCCGAGCTGGTCGCCGACGACGTGGTCGAGGTGGACCTGGCCGCCACGCCCAAGGTGATCAAGACGCACACCGACACCTACTACGCGCGGGCCGTCATCCTGGCCACCGGCTCCGGCTACCGGGAGCTCGGCCTGGAGAACGAGAAGCGGCTCTCCGGGCACGGCGTCTCCTGGTGTGCCACCTGTGACGGGTTCTTCTTCCGCGACCAGGACATCGCGGTGGTCGGCGGCGGCGACACCGCCATGGAGGAGGCCACCTTCCTGACCAGGTTCGCCCGGTCGGTGACCGTGATCCACCGGCGCGACGAGCTCCGGGCCAGCAAGATCATGCAGGACCGCGCCTTTGCCAACGACAAGATCCGCTTCCTCTGGAACAGCGAGGTGGTGGACGTGCTCGGCGACAAGAAGGTCAGCGGCATCCAGGTGCGGGACGTGACGACCGGCGCGGAGAGCGAGCTGGCGATCACCGGCCTGTTCATCGCGATCGGCCACGACCCCCGGGTGGAGCTGGTCAAGGGCCAGGTCGACCTGGACGACCAGGGCTACATCAAGGTCGCCGCGCCGACCACCCGAACCAACCTGGACGGCGTCTTCGCCTGTGGCGACGTGGTGGACCACATCTACCGGCAGGCGATCACCGCCGCCGGGACCGGCTGCTCCGCCTCCATCGACGCCGAGCGCTGGCTGGCCGACCTCGACGGCTGACCCGCCCGCGGAATGCGGGGCGCGGGTCCGTGGTTACACCACATCACCGAGACCAAGGAGACAACAGTGGGCGCCATCAAGAGCGTGACCGACGCGGATTTCGGGACTGAGGTTCTGAAGAGCGAGAAGCCCGTCATCGTGGACTTCTGGGCCGAGTGGTGCGGGCCGTGCCGTCAGGTCGCCCCCATCCTCGAAGAGATCGCCAAGGAGCACGCGGACAAGCTGACCGTGGTCAAGCTCAACATCGACGAGAACCCGGCCACTCCGCGCGACTACGGCGTACTCCAGATTCCGACCTTGAACGTCTACAAGGGTGGCGAGGTCGTGAAGCAGATCATCGGCGCCAAGCCGAAGGCGATGCTGCTCCGCGAGCTCGACGGGATCATCTAGATCCCCCTGCGGCGCCCGCGCCGTACCTCCGCCTACCGGCGGCCCACCCCACCGAAGCCCCCTCCCCGCGAGGGGGCTTTCGTTTGCTTTCGCCGGGTTGTCTGACTCGCAGACGGCGCTGTACGGCTCTGAGATAGCTCAGACGGGCCGCAGAGCTCGCTCGGGGCTCATAGACCCCAGCAGGCGCTCCAGGGCCACCTCGACGTCCTCACGCCAGGAGACGGCCGTCTTCAGTTCCAGCCGAAGCCGCGGAAACCGCAAATGCGGACGAATTGTCTTAAACCCCACCGAAAGTAGATAATCCGCCGGAGCCATGCACCCGGGCTGCTCCCATTTCAGATCCCCGAACGCCTCAATCGCGCGCACTCCCCGCCGGGTCAGATCCTTGGCCACCCCCTGAACGAGCATGCGCCCCAAACCACCCCCGGAAAACTCGGGGACGATGTGCGCCGTCATCAGCAGCACCGCGTCCGAACTCACCGGCGAGGTCGGGAAAGCCACCGAACGCGGCACGTACAGCGGAGGCGCGTAGAGCACGAAGCCGGCCGCCACCCCGTCCACGTAGGCGATCTTCCCGCAGCTCCCCCACTCCAGCAGGGTCGCCGAGATCCAGGCCTCCTTCTCCAGCGCCGGATCCCCCGCCTGGGCCGCCCGATCCCCGCTGACCGGATCAAGTTCCCAGAACACGCACCGCCTGCACCGGCGCGGCAGATCATCAAGGTTGTCCAGGGTAATACTCGCCAGCCGACGCGACACTTGATGCCCCTCGTAAGCGCAGCCCCTTGTGAGCCCCTCGTGAGCGAAGAGGGAGGGCCGCCCGATCACGCCGCCCCCAGCAGAATATTACTAGTAGTGACATTGGCCGCGCCCCCGGCACAACGAGCGGTCACATTGGCATTTCTCTCATCGTGATACCGGGGTATGGGGTGTCCGGTTCGCTGCCTTACTCTGGATTTCCGGCTGACGAACGGAGGTGGACCGTGACGGAAGAGACGGATCACGGTCGAGCGCCCGCGACGCAGGGGTCGCGCATCGATGCCTATGTGGATCGATACGCGGCGCGAGCTACCGGGATGGTGGCCTCCGAGGTTCGAGCTCTTTTCGCCGTCGCGTCCAGGCCCGAGGTGGTTTCCCTGGCGGGCGGCATGCCGTACGTGACCGCGCTGCCGCTGGACGTGGTGGGCGAACTGGTCGCCGAGCTGGTCAACCGGCGAGGCCCGGAGGCGCTGCAGTACGGCTCGGGTCAGGGGGATCCCGCGCTCCGCGAGCAGATCTGCGAGGTCATGCGCGAGGAGGGCATCGAGGCGGGCGCCAACGACGTGGTCGTCACGGTCGGCTCGCAGCAGGCGCTCGACCTGATCACGCGGATCTTCGTGGACCCCGGCGACATCGTGCTCGCCGAAGGCCCGTCGTACGTGGGGGCGCTCGGCACGTTCGCCGCCTACCAGGCCAGGGTCGTGCACATCGCGATGGACGACCAGGGCCTCATCCCGGAGTCGCTGGCCCAGACGATCTACGCGCTGCGCTCCGCCGGGAACCGGATCAAGTTCCTGTACACCATCCCGACCTTCCAGAACCCGGCCGGGGTCACCCTCAACGAGGTGCGCCGCCGCCAGGTGCTGGAGATCTGCCAGCGGGCCGGGATCCTCATCGTGGAGGACAATCCGTACGGGCTGCTCGGGTTCGGCGGGGAGCCGCTGCGGGCGCTGCGGGCCGACGACGCGGACGGGGTGGTCTACCTCGGTTCCTTCTCCAAGACGCTGGCCCCGGGCTTCCGGGTCGGCTGGGCGCTGGCCCCGCACGCGGTGCGGGAGAAACTGGTGCTGGCGATGGAGTCGGCGGTGCTCTCCCACTCCACCTTCACCCAGCTGGCGGTCGGGCAGTTCCTGGCCACCCAGCCGTGGCGGGAGCAGATCAAGATCTTCCGTGAGCTCTACCGGGAACGGCGGGACGCGCTGCTCGGCGCGCTCGACGTGCTGATGCCGCCCGGCTGCAGCTGGACCCGCCCGCAGGGCGGGTTCTTCGTCTGGATGACCCTGCCGGAAGGGCTGGACTCCAAGGCGATGCTGCCCCAGGCGGTGGACAAGCGGGTGGCGTACGTGCCGGGAACCGGGTTCTTCGCCGACGGCAGCGGCGCTCGGCAGATGCGCCTGTCCTACTGCTACCCGGAGCCGGAACGCATCCGGGAGGGCGTGCGCCGGCTGGCCGGGGTCATCGAGGAAGAGCTCCGCACCCGCGAGATGTTCGGCACCGGCGTGCCGCCCGGCCACGCCGGGGTGGACACTCCGGGTCCGGACCTCGCCTGAGATCGGGTACGGCTAGCCTGTTCGGGCTAGCCGTACTTGCGATCCGAAAGGCCTGGTGGAGATGAGCGATCTCGGACACGTCCTGGTGTTGGCGGGCGGCCTGTCGTACGAGCGGGAGGTCTCCATCCGGTCCGGGCGCCGGGTCGCCGAGGTGCTCCGTGCGGCGGGGATCGACGTGGAGACCCGGGACACCGATTCCTCGTTGGTCCCGTCCGTGCTGGCCGATCCCCCGGACGCCGCCTTTGTGACGTTGCACGGTGGCGCGGGGGAGGACGGCGCCATCCGGTCGGTGCTGGAGTTGCTCGGCGTGCCGTACGTGGGGGCGGCGCCGGACGCCTGCCGGGTGGCCTTCGACAAGCCGACCGCCAAGGCTGTGGTGCGCTCCTGGGGGTTGAACACGCCCGACTCGGTGGCGTTGCCGAAGGAGACCTTCCACGATCTGGGGGCCTCGGCGGTGCTGGCGCGGATTCTGGACTTCCTTGGGCTGCCGCTGTTCGTGAAGCCCTCCCGGGGCGGGTCGGCGCTGGGCGCCTCCGTGGTGCGCTCCGCCGAGGAGCTGCCGGCTGCGATGGTCGGGTGTTTCGCGTACGGGGACACGGCATTGATCGAGACCTACATCGAGGGGGTTGAGGTGGCCGTCTCGGTGGTGGATCTGGGGGAGGGGCCGGTCGCGCTGCCGCCGGTGGAGATCGTGCCGGACGGTGGGGTGTACGACTATGCCGCCCGGTACACCGCCGGGCACACCGAGTTCTTCGCTCCCGCCCGGCTCAGCTTCGAGGCGACCCAGGCGTGTGCGGCGATGGCGGTGGCCGCGCATTCGGCGCTTGGGCTGCGGGACATCTCACGGACCGACCTGATCGTGGACGCTACCGGCCGGCCGTACTTCCTGGAGGTGAACGTGGCCCCCGGGATGACGGAGACCTCCCTCCTACCGATGGCCGCCGAGGCGGCCGGACGGGATCTGGGCGCACTGTGCAGGAGGCTTCTGGAGATCGCCGCCACGCGGTCGTGACTGTGTCTATGGTCGCGCCTCCGGCGCGGCGGGCTTGGCTGTGACACTGACCGTTCTTCGGATCGGCGCCCTTGGCTGTGACATGGCCGCGCCTCTGGCGCGGCGGGCTTGGCCGCTGGGAGCCGGTGTCTTCCCTCCTCCGCTGTTCTGGTCGCTGCGCTCCCGGCCCTCCGTCAGTCCAGACACCAGCGCGACCAAGCCGGGCATACGACTAACGGTGCGGCGATTGCCCCGATGCCTTCAGCTCGGGCGATGGAGATTGCCTGTCCGGCTACCGGTGCGCCCGAGCCGGGAGAGTTGGGGGAAGGGTTGCTGGGCGAAGGAGTTGCCGGGGAGAAATACGCTGGGGCGCGTGATTACTGAGAAGAAGAGTTTCGGCAGTGACAATCATGCTGGGGTGCATCCAGAGGTGATGGCGGCCATTGTGGCGGCCAACGTCGGGGATGCGGTGGCGTATGGTGCCGACCGGTGGACGCGGGAGATGGAGGACGCCTTCCGGGAGGCGTTCGGGGAGCAGGCCACCGCGTACGCGATGTTCAACGGGAGCGGGGCCAACGTGGTCGGTCTTGGGCTGATGCTCCGCGCGTTCGACGGTGTGATCTGCGCGGCCAGCGCGCACATCAACGGCCACGAGGCGGGGGCGGCCGAGCGGGTGCTGGGCACCAAGCTGCTCACGGTGGAGACCGATGACGGCAAGCTCCGGCCGGAGCACGTGCTCGGGCAGTTGGAGGCGCTCGGTAACGAGCACCACAGCCAGCCGCGGGTGGTCTCCATCTCGCAGGTGACCGAGTGCGGCACGCTCTACACCGCCGATGAGGTGGCGGCGCTGGGGGAGGTCGCGCATGCGCACGGGCTCTACCTCCACATGGACGGGGCCCGGCTGGCCAATGCGGCGGCGGAAGCGGGATCCTCGCTGCGGGCGCTCACCACCGACGCGGGAGTCGACGTGCTGAGCTTCGGCGGAACCAAGAACGGAGCACTGGCGGCAGAGGCGCTCGTCATCCTCCGGCCAGAACTGGACCCCGCCGCGCTCTTCCTCCGAAAGCAGGGGATGCAACTGGCGTCCAAGATGCGCTTCGTGGCAGCCCAGCTGACCGCGCTCCTCCAGAACGACCTCTGGCACCGCAACGCCGTCCACGCGAACGCGATGGCCCACCGCCTGGCGGACGGCATCGCCGGGGTATGGCCACTGCGCTACCCCGTCCAGTCCAACGCGGTCTTCCCCATCCTCACGGAAAAGGCCCTCACGGAACTACAGACCCGCCAACTCTTCTCCATCTGGCACCGCCCAACCAGCGTCATCCGCCTGGTCACCTCTTTCGACACAACCCCCGACGACGTAGACACCCTCATCACCGACCTCCTATCCCTCCGCTAACACCCGCTCCCCCACAACAACGGTTTCACGTGAAACACCACCCCACCCGAAACCACCGACCCACCTCCCCGCCACACCGACCCACCACACATCTCCCCTGAACCCGTGAGTCCTCCCACCCACTCACCGCGGGCACCGACAACTCAGAGGAAGCAAGGCACGGCCTCGATATTCTCCACACCCTTCGGCCCCGACAGCAGACGGTCTCCCGGGCGGTCCGGGCGAGCTTCCAGGCGGTCATCCACGACCACCCACTTCCCCGGAATACCGCCCGCTCCGTAGACGCGATGTTTCACGTGAAACCGTGGCCCGCCCGTCTGGCCGCCCCTGCTTCCTGACATAGCGTGCGCCCCTTGGCGGGCGGGCCACTTGTTCGCGATGCAAGGTGGCCATAGCTTCGACCGAACCAACTCCTGCCGGGCGGTTACCGCCTCTCACACGGAGAGATTAATTGCCGGAGAACTCCCACCCACCCTGGTTTCGACCTTCGGTCGGACCCGGCTCCGCCGGGAGGGTGGCCTCCGCGCCCGTACCGAAGCTTCCGATTGCCGTTGCCTGTCGCCTCTCATCGCCATAGCTGAGGAGACGCTCGATGTCCCCCACGACGACTATCGAGTCGTCCACCACTCGGCCGACAATCCTGCAGGACGCCAACAACACCGAGTTGAAGACCACCCGCCACACAGTGGCCGCCATACAGATGTCCGGCTGCCCGATGTCTTCTCCAACCTGTTCGACACAGTCCGGAGGTCGGCGGACGTGCAGGTGATGGTGACGCGCCACAGGGCAGGGCGGAGACGCTGGCAGCCAATCCCCCGGCAGGCGAGGCGGCGTATCTCGGTAGGAGCCGAGTCCGAAAGGTCAGGCGAGCTCCGCCGGCCCGTTCACGATGCCGCCGCCTTCTTGATGTATCCGTACGCGTGGTAGACGGCCTTGGGCATGCGGTCGTCGCCGATGTTGAAGTGGATGAGCGACCGCTGGGTCTGCGCGCCCCAGTAGTGGTCGGCGGGCACCTCGACGGCGCCGAGCGCGTGGCGTTCGGTCCGGGTGCCGGTGGCCGACAGGCCGGATCGGGACGTCGTATGGGGGTGGGAGAAGCACGGCATCAACTTCCCGGCACCAATACGCCAGCCGGACCGGTCGCCGAACTCGACCATGGACGCGCCCACCATGTGGCGCCACACGTGGCCGCACTCGGGGTCGGCCATACCGTCACCGGCGAGCCTCCCGGCGGAGCCGGGTCCGACCGAAGGTCAACCAGG
>NZ_JAHCST010000023.1 GCF_018476525.1 Acrocarpospora catenulata
GAATGGGTTCCCGGGGAACCCCCACCCACCCACCCGTATGACCCTCCGGGTCCGGGCCCGGCTCCGCCGGAACGGCCAGCCACCGTTGCGGCACACGAAATCGTTACCGTGGGGCGCTGATGGCCGCCGCGCGTACGCCGTGCCCGCGGAGCCGGTCGGTGGCCTCGGCGAACTCCCCCACCGACCTTCGGTCGGGGACCCAGGCTCCGTCGGGCGGGTGGCTTGCCCACCCGTGAAGCGTGCTTGCCGCTGAGCTACTGGCAGACCTTGGCGACCTGCTCGATGGTGTCCGTGCCGGTCTTGATGGCGGTCTGGGTGGCCTCGATGGACTTCTTGCCCTTGCCGATCTCGATCGCCTTCAGGCGGTCGGCGAAGTCCTGGACGGCCTGCTTGATGGTGGCGTCGCTGATCGCGGTGGCCTTGCTCTCGGCCTCGGTGACGGCGGCGGCGACCTCGGCCTCCAGTTCCTTGGGCTTCTCGGCCAGGGCGCTGAACTTCGAGAGGTGCCCGCCGATCATGACCGGCACCTCGGAGCACTCCTTGGGGAGCTGCGCGGGGGTGGCCTGGGCGCCGCAGCCGGAGAGCACCAGGACCGACAGCGCGAGCTTGGCGAGGGTACGCATGCGCGGCACCCTAGCGACCGGGGCGTCAACCCTCACGTTCGCGGCGCATCACCGCAGGACGGGCCCTGAAATATTCAGCGGAGCAGGAAGGCGGCCGATCCGCCCACCACGGCGAGGGTGCCCAGCCAGGCGATCAGCGCGTCCGTCCGGTGGTCCAGCGGGAGCCCCTCGGCCACCGCCTGGCGCACCCGCAGGTCCCGCAGGCCGGTCCGGGCCAGCAGCACCGCCCCGGCCAGCGCGCCCAGCCCGAGCAGCACCGCGCCGACCGGCCCGCCGCCACCGCGGAGCCCGGTGCCGCCGACACCCAGCGCGATGGTGGCCAGTATCGCCCCGGTGCGCACCCAGGCCAGCCGGGTGCGTTCCCGGGCCAGGCCGTCGCTCATCTGCTGGTCACGATCAGCACCAGCGCCAGCACGGCCACGGTGGCCACGCCGTACCCGAACAGGGGGGCCAGCCGGGGCGGCGGGAGTGGTTCGGCGCGGCGCAGGGCGAGTTGCACCCGGCGCCAGCGGGGGTAGGCGAGCAGCGCGGCGAACGCGGCGAGCACCACCAGCATGACCGCCAGCGTGGTCCGCACCCAGCCGGTGAACAACTGCTCGGGCACCGCCGCCATCGCGACCCCGCCGGCGCAGAGCGCCAGCGAGGTGCTCAGCCAGGTCAGGTAGGTCCGCTCATTGGCGAGCGTGAACCGGGGGTCAGGCTCGTTCCCTTCCATAGAAAAATAGGATATTTCACCACAATTCCCCTAGGGAATCAGGCGCATGCCTTGGTGAGGGTGTCCGCCCAGGCGAGCGAGTCGGTGGCCAGCTTCTGGAGCGCGTCCACCGCGTCGTTGGCGTCCTTGACGTTGAGGCCGGACAGCTTGTCCGCCACCCCTTCCGCGGCCTCCCTGAGCGTGGTGTCGGCCGCCTGGTCGGCCAGATTCTGGAGCTTCCGCGCCCCTTCGTTGAGCGTCTTCTCCACCTCCGCCGGGTTGTCGACCAGGCTGGTGACCTTGGAGACGGTCTCGGTGACGATGCCCACGGCCTCCACGCACTGCTGGGTCTTCTGGGCGGTGTCCTGGGCGTCGCCGACCAGCCCACATCCCGTCATCAACACCGCTACCAGGGAGATCGCAGAAAGGGGGAGAGCTCGCATGCCCGTGACTCTAATGCACGGAACGAAACAACAGGCGTACCACCTGGAGCCGGTAGGGTTCGGCCCGCCACCACCGCCACAGATGCGGCCGCGCGTCCCGGCCCCGCCCGTGCCGGACCAGCAGCTCCCCGTAGGCGCGGTCGAAGTCCAGCCCGCGCCGGAGCACCTGCGGATGGGTGGCGCTGTGGTGCCGCCACACGTCGTAGGAGCCGAGCATGATGCGGTCGGTGTCCTCGGAGAGCTGACCCTCGGCCAGCCGGTACTCGGCCGGTGAGTCCGGATTGTGCACCGCGCGGTGGCCGGCCTTCACGAACCGCCACATGAACTCCTGGTCGTCCCCCACCCGGAACCGCTCGTCGAACCCGAGCTCGCGGGCCACCGAGGCGCGGATCAACGTGAAGCTGGGCTGCATCCACGACCCCGCGCACATCGCCTCGATCGAGTCGGGGAACACGAAGTCCGGAATCATCGACATGGTGTGCCAGCGCCCGCCGGCGCCCTGCCTGCGGCCGTCGCACATCACCAGGTCGGCGCCGGGATGGGCGGCCAGCACGGCCAACTGGCTCTCCAGATAGCTGGGCTCCCACCAGTCGTCGCTGTCCAGCAGCGCGATCCAGGTCCCCGCCGCGGCGGCGAGCCCGGTGTTGCGCGCGGCGGGCGGCCCGCCGTTGGGCCGGGTCAGGTAGCGCACCCGCTCCCCGTACCGGCGGCGGATCTCCGCCTCGGTGCCGTCGGTGGACCCGTCGTCCACCACGATCACCTCACGGTCGGTCACGTACTGCCGGAGCGCCGACTCGATCGCGTTCGGCAGCACCCTTTTTCTGTTGTACGTCGTGATGACGACGGAGACCACGGGAGCCACGCGATCATTATCGAGAGAGCGCTTACTCGTGTCTATTGGCCTGCCTTCAGCTCGGGCTCTCGTTAGCCCATAACGTTATCCGCATAGCACCATCGCCACGTTTCGCCGGGCTCGAAGGAACTGATCACGGGGTGACCGGTCTCCTTGTAATGGGCGGTGGCGTGCCGCATCGGCGAGGAGTCGCAGCAGCCGATGTGCCCGCAGCTCAGGCACCGCCGCAGGTGAACCCAGCGTGTCCCCATCTCAAGGCACTCGGCGCACCCCTCGGACGTCAACGCCGGCGGATCTCCCGCCGTCTCCAGATGTTCACAGGTCCACATAATCCGATGCTACGTCGGACCGCAATCAGCCATCCCACGGCATCCTTCTTCCCTAGTCGTATGTGGGGTTTGCCCGGCCGCGGCCGGGCCGGCCCGCCGGAGGCGGGCCCAATGTCACAGCTAGTCGCGTTCGAGGATGGCCTCTTCGAAGTCGAGTTCGGCCATCACCCGGCGGAGCACCTCGTCGTCGATGCGGCGCTGGTCGCGCATGCGTACGAAGACCTCGCGCTCGGCGGCCAGCATCTCCCGGCGCAACCGCCGGTAGACGGTGGCGGGCGTCTCCTCGCCCGCGGGGCCGGTGCCGCCGCCGAGTCGCTCCCAGGCGTGCAGGGCGCTGCGCTCGGCGCGGGTGCGCAGCTGCTCCACCACCGGCTCGTGCACCTCCAGCACGCCCTCGGCCACCAGCTCGTCCAGCCGGGCCAGGCCCGCGGCGACCGCGGCCTGCTGGGCGGCGGCCTCGGACAGGTTGTCCTCGTACCGCTCCCGCTCGTTGGACACGCCCAGCTTCCTGATCAGCCACGGGAAGGACAGGCCCTGCACCACCAGGGTGCCGATCACCACCGCGAAGGTGAGGAAGAGCAGCAGGTTCCGCTCCGGCAGCCCGGCCACCGGCAGCGCGAAGGCCGCCGCCAGGGACACCACGCCGCGCATGCCCGCCCAGCTGACCACGGCCACGTGCTGCCAGGGCACCTTGGCCTCCCTGGCCCGCCACCGCCGGGACACCACCCTGGGCAGGTAGATGGTGGCCACCATCCAGATCGCCCGGGCCAGCACCGCCACCAGGAACAGCGCCACCGCATAACCCGCCACCTGCCAGGGGCTCTCCCCCTCCAGGCCGCGCACCAGGACCAGCAGTTGCAGGCCGATCAGCGCGAACACGATGGACTCCAGCACGAAGTCCATCACCTGCCAGACCGCCCGGGAGAGCAGCCGGGTACCGTAGCCGGTGCTGCTCATCAGGTGTCCCAGGTACACGCCGACGATCACCACCGAGATCACCCCTGAGGCGTGCACCACCTCGGCCGCCATATAGGCCACGTACGGCACCAGCAGCGAGAACGCGTTGGCGACCAGGGCGTCGCGGATCCTGAGCAGCGCCCGCCCCGCCAGGTAGGCGATGACCATGCCGATCACCAGGCCGACGCCGGCCGCGTACAGGAACTGCCCGGCCGTGGAGAGCAGGGTGGCGCCGGTGCCGACGATCACGCCCACCGCGACCCGGTAGGCGGTCAGCGCGGTGGCGTCGTTGAAGAGGCTCTCGCCGATCAGCACGGTCATCACCCGCCGGGGCAGCCCCAGCCGCCGGCCGACGGCCACCGCCGCCACCGCGTCCGGCGGGGCCACGATCGCGCCGAGCGCCAGCGCGGCGGGCAGCCCCAGGCTGGGAATCAGTGCGTACGCGGTGAGCCCGATGGTGACCGTGCTGAACAGCACCAAGCCGACCGCGAGCAGGAACACCGGGCGTCGCACGTCTCGCAGCCGCAGGTAGGAGCTGTCCAGCGCGGCCGAGTAGAGCAGCGGGGGCAGGAAGACCAGCAGTACGATCTCGGGGCTCAGCCGGTAGTCCGGGACACCGGGGATGACCGAGACGACCAGACCGGCCAGCACCAGCAGCAGTGGTGCGCTCCAGTCCATCTTCCGGGCCAGCCCGGCGACGGCCAGCGCGCCCACGGGCAGGAGCAGCAGTTGCAGCGCCGAGGAAGCGTCCATCAGACGGTCATCGTAACCGTCCCGTAGGCCTGCTCAGACCCCGCTCACCACTCGCGCTGGTCGTCCCGGTCCGGCGGCCGCAGGCGCTCGCCGGTGGCGTACATCTGCTCGTTCTGGAGGTAGGGCCGGGGGCCGAGGCCGAGCGGGTCGTTGGGGTCCACGGCGGCCGGCTGCGGCGGGTACTGCTGCTGCTGGTAGTGCTGCTGGCCGGGGTACTGCGGCTCGGGCTGCTGCTGGTAGCGGTAGTCCTGCTGCTGGTACTGCGGCTCGCCCTGGTAGGACGGGTACTGCTGCCCGCCCTGGTACGGCGGCTCCGGCTGGGGCTCCGGATCGAACTGGTAGGCCGGGCGGCCGGGGATCGGCGAGGGGAACTGGTAGACCGGCTCGGCCGGAACCTGCTCGTACGGCTGCGGGATCTCCCGGGGGGCCTCGCGCTCCCTGGGCACCGGGATGTGCTCGCGCGGCCCGGAGTCCACGGCCACCAGCCGGTCCCGGTTCTCCCGGCCCGGGGCGGCGGGGTTGCCGCGGGCGACTAAGACGTCGTTGGGGCCGAGCGCGGCGGCCGGGGCGACGGGCTGCGGCTGCGGGTAGGCGGGTTCCTGGTAGGGGACTTCCTGGTAGCCCTGGTCCGGGTAGCCCTGGTCCTGGGGACGGACGTACTGGCCGGTGCCGGGGTAGTCCCCGTACTCGGCCAGGTTCGGCTGGGGGAACGGGCCGGTGCCGTCCACCGGGACGTGCTGGCCCGGCTGGCCGGGGTCGACGCCGCCGCCCGCCTCCGCGTACCCGACATCCAGGGTCTCCAGGAGTCGGCCGACGTCGGTCATGGGCATCCGGAAACTGGCCGTGCACATCTCGCCGCGCCAGAGGCTGAGCACGAGGGTTCCCTCGTGCCAGGTGACCCGGAGTACCCGGTCCTGACCTCGGGCGTCAAAGAAAACCTCGCCGAACGACGGCAGCGGGACAACTTCCGACATGACAGACATGGTGCCTTTACCTGCCCTTATCCGTCCACTCGACCTCTAGAAACACTACAAAAACGCCTATCCCACCTATGACGGACCCCCCACTTTTGGGGCGGGTAGATCGTCTTTGACCTAGCAGCCCGTGGGGCCAGTGTGCCACGGCAAGGCGATCGCGGGCCCGCGAACTCCGGGATGTGGCGCCTCGGTCACAGTCCGATAACAGGGCGGGCGACGAATGTCGGTGCCGGGCGGTACGGTTCTTCCCGTGCCAGAACCCGGAACCGATCTCGACCTGCCCCCCGTGGAGGACCTGCTCGCCACCGCCGTCCGCGAGCTCGGCGGCGCCGAGCGCCCCGGCCAGGTGAGCATGGCCACAGCGGTGCACGACGCGCTGGCCAAGGGCGAGCACCTGGCCGTGCAGGCCGGCACCGGAACCGGGAAGTCGCTGGCCTACCTGGTGCCCGCCATCCGCCACGCGGCGGACACCAGGACCGCGGTGGTGGTCTCCACCGCGACCATCGCGCTCCAGCGCCAGCTGGTCGACCGCGACCTGCCCCGGCTGGCCGAGGCGCTGGACGGCGTGCTGCCGCACAAGCCGGAGTTCGCCATCCTCAAGGGCCGCCGCAACTACCTGTGCCGCCACAAGGCCACCGTGGGCATGCCGGAGGACGAGGCCGACCAGCTCTTCGACCCGCGCGAGGTGAGCGCCACCGGGCGCATGGTCCAGCGCATCCAGGAGTGGGCCGAGGAGACCGAGACCGGCGACCGCGACGAGCTGGTGCCCGGGGTCAGCGAGCAGGCCTGGCGGCAGTTCTCGGTGAGCGCCAGGGAGTGCCTGGGCGCCCAGCGCTGCCCGAGCGGCGCCGAGTGCTTCGCCGAGCTGGCCAGGGAGCGGGCGGGCCAGGTGGACGTGGTGGTCACCAACCACGCGCTGCTGGCCATCGACGCCATGGAGGAGTTCGCGCTGCTGCCCGAGCACGAGGTGGTGGTCGTGGACGAGGCCCACGAGCTGGTCGACCGGGTCACCACGGTGGTCACCGACGAGCTCTCCGACGCCGTGGTGGCCACGGCGGCGCGCCGGGCCGGGCGGGTGATCGAGCAGCACGTCGCCGACCGGCTCCAGGAGGCGGCCGAGGACCTGCAGGCCCTGCTGGCGGCGGCCCCGCCCGGGCGGGTCGACGAGCTGCCGCAGTCCCTGGGCATGACGCTGGCGCTGGTCCGGGACTCCGCCCACGCCTGCCTCACCGCGATGGGGCCGCGCAACGCCGACCGCGGCGCCGACAAGGACAACCCCGAGCAGGCCGCGCTGCGCCGGGCGGCGTTCACCTCGCTGGACGAGGTGCACGACACGGCCGTGCGCATGCTGGACGCGTTCGGCGCCGAGAGCGAGGTGGACCGGGCCGAGGTGGTCTGGCTGGAGGAGGGCCACGGCCGGGTGGCGCCCACGCTCAAGGTCGCGCCGCTCTCGGTCGGCGGCATGCTCGGCGAGAAGCTGTTCGGCGAGCGCACGGTCATCCTCACCTCGGCCACGCTGGCGCTGGGCGGCACCTTCGACGGCATGGCCGCGCAGTGGGGTCTGGACCGCGACCGGAAGAGCAAGAAGGGCAAGTGGACCGGGCTTGACGTGGGCTCGCCGTTCGACCACGCCCGCAACGGCATCCTCTACGTGGCCAGGCACCTGCCCCCGCAGGGGCGGGACGGGCTGCCGGAGGCGTACCTGGAGGAGATCTCCGAGCTGGTGGAGGCGGCCGGGGGGCGCACGCTCGGGCTGTTCTCCTCGATGCGGGCGGCCAAGGCGGCCACCGAGGCGCTCCGCGACAAGCTGGCGGTGCCGCTGCTCTGCCAGGGGGACGACTCCACCGCGCAGCTGGTGAAGAAGTTCGCGGAGGATCCCGAGACCTGCCTGTTCGGGACGCTGTCGCTCTGGCAGGGGGTGGACGTGCCAGGCCCGTCGCTGACCCTGGTGATCATCGACCGGATTCCGTTCCCCCGGCCGGACGACCCGCTCACCTCGGCCCGGCAGCGCCACGTGGCGGCCAAGGGCGGCAACGGCTTCATGGCCGTCGCGGCCACCCATGCCGCGCTGCTGCTGGCCCAGGGCGCCGGGCGGCTGCTCCGGTCGATGGCCGACCGTGGGGTGATCGCCGTGCTCGATCCCCGGCTGGCCACCGCCCGTTACAGCGGCTTCCTGCTCGGCTCGCTGCCGCCGTACTGGCGGACCACCGACCCGGCCACCGTGCGGGCGGCCCTGCGGCGGCTGACCGCCGACTGACCGGATCCCCGGAGAGCGCTCTCATCAGTCGGGGAAATCGGTCAGCTCCGGGCGTTTGGCGGTCACGTTGTCCCCGGAGGAGGTGCCCCGCAACCGGCGGCCGATCCAGGGGCCCAGGTGCTCGCGGAGCCAGCGGGTGTCCTCCTGGCGTTTCACCTGGGGGTCCACCCGCTCCCTGGGCGGCCAGGTCTTGCGCCAGTCGTCCTCGCCGGGCATGCCGAGCACGTCCAGCACCCGGGCGGCGACCAGGCGGTGCCCCTCCTCGTTCATGTGCAGCCGGTCGGCGCTCCAGGCCCGCCAGTCACGCAGGCCCTGCATCGACCACTGGTCCACCACCAGGCAGCCGCAGAGGTCGGCGATCGAACGCAGGTGCAGGAAGTAGGTGGCGAACTTGCCCCTGGCCCGGCGCATGATCGGGGTGTCCCGCGGGTCCACGCCGGTGAACAGCAGTACGTCGGCGCCGGTGCCGCGCAGCTCACGCACGGCCGCCGCGACCTTCTTGGCCATGCGGTCGGGGTCGCTGCCCGGCCGGAGCAGGTCGTTGCCGCCCGCGCAGAAGCTGATCAGGTCGGGCCGCATGGCCAGCGCCACCGGCACCTGGTCGGCCACGATCTGGTCGATCAGCTTCCCGCGCACGGCCAGGTTGGCGTACCGGAAGCCCGGCTCCCGGGCGGCCAGCTGCTCGGCCACCCGGTCCGCCCAGCCCCGGAACCGCCCGTCGGGGCCGGGATCGTTGAGCCCCTCGGTGAAGCTGTCACCCAGCGCGACGAATGACCGGTAGCGCGTCATGGCCGCCAATCCAACCCGCCTAACCTGGGAGTGCTCATTCGGCCGACTGGGCGATCGCGCGGAGCGCCAGCACGTACGACTGAAGTCCGAAGCCCGCGATGGTGCCGGTGGCCACCGCCGCCACCACCGAGGTGTGCCGGAACTCCTCGCGCGCGCTCGGGTTGGAGATGTGCACCTCCACCAGGGGCGCGGTGCGCTGCGCGATGGCGTCGCGGAGCGCGTAGGAGTAGTGGGTGAACGCGGCGGGGTTGAGCACCACCGGGATCCTGCCGTCGGCGGCCTCGTGGATCCAGCCGACCATTTCGGCCTCGTCGTCGGTCTGCCGGACCTCGACCGCCAGCCCCAGCTCCTCCCCCGTCTTCCGGCACAGGTCGGCCAGGTCCGCGAAGGTCTGCGCGCCGTAGACGTCCGGCTCGCGGCTGCCCAGCCGCGCCAGGTTGGGCCCATTGAGCACGAGCACCGCCCGCATGGTCACTCCCTAAACAGAGATCTGGAAGAAGGCCGCCTCAAGCAGCTCTTCCGGGGGGTCTTCCAGCCGGGACACCTGGGCGATGTCGTCCAGCACCACGAAACGGAGCTTGGCGCCGCGGGCCTTCTTGTCGATGCGCATGTGGTCGCGCAGGCGCGGCCAGGCGTCCCGCCGGTAGCCGGTGGGCAGGCCGACGGCGGTCAGGATGGCGCGGGTGCGGTCCACCACGGCGTCGGGGGCGCGGCCGGCCAGCCGGGAGAGCTCGGCGGCGTAGACCAGGCCGATGGCCACGGCCTCGCCGTGCCGGATGCGGTAGTCCTCGGCCCGCTCGATGGCGTGCGCCAGCGTGTGGCCGTAGTTGAGGATCTCCCGCAGGCCGCTCTCCTTCAGGTCGGCGCCGACCACGTCGGCCTTGACCTGGATCTTCCGCTCGATCAGCGCCCGGGTGTGCTCGCCCTCCGGGGTGCGGGCACCGGCCGGGTCGTCCTCGATCAGCATGAGGATGGTGGGGTCGGCGATGAAACCACCCTTGATGATCTCGGCGAGCCCGGCCACGTAGTCCTCGCGCGGCACCCCGGCCAGCGTGTTCAGCTCGCAGAGCACGCCCTTGGGCGGGTGGAAGGAGCCGACCAGGTTCTTGCCCTCGGGGGTGTTGATCCCGGTCTTGCCGCCCACCGCCGCGTCCACCATGGCCAGCAGGGTGGTGGGCACCTGGACCACCTGGACGCCGCGCAGCCAGGTGGCCGCCGCGAAGCCCGCCAGGTCGGTGGTGGCGCCGCCGCCGACGCCGACCACGGCGTCCGAGCGGGTCATCCCGTACCGCCCGAAGGCCGACCAGAGCTCGGCGGCCACCTCGGCGGTCTTGGCCCGCTCCCCGTCGGGGACGGGCAGGCCGAGCACCTCGTACCCGGCCTTCTCCAGTTCGGCGCAGACCGGGCGGGAGAGCTCAGGCAGCGGGGCGGGGTAGATCACGGCGACCGTGCGCACCCCGTCGGCGAACAGGCCGGGCAGCTCGCCGAGCACGTCGGTGCCGACCACCACCTCGTACGGCGACTCGCCGCGCACCTGGATCCGGGAGGCGCTCATCGGGGGCCGCCCAGGGCCAGGGCGATCTCCTCGGCGACCTCCTCGGGCTCCCGGTCGTCGGTCGCGACCGCGAGGGTGGCCAGGTTCTCGTAGATCGGGCGGCGCTCCTCCATCAGCCGGCGCAGCTGGCTGCGCGGGTTGAGCACCAGCAGCGGGCGGGCGGTGGCCAGCCCGACCCTGCGCACCGCCTGGTCCAGGCCGACCTGGAGGTAGACGACGGTGTGCTCGGCCAGCAGCTGCTGGGTGGCCGGGTTGAGGATGGCCCCGCCGCCGACCGAGAGCACGCCTCCGTGCCCGGCCAGCGCCTCCCGGACGGCGACGGCCTCCAGCTCGCGGAAGCGCTCCTCGCCGTCCTCCACGAAGACGTCGCTGACAGACTTGCCCGCCACCGTCTCGACGTCGGCGTCGGTGTCCCGGAACGGGAGGTCGAGCCGCTCGGCCAGGAGCTGGCCGACGGTGGACTTGCCGGAACCCGGCGGGCCGATGAGCACGGCCGTCGGGCCGCTCCGAACCGAATCCATGATCGTGCCTTTACTTGATGACCATTGAGGAGAGGTAGCCGGCCAGGTTGCGGGCCACCTCCTCGACCGAGTCGCCGCCGAACTTCTCCACCGCCGCGTCGGCCAGCACCAGGGCGACCATGGCCTCGGCCACGATGGCCGCCGCCGGGACCGCGCAGACGTCGGAGCGCTCGTGGTGGGCCTTGGCGGCCTCGCCGGTGAGCACGTCGATGGTGGCCAGCGCCCTGGGCACGGTGGAGATCGGCTTCATCGCGGCGCTGACCCGCAGCGGCTCGCCGTTGCTCATGCCGCCCTCGACGCCACCGGCCCGGTTGGTGATGCGGCGCACCCCGTCGCGGGTGTTCTCGATCTCGTCGTGCGCCCGGGAGCCCGGACGGCGGGCGGTCTCGAAGCCGTCGCCGACCCCCACGCCCTTGATCGCCTGGATGCCCATCAGGGCCCCGGCCAGCCGGGCGTCAAGCCGCCGGTCCCAGTGGGTGTAGCTGCCCAGGCCGGGCGGCAGGCCGTAGGCTACCACCTCGACCACGCCGCCGAGGGTGTCGCCGTCCTTGTGCGCCTTGTCGATCTCCGCCACCATGGCGGCGCTCCCTGCGGGGTCGAAGCAGCGCACGGGGTCGGCGTCGATGGCCGCCAGGTCGCCCGGGCCCGGCAGTTCGGTGGCGGGGCTGGCGGCCGAGCCGATGGAGAGCACGTGGCTGATGATCTCGACGCCGAGGGCCTGCTTGAGGAAGTTCTTGGCCACCTGGCCGAGGGCCACCCTGGCGGCGGTCTCCCGGGCGCTGGCCCGGTCCAGCACGGGGCGGGCGTCGTCGAAGCCGTACTTCTGCATGCCGGCCAGGTCGGCGTGGCCGGGGCGGGGGCGGGAGCGCGGGGCGTTGCGGGCCACGCCCTCCAGCAGCTCGGGGTCGACCGGGTCGGCCGCCATGACCTGTTCCCACTTGGGCCACTCGGTGTTGCCGATGCGGATGGCGACCGGGGAGCCGAGGGTGCGGCCGTGGCGCACGCCGCCGACTACGGAGAGCTCGTCCTGCTCGAACTTCATCCGGGCCCCGCGGCCGTAGCCGAGCCGGCGCCGGCGCAGGGCCTCGGCCAGTTCGGCCGTGGTCACCTCCACCCCGGCGGGCAGCCCTTCGAGGATCGCGACGAGTTCGGGGCCATGGGACTCCCCGGCGGTCAACCAGCGCAACATGACACCAAGTCTTCCACGGGTACCACAGTGCGACCGCCACACGTCCCATCAGTCAAGACAGTGGAACTTTCCCTACTTCCAGATGAGCACGGCCAGCAGGGCTCCTGTGATCATGAAAGGGCCGAACGGGAAGGCGGTCCGGCGTGTCGCCCTTTTCGTCGCCAGCAGGCCGAGGGCGTACAGGGCGCCCAGCAGTTGTCCGCCCACTCCGGCCAGCACCGCCGTGTTCACGCCGACCGCGCCCGAGAGCAGGCCGAGCAGCACGCCCAGCTTGACGTCCCCCAGCCCCACTCCGGCCGGACTGGCCAGCCAGAGCAGCAGGTAGACCCCGCCGGTCGCCAGCCCGCAGGCCAGTCCCATGGGCAACTGGCCGGTCGGCGCCAGCAGCCCGGCCACCACCAGGTACGACGGCAGGGTGACCACGTCCGGCAACCGGAAGGTCCGCCAGTCGACCAGGGTCAGCACGGCCCCGGCGGCCACCCCGTACAGCAGGGCCGGCAGCAGCGGGCTCCCCCAGAACCGCCAGCCCACCAGCCCGAAGACGACCCCGGTGACCAGCTCCGCCAGGTACGGCCTGCGCGGCACGGGCGCCGCCGTGCGGAAGGCCAGGACCGCCTCCTGCCGGGCGTCCTGGGTCTCCTCACCGAACCCCGCGGCCAGCGCCCGCGCGTAACTCCCGGCGACACCCCCGGCCAGTACGAGCCCCCCCAGCCCAATCCAGAACACCCGGTGACCGTAACCTCTGCCCGGCCCTCACGAACGGCGAAGCCGGAAGTGCGGCCATCGCCTGCGTTTGGAGTCCACCTTCAGCACGGTCACGTCGGGTCCGGACAGCTCCGCCAGCGAGGCGGGGTCGGCGATGGCGGCCAGGGCGCGCAGCATGGTGCCCTCGACGGTGAACGGGACAGGACCGGCCACGTCGATCACCACGGCGGCGGCGTTCTCGTGCAGGGCGGCCTGGCAGACCTGAGGGGTGCGCGACTGGATGGGGCGGGCGTCCGGTCGCCAGCGGGCGAGGGCCTCGCTGCCCGTGAACGCCAGCACGGCCTCCCGGCCGTCCCTGCCGACCAGCTTGGGCAGGGCCATCTCGCTCTCCTTCTCCTGACGCAGCCCGTGCGCGCCGACCTCGGACTCGGTCAGCAGGGCCACCACAGGGACCAGCAGGCGGGCGGTGCTCAGGGCGGAGAGCACCTCTGCGGCGGAAGCCGTACCGGCCTGGTAGGCGGTCAGAGCGGCGGCCACGGCCGGGTCGGGGCTGCCGTCGTCGGCGGGAAGGAGCGGATTCGGGATGCTGGGCACGTCTGGCGAGGATACCCGGGGGGGCGGTCGGCCCCCCCGGGACGGGTCAGCCGAGATCGGCGATGGCGATCACCGGGCCGCCGCCGCTGGGGCCCTGGTGGACGGCGGCGACGCTGACGAAGACCGCCGGGTCGCCGGTGACGCTGGCCGCCACGCCGCCCACGGTGGCCTTGATCTGGCGGTGCCAGTGCACGTCGGAGTCGTCCAGCATGATGTTGCGCCGCCCGCGCACCTGTCCGGTGGGGTCGGCCTCGCACTTCATGAACAGGTTGACCAGGCGGTCGCCCAGGTCGCTGGGGTGCGGGCGGTCGGGCAGGTCGATGCCGCTGTCCCGGATGGCGGCCCAGATGCCGTCGGCGTCCAGCGCGTCCCGCATCACCGAGTGCCCGGCGCGGTACCTGCCGCCGATGCCGCGCACGTTGCCGACCACCACGATCTGGGCCCGGTCCAGTTCGACCCCGCTGGAGCAGGAGGCGACCGAGGAGTAGAGCGAGAGGTCCTTGTGGATCTGCTCGGCGCTCGGCATCTCGATCTCGCCGAGGGCGACCGCGATGCCCAGCGCGGTGGTGGAGTTGGAGATGTCCATGGAGAGGCCGGTCTCCTCGGTGATCACCTCGTGGCCGCGCGACTTGGCGTCGTTGATGGTGGCCAGCGTGAGCAGCGGCGTCTTGGTCTGCACGTAGTGCACGTCGGCCGGGTCGTCGATACCGGCGATCTTCATGGCCTCGCGGACCCCGGCGGCCACCTTCTCCACCATGGCCGGGCGCCCGATGTCCTCCGGCAGGATGACCTCGCTCATCGCGATGCCCACGCTCAGCCGCGGCTCGTCGGTCGGTACGGCCTTGGCCGGGTCAATGGTGGCGAAGACGGTGGCATGCGGGCTGAGCACCCCGTCGGTCCCCCCGGACCAGACCAGCGGCACGCTCTCCGGCGAGGGATGCCCCTTGGCCGCCAGCACCTCGCGGAAGGCCCGGTCGGCCAAAATCCGGGTGTAGTCGTTCACCCCGCCGTTGCCCTCGGTCTTGCCGATCACAGCGAGCACCCGGGCGGCCTCGATCACCCCGTCGTCGATGAGCCTGGCCAGCCCCGACGCGTCGGTGACGCTCTCGATGGCGACCTTGCGCACCTCAATAGGATCCGGCATCTAACTCTCCGTTACCCTCGTCCCAATATTTCCTGACAAAGCGTCTTTTATGTGTTCAAGGGAGGTGATGACGGAGCAGCGTCCGCCGTCCTCCACGAAGCGCAGGGCCGCCTCGACCTTGGGCCCCATGCTGCCGCTGCCGAAGTGCCCAGCCGTCTGGAGCTTCCGCAACTCCGCCACGGTGACCGCCTCGATCGGGCGGGCTTGTGGCGTGCCGTACCCGATGACGGCGTTGGGCACGTCGGTGGCGATCACCAGCACTCTGGCCCCCACCGCCCGGGCCAGCACAGCCGCCGCCAGGTCCTTGTCGATGACCGCCTCCACCCCGCCGAGCCGCCCGTCCGCTCCCCTGGCCACCGGCACTCCCCCGCCGCCGGCGGCGACGATCGTGTAGCCGGCCTCCATCAGCGTCACGGCCGTGCCCGCGTCCAGGATCTCGATCGGCCGGGGCGAGGGCACCACCCGGCGCCAGCCCCGCTCGAACTTCCGCCAGGTCTGGCCGAGCCGCTCAAACTTGCGGGCCTCCTCCTCGGAGAAGTACTGCCCGATTGGTTTGACCGGATCGGCGAACGCCGGGTCGTCGACGTCCACCAGCGTGCGGGTGACCACCGTGGCGGCCGGGATGGGGTCCAGCGCGTTCATGATGAGCGTGCCCAGGGTGCCCTGGGTCTGCGCGCCACACCAGTCCAGCGGCACCGGCGGCACCACGTGCGCGGTGAGCTGGTTCTTCAGCAGGATGTTGCCCACCTGCGGCCCGTTGCCGTGGGTGAGCACCACCTGGTGTCCCTCCCTGATCAGGGCGGAGACATGCGTCATGGCCAGTTCGATGGCCCGCGTCTGGTCGGCGGGAGACGCGCTCCCATCCGGAGCGGTCATCGCGTTCCCGCCGAGCGCGATCAGTACGCGTTCACCCACAGTGCGAAACTAGCCGGGCCCCCCAGCCCTGGCATGGGCGACTCTCGCCCACCAGAGCCATTTCCGTCGGCATATTTCACCAAGTACGGCCCCCGCAGGGCCCTCCGGCCGTGGCGACCAGGTCCCGGTTGGGCAGGTCCAGCTCCACGGTGGCCAGCGTGATGTGGTCGTCGTCCTGCCCCGGCGCCTTGTGGTGGCAGACGCCTCCGGCGTGCCGGGACATCACCTCTTTGACCTTCTCCGTGCTGGGCTCGGCGGTGTGCCCGCGCAGCCCCCGCCGGAGCAGGTCGCGCCGGATCAGCGTGCCGGGATGCTGACGGGGAAAAGGGTCGTGCGGCACCACCCTGGGGTCCAGGAAGTGGTTGGTGTGCACGAGCATGCCGTCGTCCTCGGGGGTGGTCCACCCCGGGCCGCCCGGGTGAAGCTCGGCGGAGATCGCCGTCTTCCCGTCCTCGCCGTAGGAGACCAGGTTGAGCGAGGAGGAGGCCGAGACGGGGGCGTGGGCCAGCAGATACGCCGCCGAGGTGACGGTGTCGCACTCGTCCAGCACCCGGCGGGCGGCCACGTGCACCGGCAGGCCGATGCCGTCCTCCCCGTCGTCGTCGTGGTGGAGCCGGGTGAACAGCAGGCCGAGCCCGGACCCGTTGACGCCGATCTTGCCGACCACGCCGTACTCGGTGAGCGTCTTGGTGACCCGGCCGTCGGCGTGCGGGATCGTCCACACCAGCCAGCCGTCGGCCATCTCCCGCATCCAGTCCCAGGTCTGCACGGCCACCGGCGGGCTCTGTTCGTCCTCGCCGAGCAGCACCACGGCCGAGCACTCGCTCGCCGGCGGCCCGTCCAGCAGGGCGAGGATCTCGGTGCGGGCGTTGATGGCGGCGATGTCGGTGACCGGGAGGCGCGCCCCCTCCGCGATGCCGGAGATCTCCTCGGCCAGTTCCGGGGCCCACGCCTCGATGGCCTTCAGACCGCGGGTGCCGAGGTCGTCGATGTCCACGTGGAGGCCGCCGCGCTGGTGAAACACCTGACGGTAGAGGTCCACGGTGCGGGCCACCTGTACGGCGTGGGCCCGGCCGAATTCGTGGCCGCGATCGAAGGGGTCGTTGACTGAGGAGGTGTAGGCGCGGATCACGATATTCAGCATCTCATTTCGTGACACCCCGAACTCGCTCCGAAATGTGATCCTCATCACGTCGTCTGAGCAGTGGCTCAGGCGTCGACTGCGATCCAGGTGGCGTGACTGGCGGCTACCAAGCGTCCGGACGGCTCGTAGATCCCCGCTGAGCCGTACAGTTTGCGGCGTTCTGTACCTTCTGACCTGGCCACGATGGTGTAGGTAGTTCCCGGGAAGAGTGATCCGTACACCCGGGCGGTGAGGCGGCCGAGCAGCGCGACGCGGCCGGCGACCAGGTGCACCCAGCCGGTCGGGCAGTCCAGGGCGCCCCAGACGTGGGTGAGCGGGAGGGTGGCCGACCACTCGGCCAGCGCGGGGTGGGCGTACCAGAGCGCGGCCAGCTCGCCGGGGCGGTCGGTCGGGACGGGATGCACCCGCAGACCGTCGCCGGGCTCGCGGTGACCGCAGACGAAGCAGCCGGGGAAGGGGTGGCTCCGCTCGCCGGGGAAGGCGCCGCGGATCCGGCCGGGGTCGATCATCGGGGGCGGCTCCAGCACGGTGTCCACGGGGCGGGCCTCGACCAGCAGCTGGTCGCCGTCGTAGACGTGGACCGCAGAAGGGTGCTTCTCCAGGCGGACCTCGGTGTCCAGGGGGGTGGCGGCGCGCAGCGTCACCTCGACGGTGGTGCCCGGCGGGAGGTAGCTGGCCGCGTGCCCGGCGATCCAGCCGCCGTTGGCCCGTCCGTCCGGCCCGCGGAACTGGTCGGAAATCTTCATTGCTCCAGGGTGCCGGATGTCACTTAACACGTACTTCACGATGGCTTGCCGGCCCTTCGTCGCGCGATCCCGCCCGTTTACCGAAAAGCCCCGATTTTTCGGGATTGAGAGCGCTCCCACACAGCCGGACATTGGCTAGGATCTCGAAAAATATCGTCCAGAACCGGGAGCCGTCCTGACATGAATGCTCCGAAGATCGACACTTCGGTGCCGCATCCGGCTCGCGTGTACGACTACTGGCTGGGCGGGAAGGACAACTACGCCGCCGACCGCAAGGTCGCCGAGGCCGTGATCGCGTCCACCCCCGGGGTGGTGCTGGGGGCCAGGGAGAACCGGGCCTTCCTCGGCCGGGCGGTGCGGTACCTGAGCGAGCAGGGCGTCAGCCAGTTCCTGGACATCGGCACCGGCATCCCCACCGCGGGCAACACGCACGAGATCGCCCAGTCGATCAACCCGGCCGCGCGGGTGGCGTACGTGGACAACGACACCATCGTGATGGTGCACGCCCGGGCCCTGCTGAACAGCACCCCCGAGGGCAGGACCACCTACATCGAGGCCGACCTCCGCGAGCCGGAATCCATCCTCGCCCACCCGGACGTGCTGCACGTGCTGGACTTCTCCCAGCCGATCGGCGTGATCATCGTCGGCACGCTCATGCACATCCGGAACGAGGACGACCCGTGGGGCGCGGTCAAGCAGTTCACCGACGCCACCTGCCCCGGCAGCTACCTCGCCATCACCCACCTGACCGCCGACTTCGCCCCCGAGGCGATGGGCGCCCTGGCCCGCAGCTACAACACCGGCCCCCTTCAGATGACCAACCGCACCGCCGAGGAGGTCAACCGCTTCTTCGACGGCTTCGAACTCGTCGAACCGGGCCTGGTCTGGGCGTCCCGCTGGCACCCCGACAAGCCCATCCCCGCCGACGCGGTCCCTGGGGCGTACGGCGCGGTGGGCCGCAAGCTCTGACGCACCGACGGTCATCAGAACGGGTAACCGTACGGGCGTTCCCGCACGTGATCGTAAATCGCGCGCAACCACGGCCGACGAACCTCCGGCAGCCGTGCCAACGTGTGGAGGAACGTGCCCCCGCTGGCCCGGAAGGAACGATTCGGCAGCAGCGGTGGGGGGTCGTCACGATAGACCCCGTCGGGTAGCCCTCCAGAGACAGGGACAAGCTGCCGGCCGGGGTTGAAGGCCAGATATGTCCACACATCGGCGGCCAGCGGCACCGTCGTCCCCGGACCGTGCGGCCAGACCTCGCCAGTCTGCGGATGCCGCGGGACCAAAGAGATGTCCGCGACCGGGGCGGGCAGGTCCGGTCCAGCCAGTCCCAGGGTCTTTCCCAGCGCCCCCGGAGGGAGCAGGGCATCGAGCACGGGGCGGAACACGTCGGCGAGAAGACCGGCGGGTACGACAACCCGCCTACCATCCGAGGCGGCCAGCACATGGGCCGACGCCACCGCGACCGCAGCCTCCCATACCGCGCTCCACCACCCCTCCGGCTCAACCGGCGGTGTTTCCGGCAGTTCCTCCCAGCTGAGCACTCGGCGAGCGGGTCCCTCGACCGCGTCGACACGACATACGGCGCGTGGGTCCAGCCACACCACCTGCCAGTACGTGCAATCGTCGATGCGCGTGGCCACGTCGCGCCCGCACTGCGCACAGGCCAGGTTCGGACCGGTTCCGCCGTCCAGACCGAGACAATAGCCCTCACATCGCTCGGGAATCAGAACGGTTCCGCGAACGTCGCCCGGTGCGACCGCGACGGCTCCCGCCGGCCCGTGCGACAGGGCGTGGACCGGCGCGTACACACCACGGGCCTCGGCGTCCTCCGCCCTGATCTCCTCCCACGGCCGCCGCGGAGGGCCGAAATGCTCCGGATTGACGGCGTATGTGCCAGGCTCCATGAGCGCGGGAAGCAGCTCATGACCATACCTCTGATGGGTATGGACGGGAAGCGCGACCTGCGACAAAGGGGCGGTCAGCACGGCACCACAGCCCGCACACGCGAACACGGCCATGCAGCCCTCCCGTCCTCACTGTTTCGGATGATCCTGCCGCAGGTTCACTCGTGGGGCACCTGGCGGTGCGATCCATACAGCGGGCGCTCGAAACCCAGATGCATGTGGCTGGGGCGACTGGCATTGTCGGGCCTATGTCTAGGTTCGAGGACCTGGTTGCCGAGGGCGAAGCCGTACCGGTTGAGGGGTGGGACTTTTCGTGGTTTGAGGGACGTGCCAGTGAGGAGCGGCCCTCATGGGGGTATTCGAAACTGCTCGCCCAGCGGATGGCGGAGGCAAAGGCCGGGCTTGATCTGCAGACCGGGGGCGGTGAGGTGCTGGCGGGGATTCCCACGGCACCGCCGAGACTCGCGGCGACCGAATCGTGGGAGCCCAATCTGGAGATCGCCCGGCGGGCGCTGGCCAAGTTCAACGCCGAGGTGATCCAGGCCGGGGACATGGACGACCTGCCCTTCGCCAACGCCACCTTCGACCTGGTGACCAGCCGCCATCCGGTGGCGACCCGCTGGGACGAGATCCACCGGGTACTGCGCCCGGGCGGCACCTACCTGTCCCAGCAGGTGGGTCCCGCCTCGGTCCGGGAGCTGACCGACCTGCTGATGGGCCCACAACCAGTCAATCCGTCCCGCAGCCCGATGACCTTGGTCGCCGCCGCCGAAGCCGCAGGCCTCGAGATCGTCGACCTACGCCAGCAAGCCCTCCGCATGGAGTTCCACGACATAGCCGCAGTAATCCACTTCCTCCGCAAGGTCATCTGGATCGTCCCCGGCTTCACCGTCCCCACCTACCGCGCCCAACTCACCACCCTGCACACCTTCATCGAACGCCACGGCCCCTTCGTCGCCCACTCCCACCGCATCCTCATCGAGGCCCGCCACTGATGCTCTGTTCCGACAGACGCCGCCCACCCGCTCAACCTGCTGTGGCAGGCATTCGCCGACGAGATCGCCTCCGGAGCTCCGCATGCATTGTGAACTGAGCAACCGGGCGCCGGGGGTCAGGCCGGAGACGGTGGGGGCCTGTTGCCCGACCAGATGATCCGACCGGCGAATCCGCCCCGCTCCTCGGCCTTGGCCGCGCGTAGCTTCTCCAACCTTTCACGGTCGACACCCACCAGGGCGGCGAGCGCATAAACAACCTCAAGAACGTCGGCGAGTTCTTCGGGGTCGTGATCGGAAGCGAGGAACTCTCCAACCTCTTCTCGCAGCTTGTGGCGAAGCTGGGCTGCGTACTCGCCGCTGTCGGCGACACGGACGATCGGATCCATTCCCGTGGCGCGGATGATCTGCGGGATCTTGTCGCGGACCAGCTTGCTCTGGCTCATCGAAGAACTCCCGGCCGTCTGCGGACGCTACGACCGGCGGGCACCATCCGCCGATCCCGGCAGCCTAGACCCTCCTGGCTCACCAGAACCATGGAACACGCAGGTTCCGGCAATTCCGGTAGCTGTTCCGGCGTGACTCACCCCAGCATGGCGCCAACAATGACCGAAACCACACCGCATGCCAGGCAAGGTTATAGATCCAGATCTCGCACAGAACCGGCCGATCCCGAGTCCATTGCCGGGCATGTGGCTATCGACTTCAAGGCGTTCGGCATCAACCATGCTGAAATGCACAGGCGCAGGGGAGGCTCAGGGCCAAGCCGGCGCGTGTGTTCGGTTTCGATGAGGTACGCGAGGCGCACCGCGTGATGGAGGCCGATCAGGCCAAGGGCAAAATGGTCGTCGTCAACACCTGAACCGCGGGCACACGGGTAGGGCTGTTGGCCGTACGACCAGGAAGCGGGAGTGGTGAGACGTGCAGGGACCCCTGGATGACGTCGTCGTGCTGGATCTGTCGCGGGCGCTGGCCGGGCCGCATGCGGCTCAGATGCTGGGTGATCTGGGGGCGGATGTGATCAAGCTGGAGCATCCGGAGGGGGACGAGTCTCGGGGGTGGGGGCCGCCGTTCGTGGGGCCGTCGGGGGAGATCTCGACGTACTTCCTGGCGGCCAACCGGAACAAGCGCTCGATCACGGTGGACATGAAGACCGATGAGGGACGGGAGCTGGTCGAGCGGCTGGTCCGGCAGAGTGACGTGCTGATCGAGAACTTCCGCACCGGGGTGCTGGCGCGGCTGGGGTTCGGGGTGGAGCGGTTGCATGAGCTCAACCCCCGGCTGATCATTCTGTCCATCACGGGGTTCGGGCATGACGGGCCGGAGGGCGGTCGGCCCGGGTACGACCAGATCGCGCAGGGCGAGGCGGGGCTGATGTCGCTGACCGGGACCCCGGCGGAGCCGTACCGGGTGGGGGCGTCGATCGCGGATCTGCTGGCCGGGATCCACGGGGCGTACGGGGTGGTGGCCGCACTCTACGAGCGGGCCAGGACGGGGAAGGGCACCGTGGTGCGGACCTCGTTGCTGGCCTCCGTGGTGGGGGTGCACTCCTACCACGGCACGGCGTGGACGGTGGGCGGGAAAGTGCCCACCGCGAACGGGAACCATCACGCCTCGATCGCACCGTATGGGGCTTTCCACTGTGCGGACGGCATGCTCCAGATCGCCGCCGCAAACGACGCCCAATGGCGAAAAGTCGCCACGCTGCTGGGCATCGACCCGAATATCCCGAAATATGCGACCAACAGGGAGAGATTCGCGCATCGGGATGAGCTGATCCCTGAGATGGAGAAGGCGCTGGTCGCGCACGATCGGGCGTACTGGCTGGCCAGGCTGGCGGACCTGGGCGTCCCCGCGGGGGCCATCCGGAGCATCGACGAGGTGTACGCCTGGGACCAGGTCCGCTCCCAGGGACTCCTGGTCGAGGTCGACCATCCCGTCCTCGGCAGGATCGAACTCCCCGGCCCTCCGCTCCGCTTCGACGACGCCCCGGCCGCCCAGCACACCCCGCCCCCCGGCCTCGGAGAACACACCGCCGACGTGCTCCACTGGCTGGAGGAGCGGGAGGGCCGGTGACCAACCGACCGGACGCGCGAGGACTGATCGCGGACGTGCTCGACCCCGGCTCGTGGACCTCCTGGGACGAGCGTCCGGCCGACGCCGCCCCGCCGGGCTCGTCCTATGCCGAGGAACTGGCCGCCGCCCGGGCCAAGACCGGCTACGACGAGTCGGTGATCACCGGTGTGGGGCTCCTGGACGGACGCCGGGTGGCGGTGGTGGCGGGCGAGTTCTCCTTCCTGGCGGGCTCGATCGGCGTGGCCGCCGCCGAGCGCCTGGTGCGGGCGGTCGAGCGCGCCACCGCGGAAGGGCTGCCCCTGCTGGCCGCCCCCGCCAGCGGCGGCACCCGCATGCAGGAGGGCGCGCTGGCCTTCGTGCAGATGGTCAAGATCAGTGCCGCGGTGGCCGCGCACCGGGCGGCGGGGCTGCCGTATGTGGTGTATCTGCGGCATCCGACCACGGGCGGGGTGTTCGCGTCCTGGGGGTCGCTGGGGCACGTGACCGCCGCGGAACCGGGCGCGATGATCGGCTTCCTGGGTCCGCGCGTCTTCCAGTCCCTGTACGGGTATCCGTTCCCGGAAGGCGTACAGGTGGCGGAGAACCTGTTCGCGCACGGGCTGGTGGACGCCGTGGTCTCGGCCACCGAGGCCCGGGAGGTGGCCATCCGCGCCCTATCGGTGCTGTGCGCCCCCAGAAATAACCCGATATTTCCGGAACTGTCCGAGCCGGTGGAGGCGACCGCGCGCCCCGGGGCCTGGGAAGCGATCATGAGTTCCCGCCGCGACGACCGCCCCGGCGTGCGCACCCTGCTCAGACTCGCCGCCACCGACGTCACCCCGCTGCACGGCACCGGCGCCGGCGAGAACGACCCCGGCCTGCTGCTCGCGCTGGCCCGCTTCGGCGCCGCCCCCGCCATCGTGCTCGGCCAGGACCGCCGCTGCACCCGCCCGCTCGGCCCGGCCGGGCTCCGGGTGGCCCGCCGGGGCATGGCCCTGGCGGCCGAGCTGGGCCTGCCCCTGGTCACCGTGATCGACACCGGCGGCGCGGCCCTGTCCAAGGAAGCCGAGGAGGGCGGCCTGGCCGGGGAGATCGCCCGCTCGCTGGCCGACCTGGTCATGCTCGACGCGCCCACGGTCTGCCTGCTGCTGGGCGAAGGCGCGGGCGGCGCCGCGCTGGCCCTGCTCCCAGCCGACAGGGTGGTCTGCGCCCAGCACGCCTGGCTCTCCCCGCTGCCTCCCGAGGGCGCCTCCGCGATCCTCTACCGCACGGTCGACTTCGCTCCGGAGATCGCCCAGGCGCAGGGCGTACGGGCGACGGACCTGCGCAAGAACGGCATCGTCGACCGCGTCATCCCGGAACTCCCGGACGCCGCCTACGAGCACGAGGCGTTCTGCGCACGGGTCGCGAAAACCCTGGAGTACGAGATCGCGCACCTGCTGGGCAGGGACCACGGCGAGCGCCGGGCCGCCCGGCTGGCCCGCTACCGGAACCTCGGCTGAATCAGCCGTCGGTGGGGATGGGGATGCGCTCGACCCGGATCGAGTGCACCTCTTCCCGCGGGACGACCACCTCGTACGCGCCGTGGTCCACCAGCCAGTAGCCGAGCGCCTCGGCCTTGGTCCCGTTGTGCCCGGTGTAGGCGATGTGCAGGCCGCCGCTCTCGTCCTCGTCCAGGACCAGGCAGGGCTCCCCGCCGAACGCGCCCACGGTCCTGACCAGGGTCAGCCGGTCCAGGTCCTTGAGGTTGACGGCCAGCCGCCAGTACCCGCGGCCGCGTTCGAAGCCCTCCACCTGCGTCTCGCTGAAGAGCACCACGTCGTCCCCGCCGGGCCCGATCGACGCGGGGTACGTCCGCTCCCGGTACCGGGCGAGAAAACCGAGGGCGACCGGTTCGATGGTCTGCTCGCTCATGCCGCCGGCCGCCAGGACAGGCCGTCGTAGGCGGCGAACGGCCGCTCCCCGGCCTTGGTGACGTGCACGATCTCGGCGCCCGCCGGGATCGGCATGGGCATCGTGTGGAACTGCGGCACCACGTGCTCCCGTGAGGCGGTGAAGCCGTTCCCGGCGAACGGCGGTGCATCGTTCCAGTCACCGCCCATGTGCGGACCGTAAGGAACGACGTAGGTGTCGATGTCGCGGGCCACCCAGCGCATCAGGTAGAGCTCGGGCACGGCGGCCGTCAGCTCCGAGCCATCGAAGGACAGGTCCAGCGCGTCCACCAGAGCACGCGGGCTGGTCAGCCGCGCGCAGTCCTGGACACGGTAGACGTACCCGGAGATGATCGTCCGCTTGCCCTCCAGGAACGGCACGAGCAGACGCGGAGGGATCACCTTCTGCATCCGCGTGCTCTGCCCAGGCTCAGTCATGACGACAAGTTTACGATCCGGTGATACCAAGTCTGCGATGTTCCAGGGACGGAAGAGTCGCCCGCACGCGTTCGGTCCGTTCCTGGTCGATCCTTCCGGTCTGTACGCCGGGGGCGGGCCCAAGATCGGTCACGACCACTCCCATCGGGTCCACCAGCAGGCTCCGGCCCACGCCGTACCCGTCCGTTCCCGGGGCCATGCCGACCGCCACCGTCCAGATCGTGTTCTCGATCGCGCGAGCCCGGACCAGGGTCATCCAGTGCTCCTCCTTGAACGGGCCCTGGGCCCAGGCGGCGATCACCGCCAGCGTGTCGGCGCCCTGGTCCACCAGGGCTCGGGCCAGCTCGGGGAAGCGCAGGTCGTAGCAGGTGACCAGGCCCACCCGCAGGCCGGCCAGGTCCACCACGACCGGGTGGTCGCCCGGTGCCACCAGGTCGGATTCGCGGGCGCCGAAGGAGTCGAAGAGGTGGATCTTCCGGTAGGTGGCGGCGAGTTCGCCGTCCGCGTCGATCGCCACCGCCGTGTTGTAGACCCGGCCGTCCACGGGTTCGAAGGTGCCGGCGATGAGTGCGGTGCCGTACGCACGGGCGTATTCGCGGAGTGTGTCGACGAACGGGCCGTCCAAGGGTTCGGCCAGCTCGGTGATGTTCCGGCCGAACCGGGTCAGCGTGCATTCCGGGAAGACCGCGAGGTCGGCGTCGCCGGCGGCGTCCAGGGCGGCGCGGACCGTCTCAAGGTTGGTCTTGGGGTCGCGGTCGATCGGGATCTGGCAGAGCGCTACGCGTGTCACCTACCGTAGTCTGCCCGTTCGGCACCAATTCCCACCATGTCAGGCATCTCCAGATCCATTCCAGTGGGCCGTACCGGAACCGGGTCAGCCACCACCGCGCGAACACCCACTGCACGACCAGCGTGCTCGCCGCGACGAGAACGATCTCGGCGGCGGTCTCCGGGCGGGTGGCCAGAATGATCGCCGTACTGGACAGGTAGCAGGTCAGCGCCAGCCTGCCGAGCGGTTCCAGGAAACGGGGGCTGAGCAGCAGGAACCCGCTGGCGTAGGCCGCCGCCCCCGCCAGGCCCGCGCCCAGATAGTTGATGCCCGTCCAGCCGAGGACCACCGCCAGCAGCGCACTCACCGCGAAGAACGCCAGATTCGGCCGGATGGCGTCGAAGGACACCGCCGCCAGCCCGAGCAGGAACAGCCCCGCGATCAACGTCCACGGGTCGCCGGAGACCAGCGCGGCGCCGGTCACCGCCATGCCCAGCCCCAGCTGAACCGCCCTCGGCAGCGAACTCGCCGGAACCAGGACCACCGCCCCCAGCACCGCGTACGGCAGCAGCACCTCCCCCGGATTGACCCACCAGTGCGCCGCTCCGAACAGCGCCAGCACAGCCAGTCGCCGGAGCATCACCAGCCGGGACGTGTGCGCCCTCAGAAACAGCGCGAAGCTCATCCCGAACAGGAACGAGAACATCGGATAGAAGCGCCCCTGGAACAGCTGCGCCATCACCCAGTCGATCTCGGGTGGACGCGGCGAGTGCTGCCAGGTGTTGACCAGGGTGATCCCACAGATCGCGAAACCACGCAACGCGTCGAGCTCACGGATCCTGGGGGGCACCTTTCCCAGAGTAGGTTGGTGCTCGTGCTAGTGGGACGTATGAGGGAATTCGGTACGACGGTCTTCGCCGAGATGACGGCGCTGGCCGTACGGACCGGGGCGATCAACCTGGGTCAGGGCTTCCCGGACGAGGACGGCCCGGCGGCCATGCTCGACCGCGCGGTCGCCGCCATCCGGGGCGGCCTCAACCAGTACCCGCCCGGCCCCGGCGTCCCGGAACTCCGCCAGGCCGTCGCCGACCACCAGAAGCTCAGGTACGGCCTGGCCTACGACCCCGACACCGAGATCCTGGTCACCGTGGGCGCCACCGAGGCGATCACGGCCAGCGTGCTGGCGCTCTGCGAGCCGGGCGCCGAGGTGATCGTCTTCGAGCCGTACTACGACTCCTACCCGGCCGCCATCGCGATGGCGGGCGCGACCCGTCGCGCGGTGCCCCTCCGCGTGGACGCCGGACGCTTCACCTTCGACCCCGCCGAACTCGCCGCCGCCGTCACCCCGAAGACCGGCGCGATCATCGTGAACTCCCCGCACAACCCGACCGGGACCGTCTTCACGCCCCAGGAACTGGCGGCCATCGCCGCGCTCTGCCGCGAGCACGACCTGATCGCGATTACGGACGAGGTCTACGAGCACCTCACCTACGACGGCGTCCGCCACACCCCGCTGGCCACCCTGCCCGGCATGCGGGAGCGCACCGTCACCGTCTCCTCGGCGGGCAAGACCTTCTCCGCCACCGGCTGGAAGGTCGGCTGGATCTGCGCCACCCCCGAACTGATCACCGCCGTCCAGACCGTCAAACAGTTCCTCACCTTCACCTGCAGCGCCCCCTACCAACTGGCCGTCGCCCACGCCCTCCGCCACGAACTGGACTGGGTGGCCACCCTCCGGGACACCCTCCAGGGCAAGCGCGACCGGCTCATGACCGGCCTGGCCGCCGCCGGCTTCGAGGTCCTCAAGCCATCAGGCACCTACTTCGTACAAACCGACATCCGCCCCCTCGGCCACACCGACGGCCTGGAGTTCACCCGCCGCCTCCCCGAACTGGCCGGGGTCGTCGCCATCCCCACCCAGGTGTTCTACGACCACCAGGACGACGCCCGCCGCTACGTCAGATTCGCCTTCTGCAAGAAGGACGAGGTAATCGACAAAGCCGTCGCCCGCCTCCGCGCGCTCGGATAATCTCTGCCGCCTTCCAGTACCAGGGGAAAGCCCGCGATGATCAGGCTGGTCAGAGCCGGGAGCTAGTTCCGCATCGCACCACGGACGGAACCTGCCCCTCAAGTGGCTGGGCAAGGATTCAAGATCGGCCACCAAACGTAACCAGATTCAAGGCAAATGTAACCAGAAGCTGGTTACATTTGCCTGCGGCCCAAGATCTCAACGAGTTGGTCGCCCACCTGCGCTCCACCGGGGGCGAACTGCCGAGGTAGAAGGACGACGAGGCGCGTCTGGAATCCACCGGACCGAGTTGCCTGGGACGGTGTCCACGGCAGCACGATCGCGCCGCCCGGCCGGGTCTGTTCCACCCAGGCCATCGGCACCTCCTGGACCGAACAGGTCACGTGGACCAGGTCGTACGGACTGGTCTCCGGGTGGCCGTCGGCGCCATCGCCCGCGACAACCAGCGGCTCCCTGCCCGCGCGTTCGAGGGACCCACGAGCCCGCTCGACGAGTTCCTTGTCCACCTCCACACTGACCACCTGGTCGGCAGAAAGCCGCCAGGACAACATCGCGGCCATCCACCCGGTTCCCGTGCCGATCTCCAGCACCCGGTGATGGTCGGCGAGATCGGCCAGGACAAGAAAGCGCAGAGCGACCAGCGGAGCCGACAACGAGCAGGTCGCGACCCCTGCCGGGTCGGTCACGTCCGTAAGGCCACCGTCCCGCTGCGTCACAATCGTCGAGTCCGAATAGACGGCGTCCCACCAGTCAAGCGCCGCTTCACCCCGGTCAATCACCCTGACTCCACCCGCTGCGGACACGGGTACGGCGTACGCCCGAGCGGGCACGAAGAAATGGCGCGGCACCTCCCGCAGACCGGCCAGCCAGACCCGCTGCCGCCAGTCCCCCGGATCAATCACCCGGGCGGCCGTCAGCGAACCGACCAGCCGATCCACCCGATCGTGAAACCGCACCGCCGCCCACACATCCACGCGCCAGCCTCCCACTCATCGTCGGTAACGCCCGGACCACACCCCGGATTGCAGTTTGGCTCGCAGGGGTTGCACCGTCCGTCATTGTCCGGCCCACAGGCGGTAATGCCGGGCACCAGTTGGCGGATCTCACCGGCGCAATATTGGATTGATCCGCGAGAAAGTCGGCCGGCCAGTGATTCGCTGGTGCTCGTAGGGATCGTCGGAGTACCAACTGGTGGCCAGCCGTACACCTGACCGCTCATCAGCACACAGGTCTCGCCAGTTTCGCACTCATCGTCCTTCTCCGGCCCCGTTATCCGGAGTTCGGTCACCGAGATCCAGTTCTGGAAGGAGCCGTACTTCCCGAACTCGGATCCGGTTACGAGTTGACATGCGCGAAGACGAGCCCGACGAAATCTCCGGGAACAAGACGTTCACCCAGATTCATGTAGAGTCCACTGTTCTCCGTTCCCCCCCGCCGTGCTGAGCCAAGATATCTACTTCAGCTTGGTGAGGTGATCGGCCCACAGAAGCGTGTAACCGTCCTTGTGGATGAAGAAGAGTGGCCGTGACCCCTGGGGAGGGGTCACGGCCATCGGTCTCGGTCAGCCGCTCCCGAAACCGGTCACGAGCCACCGGTCCCCTACCCAGCGCACCCCGAAGCTCTCGTGGAAGCTCTCGTGGAAGTGCTCACTGGGATCGGATCCACCTCCTACCTCACACAGCTCCATGGAGACCCACATCCTCATGCACGGTCCTCCGGATGGGCAGGCACTCGGTGTGTACGGCTCCTCAACCTCGATGTCGCTCGCTGAAATCCAGCTCCGGAACGGGTTGACGGGGGCGCCGAACTCCGAATCGAAGTCGGTCTCCGGCACCATGATGGCCCGGACTGTCTCCTTGTCCTTACCGAGGACGGCCGCGATATATGTAAGCACCACCGCCTTCGGGTGAGCCGAGGCCGGCGGAATCGGCACCTCGCGCCTGACGACCTCCCCGCACCCGCATCCGGCGAGCGACAGGACCAGTGGCAGCAGCATGAGCGCGCACCGCATACGACTACCAGTTGACACGGCCGAACACCAAGCCACTGAATTCTTCGATCCCCATGAAAAAGCGCTCGCCCAGGTTCATGTAAGGCCCGGTTCCGCTCCCTTGGTCTCCGCCGTGTTGCGCAAAGTAGATCTGCGTGACGGTGACGGGAGGGTTAACCTTCAGCTTGGTGACTATACCCATGTGACTGAACTCGTTGGTCTTTCTGTTCCAGAAGTAGACTACGTCTCCCGGTCTCACCTTGGACAGGTCCGAAATCGTCCCGTTGTAGCGTCCGGAGATCGCGATCCGCTCGTTTCCGTAAAAATGCCGGAAGTTGTTGCTGGCCGCTGAGAACGTGAAGGAATCATCCTTCCACTTGTATTCCCACCATGAATCGTCTGATCTCTTGTCGAGATACGACAGCCATGGGTAGGCATGGATCTGGCGGAACCGGCCGCCACGGGCGAGAGCCTTGGACACGAAGTTGGCGCAGTCGTTGACATACTCCCAACCGTTCCTGTTCGCCGGACCGACATTCGTCACCGCCCAGGTTGCCGCCGCGCGCCGCCGGTCGGGCGGAGGTACAGCCAATGCGAACCTCGCAGACTCGTCCGGGGGGATGGACTCATCCACTGGCGGCAGCTCGTCCACCGGATTCGGCGCCACGCCGCCTGGCCACGCGTTGATCTCCGACACGGAGGTCGCGACTATGCCGTCCACCGCCGAGGCGTCATGCTCACCACTGAGCTTGAACTGCCCGGTACCACCCACGTCCGTAGTAAAGACGAAGTCCTCGGTGTCCTTCCATACGTTCTCGGTCGTGTCCTCCCCTTGGTCGTAGAGGGTGGTCCCGGCGATGGCCGAGCGCACCACGATTGTGGAGTCGCTCAGCTTCGACACCAAGGTGTCGGTGAGCTCGATGTCGCCGGTAGCCCGGTCCTCGGCACCTGCCGTGACCAGGTCATGCTGTCTGGCATACAACATGGGCTCGATTCGGGACGCGTCGTCGGCGTTCTCGATCGCCTCCCCGGTGTTCTCGGTGCGTCCATCGAGCAGGCTCTGCTTGGCCTCGACGTAATCGGCGACCGCGTTCTGGTACGCGGCCGTCCCGCCGGGTACCGCCTGCGGGCCGATGTCCGCCGACACCTTCCACGGGCCAACGCCGTAGGGGGTCCGCGTGCGCACCTGGAAGCGGTAAGCGGCGCCGTTGGTGAGCCCGCCGACGATGACGGTGGCCTCCTCCGTGGTCAGCGACCGGAGGACGGTGTTGTTCTGGTCGAGCACCTCCAGGTCGAAGTTGGTGATCTCGGTGTCGGCGCCGAGATCGTCCGGGCGGGCCCACCGGAGCAGCGCGCCGCCGTCGCCCTGCCGGACGTCGATCCGGGGGATGATCCCGGGCGGCCCGGCCGGACGGAAGGTGACAAGCAGCGACGTAGGACGCGCGGCCCCGGCCCCGCCGAGTTCAACCGATGGCACGGTCTCGCTGGACAGCACCACCAGACCGGGGTCGATAAAGGTCTCGTCTGGTATCTCGTGCCGCCAGCCGATGGCATTCGCGGTGACGTCGATCTCTGGCCAGCCCACCTGCACCTGCTGCTGTGACTGCGGCACCAGGTCCGCTACCAGCGCGGACCCTGTCGGTGTCTCCTCCAGTTCGCTCTTCTTGACGTGGGCCGCTATCACCTGGCTGTTCGGGCAGGAGCCGGCGCAGGTCGCGCCGCCGAGATCGAGCACAGCGGAGAGGATCGTGGCACCGGGCGGAAGCGTACTCATGCTCGCCTTGATCAGAGAGACCTTGCGCGCCGCGCCGGAACCACCCACCTGCACCGGGGAGGTGATGAACGGACAGGTCGTGCCGCCGCACGCGGTGGCGGCTGCCGGAGCCGAGCGGATCGTCAGTGCGGCACCGGTCAGGGTGAGTTGCTGGGTGGCCGGTGTGTTCGGTTCGGGAACCGCCGCGCCGAAGGCCAGCGGTGCGGTCTTCGGCGTGCAGATTTCCGCCAGGCAGGCGTCCATCCGCCAGTAGTAGGAGCCGTCTTCGACGATCAGGCCGTCCGGCACTCGTGCGATCAGGCGGGCGCCTCCGGAGACCTCGCCTTCGGCGAGCGGGACAGGACCGAGTGGGGTGCCGTCCGACTTGTACAGATAGAAACGGCCCTTGACGGGGCCGCCGGACGGGCGAGAGACGACGCCGGACAAGGTCGGGTTGAGCGGCTCCGCCGTGCCGGTAGCCAGGTCGGTCGGCAGGTGCGGGGCGTCAGTAGTGATCCGGTAGAAGGGTGTTTCGTTGCAGATTCTCGGTGTGACCCCGGTCAGGCAGACCTTGATCTTGAATTTGAAGCTGTCCGGGCTGCCGAGGTTGAACTCGCTTCTGATCACCTGTCCCGACAGGGCGCTGGAGATCGGCGGGAAGAGCTGCGCGGAGGTCATGGCCGCGACCTCATTGGAGGAAGGGCCGGCCTGCCCGGCGTTGTCGATGGCGACGATGCGGTAGTAGTACTGGCCCTGGGGCATGCCGCTGTTGCTGTAGGTCAGGGTGTTGACCGTGGCGATGCGGGTGGCGGGGGTGGGGGTGAAGTTCGCCGTCTTCGAGCGGTGCACCTGGTAGGTGACCGCGCCGCGGTCGTCGGTCGCCGCACCCCAGGTCAGGTCCACGGTGTCGGGTCCGGCCACCGCGGTCAACGTGCCGGGGGCCGACGGTGGATTGTCCGCCGGTGGCTGGGATCCCACCGGGGTGTTCATGTCGGACTGGATCTGCCCCTGGGTCAGCACAGCGTTGTAGATCCGTACCTCGTCGATCAGGCCCTTGAAGTACTCGCCATAGATGCTGTTGCCGCCGATGCGCAGGGGAAGCGTGCTGGTGACCAGGTTGCCGCTGGTCGTGGCCTGCGCCGCCAGGACGCCGTTGACATAGGTCTTGATGGTCGTGCCGTCATAGGTGCCCGCGATGTGACTCCAGGAGGTGGTGGACAGCGCCGCAGTCGCGCCTGCGGCGTCGGCGGTCGATCCGACCTGGACGTACGTCAGGGGGCCTACCGGGCCGGAGGGGCCGGAGCTGACGCTTGAATACAGGGCGTAATTGGTGTCGGTCGTCCCCTCCTTGGCCACGACGGAGCGCCATCCGCTGGTGCTGGACGGCTTGACCCAGGCCTCGACCGTCATCTTGTTGGTCAGCCGCAGGGAGGCGGCGTCGTTGACGGTCACCCAGTTGGAGGTGCCGTTGAACGTCAGCGCCTGGCCGTACTTGCCCGCCGCCCAAGTGGTGCCACTGGCCGTGCCCGTGTTGCCCGAGCCAGAGGCGTCGGCGATGGTCGTGCCGCTGCCCTCGTTCATGCCATACGCCGCGACCAGGCCGGGGATCGGCGTGCTGGTGGGGGACGGCGACGGGCTGGGTGTCGGGCTGGGGCTCGGTGACGGTGCCGTGGTCGGGACGGGGATCGGCGTGGTCGGGTCGGCGATCGACACCAGGTAGTCGAGTTTCTTGCCGTCGATGGAGGTGGACCAGTAGTTGATTTTGACGTCGCTGGTGCGGGAGATCGCGTCGTTGCCGACGATCGAGTCGATTGACTCACCGGTGACGGTCGGGATCTCCGGGGGCAGCAGGTACGTCACGCTGAGCATGGCGGGGCTCTTGCCGGACTCCACCGAGTCGAACGACCAGTACTGGGTGACCCGTGGGTTGGGGTCGTCCGGCCAGGTCGAGCGCGGGTCCTCGTTCGACTTCAGTTCGACCCCGTGGTTGGGCGTCCCGGCCGCCCAGGCCTTGGCCATCGCGGTCACGTCGATAGTGTTGGTGATGATCCCCGAATTACAGGACGGCTGGGTGGTCACCGCGCCGGTGCCGGTCGTCGGCGGGCGGTTGGTCCAGGAAAGGCCTGTGGTGCTCCACGCCGAGGTGATGGGTGAGGCCGTGATGACCGCGTCGGTGCACGGCCCTGTGTAGTAGCCGACCAGGCGGATGTTCGCCGAGTCGATGTACTTGCCGAGGTACTCACCGGAGTCCTGGAACTTCACGTACCCGCGGACGAACTGCGGGAAGATCTTGTTGGTGTAGGTGCACACGGTGCCCTGGCAGCGGCGCTCCTGCGCCCAGTACGTCCCGGTGCCCACGTGAAAGACCTCGCCGGTGGAGTTGGCCGTGTTGTTCACGTGTTCCACCCAGGCGTCGGTGGTCGCGGTCAGCGAGACGACCGGGTCTACAGTGACCGGGTAGGTGGTGTTCTCGTCTGCCAGGAAGGCCGGGTCCGGCCGGACCACCAACTCCTGAGCGCCGCCCTTGCCCCGGGCGAGCTTCAGGTCGATACGGCCGCGATGGGCGATGCCGGTCTTCGGGTCGGTGGTGGTGGCCTCCTGGACGTACGGCGTGGCGGCGGAGGCCACCGTCTTGCCCTTGCGGTCGGTAAGCTTCAGACCGCCGCCCTCGACCGTGACCAGGTCCAGGCCCTTGGTGGTCACGGGAAACCGGTACTCCACCGGCCCCGACGGCCGCCGCCGGAGGATGACGTCATGCCGGAAACCGCCAGCCAGCGCGGTGACCACGACGTCCGCGCCAGGGCCTGCCGCGTCCGGGTAGATGGCCTTGTTGCCGTCGAGTCTTGGCTGAGGGAGCTGGTCCTGCCAGTCGAGGGCGAAAAGCTGCCCGTCACGCTCCAGCGACGCCAGGAACGGGCTACCGCCCCCGCCCAGTTCGACCTCGGCGACGGCCACCTTCGGGCGGACCCGGTCGCCGTCGGCCACCAGGGTCGTGTCCACCCAGCGGAACGAGCCGTCCGCCTGCTTCACCCGCGCCTGCCCCGGGAATGTCTGGGTGGTGAGCTTTCCGTCCGGGTACGCCCAGGTCCAGCTGGATTCTGTGCCGACCGCCGCTACTTCGACGGGTTTGTTCTGCTCTTTCGCGGAGGCGATGCCCTGCCGCAGTGCGAGGTCGGGGTCCTCCGGTTTGGGGAATTGCGTAACCGGCGCCCGCGGCTGATCCGGAACCGGCGTCGCTGTTACTTCCTCCGCCGATACCGGAGATGCGGTGAGTAACGATGCAATGACTCCCGCGACCAATAATAGTCGTAGTTTGACGGACATTTTCACATGCGCCCCGTTCGTGTTGATGATCATGTCCGGGAGCTTTCATACCATCGGGTGATAACTCACTTCAATGCCAAAGAGGAAATAACGCGATGAATTCACAATTCGCAGCTGAGAGTACCCGGATGATCACGTTCGGATCATCCGTCCCGCCCTGCGCACAGCCCCGTGGTGATATTTGAGGCGGGAATAATCCCGCGTTCCGGACCAGCAGCAATGGCCGTGACGGCATAGCCCTCGGCGGCAACGCTTCCCGGAGAGGCTCGTCCTCTCCCGCCGGTACGCTTCGGGCACCCGCGGTGCCCTGGGAGCGTTGGTCACAGTTCTAGGTGACTACCTCGTGGAGTTCACGAACTCCTCCTCCAAGATGAGGGCAAGGTTGGGAGCCCCCACAAGTGGACCGACGGCACTGTTGACATCCCTGTAATCACCTGTTTTGCTGGCGAATTGCGCGATCGTCCGAGCCCGATGGGGAGAGCGTGTCTCTTTGGAAGAACCGAAACTTTCGCTTATTTCTTTCGATTCAGACCCTTTCCTCGATCGGGGATTCCTTTTCCTATGTGGCGATCCCGCTGCTGGTGCTGCATTCGACGGGATCAGTCGTGCAGATGGGGCTGGTCACCGGGCTGGTGGGGGTCGCGTCGATCGTCACCGGTGTGTTCGCCGGATACATCGCCGACCGGGTGCACCGGCGCGCCCTGCTGATCGCCTGTGATCTGGCCCGTTGCGGCCTGTACGGCCTCATCTCGGTGGTGTGGCTGTTCTCGCCCCAGGTGTGGCTTCTCTATGTGGCCGTTCCGCTCGCCGGGGCCTTCGCGATGCAGTTCCAGGTCACCCACGTCACCATGGTCCCCAGCCTCGTGGAGCAGGATCAGATCACCAAGGCCAACGGCCACCTCTACGCGAGTTATGCGGTCGCCAGTGTCGCCGGGCCCATGCTGGCCGGTGTGCTTTCAGGCGCGTTCGGGCCGTCGGCCGCCCTCGCCGTGGACGCGGCCAGCTTCGCCGTCTCGGCCGCCGGCGTGCTGCTGATCAAGATTCGCCCGACGCCGGAGGAGCCGGCAGGCAGCCGCCCCGCCCTGGTCCAGGACTTCCTGGCCGGGGTCGGCTTCCTGTGGAAGCAGCCCGTGCTGCGCTCGCTCACGGTGTTGCTGACGCTGCTGATCTTCATCACCTACGGCATGACCGACCTCATCGTCTACTACCTCAAGCATGAGCTCAGTCAGCCGGACAGCGCGGTCGGTTATGTCCTGGCCGCCGGAACCGTGGGCACGCTCATCGCCTCGGCCACGGTCGATCGCACTCGTAAGCGCCTGGGGTTCGGCGTGTCCTGGATCGGCGCGTGGACGCTGTGCGGAGTCGCCATCGCGTGTCTCGGCATGTCCACCGGCGCCCCGCTGGTCGCCGTGTTCGCCTCCGTCCAGCTCTTCTGCACCGGCATCGCCGGCATCTGCTCCATGTCGTTCCGGCAGGAGGTGACCCCCAGCCATCTGCTCGGCCGCGTCACCTCGGCGTTCTGGACCCTGCACTCGACGCTCGGCCCGTTCGGCGCCGCCGTGCTCACCGGGGCGGCAGCGGGTTACGGTGTCACGCCGGTTCTCCTGGTCGCGGGCACCGTATGCGTGCTCATCGCGCTGTCGGCGATGCTGACGCCGATCCGGCTGGCCGGACCGCAGAAGCTTGCCGGTGAAGCGACATAAGGCTCTTTCAGCACGGAACCAGCTCGCCCACGTCCCGAATCAGCATTACTCCGAAAGGCAGGATTTCCCCTGGTCCGAGTCCGGTTGGCCGGATGCACGCCGCTTGGATGCCGTGGGCGAGCGCGCCCCTGACGTCGTGTCCGACGTACAGGATGAGCTCGGGATGACAGCCCGCGGCGGCCACGATCAGCCGGTGGAAGATCAGGCTGTCCGGGGACACGCCCAGTTGGGCCGACGGGAGGACGACCGCGAACAGGTCTTCGATTCCGGCCGCCCGGAGTTCGGCCCGCAGGTCCTGGCCGGGCTCGGTGGCGCAGGCCAGGACCAGGCGGAATCCGGCCTGGGACAGCTTTCGCAGGGTCTCGGGGGCGGCCAGGTGGTCGAAGACCAGGCAGCCGCCGGTCATGGGGCCGCGGCGGCGGGGTGTGCACCCACCCGGATCGGCACGATCCGCCGCCGCTGTCCCTGACCCCACGACCTGACCTGGCGGGGCGCGCTCACCCCGTGCACAGGCCGAGGCTCTCGTGCTCCTTCACCCCCACGCCGCCGAAGATCGGTACGTCGGGGTCGAACCGGAACACGTTGTTGTCCGGACGCCACTCCTTGAGCCGGACCACCCCCGGCGGAACCAGCCGCAGCCCGTCGAAGAAGGCGGTGACCTCCTCCTCCGACCGCAGCACCGCCGGTGAACTCGCCCGCTCGTACGCCTTGACCGCCGCGTCCAGCTGCGCCACGGCTTCGACGTGCGAGAGCACCAGGCAGGAGCCCGGCACGAGGGAGTCCATCAGCTTCCGCACCGCCTCGTACGGCTCCTCCTCGTCGGTCACGAAGTGCAGCACCGCCACCAGGAGGACGGCCACCGGCCGGGTCAGGTCGAGGTGGGTGCGGAGTTCCTGGTCGTCCAGGACGGCCAGCGGGTCCCGGACGTCGCCCGCGATGGCCTTGGTCTGCGGGTCCCTGGCGAGCAGGGCACGGGCGTGGACGAGCACCACGGGGTCGTTGTCCACGTAGACCACCCGGGATTCCGGGTTGGCCCGCTGGGCCACCTGGTGCACGTTCTCGCGGGTGGGCAGGCCCGCGCCGATGTCGATGAACTGGGCGATGCCGAGTTCCGTGGCCGCGTGCCGGACGGCCCGGCCGAGGAACCTGCGGTTGGCCCAGGCGATGTCCCTCGTCTGGGGGACGCGCCGGATGACCTCCTCCGCGCACTCCCGGTCGGCGAGGGTGTTGTCTTTGCCGCCCAGGTAGTAGTCGTACATGCGCGCCACGTTGGGCGTCTTCACGTCGATCGTGTAGGGCTGGTCGGGGCGCCGATGGGGGCGTAGGTCAGGGTTTGGCGGCTCGAACGGGGTCATAGGCCAAGACTAGAAAACCGGTATTACTTGTATCTACCGGTGTGCTCATGTAGGAGATCGCAGATACCGATCATGAGGCGGAGAGATTTCCCTGCCAGAGGGAGATTTCTCCGCCTCCGTAAAAGATCCACGTCAGCGGAGGTCCACCTCCGCGTGGGTTTGGCCGCCCGACAGCTTCGGGTAGCCGGGGCCGCGGTCGAAGAAGGCCTCCGTGGTGGGGAGGGTGGCGCGGAGGTCGGTGGTGGCGGGTTCGTTGACGGTGAGGTCGGGGTGGAGGATGACGCCGTAGTCGGTGCGGGCGGCTTCGAGGGAGACCTTGCCGTCGCGGACGTCGGCGGCGACGGACAGGGGGTCGCGGTCGTAGGGGGAACCCCAGCCGCCGCCGCCCGTGGTGCGGATGCGGATGATCTCGTCGGCGCGGACGGGGAAGTCGTCGACCAGGCCGTCCATCTCGACGCCGTTGACGGTGACCACGAAGGGACGGCCGGCGCGGCCGCCGGCGACGCCCCAGCAGCTGAGGATGGAGCGGTCGGCGATGGACATGAAGGAGGCGTCGCGGAGCATGCGGAGGTGCTTGTCGTAGCCGAGGCCACCGCGGTACTCGCCCGGGCCGCCGCTGTCCACCGCCAGGCCCAGGCGTTCGACCCGGAACGGCCAGCGGGCCTCGGCGAACTCGACGGGGATGTTGCGGGAGTCGGGGACCACGTGGATGGTGTCCTCGCCGTCGGCGTACCAGCGGCCGCCGGAGCCGCCGCCGAGGACCTCGCGCATCAGGTAGTCGTTGCCGGCCGCGTCGTGGCCGTAGACGCCGGTGTAGCGGATGGTCTCCTGGTCGGCGGGCATGCGGCCGCCGGTGGCCTTGGCCAGGACCCCGGCGAGCACGCCGAGCAGGCGCAGGATGACGAAGGTGCGGGCGTTGGTGGGGGCCGGGAAGATGGGCGTGAGCAGGGTGCCCTTCTCCGGGAAGACCATCTTGATGAGCGGGACCACGCCCTCGTTGACGTCGAGTTCGGCCATGCGCTCGGGGGTGTCGGCGAGGTTGCGCAGGATGGGGGCCAGCCACTTCTTCAGGAACACCCCGTCGGCGTAGTCGCCGGCGTGGTTGATCGGGCCCTTGGCCTGCGGTGAGGTGCCGGTGAAGTCGATGACCAGCGGCTCGGGGGCGGAGTGATCCACGGTGAGGGTGATGCGCTGGGCGTGCAGGCGGGGTTCGTCCACGCCGTCGTGCTCGGCGTAGTCCTCCCAGACGTGGACGCCTTCCGGGATCTTGGCCAGCAGCTCGCGCCGGTAGGTCTCGGTGGTCTTGGAGATGATCGCGTCGAAGCAGGCGTCCACGGCCGCCCTGCCGTACCGGTCGAAGAGCTCGCCGAGGCGGCGGGCGCCCATCAGGCAGGCGGAGCACTCGGCGTCCAGGTCGCCGGCCAGGGAGTCGGGCATGCGCGAGTTGCGGGTCATGATGCGGAGCGCGGCCTCGTTGGGCACGCCCTGGTCCCAGAGCTTGATCGGGGGGACCATCAGGCCCTCCTCGAAGACGCTGCGGGCGCCGGAGGGCATCGAGCCGGGGCAGGCGCCCCCGATGTCGTCGTGGTGGCCGAACGCCTGCACGAAGGCGACCACCTCGCCGCCGTGGAAGACGGGCACGGTGACGCACAGGTCGGGCAGGTGGCCGATGCCGCCTTCCGACAGGTAGACGTCGTTGTGGAAGAACACGTCGCCGGGGCGCATGGTGTCGATCGGGAAGTCCCGGACGATGGGCTGGACCAGCGCCGAGTAGGAGCGGCCGGTGAGCTTGCGGAGGCGGGCGTCGTGGATGCCGGCCCGGAAGTCGTGCGCGTCCCTGATCATCGGGGAGCGGGCGGTCCGCGCGATGGCGGTCTCCACCTCCATCTCCACCGAGGCCAGCGTGCCTTCGACGATCTCGATCAGGATCGGGTCAGCCGAACTCACGTCGGACCTCCAGGTTGCCGTAGTCGTCCATGGTGGCCGTGAAGCCGGGGTGGATGGGCAGGGTGGAGCCGTACTCCTCGATCACGGCGGGGCCGGTCACCACGGCGCCGGCGCCGAGTTCGCGGCGGCGGTAGATGACGGTGCGGGCCCAGTTCTCGAAGAAGACGTCCCTGGTGCAGATGGGGCTGGGCTCCTCCGGCTGGTACGGCCGGCGCGCCACGGTCGGCCGGGTGATCGGCCCGATGCCGGAGATCCGCAGGTTGACCCATTCGACGGCGTGCCGGGGGTCGTCGCGGTAGCCGTACCCGTAGAGCTTCTGGTGGGCCTCGTGGAAGCGGTCGAGTACGGCGTCCCGCCAGGCGGGGGTGATCGGGCCGTCGGGGGCGGGCACCCGCACCTCGTAGGCCTGGCCGTAGTAGCGCAGGTCGGCGCTGCGCGCGTACACGTGGCGGGTGAAGCCCTCGCGGTCCAGCGCCTCGGCGGCCTGGGCCTCCAGTTCGGCGAGGATGGCGGCCACGGCCTCCAGGGCGGGGTCGCGGGTCACGTGGGTGCGCACGTAGTCGTTCTTCACGTCGACGGTGAGCAGCCCGAAGGCCGAGACGTTGCCCGGGTCGGGCGGGATGATCGCGGCGCGCAGGCCGAGCACGTCGATCAGGCGGCAGGCCAGCAGCGGCCCGGAGCCGCCGAACGCGACCAGCGGGAAGTCCCGCACGTCCAGGCCGCGCTTGACGGTGATCTGGCGGATCGCGTTGGACTGGTTGAAGGCGCTGATCTCCAGGATGCCGGTGGCGCAGCGTTCCGGGGTGAGGCCCAGCTTGGCGGCGAGGGCCTCGATGCCGGCCCTGGCCGCCGCCGCGTCCAGCGGGATCTCGCCGCCCAGCAGGTGCGGCGGCACCCGGCCGAGGAAGACGTGCGCGTCGGTGACGGTGACCTCGGTGCCGCCCTTGCCGTAGCAGATCGGGCCGGGGTCGGCGCCGGCCGAGCGGGGGCCGACCTTGAGGGTGCCCTCGGGGGAGATCCAGGCGATCGAGCCGCCCCCGGCGCCCACCGTGACGATGTCGATCATGGGGATCTTGCAGGGGTAGCGGCCGATGCTGCCCTCGGTGGTCTGCGAGGGCTCGCCGTCCACGACCACGGCGACGTCGGTGGAGGTGCCGCCGCCGTCCAGGGTGATCACCGACGGGTGGCCCGCCGTGCCGGCGATGAGGGCGGCGCCGAGCGCGCCCGCCGCGGGCCCGGAGAGCACGGTGGTGATCGGCTGGTGGACCACCTCGGTGGCGGAGAGCACGCCGCCGTTGCTCTTCATGACCGAGAAGGAGCGGCCGAGCCGCTCCGACAGGTTGTCGATGTACGCCCGCATGATCGGTTTCACGGCGGCGTCCACCAGCGTGGTGACCGAGCGCTCGTACTCGCGGTACTCGCGGAGCACGTCGCTGGAGAGGGAGACCACCGCGCCCGGGTGCTCGCGGGCCAGCACCTCGCGCATGCGCCGCTCGTGCTCGGGGTTGGCGTAGGAGTGCAGGAAGCAGACGCCGATCGCGGTGATCCCGCTGTCGCGGAACCAGCGGGCGACGGCGACGGCCTGCTCCTCGTCGAAGGGCCGCACCTGCGCGCCCTGGTGGTCCAGGCGTCCGCCGACCGTTTTCACCCGGTGGACCGGCACGATCCGGGGTGGTTTCACCCAGAAGTAGGAGTTCCCGTAGCCGTCCGGGACGCTCTGGCGGGCGATCTCCAGGATGAACTCGAAGCCCTCGGTGGTCACGAAGCCCAGGTGGGCGGTGCCGTCCGGGCGGTCCTCCAGCAGCTGGTTGGTGGCGACCGTGGTCCCGTGCACCAGCGCCGAGACGGCGGCCAGGTCATCCGCGGGTACGCTCCCGTGGAGCTCAAGAACCTTGTGCACCCCTGCCAGAAATCCATCGGCCGGGTTGGCAGGAGTAGAAGGTGTCTTGGTCGTGACGATCTGGCCGGAGGCCTCGTCCACCAGGACCACGTCGGTGAACGTCCCCCCGGTGTCGACTCCGATACGGACGCTGTGCATGCTCCAGTTTCTACCGACGAGCCATGACCTCTGAAATCAGCGGACTCTGCCGAAGAATCCGGAAATCGTCGTCAGAGGCTGCTTAGGAGGGTCGGGTGGGCCAGCCCACGTGGCGGCCGACGCCCATGACGTGGTCGATGTTCTGCGGGCCGACATAGGCGGCCATCCGGGTGGCGCGGTCGTTGGCGCGGCGCAGTTCGGCCTCGGCCTTGTCCTTGCCGGACTGCCCGGCCTGTACGCCGAAGTAGGCCCCGATGATGGTGCCCACCACGCCGGAGAGCCCGGCGAAGAGCATGCCGGCGTCCCCGGTGCTGATCACCGCCACGGCGAACCCGATCAGGATCACCACCAGCCCGGCGAGCACCACGAGGAACCCGTACCGCCAGCGGGCGGCGTCGGCCTCGGCGGCCACGCGGTAGTCGGCCACCATCATGGCGTCCAGGTCGGCCGGGGTTTCTGTCGGCGTGGAGGACATGCGAGCTCCCAAGGTGAGACGTGAACAGGGAGCAAATCTGCCATTGAAGCCCAGGTCATGCCAATAGGGGGTCAGCGGGTGAGATCGTCCAGGCGGTGGGTCAGCTGGGCGTACTCGGCGTCGATGAGCGCGGAGACCGCGCGCCACCAGGCGAACCACTCGGCGCTCCGCCACATCCAGTCGACCCGCTCGACGGCGGCCACCACCTCGCCCCGGGTGGTCCAGGCGGGGCCGACCTGGGCGGCGAGTGCGCCGTGCTGGAGTGCCCAGTCGCGCAGCAGGTCGGCGGCGTGCGGGTCGACCGGCTCGTCGTACGGGCTGGGCCGCTCGCCGGGCAGCGGATGCGGGCCGAGACCGGCGGCGACGCCCCAGCTCCACTGGGCCTCGGCGGGGCGGGAGTAGCGCAGCGAGGCGAAGTCCAGGTTGGAGCCCAGGTTCTCGTCCCTGCGCGCGACGACCACGGCGTCCAGGCGGCCCCCGGCGTCGAAGGAGACCACCAGGCGGTGGCCCGCGCGGGCGCCGCCCGGCAGGTCGATGCGGTCCTCGGCCTGCCAGGAGTTGAGGTCGGCGAAGCCGACCGGCGGGCCCCAGAGCGTGTCGGCCACGTCGTCGGCGATCCAGGCGGCGAGCATCTCCAGCACGGTCAGGTCCCCCCAGGGGTCCAGCGGGACCGCCTTGACCAGGACCTCCTCCGGTGGGGGCAGGGTGCCGCCCCGGCTCACCGTCCACCAGCCGCCGCCCAGCTCGCCGGTGCCCACGAACAGGGCGGCGATGGCGGCCAGTTCGGCGGCACGCCGGGTCAGCGGGGCGCCGCGGGCCAGTTCGGCCGCCCTTCTGGTGCGTTCCCTGCCCAGCACGGCTTGCGCCTCCCTGAGCAGGGTGGCCGCCGTTGGTCGCTCCTCGCCCAGCAGATCGAGTACGAGCCGCCGGGCCTCCGATCGGGCATCCTCTGCGTGCGCCTCCCGCATAAGCCACAACTTACGCAAAAAGATCGCCCAGGGCGAGAGCCCTGAGGGTGACCGCCAGGAGACTCGATCATCACCGCCGGGAGCGGCCCAGCAGCCAGCCGATCACCGCGCTGCCGAGCGCGATGGCCGCGCCCATGCCGAAGGCGGCCAGCAGCGACCAGGAGGGCGCGGCGGGCTTGGGCGGCGGTGCCGGACGGGTGAAGACCTGGCCGGGCTGCGCGGCAGGGGCCGCGGGCGACAGCGGAGCTTCGGAGAACACCGGAGCCTCGGGGAACGCCGGGGCTTCGGGGAACGCCGGGGCTTCGGCGAAGATCGGGACCTCGGCGAGTGCCGGGACGGGACCGGCGGTCTCGACCAGGACCGGGCCGGCGAGCAGGTGTTCCTCGACGGCGGAGAAGAACTCCCCCGCGGTCTTGCGGGCCACCGAGTTGAGCATGCGCTGGCCGACCCCGCCGATCATGCCGCCGACCACGGCGTCGGCGTCGTAGTCCACCCGGGTGCCGCCCTCGACCTCGCTGAGCCGGATCTGCACGGTGGCGTCCACCGTGCCGGGCGCGCCCTGGCCCCGGGCTCGCAGCACGAAGCTCTCCGGCTCCTCGGGCTCGGCGAGGGCGACCTCGCCCTGGTAGACGCCCCGGATGGAGGCCACCCCGGCGTGCACGGTCATCCGGTAGATGTCACCGCCGACCGCCTCCAGGCGCTCACATCCGGGGATGGTCCGGACGAGCACCCCGGGATCCTGCAACGCGGTCCACAACCGGGCACGGTCCACTCCGAGCAGAGCGCTGCCGATGACCTTCATGGCTCCCACCTCCGATGCCGAGCACACTAGAGAATCTAGAGGAGCGACGATAACGGCAAGATCTGCCCCCACCGGTCAAGACGGGCTTGCAGATTTTCACATGCTTTCAGGCGCGGACGGCGAGCATCTCGGCGTAGACGGTGAGCGCGATCTCGGCGGGCGTGCGGGCCTTCAGGTCGAGCCCGGCCGGGGTGTGCACGCGCTCGCCGCCCTCGATCCCGGCCAGCACCGCGTTCCCCCGCCGCCGGCTGGCCACCAACCCGATGTAAGGGATATTTCCGGAAATGGCGTGTTGGAGGACGGGGGTTTCCGCGATCCCGTGTGAGGCCACGATCACGGCGGCGGTGTCCGGGGCCAGGGTGACCTGGGGGTCCTCGGTGCGCTCGATCTCGTAGCCGAGGGCGGTGCCCAGGGTGTGCAGGGCGTGGGCGATCGGGCCCTGGCCGTACACCAGGACGAGCATGGGCGGGATCACCGCCTCCAGGAAGATCTCCAGGGTCCCGCCGGACAGGCAGGGTTGCCCGACCGCCACCAGCCCCTCCTCCTCGTACGGCTCCGCCGCCTCGGGGGTGATGCGCAGCAGCGTGGAGCGGCCCTCGGCGAGCGAGCGCAGGCTCTGGGTGCGGACGGTGGCCAGCGCGCAGTGCCCCCCGACGAACCCCTCGATGGTCCCGTCGGGGAACACCAGCGCCCGGTCCCCGGCCTTGGCGCTGGTCGGCCGGGCCGCCCGTACCACGGTCGCCACCACGTACGGCTGACGCCGCGCGCGCAACGCCTGCTCCCGGCCCGGCGGGGGGCCGCCGGGGCGCCGGGAGGGCATGCCGAGGAACTCACTCATGTGATGGCCAGGTCGGTCCGGATCGGGTCGCCCTGGATGGCCCGCCAGACGGCGGCCGGGGTGAGCGGCATGTCGGCGTGGCGCACGCCGTACGGGGCGAGGGCGTCGATCACCGCGTTGACCACGGCGGCCGGCGAGCCCACGGTGGCCGACTCGCCGACGCCCTTGGCGCCGATGGGGTGGTGCGGGGAGGGGGTGACGGTCTCGCCGAGCTCCCAGGACGGGCACTCCAGGGCGGTCGGCAGCAGGTAGTCCATGAAGGAGGCGCCGAGGTGGTTGCCCTCCTCGTCGAAGGCCATCAGCTGCATGAGCGCCATGCCGACCCCGTCGGCGAGGCCGCCGTGCACCTGGCCTTCGACGATCATCGGGTTGATCCGGTTCCCGCAGTCGTCCACGGCGACGAAGCGGCGGACCTTGACCTGGCCGGTGCCGGGGTCCACGTCCACCACGCAGATGTAGGCGCCGAAGGGGTAGGTGAGGTTGGGCGGGTTGTAGACGCAGGTGGCGTCCAGGTGGCCCTCCACGCCGTCGGGGAGTTCCAGGTTGGAGTGGGCGGCCAGGGCGATCTCCTGGATGGTCCTGCTCGCCCCGGTGCCCGCCACCGTCCAGGCGCCGCCGGACTCGCCGACCGACCATTCCAGGTCCTGCGGGGAGGCTTCCAGCATGGCCGAGGCCACCTGGCGGGCGCGTTCCCTGACCTTGCGGGCGACCATCGCGGTGGCGGCGCCGGAGACGGGCGTGCTGCGGGAGCCGTACGTGCCGAGCCCGAACGGGGTCTGGTCGGTGTCGCCGTGCACCACCTCCACGTCGTCCGGAGAGATGCCGAGTTCGGCGGCGACGATCTGGGCGAAGGTGGTCTCGTGGCCCTGGCCCTGGGTCTGGCAGGAGACCCGGAGCACGGCCTTGCCGGTCGGGTGCACCCGGAGCTCGGCGCCGTCGGCCATGCCGAGGCCGAGGATGTCCATGTGCTTGCGCGGCCCCGCGCCGACGGCCTCGGTGAAGAAGCTGATGCCGATGCCCATCGGCTCGCCGCGTGCCCTTTTCTCGGCCTGCTCGCGGCGGAGGGCGTCGTAACCGGCCATGTCCATGGCCAGCTGGAGGGTCTTCTGGTAGTCCCCGGAGTCGTACTCCCAGCCGGTGGGGGTGGTGTAGGGGAACTGCTCGGGGCGGAGCAGGTTCTTCATGCGCAGTTCCGCGGGATCGGCGCCCAGTTCCGCGGCCAGTACGTCGATCATGCGTTCGACCAGGTAGACGGCCTCGGTGATGCGGAAGGAGCAGGCGTAGGCGACGCCGCCCGGTGCCTTGTTGGTGTAGACGCCGGTGACCTCGCAGTGCGCGGCCTGGATGTCGTAGGAGCCGGTGAAGACGTGGAAGAACCCGGCCGGGAACTTGCTGGGCTGGGCGGTGCCGTTGAAGGCGCCGTGGTCGGCCAGGACCTTGACGCGGATGGCCTGGATGCGGCCGTCGCGGGTGGCGGCCACCTCGCCGCGCATGTGGTAGTCGCGGGCGAAGGCGGTGCTCATCAGGTTCTCGGACCGGTCCTCCATCCACTTGACCGGCCTGCCGGTGACGATCGACCCGACAATCGCGCAGACATATCCTGGATATATCCCGACTTTTCCGCCGAAGCCGCCGCCGATGTCGGGGCTGATGACGCGGATCTTGTGTTCGGGGAGGCCGGCCACCATCGCGTACAGGGTGCGGTGGGCGTGCGGGGCCTGGGTGGGGCACCAGACGGTCAGCTTGCCGGTGACCTTGTCGAAGTCGGCCACCGCGCCGCAGGTCTCCAGCGGCGCGGGGTGCACCCGCGGGTAGAGCATGTCCTGGCTCACCGTGACTTCGGCCCGGGCGAAGACGGCGTCGGCGGCGGCCCGGTCCCCGGCCTCCCAGTCGAAGATCCGGTTGTCGGTACGGCCCTCCTGGTCGTCCCGGATGACGGGGGCGCCCTCGTCCAGCGCCGTCCTAGCGTCGATCACCGGATCCAGCGGCTCGTAGTCGACGTCGATGAGCTCCAGGGCGTCGCGCGCCGAGTACCGGTCCTCGGCCACCACGAAGGCGACCTCCTGGCCCTGGAACCTGACCTTGTCGGTGGCCAGCACCGCCTGGGTGTCGGCCGAGAGCGTGGGCATCCAGTCCAGGTTGAGCCCGGCCAGGGTGGCGCCGGTGATGACCGCCCGGACCTTGGGGTGCGCCTCGGCGGCGGCGGTGTCCACGGAGCGGATCCAGGCGTGCGCGTGCGGGCTGCGCAGGACGGCCCCGTAGAGCATGCCGGGCAGCTGCACGTCGTCCACGTAGCCGCCGCGGCCCCGGATGAACCGGGCGTCCTCCTTGCGGTGCATGCGGCCGAAGCCCATCGGGGTGCTCATGCCTTCGCCTCCTGGTTCTCCGCCGCCCAGCGGACCGAGCGCACGATGTTCTCGTAGCCGGTGCACCGGCAGAGCTGCCCCGAGATGGCCTCCCGGATCTCGCCCTCGTCCGGGTCGGGGTTGCGGTCGAGCAGCCAGCGGGCGGTCATCAGCATGCCGGGGGTGCAGAACCCGCACTGCAGTCCGTGGCACTGCACGAAGCCCTGCTGCACGGGGTCGAGCTCGCCGTCCTTCTCCAGGCCCTCCACCGTGGTCACCTCGTGCCCGTCGGCCATCACCGCCAGCACGGTGCACGACTTGACCGGCACGCCGTCCAACTGCACCACGCACACCCCGCAGTTGGAGGTGTCGCAGCCCCAGTGGGTGCCGGTCAGGCCGAGCTCGTCGCGGAGGAAGTGCACCAGCAGCAGGCGCGGTTCCACGTCGCGCACGTGGGTCTGGCCGTTCACGGTGACGCTGATCCTCATGACTGGCTCCCGTCGGCTCGGGCGGCGGCGCGGCTCAGCGCCCGGAAGGTGAGTTCTCCGGCCAGGTGGCGTTTGTAGTCGACCGGGCCGCGCTGGTCGGCCTGCGGCTCGCAGCTTTCGGCGGCGATCCTGCCCGCCTCGCGCAGGACCGCCTCGCCCGGTTCCTTTCCGATCAGGTACGCCTCGGCCTCGGGCGCGGTGAAGTGCTCGGCGCCCACGGCGGTCAGCCCCAGCCCCGCCTCGGCGATCACCCCGCCGGGCCCCAGCCGCAGGTAGGCCCCGGCGGCGGCCACCGGCCAGTCCCCCACCCTGCGCTCCACCTTGACGTACGCGCTGCCCGCCCCCGGCCTGATGGGCACCCGGAGCTCGGTCAGGATCTCCCCGGGTTCGACCACCGTCTCGTACGGCCCGACGTGGAAGTCCCGGATGGACACGGTACGGCTGCCGCCCGGCCCCGCGATCACGGCATCGGCCCGGACGGCCGCGAACGCCGCCGAGAGATCCTCGGACGGGTCGGCCTGGCAGAGCGACCCGCCGACGGTGCCCCGGTTCCGCACCACGGGATCCGCGATCACCCGCTCCGCTTCATGAAATATCGGGAAATATCGGCCTACGTCGGGGTCGGCGAGGAGGGCGGCGTGCCGTACCAGGGCGCCGATCACCAGCGTGTCCCCCGCCACCGCGAGGTGGCTCAGCTCCGCCAGCCCGTTGATGTCGATCAGGGCGTCCGGCTGGGCCAGCCGGAGCTTCATCATCGGGATCAGGCTGTGCCCGCCCGCCACCAGCCGGGCCTCGGGTCCGTACCGCTCCAGCAACTCCAGCGCGTGCCCCACGCTCTCGGCCCGCTCGAACTCGAAACTGGCGGGAACCTGCATGCCAACCTCCTCGTCGACTGCGCTACCCCCACCTCACCCCGCCCGGTGCCACCGCAACAATGCGGAAATAAGGGGTTCATTAATGACCGAGAGCGGTCTAGAAAGAACAGGTGACCCTGACCCAGCTCAGCGCCTTCGTGTTCGTGGGCAGGCTCGGCTCGGTCAAGGCGGCGGCCAAGGCGCTCGGGGTCAGCGAACCGGCCATCTCGCAGGCGCTGGGCGCCCTCCGGGTGCACATGGGCGACCCGCTGGTGGTGCGCTCCGGGGACCGGATGACCCTCACCGAGGGGGGCAGGCGGCTCTTCTCCATCGCCGCCCAGATGGTCGCGCTCGGCGCCGAGGCGGAGTCCGCCGTCCGCACGGTCCGCGCCGACCGCCTGCACCTGGTGGCCACCGGCGCCATCGCCGAGTTCGTGGCCTCCTCCCTCACCGACGTCTTCGGCCGCCGCCGCGCGATGGAGACCACCTGCGGCGAGGCCGTCACCGAGGAGATCCCGCTCCTGCTCACCAGCCGGGTGGCCGACGTGGCCCTCGGCCCCAGGGTCACCGGCGAACGCCTGACCAGTCAGCCCGTGCTCCGCTGCCGTCTGCTCGCGGTCGGCTCCCCCACCGGCTCCCGGGACACCTGGCTGGTCGACCCGTCCATCGAGGATCCGGCCAGCGACGTCAGCCACCTGCTCCGCCGCCTGCGCGTCCCGGAGTCCCGCATCCGCGTCTTCCCCAGCCAGGCGGCCACCTGGGACGCCGCCACGGCCGGCGACGGCATCGCCCCCGCCATCGGCCACCTGGCCACCCGCCACCTCCGCCGCGGCGACCTCACCGTCGTCGAAACCCCGGCCACCCCCGTCGATCTGACCTGGTACGCCACCGCCCTGGACCCCACCAGCCGCTCCCCCTTGGCCGGGACCTTCCTGGACTTCCTCAGCACCCCGACCGCCACCCAGCTGATGCACTCCCCCGGGGCCGGGGTCCCGCGCGCCCGGTTCCGCCCGGCCGTACACGTGTCCATCTGGAGCAAGTGACGCGCGGCGGCGGGCGAAGCAATCGTTGTATGGGATCCGTCCGGACCTGCCGATGCACACTCGGGTGGAGCCGAGGCCGAGGAGGTTCCGCTGTGAACGTCGACCTTTCCGCCGGGTCCCCGCGCGACGGCGTGGCCTGGCCGGCGGGGACGCTGCTGGCCCGGCTCGGGGCGCGGGCGCGGGCGGATCTGCTGGATCTGGGTTCGCCGCGCGCGTTCGGTCCTGGCCGGGTGCTGATCCGGCAGGGCGAGCCGGGCATGCACGTCTACCTGCTCACCTCCGTACGGGCCGGGGCGTCGGCCTGCGTGAAGGTGAGCGCGCGGCTGGCCAACGGCGCGGAGAGCCTGCTGGACATCACGGTGTCGGGGGACGTGGTGGGCGAGATGACCCTGCTGCGCGGGGTCGCCCGCACGGCCACGGTGACCACCTGCTCACCCGTCCGCGCACGGGTGATCTCCGGCGGGGAGTTCCTGGGCTTCCTGGCCCGGCACGAGGAGGCCTGGCCCGCCGTGGGCGGCATGGTGGCCGATCGGCTGGTCTGGGCCAACGACCGCCGCCTGGAGTTCGCCGGGTACCCCGTCCTGGCGCGGCTGGCCCGCGCGCTCAGCGTGCTGACCGCCCGGCACGGGTACCGCACCAGCGCGGGCCACGACCTGGGCGTCCGGCTCTCCCACGACGAGCTGGGAAAACTGATCGGAGCCGGCCGGGACGCGATCGGCAAGGCGGTGGCCCGCCTCCGGGACGAGGGCCTCATCTCGGTCCGCTACCGGCGGATCACCGTCCTGGCCCTGCCCGCGCTCTCCGCCTACGCGGATCACCACATGAGCAGGTAGACCGTCCCGGCGATGACCGTGACCAGGCAGGCGAGGGCGAGCAGTCGGGCGGCAGGGGTGGCGTGAGTGAGCCAGTGCGACACGGTCACCCCGAGCAGGGCGACTCCGTAGACAAGGATGACCAACGGCAGGAACAGGTATAAGGCGATCTTCAGGGAGCGCTCGACATCGGCCTCCGAGGGCCCACGCCGGATCTTGCCGGCGGAATGGTCCTCGCCGGACGTCAGGGCCATCCCCGGGATCGGGGGCAGGTCGGTGACCAGCCTCTCCAGGTCGCGGCGCGTTCTGGCCCCGTCGGAGGCGGCGATGCGGGCCGCCAGGTCAGCCCATTCCAGTCGTCCCGCCACGAAGTGCTCCTGGAGGATGGCGCGCACCTGGTCCCGCTCGGCAGGCGAAACACGCTTGTTGTCCAAGATTGACCTTTCCCCGCACCAGATCGCCCAACGTACAGCAAGTACAACGGCGATCTACACCTCCGGGTCGCGGGCGGATCGAGCCCCCAGGCGGCCCGGTCCGCGTGCCGTTCACCGTCTGGCTGAGGGCGGGTGGTCTCCGACAATGGGTGGAGTAGCGCTCCCTAAACGAGTTGGAAAGATGCTCGGACGAGCCGGGACGTGATCGGCAAGGCGGATCGCCCGGCTCCGGAACGACAGCACATCACCGTCTGGCTACCGGCAGATCGTCGTCCTCGCACTCGTACGCAGCCCGGAACTCTAGGAACTCCAACCATCACCGTACTGGAATTCACGGGAACCCTATTGCTCGGACTCTGCCCGCTCACGGTTCCAGCCCTACGGACGACACGGCAGCAGGCGGGAAGCAACGCATCTACAACTCCCGAATGAGCACTAGGCATGTGCCGACCGAGAAAATAGAATGTCGATCGCAGCGGCGAAAGGTGGTCCGATGAGGAGCTCGGCCCGCGCGATATGGAGCCCGGTCGAGGACGAGTGGACAATAATTCTGCCGAATCGGCTCGATGTGCGAGCACAAATAGACCGGACCAAAAAGGATGAACCAGGAATCCACTGCCCATTCTGTCCAGGATCTGCAGAACTCCCCCGAGACTACGAGGTCGTAACGCTCCCAAGCAAGCATCCCGTGGTCACCTCGAAGGGCCCAGCCTACGCAGATGGCCCCTATGGTGACCACCAGGTTCTGCTCTACACATCAAATCATTACGGACGACTGGTCGATCAAAGCGTTCGCGTCATACACGAGATGTTGTCCCTGGTCGGTAAACGAACCAAGGAGATGATGCGGGACTCTCGTATTCGAGCCGTCTACGCGTTCGAATCACACGGCGACGAGTTCGGGCCCACGGTAGCCCACCCCCATGGTCAGATCGTCGGTCTTGATTTCACCCCTCGAAGGATGTGGATCGACGACTCCGGCTGCCCCATCTGCTCCTGGCCCGATGCGGAACACCTGCTCATCCAGGATTCCTCCCTGGCGAGACTCCAGATATCCCCATGGGCCCGCCTCCCCTTTGAAATGGCCGTGACACCTGTCCGCCATGTCGGATACCTGAGCGAACTACGGAACGAAGAACGCGAAGCACTCGCCTTCGAGATCAAAACAGCCCTGCTCCTCTGCTCGCGTGCGACCGGGGAAATGCCACCGTATCTACTGAACATCATGCAGTCGACAAAAGATGCAGATGCCGCCCAGCACCTGCGCATCGAAATAGTTCCGTTGCACAAGCCCGACGGCACTCTGAAAAGGCCGGGCGCGATGGAACTTGGCGCGGGCATTTATCTCAACCCATTGGAACCCGCCCGTGCCGCCAACATCTTGAGGAAAAGTCTCCATCATGATCGTAAGCAGAATACAGATGATCGGCACCCAACGCTCGGGGTCGAATCTCCTTAGGCTCATGCTCGGCAGGCTCGATGGGGTGGCCGCACCACCCTCAGTTCACAAACTCAAAGAGTTTCAGAAGCTCCTGCCTCGATACACAAAACACGGTGAGCTGGACCGCCGCGATCTCGCCATGGACATGACCCGCCTGATCGACCTCAATGTCCTTTCCTGGCCGGAAGGCGCCTACTCGCCCCGCAGGATAGTGGACGCTATGCGGCATGACAGCCTGGCCGGCGCGGTGATCGCCTGCTACGACTGTTGCACGGAAACACTCTCACGCGAAGTATGGGTGAATAAATGCCTGGAGAACCTATATTACTTCGACCAAATTGTCAGGGCCAGCCCCACAGTCAAAGTCATACATATAGTACGCGACCCTAGAGACGTTGCGCTATCCTTCCGAAAAGCTCCGATAGGACCAAAACATCCATGCATCGCTGGGTTTAACTGGAAGCGAGACCAAGTCCAGGCAGAGGCTCTTCGCCAGGGGCACCCTGAAATCCACTGGTCGACCATCCGCTATGAGGACCTGGTGCGGTATCCCCACGACACCATGCGTGGTCTGTGCCAGCAACTCGGGCTTGATTTTCAGGAGTCGATCTTCGACTTCCACCGGAGCTCAGAAGCACTGATCGCGTCAAGGCTCTCGCCGATCTGGGTCAATCTGGCGAAACCATTATCGAGTTCCCACGTGGGCGCCCACACAGCCGCCTCCGTCAGAGACTTTGTCAAACAAGTGGAAGAAGTCACAGCCGACCTTATGACTACCTATGGATATCAGCCGCTCTACGTTGGCAGCGCAATGAGTCGACCCGAAGAGATGCTGGCCGAAGCCGAAGCACGGAACCGTGAACTGCAGAACATTCACCTGCGAAGTCTCGATCCCGAAGTCGAGAAGGAACACGGCCGCCGACTTGAATTTCTCGCCGAACTTAAGCGGTTGACACCAGACCACTGAGCCGATCCCGCTAGCGGAGACGACGCGTGGTCCATGCCATAAGGGCGATGACACCCCCGGCCACAAAGTTCGCGGCCAGGTCACCGATCGAAAAGTCGTCGGATCGCATCCAGATCAACGTTGCTGCGGCGACCACCGTGACCGCACCCGCCCAGAGCGTCCCCTGAATCACGCGATGGCGCTTTCTCACGACTCCCAGGGCTGAGATCAGGGTGCTTCCCCAAGTCAGATCGCCACGCCCGACCACATTCCCGTGACTTCCAATTATCGACAGCATTCCATAGATGTAACCGTAGGTGCGAGTCGACACGTATGGACCGGAATCCGGGTAGCGAAATCCTTCGCCGAGGACACCACTAACGATCTGGTTGAGAGCAGCCTGCGTACTCGAGGCGAGGTAGCGCCTTATTGGCCGCACCAACCAGGCGTCGGCGATCAGATGGATCTGCCAGGGAACTCGGACAAAGTCCCGATCGTGATCCCCCAGAAGATCGATACTCGATTCTCTGGGCTCGGCGAGTTTGTCCTTGAGCCTCAGCCACAGGTAGTCGAAGACCAGGACGGCCTCGCTTCGCTGGATGAGACTCGTCTCAATGAGAACCTGAAGCACGAACGTACTGACATAGACCTCGTCGACCGTACCGCCACTCGACCTGGCCCTGGCCAGCAGGCGGCCTCGAAGCTCTTCGTGGATACTGGCGGAAACGGGAAAGCCGTTGGCGCTCAGCGCCCTCAGCACGTGGGCGGTGGCCAACTCACTGATGACGGCCCCCGAGTTCAGTGTGACGCCCCAGCCGCTGCTGCCGACAACCAGCCCAGTCATAATCCGCTCGGCGATCTCATATCGCAATTGATCACAGGACGCCAGGCCGGTGGAAACGAAACTCAGCGCGTAGAGGATTTCTGCCTGTTTTACAGTGTTCTGCTGTTCCTGAAGTAATCGTTTTTCGAGGGTGCCCAGCCGCGGCTTGTCCCTCTCGATCGCCCGCTCGACCGCCGGCCGCTGCGCCAGATATTTGACCAGCCCCACAGCGACCTCCCTGGACCGGTCGTCGTCACGGGCTTCCGCCGCCAGCACCCGCAGCGCGGCAGCCGTCCCGTGCAGTCCCCGGTGCGGGCGATCCGGAAAGTCGAAATACTGGCTTGATGCGAATAATCCGGGAGGAAGGTGTTGAATCCTTACTCCCACCGTGCAGTCATGCTGGAATTTGTTCCGTATCACCTCCATGCATTCACGGAGGCGCCCCTTATCGACAGTCATCTAGTTCATGGCCCCATATCTATGAACCGACCAAGGTGTCATAGGTTATGCGCATATTTTGCCAAAATGGGGCAGCGGCATAATCCCATGCTTGCTGTTCCCCGAGTTGAGCTGCCACCTGACGGCGAAAGAACTGAGACGTCCCCGGGTCAGGTGCGACCAGAATGGAGCCGTGCCGCGAGCACATCAGATATGGCCGCTCAGCATCGTAGTGCGCCAGGAAGTCACGGAGAGTCGCGAATAACTGATAGGGTGGCGCCAGCGAAAGCGTCACCCTATCCCCGACGGCCCACAGATGCAGGTGGGCGTGTTCGATGCATGACGACCCGGGCATGGAGCGGGGACCACCACTGTGCTCGAAGAAGATCACCGGGCCAAAGTGCGTCTCAAGGGCCCGGGTGACCTCGTCAACGAATCCCAGGAGCTCTTCACGCCTGTCTTTGTCCAACCGGGTAAGGGATGAAACATGCTCTGCAGTACATATCAAGACGTACCCTGGAGCGACCGCGCCCGTGCCGATAATGGCAAAGTCACCATGCGGATTCACCCGAACGGGCCGGTCGTACCAGGGGACATCGTCCGCCTGTGCAGCGACCTTGCACATGAAACAACTCATGCGAACGTCCCGTCTCCGTTTTCGAATATGATCGCGTAGCGGGCTGAGCGGCTATACTTCCTGAATGCTCGACGCGGAGGACTTCTTCGGGCCTCCCGATCGCCGCGGCCGTTTCCCCGCTGAGATTCCGGCAGTGCGACGCGACAGTCCGGACAGACTGCCAAACCATACCCGTAGCCGTCTTACTGGATGTACGTGCTGGCTTTTCTCCCAGTTGCTGAAGAAGATCTCAGCGGCGGGGCGGAGGGAGGGGATGAGATCCAGACTCAGCAGTTTTTCGATGGGAATCCATTTCGCCAGGTCAAGGTGATCGCTCTCGTCGCGCCCGTCCGTACTAATCTGGAACGATGTTGGGCTGCATTTTCGCGCTAACGCCACGACTTGGGTTCCCTGATCGGGCGGCTCTCCAGGGCCGTGCATGACCCATTGCCATACATGAAACGGCTTTCCGGGATTTACACCAATGCCGGTTTCTTCAAATACTTCACGTTTGATATGGTCGTCGATGTCTTCGCCGAACAGCATGCGACCGCCGGGCACCTCCCACCGTAGTGGGTTATGGGGGTCCTCGCTCGACTTCCGGACCATAAGTATATGGTCGCCTCGCACAATAAAAGCCTTTTGGGCGAATTGTTGCACCATTGCAAGGAACCCTTCCCACCGTTCTTAACGGCCCGACTGGTCTGGCACGCTAGAGTAGCGAACAATCTCCTTGCCCACTCGGATTATGGCATGGTGCCTAACGATTCGCCAGCACGTCGCAGCACCTGGTCACTGATCCTCTAGCGTGTGCCACTACTCCCCATCACGACGCTTTCGCTGGACGGAAATAATCTTCCCACTTTCGCCCATGCCACGCCGCCGGTGATACCTACCTGTCTGTACCTTTTTATGTTCATGTTGCCTAAGGACCGCGAGAGAGCGGGCGGCTCTTTAGGCATGGCTATCATTGGCTGCATGCGTGAGGGTACGACTGGATACGGTCCTGACGCGGCTCAGCTCGCTGATCGATACGAGAAGCTCCGATACGAGGATGTCCATCGTGACGTGCTCCACCTCGTGCCGGAAGACCTCAGTCGTGTGCTCGACATAGGAGCAGGTTCGGGCCGTGACGCAGCCGCGCTTTGCGCCCGGGGCCATGATGTCGTGGCCGTCGAGCCAACTGCCGAGCTCAGGGAATTAGCCAAGCTCAGGCATGCTGATCAGCCGATTACCTGGATTGACGACGCCCTGCCACATCTGGCGGTCCTCCGTGACCAATCGTTCGATCTCGTCATGATGTCAGCGGTCTGGATGCATCTTCCTCCGGCTGATCGCCTCCCGGCCATGCGGCGAGTCGCCGCCCTCACCGCCGCCGAAGGTGTCGTCATTCTCACGCTACGGCACGGTCCACTTCCGGCCCGTCGCTGTATGTTTCATATCTCCGATGAGGAAACCATCACATTGGCCCACGACAACGGTTTACGGCTGGTGGGTTACGCGCAAAGAGGCGATCTTCTGGATCGTGCCCATATTCGGTGGAGCGCCATGGGCTTTCGCCGTGCCACCGGTTGATCCAAGCAAGATAGAAGGGGCACGCTGCTTCAGCTTCATCTGGTGCCTGGCCCCGGTGGGGTGTGCTACGGCGTCATACTAAGCGCCATGATCTCGGGGATGTTGAGGCGGATGACGGCTCGTGGGGCTGTCGTGGTGATGGCGGCGGGGTGTTCGGCGGGGGTCACGAGCACCGAGGAGGCGGCGGGGCCGGAGCAGGTTCAGGGGACCTCGACGGTGGCGCCGCCGGTGAGCCCGGCGCCCAGTCCGTCGCCGACGGGGCCGGTGGGGGTGCTGCCGATCGCGGGGGAGGTCGGGAAGGTGGACAAGGGGCAGTTGCCGCCGGTGATCAGTTCCATCTCCACGACGCGGAAGGTGGTGTTCCTGACCATCGACGACGGGTGGGAGCAGGATCCGGGGTTCGCCCGGCAGGTGCGCGGGAAGCGGGTGCCGATCACGGTGTTCGCGACCAGGGACGCGGTGGAGGCGAAGGGGCCGATCGACAGGTCGGCGGAGAACGGGCGGTTTCTGGGGGCGGGGGGCTGGCCGTACTTCAAGGAGCTGGGGGTGCCGGTGGAGAACCACACGCTGAGCCATCCGAACCTGCGCACCCTGGGGTACGACGGGCAGAAGGCGGAGATCTGCGGGGCCTCCACCGTGATCAAGCGCCAGGTGGGGGTACGGCCGACGCTCTTCCGGCCGCCTTTCGGGAACTACAACACCGACACCCTGCGGGCGGCCAAGGCGTGCGGGATCAAGGCCGTGCTGCTCTGGACGGCGAGCGTGCAGCCGGGCGGGAAGATCGCCTACCAGACGCCGGACAAGAAGCTCCGCCCGGGGGACATTCTGCTGCTGCACTTCCGGCCCAACCTGTCCCGGGATTTCCGGGTGCTGGTGAACAAGATCCGCCGTCGGGGGTTCGAGCTGGGCAACCTGGAGGCGTACCTGGCCGCCGCGATGCGGTGAGCCGGGCCCGGCCCGCGGTCAGCCGGGAGGCGTACCTGCGAATCACCCCTACGAGGGACGCCCCCGCGTAGGGGATTTGCCCATTATTGGTCCCGTAAGGACGCCCAGGAAGTCGGGGCGGCGGTCCCTGGAAACCGGGACACGGCACCCGGCATCCTCGGCTACGTACGGGGTTTGGTGCCGGGATTCGGGTGCGGGAGGGTGCCCTGGATCCTGGGTACGCGGATTGTCATGTGTGACGAAGATCGCAGGCACCTGACCCTCATTTGCTCTACGGGTCGTAGTACTACTGGTAGTAGAACTACGGCCCGTAGAGCTCCGGCCTCCCGGAGGGGGAGATGGACGCACTTGATCTGGCGCGGTGGCAGTTTGGCATTACCACCGTGTACCACTTCCTTTTTGTACCCCTGACTATTGGTCTGGGCGTTTTTGTGGCAGGGCTGCAGACCGCCTGGCACCGCACGGGCAAGGAGCACTACCTCACTCTGACCAAGTTCTTCGGCAAGCTGTTCCTGATCAACTTCGCGATGGGGGTGGTCACGGGCATCGTGCAGGAGTTCCAGTTCGGGATGAACTGGAGTGAGTACTCCGTCTTCGTCGGGGACGTCTTCGGGGCCCCGCTGGCCATGGAGGCGCTGCTCGCCTTCTTCCTGGAGTCGACCTTCCTCGGACTGTGGATCTTCGGGTGGGACCGGCTGCCCAAGCGGGTCCACCTGGCCTGCCTGTGGGCGGCGGTGATCGGGTCCAACCTGTCGGCGTACTTCATCCTGGCGGCCAACGCCTGGATGAAGCATCCGGTCGGGTACGAGGTGGTGGACGGCAAGGCCAGGATGACCGACCTGTGGGCGGTGCTCACCAACTCGACCGCGCTCGCCCAGGTGCCGCACGTCGTGGCGGCCTCGTTCGTGGTCGCCGGGGTGTTCGTGGTGGCCGTCAGCGGCTACCGGATCCTGCGGGAGCGCGGGTCCAAGGGCCTGCTCCCCCGCCGCGCCGACTTCGCCCGCGCCCCCCAAGCAGGGAGCATGTGGCGGACGAGCCTCAAGGGCGCGCTGGTCATGACCGCCATCGCGGGGGCGGTGGTCGCGGGCAGCGGGGACCTGTCCGGGCAGCTCCTCCACGAGCAGCAGCCGATGAAGCTGGCCGCCGCCGAGGGCCTGCGCCAGGACACCCAGGGCGCGCCCTTCTCGGTGGTCCCCGGCATCGAGATCCCCAACATGCTGAGCCTGCTGGCCGCGCACGACCCGAGCGCCACCATCCAGGGCGTGGACGACCTCCAGCAGCGCTTCCAGGCCGAGTTCGGCCCCGGCGACTACACGCCGAACCAGCAGGTGGTCTTCTGGTCCTTCCGGGTCATGGTCGGCCTCGGCTCGGCCGCCATCGGCCTGGCCGTCCTGGGCCTGTGGCTGACCCGTGGCCGGGGGCGCCGGGCCAGGGGCGTGCCGACCTGGTTCGCCAAGGTGTGCGTGCTGGCCCTGCCGATGCCGATCCTGGCGATGATCGCCGGCTGGCTGCTCTCCGAGATCGGCCGCCAGCCCTGGACCGTCCAGGGCGAGCTGCTCACCGCCGCCAGCGTCTCCCCCGGCGTCAGCCTCACCGAGGTGGCCATCTCCCTGGCCATCTTCACCGTCCTGTACGGCCTGCTGGCCCTGGCCGAGATCGGCCTGTTCGTCCGGCACGTGAAGGCGGGCCCCGAACTGCCCGCCCCCACCGCCCCCGCCCCGGACGACGACCAGACCGTCCTGATCCCGCGACCGGCCCACGCCGAGTCCCGGCCGACCCTGATGTACTGAGGAATCCCGCCATGACCACCTTCTGGTTCATCGTCATCGCGTTCCTCTGGACGGGCTACTTCGTCCTGGAGGGATTCGACTTCGGCGTCGGCGCGCTGCTGCCCGTGCTCTCCCGCACCCAGGCGGAACGCCGCCAGGTGATCTCCACCATCGGCCCCGTCTGGGACGGCAACGAGGTCTGGCTCATCACCGCCATCGGCGCCATGTTCGCCGCCTTCCCCGCCTGGTACTCCGGCTTCCTCAGCGAGTTCTACCTGGCCATGGTGCTGATCGTGGCCGGTCTGATCGTCCGCGGCGTCGGCCTGGAGTGGCGCGGCAAGGTCCGCCCCGGCCGCGAGGTGGCGCTCTGCGACGCCGGGATCGTCACCGGCAGCGTCCTGGTCGCCTTCCTGTGGGGCGCCATCTTCGCCAACCTGCTCTTCGGCAGCGCCCTGGCCACCGTCCTGGGCGGCGCGTTCTCGCTCGCCCTGGCCACCCTGCACGGCGCCGTCTTCCTCGCCCTCAAGACCGAGGGGGCGGTCCGCGCCCGCGCCCGCCTGGCCGCGCTGCTCGCCTCGGTGGGCGTGATCCCGGTCGCCATCGCCGTCCTGTCCTCGCTCCCCTCCGGCACGGACTCGCCCGTGCTCTGGGTGGCCTCGACCGGCGCCATGGCCACCCTGGCGGCCGGGGTCGCCCTGATCTGGCGCCGCCGCGAGGGCTGGGCCTTCACCGCCACCGCCACCGCGATCGCGCTGAGCACGGCCACCCTGTTCGGCGCGCTCTACCCGGCCCCGCTGCCGGGGCTGACGGTGGCCGAGATGGCCTCGGCGCCGTACACGCTGACCGTGCTCACCTGGATCGGGCTGATCGCGCTGCCGGGGGTCGTCGCGTACCAGGCCTGGACCTACTGGGTGTTCCGCAAGCGCCTCACGCGGGTCTGACGCGGAGCTCGTGCAGTTCGGACGGGGAGATCGGCATGCGGTCGATGGGGAAACCCTCGGCGTTCTCGATCGCCCCGGCGATCACCGACGCGACCGGGATCACCCCGGCCTCCCCCGCGCCCTTGATGCCCAGCGGGTTCAGGGGTGAGGGGGTTTCCAGGTGGTCGGTCTCGATGCGGGGGATCTCGGTGGCGTACGGCATGAGGAAGTCCATGAAGGAGGCGTTCAGGAGCTGGCCGTGGTCGTCGTAGGCCATCTTCTCGTAGAGGGCGCCGCCGACGCCCTGGGCGACGCCGCCGTGGATCTGGCCCTCCACCAGCATGGGGTTGATCATCTTGCCGCAGTCGTGGACGACGGCGTACCTGAGGATGCGGATCTCGGCGGTGTCGGGGTCGGTCTCCACGATGGCGGCGTGCATGCCGGAGGCGAAGGTGGAGCGGATCGGGGAGTAGTAGTCCTTGCCCTCCAGGCCGGGTTCCTCGCCCTCGGCGACCGGGGGGCGGTTCATGTCGGCGCTGCCGGCGAACTGGGTGGCGCGTTTGGCCTCCTCGTCGAAGGCGTAGCGCAGGGGGTTGGAGAGCACGGCGACGGTGGCCAGGGGGATGGCGGCGGAGGGGGAGCCGACCACGTGGACCATGCCGTCGGTGATCTCCAGGTCGCGCGGGTCGGCTTCGAGGGCGTCGGCGGCCACCCGCAGGGCCTTTTCGCGGACCTTGCGGCAGGCCAGCGCGATGGCGTTGCCGCTCATCACGGCGGCGCGTGAGGCGAAGGTGCCGACGGCGTAGCCGAAGCGGCGGGTGTCGCCGGTGACCACGGAGACGCGTTCGATGGGCACGCCGAGTTCGGTGGCGGCGATCTGGGCGAACACGGTCTCGTGGCCCTGGCCCTGGGAGGTGAGGCCGGTGGAGACGTGCACCCGGCCGTCCGAGGTGATCTGCACGTGGCCGCCCTCGTAGGGGCCGACGCCGGTGCCTTCCACGTAGCAGCCGATGCCGATGCCGATGCGGCGGCCCTCGGCGCGGGCGACCTCCTGGAGGGCGGGGAACTCGTCCCACCCGATGAGTTCCTTCAGTTTCCGGAGGGATTCGGGGTAGTCGCCGCTGTCGTAGATGAGGGGGCGGCCGTCCTGGAAGATCATCCCCTGGTCGTACGGGAACTCGTCGGGCTGGATGAAGTTGGCGGCGCGGACGTCGGTCCTGTCCTTGCCCAGGAAGGCGGCGATCTTGTCCATCGTGCGTTCCATGCAGAACACGCCCTGCGGGCGCCCGGCCCCCCGGTACGGGGTGACCTGCACGGTGTTGGTGTAGACCGAGGAGAACTCGACCCGGTAGGCCCCGATCTTGTACGGCCCGAGCAGCTGGGTGGAGGTGATGATCGGCACGATGATGCCGTAGGGCGTGTAGGCCCCGTGGTCGTGCAGGATCTCCACCGACAGCCCCAGCACCCGGCCCTCGTCGTCGAACCCGACCTTGACGTGCTGCACCTGGGCCCGCTCGTGGGCGCTGCTGATGAAGTGCTCCCGCCGGTCCTCGGTCCACTTCAGCTCCCGGTTCAGCAGCCGGGCGGCCCACGGCACCAGCACCTCCTCCGGCCACGGGTGCACGATCTTGACCCCGAAGCCGCCCCCGACGTCGGGCGCGATCACCTCCACCTTGGGCAGCGGGATGCCCAGCTTGGCGGCCAGCGCCATGCGCACGCTGGTGGAGGTCTGGGTGGAGGAGTACACCCGCAGCGACTGGTCGTCGGCGTCCCAGCGCGCGTACACGCCCTTGCCCTCCAGCGGCATGCAGGCGCTGCGCTCGATGTCGAGCCGGAAGGAGAGCGTGTGCGGCGCGGCGGCGATGGCCTCGGCGGCGCTCCTGCCGTCCTTGGCCGCGACCTCCTGGACCAGGTGGGCGCCGATGTTGTCCGGCACGTCCTCGTGGACCAGATGGGCGCCGGAGACGGCCGCCTCGACCCCGACGACCGGCTTGAGGAACTCATAGGAGACCTCGATCAGGTCGCAGACGTCCTCGGCGACGTACCGGTCGACGGCGACCACCATGACGATGGGCTCGCCGACGTGCCGGACGATGTCGCGGGCCAGCGGGTAGGCGGTCCGGCCGTGGGTGAGCGCGGGGTGCGGGATCAGCAGCGGGAGCGGCTCGGCCACCCCCGGCGGCAGGTCCTCCCAGGTGTAGATGGCGACCAGGCCGTCCACCTCAAGCGCGGCGTCCACGTTGATGCCGGTGATCCGGGCGTGCGCGTGCGGGGAGCGCACGAAGGCCGCGGCCAGCGCGTGCTGCCCGAGATCGTCCAGGTAGCGCCCCTGTCCGGCGATCAGCCGGGCGTCCTCGCGCCGCCGGACCGGTTCGCCGAACAGTTTGGTGGTCACGACGACTCCTCGGCGAGCAGCTCAGCCGCGCGGTGCACGGACTTGATGATGTTCTGGTAGCCGGTGCACCGGCAGAGGTTGCCGGAGATGCCCTCCAGCACCTCCTCGTCGGTGGGCGCCGGGTTGTCCCGCAGGAACGCGGTGGTGGTGCAGAGGAACCCGGGGGTGCAGAAGCCGCACTGGAGGCCGTGGCATTCGGCGAAGGCCCGCTGCACCGGCGATGGACCGTCCGCGCCGAGCCCCTCCACGGTGGTGATCTCCCGCCCGGACACGGTGACCGCGAAGGTCAGGCAGGACCGGATGGGCTCCCCGTCCAGCAGCACCGTGCAGGCCCCGCAGACGCCGTGCTCGCAGCCGACGTGGGTGCCGGTCAGCCCGAGATCGTGGCGCAGGCAGTCCGACAGCAACCGCCGCGCCGGCACCCGCACCTCGCGGGGAACCCCGTTGACCACCAGGGTGATGTCATGCATCGGCCGCCGCCCTCACCGCTCGCTCCACCAGCACCCCGGTCAGGTGCCGCCGGTACTCCGCCGTGGCGTGGATGTCCGCCTCCGGTTCGATCCTCTCCTGTACGGCCGACACCACCGCCCGCCAGTCCATCGAGGCCACCGGCCGGTTGCCGCAGGCGGCGGTGAGATCCACCACCACCGGGGCGGGCCCGACGCTGATGCAGGCCACCCGGGCCTCGGCCACGCGCAGGTCGTCGTCGAGCCGGACGGCGGCGGCCACCCCGGCCATGGCGAAGTCCCCGTGCCGCCTGGCCACCTCGACGAAGGCGGTGCCGCCAGGCCAGGCCGGGAAGAACGCCGAGACGGCCAGTTCGCCGGGCCGGGTCGCCGATTCCAGCGGGCCGGTGAAGAAGTCGGCCGCCGCCACCTCGCGCTCTCCGCCGCGCGAGGCCAGCCGTACCGAACCGCCGAGCAGGGCGAGCACGGCGGGCAGTTCGGCGGAGGGGTCGGCGTGCACCAGGCTGCCGACGACGGTGCCGCGGTTGCGGATCACCGGGTGCGCGACCAGTTTGAGCGCCTGCCGGAGCAGCGGCAGCGTGCCGCAGGCGTCGGGGGAACGCTCCACCTGGGAGTGGCGGGCCAGCGCCCCGACCCGGACCCCGTCGGGGCCCGCCGAGATCTCGCCGAGCCCGGCCACCCGGTTGATGTCCACCAGGTGGGCCGGGGCGGCCAGGCGCATGTTGAGCATGGGGATCAGGCTCTGGCCGCCGGCCAGCACCTTTCCGTGCGCGCCCGCCTCGGCGAGGACCTCGACGGCCTCGGCGACCGAGACGGGCGCGTGATAGTCGAACGGCGGAGGTTTCACGAAGTCGTTCTACTCCGATCGGATGACGTTCAGATGACGGACCGGGTCAACCGGCGGAATTGGAGTTGGACACCTCCGCCGGGGCCGGGCCGGACAGCGCTCGGAGCAGGTGGTAGCCGCCGAGCACCACGATGGTGCCGAGGGCGATGCCCGCCAGCGAGAAGTCGTCGGTGATCGAGTGGGTCACCGGCCCGATGGCCAGGATGATGCCCGCTCCGATCGGAAGCATGTTCACGGGATCGGCGAAGTTCACCTTGTTCTCCACCCAGATCTTCGCGCCCAGCAGGCCGATCATGCCGTACAGGATGACGGTCACGCCGCCGAGCACGCCGCCGGGGATGGCGTAGACCAGCGCGCCGAACTTGGGCACCAGGCCGATCAGGATGGCGATCACGCCCGCGATGTAGTAGGCGGCCGTGGAGTAGACCCGGGTGGCCGCCATGACGCCGATGTTCTCCGCGTACGTGGTGGTGGGCGAGCCGCCGACGGCCGAGGTGATCACGGTGCCGACGCCGTCGCCGATGATGGCCCGGCCGATGTAGGGGTCCACGTCGGTCTTGGTCATCTCGCCGACCGCCTTGACGTGGCCGACGTTCTCCGCGATCAGCGCGATCACGGCGGGCAGCACCAGGACGATGGCCGAGACCTGGAAGCTGGGCGCGTGGAAGTCGGGCAGCCCGAACCAGTCGGCCGAGGAGATCGCGTCGAAGCTCACCCGGGGGTGGGTGTCCACCTGCTGGGTGGCGGCGTTGAACGCGGTGATGTTCCCGAACACCTTGTCGGCCAGCCAGGACAGCAGGAAGCCGGCGACCAGGCCGAGCAGGATGCCGATCCGGCCGAGGAAACCCTTGAACAGGGCGATCACCAGGAAGGTGACGATCATGGTGATCAGCGCGATCCACTGATCCTGCGGCCAGTAGATGTCGGCCACCACGTACGCCAGGCCGAAGCCGATGAGCATGACCACCGCGCCGGTCACCACCGGCGGGAAGATCCGGTGGATGATCTGGACCCCGAGGTAGTGGATGGCCACGCCGCACAGCGCCAGCACCACACCGGCCACCAGGATGGCGCCCGTGACGACCGCGTTGGAGTCGGTGACGGCCCGGATGGCCACCACGCCACCCACGAACGACGCCGAGGTACCCAGGTAGCTGGGCACCTTGCCCTGCACGATGAGCAGGAACAGGATCGTGGCGACACCCGACATCATCACGGCCACGTTCGGGTCCAGCCCCATGACCACCGGGAAGACGAACGTGGCGCCGAACATCGCGATGACGTGCTGGGCGCCGAAACCGACCATGCGCGGCCAGGAGAGACGCTCGTCCGGCTTGACGACCTCGCCCGGGGCCAGCCCGCGCCCCTCGCCGTGTACCTTCCATCCGAAAGCCATGTGAGCCCCTTTACTTGCCTGGGCCGACGTCCGGTGGCCACCCCGCGGGCATCCCAGCGCGGCAAATCCCTGTTCAGGCCTGCTACCAGGCCCGTTGCGGGCACATTAGGCCCGTGATCGTCATTGCACACGGGCATCATCTGCCAAACCGCAGGGTCATATACCACGCATGTTCAAAACATGAAGCGCCAGGGTCAGGTTCAGGCGCAGATGGGCGTCCTCGGTGAAATTCCCGAGCATGCGTTCCAGTTTTCCGATGCGATACCGCAGCGTGTTGTAGTGGAAATGCAGCCGGCGCGCCGTCTCGGCCACGTTCAGGTTGGTCTCCAGCAGGACGTGCAGGGTGCGCCGCAGGTCGGCGTTCTCCGCGTCGTCGTCGCCGGCCAGCGCGCCCAGCGTCTCCCGGACGAAGGCGTGCAGTTCCGCGGTGTCGTTGACCAGCGAGAGCAGCCGGTAGACGCCCAGCTGGTCGAAGTGCGCGACCGCGCCGGAACCGTGCAGCTGGCGGCCCACTCTGGCCGCCTTCAGGGCCTGGCCGTACGCGTCGGCCAGCACCTCGGCCCCGGGGGCGACCCTGCTCATCCCGGTGGAGAAGGTGGCGTCGGCGAACGCGGCGGAGGCGGCCGAAGCCAGCCGTACCGTGTCCACCCCGGCGCCCACGATGGCCACCACCTCGTGGGAGAACCCGGCCACCGCGCCGCGCGGGTCGTGCCGCCGTACGGCGCCCTGCCAGGCGGCGAGCAGCCGGTCCTGGGCGGTGCGCTCGTCGCTTTCCGGGTCCAGCTCGGCCACCAGCACGCAGACCGGGCGTTCCAGGTCCCAGCCGAACGCCTTGGCCCGCTCGGCCACCCGGCCGCCGCCCCGGCCGGTGAGCACGTCCCGCAGGAAGTCGGCGCGGTACTTGCTCTCCACCGCGGTCACCGCCTCCTGCTTGGTGACCACCAGCGCGGCCACCGTGGCGGCCCGCTCCAGGATGCGGATGTCGCTCTCCCTGAGGGTGCCGGCCTGGCTGAAGGCGGCGATCCTGCCGTGGTGGTGGCCGCCGGCCACGATCGGCACCACCGCGTAGTGGCCGTCCGCGCCCACCATCGGGTCGGCGTCGGCCCGGGACGGCTCGCCCCGGGTGGTCAGCGCCCCGCTCAGCACGTACGCCTCCCGGAGCATGGCCACCTGCTCGGCTCCCCCGGCGGAGGCCAGCACGCTGCCGGTCACGTCCACGGCGGCCACCGCCACGTCCAGCAGCCCGGCCACCTCGGCGGTGACCTCGCGCATGCCGCCCCCGGCCAGGATGATCTGCACCAGCGCGCGGTGCGCCTCCTCGGCCCTGGCCAGAGTGGCGGCCTGCCGGTTGAGGATGTCGGTGAGCACCTGGTTGAGGATGTCGTCGAAGCCGACGTCGTTGGGAAGCAGGATGAGCGGGAAACTCAGCCGGTCGGCCTGCTCGATCATCTCCTCCGGCAGCTCGTCCAGGTACCGGCCGAGCTTGATGGCCAGCGCGGACAGGCCGCGTTCGTCAAGATCCGCCACAAGGCGGCCGAGGGACTGGGGAGTGTTCCTGAGCGGGTAGCCGGTGGTGAGCAGCAGCTCGTTCGGCTTCACCCAGGCCAGGATGTCGGGCACCTCCATCACGTTGAGGCGCTGCACGATGCGGTCCAGGCCGCCCTTTCCGGCGATCAGGCGGGCCCCCGCGAGGGTGGAGACGCCGAGCACCTCACCGACGGCCACGCCATGGATGATCTTTCCAGTGCTGGCCAGCCGCATGGCCGGGGGGGCGGGATCGCTCGTCATCGTCTGCTCCGGGGGTCAACGCATCTCCTCGCAGATTGTGCCCGACGGAGCGACTGTCAGGAAGAGCCAAGCATTTGGCGGACTGTTGGCAGTTTTCCCCGTACGGCCTCTGGGGGGCTCGTTCTAACGTCGCAGGGATGAGGGAGGTCTGGTGACCGTAGGCATCCGCCCGAGAGCCCGCCGAACCGCGGCGCGCCCGTCCGGAGTGACCCTGGATCGCACGTACGTACCGGGCGCGGCCAGCATGGCCGTCCGCCCGGCGCTGGAGACGCCACGCCGGCCCGCACGGGTGCTGGCCGCGTTTCCGGCCGCGATCTACCTGGAGCTGCGGACCGAGGTGGAGCCGCACGTCATCGCGCTGGTGACCGCCGAGGCGACCCGGCTGCCCAACGCGGTGGTGCTCACCGAGCCGCTGACCGGCATCTCGGCCGGCGACGACGCCTGGGTGGGCGACGGCGCCATCGAGGTCGGCGACATCGCCGTCCGGGTGCGCCGCTGGTGGAACCCGGCCCCGCCGCTGCCCCCCGCCGATCCGGTACGGCTGGCGCGCTCGCTGGCCCAGCTCGGCGAGATCTGCGACGCCTCCCCGCGCCGTCCCGGCCTGACCGGCGGCGCGGCCGAACTGCTCGCCCAGGGCTGCCGGTCGGGCTCGCTGGTGGACAGCATCACCGCGGCCGAGCAGCTGATGGGCCTGGGCCCCGGCCTGACCCCGAGCGGCGACGACATGCTGGCCGGGCTGCTGGTGGCGCTCCGCCAGCTGGGCACGGCGGCCGGGGTGGAGCGGGCGGTCTGGCTGGCCGGGTGGCTGGCCGCGGCGGTCACCTTCGACTCCCGGACCAGGACCACGCCGATCTCGGCCACCCTGCTGGACTGCGCGGCGCGCGGGGAGGCGGGTATGGAGGTGCTCGCGGTGCTGCGGGCGCTGGCCGGGCAGCAGCCGCTGGAGCCGTCGCTGCACCGGCTGCTGCATCTGGGCCATACTTCCGGGGCCGACCTCGCCTGGGGGATCCGGACGGGGCTCGCGGCGGTGCTTCAGCTGTCCCACGCCATCTAGGAGCCTTCGTGAATCTGGTCGAGGTACGCAGCGGGATTTACCACGACTCGGTCAGCCTGATGCGGGTGAGTCAGGCGCTGACCGGGCTCCCTGGCGTGTCAGTGGCGATCGTGGCGATGGCGACCGAGCTCAACGTCGAGCTGGCCCGGGACGCCGGCTTCGAGGTCCCGTCCGCGACGCCCACCGACCTGTTGGTGGCCATCCGGGCCGGGTCGGACGAGCAGCTGGCTGCCGCCGCCGACGAGCTGGGGCGGCAGCTGACCGCCAAAGCCTCGTCCGGGGGCGGCTCCCGGCAGGAGGCCCTGGCACGGACCACGCGCACGGCGGCCCGGCGGGACGACGCGGGCGTGGTGCTGGTCAGCGTGCCGGGCGACCACGCCTTCGCCGAGGCCCTGGACGCGATCGAGGCCGGGCGCTCGGTCATGATCTTCAGCGACAACGTGCCCGTGGCGCAGGAGGTCCTGCTCAAGCGGCTGGCCGCCGAGGCCGGGGTGCTGGTGATGGGGCCCGACTGCGGCACCGCCGTGGTGGGCGGGGCCGGTCTCGGCTTCGCCAACGTGCTGCGGCCTGGCCCGGTGGGCATCGTGGCCGCCTCCGGCACCGGGGCGCAGCAGGTGTCCTGCCTGCTCGACCTGGCCGGGGCCGGGGTCGGGCACCTGCTCGGGGTGGGCGGCCGGGACCTGTCCGCCGAGGTGGGCGGCCTGTCCACGCTGCGGGCGCTGGCCGCCCTGGACGAGGCGCCGGAGATCGAGCTCATCGTGGTCATCTCCAAGCCCGCCGATCCCTCGGTCGCCCGCGAGCTCGCGGCGGCTGTAGAACGTTCCCGTACTCCGGTGATCACCGCGCTGCTCGGGCCCGGCCAGGACGACCTGACCGCCGCCGCCGAGAAGGTGCTCACGGCCCTCGGGCGGGAGATCCCGAAGTGGCCGTCCTGGGTGGGCCCCGACCAGCCGGCGGGCGGACCGCTGGTCGGCCTGTACTCGGGGGGCACGCTCTGCACCGAGGCCAAGCTCATCGCCGGTGGCGGCACCTTCACCGACTTCGGCGACGACGAGTACACCCGGGGCCGGGCGCATCCGATGATCGACCCCGCGCTCCGGCTGGAGGCGCTGGCCGGGGTCTCCTCCGGCGTGGTGCTGCTGGACCTGGTGCTCGGGCACGGCGCCGACCCGGATCCGGCGGCCCGGCTGGCGCCCGCCCTGGCCGCGGCCAGGACGCGCGGCGCGGCCGTGGTGGTCGCCCTGGTCGGCACCGAGGGCGACCCCCAGGGGCTGCACGCCCAGGCCTCCCGCCTGTCGGCGGCCGGCGCGGCCGTGTTCACCTCCAACGCCGCCGCCGCGCGGTACGCCGCCGAGCTGGCCGGGCTGACCCCGGCGCCCCCTGCGGAGGCCACCGCCGCCACCGTGACGCCCGCGGCGAGCGGCTCGGGCAGCCGCCTGGCCCTGCTCGTCTCCGAACCCCGGGTGATCTCGGTGGGCACCTCGGTGCTGGCCGAGGCCCTGGACCAGCAGGCGGTGCCGCAGACGCCCGTGGACTGGCGACCGCCGCTCGCGGGCACGGCCGAGGCGCTGGCCACCGTGCTGGCCGACCCCCGGCGGGCGGCGGCCAACGAGCGGGCCATCGGGCGGCTGACCGCCGCGCGCCCCCACCTGGTGGGGGTACGCCCGGCCAGCGAGGTGCTCGACCTGGCGCCGGGCACCTTCTACCACGCGGGCCCGCCCATCGACTGGGAGCGCGCCTCCGGTCCGCTACGCGGGGCGCTGATCGGAGGCATGCTCTTCGAAGGGCTGGCCGCCGACGCCGAGGAGGCCGAGCGGAAGCTGGCCGCCGGCACGGTCCGGCTCGACTCCTGCCACCACCACCGCACGGTCGGCCCGATGGCGGGCGTGGTCAGCCCGTCCATGTGGATGCTCGAGGTGCACGACGCCGAGCACGGGGGCACCGCGTACTGCTCGCTCAACGAGGGCCTGGGCAAGGTGCTCCGCTACGGCGCGTACGGCCCCGAGGTGATCGAGCGGCTGCGCTGGATGGGCGACGTGCTGGGCCCGGCGCTCCAGGCGGCCCTGGCGCTGAGCGGCCCGCTGGACCTGCGCTCGCTGGTCGCCCAGGCCCTCCAGATGGGCGACGAGCTGCACAACCGCAACCGGGCCGCCACCTCGCTGCTGGTCCGCGAACTGGCCCCGGCCATCGTGGACGCCGCCCCCACCCGGGCGGCCGAGGTGCTGCGCTTCATCAACGGCAACGACCACTTCTTCCTCAACGCCGGCATGGCGGCAGGGAAGGTCGGCGCCGACGCCGCCCGCGACATCCCCGGCTCCACCCTGGTGGTGGCCATGGCCAGGAACGGCACCGACTTCGGCATCCAGGTCTCCGGCTGCGGCGACCGCTGGTTCACCGGCCCCGCCGGGGTACCGGACGGCCTCTACCTCGGCGCGTACGGGCCGGACGACGCCAACCCGGACATCGGCGACTCGACCATCACCGAGACGGTCGGCCTGGGCGGGTTCTCGATGGGCGCGGCCCCCGCCATCGTGCGGTTCGTGGGCGGCGACGTGGCCGACGCGGTGGCGGCCACCACCGCGATGTACGAGATCACCATGGCCGAGCATCCGGCGTACCAGATTCCCGGGCTCGGTTTCCGGGGAGCCCCGGTGGGCATCGACGTCACCCTGGTCGCGCGGACTTCCGTACTGCCGGTCATCAACACCGGCATCGCGGGCAAGGTCGCCGGAACCGGGCAGGTCGGGGCCGGTCTGGTGAGCCCGCCGCCGGAGGCGTTCGTTGAAGCGATCACGGCTCTTGCCCGGGAATGAATTCCCTATACCCACGCCAACGCCTACTATCAGAGCCCAACCTCACTAATCGCACGCCGTTTCCGCGCGAGCCGATCGAGGAGAATTGGGGATTCCGCCTATGACAGCCGACCGCTTGCTCGGTATGGTCCCCCCTATGCCGGAGGGTCAAGGCGGGTCGGGAATCACCCCCGGAGGAACGCCGGAAGGGCAGGGGCGACTGGTCGGCAGGCGGTACCGTCTGCTGTCCCCGGTCGGCCGTGGCGGCATGGGCATGGTGTGGCACGCCCATGACGTGTTGCTCGACCGCGACGTGGCGGTCAAGGAGCTCATCCTGCCGTACGGTCTCGACCACGCGGGGCGCCAGGTCGCGCACCGGCGCATGCTGCGCGAGGCGCGGTCGGCGGCCAGACTCAGCCACCCGGGCATCGTCACCGTGCACGACGTGGTCGAGGAGGACGGCCGCCCCTGGATCGTGATGGAGCTGGTCCGGGCCTGGTCGCTGGAGCAGGCGGTGCGGCAGAGCGGGCCGCTGCCGGTCAGCCAGGTGGCCGAGATCGGCATCCGGGTGCTGGACGCGCTGCGCCACGCGCACGCCGCCGGCATCCTGCACCGGGACGTCAAGCCGGGCAACGTGCTGCTCACCACCGACCGGGTGGTGCTCACCGACTTCGGCATCGCCGCCATCGAGGGCGACGTCACCATCACCCAGACCGGGCTGCTGATGGGCTCCCCCGCCTACATCCCGCCGGAGCGCCTGCAGGGCCGTCCGATCACCCACGCCGCCGACCTGTGGTCGTTCGGGGCCACCCTGTACGCGGCGGTCGAGGGGCGTCCGCCGTACGAGGGGCCAGACGCGGTGGCCGTGCTCGGCGCGGTGCTCACCCAGGAGCCCACCCGGCCGCAGCGGGCCGGGGCGCTGCTGCCGGTCATCGAGGGGCTGCTGCGCAAGAACCCCGCCGACCGGATCGGCGCCGCCCAGGTGGCCGACATGCTGGAGCGGGTGCTGCACGCGCACGGCAACGGCCTGCGCGCCCAGCCCGCCCCCGCCCCGGTGGCCGAGGCCACCCCGCTGCAGATGATGCCGCCGCTGGACAACACCTCGGGACCGTTGCCCTCCCGCATCATCGAGACCCCCTCGGGGCCGGTACGGGTGCCCTACGACCCGCTGACCAACCCGTCCGGCGGCTACCCGATGCCGACCCCCGCGTCCTCCAGCGGTTATGACGTGCTCAGCGGCACCGGGTCAGGCGCCCTGCTCGGCCCGCCCTTCCCGAGCTCGTCGCCCCCGGCTCCGGCTCCGGCCAGTCCGCCCGAGCCGTTGAGCAAGCCGGATCCAGCGGGCAAGCCGCCCTTCGACGTGTCCGGGCGTATCACGCTGGACCCGTCAGGACGTTCCACCCCCGACTCCTCCTCGCGTCCGGTGACGGACCCCTCCGGCCGTCCGGCCCCGCAGCGCTCTATGGGCGGGCAGTTCGGCGCGCCGGTCAGGGAGACCGGCCCCGGCGCCGCCTTCTTCGACGCTCCGGATCAGGTCCCCGGGCCGCCGAGCGCCACCGCCGACGGCCGGGACCCGTCGTTCAACCCGCTGGACGCGCTGACCGGCCCGTCCGGCTCCATCCACGCGCCGGACCGGCACACCGGCCCCGGCCGCTGGCCCGCGCCCGGCCCTGACGACCTGCCCGGCCAGCTGGCCAGGGACCTCGCGCGGGAGCTCGCCCGCGACCCCGAGGACCCGTTCACCAGCGGCCCGCAGGCCAAGCCCCGGGCCAAGGGCGACAACACCACCCGTACGGGGAGCAGGCGGCGGAAGGGCTCCTCCGCCGACGAGGACGCGCCCGGTCGCGGGGGCGCGATGGTGGTGGTCGCCGCGGTCGCGGTGATCGCGCTCATCGTCCTGGTTCTGCTGATCATGGTGCCGAGCGGGGACGACGACCCGGCCGCCAAGGCCCAGGCCGGCCGCCCCGTTGCCAGCTCCGGAACGGCGCGGACCGTGCCCGACCTCCCCGACGGCTTCAAGGTGGAGACCATGGGCGGGGTCAGCGTCGCCGTGCCCAAGGACTGGAAGGTCACCCCCGAGGACGACGGGGTGCGCCTCACCGGCCCCAAGGACAGCGGCCAGAGCGGGCTCATCGAGGCGATCCCGGACGGCCGGCTGTCGGCGCTCCAGCAGGCCGAGAAGAAGGCCGCCGGCTTCGACGACTACACCCAGGTGGTGCTCGGGCCGGTCAGCTACCGCTGGCCCGCCGCCGAATGGGAGTACACCTACCGGGACGCCACCAACGTCACGATCCACACGGTGACCCGCTACATCATCACCGAGGAGCAGTCCTACTCCATCACCTTCACCGCCCCCGACTACGAGTGGGCGGAGGCCGCGGAGACCACCCGCCAAGTCATCTGGAACACCTTCACTCCCAGCTAAATGGCTTTTTCGCCCGTAATGAGTCATGCCAGACTTCGCGCATGACACACGCTCTCCCCGATTCCGGCGTTGATCTGCGGTCGATCCAGCGGCGGACGCTCGGAGTGCTGTCGCTGGCGCAGATCGTCAGCGGGGTCGGGGTCGCCGTGGCGGTGGCGCTGAGCTCGCTGTACGTGGCCAACCTGTCCGGGTCGACCGCGATCAGCGGGCTGGCCGGGACGGCGACCGTGCTGGGAACCGCCCTGATGGCCCTGCCTACCGCCAAGGTGGCCGGGCGGAGCGGCCGCAGGGCCGGGCTCACCGTGGCGTACGGCGTCGCGGTGCTGGGCTGCCTGCTCGCGATCCTGTCGGTCGGCGTGGGCTCCTGGCCGCTACTGCTGGTCGCGCTGGCCCTCACGGGCGGCGCCAGCGCGGGCAACCTGTCCGCCCGCTACACCGCCACCGACCTCGCCCCCCACGGCCACGCCGCCCGCCACCTCTCCCTGGTGGTCTGGTCGGCCACCATCGGCAGCGTGGCCGGGCCCAACCTCGCGGAACCCGCGGCCGCGCTGGGCGCCCAGCTGGGCCTGTCCAGGGACGCCGGGCCGTTCGCCCTGGCCGCTCTCACCTTCGCCACCGCGACGATCATCATCAACCTCGGCCTGCGCCCCGATCCGCTCCTCGTGGCCAGGGCCACGAACGTCGCTGGCCGACCGGAAGCCCGGAGCGAGGGCGGGACCATGCGGGAGGCCTGGCAGGTCGTCTGGGGGCTTTCAGGGGCGCGGCGGGCATTGGTGGGCATCGCGGTGAGCCATGCGGTGATGGTGTCGGTCATGTCGATGACGCCGGTGCACCTCGATCACGGAGGTGTGGGGTTCTCGGCGATCGGGGTGGTGATCAGCCTGCACATCGCCGGCATGTACGTGCTGTCGCCGGTGGTCGGCTGGGCCGCCGACCGGGTGGGCCGGGGCACGGTCATGGCGGCGGGGATGGCGTTGCTGTTCGCCTCCGCCGTACTGGCCGGGACGGCGGGGCACGACGTGCCGCGGATGGCCGCCGGGCTGGCCGTGCTGGGCCTGGGGTGGTCGTGCGGGCTGGTGGCGGGGTCGGCGCTGCTGACCGAGTCGGTGCCGCTGGAGAGCCGCCCCGCCGTGCAGGGTCTTTCCGATCTGGTGATGAACGTGTGCGGGGCGGCCGGGGCGTTGCTGGCCGGGGTGCTGGTCGGGGCGACCTCGTTCCCGGCGTTCACGGTCGTGGTGGCCGTCACGGTCGCCGTGACCGCGCTGCCGCTGGTCCGGCGACCGGCCACCGGTTGAGTTCACGGCAGGCGTTCGGCCAGGAACTCCTCCCAGGTACGGTGGCCGCGGTCCCCTCCGGTGGGCAGGTTCGCGCCGGCGCGGATGGCGCGGGCGGCCCCGCCGGGCATGCGCACCGGGAGGAGCGGCCGGGAGCGGTGGGTGGCGCGCAGGTAGCCGCGGAGCAGCTCGGCCATGCCGTACGCCCTGGGGCCGGCCAGGTCGGGGACCACCCCGAGCGGGTCGCCGAGAGCCAGGTCGGCGAGGCGGGCGGCGACCTCGGCGGCGTCCACCGGCTGGAAGCGGAAACCGGCCGGGACGGGGATCACCGGGAGCTTGGCCAGCTGGCGGGCGACCAGCAGGCACAGGTCGTGGAACTGGGTGGCGCGCAGGGAGGTCCAGGGCAGGCCGGAGTCGGCGATCACCTGTTCGGCGGCGCGCTGGGCGGCGAAGTAGCCGAACATGGCGCGGTCGAGGCCGCTGACGACGGGGATGCGCTCGGCCCCGACGACCGAGATGTTCACCACATGCCGGACCTCGGCCTTCGCCGCCGCCTGGACGAGCCGGCGGGCCTTCTCCTCGTCGCCTCTGGCGCTGCCCGCGCAGTGCACGATCGTGCCCACGCCGGACACCGCGTCGGCCACGCCCTCGCCGGTGTCCAGGTCGCCGGTCGCGTACTCGACGCCGTCCACCGGCTCTTTCGCCCGGCGGGTGAGGACCCGTACCTGGCAGTGGGCCTCCCGCAGGCGGGCCACCACGAGGCGGCCGAGCGTTCCCGTGCCGCCGGTAACCAGCGTCGTCATCTTTGTCTCCGTTCTGTGAGGTCCGGTCACGTTCGCCGGCTCTCGCGGGTCTATCCCTGTGACACGTGGCGATGAAGGAATGTGACTCGGATGGATGAGCAGACCTGGCTGACCGAACGATTCGACGAGCAGCGCACCCGGCTGCGCGGGGTCGCCTACCGCATGCTGGGCTCGCTCAGCGAGGCCGACGACGCCGTGCAGGAGGCCTGGCTGCGGCTCAACCGGTCCGGGGCCGACGGGGTGGAGAACCTTTCCGCGTGGCTGACCACGGTGGTGGCCAGGGTCTGCCTGAACATGCTCCGCAGCAGGGAGTCCCGCCGGGAGGAGCCGTTCGACCCACAGGTGCCCGATCCGATCGTCACCGGGGCCGACCCCGAGCAGGAGACGATGCTGGCCGACTCGGTGGGCCTGGCCCTGCTGGTGGTGCTGGACACGCTGACCCCGGCCGAGCGGCTGGCCTTCGTGCTGCACGACATGTTCGCCGTCCCGTTCGAGGAGATCGGCCCGATGATCGAGCGCTCGCCGGTGGCGGCGCGGCAGCTGGCCAGCCGGGCGCGGCGGCGGGTGCGGGGTTCGGCTCCCGTGCCCGATCCGGATCTGGGTCGCCAGCGGGCCGTGGTGGACGCGTTCTTCGCCGCCGCCCGGGACGGCGACTTCGAGGGGCTGGTCGCGGTGCTCCACCCTCAGGTGGTTCTGCGGGCCGAGGGTGGCGCGGCGCGTCCCCGCCACACGACCGTGATCCACGGGGCCCGCACGGTGGCCGAGCAGGCGATGTCCTTCACCAAGTTCGCCCCGTTCGCTCGACCGGCGCTGGTCAACGGGGCCGCCGGGGTGGTGGTGTCGGCCGGCGGGCGGGTGCTGTCGGTGATGGGGTTCACGGTCACGGACGGCATGATCGTCGCCATCGACGTGCTCGCCGATCCGAATCGCCTGGCCGACCTGGACATCGACCCGACGTGACGGTCGCGGCTCCGGCGGCCATCGCCTTGGCGCTCACGGCTCTGGCGGTCGCGGCTCCGGCGGACATGGCATTGGTGGTCATGGCTTCCGGGGTCACGGGTCCGGCGGTTGTGGCGTGACGGCTATTTGGCGTCGGCGTAGCAGGCCACGGCGACGGCCTCCATGGGGAAGCGGACGGGTGTGTCGCCGAACAGGAGGCGGGTGGCCTCGTCGGCGGCCTGGGCGATGGTGGCGCGGACCTCGGCGGCCTGGTCGAGGGGGCAGTGCACGATGACCTCGTCGTGTTGGAAGAAGACCAGGCGGGCGGGGTCGGGGAGGCGGCGGCGGAGGATGGCCAGCAGCGTGACCGCCCACTCGGCGGCGGTGGCCTGGACGACGAAGTTGCGGGTGAACCGGCCCCGGTCCCGGGCGGACCTGGCCCCTTCCGGCCGGGAGACCAGCTCCCGCCAGCGTTTGGAGGGCGGCGGGGAGGTGCGCCCGAGCCAGGACCTGACCAGGCGGCCCTCCTCCCCGGCCCGGGCCGCGTCCTCCACGAACGTGTACGCCTGGGGGAAGCGCTGGCGCATCACGGCCAGCAGTTTGGGGGCGTCGCCGGTGGTGCCGCCGTACATGGCGGAGAGCATGGCGATCTTGGCGGCGTCGCGCTGGCCGCCGAACGCCTTGGCCAGGGCGGCGTACAGGTCGATCTCCCCGGCGGCGCGGGCCAGCCCGCCGTCCCCGGCCATCGCCGCCAGCACCCGGGGTTCCAGCTGGGCGGCGTCGGCGACCACCAGCGTCCAGCCCTCGTCGGCGAGCACGGCGCGACGCATCACCTTCGGGATCTGCAACGCGCCTCCCCCGCTGGTTGCCCACCGACCGCTGACCACCCCGCCCACGACGTACTCGGCCCGGAACCTGTCGCCGCGTACCCACTGGTCGGCCCAGACCCAGCCGTGGAAGCTGTACAGCCTGGCCAGCTCCTTGTACGCCAGGAGCGGCCTCACCCCGGGATGGTCGACCTCCTTCAGCACCGACGACCGGGTGGAGGGCACGGTGATCCCGGCCGACTTGAACGCCCGGACGATCTGCTGCGGCGAGTCCGGATTGAGCGGCTGACCGAACTCGGCGGCCACCTCATCGGCCAGCGCCTGAAGCTTGACCGGCCGCATGCCGTGCGCCGGACGGGGCCCGAGCAGCTCGGTCAGCAGCGCATCATGCACCGACTCCCGCCACGGCATGCCGTCGAACCCCAACTCGGCCGCGATCAGCGCCCCCGCCGACTCAGCGGCCACCAGCAACCGGAACCGCCGCGGCTCGGGCAGACGAGCGATCCTGTCCAACTGCCCCGCATACACCTCGGCGACCAGCTCGGCCTCCGGCAACCCGGGCTGCGGCTCCCGAGGCTCCGGCTCGAACAGACTGCCCTGAGCCCCCTCGGCGACCGCCTCCCGATCCTCCGGCACCGGCAGCCCATGCGCCCGCGCGTACGCCGCCACAGCCGACCGGGGCTCCCCGAACCGCCCTTCGGCGGCGAGCAACAACCCCTCGGTCAACGCGACATCATGACACCGCCCGACCCGCACCCCCTTGGCGAGCAGCCCAGGATAGATCCGCCGGGCGTCGGCCCACACCCAGCGCACCCCCTCCCCGGACGCACCTTCCCGCTCCCCGACCGCCTCCACCAGATCGGGCACCTGCCACCGCTCCCCATCGGGCAGACGAAGCACCCCGCCTGTCCCCTCCGGATCCCCGGCCATCACCACGCCCACCCCTCCAGGGTGTCAGGCCCTACCGACAATCCAACTAGCCACGGTCCTCCCCACGATCACCGTCGGGCCATCCGTATGTGACCTCCCACCGGCCCCGGCTCCGCCGGAGTGGCAACCGTGCTGATGCCCGGGTATCGCTTGCCGCCCTTCTCCCACCCCACCCGCCCCCTTCATCGGCGTTAGGTCCCGCCCGACCACCCGTTCGTGACCTTCGGCCAGACCCGGCTCCGCCGGATAGGCGAGTTGCGCGTGGCGGAGAGGGACTCAGCTTGCCGGAGGGCCGTGTCCGGTCGATCAGTGAGGGCTGAGCAAGCGGAGCCATACCACCAGAACTGAGACGGCGACGGACCTGGCGAAGAGGTGTTGACGTCACAGCAGGTGCCTATGGCCCTGAACTGCATCAACTTGTTGATCGCCCGCTCCACGACGTTCCTGGCCTTATAGCGCGCCGAGTCGAATCCCGGGGCGCGCCCACAGTCTCGTTGTAGTTAGGCCAAGGCACTGTCCTCGTGTCAGCTTCTCGGCCGTAAACGGCCTAGCTTGCAGCTCCTCGCCATCGATGGATTCGAGGGTTCAGGCCGCGTCGTCGGCAGCGTGACTCACTGCCCAGCCCGCCACACCGCGTGAGGCGATGTTGCGGGCTGCGTTGACGTCGGCGTGCTCAGCGAAGCCGCACGACCTACAGCGGAAGGTTTCCTGATCGGGCCGGTTGCGCTTGTCGATGTGCCCGCACGCCGAGCAGCCTTGCGAGGTGTAGGCGGGATCGACGTGGACCAGGGCGACACCGGCGCGGGCCGCCTTGTAGGCGACGAACTGGCCAAGCTGGTGGAACGACCACGAATGCAGGGTGACCCGCTGGGGCTTGCGGAGCCGTACCCGGTCGCGGATCCCACTCAGGTCTTCAAGTGCGATGCCGCGTCCGGTGCGTGCAGCCTCGGTCACGATGCTCTTGGAAATGACGTGGTTGAGGTCCCGGGCGAACCGGGCTTCCTTGCGGCGGCGGGCCTTGAGCAGCCGCTTGGCCGACTTGGTGCGCTTGGTCTGCAACCGGCGGCGCAACTCCCGGTTGCGGTGCCGGACCGCGTTCAGGTGCTTGCCCGCGTGCGTGGTCCCGTCGCTGGTCGTGGCGGTGTTCGCGATACCGAGGTCCACTCCGAGGAACCCGCTTGGGTCGGTGACGTCAGTGTCGGGGATGTCGCAGGTGGCGACCAGCAACCACATGCCGGCCCGGTGGACCAGGTCTGATTCGCCATTGCGGTAGGCGGCCAGCGCGGCGGCCTGGGTGTCGGAGCAGCCGAACCGGACGCCTTTCATCCGGCCGCCGGTGGTCCAGATGCTCACGGTCCGGGCTTGGACCTGCCAGGACAGGCACCGGTCGTCGTAGGGCTGAGCGGCGTCCGGGCGGAAGCCGATCGGCTTGGTGAGGGGCTTGCGCATCGTGGCCTTCACCTGGGCTTTGACCGTGGTGTAGGCGTCGGCGACCTTCTTGATCACATGCTGAGCGGGCTGGGCCGACAGGCCCATGTCCTTCAACCGCGTGTAGGTGTGACGGCGCAGGTCGTAGTTCCGGAACGTCTTCATGTCCCAGGCAGCGCGAGAGACCAGGTTCGCCGCCTCGTTGCACAAACGCAGCGTGTCCGCCAGCGCCGCCTCCTCGGCGGGCGTGGGGAACAGTCGCACTTGCACGACGAATTTCACACAGTGAACTTAACTATGAGCCGAACAAGTGCGCGACGCCGTAGGCGATTCCTCCCGGGCGTAAACGCCCGGGGTTCCTCGCTAGTTCACGCTGAAGCCAGTCCTTCCCGAACACGTGCTCAAGGCCGTGTTCCAAGTCGTTGAGCTGCGTAGGTCGGACGGCCCGGACGGGTACGACCGCGCCTGGTCGTACGGCAAGACCAGACGAACTGTTCGCGTTGTCTCAGCCCAGTCGACCCGCAGTCCACGATCCCGGGCGAGTTCGTAAATCCTGTCCCGGATCTCTGGATAGGTGCTCAGCACTCGGTCACCCCAGCGGGGGCGCCGACTCGGGGCTGGTCCTTACACGAACTCGATCCTGCTAACGGATTTGCCGACAACTGTTCTGGACGTGTGGACGCCCATGATCAGAATGCTTGCCACCGACACCGCGCTCTGGATTGACGATGTGTGGGTGGCCGACTCCACTCCGGTGGAGGGTGGCCGATCCCGGGAGACGGTCAAGGGCAGCGCCCTGGCCGGGTGGGCCGAGTACGGCTACTGCGCCAGTCACTCACGGTACTTCTGGAGGCTGCGGCTGCACCTGCTGTGTACTCTCGGCGGGCTACCGATCGCCTTCGCGCTCACTGGAGCCAGGGCTGACGAACGCGACACCCTGCGGGGCATGCGTGGACGCCGCTCCCGAAGTACGGGCCGACCGCCCGGCGAACCCGGATCTCCGACCGAAGGCCAGCAAGAGACCTGGGCTGAGGGGGACCGCGACGATCAAAACCCGCACACCAACACGGGAACCAACCGCCCCGGCGAAGCCAGAACCGACCGAAGGTCACAAATGGGTGGGTGGGACCTCACGCTAACAGAGGGGGCGGGCGGGTGGGAGAACCGCGGCAACCACCCCTCCAGGGTGTCAGGCGCTACCTGTGCAACCCGGCCCTGGGGCCACTCCCGACCATGGTCTAGCGTCCTTTCCGACAAGAACTCCATTTCCATTCTGTCGCCTTTTGTCACTTATAGTCGACCAAACGGAATGAAGTGGATTTCGCGCCGAGTAAGGTCATAACAAAATCGGCAATCGGCCTCGATTAGCTGCCCACCTTCCGGATATGACCTGGTCCGCGACCCGCATCGGACCAAAAGTTGCGATATCCGATTTGCTCCTGCACTCCCGAATGATCGGGGCGGGTCGCGATTTCTTTTTCCCAAGGGGAGTATCGTGCAAAATTGGAAGCTGCCGACATGGTCGACGACCGGCCTGGCTCTCGTAGGCGCAGGAGTTCTGATCGCGAACATGGCCACGCCGGCCAGCGCACGAACCGCGACAGTACCGTGCGGCGCCGGAGCCTGCGGCCAAGCAAGGACAACCCACACGCAGAACACCAACAGCACTGCGACCGGGTCGTCCCACTTCGGCAACTCGACGTGGGGCATCATCTACCGCAACACCATTGGCGGACCGAACGCCGTCCTGCGCAACGGCCCTTACGGGCGCCCGTCCCCGACTTTCGCCGCCACGCAGCCACCCCCCTACGGCAGGGGCAGTCTGGGCATCATCGTCGGCTCCTCAGCCGAAAAAATCGCCTTCGGCAACGAGACGATCTTCGCCGACACCCGGCTCTCCGCCATCCACACCCTGAAATACTGGATCTTCGCGGGAGTCGACTCCCTGGCCGGCATCACCCTGCCGAACATCGCCATCGAGGTCGATCCGAACGTGGGCACGGCCGACTACACCAGCCTCGTCTACGTGCCCGACACCTCCACCGCCCCGTCCACCCCCACGACACCCGCCCCCAAGGTCTGGCAGCAATACGACGCCGGCGCCACCGGAAGCAAGTGGTTCGCCACCGGCACCACAGGCCCGACGATCGGCTGCACCCAGGTGACGCCATGCTCGTTCGCCGAACTCAAAACCCGGCTGCCCAACGCGGTCATCAGCCAGAGCCTGGCAATCGCCAAAGGCAGAGACACCCCCTTCGCCGGCGCCGTCGACGGACTCCAGGTGAACCACACGATCTTCGACTTCGAATATCCCGGCGTACGCAGCGGGCACGTGCGCTGAACACCGGCACCACCCCGATGGTCGAACGCGCCATCAACCTTTCGCGGAACCCAACGGGATGATCACCTCGTCCTCCAGGGGCGGGTCGATCTCCTGGGCCAGGCAGCCGGTGGCGGCGAAGCAGCGGATGCGGAGTTCGTCGTCCTGGACGGACAGGTGGAGGAAGCTCTTGAAGAAGGGTGGGGTGTCCCAGTCGGAGAGTTCGGAGATGTAGCGGTGGAAGATGCGGTCGACGGGGAGGCGGAAGGGCATGGGCCAGCCGCCTAACAGGCGGGCCGCCCATTTCATCCGGCGGGTGATGGGGACCTGCTGGCCGAGGTCGCGCGGGGGCGTGTTGCCGATGCGGGCGGACATCAGGGCCAGTCCCTCGGCGGGAGTGAGGTAGAGCCACTTCATGCGGAGGCGGCGGCTGTAGAGAAGGCTGTAGAAGGACAGCGAGTCGCCGCGCAGGGGGTAGCAGCGGAAGTCGTCCTCGGCGATCCGGGTGATCCGCGGGATGGTGTGGGTGGCGTGCATGAAGGCGCCACCCCCGCCCGCGACCACGTACTGGATGACCCGATCGCCGACCTGAACCGGGAAACGCTGGTAGTTGTGCACGTCGCCGCCGATCGCGGCCAGGTAGTTGTGCTCGGGGGCCCGCACGATGTCGTCCACCGTGCCGCCGCCCTCGATCGGGCCGGGCTTGTAGTCGTCCCGGACGTAGATGGGCTTGCCGGTGACAAGGACCTTCGGCCGAGGGTCGGCGGACACGTGCCGCAGCCACTCCCCCTGCTCCCGGTCCAGATCCCCCCGGATCCCGGTGTCGATCCCCACCACCAGCAGCCGCCCGAGATCCAGCACCCAGTACGGCGCCGGCTGGACCGCCTGCTGGGAGGGCCGCCCGCGCAGCTTCCAGTCCTCCGCCAGCGCGTCCTCGTCGATCCGCTCGGGCTTCTTCCAGAGCAGCCCCCGCAACCCGGCGGGCGAGAGCCGGAAGCCCTCCCGCTCCACCGCCAGCGGCTTGGCCCCGCAGAACACCCGCATGAACCCGCCGAGCCCGTCGTACCAGTCGTGGTTACCGGGAATGGCGTAGATCGGCGCGTCGTAGTCCTTGAACGGCCGGAAGAACTTGTCCCGGTAGTCGGCCGCCGCCCCGGTCGGGTAGATCACGTCGCTGGCGATGACGGTGAAGTCGGTGCGCTCGCCCAGTTTGAGCAGGCCGGGCACCACCGCGTACTGGGAGGCGTCGCCCTCCCCGGTGTCCCCGATGACCAGGAAGGAGAAGTTCCGGGCGGTCTCCCGGACGATCCGGAAGTCGGGATCCACCCCGGCCTCCCGCCGCGCGGCCACCCAGCGGCGCCGTACCTCGTCGGACGGATCGCCGAACAGCCCGGCCAGGATCTCGTTCCTGGACCGCCAGAGGGTCCGCGGATTGAGCCAGGTGAACGTGTCCTTGTTCGGACGGAGCGACTGAAAGGTGCCGATCTCCTGACAGGCCCACCCCGCGCCCTCCTCGGACACCCGGGACGAGCCCCGTTTCCCTTTCGCCGCCGCGATTTCCACCTCACCCATGGAAACAATCTTGGCGGTTTCTAGGGGATCAGGACACCCGGGTTGAGAATCCCGTACGGATCGAGTCGCCCTTTCACCGCCCGCAGGATCTCCACCCCGAGGTCCCCGATCTCGGCGGCGTACGCGACCCGGTGGTCCCGCCCGACCCCGTGGTGATGGGAGATGGTCCCCCCGCTGAGCACGATGGCCTTGTTGACCGCCCGTTTGGCGCGTTCCCACTGGGCGACCGGATCCTCCTCCTGCGCGCTCACCACGGTGAAGTAGAGCGAGGCCCCGGTGGCGTACACGTGCGAGACGTGGCACATCACCAGGGGCTCGTCCAGGGTGGCCCGCAGCGCCAGCCCCACCGCGTCGTAGAGCCGGGGCAGGTCGGCCCAGAACCCGGCGGTCTCCAGGGTCTCCACGGTGGCCCCGGCACTCAGCAGCGCGTCCCGCAGGTACGGCGCCGCGAACCGGCCCTCGTGCCAGCGCTCGCCCGGCTCGGTGCCCCGGTAGACGCCGCCGAGCTCCGACAGCAGCGCGGCCACGGCCTCCCGGCGGTGTGCGACGTCCTCCTCGGCCCCCTCGAAGCCGGTGATCATGAGGCAGCCGGCCTCGGCCAGGGTGCCGAGCTCGGCGGGGCGGGCCAGCCCGATCATGCTCTCGGTCTCGTCGGAGAGGCGGAGCACGGTGGGCAGCGGGCCCTCCTGGGCGATCCTGCGCATGGCGGCCTGCCCGGCCTTGAACGAGGGGAAGCGCCACCCCTCGTAGAGGCGGGTGGCGGGGATGGCGCGGACCCGGAGCTGGAGGGAGGTGATCACGCCGAACGCGCCCTCCGAGCCGAGGATGAGCTGGCGCAGGTCGGGCCCGGCCGCCGATTTGGGGGCCCGGCCGAGTTCCAGGGTGCCGCGCGGGGTGGCCACGGTGAGCCCGACCACCATGTCGTCGAACCGGCCGTACCCGGCGCTGGCCTGGCCCGAGGAGCGGGTGGCGGCGAAGCCGCCCACGGTGGCGTACTCGTAGGACTGCGGGAAGTGGCCGAGGGTGAGACCGTGCCGGGCCAGGATCTGCTCGGCCTGGGGGGCGCGCAGGCCCGGCTCCAGCTCGGCGATCATGGACACCTTGTCGATGGAGATCACCCGGTTGAGCCGGGCCAGGTCCAGGGCGATCACCGCGGCGTACTCGTCCCGGGAGGCGACCAGGCCGCCGACCACCGAGGTGCCGCCACCGAACGGCACCACCGCCACCCGATGCTCCGTGCAGAGCTTGAGCAGGTCCAGGATCTCGCGGTGCGAACCGGGTAACACCACCGCGTCCGGCGCGTCGTCGCCGTCGCCGGCCCGCATGCGGAGCAGGTCGGGGGTGGACTTGCCGCGGGTGTGGCGGATCCTGGCGTCCTCGTCGCAGCGCACGTGCTCGTCGCCGACCAGGGTGCTCAACCGGGTCATCACCGGCGCGGGCAGCGCCGACAGCGGCAGCCGTACCTCGCCGAAGCTGGCGGCCGGGGTCTCGGGTTCGGTCACGCCCAGCAGGTCGCGCAGGAGCTTGCCCACGGAGGGGGGCAGCTCCTGGGCTTTGCCCGGGTCTCCCCAACCCGACCAAAGCATGGCTTCTGCGGCGCTACTGGGAGTTTCCACGTCCGGCCTTTCGGTTAGGTTACCCAAGGGTAGTCCGCCGGCCCTCGGGATGTTCATGAAGTCCTCCCTCAATGCCACCCGTCGCGCCCGTGAGATCCAGCGGGTGCAACGCCAGGTGCTGGACGTGCTGGTCGTCGGCCTGGGCGCGACGGGGGCCGGGGCCGCGCTCGACGCCGCCTCCCGTGGGCTGTCCACGGCCGCCGTGGACGCCCACGACCTGGCTTTCGGCACCTCGCGGTGGAGCTCCAAGCTGATTCACGGCGGCCTGCGCTATCTGGCCAGGGGCCAGGTCGGGGTGGCCAGGGAGAGCGCGGCCGAGCGGGGGGTGCTGCTCCGGCACACGGCGCCGCATCTGGTGCAGGCCCACCCGTATCTGCTGCCGCTGACCCCGGCGGTCTCCCGCGCCAGGGCCCGGCTGGTGATGACCGGTTACCGGCTCGGCGACCTGCTCCGCACCGCCGCGGGCACGCCCAGGCGGCTGCTGCCGGGTCCCGTGCGGGTCGCCCCTGGGCGGGCGCTGGACCTGGTCCCCGCTCTGGCCCCGGACGGGCTGCGCGGCGCGCTGCTGTCCTGGGACGGCCGGGTCGCGGACGACGCCCGGCTGGTGGTGGCCATCGCCAGGACCGCCGCCGGGCAGGGCGCCGCGATCCTCACCCGGTGCCGCGTGCTGGCCCTGCGCGGTGACGGCGCCGACGTGCGGGACGAGCTCACCGGCGAGGAGTTCACCATCCGGGCCCGGGCGGTGGTCAACGCCACCGGGGTGTGGGCCGGGCAGCTGGCGCCCGGTATCGAGCTGCGCCCCTCGCGCGGCACGCACCTGGTGCTCCGGCCGGGGGCGCTCGGCCCGCTGCGGGCGGGGCTGCACGTGCCGATTCCGGGGGAGAGCAATCGTTTCGCCCTGGTTCTCCCGCAACTGGATGGCAGCGTCCACGTGGGCCTCACGGACGAGCCGATCGACGGCCCGGTGCCGGACATCCCCGAAGTCCCGGAAAGCGACGTCAGCTTCCTCCTGGAGGTCCTGAGCACCGTTCTGGCATCTCCGATACCCAGGAACCTGGTCGCGGGCGCGTACGCGGGCCTGAGGCCCCTTCTGGCGGGCAAGGGAGGCAGCAGCGGGGACCTGTCCCGGCGGCACGCGGTCATCCGCTCCCCCGGCGGCGTGGTGACCGTGGTCGGCGGCAAGCTCACCACCTACCGGCGCATGGCCGAGGACGCCATCGACGCGGCGGTCCCGCACGCGCCGCGCAGCCGCACCGCCCGGCTGCCGCTGGTCGGCGCGGCCCGGTCCGGGGACGGCGCGCCGCCCCGCCTGATCCGCCGGTACGGCTCGGAGGCGGCGGCCGTCGAGGAACTGGCCGCCCGCGACCCCGCCCTGGCGGCGCCGGTGCTGGCGGGGCAGCCCACCACCAGAGCCGAGCTGCTCTGGTCGGTCCGGCACGAGGGCGCCCTCACCGCCGACGACCTGCTGGACCGGCGAACCCGGATCGGCCTGATCCCGGAGGACCGGGAGGCGGCCCGCCCGGCGGCCGAGGCGGTGCTCCGGCTGGCGTCGGAGTGACTGGCCCGGGATGACTAGCAGATGGCGGGGCTCGGTGGCAAGAATTCGCCATCCGCCGCGCATGCTCTCTGGCGCTAAGGTTAGGATTACCTAATCTGCAACACGGAACTTCGGGGGGCGAACCGGTAATGATGGGCAAGGCCAATGGGTGCGACCACCCCGCCGGGCTCCACACCGGCGCGGCGCCCATCTACGCGAGCGCCACCGTCGGCGCCCGCTTCTGGCTGCTCATCGAGCACTCCGGACCCTGGGCCGCGTACCTGGACGAATGCAAACTGCCGGTCAAGACGCGGGCGCTGATCGACCGGGCCACCGCGCTCGGCGTGCGCCCCCAGCTGATCCGGCGCACCGGCCGACGCGCCGGGGATTCCGGCCCGCTGCACGTTTTCGTGGGGTCCTCCACGGGCCCGGAGCCCTGGCTGGCCGAGGGCTCTTTCACCGATCCCAACGATCTTGACCTGGAAGCACTCGTGCACGGAGTGGTTCCGGAGTCCTGCATACTTGTCAGTGCGCCGGTATTTCTGGTCTGCACGCACGCCAAGCGCAACGCGTGCTGTGCCCGCATTGGACTGCCGCTCGCGAGATTTCTCGACGAGCAACTGCCCGGCGAGGTGTGGGAAACCACACATGTTGGCGGCGATCGATACGCCGCCAACCTCGTGTGCTTGCCACACGGGCTTTACTACGGCAGCATGTCTCAGGCTGCTGCGATCGCGGCGGCAAACGCGTACCGGCATGGCGAGGTCGTCCTCGACCGTTACCGGGGGCGCGCGGGTATCCCTGAGCCATCGCAAGCCGCGGAGCATTTTGTCCGGTCCCATACGGGCGAGCTCTCGGTCAGCGCTGTGGCCGTGGAATCCTCCCGGTCGGATGGCGACACCACGGTGTGCATTGTTAAGTGCAATGTTCCCGGTGGATCGTCGCGATTTCGGGTAGTGGTCGAGCCTGCGGTGTTCGCGGCACCGTGCGGTATCGCCTGCGCCGAAGAGATCTCGACCTACAGGTTGGCCGAGCTGAGCCTGCTCACTCCGGCCTTGACCTGAGGCTTCGCAAGAAGCCGGGAACACCACGGCTAGGTCTTGCGTTGGAAGCAAGGACACCATAAGCGTCCAATGCGGCACAAACTCTGAAATACCTCTCACCAAAGGTGGTTTCTCATGTCTCAGGTACGTCGGCAGCTCGCCCGCCCCCGCCCCAGTTGGGGTTGGCAGGATGATGCCGCGTGCCGGGGAGAGGACCTTGTGCTGTTCTTCGGCCCCGACGGAGAGCGTCAGCCGGAGCGTGACATCCGCGAGCGCAAGGCCAAGGCCATCTGCGCCCAGTGCCCCGTCCGCGCCGAGTGTCTCGACTACGCCCTGTCCCGGCCCGAGAAGTACGGCACGTGGGGCGGCCTCAACGAGGACGAGCGCGCCTCCGAGCGCCGTCGTCGCATGCGGCGCGCCGCGAGCGCCGGCATCAGTGCCGTCGCCTAGAACCCCCGGGTCTTTTTCCACCTCCCCGCCACGTTTTCCCGCTCAGTGGCCCGGCCGGGTGTTCCGTACGCCGATTCTCCGGCGGCGGAACACCCGGCAGGTCCATTCCTGGTAGATCATCGCCAGGGGAAGGAAGATCACCGCGACCCACGTCATGACGCCCGGCGTCGTGACGGTGGCCGCGGTTTTCGTCATGTTCCACGCCGCGACTCCACCACTCGCCGCAGCGCGCCACCTGCGAAGCGTCCACGAAGTCACCATAGGCGACTTTCCGCTACGGAACGTTAAGGCGCGCCCAGTTTGCGCAGCTCATCCAGGACATCCGCGTCGGTCAGCTGCTCGAAGCGGGCGTAGAACTGCCCCACCGCGCCGAAATCGGCGGGCGCGGCCAGCGCCACCAGCCGGTCGGCCTCGCCCCGCAGCGCCGCCAGCGTCTGCCGCGCCGCCACCGGCACCGCCAGGGTGAGCGAACCGGGGCCCTTCGCCCGTACGGCACGCAGCGCGGCCCGCGCGGTGCCACCGGTGGCCAGTCCGTCGTCCACGACGACCACGTCCCGCCCGGCCAGCGACGGCAGCGGCCGATCGCCCCGGTAGACGGCCACCCGGCGGGCCAGCTCCGCCCGCTCGGCGGCCACGGTGGGCGCCAGGTCCTCCTCGGTGAGGTCGAGTTGTGCCATCATGTGCCGGTCGAACACCGGCTCCCCGCCCTCGGCGATCGCGCCCATGCCCAGCTCCGGCTGGGCCGGATGGCCGATCTTCCGGGTGACCAGCACCTCCATCGGGACGCCGAGACGCCGCGCGGCCGGGGCGGCCACCGGCAGGCCGCCCCGGGGCAGCGCGAGCAGCACGGGATCGGCCAGGTCCAGGTCGGACAGGGCCTCGGCGAGCAGTTCGCCCGCCTCGGCCCGGTCCGCGAATGGCAGCCGTACCCTCACGACCTAGGCCCTACCCGTTATGGGCGATTACGACCCCGCTGGGCCTTATGGATGATCTTCCATTTCCGGGTCTCCTCGGCGCGGAGCCGGGCGTCGGAACGGCGGGCCATCCACGCTGCCTCACGCTGGAGCTTGAACCAGCTCTCCAGGCGGCGTTCCGGCAGCTCGCCCCGGTCCACGGCGGCCACCACGGCGCAGCCGGGCTCGGTGGTGTGCGAGCAGTCGGCGAACCTGCACTCCTTGGCCAGCTCCTCGATGTCGGCGAAGACCAGGTCCACGCCGTCGCTCATGTCGTACAGGCCGACCCGGCGGATGCCGGGGGTGTCGATGATGAGGCCGCCGCCGGGCAGCGGGATGAGCTCCCGGTGCACGGTGGTGTGCCTGCCCCGGCCGTCGCCGGCCCGGACCTGCTGGGTCTCCATCACCCCGTCTCCCGCCAGGGCGTTCACCAGGGTGGACTTGCCGGCGCCGGACGGGCCGAGCACGACGGCGGTCTTCCGGCCCGCCAGGTAGCCGCGGACCACGTCCACCCCGTCCCCGGCCAGCGCGGAGACGGCGTGCACGTCCACGCCGGGGGCGGCCCCGGCCACCTCGGCCAGCAGGTCGTCCAGGCCCTGGTCGAACAGGTCGGCCTTGGTGATGAGCACCACGGGGGTGCCGCCGCTCTCCCAGGCGAGCGCGACCATGCGCTCGATCCGGCCGAGATCGGCGAAGTCGGTGGCGTGCATGGACGGCTCGGCCACGAAGACCACGTCCACGTTGGCGGCCAGCACGTGGCCCTGGCCGTCCCCGGACAGGCCCGCCCGGGAGAGGCGGCCGACGCCGCCCCGGACGAAGGCCGACGTCCGGGGCAGCACCTCGGCCACCTCGTACCGGCCTTCCGGCAGCCACCGCAGGGCCACCCAGTCGCCCACGCAGGGCAGTGCCACCGGGTCGTCGGCGGTCGCCCGCCGGAGTGAGGCGCCGTACCTGGCGGAGTGCCGCCCGTCCGCGGCGAGCACCTCGGCGGTGCCCCGGTCCACCCGGGAGACCCGGGCCGGGACGGCGCCGTCGGGCAGCTCGGCGTCGTACCAGCCGAGCAGGGAAAGATCAATAGAACCAGAGAGCTCTGGCGAGAACAATGGAGGAAACCCTTCGGAAGCCGGGGCCTCGACTCAGAGGCGCACCCGGAGGTTGACGGACGGCAGGCACGTCAGAAAGACCCGCATAGTCCTCACCTCCTCACTCCCAGGGCCGCCCTCCGGCAGCCGCTGTCCCGCACCATACAGACGGACCTGTCACCCCGGCAAACACATAACTTTCCGCGTCGCCAGAGTAACCTTGTGTGATCATCACGAGAGAAGGCCCCATCCAGGTGATGGGCCGGGCGAGGGTGAGGTTCCCCCGCCCGGATCCGGTCACCGTGGACTTCGCCCGGCTGCTCCGCCGCGACACCCTGGTCACCCGGCCGCCGCGCACCCTCGGCTCCACGCTGGGCGTGCTCCGCCGGGCGCTGCCGTTCTGAGGCAGGGCTAGAGGCCGGGGGCCGGGAAGTGCTTGGTGAGTTCGCGGACCTCGCCGTGCACCCGGAGGATGACGTGCTTGGCCTCCTCCTCGTCCTTGGCGAGGGCGGAGACCACCTGGTCGATCCAGGCGCCGATCTGCCGCATCTCGGCCACGCCCATGCCCCGGCTGGTGACCCCGGCGGTGCCGATCCGGATGCCGGACGGGTCGAACGGCTTGCGGGTGTCGAACGGGACCGTGTTGTAGTTGGTCTCCAGACCGGCCTTGTCCAGGGCCTGGGCGGCCGGCTTGCCGCCGACGCCCTTGGGGGTCAGGTCCATCAGGATCAGGTGGTTGTCGGTGCCGCCGGAGACCAGGTCGAAGCCGCGGCTGATCAGCTCCTCGGCGAGGGCCTTGGCGTTGAGCACCACCTGGCGGGCGTAGTCGCGGAACGCCTCGGTGCCGGCCTCGCGCAGCGCCACCGCGATGGCGGCGGTGGTGTGGTTGTGCGGGCCGCCCTGCAGGCCGGGGAAGACGGCCTTGTTGATCGCGGCGGCGTGCTCGTCGGAGGTGGCCATCAGCATGGCGCCCCGGGGGCCGCGCAGCGTCTTGTGGGTGGTGGTGGAGATGACGTCCGCGTACCCGACCGGGGAGGGGTGGGCGCCGCCGGCGACCAGGCCCGCGATGTGCGCGATGTCGGCGGCCAGCACGGCGCCGACCTCCTTGGCGATCTCGGCGAAGGCCGGGAAGTCGATGATGCGCGGGATGGCGGTGCCGCCGCAGAAGATCACCTTGGGGCGCTCGCGGAGGGCGAGCTCGCGCACCTCGTCCATGTCGACCCGGCCGGTGTCCTTGCGCACGCCGTACCGGACGGGGTTGAACCACTTGCCGGTGGCGGAGACCGACCAGCCGTGGGTGAGGTGGCCGCCGAACGGCAGGCCCATGCCCATGACGGTCTCGCCCGGCTGCAGGAAGGCCAGGTAGATGGCCAGGTTGGCGGGCGAGCCCGAGTACGGCTGGACGTTGGCGTGGTTGACGCCGAACACGGCCTTGGCCCGCTCGATGGCCAGCGTCTCGATCTGGTCGATGACCTGCTGGCCCTCGTAGTACCGCTTGCCGGGGTAACCCTCGGAGTACTTGTTGGTGAGGACCGTTCCGGTGGCCGCCAGCACGGCCTTGGAGACGTAGTTCTCCGAAGCGATCAGTTTGACGGTGTCGGCCTGCCGCCGCTCCTCCGCCTTGATCAGGTCGGCGATCTCCGGATCGACGACGTGCAGCGCGTTATCAGCCATGGCGCCTTCCCTAATGTCCACGTTGACAGCCGCGGCGACCCAGGCGCACGGCCTCCGCAGGTTCGCTCCCCGGTGGTGCCCCACCTTGCGACACGCCCGCAGGGCGACGCCAGCGCCAGTCGCGACCTAGCCCACCCTATCGGAGCGGTGACTCCTACTCGGCGGGAACGCGGCCGCCCGTTCCGGCCAGCGGCCAGAGCCGGTCCACCTCCGCGTTGAGGGTGGCTCCGATGAGCACCGCGAGGGCGGTGATGTACAGCCAGAGCAGCACCGCGATGGGCGCGGCCAGCGAACCGTAGATGGACAGCGGCTGGAACCAGGCGGCCAGCACCGCGCGGAGCACGGCGGCGCAGCCGATCCAGATGATCAGCGCGAGCACCGCCCCGGGGACCTCCCGCCACCAGCGGGTCCGCATCGGCACGCTCACGTGGTAGAGCATGGTCAGCATGAGCACGGAGCCGACGATCACGACCGGCCAGTAGAACACCTCGACCACGGACTCGTACCCGGGCAGCGCGTTGGCCAGCAGGGTCGGGCCGATCACCAGGATGGGCATCACCACCAGGCCGATCAGCAGGGCAGCCAGGTAGAGGCCGAAGGACATGAGCCGGGTGCGGATGATGCCCCGGGTCTCGCCCAGCCCGTACGCGATGGAGATCAGGTCCACGTACACGAACAGCGCCCGCGAGCCGGACCAGAGCGAGAGCAGGAAGCCGACCGAGATCAGCGACACCTCTCCCCCGTCCAGCACGTCGCTGAGCAGCGGCTCCACCACGCTCTTCATGGCGTCGGCGCTGAACAGCAGGTCGGCGTGCTCGATCACCGACTGCCGGATGGCCACGATGGTGTCCGCGCCGAGCAGGCCACTCAGGTGGCCGAGCACGCCGAGCAGCCCGAGCGCGAACGGCGGCAGGGAGAGCAGCGCGAAGAAGGCGGCCTCCCCGGCCAGGCCCGTGACCCGGTAGTTCACCCCCGCCAGAGTGGTCGCCTTGACCAGCGACCAGAACCCGGTCCCGGCCAGCCTGCTCATGCTCGCCCGGGCGCGGGCCATGCCGAGTCGCGACTTGTGGCCCGCCTGATGGTGCGGGCCGCGCGACGGCGCGTCCGTGGACGTCATGGCACCCAACCGTATTCGGGGATCCTGTACGCAGGACCCCGGTGGTCAACCACGGACTACCCGCCGCGACGGCGAATAGTACGGAACATCGCTGACCAGAATACGGTTCCGCCCCCGTCAGGGCATCATTTCCCCCTCTTACGGCTGCTCGTGCCGTCCGCCGAGGTACGACCCGGCCGGGGAAGGAGACCGATCACCAAGTTCTGGTAAATCCTGGATCGTCGGCCCTGCGGGTGATCGACCCCGGACTCACCCAGACCGGCCGCGAGTGTGTCGTTTCACACTCTGGACGGCAATTGGAACATTCGTGATGCTGGAGGTATCGTCTAGGCATGCCTGCGGACCCGATGCTCGTCGTGCGACGCCACGTCGACCTTCTCCGTGTTCGTAGCGCGATCTGTACTGACGCCCGTTGACCGTCGCCCTTCCCTTTCTTCTCTGACTGGGCGCTCCAACAGGCGTCTTTTTTCATGCCCCCGCACTCGACGGCGAGGCGGGAGGAAGCCTGTGCGGTGCCCGCCCGACCCAGCGAGCCTCGATTAAGGACCAGCTCATGAGCACCCCGGCCCGCCCTGCCTCCCGGCATCACAAGCGCCCGCGCGGCGAAGGCCAGTGGGCCCTCGGCTACCGGGAGCCGCTGAACAAGAACGAGGAGAACAAGAAGAACGATGACGGGCTGAACGTCCGTCAGCGGATCATCGACATCTACTCCAAGCAGGGCTTCGACTCCATCGACCCGGCCGACCTGCGCGGCCGGATGCGCTGGTACGGGCTCTACACCCAGCGCAAGCCCGGCATCGACGGCGGCAAGACGGCGATCCTGGAGCCGGAGGAGCTGGACGACCGCTACTTCATGCTCCGCATCCGGATCGACGGCGGTCAGCTGGACCTGCGCCAGCTGCGGGTCATCGCCGACATCTCCAACGAGTTCGGCCGGGGCACCGCCGACATCACCGACCGCCAGAACGTGCAGCTGCACTGGGTGGAGGTGGAGTCGGTCCCGGAGATCTGGGAGCGGCTGGAGGCGGTCGGCCTGTCCACCACCGAGGCCTGCGGCGACACCCCCCGGGTCATCCTGGGCTGCCCGCTGGCCGGGGTGGACGTGGACGAGGTGATCGACGGCACCGAGCAGATCGCCGAGCTCTACCAGCGGTTCATCGGCGACAAGGCGTTCTCCAACCTGCCCCGCAAGTTCAAGTCGGCGGTGAGCGGCTGCCCGGCGCACTGCACCGTGCACGAGATCAACGACGTGGCCTTCGTCGGAGTGGTCAACGAGGCCGGGGAGCGCGGCTTCGACGCCTGGGTGGGCGGCGGCCTGTCCACCAACCCGATGATCGGCAAGCGGCTGGGCGTGTTCGTCCGGCCCGACCAGGTGGCCGACGTGTACGGCGGCGTGGTCGGCATCTTCCGCGACTACGGCTACCGCCGGCTCCGCCACCGGGCCCGGATCAAGTTCCTGATGAACGACTGGGGGCCGGAGAAGTTCCGGCAGGTCCTGGAGGAGAAGTACCTCGGCTACCAGCTGCCCGACGGCCCCGCTCCGGAGGCGCCGCGCGGCGGGCGGCGCGACCACGTGGGCGTGCACCCGCAGCGCGACGGCAACTTCTACGTCGGGTTCGCGCCCAAGGTCGGCCGGGTGAACGGGGACCTCCTGCACACCATCGCCGACATCGCCGAGCGGCACGGGTCCGACCGGGTCCGCACCACGGTCGAGCAGAAGATGGTCATCCTGGACATCGCCCCCGACCAGGTGGACGCCGTGGTGGCCGAGCTGGAGGCGGCCGACCTCCAGGTCAACCCGTCCACCTTCCGCCGCCAGACGATGGCCTGCACCGGCATCGAGTACTGCAAGCTCGCCATCGTGGAGACCAAGGCCACCGCCACCACGCTCATCCACGAGCTGGAGAACCGGCTGCCCGACTTCCGCGACCCGCTGACCATCAACGTCAACGGCTGCCCCAACTCCTGCGCCCGTATCCAGGTGGCCGACATCGGGCTGAAGGGCCAGCTGGTGGTCAACGACCGGGGCGAGCAGGTGGAGGGCTTCCAGATCCACCTGGGCGGCTCGCTCGGCACCAACCCCGGCTTCGGGCGGAAGGTGCGCGGCCTGAAGGCCACCGCCGAGGAACTGCCGGACTACGTGGAGCGGGTCGCGCGCAACTTCGGCAAGCAGAAGAACGACGGCGAGACCTTCGCCGAATGGGTCCAGCGGGCCGACGAGAGCGACCTCAAGTGAGCGAGCGCGCCGTCCCCTTCTACTGCCCGTACTGCGGTGACGAGGACCTGGAGCCCTATGTCACCGACGAGGAGGCGTACGGCTGGTACTGCCGGTCCTGCGCCCGCGCCTTCCGGGTGAAGTTCCTGGGGATCGGCGTGCGTTCGTAGCCATGGATGTGAGGAGTAAAGAGATGACCTTGGTGGAGATAGAGGCCGGTCTTGAGCGCCAGCGCGGCGTGCTCGACCTGCAGAGCATTGTCGAGTCGGCCGCCGAGTTCCTGGCGGACGCGCCCGCCCGGGAGATCATCCGCTGGGCCGCGGCCACCTTCGGGGACCGTCTCTGTCTCACCTCCTCGATGAGCGACGCGTTGCTGATCGACCTGGTCAGCCGGGTCAAGCCGGGGGTGGACGTGTTGTTCATCGACACCGGTTACCACTTCGTGGAGACCATCGGCACCCGGGACGCGGTTCAGGCCGTGTATCCGGTCAACGTGATCAACGTGACGCCGTCCCGTACGGTGGCCGAGCAGGAACGCGACCTCGGTCCCCGGCTGTATGGGCGCAACCCCGACCTCTGCTGCTACCTGCGCAAGGTGGAGCCGTTGAACCGGGCGCTCGAACCGTACCTGGCCTGGGTTTCCGGGATTCGGCGGGATGAGTCGCCGACCCGGGCGGGGACCAAGGTGGTGGAGTGGGACGCCAAGCGGCAGATGGTCAAGGTGAATCCGATCGCCTCGTGGACCCAGGAGGATGTGGACAACTACATCGCCGACAACGGGATCCTGATCAATCCGCTGCACTACGACAACTACCCCTCCATCGGCTGCGCGCCCTGCACCCGCCAGGTCGCTCCCGGTGAGGATCCGCGCTCCGGCCGCTGGTCGGGCCTTGGAAAGATCGAATGCGGCATTCACCTGTAAATCCTCTTGGTCCTCCGCTGGTGGCGGTGGCCCACGGGTCCCGTGACCCGCGCGCCGCCGCCGTGGTGGAGGATCTGCTCGACGGGGTACGGCTGGCGCGCCCTCACCTCGACGTCCGCACGGCCTACCTGGATCACGCTCCGCCCACGCTGCCCGCCGCTTTGGCCCCCCTGGAGGCGGCGGTGGTGGTTCCGCTGCTCCTCACGGCCGCCTACCACAGCCGAGTGGACATCCCGGGCGCACTACGCGAAGCCCCGCCTCTGCTGGATGTCCGCGTGGGAGACACCCTCGGTCCCGACGCGCTCCTGCTGGCGGCCCTGGAACGACGCCTCCAGGAGGCCGGTATCTCTCCCGGCGACCCCGACACGGCGATCGTCCTGGTCTCGGCCGGCTCCAGCAACAGACAGGCCAACCAGACCGTCGCCCGCCTGGCCGCCACCTGGCCCCGCCCCTGGGGGGCGGTCCGCACGGCCTACGCCTCGGCGGGCTCCCCCACACCCGCGGAGGCGGTGACCCGGCTACTCCACGCGGGCGCGCCACGGGTGGTGGTCGCTCCTTACCTGCTCGCCCCGGGCTACTTCGCCGACAAGGTAACCCTGGAAACCCGCGCGGCCGGAGCCCACACCGTGTCCGGAGTCCTGGGCGCGGCACCGGAACTGATCCAACTGGTACTCAAGCGCTACGACGAGGCGTTGCTACGGGACCGGGTGTCGCTACCCGCGTAGGCACAGCCCTCATCCTCCTCAAAAGGGGACACGGAAGTGGGTTGGTTGATTGCCGTGGCACTCCCACCCTTGCGACCTCCGGGTCCGGGCCCGGCTGCGCCGGGGTGGGGGTTACCAGCGGGAGGGGTCGGTTGGGGGCTGGGTGGGGCGGTGGATGTTCTGCCAGGCGGTGTGGGCGTCGCGGAGGGCGCCGTGGGTGGGGTCGCCGAGTTCGCGTTCGGCCTGGCGGCGGCGGTCCAGCCACCATTCGGTCCAGGCGCCGAGAGCGCGTTTGATGGGCTCAGCCTGGGAGTCGCCGATGACCTTGATCTCGGCCATCACCATGTTGGCCCGGATCCGGACCACCGGCACGTTCTGCCCGGGCGGCGCCTCCAGCACCTTGACCTTCTTCTCGCTCATCACGTTCAGACCGCTGAGCTCCACGTCCACGCCATCGGGAACGATGATCTTCACCGAGCCCATCACGCAGTTGATCAGAAGATCGACCTCGTTCCCCCGGACCTCGGCCTCACGCAGGTCCAGCAGCACCTCGCCCATCACGCAGGCGACGCCGACCTCCTGGTCGATGCGCCACTTGCCGCGCCGCTTGTGGTTGCCCATCACGGTGACGTACCAGCGGCGCGCACGCCCGGACGGCCTGGGGGCGGGGATGAAGGGGGCGGCGGCCGGCTGGTTCACACCGTTCGGGAGGTCGGTGGTGAGCTGCGCGAGCTCGGCCTGGGTCCGGGCCAGGTAGGCGGCCTCGGTCCGCTCGGTGAGCTCGGCCAGCGTCAGACGGCCCTCGGCTGACGCGTCGCGCAACCGCTCGACCACGGCCTCGCGCTCCGCGTCCGACGCGCGCATCGCGCCTGAATTGTCCATACCCTCGAATCTAACCCGGGGAGGGCGCGGGATCGCTCCTCCCCAGGGAGGATTCATCCCTCCTGTTCGCCACCGTCACCGGTCTGATCGCTGACGAGCCGTCCCGCCCAGCGGGCCTCCACCTCGGCGAGGGCGGCGTCGTTCAGCCCGTACGTGGTGAGGACCAGCATCGCGGCGCCGCTGCTCCGCCCGGCCACCAGCAGCCCGTCCCCCCACTCCCGGACGGTGACGCCGAGCTGGTTGGCCGAGCGGTACCAGATCTCCCCGGTGAGGCCCTCCAGCGCGTACGAACCGGAGTCCGCCGAGAGGGCGGACAGGCCGGTGATCGCGAAGGCGTCCCCCGCGCCGGAGTGGAAGACCGTGCGGCGCTCCTCCCCCGGATGGTGCTCCAGCGCGAACCTGAGCTGCTGGAGGAAGGTGATCCAGCCCTCGTTGACGTCGTCGTAGTAGGCGTCCCACTCCGGGTTGGCCCCCTTCGGCGCCCGGGTCAGCCTGATCCGGGTTGCCCCGCCGAGATCGGTCAGCTCGAACAGGTCCCCGCTGCCCAGGCGGAGCCAGTGCTCCTCCGCCGACTCGGTGGCGTCCTGCGCGTAGATGATCTCGATTTCCTTGTCCAGCCCGTCGTAGTGCCAGCCGTGCCAGCGCCGGATCTCCTCCGGATCGCGCAGTGCCCGCCAGACCGCGTCGACGGGCGCGGCGACGGTGACCTCGACGGTGAAGGGTTCCTCGCTCATGATCGCTCTCCTCGGGGCTCGGCCGGCGCGGGATGCCCCCCGGCCACCAGCCGGTAGCGGCGCCCGCCGGGGGTGTCGAACCGGGCGGCCACCTCGGCGACGGCCGCGGCCAGCTGGTCGGTGAACTCGTGCACGTCGCCGGGTTCGGCGAACCGGACCTCGGCCTCCAGGGTGAAGGTGAGCAGCCGCACGCCCTGCCGCTCGGCGTTGGCGCTCATCCGGGCCACTTCCCGGACCGTGCCGGCGGCCACCTCGACCAGGTGCTCGGCGGCGTGCCGGTCCGCGATCGCGGTGAACGTCTCGTTGAGCACCCCGGGGTCGACCAGAAAGGCCGAGGCGGTGGCCCGCATCAGCCGCTCCACACAACCACGCCGGGGCCGCTCCTCAACCAGCTCGATCAGCCCGGCCTGCTCCAGCACCTTGAAGTGGTAGCCGACCCGCTGCCGGGGCAGCCCGAGCTCGGCGGCCACCTGGGCGGCGGAGGCGGGCTCGCGCAGGCGCTCCAGGATCCGGCGGCGCGGCGGCGACAGCGCCACCCGCACCCGCTCCGGTTCGTCCACCAACGCCAGCTCGGCCACACCCGCATCGTGCCATTAGACAAAATAATCTGTCAATTACGCCCGCGCCGACGGCGACCACGGCCGTACTGAGATCTCAGGGACCGGACAGCGCGGGCGCGGCGGTCAGCAGGTCGGTGGCCAGCGCCTGATCACCCGCCACCTCCCAGGTGAAACCGTCCCCCCGGCCGCCCAGCAGGAAGCAGAACGCGGTCACGTCGCAGGTGAGCGAGACGTCCGTGGTCTCCCCCTGGTACGCCCCCGCCACGTGCGCCACGTCCAGCGGCATGTACCAGTCGCCGCCCCCGGAACCGGTCAGCGTGAGCCGCACCGAACGGGTGGTCGCCTCGAAGCCGGACAGCAGCATGGTCCACGGGACCAGCCGAACACAGAAGTCGGCCGTCGGGTGGACGTGGGTGGCGATCGGAAGCGGCAGCCGTACCCCCGCGACCTTGGCCGCGTCGTCGGTGTGGATCCAGGTCTCCAGCATCCGGGCCAGCACGTGGTCGCGGACCGCGAACGGCACCCCACCCGGCTGCACGACCCGGTCCGGGTCCACCTCGGCCAGCCGCGCGCAGAGCAGGTCGGCCTGCTCCCGCCAGATCCGCCGGGTCTCGTCCACCGGGCGGTCCTGCCCGTACTCCTGGAGCTCCCGGGTCCGGGCCAGCGCCTCGTCGACGCCGATCGGCGGGCCCAGCACGGACGCGCCCACGGCGGCGGCCAGCAGGCTGTCCTTGGCCGCCAAGTGGGCGACCAGCTCGCGCAGGTTCCAGCCTTCGACGATCTCCTCGTCCCACCGGGCGGCTGAGGCCAGCAGGGCGTCCATGGCGGCCACCCGTCCCGCGTACGGCGCGGCCCAGGCGGGACCGGCCGGGGCGGGGCGGCGGCGCGCCGACGCGGCGGCCAGCAGACGGGACCGGGAGCCGGGGACCTCGGTGGCCTGCTCGGCCAGCGCGTCCAGGAAAAGACGTTCGACGCTCATCACCGCTCCCCAAGTGATTCGGCCAGTTTACGCAGACCGAGGCGGATGCGGGTCTTGGCGGTGCCCTCCGGGATGCCGAGGTCCTCGGCCACCTGGCGGTAGGTGCGCCCCCCGTAGTAGGCCAGCTCGATCACCTGGCGCAGCCCGTCCGGCAAGGCGACCACCGCCGCTCGGACCCGGAGCGCCTCGTCGGCGTCGAGCACGGTCTCCGCGAGCTCCGCCGGGGGCTCGTAGACGCGGGGGCCGAGCACGGTGGCCTTGCGCCGTTCCTCGCTCCGTACGTGGTCCACCGCGCGGCGGTGCGCGATGGTGGCCAGCCAGGCGCGCAGGCTGCCCCGGTCCGGGTCGAAGGCCAGCGGACGCTCCCAGAAGGTCACGAAGACTTCCTGGGCGATGTCCTCGGCGACCGCCCGGTCCCTGGTGACCCTGGCCACGAGGCCGAAGATGAGTGCGGCGTAGCGGTCGTAGATCTCGCCGAGGGCGTCCTCGTCCCCGCCCACGACGCGCTGGTGGAGCAGGCGGTCGTCGGCAACCGGCGCCTCCACGTACACCTCCCTGTGAACATCATCCGCGCGACCTGAGCATCGCACTTTCCGGGCTGTGCACGTGAGATGTTTCGGGTGACATGTTGAGATGGATTTATCGTGAGGAGTCCGGAAATGAACCACATTGTCATGAATCAGCCGCCGCCGTACACGGGCCACGACGTTTCCGCCGATCCCGGCCTGCTCGCCGCGCTCGACCGCGAGGGCGCCGGCTGGGCCGGGGAGGAGCTGGCGCGGCTCGGCGTGCTGGCGGGATCCGCCCAGGCGCAGGAGTGGGGGCGGCTGGCCAACGAGTACCCGCCGGTGCTGCGGACCCATGACCGGTACGGCAACCGCGTCGACGAGGTGGAGTTCCATCCGGCCTGGCACTCGCTGATGACGGTCGCCGTGGAGCACGGGCTGCACGCCGCGCCGTGGGCGTCGGCACGTCCCGGCGCGCACGTGGCCCGGGCGGCCAAGTTCTTCGTGTGGTCCCAGGTGGAGGCCGGGCACGGGTGCCCGATCTCGATGACGTACGCCTCGGTGGCGGCCCTGCGCCATTCACCCGGCCTGGCCGCGACCTGGGAACCCCTGCTGACCGCCCGCACCTATGACTTCGGGCTCCGCCCCGCCACCGCCAAGCAGGGCGTGCTCGCCGGCATGGCGATGACCGAGAAGCAGGGCGGCTCCGACGTCCGCGCGGGCACGACCAGGGCCGAGCCCCTGGCCGACGGCACCTACGCCATCACCGGCCACAAGTGGTTCAACTCCGCCCCCATGTGCGACGCGTTCCTGGTCCTCGCCCAGGCCCCCGGCGGCCTGTCCTGCTTCCTGCTCCCCCGCGTCCTCCCCGACGGCACGCGCAACGCGATGCACCTGATGCGGCTGAAGGACAAACTGGGCAACCGCTCCAACGCGTCCGCCGAGGTCGAGTACTCCGGCGCCGTCGCCCACCTGGTCGGCGAGGAGGGCCGGGGCGTGCAAACCATCATCGACATGGTCAACATGACGCGCCTGGACTGCGTGATCGGCTCCGCCGCCGGCATGCGCCTCGGCGTCACCCAGGCCCTCCACCACACCCGCCACCGCCACGCCTTCGGCCGCCCCCTCCTCGACCAGCCCCTCATGCGCAACGTCCTGGCCGACCTCTACCTCGAATCCGAGGCGGCCACCCTGCTCATGATGCGCCTGGCCGGCGCCACCGACCGGGCCCTGTCCGGTTCCCCGTCCGAGGCCCTCTTCCGCCGTACGGCCCTGGCCGCCGCCAAGTACTGGATCTGCAAGCGCGCCCCCGCCCACGCCGCCGAAGCCCTCGAATGCCTGGGCGGCAACGGCTACATCGAAGACTCCTGCCTACCCCGGCTGTTCCGCGAATCCCCGCTCAACGGCATCTGGGAGGGCTCCGGCAACATCGCCGCGCTCGACCTGCTCCGCGCGTTGCGTACCCCCGAATCCCTCGACGCGTACCTCACCGAGGTGAATCTGGCCGACGACCCCCGCATCGCCACCGCCGTGACCGACCTCTGCAAATCCCTGACCAATCCGGCCGAATCCGCCGCCCGCCACCTGGCCGAGCAGATGGCCCTCCTCCTCCAGGCGTCCCTCCTCATCCGCCACGCCCCGACCTCCGTCGCCGACGCGTTCTGCGCCTCCCGTCTGTCGCCCGACCGGAGCACGGCGTACGGGGCCCTCCAGAACATCGACCTGGATGCCCTTATCGGCCAAGCCGGCCACTTGGAGCGGACTTAACGGACCGGCCAATTGATGTACAAGAGTTCCCCAAGGCGGATTCCCTAACTTCACCTGTGCAGAGCCGGTGTGCGGAGGACGCACACCGGTCGGGACAGGTGAATGGAAATCACGTCATGAAAATCGTTTACAAGGTCCTCGCCTACCTCATCGCGATCGAGGTCGCCGTGCAGGCGTCGATGGTGGTCCTCGGCGACGCCGGTCTGTTCGTGTACATCGGAGAGGGCGGCGTGCTCGACAAGGCGACCGCGGAGAGCGGCGCACTGCAGTTCCCCGAGTTCTTCGCCTTCGTGGTCCACGGCATCAACGGGATGATGGTCATCCCGGTGATCGCGGTGCTCCTCCTGATCTCCTCGTTCTTCACGAAGATCCCCGGAGCGGTCAAGGCGGCCGGTCTGGTGGTCGTGCTGGTCGCGCTCCAGGTGACCCTGGGCCTGCTCGGTCACTCGATCACTCCCCTGGGCGCCCTGCACGGCATCAACGCGCTGCTGCTGTTCACCGCGGCTCTCTACGCCGCCCGCCGGGGCCGCGCCGCGGTCGTGAGCGCGCCCGCGCAGCCCGTGCACGCCGGCTGACCGCACGCGAACATGACCGGGACCCGCCGACGTGGCGCCCGCTTCCGCCTCGCGCTGGCGGGCGCCGCGACCATCGCGATAGCCGGTCCGCTGCTCTGGCTCTGGCAGGCCAGTCTGCTGCCGGACACGTACTCCGTCATGGACATGGGGTACGCGGACTACGGCGGCGCCCCGGCACACGGCTTGGAACACGGCTTGGAACACGCAGCCCACATGGCCGCAGGATCGGAGCGCAGCCTCACCTCCTTCACCGCCGACCCCGACCGCAAGGCCGACGTCGAGGTCACCCTGGTCGCCCGCAAGCAGCGGTTCCAGCTGGCCACCGGCCGCTCCGTCGAGGGGTACACGCTGAACGGCACCTCGCCGGGACCGGCCATCAACGCCACCGTCGGACAGCTGGTGCAGGTCCGGCTCGTCAACGAGTCGGTGCCGGACGGCATCACCCTGCACTGGCACGGCGTCGACGTGCCCAACTCCGTGGACGGGGTCGCCGGGGTGACCCAGGACGCGGTCGCCATGGGCGGATCGTTCACCTACCGCTTCGTCGCCGACCAGGCGGGCACCTTCTGGTACCACTCCCACCAGGTGTCCCACGAGCAGGTCCGCCGGGGCCTGCTCGGCGCGCTGGTGGTGGCCCCGGCCCCGCGGCCGCCCGCCGGCACGGTGGACACGGTGGCGCTGCTGCACCTGTACGACGGGGCCCGCACGATCAACGGGCGGGAGGGCGACGTCCACGTCGAGGCGTCCCCCGGCGCCCGCGTACGGGTCCGGGTGATCAACACGGAGAACGGCCAGACCTCCATCTGGACCGGCGTCCCGTTCCGGCTGGTCGCCGTCGACGGCACCGACCTGAACAAGCCCGATCCCGTACGCGACCTCGCCATCTCACTGACCGCGGGAGCCCGTGCCGACCTCGAGGTGACCATGCCGGAGGACGGTTCCCCGGTGCGGATCCACATCGGCGGCCCCACCGGCCTCGTGCTCGGTCGGGGACCGTCCGGCCCGCCCCCCGTGCCCAGGCCCGCGAAGACGCTGGACCTCCTGTCCTACGGCGCGCCGGCCCCGATCGGCTTCGACGCCGACCGGCCCGACCGGCGGTTCGAGTACGAGATCGGGCGCCGTCCCGGCTTCCTGGACGGCCGGCCGGGCGTCTGGTGGACCGTCAACGGGCGGATGTTCCCCGACGTACCGATGTTCGTGGTCGCCGAAGGGGACGTGGTGCGCATGCGCATCTCCAACCAGAGCGGCGAGACGCACCCCATGCACCTGCACGGCCACCACGCCGTGGTGCTCAGCAGGAACGGCGTGCCCGCGACGGGCAGTCCCTGGTGGGTGGACTCCCTGGAAGTGGCCAACGGCGACTCCTACGAGATCGCCTTCGTCGCCGACAACCCCGGCATCTGGATGGACCACTGCCACAACCTGCCGCACGCGGCCGAAGGGCTCATCGCCCACCTGATGTACGAGGGAGTCACCACACCGTTCACCGTGGGTGGGGAGGCCCGCAACCAGCCGGAGTGACGTCAGGGACCTAACGCCGCGCGCGCCTTGCGTGCCTGGTCCCGCCAGTGTGGCGAGCCGAGTAGCCCCGCGACGTCGGCGGCCACGGCGTAGTGTTCCGCGGCACGGGCGGGATCCCCCAGGTACTCCGCCAGCCGGCCCAGCGTGAGGCCGACGGGTCCGAACGTGATGGCCACGGAGTGCAGGCCGGCTATCTCCTCCTGCGCCGGGAGGAGGAGCCGGTAGCACTCCTCGGCCACCTCGCGGGAGCCGAGAGCCATGGCGTTGCCCGCGCGGAGCGTCAGGTTCATCGTCAGGAAGATGTCCCGCCTCGGCCTGCGGCGCTCCGGCCAGACCGACCGGGCCTCCGCCAGGCGCCCGGCGGCGACCAGAGCGCTGACGTAGAACTCGATCAGTCCCGGCGCACGGTCGCGGGCGACGGCCAGCTCGGCCACCGATTCGTGCGTACGGCCGCACACCAGGCGTACCGCGAATCTAGGAATGATCACCCAGATGTCGGCGTTCGGCTGTCCGGCCTCCGTCACCCGGTCGCCCACCACCGCATAGGCCCGCTCGGCCTGTTCGAACTCCCCGTCCAGCAGATGCCGGAGTGCGTCAAGGTAGGCGATGATCGCCAGCGCGAGGCCGAGCTGACCGCTCGTGGAGGATTCCACCAGCCGTCCGGCGTGCCGCTGGGCCATGGCCCAGTCGTTACCTCCGAGGGCGACACTGCACATGACGTAATGCCCAAGCGTCTGGTAGCCGAGCAGGCCGGCGCCGGTGGCGACCTGGAGCAGTTCCTGCCCGAGCGCCTCAAGCTCGTCCCGGCGATCGGGCACGAACATCACCCAGTAGCGCGCGTTCAACGCCAGGCACAGCAAGCGAGGGTCGCCAAGCCCGCGGGCGATCTCCAGGGCCTCGGCGCTCGCGGCTTCGGTGAGCTCGTCGTCGTGGCCCACCAGCTCCCGCGCCAGGGCGGCGAGCAGCCGGCAGCGCAGCTCGCCGGTCGCGGCGGGCAGGCTGCTCCTGATGGCCTCCACAAGGTCGATGTCGACCTCGAAATCGGTCTGCGAGATCCAGATCACCGGCGCGTCGTTGGCCACCGCGGCGCGGGCGACCGCGACCGGGTCGCCGATTCGCCGGGCGACCGCCAGCGCCCGCCGGCGACTGACCTCCGCCCGCGCGAGATCGCCCGCGCTCGCCTGCGCGGAGACCAGCCGGCACAGCAGGTCCAGCCGGAGTTCGTCGGCCGGCTCCGTCCCGAGGTCGAGGGCGTCCAGGGCACCCTCCAGCAGGATCGCCGCCTCCCGGTGCGCGTAGACGGCGGACGCCTGAGTGGCCGCCCTCCCCGCGTACTCGGCCGCGTCGCGCGCCGTGGCCGCGGTGGCGGCGGCCAGCGCGTGGTAACCGAGCGCACCGACGTCACCCGGCCGCAACCGCTCCAGCGCGGCGAGCACCTTCGCATGCAATCGGGTACGGCGCAGCCGGGCGATGTCCTCGTAAAGGGCCTCCCGGACCAGGACGTGCGTGAAGCGGACCTGCCCGGGACTGGGTTCGGTGAGCAGCCCGGTGAGCACACCCGCCTCCAGGCCGTCCAGCACCGTCTCCTCCTCGGCATCCTGGATGGCGATGAGCACGTCCACGTCGGCGTCCCGCCCCATCACCGCGGCGTTGCGCAGAGTCGTCTGGGCCGTCGCGGGCAGGCGGCCGATGCGCCTGCGGATGAGATCACGAACCCCGGGCGGCAACGAATGAGCCGCCGACGCCCCCTCGGTCGCCAGCAACCTGGCTGTCTCAGCCACGAACAGCGGATTACCCCCGGTTCGTTCGGCGACCGTCCTGGCTGTCGCCGCGTCCACCTCCATACCGGATCGTTCCGCCAGCAGGCGGCGGACGTCGTCCTCGTCCAGCCCGCCCAGGGTCACGTTCTCCGCCGTCTGCACGGCCAGCGCGGCCGCCGCCGCCGTCAGGTCCTCGCCCGCCTCCGATGGCCGATGCGTCAAGACGACCAGTACGGGAGTGTCGGCGAGCCTGGCCGCAAGGTGACGCAGCAACTGGAGCGTCGCGTCGTCGGCACGGTGCACATCCTCCAGCACCAGCAGCAGCGGCCCCGGCACGCTCTCCAGATAGTCCCCCACGGCCCGGGCCAGCCAGAACTGACCGACCTCAGCGGAATCCTCCCGCAACAGGGGCGCCAGCCGTGCCTCGATCCCGGGTTCCGGAGGACACACGGAGAACAGGTTCCGAAGGATCTCACTCCACGCCCAGGCGGGCGGCACACCGCCGAGCGTCTCCGGACACCGCCCGACGGCGACCGGCCAACCCTCCTCGCCGAGACGGCGCATCAGAGAGTCGGCGAGCGTACTCTTACCGGCGCCGGGCTCCCCGCCGAGCCAGGTTACCCGGAACCCACGCCTGGCCTGCTCCGCGGCCGCGACCAGGCGGGCGAACTCGGCCGCACGGCCGATCATGTGGCTGGGCGCGGTGAGGAGCGCCGGAGCGGCAGCCCTGGGCACGGTGAGACGGGCCGGGGCGGCAGGTCTGGGCGCGTTGGCACGCGCCGGAGCGGGGGCTCGGGGCGCGGCGAGTGCCTCACTGTGGGTGAGGATCTCGACCTCGAGGGTCCGCAGGGCGGGCCCCGGATCCACGCCCAGCTCGTCGGCGAGCGTGGCCCGGGTCCTGCGCAACGACGCCAGGGCCTCGACCTGCCGCCCCGAGCGGTAGTAGGCGAGGGCGAGCAACCGGACCGCGTTCTCCCGCAACGGGTGCGCGGCGATATGACGCTCCAGCTCGGGCACCATCTCCGCGTGACCGCCGAGCGCGAGTCCCGCCTCCGCGCGGTACTCAACGGCCATGACCCGCAGCTCCTCCAGCCGCGACGCCTCGGGCGCCGCCCACTCCTCGTTGGCGAACTCGCCGAAGGCGGGACCCTTCCACAGCGCCAGGGCCTCGTCGAGCACCTGCTGCGCCTTGGCCGGATCTCCCTCGTTGAGCAAGGCCACCGCGGCTTCCACGAGCTTGGGGAACCGCCAGGCGTCGACGTCGTCGGCGTCGAGCTGCAGCCGGTATCCGGGCGGGGCGCTCACCAGGACGGTGGCCGGGGTCCGCGGCGCCCTCCCTGGTTCCAGGGCGCGGCGCAGGTTGGACACGTAAACCTGGAGCGAGCTCAGCGCCCTGGGCGGCGGCTGGCCCTGCCACAGGCCGTCGATGAACCGGTCGGTGGAGACCACGTGCTCGCCCGCGCAGACCAGCCTGGCGATCACCGCCCGCTGCAACGGCGGGCCAAGATCGACCGGCCGTCCGTCAACCTCGGCATGGAACTGCCCGAGAACCCTCAAACGCACCATTTCGGGAGAAGAATATCGCCGATTTCCTCGGGATAAACAGGACGGCCCCACCCGACCGTCTCCAGAAGATCACGCTGATCCCGTTCCCGGCATCGGTGCATGCCACAACCGGTGCTGGACGAGTTCACCATGACGTCAGGGACGCACCGCGGCGAGCGCCTTGAGCGCCTGGTCCCGCCAGTGGGGCGAGTCGAGCAACCCCGCGACGTCGGCGGCCACGGCGTAGTGTTCCGCGGCACGGGCGGGATCCCCCAGGTACTCCGCCAGCCGGCCCAGCGTGAGGCCGACGGGCCCGAACGTGATCGACACGGAGTGCAGACCGGCCATCTCCGCCCGCGCCGGGAGGAGAAGCCGGTAGCACTCCTCGGCCACCTCGCGGGAACCGAGAGCCATGGCGTTGCCCGCGCGGAGCGTCAGGTTCATCGTCAGGAAGATGTCCCGCCTCGGCCTGCGGCGCTCCGGCCAGACCGACCGGGCCTCCGCCAGGTGCCCGGCGGCGATGAGGGCGCTGACGTAGAACTCGATCAGTCCCGGCGCACGGTCGCGGGCGGCGGCGAGCTCGGCCACCGACTCGTGCGTACGGCCGCGCACCAGGCGTACCGCGAATCTGGGTAAGCTCACCCAGATCGCGGCGTTGGGCTGCCCGGCCTCCGTCACCCGCTCGCCCACGACCGTGTAGGCCCGCTCGGCCTGTTCGAACTCCCCGTCCAGCAGATGCCGGAGGGCGCCAAGGTATTCGATGATCGCCAGCGCGAGGCCGAGCTGACCGCTGGTGGAGGATTCCACCAGCCGTCCGGCGTGCCGCTGGGCCATGGCCCAGTCATTACGTCCGAGGGCGACATTGCACATGATGTAGTGCCCGAGCGTCTGGTAGCCGAGCAGGCCACCGCGGGTGGCGACCTGGAGCAGTTCCTGCCCGAGCGCCTCAAGCTCGTCCCGGCGATCGGGCACGAACGCCACCCAGTAGCGCGCGTTGAGCGCCAGGCACAGGAGGCGGGGGTCGCCAAGCTCGCGGGCGATCTCCAGGGCCTCGGCGCTCGCGGCTTCGGTGAGCTCGTCGTCGTGGCCCACCAGCTCCCGCGCCAGGGCGGCGAGCAGGCGGCAGCGCAGCTCGCCGGTCGCGACGGACAAGCTGCTCCCGATGGCCTCCACAAGGTCGACGTCGACCTCGAAATCGGTCTGCGAGATCCAGATCACCGGCGCGTCGTTGGCCACCGCGGCGCGGGCGATCGCGAGCGGGTCGCCGATTCGCCGGGCGACCGCCAGCGCTCGTCGGCAACTGACCTCCGCCCGCGCGAGATCGCCCGCGTTCCCCTGCGCCGAGACCAGCCGGCACAGCAGGTCCAGCCTCGTGTCGTCCGCGGGCTCCGTCCCGAGGTCGAGGGCGTCCAGGGCGCCCTCCAGCAGGACCGCCGCCTCCCGGTGGGCGTACACGGCGGAGGCCTGGGTCGCCGCTCTCCCCGCGTACTCGGCGGCGTCGCGGGCCGTGGCCGCGGTGGCGGCGGCCAGCGCGTGGTAGCCGAGCGCGCCGACATCGCCCGGCCGCAGCCGCTCCAGCGCGGCGAGCACCTTGGCATGCAGCCTGGTACGGCGCAGCCGGGCGATGTCCTCGTAAAGGGCCTCCCGGACCAAAACGTGCGTGAAGCGGACCTGCCCTGGAGCGGGTTCGGTGAGCAGCCCGGTGAGCACACCCGCCTCCAGGCCGTCGAGCACGGTCTCCTCATCGGCGTCCTGGACGGCGATCAGCACGTCGACATCGGCGTCCCGCCCCATGACCGCGGCGTTGCGCAGGGTCGTCTGGGCCTTCGCGGGCAGACGGGCGATGCGCCTGCGGATGAGGTCGCGGACGCCGGGCGGCAGCGACTGGGCCGCCGACATCCCCTCGGTCGCCAGCAACCTGGCCGTCTCGGCCACGAACAGCGGATTGCCCCCGGTCCGTTCGGCGACCGTCCTGGCCGTCGCGGCGTCCACCTCCAGGCCGCCTGATCGTGCCATCAGCAGGCGGCGGACGTCGTCCTCGTCGAGCCCTCGCAGGGTCACGTTCTCCGCCGTCTGCACGGCGAGCGCGGCCGCCGCCGCCGTCAGGTCCTCCCCCGCCTCGGAGGGCCGGTGCGTCAGGACCACCAGGACAGGGGTGCCGGCGAGCCTGGCCGCCAGGTGACGCAGCAGCTGGAGCGTCGCGTCGTCGGCACGATGCACATCCTCCAGCACCAGCAGCAGCGGCCCCGGCACGCTCTCCAGGTAGTCCCCGACGGCCTGGGCCAGCCAGAACTGGCCGACCTCAGCGGAATCCTCCCGCAACAGGGGCGCCAGCCGTGCCTCGATCCCGGGTTCCGGAGGACACACGGAGAACAGGTCCCGCAGGACCTCACTCCACGCCCAGGCGGGCGGCACGCCACCCAGCGTCTCCGGGCACCGCCCGACGGCGACCGGCCAGCCCTCGTCACCGAGACGCCGCACCAGGGAGTCGGCGAGCGTGCTCTTGCCCTCGCCGGGTTCCCCGCCGAGCCAGGCCACCCTGAACCCCTGCCTGGCCTGCTCGGCGGCGGCGACCAGGCGGGCGAACTCGGCCGCACGGCCGATCATGTGGGCGGTCGGCGCGGTGGGATGCGCCGGAGCGGCGACGGCCATGGGCGCGGCGAGTCCGTCACTGTGGGTGAGGATGTCGACCTCGAGCGCCCGCAGTGCGGGCCCCGGATCCACGCCCAGCTCCTCGGCGAGGGTGGCCCGGGTCCTGCGCAGCGAGGCCAGGGCCTCGGCCTGCCGCCCCGAGCGGTAGTAGGCGAGGGCGAGCAACCGGACCGCGTTCTCCCGCAGCGGGTGCGCGGCGATATGACGCTCTAACTCGGGCACGAGCTCCGCGTGACGGCCGAGCGCGAGTCCCGCCTCCGCGCGGTACTCGACGGCCATGATCCGCATTTCCTCCAGCCGGGACGCCTCGGGCGCCGCCCAGTCCTCGTCGGCGAACTCGGCGAAGGCGGGGCCCTTCCACAGCGCCAGGGCCTCGTCGAGCACCTGCTGCGCCTTGGCCGGCTCCCCCTCGCCGAGCAGGGCCACCGCGGCTTCCACGAGCTTGGGGAACCGCCACGCGTCGACCGCGTCGGCGTCGAGCTGCAGCCGGTATCCGGGCGGAGCGCTCACCAGGACAGTGGCCGGGGTCCGCGGCGCCCTCTCCGGTTCCAGCACGCGGCGGAGATTGGAGACGTAGACCTGGAGCGCGCTCAGCGCCCTGGCCGGCGGCTGGCCCTGCCACAGATCGTCGATGAACCGGTCGGTGGAGACGACATGTTCGCCGGCGCAGATCAGCCTTGTGATCACCGCCCGCTGCAACGGCGGGCCCATATCGACCGGCCGTCCGTCGACCTCGGCACGTAACTGCCCGAGAACCCCGAAACGCACCATTTCTAGAGAAGCATAGGGCTCATTCCCGTGCTCGCCATGAACCGGAGGGAGCGCGTCAGTGACCAACGCCCTCATCCGCTGGAAGGACTCCAACTCGTCAAGCATTGGCCCAGGTCATCGCGAGCCCGCAGATGTGGGCATCCTCCGGTTCATGGCGGATGCCCACAGTCATGTGGCCGCTACTACGTTGCGACGGGTTCGAACCGCGCGAAGAAATGGGTGAGGACGCGCGGAGCTTTCACGAGCTTGTAGGCGGGAGATTCGTGAGCCCCGTCGACCACGTCCCCCATCGCTTCGATGACGTGGTCGAGATGGGCCTTTCCGTAGACCCGTCGCGGCAACGCGAGCCGGGCGCAGGAAAAGTCCCTGCTCACCAGGCTGCCGCTGGTGGGATCGACGGTGGTGAGATGGAACACTCCGGCGGACATCCGCACGCCGCCGTGCAGGTAGAGGTCGGCGATCAACGTGATGCCCGGGTTGTCGTCCGGGTTGAGATGCGGGTAGAGCCTGGCCACGTCGACGTACACACCGGAGCCTCCGGCGGGAGTGCTGACCGGCACGCCGATCTCGCGCATGCCGTCGTGCAGATATTCGATCTGTGCGACCCGGTGCCGGAGGTAGTCCTCATTCAGGGCCTCGCGCAGCCCGATCGACAGGGCCTGCAGGTCTCGGCCGGCGAGGCCGCCGTAGGAGGGGAAGCCCTCGAACAGCACCAGTCGTTGCCGGCACTCGTCCGCGAGTTGGTCATCCCGCACGGCGATGAAACCGCCGATGTTGACCAGGCCGTCCTTCTTGGCGCTCATCCAGCAGCCGTCGGCCAGCGCGAAGAAATCCCGGGCGACATCGGCGACCGGGCGCCCGCGCTGGCCGTCCTCACGCTGGGTCACCAGCCAGGCGTTCTCGGCGAACCGCGACGCGTCGATGAAGACCGGGACGCCGAACCGGTCGGCGAGTTCACGGACGCCTCTCATGTTCTCGAGCGAGACGGGCGAGGAACAGGCGAGATTGTTGACGAGGGTCGCGACAACGGCCGACACCCGGCCGTGGTGATGCTCCAGAGCAGCCCGAAGTTTGTCGAGATCGAAGTTTCCCTTGAACGGGTGCGGCTCGTCGAAATCCCAGGCGATGTCGGCCAGCAGGTCCACGGGTAGCGCGTCCCGATACTCGACATGGGCCCGGGTCGTGTCGAAAAGCGTGTTGCTGAGGACGATGCCGCCCGGCCTGGCGATGCTCTGCATCACCAGGTGCTCTCCGGCACGCCCTTGGTGCACGGGCACGATGTGGTCGTATCCGGTGATGTCCCGGACCGTCTGCTCGAAGTCGTCGTAGCTACGCGACCCCGCGTATGTCTCGTCACCGACCATCAGTGCGGCCCACTGCGTATCGCTCATGGCTCCGGTGCCGCTGTCGGTCAGCAGGTCGATGTAGACGTCCTGGGACTTGAGGTAGAACGGGTTGTACCCGACATCCCGGAGAAGTTGCTCCCGCTCGGCCCTGGACGGGAGCCGGATGGATTCGACGACTTTCGTCCGGTACGGTTCCTGGACGGGTTTTTTCGGTATCTCCCCATGTCGATCGATCATCAATTTGGCCTCTCTGTGCACTGGCGGGTTTTCCCTCTGGAAACGGGCAGGTATGGCATAGGGCCTGTGCCGATGGATCGGCACAGGCCCCGGTTCAGTAACACCAAGTGCTCTTTCCAGGCCTTGGCGTTCGCCCTCCCGTTCCGATATTCCGGACCCTCGGAGTCTTATGCGGGGACGGCTTCGATGATGGACGACTGACTTGCCGTCGGGATCACACGCGCCAGCCGGAAACCGGCCTTGCCGAGGAGGTCGCGGAATTCCTGTTCGGTGCGCTCACGCCCGTTCACGGCGACCATCATTTCCAGGTCAAGGATCTTCCCGGGCGAGAACTCGCCGCCCTCCGGGATGACGGAATCGACCAGCAGGAGCCGACCGTTCTCAGTTATCGCCCGGCGAATGTTCGTCAGGATCGTCCGCGCCGGCTCGTCCTGCCAGTCGTGCATGATGTGGCACAGGATGTAGCCATCGGCACTGGGAACGGTCTCGAAGAAACTACCCGAGGCCAGCTCGACGCGGTCGGTTATGCCGGCCTCCGCCAGGAAGGGCTTCGCCTGGTCGAGAACGTTGGGCGCATCGAAAAGGATGCCCGCCAGGCCGGGATTCGCCTGCAGGATCGACGTCAGTAGCGCGCCCTGGCCGCCGCCCACATCCACGAGGGTGCGGATCTGCGAGAAGTCGTAGGCCGCCGTGACCCCATGGTGCACTGGCCTCGCGAACTCGACCATGGTGTTGTTGAAGATTCTCCCCGCCTCCTCGTTCCTTTCCAGGAAGGGGAAGTAGTCCTCGCCGTGCGCGACACTCCATCCTGTCTCGCCGGTTTTCAGGGTGTGGACGATGTGGTTCCACGCGTCCCAGTGCCACTGTGCGGCGCTGTAGATGGCGGCATAGCGCAGGGAGTCGTCGGTATCCGACTTCAGCGTCGCGCCGAGCGGAGTCATCGCGAACTTTCCGTCCTCATCCTGCGCGAAAACGCCTACCGCGCTCAGCGCGCGGAGCAGGCGATAGAGAGCGTCCGACCGGGTTCCGGTCAGGGAGGCGAGGTCGGAGGCGGTACGCGACTGCTCGGCGAGGTGGTCGGCCAGATGTAATTCAGCCGCCGCGCGAACCGCCTGCGCGATCCAGGGAGCCATGAATATTTGGATCATCTGGGCGTGTACGGGAAGCCCGGTAGCCGCCTCGTGCTGAGATGCAGACATTTTTCTCCTTATCCGGTAATACGGGAGGCATGACGCCGGTGACTTGTTCCAGGTGTGAACCGAGCGACGAGTCACGGAACTCACCCGGGTCGGAGGTCGTGGTTATTCAGTGATGCCGGCCGTAGCCACCGGCCGCGCACCCGTCCCTCTACCGATCCGTCGGCGAAGGACACGACCCAAGATGGGCGGCGAGAAGAGAAACTGTGGCGGCGTCATCAGGTTCGCCACGCTGAGGAAGGCATTCCCGACCACTGAGTCGGTCTCGGCGGCGGCGTGCACCCAGTCGAGGTAGCCGTTGATGAACCTGATCCGTCCCGTACGTTGTCCGACCACCCCTGGGTAGGCCAGATCGCCGGTGACGGACATGTCCCATGCGGCGTCGATCACCTTACTCGCCGCTTTGAAGAACCGAGGGGCGAGCTTGTCGCGACCCTGCGCCAGGCAATGCCGCAGTTCCATCGCCTCAGCGGCCGCGACGGTCACTCCCTGGGCGTACACGGGATTGAACTGGCACAGGGCGTCGGCGAAGGCCAGATATCCGTCGGGCAGGGACCGCAGCCGCTCATAGCGCCTGCGCACACTGGCGGGGATCCGCATGCGTTTCGGCGGTCCCAGCGGTTCAAGCCGCCGGATGAGATGGTAGATGTCGGGCTTGGCCAGATCGGCCGCGAAGGCCGTGAACTCCTCGGGATCGGCGGACGGTGTGTCGTCGCCCATGCCGGTGAGGGTGACCAGCCAACGCTCACCCTCGGCCCAGACGGCGATGCCGCCGCGAGGGCAGGTCACCGTGGCATTGACGATGACGGGTTCGGTGTCGTCGCCCGGCGGACGACGGTATTGGCGTGTGCTGTAGGCCAGCTTGGGTTCGACTCGTTCCTCCTGCGGCGGCTCGTAACCCAGGCTCCGCAGCCAGGTCTCGCCCCGGTTGCCACGGCCGGAAGCATCGACGACCAGGTCCGCGTCGAAGTCCTGCTCAGCGCCCCCGCGCAAGACGCGGACCCCCCTGACCGACCTGTTGGACTCCTCCGCCAGCAGGCCGACCACTTCGGACGACGCATTGATCTGGACCCCTGTCCGGGCAGCCACCCGTTCACGCAGGTAGCCCTCCAGCAGTGGCCGACTGAGCGCCAGAGCGCGCAGTTCGGACGGCGCCGCCCGCAACAGTCGCCCGCCGAAATACCATCGAGCGTCCTGCTGAATGTCCAGCGCGGTGGCGCCGCGGCCGACCAGGTCGTCGGTGAATCCTGGAAAGAGTTCCTCAACGATCTCGCAGCCCTTGGCCAGCAGGGCCTGTGCCTGATGTCCCTGCGGCACTCCACGCCGCGGGACCGTGGCAGCGGGCAGTTCGTCGCGATCGAAGACGGTGACCCTCGGGAACGCGTCACTCAGGACGCGAGCCGCCAGAAGCCCACCGATGCCTGCGCCGATCACCACCGCACTGTCGTTGGTTCCCACCGGTGTCTCCCTCACTGTTCTCCTTGTCTTGTCGATGCGTCTTGCCGATGCGCTGGTGTTTTGGTTGTCATGAGTTGGACAGCTGTGGAATTCGGAGCAGGAAGCACGTGTCTTCCTGGTCCGGCACGCGGAACAACGGGAGCGTGAGCTTCCTGCGGTCGAGGGCGTAAAGGACCACCGGAAAGCGGTGGTCGACCTCCGCCGGACTCACCTCGGCCATGACTTCGGTGGCGAAGGCCTGGGTCTCGGATGCCGGTACGACCACGTCGCGCCGACGGACGGCGAGTTTGTCCGGCTGGGAACCCGTTCGTAGGAGCCAGTCCCGGTAGGTGGAGTCCACCGCGGCGTCCCGCCCGGGCTGGAAGTTCAGCCCGGAGAGCACACGATCGTCTGCCGGGCGTTCCACGGTCACGTAGGAGACCATCTGGAGGTGGTAGTTGCATTGCGACCCGGCGCCGGGCAGGGCCAGACCGGTGATGTGGTCCGCCCCCCGGTTATTCGCGACGGCCAGGTGGTCGGAGAGCTGGTCCGCCAGGTTCGCGTAGGGCAGGGTATAGACGCGTACGTGTGAGGGGGCGGGGACGAGGCGGACGGTCGCCCGTACGATGAGCCCGCTTTGGCCGAGGCCGCCGAGGACCGCTCCGAACAGGTCCCTGTTGCGCCATCGGGAGCAGGTGAGGAGTTCGCCTTCGCCGGTGACGACCTGCACCTCGTAGGTGTTGTCGATCTGCAGCCCGTAGCGGAAGGTGCTGCCGCCGACGCCGCCCGTGGACAGCGTGCCGCCGACGCTGAGGCCGAGGTGGTCGGTGAGCACCGGAGGCGTGCGCCGGTGGGGCAGGGTGTGGTCAAGGACGGCGCTCCACAGGATTCCCGCACCGACGGTGACGCGGTCCTCCTCCAGCTCGTGGACGGCCGCGAGCCCGCTCAACTCCAGGGCGATGCCCTCGGCGACCTGCGACTGTCCCTGATCGCGCGCGGCGACGGGAATCCCGTGCTCCCGGCAGAATCTCACCACTGTGATGACGTCCTCGACGTCCTGTGGCCGGACCACGGCAGCTGGTCGATTTCTGATGTCGGACGCGCTGTCCAGGGCTTCCGGAGTGGTGGTGAAAGTGCCGCGGAGCTGCGACGCGAGCCCGCGCAGCAAGTTGCCTCTCTCGGATGGTTGCGTGCCGGGCAGCGGCACATGAGCTGATGACATGTGAACCCTCTGGGGATGTTGGCGAGCGTGCGCCCGGCGCACACGATCACGGCGAGGAGCGCCGGCGGAGAGCGATCCAGGCGGAAACGGTCATGTCTCCCGGCTCGTCCACTACTCGATGCTCACAGGGCCGACTACCCGGCAACCCGCGTGAACCGCGTAGTCGGCGGGCGGCTACTCACGTACCAGCTGCTCCGCAACCCACGTGAATCGCGTAGGTCACCGCCTCCGCCGTCCCGTGCAACCCCCCATGGTGCGCGACAAGTCATCACTAAGTGGTGTCGCCACAATCAGGCGCATGAGGCCGAATCACTGGAGAGTTACCGTTCCCTCCCGGCTGCGGCGATCGGGCGTCGTCTCCTCCCGCGGGGAACGGGGAGTTCATGGACTGGCCCTCGATCTCGGCTCTCCGTCATGGAGGCAGGCTGACGACAGCCGGCAACCTGGCGAACCCGGCCGTTTCGTCGGCCGTGACCACGAGCTCGGCCGCTTCCGGGAATGTGCCGAGCGGGTCCGCTCCGGGCTGACCGAGGTGGTGGTCGTCGAAGGTGAGGCCGGGATCGGCAAGACATCTCTGATCAATCGGCTGTTGCAGGATCTGGATGACTTCCTGGTATTGCGGGCCACCGGCGACCGGAGTGAAACCGATCTTCCGTTCGGTGTCGTCGACCAACTGACCAGGTACGTACCGGGTGATCAGCTGGAGGGGTTCACGCTCCTCGGCCGGGACGCGCTGACTCCGTACCCCGGGAACCACATGTCGCCCTTCTCGGTGGGGGCACAGTTGACCCGCCTGCTGGACCAGCTTCAGTCCGGGAGCCCGATCGCTATCGTCGTCGATGACGTGAACTGGGCCGACGACTCCTCACAGCGGGCGCTGGCCTTCGTGATCCGGCGCTTGTGGGCTGACCGCGTGCTCCTGGTGTTCGCGCTGCGCCCCGAAGAGGTTTCCTCGGCCGTCGTGGACTGGCGGCGGCTGGTGGCCGGCATTTCCAACGGTCATCGCCTGGTTCTGGACACGCTGTCCCCGGAGGATGTCACCGAGTGGGCGGAGCGGGAGTTCGCCGGGCGTTCCCTCCCGCCCGGTACGGCGGAGGCCCTCCACCATGTCACACGAGGACATCCGCTCTACCTGCAGACGGTCCTGGCGGAGATGACCAACCCTCGCCTCGTCCCCGCTCCTGTGCCAGGGCCGCTGTCGGCGGCCCTCCGGCAGTTCGGGCACCTGCCGGTGCATTCCCGGGCCCTTCTCGAAGCGCTGGCCGTGCTGGACACCTGGGTTCCGCTCCGGCTGGCCGGCCATGTGGCGGGCCTGGACGACGCGGAGGCAGCCGTCCAGCCCCTCATCGACGCGGGGTTCGTCCAGCGCCGTACCGAGGGACCGACGAGCAGTGTGTCGCTCCGGCACGACCTCCAGCGGGACGCGGTGGTGAGCACGACCTCCCCGCAGCGTCTTCGCGAGCTGCACGCCGCGGCGGCTCCGCTGGTGAGCGGACCCGCCAGGTGGCGGCACCGGGTCGCCGCCGCCGGCGCGACGTCTCCCGGCCTGGCCGCGGAGTTGGAGGAGGCCGCGGCGAAGGCCCTCGAAACCGGCGATGTCGAACGAGCCGCCACCTACCTGCTCTGGGCCGCCGACCTCCTCAGCGACCGCGAGCGGCGCGAGCGGCTGCTGCTGACGGCCGCCGCCCATCTGATCTGGGTCGACAAGTTCTCGCGGGTGGAGCAGTTGATGGACGAGGTGCGCTCATGCGAGCCCACCACGCTCCGGGATCTGGTCATCGCGGCTTTCGCCACCTCTCAGCGGGATTCCGCGGTTTCGGACGTGCGACTGGCACAGGCGATGGAATCGGCCGAGGCCGCTCCGGACATGGAGTGGGCCGCCGCCATGGCAGGTATCCGGCTGGGGACGTATTTCATCATCAATGGGCAGGGCGAGGAGGGCGCACGATTCTCGCGACGAGTGCTGCGGATGAATTCACTAGGCCTGCATTTGGCGCGCCGCGCCAAGATCAACCTCATCTACAGTGCCGGCTTCCACGGAGCGCGGGCGGCCCTGCGGCAGTTGGATGAGTCCTACGGCCCGACGCCGTCCGAGTCGGAGGACTTCAAGGCGGACCACCTCATGTGGCGCGGCATCTACCGTTCCCTGGCCGGCGAGTTGCGGTCCGGCGCCGAGGACATCCAGAGCGGCCTGGACCTCGGAAAGGTGATCGGCCAGTCCATGCTCGACGAGTTCGGGCAAATCCACCTGAGCCTTATCCGGTATCTCTCCGGCGCCTGGGACGACGCGGTGATCAGCGCCCGGAAGTCCATCCTGGTCCAGTCCACCGAAGGCAGACCCTGGCTCTACGCGCATTCGTACGGACTGCTCGCGTCTGTTCACGCGGGACGCGGTGACTTCGTCTCAGCCGAGAGGTGCGCCCGGACGGCTGATGACTCCCTGCTCGGCGTGAGCTGCCTGGCCTGGGTGGTCATGGCGAAGGCCGCCATCTGCCAGGCCAAGGGTGACCATCGGGCGACGCTGGACGCGATGGGTCCGCTGACGGACCTGCCGGAGACCGCCGGGCAGCTGCTGTTCGAGTTGTGGTGGGCGCCGATGCACGCGGAGGCGCTCATCGAGTGCGACCGGAAAGCCGAAGCGGAGAAAGCCCTGGAGCGCCTCAAGACGCTCGCCGCGGACACCCCCTATCTCCGCCTCGCCCAGTCCTGGTTATGCGGCAGATTCGCGGAGCGGAACGGCGACCACAGAACCGCTCGAAACATGTACGAGCGCGCCGTGCGATCTCCCGCACACATCGACGAGAACCCGATCCATCGCGCGTTCGCAGAACAGGCCTACGGCGCGGCTCTGCTCGCCGAGGATCATGCGGAGGACGGTTACGCCTGGCTGGTCGCCGCTCGCGACCGATTCGTGAGTGTCACGGCATTCGCATTCGCACAGCGGTGCGAGGAGCGACTCGCGGGCGCACAATATCCTGAGCCGTCCACGGCCGACAAACTGGCGGGAATGACAGAACGCGAACGCCATGTCGCCCATCTCGTGGGCAACGGGCTGACCAACAAAGAGGTCGCGGGCGAACTGTTCATCAGCACACATACGGTCGACTATCATCTGCGGAACATCTACGCGAAATTGGGTATCAGTAACCGTCACAGCCTGCGGGACCACGTCCGGGGTGTTTCGGCGCGCCGGACCGGCATGTACCCCAGGGCTGATGCGTTTCTCAATCGGTGAGACCGGAAATCCCGTGCCGTAGACCAGGTCAATGATCTTCCATGCTGGGTGGGAGCTCACCCCCGGCCCTTCTCGCAGAGCCAGGCAACAATCCCCGTGACCTGGCTCTTGTCATCTTTCCCGCGGTCTCTGAACGAGATCCGGATCGCGCCGCCGCTACCTCTCTCGAAGCGCTGCCGGGAGGCCGGACCGGAGGGGTGGAAACAAGCTGCCAAGCAGCTTGCTGCTAACCGGTGGGCTCTCCCGATATCGCGGTCAGACCAGCAGAATTGCCATGTAAGGCCTCCTCTGGCAAGGCGATTCTGACTGCGGGATGAGATTAACGTGACCTCCGATCTCTAACCTTTCGCCAATCTCGACGGTGCGACATGACCGTTGGATCGGGCCGTTCCTCTGCATTTCATCATCCCGCCCGGCGGCTATTTCGGCATGGCTTGGCGGGCCCCACAACAAATGTGCGGATCCTCGACAGAAGTCCGATCCGGCAAGAGCAGCAGAAATCGTACCCACAGCGCCGGCGCGGCGCGCGGCCACACTCACGGAGGGGACGCAATTTACCATGACGAAGCTTATCGACCAGACCCCTGAAGATCTGAACCAAGTGAACGGGCCCTCGCTTGCCGAACAGTGGTTCGGCGACGTCGCGACGGCCGGTATGCGGGCGCTCTGCAAGGCGCTCGAACTGCCTGACGACTGCCGTGAAACGGCGGATCAGCTGGTCCCGGCCTTACTCGGCGACTGGTATTCGCGACGCTTTGGAATCACCCCTCCCACCTCCACCGACATCACCGACGACGGGTCGCCGTTCGAGTACTCGGTGGTGGTGGCGGCCCCCCGGCCGGAAGTGCGCCTGCTCGTCGAACCGCAGTCGCCACAGCAGCCGACGAACCCGGTGTCGAACTGGGTGGCGGGCTGGGCCACACTGCGGTCTCTCGAAGAACAGGGCCTGGTCGATCTGAGCAGCGCCGAAATCGTCCGCGACCTCTTCGAGCCGCGGTCCGGCGACGCGGGGTTCGGACTGTGGCTGGGAGCGGTCATCCGTCCGGGCGGTCAGCCGATGATCAAGGCGTACTTCGATCCCAACACGGACGGAGCCGACAACACCTATCTCGTGGTGGCCGAAGCGATGGAACGGCTCGGCTACGCGGCGGGCTGGACCTGGCTGAGCCGTCACGCGCTGGAGAACCCGAGGATCCCGATTCCCTTCGTCTCCCTGGATCTCACGGACGCCGACGACTCCCGCATCAAGGTGTACGGGGGCGCGGCGGCACGGGACGCCGCCTCCCTGGACGACTACCTCATCCCTCTTCCGGGCTATGTGCCAGGGACGGCGCGGAAGTTCAGTGACGACCTGCTGGGTCCCGGCACGATCTTCGACCAGCGCCGCCCCCTGATCTGCTGGGGCATGACGTCCCGCGACCGTGAACGCCCGACGCAGGGGACCCTGCACCTGCCGGTCCGCTGCCACGTCGACAACGACCAGACTCTTGTCCGGCGCATCCATCGGATGCTGCCCGCGTCGGACGCGCAGGCGTTGGAACGCGCGGTGCGCGCGGTCGCCAACCGGCCGTTGACCGCGGACTCCGGACTCATCGCCTGGGTCTCCCGGAAACTCGGCCCCGGTGCGCCGCACGTGACCGCGTACCTTTCGGTCGAGGGCTACCGAGGCACCCCCGCATGACCGGGGCCACCGGTCGGCGCAAGGACCAGCACCTCGACCTGTGCGTCTCGGAAAGGGTCGAGCCGACGGCGAACGGCACCCTGCTGGACTGCGTGGACCTCGTCCACTCCGCGATGCCCGAACTCAGCGTCGACGACATCAACCTGGAGTCACTGCTGTTCGGCCGACGGATCAAAGCGCCCCTTGTCATCACCGGCATGACCGGAGGAACGCCACGCGGCGCCCAGGTCAACCGGGACCTCGCGAGCGTCGCACAGCACGCCGGCGTGGCCTTCGGTGTCGGCAGCCAGCGTGCGATGGCGGAGGACCCGTCCCTCACTGCCTCCTATCGGATACGTGACGTCGCGCCCTCCATTCCCATCATCGGAAACATCGGCCTGCGGCAGGCCGACCAGCTCGGCGCCGACGGGGTCGCCAGACTGAAGGACGCCATCGACGCGGATGGCATGGCGCTGCACCTCAACGTCGCGCAGGAGCTGACCCAACCCGAAGGAGACCGCGACTTCCGCGGCGGATACGCACTTGTCGAACGCCTCGTCCAGCGGCTTGAGGGCGCCGTGCTGGTCAAAGAGACCGGCTGTGGCATCTCCCCTGCCGTCGCCCGGCGCCTGATCGACTGCGGGGTGACCGTGATCGATGTCTCCGGGGCCGGTGGCACCTCCTGGGTTCGCGTCGAACAACTCCGCACCCCGGGAAACCATGAGGATGAGGACATGGCCCGCTGGGGCATCCCGACGGCGGCCGCCACCCTGGCCTGCCGGAACATCCTCGGCGAGGCGCCCGTCATCATCGCCTCCGGCGGCATCCGTACCGGGCTGGACGCGGCACGCGCCCTGGCTCTCGGCGCCGACCTGGTCGGCATGGCCTTGCCGCTGCTGCGCGCCTGGGACGCCGGCGGCGCACCGGCCGCCACCGAGGCACTCGACCGGTTCATCGACGGCATCCGTCACGTCACCCTCCTCACCGGGTGCGCCGGGGCGAACGAAATACGCCACGCTCCCAAACTCATCCGCCCCCCGCTGACCGACTGGCAGCGAACTCTTGTCGTGAATTCCATCGCTCACGGGGTTCCAGCGGTGGCGGCGAAGCACTGACCCTCGACATGACTATGGAGTGCGGCATGGAAGATTCGCGGCTTGCCGTCGAACGCCACGATTGGGCGGCGCTGGCGGAGCCCTACCGGATCAAGGTCACCGAGCGGATACGTCTGCCGGACCGGGCCGAAAGGGAGGCGCTGCTCGCGGCGGCCGACTACCTGAGCATTCGTATCGACGCCGCCGATGTGTTCATCGACCTGACGACGGACAGCGGCACCGGCGCCATGAGCGACAATCAATGGGCCGCACTCCTACGGGGCGACGAATCATATTTCGGGTCCAGAAGCTATCTCAGGTTCGAAGCCGTAAGCCGGGAGGTCACCGGCTATCCACACATCATCCCGACCCACCAGGGGCGAGCCGCGGAGAAGATCCTCACCGAACTGCTGGTACGCCCGGGGGACATCGTCCTCGGCAACACGCATTTCGACACGACTCGGGGTCACATTCTCCACAGGCAGGGCGTTCCCGTGGACTGTGTCGGCGACTTGGTATGGGATTTCAGCACACCGGGTGACTTCAAGGGGAACTTCGATTTGAAGAAGCTCGAGTTGGCGCTCGAACGCCACCATACCCGGGTGCCCTTCATTCTGATCACCGTGGTCAACAACATGGCATGCTCCGCACCCGTGTCAATGGAGAACATCCGCGGCGTCAAAAAACTCGCGGACCAGTACGGTGTCATGGTTCTTTTCGACGCCTGCCGTGTGGCGGAGAACGCCTACTTCATTCAGCAGCGAGAGCCGGAGTTCGCCGACGCCGCCATCTCCGACATCGTGCTCGAAATGTTCTCCTACGGAGACGGCTGCTGGGTGAGTGCCAAGAAGGACGCCAACGTCAATATTGGCGGATTTTTCGCACTTCGCGATGAGGTGCTCGCCACCCGGGCCAAAGAACTTCTCGTCCTCCACGAGGGCTACCCGACGTACGGCGGTCTCGCCGGCCGCGATCTTGAGGCGATGGCCGTCGGGCTCCACGAGGCGATGGACCAGGAATATCTGGCTCACCGTATCCGGCAGACGGCCTATCTCGGGAAGCGCATCGCCGAGGCGGACGTCACCGTCAGCATGCCCACCGGAGGCTCCGGTGTTTTCATCGATGCGGCATCGATATATCCGCATCTTTCGGCCGAACAGCTTCCCGCAGTGGCGTTCGCCGCGGACATGTACCTGGAAGGGGGAATCCGGATCGGCGGATCACTCTTCACCCTGAAGACCATAGACGTCGAGAGCGGGGAGATCGTTGAACGGCCCTTCGCGCTCTCGCGGCTGGCGATCCCTCGACGCACCTACACCCAGGGACACCTTGAGTACGTCGCCAACGTCGTCGCCGAGGTGAAGAGAAAGGCGCCGGGAAACAAGGGCTACCGCATCACGTACCTGCCGGAAACCATGGGTCACTTCTTTATTCGATTTGCTCCCCTTGGCTAGTGACAATTTTGCGGGCGCGCACATCTGCGGATGTTGCGGCCCGCTTTTCAGTGAGGAGAAGGAATGAGGCGGGCAATCGTCCTCGGGGGCAGCATCGGCGGAGTGATGGCAGCCCGGGTGCTGAGTGACTACTTCGACGACGTGACCATCATCGAACGCGACGACCTGCCGGTGGACCGCCCTCGGTCCGGTGTTCCGCAGAGCGCGCACCTGCACGTTCTGCTGGACGCCGGCAGAGTGCAGCTGGACAGGTGGTTCCCCGGTTTCTCCGTGGGCATGCTGTCGCGCGGGGCGGTGCTCTCCGACAACGGCTCCAACTCGGTGGACTACGTCAACGGTCATCGCAAGGTGGCTCTGGCACAAATTCCGGATGCTGTTGGTGATCTTTGTAGTGTCTGGCGTTCTTGTTGAGTCCATGGTTGTCTGAGGGTGATTTCACCGCGCCGTTCTGTAGCCGTTCTGCGGAGGTGGACGGGTGTCGATGGGCGGGGATA
>NZ_JAHCST010000024.1 GCF_018476525.1 Acrocarpospora catenulata
CGGCGCTTCTCCTCGGCGATCCTGCCGCCGTGGGCGCGTAAAACCCCGAAGATCAGCGAGGTGCTGCCGCTGCTCTACCTGCACGGCCTGTCCAGCGGGGACTTCGTACCAGCCCTGGGCCACTTCCCCGGCTCCACCGCGGGCTTGTCCGCGCCGGTCATCACCAAGCTGACCGAGCAGTGGAAGAACGAGCAGCGTGCCTTCGCCGCCCGTGACCTGTCCGGTGTCGACTATGTCTACCTGTGGGCCGACGGCATCGTGCGCCACGAAGCGCTGCATGACCGAGTGGAGGTGGAAGACCTCCACCACTCAGGCTGTCGTGGCAGCCGGGTGAAGCTGAGGGCAGCCTGACCCGGGAGACGCCGGGAGGGGTGGGAAGCGGCCCTGACAACGCCGAGACGTGCTGGCACTGCCAGACGGCGCGGGTTCGGCTAGCGAGACGGAAAGGCGTACGTGAGAAACCAGTGCTTAAAGCCCCTCAATCGGCCCTCCAGCTCGAACCTGGCGGATCTGGGCTGGGTTGCGGTGCGCACCGTTCGGCGCAACGCCGGACGGGAACTCCGTGCCGGGATGGATGCCTTCCGGCAGGAGGCCACGGTGAAGGCCCACGGCGTAGTCGTGGCGATACCGCTGGGGCAGAGCTGGACGCCGACCCCGTCGATCGGTGATGCGGTGAACGTGGGAACCATCCGGTGCCGCCCCAGTCTCGTGCGGCCAGCACGGGAACGGGCAGGCGCGTCGTCCGCTGTGGGCGCTGGGTGGGGCGGAGGTCTCGTAGTAGTCGCGGGTGTAACGACCCGTCGCGGAGGCCGGGAAAGCCGGTCACAGGGCGAAGGGGACCAGCAAGTCAGCAGCCGAAGTGCTGGAAGACCAGGAGTGCGCCGGTGAATACCGACGAACTGGAACACGCTCTGCTCATGGCTGAGCGCCGGGTACTGGAGATCCAGACCAAGCTGCATCGTTGGGCCGGTGATGACCCTCATCGCAGGTTCGATGATCTGTTCAATCTCGTCGCCGATCCCGGCTTCCTGTTGGTGGCTTGGGATCGGGTGCGGGGCAACAAGGGTGCGCGCACGGCCGGCGTGGATGGGCAGACCGCCTACTACGTGGAGGCTGAGGTGGGGGTTGAGGTGTTTCTCGACCGGCTGCGGACCGGGATTAAGGACCGTAGTTTCCGCCCGTTACCGACGCGAGAACGGATGATCCCGAAACCGGGCACGACGAAACGTCGCCGCCTGGGGATCTCCACTGTTCGGGACCGGGTGGTCCAGGCGTCCTTGAAGCTGGTGCTGGAGCCGATCTTTGAGGCGGATTTTCTCCCGTGTTCCTACGGGTTTCGCCCGAACCGTCGGACTCATGACGCGGTGGCCGAGATACGCCATTTCACCTCCCGCTCGTATGAGTGGGTCGTGGAAGGCGACATCAAGGCCTGTTTCGACGAGATCTCGCATTCCGCCCTGATGGGTCGGGTGCGTGCGCGGGTGAGAGACAAACGCGTTCTGGCTCTGGGGAAGGCGTTCCTCAAGGCCGGGATCCTCGATGAGGATCGCGGGCTGCGAGAGACCGACGCCGGAACCCCGCAAGGGTCGATCCTGTCCCCGCTACTCAGCAACGTGGCCTTGTCCGTCCTGGACGAGTACATCGCTCAGGCTCCGGGTGGGCCGGGAGTGAGCCGCAACGACCGGCTCACCCGTCGCCGTCATGGTCTGCCGAACTACCGGCTGGCCAGATACGCCGACGACTGGTGCCTGGTCGTGTCGGGTACCAAGGCCGACGCGGAGGCTCTACGGGAGGAGATCGCCGGGGTGCTGTCCACGATGGGCTTGCGCCTGGCGGAGGAGAAAACCCTGATCACCCACATCGACGAGGGCCTCGATTTCCTCGGCTGGCACATCCAGCGTCGCCGAAAACGAGGCACCAACCGGCGCTACGTCTACACCTACCCCTCACGCAAGGCCCTCACAGCCGTGATCGGCAAGGTGAAGATCCGGTGCCGCCAAAGCATCAACCTGCCGCTCGAAGCCCTGCTGCGCCAGCTCAATCCGGTGCTGCGGGGCTGGACCGACCACTTCCGGCCCGGGGTGTCCAGCATCGCCTTCGGCTACCTGCGTGCCTTCACTTGGCGACAGGTCATCCGCTGGATACGACGCAAACACCCTGGAATTACCTGGAAGGAACTCCGCCGACGCTACTGCGGAAACGGATGGTGGCCCGCTGACGGTGACGTGATCATGTTCAACCCCGGCGCGGTGCAGACAACCCGCTACCGCTATCGAGGAGGCAAGATCCCTTCACCGTGGCCGAACGTCGCATGAGGAACAACAGCACAGACCCAGCCTGATTTGCGGAGAGCCGGATGCGTCGACGAGGCGCACGTCCGGTTCGGGAAGCGGGCCGGGGAAACCCGCCGGTGGAAACACCTGCACGGCGCTCCGGCCCGACTTCACCACGTCAACATCCGGCTGGAGGAACACAAACTCTGCCTGCTGGTGATGATCGGAGTCCGCGCCGACGGCCGCAAGGAGCTCATCGCCCTGACCGACGGCTACCGCGAGTCCACCGAGTCGTGGGCCGACCTGCTGCGCGACTGCAAGCGGTGCGGCATGAACGCGCCCGTGCTGGCCGTCGGTGATGGCGCACTCGGCTTCTGGGGTGCGCTGCGGGAGGTGTTCCCGCAGGCCAGAGAGCAGAGGTGCTGGTTTCACAAAATCGCGAACGTACTGGGGGCGCTACCGAAGTCGGCGCATCCCGGCGCGAAGAAGGCCCTGGCCGAGATCTGGAACGCCGAGGACAAGGACCACGCCCGGGTCGCGGTGAAGGAGTTCCGGGCCGCCTACGGCGCCAAGTATCCCAAGGCTGCGGCCAAGGTGATCGACGACCTGGACGAGCTGCTCGCCTTCTACGACTTCCCGGCCGAGCACTGGGTGCATCTGCGCACGACCAACCCGATCGAATCGACGTTCGCCACGGTCCGGCACCGGACCAAGGTCACCAAGGGGCCGGGCTCACGGGCCGCCGGGCTGGCCATGGCCTTCAAGCTGATCGAGTCGGCCCAGGCCCTCTGGCGTGCGGTCAACGCACCCCACCTGGTCGCCCTGGTCCGGGCCGGAGCGACCTTCGTCAACGGCAAACTCGTCGAACGGCCCGAGGATCAGGCTTCATCCGCCGCCGCTTAGAAGAACCTGATCCACAGATCTTGACGATTGCTCTCCAGCCGATTCCCCGACTCATCCGAATCGACTACAACAAAGAAACCCCAGCTCACAATATGTGAACCAGGGTTCTTCTGAAGTGCGCCGCCAGGGACTCGAACCCCGGACCCGCTGATTAAGAGTCAGCTGCTCTAACCGACTGAGCTAGCGGCGCGAGAGCTCTTAGAGGTTATCGCACTGATCTGGGTGGTCAAAACGAGTTACAGTAGAACATCGTTCGGTTTAGGGAAGGGTGGCGTGGGATGGGTTGGTTTGGGGGGCCTGCTGAGGTTCGGGAGCGGTTGGGGGGGTGGGGTATCTGGCGGATGAGGCGGTGGGGACGTCGGTGTTCCTGGCGGGGGCGCTGGGGAAGCCTCTGCTGGTGGAGGGGCCTGCGGGGGTGGGGAAGACGCAGTTGGCCAAGGCCGTGGGGATGGCCACGGGGGCCGGGCTGGTGCGGTTGCAGTGTTATGAGGGGTTGGATGAGGCACGAGCGCTTTATGAGTGGAATTACAAGAAGCAGTTGTTGAGAATCCAGGCGGAGGGGGACGCCTGGGAGGACATCTTTTCGGAAGAGTTCTTGTTGGAACGGCCGTTACTGAAGGCCATTCGGAGTGATGTGCCGACGGTTCTGCTCATCGATGAGATGGACAAGGCCGATGTCGAGGTCGAAGGGTTGTTGCTGGAGATTCTTTCGGATTTTCAGGTGACGATTCCGGAGCTGGGGACGATCTCGGCGGTGCGGCGGCCGTACGTGGTGCTCACCTCCAATACCACGCGAGAGCTGAGCGAGGCGTTGAAGCGGCGGTGCCTGTACCTGCACCTGGACTATCCGACCCCGGAGCGGGAGCGGGACATCGTGGTTTCCCAGGTGCCGGAGCTGGCGGAGACGCTTGCGGAGCAGTTGGCCCGTACGGTCGCCACGTTGCGGAGTCTGGAGTTGAAGAAGTCGCCGAGTATCGCGGAGACCGTGGACTGGGCGCGGACGTTGGTCGCGCTCGGGCGTGCCGAACTCGACGAGGAGACGATCTCGGCGACGCTGGGAGTGGTGGTGAAGCACCGCTCGGACCAGACGCGTGCGGCCAAGGAACTCGGGCTCCCGTGAGGTTGACCGACCGGCATGTGGCGTTCGTGGGGGCGTTGCGGGAGGCCGGCCTGCCGGTTTCGGTGGCGGAAGGGCTGGACGCGGCCCGGGCCCTCGGGGTTGTCGATCTGCTTGAGCGGGAGACGTTGCGGGAGGCGTACGCGGCGACGCTGGTCAAGCGGGTGGCTCATCGGCCGGCGTTCGACGTGCTGTTTGATCTTTGGTTTCCCGCTGTCGTTTCCGGAGGGGTTTCCGGAGCGGATGAGCAAGGGCCGGAGTACGACGAGAAATCGTCTGTCGAAGAACTGCGGCAGGTTTTGCAGGGGTTCCTGATGGGGAATGCCGACGGGCCGGCGTTCCGGGAGTTCGTCCGCGGAATGGTGGGAAGGTTCGGGCGGGTTCCGGCGGGGGCCGGGCGGCAGTCGTGGTTTTCCTATCAGGTGTTGCGGACGCTTTCGCCGGAGACGTTGACGGCGCGGATGCTCGATCAACTGCTCGCCGAGCGGGGCGGGCTGGCGGAGAAGGTGGCCCGGGACCGGATCTCGGGGAACATCCGGAAGTTCGAGGAGGCCGTGGCGGCGGACGTGCGGCGGCGGATCGCCGAGGAGTCGGGGATCGAGCGGATCGCACGGTCGTCGGTGCGGCCGTCGGTGGATCGGCTCGATTTTCTGCGGGCGACCAAGGCCGAGCTGGCGCAGTTGCGGCGGGAGGTCTATCCGCTGGCGCGGCGGCTGGCGACCCGGCTGACCATCAGGCAGAAGCGCGGTCACCGGGGGCGGCTGGACTTCCGGCGTACGGTACGGGCCTCGCTCTCCACGGGCGGGGTGCCGCTGACCACCGTGCTCCGCCCGAAACGACCGCACAAGCCGGAACTGGTGGTGCTCTGCGACGCCAGTGATTCCGTGGCCGGGTTCTCCCAGTTCACCCTGTTGCTGACCTTCGCTCTCCGCGAGCAGTTCACGAAGGTCCGGGCGTTCGCCTTCGTGGACACCGTGGACGAGATCACCAAGTACTTCGCCCCGGGGGCGGACGTGCTCGACGCCATCACGCGGATGACCACCGAAGCTGATATATCCCGCTTCGGTAGGACCAACTATGGTGCCGTTTTCCGGCGATTCGAGGAGCGGTACGGCACCGCAATCGGTCCGAAGACGTCGTTGCTCATCCTGGGCGACGCGCGCTCCAACTACCAGCCGCCCGCCCTGGACACCCTGCGCCGCTTGACTGCCCAGGCCCGCCACGCATACTGGCTCAACCCGGAACCCCGCGACCAGTGGGACAGCGGCGACTCGGTGGCCACCGCCTACGGCACCGTCGTCCCCATGCACGAATGCCGAAATATCGCCCAGCTCGCGGCCTTCATCGAAGCCACCGACGGCGGCACCCACGCGTGACGGCCGCAGGGCCCCGAAGATCGGAACGTTCCCTGGCTCAGGTGATCCGGGTCGGGCTCGGGCGGGCCAGGATGCGGGCCGCGGTGCGCGCCAGCAGATCGATCTGCTCCGCGGAGAGGCGGGTGCCGACCTCGGAGCGGACCACGCGGGCCACCTTTCGCGGATAGGCGACCGTCAGCCCCTCGCCGGCGACGATCCCCCGGTAACCCTCGATCCGGCAGCCGTGCAGCGCCAGGACCGGCGCGACGGAGACCGGAATGCCGGTTTCCTTGGTCAGGAGGTCCGCTAGTGCGGTTGCCGCCTGGATGAGCCCTTTGGCGACGGTGGTGCCGAACTTCTCGTTGAAGAAGAGGCGTCCGCCGTACCGGGCGACGACCGTGTCGGGGCCCCAGGCTTCGTTGTCGACGATCCAGAGGCCGTTGGGGCCGATGATCAGATGGTCGATGGAGGCCTTTCCGGGGACGGCGCGGCCGTCCATGACGCGGTAGCCGGACCGGCTGAGCATGAGCCGGAGCAGGCGCCCGGTACGGACCTCGCCGCGGCGTTTGCCACGCCAGACGGCGGTGCGCTCATGGGCTCGCCAGGCGATCAGCAGATCCACCCCACCGGCGGCGGCGCCGAGCAGGAGCCCTGCGAGGAAGGGGTTGGACCAGCCGAACCTGGGTGCAAGCACGTTACCGATCACGAAACCCACGGCGGCGATGGCGGCTCTGACCCGGAGACGGTTCTTCCGGCCTGCCATCCAGAAGGTCAGATACAGGTTCTGGGGGGAGTTCCCTGTGAACTTTGCATCCTTTGGGACATAAATCGACCCACTTGGCACGCTTGGCTCCACTGTTTTAGGCCAGCATTGCCTAACTTGTACCCAACCGGGAGTTCCAGGCTTCAAAGGTGATGTAATTAACACACTCCCGCCATCCCGGATCGGTTTTGCCGTCAAGGCGGCGACTCCACCCTCTTGACCGACCAGTCGGTATGCTTGGTGGCCGATGAAGGAGGTCCCAATGGCGCGCACAGCGTCCTCGGTCGACGAGCCGGTGCGGGAGCGACTGCTTTCCGTGGCGACCCGCCTCTTCGCGGAGCGGGGCTTCGAGGGCACCTCCGTACAGGAGATCGTGGCGGCCGCCGGAGTCACCAAAGGCGCCATGTACCACTATTTCGACTCCAAAGATGATCTGCTGCACGAGATCTACGGCCGGGTGCTCCGCATGCAGATGGAGCGGCTGACCCGGTTCGCCGAAGGCGACGAACCCATCGAGACCCGCCTGTACGCCGCGGCGATGGACGTGGTCGCCACCACCGTGGAGAACCTGGACGACTCGAAGATCTTCTTCCGCTCCAACCACCAGCTGTCCCCGGAAACCCGCAAGGTCGTCCGCGCCGAACGCCGCCGCTACCACGAGCGCTTCCGCGATCTGGTGATCGAGGGACAGCGGGAGGGAACGTTCCGGTCGGACATTCCCGCGGAGATGGTGGTGGATTTCTTCTTCGGCTCGGTCCATCACCTCGGCACCTGGTACAGCCCGGAGGGCACGCTTTCCGGCGCGGCGGTGGGCCGTTACTTCGCCGATCTGCTGCTGGCCTCGCTGCGCCCCGAAGCCGGGTGAATCAGGCGGGGCCGGGCAGGTCCGCCAGGGTGGCCAGTGCGTCCCGGTGGTCGGCGGGGGTGCCCAGGGCGATCTCGTTGGCCTTGGCGCGCTTCAGGTAGAGATGCGCGGGGTGCTCCCAGGTCATTCCGATTCCGCCGTGGAGTTGAATGCACTCTTCGGCCGCCTGTACGGCTACCGCCCCGCAATGCGCCTGAGCGACGGCCACCGCGACCCGCGCATCCACCGAAATTTCGGCAAATGAAGAGCTCGCGGACAGGTGCGCCGCCGCGTTCCGGGCCGCCGCCCTGGCCCCCACCACCTCCAGCCAGAGATCGGCCAGCCGGTGCTTCAACGCCTGGAACGAGCCCACCGGACGCGCGAACTGGGTCCGCTCCTTGAGATAGGAGACGGTCGACGTGAGACACCATTCGGCCAGGCCCAGCTGCTCGGAAGCCAGCAGACCAGCACCGAACACCAAAACATCCCGAATATCACGACATTTCGCGACGGGGCCGGAAAAATCCGACCAGGAGACGGTGGCCACCCGACGGGTGAGATCCAATGAGGTGACCGGAGAAACGGTAACCCCCGGATCATCGGCGTCCACAACCGCAAGCCCATCCCGTACGGGAATGAGAAGGATGTCAGCCACCTCGGCCCCCACCACCCCCCGAGCATGTCCCGAAATATCGGAAAGAGCCCGGTAGGGGGATGACGCCCAGGGCACCACCAGCGCAGCCGTGACCTCCCCCGCCGCCAACCGCTCCAGCACCGCCCGAGCGACCTCACCGTCACACACCGACAACGCCCGAGTGGCAAGCACCGCACTACTGAAGAACGGCACAGGCGCGACAGACCGCCCCAACTCCTCCAGCACCACGGCCGCCTCCCGAGCCGACGCCCCAGCGCCGCCCAGTTCCTCGGGCACCAGCAGCCCGGCCACCCCGACGTCCCTGGCCAGCACCTTCCAGAGCCCCGGATCGTACGGCTCCGCCCCCGTCACCCTGGCCAGCACTCCGGCAGGCGAGACCTTGTCGGCCAGCACCTCCCGGACCGCCCCTCGCAGTTCCTCCTCAACCTCGCCATAGAGCAGGCTGGTCATCGCGGCAGATCCTTCCACGGCAGGTCCTTGTCGGCCCGAGGCTCGGCGGGCAGCCCCAGCACCCGTTCGGCGATGATGTTCCGGAGAATCTCCGAGGTCCCGCCCTCGATGGAGTTCCCCTTGGCGCGCAGATACCGGTAACCAGGCCCCCGCCCCAGGAAGTCCACGGTGTCCGACCGCCGGAAACTCCAGTCGTCGTACTCCAGCCCCTCGTCCCGGAGCAGCTCGACCTCGAGCCCGAACGCCTCCTGGTGCAGCCGGGCGAAGAGCAGCTTCATCCCCGACCCCTCCGGCCCGGGTTCCCCCGCGGCCAGTTGCTCCCGCAGCCGAGCCCCCGTCAGCCGGGTCACCTCGGCGCGGACCCAGAGCTTGAGCAGCCGCTGATGCAGGTCGTGGGTACGCAGCTCGGGCCGCTCCCGCCAGGTCTCGGCGAGAATGCCGACGGCGGTCCGCCGCAGGGTCATGCTCCCGATGGCCACCCGCTCGTTCATCAACGTGGTCCGCGCGACGTTCCACCCGTCCCCGACGGCCCCGATCCGCAGCTCGTCGCCGAGCCGTACGCCGGTGAGGAACACCTCGTTGAACTCGGCCTCGCCGGTGATCTGCCGGAGCGGGCGCACCTCGACTCCCGGCGCGTGCATGTCGCAGATGAAATAGGTGATCCCCCGGTGTTTCGGCAGATCAGGATCGGTACGCGCGACCAGGATCCCCCACCGCGCCAGATGCGCCGACGACGTCCACACCTTCTGGCCGTCGATCACCCATTCGTTCCCGTCGCGCACCGCCCGGGTGGCCAGCGAGGCGAGATCCGACCCGGCGCCGGGCTCGCTGAACAGCTGGCACCAGATCTCCTCCCCCGTCCAGAGCGGCCGGAGGAACCGCTGTTTCTGCTCCTCGGTGCCGTGGAAGAGCAGGGTCGGGGCGGCCATGCCCAGCCCGATCCCGTTCCGCCCGGGATTGTTGTCCGGCGTGCCGCGCAGCAACTGGTCGACCAGGGGTTGCAGATCCCGGGGCGCGCCAAGACCGCCCAGCCCTGGCGGATAGTTCACCCAGGCCAGCCCGGCGTCGAACCGCGCCCGCAGGAACGCGACAGGGTCCTCAGCCGGAGCGTGGCTGTCCAGAAATTTCTGGACCCGCGTCTTTATCTCGGAAGCATCCACGTCAATCACCCCATGTACTTCTTCAGCTCCCGATAGGCGAGAGACCGTTTGTGCACCTCGTCCGGCCCGTCCGCGAACCGCAGGCTCCGCACTCCCGCCCAGAACGCTGCCAGTGGGAAGTCCTGGCTGATCCCGCCGGCGCCGTGCACCTGGATGGCCTTGTCCAGAATCCACTCCACCGTGATCGGTGTGGCGATCTTGATAGCCTGGATCTCGGTGTGCGCCCCGCGGTTCCCCACCGTGTCCATCAGCCAGGCCGTCTTGAGCACCAGCAACCGCAGCTGCTCGATTCTGACCCGGGACTCGGCGATCCAGTCCTGCACCACTCCCTGCTGGGCGATCGGCTTGCCGAACGTGCTCCGTGCCAGCGCCCGGCGGCACATCATCTCGACCGCCCGCTCGGCGATCCCGATCAGCCGCATGCAGTGATGGATGCGCCCGGGCCCCAACCGGGCCTGCGCGATGGCGAAGCCGCCGCCCCGCTCGCCGATCAGATGACCGGCCGGCACCCGTACGTCCTCGAAGACCAGCTCCGCATGCCCCCCGTGATCGGAATCGTCGTACCCGAAGACGGACATGCCCCGCCGGACGGTGAGACCGGGTGTGTCCCTGGGCACCAGGATCTGGCTCTGCCGCCGGTGCGAGGGCGCGTCGGGATCGGTCTGCCCCATCACGATGAAGATCTTGCAGTTGGGGTTCATCGCGCCGGTGATGAACCACTTGCGGCCGTTGATGACGTACTCGTCGCCGTCCCGCACGATCGAGGTGGCGATGTTGGTCGCGTCCGAAGAGGCGACGTCGGGTTCGGTCATCGCGAACGCGGAGCGGATCTCGCCGCGCAGCAGCGGCTCCAGGTACTCCTTGCGCTGCCACTCCGAACCGAACTCGGCCAGCACCTCCATGTTCCCGGTGTCGGGGGCGGCGCAGTTGGTGGCCACCGGCGCGATGGCCGGGGACCTGCCCATGATCTCGGCCAGCGGCGCGTACTGGAGGTTGCTCAGGCCCGCACTCGGCAGGAACAGGTTCCAGAGCCCTCGCGCTTTGGCCTCCGCCTTGAGCTCCTCCAGCACCGGCGGCGGGCTCCATCCTGCTGCCTTGGCCTGCTCCTCGAACACCGGCTCGGCCGGATAGACGCACTCCTCCATGTACGCGGTGAGCCGCCCGGCCAGTTCCAGCGTCGTCGCGTCATACCCGAAATCCATCGTCGACCTCCCTCAGACCGTGCTCGACCAGCGGCGTCACGTTCGTCCCGACATCGGCGAAGCCCTCCCCCACGGTGAGCCCCCGGGTGTAGCGGAAGTGGATCCCTTCGGCGATCACCGCGAGCTTGAAGCAGGCCAGGCCGACGTACCAGCCGAGCCGGGAGACGTCCCGGCCGGACACTTCGGCGTAGTGGGCGGCCAGTTCCCTGGAGTCGCCGGGGTCGCCGGCAGCCGGGCCCGTGTCGAGCGCGGCGAAGTCGCCGTACAGGAGGAACAGCGCGAGGTCGGTGAGGGGGTCGCCGAGGGTGGACATCTCCCAGTCCAGCACGGCTACGACCTGACCGTCCCTGACCAGGGTGTTGCCCGGTTTGAAGTCGCCGTGCACGATCGCCGCCGGCCCCGACTCCGGTACGGCCCCGGCCAGCCGGGCGTACAGCTCGTCGATGCCCTTCACCTCCCGGCTCCGCGAGGCGTCCAGCTGGCGCTTCCAGCGGGCGACCTGCCGGGTGAGGAACCCCTCGGGGCGTCCGAAGTCGCCCAACCCGATCGTCGCGGGGTCGATGGCGTGCAGTCCGGCGAGCACCTCGGTCAGGTGCCGGGTGAGCTCGGGCGTCACCGGCGGCTGGCCGCCCTCGACGTACTCCATGACGAAGAAGTCGGCGCCGATGACATCGTGGTCCTGGCAGAGGTGGTACGTCCGGGGCACGGGGACGGGGGTGTGCTGGAGGGCGGTGAGCACCCGGTGCTCCCTGGCCATGTCGTGGGCGGTGGCCAGCACGTGGCCGAGCGGGGGGCGGCGCACCACCACGGTTCGGGTGGCGTCCCGGACGAGGTAGGTCAGGTTGGACTTGCCGCCCTGGATCATCTCGGCGGTGAGCGGGCCCGTGGTCAGGCCCAGGCCTTCCAGGTGGGCGGCCAGCCGGTCGAGATCGAGCCCGGGTAGGTTCACACCCGGCAGCGTACCGACCAGACGGTATGTCTGTCGAACGTTAGTCTGTCGACCATGGAGCCCTTGTTTTTCACGACCCCCGAGGAGTTCTACGACTGGCTGGCGGCTCACCATGCCGAGACCACGGAGTTATGGGTGGGGTACTACAAGACCTCCACCGGCAAGCCCGGCATCACCTGGCCGGAGTCGGTGGACCAGGCGCTCTGCTTCGGATGGATCGACGGCGTGCGCAAGAGCGTGGACGACAGCTCGTACAAGATCAGGTTCACTCCCCGGCAGGCGCGGAGCGTGTGGAGCGCGGTCAACATCACGCGCTTCCGGGAGTTGCTGGAGGAGGGCGTGGTGCACCCGGCGGGGGTGGCCGCGTTCGAGCGACGCAGCGAGGACCGGTCGAGGATCTACTCCTACGAGCAGACGGAGCCCGGGCGCTTCGCGGCCGAGCACGAGGAGCGGTTCCGCGCCAACGAGGCGGCCTGGGCCTGGTTCGAGGGTCAGGCGTGGTCCTATCGCAAGGCCGCGGCGCACTGGGTGAGCAGTGCCAGGAAGGAGGAGACCCAGCTCAGGCGGCTGGCCGAGCTGATCGCCGACTCGGCGGAGGGACGGCGGGTAAAGCCGCTCGCACCCCCGGACAAGAACTAACTACGCTGACCTCCATGACCGCCACGATGCCCTCCCCCGTCGTACTGGAAAGCCCTCTGGTACGGCTTGAGCCGCTCACCCTCGACCATGTGCCCGACCTGTTCAAGGCCGGTGGGGACGACGACGAGGTGTGGCGGTGGATGCCCGCGGCGACGCCGCGCACCGAGGCGGAACTGGCCGCGGTGGCGACCATGCTGATCGACGACCAGCACTCGGTCCCGCTGGCGGTGATCCATGACGGTCAGGCCATCGGCTGGAGCACCTACCTGGACGTGCCCGGCTTCGACCTGAGCATCGAGATCGGCTGGACCTGGTACGGCCGGGCCTACTGGCGCACCGGAATCAACACCGCCTGCAAGATCCTTCTCCTCGACCACGCGATCGACGTCCTCGGCTACAACCGAGTCCAACTCAAAACCGACAACCTCAACGAACGCTCCCAAACCGCCATCCGCCGCATCGGCGGCACCTACGAAGGCACCCTCCGCCGCCACCGCCCCCGCCCCGACGGAACCTGGCGCGACACCGCCTACTTCAGCCTCCTCGCCGAAGAATGGCCACCCCACCGATCCCGCCTGACCACCGGCGCCTGACGACCTGGACACGTATCCGGGCTCAGGGTTATGGCAGGTTGTACCGGGCGCTGATGGTTCTGGCCTCTTCCTGGGTCACTTGGCTGGGAGTGCGGGACAGGGAGTAGTGCAGGTCGGCGAGGATACGATCACCTGAGGTGTGAACGCGGGCGCGCAACTGGGCCAGCTGCCCGTCAAACAGCTTGGCGGCTGGTCCGGTCCAGACTTTGCCCGAACGAAAGACTTCGCACGGCCGCCCGAGATCTGTTTCGGTCGCGTGAATCAGCGCTACCACAGTCTGAATCGTGTCCTGAAGCGCCACGTGCAGCGGATTGGGAACCAGTTGCGCCATCCGGTCAGCCTTCCTTTGTCGGCGAAGACGACGGTGTACCCACCCCAGCGGCTAGTTTCGGACCGATCAGCCTCATCAACGCCACCGCATCCGCCGCTGTGTCACGCCCTTGGGGGCCTCGAATAATTTCGACGACCAGCGACGTGTCGCCGCGCATCAGCGTCGCCACCGCACGCGTGTACCCTGCATGATCGGAGCCGTTCCCGTATGGCTTCGAGAAGTAGTAACCATCCCAGCCCGGGACGATCTGCTGCAGGCGTTTCGCACCGTGAGCGACTTCTTCATCGATGTCTTCCACCGAGGTCACCGAGCTCAGCAACACCTCCATGACCTTCCACTTCTCCCCGGTGGGCTCGTAGACGGCGCAGGAACCATCGCGGTCGGACAGCTGGAGATCGTCTCGGACGAGCGGATCATGTAGGCCCGTCGCCAACTCCACTGCCTGCAACGGTATGTGGTCACAGATATAGGGCGGGGCGGCCACGGCAGGCAGTGGTGTTTTGTCCACCGTCTCCGATTTTTGCCAGTTGCATCCGGCAACCGATACCACTACGAATATCAGGACCGCTATTGCGATCAGCGGTTTCCGTCTTCTCATTTAAATTTGGTGAACCCTCCGCTGAAGCCGCTTTCCAGGCGTTCTCTGACAGCTAGCCAAATCTCGCTCGAAAGGTTCTCATCGATCCACCTGAAATACTCGTCATAGGCAACGGCAGCGTTGGCGGCTCTCTCGGTTTCCGTTATTTCCTGACGGGTCTTCAGCATTTTCCCGTCCTCCTTCAGGAGGTTGTTCGGCGCCGTCAGAGGATCCTCCCCCTGGCCGGAAAGTGAGCCAACCCCACGGATGTGCCTTGGCCGGTGGGTTCGGCCGAACCTAACCGAGAGATCCCATTCGACCATCGGGGACGGCGGCCGAGCAGCTACGCGTTTCAGGCTACCTAGATCACGACATCGTTGTGTTGCATTTCCGAGTAAGGCACCTTTACAGCACATACGCCTAGGCGCACTCCCTATTGGATATACGGGGCGGACAGCTCCGCCGAAAAATCGGTTCATTCATAAGTACCAATGCGGCTAGCGAAAACCCGTCAGAGAGACGGTGCAGCGAGTGAGCCCTTCATCCCGAGTACCTGGCGTCTCCGATGGTTTGCAGGACCAGGATGGTCTGGATGATCGGGGTGTGGCGATGAGGGCAGCACGGCAGCCTGGTCAGGATGTTCCAGTTCTTCGAAGTGGCTACAGCGCGTTCGCCGAGGGCGCGGATGCGGGTATGGGTGCGGTTGACCACCCACTGGTGGTGGGACAGTCACGGCCAGTGCCGGCAGCGTTTGAATGGCGCGCGGATCGTGCCGCCGACGCCCCGTTACCCTTGTCCGTGAACGTTTCCACGCCGACTGAGGTCACGGCATCGATCAAGCCCACTGCGCGCGCCACGGTCAGATAGTGCGTGGCGCAGGACAGAGCGGGCGAGGCCCACACCAGCTGGCTTGCCGGATCGGCCAGACTTGGATGTTCATGTCGCGGCTGGTGCACGCCCGAATAGCACGGCCGCTCGTCGGCCAGGCGACGATGCGGATCACCGTGCCGTCGAGGATGACGCAAGCAAGCCAGGCGGCGCGCAAGACGGCTCTCGGCCACTCGGCATCCGCGTCACCCAGTGCTACACGCACGTGGCGACCCCGCCCGCGACGCCGCCAAGCGCATCGGGAAAACATTCTGGATTGATCTTGTCCTAGGCCGACGCTCTACCACGACGATTCCAGGTGGCGCTCTATAACAAGGCACCTCACGCGAGGAGCGCCATCAGAAGTGCAACGGGGATTGCGACGGGAAACGATCACAGGGCGTCTCCCGGACGGGAACGCACTGGTCAGATGGGGAGCCGCATAAGGGAATCGAACCCTTGACCTACACACTACGAGTCAGCCAACAGCATCCAGCCCTGTCCGCACCTGTCTCCTGACCTGCTGCTGGGCCTTCATGACATCCATGCCGGTCCACCGCTATCCAGAGCCGTTGTTAGTACCGGTGTTGGTAAACGCCCTCGACCGCCTGCCAGGTGCACTCGCTCGCGCGAACGACGGGATGGTGAGATTTCGGTTTCTCGGTGGACCTAAGACAGCCTGCAAACGTTCAAGGTGTAAAGACGGCGTCGGACGTGCAAGGAGCCACCATGGACAGCACGGTGTGGGTAGCGGTGTTCACCGGCGGCACTGCGGTACTGGCTGGATGGGTTACCAGCCAGGGGAACACACGTGCCGCGAGGGTTCAGGCTGAAGCATCGGAGCGGGCCCAATATCGGCTTCAGCTACGCGAAACCCGTAGAGCGGCGTATCTGGCTCTCATTGAGCGAGCTCACATCATCGCCGAACTCTACTGGCGGTTGGGTGGCGTCGATGTGCAAGTATCCGACCCGAACGAGCGGCTCATCCGTCTCGATGCACTCCGCGCCGAACTACGTAATGCCTTCGATCCATTGATGCGAGATGCTCGAGTGGTCGCCCTAGAAGGGCCAACTCCAGTTGCCCAGGCAGGAGAGGCACTCTTGGAAGCTGCAACCGATGCGAACCGTGAGCTCTGGAACGTCATACAAGGAGTGCCTGAGGCACGTATCAAATTCGACAATGCTGGCCAAGAATATAGAGCTCAGCTAGAGCGCTTCATCGACGCCGCTCGCACAGCGATGGGCGAACTCTAGCTGATAACGGAAGATGGGGTGCCAGCAGATACCAGACATCTCAATCACAGATAAAGTTGGGTGCCCTAGGGAGCCGCCTAAGGGAATCGAACCCTTGACCTACGCATACGAGTGCGTCGTTCTCTGCATGTGACACGAATGCCCGAGGTTTGCACCCCAGGCAAGCTGGGGCTACGGCGGTAATGCACATCAACCGGGCAGGATGCCCGCGAGGATTTCCGTGAACGCCTTGTGGAGGTCGTCTCTGGTGGGGGTTTGGCCTGCGCCTGCGGTGGCGTCGAAGAGTAGGCCCTCGGCGTAGGCCACTAGTTGGTGGCCGTGGCGTACCGGGTCGGGGGAGCCGGCGGCGGTGAGGAGGGTGATGGCGGTGGTGCGGAAGCGGTGGCCGAGGGCGTCGTAGAGCTTGCGGAGTTCGGGGCGGCGGGTGGCTTCCAGGGCCAGTTCGTAGCGGGCGATGGTGTGGGCGCGGTCGATGGTGATGGCGTGGTGCAGGGCGTCGGCCATGGAGTCCACGAAGTCGGGGCCGGGGGTGGTGCGCTGGAAGTTGGCTTCCTCCAGGTCGGCCAGACGGGCCAGGGTGAGTTCCAGCAGGGCCGCCCGGGTGCGGGCGTGGTTGGAGGTGGATCCGGTGGGGAGCCCGGCCGCCTCGTCCACCGCGCGGTGGGTCAGGCCCCGCATGCCCCGTTCGGCCAGGATCGCGATGGCCGTGTCCCCGATGAGCGCCGCCCGCTGACTCGTCATTCCGCTGATACTACACGTGTAGTACAGTGGCACTACAGATGTAGTGAGAGGGGCGGGCCATGGCACACGTGGTCGTGATCGGGGCGGGTATCGGCGGGCTGACCGCCAGCGCGGCGTTCCAGCGCAAGGGCTGGCAGGTGACGGTGGTGGAACGGGCGCCGTCGATCGAACCGGTGGGGTCGGGGCTGGCGATGGGGCCCAACGCGCTGCGCGCGCTCGACACGATCGAGGTGGGCGACGGCGTGCGGAAGCTGGCCGCCATGCAGGGCGAGGCCGGGATCAGGAAGGCCGACGGCCGCTGGCTCTCCCGGACCAGCGCCGAGCACGCGACCGCCCGCTACGGTGACCCGACCGTGCTGCTCCTCCGCTCGGCCCTGGTGGAACTGCTGGCCGCCCGGCTGACCGAGGGCACCATCCAGCTCAACACCACGGTCGAGTCAGTGGCACCCGGCACCGCCACGGTGCGGACCAGCCGGGGAGAGCTCGCCGCTGATCTGGTGGTGGCGGCGGACGGCATCAACTCGCGGGTCAGGGCACAGCTGTTTCCCGATCATCCGGGGCCGGTGTACGCGGGGGTTACGAGCTGGCGGCTGATCGCGTCCGGTAGTGGGGTCACCGCGTCGGAGTCCTGGGGCGGGCCGGGGCAGGTCTTCGGTGTCATGCCGCTGGTGGACGATCAGGTCTACTGTTACGCGACCGCCGTGGTCCCGCCGGGCGGAAGCGCGCCGGACGAGCTGGCTGAGCTGGCCAAGCGGTTCGGGGACTGGCATGACCCGATTCCCGAGTTGCTGGCCCGGGCGGATCCAGCGCGGGTGTTACGGCACGACATCCACTCGCTGGAGACGCCGCTGCCCGCCTTCCACCAGGGCAACGTGGCGCTGCTGGGCGACGCCGCGCACGCGATGACGCCCAATCTCGGCCAGGGCGCGTGCCAGGCGATCGAGGACGCGGTCACCCTCGCCCACCTGGCCGACGACCTTCCGGCGTACTCGGCGGCCCGGCTGGCCAGGACCACCGCGATCGTGCGGCGGTCCCGGACGATCTGCCGCCTCACCTCGTGGCGGAACCCGGTCGCGGTGGCCGCCAGGAACGGCATGATCTCGCTGGCCGGGCGGCTCGGCCCGACGGCGGCGCTGCGCCAGATGGACCCGGTCTTCGGCTGGGAACCGCCGCGCTGAGCTAGACGGCGGCCGGTTCGGGGGCGGGGGTCGCGGCCTTGGTGTGATCCGGTGTCAGGCGGCTCAGGGTGATGGTGCCGGCGATCAGTACGGCGGCGGCGAGCGCGGCGGGAATCAGGTGCCCCGCCCCGGTGGGCACCGGCTCGCCGAGCAGCAGCACCCCGGCCAGCACCGAGGTGACCGGATCCACCACCTGCACCCCGGCGTACGCGATCCCGAAATACCCCACCGCGTACGACTTCTGCAGCAGCACCACGGCGCAGATCAGCAGCACGGGGATAGCCGCCGTGAACCAGTGCAGCAGCTTGGCGAAGTCGCCCCCGAGGCCGCCGCCCACCACCCGGACGAAAGTGGACACGGTGGCCGTGACCGAGCCGGCCCCGAGCGCCATGGCCAGCGCCTTGGCGGGGCCGCGCAGCACCCGGGCCACCCCGAAGCAGATCGCGGTGAACGTGAAGACCACGACGATCAGCCCGATCGCCTCGGGCGTGGTCAGCACCGGCTTCACGTTGTGGGTGGGCACCAGCAGCATCAGGCCGAGCAGCCCGGCCGCCACCGCGATCGAGCCGGTGATCTCGGCCCGGTGCGGGCGGCGGCCGTGCAGCCAGGCGGCCAGCACCACCGCGAAGACCAGCGTGGCCACGCTGACCGGCTGGATCACGATGAGCGGCGCGAGGCTGAGGGCCAGCGCGTGCAGGCTGGCCCCGGTGAAGCCGATGATGCCGCCCACCCACCAGCGCGGGCGGCGGACCAGGCGCAGGGTGGCCCCCAGGGCGGCCGCCTCACGTTGCTGGATGGCGGCGCCGAACGCGTATCCGAACGCCCCGACCAGGGCGATGGAGATTCCCAGCCAGGTCATGGGCACCGGCCGGGGGTGCGGATGTCGAGGGTCACCCGTTTAGCTTAGGGTCCAGATTTCCGTGCCGTTACCCGGGTTTTACTCTTCGCGCGGCGGACAGACGTCGAACAGGTGGCCCTCGGGGTCGGCGAGGGTGACGTAGCCGTCCCCGGGCTGGAACTCGGGCTTGGTGGCGCCGAGCTCCAGGTATTCAGCGACCGCCTTCGCCACGTCGGGCACCCGGAAGTCCAGGTGCATCTGCTTGTCGGGGCCCGGCCAGGAGGACGGTTTGCGGTCGGGGACGCGCTGGAAGAAGAACATGGTCGTGCCGTCGCCGATGCCCGCGTACTCGTCCTCGGCGTACTGGACCTCGAACCCGGTGATCTTGGAATAGAACTCGGCGAGCCGCCGGGGCTCGGCGCAGTCAAGGGTCACGGCGATGAGAGTGGCTTTCGTCGTCATGCGGGAGAGTCTGCCGGGCATACCTGTCAGATCGTGTCAGCTATCACGGCCTCGGCGGCGTTCTTTCCGTTCAGCGCGATCACGCTGCCGCCCGGGTGGGTGGCGGCGCCGCAGAGGTAGACGCCGGGGATCGGGGTGCGCGGGGTGAGCCGGTTCTCCCACATCTGGTCCGGGCGCACCTCGCCCTGGAAGATGTGGCCGCCGGTCAGCCCCACCCGCGCCTCGATGTCGGGCGGGCCGAGCACCTCGTAACTGTTCAGGCAGTCCTCGAAGTCGGGGGCGTACCGGCCGATCAGGTCGATGAACTGGCGGGCCACCTCGTCGCGCCGGATGTCCCAGTCCATCCCGTACGGCGCGTACTGCCCGAAGACGCTCATCAGGTGCTTGCCCTCGGGAGCGGGGGTCGGGTCGTGCCCGGTCTGCACGTAGATCTCGCCGAAGCCGACCGCGGGCTCCCCCGCCGCGCACCGTTCGAAGGCGCGCTGGGCCTCGTCCAGGGTGCTGATCGCGTTGACCACGCCGCGCGCCATGAAGGTTTCACCGGGCGCGGCGGTCCAGGACGGCAGGCGGTCCAGGGCGGCGTTGAACTTCACCACCGGGCTGCGGATGTCCCAGTCGTCGATGCGGCGCCGGTAGTCCTCGGGCGCCTCGGGGACCATGGTCATCAGGCGTTTGGGGTCGGCGTTGCTGACCACCACGGCGGCGGGGATGAAGGTGCCGTCGTCCAGCCGGACGCCCTCCCCTGGCAGCACCTCGGCGACCGGGACACCGGCCGCGAGCACCGCGCCCGCCTCCCGCGCGGCGTCGGCGATGGCGAAGCTGATCATGCCCATGCCGCCCTTGACGTAGCCCCAGACCGCGCCCTGGCCCTCCACCTCACCGATGAAGTGCATGAGCTTGACCGCGGCGGTGCCGGGGTCCCGCGGGCCCGCCCAGGTGCCGATGATGCCCTGGCCGTAGAGGGCGTCCCTGAGGCGGGGGTCGGAGACGTACTCGTCCAGGACCTCGGCGATGGAGGCGCGGAACAGCACGTCGATCATGAACGGGTCGCCGCCCAGGAGTTCCTCCAGCTCGGCGCGGCTCGGGGAGGCGCCGGCCCAGGCGTCCCTGGGGCCCTTCCTGAGCTTGATCCGCATCTGGTCGAACATCTCCTCGTACGCGAAGTACCCGGCGATGTCCTTGGGCGAGACGCCCAGCTCGCGCAGGCCCGCCTCGGTGCGGTCGGGGTCCAGCCACTGGGCGAAGGCGGTGCCGTCCTCGAACGGGACCCAGAGCTGCGGGTCGGCCAGGTAGACCTCCAGGCCGCGGCGGTGCAGGTCCAACTCGCGGATGACGGTCTCGTCCAGCAGGCCGATCACGTACGCGCAGGGGCTGATCACGTACCGGTCGTCGGGGAACGGGCGTTCCAGGGTGCAGGCGCCGCCCAGGCGCTCCCTGGCCTCCAGGACCAGCACCGACTTTCCGGCCCTGGCCAGGTAGGCGGCGCAGGTCAGGCCGTTGTGCCCGCCGCCCACCACGATCACGTCCCAGCGGCGTGCCGCCAGCGCGGACACCGGTTCGGGCAGGCCCACCCGGCCCAGCCGTGCGGCAATATCGTTCATCTCCATAGACTGACTGGATAATCAGTCAAAACGCAAGGGTCCTGGTACGGCTAGCATCGGATCTTCCGGGCTTATGTCTGGAACCGATCTACTCGTGCGGCTCGTTGGAGCGGGCGTGGCCTCTCTACCTCAATTGATCAGGCGTTTCCTGGAGAAGCCGGGAAGCGTGGACCTGGCGCCCTTCGCGCGCACGGCCGCCGAGGCCGCCGCCCACGAGGCGCGGATGAAGGAGCTCACCCTTGAGGAGCTCCGCGCGGTGGCGACCGAAAGCGGGCGCGCCGCGTTCACGGCCGAGTTCTGCGCGGCGGTGCGCGAGGTCGCCCGCCGCACCATCGGCGAGCGGCCCTACGACGTGCAGCTGACCGGCACCCTCGCCATGCTGGCCGGGCATGTGGCGGAGATGGGCACCGGCGAGGGCAAGACGCTGGCCGGGGCGCTGGCCGCCGCCGGGTTCGCGCTCCGCGGCGACCAGGTGCACGCCATCTCGGTCAACGACTACCTGGCCCGGCGGGACGCCGAGTGGATGGAACCCTTCTACACGGCGATGGGCCTGTCGGTCGGCTGGATCGCCGAGAGCTCCACGCCCGAGGAGCGCAGGGCCGCCTACGCCAGGGACATCACCTACGCGGCGGTCAGCGAGATCGGCTTCGATCTGCTCAGGGACCGGCTCCGCACCGACCCTGCCGACCTGGTGCAGCCGGTGCCCAATGTGGCGCTGGTGGACGAGGCCGACTCCGTGCTGGTGGACGAGGCCCGGGTGCCGCTGGTGCTGGCCGGGGCCGCCGACCCGGGTGGCACCGTGCCGGAGATCACCGCGCTGGTCCGGCGGCTCTCCCGCGGCTACCACTACGAGATCGACGACGAGGGCCGGGCCGTCCATCTCACCGCCAAGGGCACCGACACGGTGGAGAAGGCCCTGGGCATCTCGCTGTACGACCACGCGGCCACGGTCACCGAGGTCAACCTGGCCCTGCACGCCCACGCCCTGCTCACCCGGGACGTGGACTACATCGTCAGGGAGGGCAGGGTGCACCTGATCAACCCCTCCCGGGGCCGGGTCGCCCAGCTCCAGCGCTGGCCGGACGGGCTCCAGGCGGCCGTGGAGGCCAAGGAGAAGCTGGCCCCCACCGAGACCGGCGAGATCCTCGACTCCATCACCATCCAGGGCCTGCTCACCCGCTACCCCAAGATCTGCGGCATGACCGGCACGGCGGTGGCCGTGGGCGAGAACCTCCGCGAGTTCTACACCCTCAAGGTCGCCGTCATCCCGCCGAACAAGCCGTGCGTACGGGAGGACGAGCCCGACCGCGTCTACGCCACCACGATCGACAAGGAGATCGCGCTGGTGGACGAGATCGCGGCGCAGCACGCCACCGGCCGCCCGATCCTGATCGGCACCCTGGACGTGGCCGAGTCGGAGGAGCTCGACGCCCACCTGCGCGAGCGCGGCCTGAACCCGGTGGTGCTCAACGCCAAGAACGACGCCGAGGAGGCGGCCATCATCGCCAAGGCCGGCGAGCGCGGCGCCATCACGGTCTCCACCCAGATGGCCGGGCGGGGCACCGACATCCGCCTCGGCGCCGACGGCGTGGCCGAACTCGGCGGGCTCTACGTGATCGGCACCGCCCGGCACACCAGCAGCCGCCTGGACAACCAGCTCCGCGGCCGGGCCGGGCGGCAGGGCGACCCCGGCGGCTCGGTCTTCTTCGTCAGCGGGGAGGACGAACTGCTCACCGCGTACGCACCGGAGGAGTCGCTGCCCGCCCCCGACAAGGACCGCCGGATCCGCGACCGGCACGCCGCCTACCTGACCGGCCACGCCCAGCGGGTGGCCGAGGGCGTGCAGACCGAGATCCACCGCAACACCTGGCGCTACACGCGGGTCCTGGAGGAGCAGCGCGGCCGCCTGCTGGAGCACCGCGACAAGATCCTGTACGGCGAGGCCGGCGCCGAGGCGCTGTCCGAGGCCCGCCCCGAGCGGTACGCCGAGCTGGCCGCCGCCACCTCCGAGGAGCAGGTCGCCGAGGTCGCCCGCCAGATCGTCCTGTTCCACCTGGACCAGTGCTGGACCGAGCACCTCGGCTTCCTGGCCGACCTCCGGGAGGGCATCCACCTGCGCGCGCTGGGCCGCCTCAACCCGATCGACGAGTTCAACCGCGAGGCCGTCCCCGCCTACCGCAAGCTCCTGGAAGAGATCGAACGCCGCTCCCTGGCGTCCTTCGACGCCTACGACCCGGACCGCCCCCTGGACGGCCAGGGCCTGAAACGGCCCAGCGCCACCTGGACCTACCTGGTCTCCGACAATCCCTTCGGCTCCGACTGGGACCGCATACTCAAGCGGGTCTCCAGCACGATGAAGCGGAACCGCCGTCGAAAAAAGGGCTGACGTGCGGTTGGTCAGAGGAATGCGGTGGCGACAGGTACCGCACTGAACAAAGCCACCAGCGCCAAGGCGCAGGAATCGCGTCTGGTCCACCGGGAGCGCTGCCAGTGGCCTCGGGCGACGCCACGAGCTTCCCAGGCGAGCATCCCGCGCACCTCGATCGCGACGGCGAGGTCGGTGGCGCTCCGCAGGGCGATGGTGAGGAAGACGACGCAGCGTCCGGCCAGTTCTCGTACCCGGCCGGCAACACCGGTACCGCCCAGCCCCCGTGACCGCCGTACGTGACCGATCTCGGTCCAGGTCTCGGTGAGCAGTGCGGTGCGCTGGAGCGCCATGACGATCGTCAGCACGGGGCGGGGCGGGAGTCGCAGTTGCTGGATCAACGCGTCGCCGAGCTCGAAGGGGCGCACGTGTGCCGAAAGGAGGAGACCCGGCATCGCCACGCAGAAGACCCTGGCGGCGGCGACCGCTGAGGCAACCTCATCCTGGCCGCCGAAGTACCAGTTGTTCCAGAAGATCGTGAGGATCAGGTAGCCGGCCAGGACGAGTCGCGGCAGCATCGATCGCCGGGGGCTGCGGAGCAGCGGGAGCAGGGCGAGGAGCAGGAGGACGCTCACCGTGGCCGAGGCGGGCGTCGTTATCGCGAGGCTCGTGAGGGCGGGCAGCAGGATCCCCACGACGAGGACGAGCGGGTTGACCTGGCCGAGGGGTGGCCGGTGGCGCTCCGCGGTGCCCTGGAAGTCGAAGCCTGCGGTCATGAGATGTCCTCCGGGGTGGTGCCGGCGGGTGCGAGCCGGGTGACGGCGTCGAGCTGCTCGACCAGGCGCCGATCATGCGTGGCCGCGAGCACCGCGCTGCCGCACGAGACGGCATGGCGTAGGGCACCGGCGACGGTGGCCCAGGATGCCCGGTCCTGGCCCACGGTCGGTTCGTCGAGTGCGAGGACCGGTGTCTCGGCGACCAGCGCGGCGGCGACCGCGAGACGGCGCTGCTCGCCACCGGAGAGGGTCTGCGGGTGGCGGCTGCCTGCGCTTCCGAGCCCGACCGAGTCCAGCAATGCCACCGCCCGTGCCTCGTCTCCGTCGCGCAGCCGGCCGATCAGCCTCCGGGTCTTGAGCAACTCGTCGATGACGGTCGATGCGATGAACCCTTGCGATGGAACCTGACCGACGAGCGCGACCGTTTGTGCCAGGCGGCGGGAGTTCCAGCGGTGCGGTGGCCGGCGGGTCCCGGCCTGGACCCAGTCGGCCAGTCGTAGCGCCCCGGTCGTCGGCGGGTACCACCCCGCGACCAGCCTGAGCAGGGTGGACTTCCCGGAGCCGCTCGGCCCGATGAGCGCGTGGCCGCGCCCCAGTTCGAGCCGAATGGAGACCTGAGGGAGGCGCAGGCTGTCACGGTCTCGATACGAGACCTCGTCCGCGACGAGGATCTCCTCGCCTGGGACAGCCCGTGGCCTGGGCGCCGCTGTCCAGTCGATCTCGGTTGTGGGTGGCGGGGGGAGACCGGGTAGCCAGAGCTCTTCCTGGCCGGCGAGAGCTGTGAGTACGCCTCCCGGTGTTCCGTCGTATCTGACGCGGCCGTGCTCGAGGACGACGACGCGGTCGACGTGGGGCCACCAGGTTTCGAGGTCGTGATCGGCCACGACGAGGCTTGCGCCGAGCGTGTCGACGAGGCTCAGCACGGCACTCTGTACCGCGCGGGCGGCGGCCGGGTCGAGCATCGAGAGCGGCTCGTCGAGCAGGAGTACCTCGGGAGACAGGCCGAGAAGGCCGGCGAGTGCGAGGCGTTGGCCCTGCCCGCCGGAGACATGCGTGGAGCGCCGGTCGAGCGGGAGCCCGCCGAGTCCGACCGATGCGAGGTTGCCTCGGACGAGTGCGTGGAGCGGGTCGCCGCTCAGTCCGATGTTCTCCGCGGCGAACGCGGCGTCGCGTGCGACGCTGCCGGCCACGACCTGATCGCGCGGATTCTGCAGGAGGAGTCCCGCGCCGCCATGCCTCTCGGCCGGCGACTGGCCGCCGATCAGCACCTTCCCGCTGAGATCACCGGGCGCGTAGTTCTCCAGGGCCCCGGCGATGGCTCGCAGCAGAGTGGACTTGCCCGAGCCGCTGGCACCGGTGAGCAGCACGCGCTCACCCGGTTCGATGACGAGATCGACGGCGTCCAGGACAGGCGACGCACCCCAAGGGGTCCACGTGAGGGAACGCACTCGGACCCCTTGGGGATGGAGCAGCGTGGTCACTGGGCAGGCGCCGCTGCCGCGACCTGGCTGACCTCGCGGGCGATCGGGAAGGCGTTGAGCACCCCGGCGCGCGCCAGAGCCCGGGTGATGACCCACCCGAGGCCCGCGCCGATCACGGCTGCCGAGATGATGCCGCCGACGCCATTTGCGATCTTCCACCCCAGACTCCAGGTGGGGTGGTACAGGTTGACGCCCCAGAAGGACTGGAGGAAGGCGCCGAACGCGATGCCGAGGGCCAGCATGGGGAGGCCCCACCGCTTCCAGCGGAACGCGGCGAGTACGAGCTCGATGCCGACGCCGTAGAGCAGGCCGGAAACCAGGGCGATCACTGCGAACTGGTTGCCGAGCAGCAGTTCCACGGCGGCGGCGAGGACCTCGGTGAGCAGGGCCGCTCCTGGCCGCCGCACGATGGCGGCGCCGACGACCGCGGCGATCGTCCAGACGCCTCCGATGAGGCTGATCGTGGGCGGGAAAGCGACGAAGAGGGGGAACGCGAGGCCGTAGAGGTGGTCCCATCCCCAGAAGATGACGCCGAAGGCGACAGCGAGGACGGCCGTGACGACGAAGTCGACCGTGCGCCAGGCCCAAGGACTCCTGACTGCCAGTTCACTGGTGGACACGTGTTGTCTCCTATTTTGGTAGGGAATACAGCTTATAGTACATACACCTGAGCGCGGCTGTATACTTGAACTCTCACATTTCGGCACGAGGGGAGATGCGTACACAGTGGTCGAAGTCGATGGGCCGGGCGCTGCGACCAAGCCCTATGACCTCATCAAGCAGGGAATTCTCCGTGGCGACCACGTGCCCGGCGACGTACTGACGGAGGGCGGCCTCGCCGAGAGCTTCGGCATCTCGCGCACCCCGATCCGGGAGGCGTTCCTCCGGCTGGAGCAGGATGGCCTGCTCGAACGGACGTCGCGTGGCATGCGAGTGCCGTCCCGCACGCTCGAAGAGGTGACGAACGCGTACGAGGCCTGCATCATCCTCGAACCGGAGACGACACGGCTCGCGGCGCACCGCATCCTGCCGCACGAGCTTCTGCGGTTGCGTGACCTGCTGGAGGAGGGCGAGCGGTTCGTCGATGCCGGCCAGCCGCCGTTCGAGGTCTTCGACCGATGGCACGCGGCGGTGTGGGACTGTTCCCACAACGATGTCATCATCACGACTTTGGTGCGGCTCTCCGCCCTGCTGTCCGGACTGCCGTCGCGCTCCTCGGACCCTGACCACTGGCGCGCCGCCGCCCGCATGCACCAGGAGATCACCGATCTCCTCGGCCGCCATGAAGCGGACGCGGCCGCGGACATGATGCGCACCCATCTCGTCGGAGCCCGGGACGCCGTCATCCGCCACCTCGTGCGCACAGGATCGGGCACGTGAGCGATCGGCTGCGCCTGTTCGCGCTGAAGCAGGCCACCCCAGGGCACACCGGAATAGGACTGTGGCGTAATCCGCGCAGCCAGGCCCATCGCTACGGCGACCTGGACTACGCCATCGAGCTCGCACGTCAGCTGGAGGACGGCGGATTCGACGGGGTCTTCTTCGCCGACGCTCCCGGTGTGCTCGACGTGTACCAGGGGCGGGTGGACCCGGCCCTGCGAGACGGACTTGGCACGCCTGCCGCGGACCCGATCCCGATCGTCGCCGCGATGGCGGCCGTGACGACCCGGCTGGACCTCGCCGTGACGATGTCCACGAGCTACGTCCAGCCCTACGCGCTGGCTCGCACCATGGGGACCCTCGATCGCCTCAGCGGAGGGCGCATCGGCTGGAATATCGTCACCTCGGCGCTCGACTCCGGCGCCCGGAACCTCGGCCTGGGAGCGCTGCCGGCGCACGACGTGCGCTACGACATCGCTGAGGAGTTCATGGAAGCGGTGTACGGCGTGTGGGAGTCGAGCTGGGACGAGGACGCAGTGGTGCGCGACACCCACAGCGGGGTGTACGTCGATCCGGCACGGGTCCGCCCGGTCGCCCATGCCGGCCGTGCCTTCCGCATTCCCGACGTCGGCCCGGTCGAGCCGTCGCCGCAACGCACCCCTGTGCTCTTCCAGGCCGGGAGCTCCGAACGGGGGCTACGGTTCGCCGGTCGTCATGCCGAGGGGGTCTTCTTGAGCGCGCACGATCCGGCCCTCGTGGCTCGGCAGGTGCAGCGTGGGCGGAAAGCCCTCACCGAAGCCGGACGATCCCCGACCGATGCCGTGTTCCTGGCCAACGCGACGTTCGTCGTCGCGCCCACCGACGCGGAGGCCGCCCGGACCTATCGCGAGGAGTATCTCGCCTATGCCAGCCACGAAGGCGCGCTCGCCCGGTACAGCGCGCTCCTCGGTATCGACCTGAGCCAGCTCGACCCGGACGAGCCGCTCAAGGCCGAGGCCGCCAACGGCGGAGTGCCGGCGATTCAGGGGATCGTCGACGTCTTTACCCGACTGGATCCGGAATGCGTGTGGACACCCCGTGCCATCGGCGAGTTCGTCGCCATCGGGGGTGGGGGTCCGGTGATCGTCGGATCTCCGGGGACGGTAGCCGACCGGATCGAGGAGTGGACTCACCTCGCGGGTGTCGACGGATTCAACGTCGCTGATCCCCTCCCGGGTGTGACGCTGACCGCCGTCTGTGCGCACTTGATCCCGGAGCTTCGTCGACGCGGACTGGTGAGCACCCCGGACCCCGGGTTCGGCACCTTCCGGGAGCGGTTGTCAGGTCGCCGCGGGGCCCGTCTCCGGGCCCCGCACCCAGCCGCGGTCGCGCGCGGGGCTCACCCGATGGCGTCGTCGTCCGGGTAGCGGTGCCGCGCGGCAGGATGGTCGTCGCGCACTCGTGCCATGCCGCCCCCGAAGATCCGTTCTCGTAGGGTCAGACCCGTCTTTCCCGAGGCCGGATCGGGGCGGCGGCCTCGAGCGACGAGCTCGGGCATCACCAGTTCGCCGAACTCGCGGAAGGACTGCCCCGGGATGATGTCGACGAGATTGAACCCGTCGATTCCGGCCTGCTCGCACCACCGTTCGAGCTCGTCGGCCACCTGCGCAGGGGAGCCGACGACGAAGGGTCCGAATCCTGCCAGCGCCATGTACTCGGCGACCTGTCGTGGCGTCCAGCGGCGGGAGGGATCGAGCTTGGTGAAGTTGGCCAGCACGCTCTGGATGCCCGGCGTTTCCGCGAATTCGAGCGGCTCGTCGAGATCGACCGCACCGAAGTCGACCTGAATCGTGCTCGCCAGTCGCGCGAGGTTGCCCTCGACGCTGGTCAGTCGCAGGTATTCCTCGTGCTTGGCCTGGGCCTCCCGCTCGGTCTCGCCCGTCACCACCGTGAGTGTCGAGATGAAACGGAGACTGCCGGGATCGCGTCCGGCCTCGGCGGCCTGCGCACGGATGTCGTCGACGGTTCGCCGCAGCACATCGGGCCGCTGGGCGCTCACGAACACGACTTCGGCGTGGCGCGCGGAGAATCGTTTCCCGCGCGCGGAGCTGCCGGCCTGGAAGATCAGCGGGGTGCGTTGCGGCGAGGGTTCGGCCAGGTGGATCCCGGTGACGTCGAAGTACCGGCCGTGGTGCTCGATTGGACGGACTCTGCGCGGCTCGACGTAGACACCACTCGCCACGTCGGCGATCACGGCGTCGTCAGCCCAGCTTCCCTCCCAGAGCCGGTAGACGACCTCCATGAACTCCTCGGCGATGTCGTAACGCTCGTCATGGCTCACGGCTGGATCAATCCCGAGCCCTGCCATCGCGCTGGGCACAAGTCCTGTCACCACGTTCCAGCCGATGCGTCCGTCGGTGAAATGGTCGAGGGTGCTCAACCGGCGCGCGAGCTCATAGGGCCGGTTGAACGACGTATTCAAGGTGAGGCCGAATCCCAGGCGCTCGGTCACCGCGGCCATGGCGGAGATGGCGAGACTCGGATCGGCTGAGGGCGTCTGCAGCCCCTCACGCAGCGCCTGATCCGGCGAGTTCTGGTAGACGTCGGCGGCGCCGAGCGAATCGGCGATGAACAACGCGTCGAAGTCGAAGCGCTCGAGTGTGCGAGCGGTCTCGATCCAGAAGTCCAGCTCACGGTAACGGCGGGCTCGACTGTCTGGATGCCGCCACAGGCCCGCGCTCGTGTGCGTGACCATCGCGGCCTTGAAGCCGTTGACGAGGATCGGTCGGGTCATGCGTTCTCCGAGTACTCAACGAAGCTGACCCAGCGACAGTCGCCGGGCCAGCGTGTACGACTGCCATCAAGTACATACACTTGGCACTTCATGTATATCCTTTAGGTCAACAGAGTACAGGAATGGACGCCTACGGATCGGTGGACGTCCGTGTCCGCGTCCGATCGATGAGAAAGGCACTCCGATGGCCCGATATCCACAGCTCATCAGTGGCGAGGGACTGCTTGCCGTACTCGACGACCCCGACCTCGTGATCGCGGACGTCCGGGTACGTTACGTCGACGATGTCGCGCGGCCCGATCACGATCGGTATCTGGCAGGGCACGTTCCGGGCGCGGTGTTCGCCGACTTGCCGGGTGACTTCTCCGTCACCGCCGACGATGGACGTCAGTTCGGGCTGCCCGGCGCCGGCTCCTTCGCCGCCGCGGCGGGCGCACTCGGAGTCGGGCCTGGCCGGCACCTCGTCGTGTACTCCGAGGGCTGGCAGATCTGGGCGACCCGACTGTGGTGGCTGTTCCGCTACTACGGGTTCGACGACGTGAGCGTGCTAGACGGCGGCTTCCAAGGGTGGCTGGCCGACGGCCATCCGGTCGCCACCGGCCCCGAGAAGCCGCAGGAGCATGTTTTCGAGCCCCGCGAGCGCACCGAGCTTGTGGCTGATCACACAGAAGTCGAGCAGATCAGCCGTTCAGTGCGTGCCGGTCAGCTCGTGCACGCCCTACCCCGGGAGTTCTACGTCGGCGAGGTCGCCACGCACGGAAGCGTGTACGGCCGAATCCCCAACAGCGTCAACCTCCCGTGGCCGACGACCGCGGACGTCGACACCGGCCGCTACGTTCCTCGTGACGAGATCCGTCAAGCGGCGCAAGCGCACCTGCTCCCCGAGGGGGAGGGAGATGTCGTGGCCTACTGCGGTGCGGGCGTCTCAGCCACCGGCCTCATCTTCGGGCTCTCGCTCATCGGCCGCGATGACGTCAGGCTGTACGACGGCTCTCTCAACGAGTGGTCGCGAGCACTCGGCAAGCCAGTGGAGCGCGGGGAGCCACGGTCCGATTGAGCGGGGATGCCTGGCCGCTCAGGACCAGGCATCCCGTCGGACATGATCTGGGCCGGCAGGATGCCGTTCAGGCCCGGTGCGCGCCCCGGGGGCGGGTGTAGCGGTAGGCGGCGGCGGCTCCGGCCACGAAGAGCAGCAGCAGGGCCAGCACCACGGAGACCGGCACTAGTGGCTGGGGGACGGTGGAGGCGGTGTTGCGCAGGCTCGGCGTGGCCACGGCCTCGGACACCGCGTCGGACAGCGCCACCAATGGCGCCTCGGGTGCCACGGTGGAGGTGCCCGAGGCCTTCGCCGGGGTGATGGCGCAGATCTGGGCCACCTTGCCGGGTTCGGCGGTGGGGAACTTCAGGGTGGGCGGGGCGGGGGCGGACTTGTCGTTGACGGAGTAGGCGCCGGTGGAGAAGGGCAGGGGGGCGCCCTTCTTGCCGAGTCCCGCACCCCATTTGGTGATGACGTAGTCGACCTTGATGTGGCCCGCGCCGCCGTTGCCGGTCACGGTCAGGTTGCCGTGGTTCCAGGTGCCGCCGGTGAGCTCGGCGAAGGTCTTGCCGTCCAGGTCGAGCATGACGCCGCTGCTGGAGGGGGTGCCCGGGCCGCGGTCGCCGACGAAGAAGGGGGCCTTCTTGCCGTTGTGGACGACGTAGCCCTCGGTGCCCATCGGCCAGCTGGGGCTGGCGGCCAGGCCCTTCTGCATGGGTTTGCCGGAGGCGGGGTGGCCGGTGTCGCCGTTGCGCCCGGAGCCGTCGTCCCAGAAGTAGGACGCCGTGGTGGTGCCCTTGTAGAGGGGGAGTTGGACCATGCGCGGCAGGCCGTAGCCGGTGAAGGCGGATTCCGGGCGGGTCACCCGCTGCACCGCGCCGTGCAGGGCCTCGATGGTGGTGACACGCCCGCCGGTGGCCTGCTCCACGATGCCGACCTGGCCGTCCTTCTTGAGGAAGGCGACGGCGCCGCGCTCGGCGCTGCCGGACCAGGCGTGCTGGGCCTTGAACCAGGCCTGGTGGTCGGGGGTGTGGGCGAACTTGCCGACCGAGGTGGTGAGACCGGCCTGCTGACCGGCCCACGAGACGAAACTGTCGCACCAGGGGGCCTTGGCCAGGCTCGGGGAGGTGTCGGTGGCGGTGGCGTACCAGGCGCCGTACTTGCTCTTCTGTCCGTGATCAGCGCTGTAGCCCAGCTCCTGCCGGGCCGCGTTGAGCAGCTTGTCCGCAATGCTGGAAATGGGGGATCTCCTGGGGATAGGGGATGGGTCACGGTTTAGTAACCGGACATTAAGCCACTTTCCGCTCACACCCCAAGAAAAGCGGACATTCTTTACCTTTGGCCCAGGTGCCAGGTTTGGCCACAGCGCCGGTGAGCAGTGGGGTTTGGCGCGGTCGAAGGAGGCAGCAGATGGTGAGCGCGAACCCCGTCAGACAGGTCGCCGGAGCGGCCAGGAGCGTGACAGAACACCCGGTGCTGGAGCGGCTGGCCAGGATCGGCTTCGCCGCCCGTGGTGTGCTGTACGCGCTGATCGGCCTGATCGCCCTCCAGGTCGGCCTGGGCTCCGGGCGCGGGGAGGCGGACAAGAGCGGCGCGATCCACCTGGTGGCCGCGCGCCCGCTGGGCGAGACGCTGCTGTGGATCATGGCGGCCGGGCTGGCCGCGCTGGCCCTCTGGCAGCTCGGCGAGGCCCTGTTCGGGCGCCCCGGCCGGTGGGAGCGCGCAGAGTCGGCCGGCAGGGCGGTCGTCTACGCCGCGCTGGTGTTCTCCATCACCGCCCTGCTGCTGGCCGGCAAGAGCGCCGGCTCGACCGACGACCAGTCGCGGGACGCGACCCGGTTACTCCTGGAGCTGCCCGCCGGTCAGCTGCTGGCCGGGCTGCTCGGCCTCGGGGTGGCCGCGCTCGGCGCGTACTGGATGTACGAGGGCTGGACGGAACGGTTCATGCGTGACATGCGGGTCTCCGGCCCGCGTACCCGCGCCTCGGTGGTCAGGCTGGGCAAGGCCGGGTACCTGGCCCGGGGCGTGATCGCCGTCGCCGCCGGGGGCCTGATCGTCCAGGCCGCCCTGGCGTACGATCCGGAGCGGGCGGCCGGCATCGACGGCGCGCTCCGCTCGCTGGCCACCACGCCCCTCGGGCCCTGGCTGCTGGTCCTGGTCGCCTGCGGCCTGGTGCTGTTCGCCGTGTACTGCTTCGCCGAGGCGCGCTGGCACCGGACCTGAGCGTCAGCTCCCGATCCGGGGCGGCGCGGGAACGGCCCCCATCAGCATGACCTCGGTGATCATGTCGTACGCGCTGTGCCAGGCCACCGCGAGCTCGTCGTGCCACCGGTCCCCGAGGGCCGCGGCCAGCGCCTCGAGGAGCACCGGGCGCACGGCCGTGTAGTGGCCGGCCCGCACGCCGTACCCGACATGCCGGGAGCCCAGCCCGCGCGCCCGGTCCACGAACCCGCCGAAGTCGGGGATGGCCCGGACGATCAGCTCCAGTTCGTCGGCGAACTTGCGCCGCAGTGCGGTCAGCTCGGCGGGGAACATCGCGCGCAGGTCCGGATGCCGCTCGAACAGCCGGGCGTAGAAGTCGTCGGCCACCTCGGCCAACCGGGACCGCAGCGCGACCACGCTCTGGGTCACCAAACCCACCTGCTCCGGAGTCATGCCCGCTCCGCGACCAGCACGGCCGCCAGGTCCTCGCGGGTGGTCAGGCCCAGTTTGTAGTACACGCTCTCCAGCTCCCTGCTCACCGAGTCGAGCGGCAGCACCAGCCGCTCGGCGATCTCCGGCGCGGTACGGCCCTGCGCCGCCAGCCGGGCCACGTCACGTTCGGCCCGGCTGAACGAGGTGGCCCCGGCCAGCCCCGGGGTCTGTGCCCCCTCACACCAGGCCACCAGGTCGTCGGCGGCCAGCAGGTGCCTCGCCGCCTGCCGGGAATCGTTCTCCAGACCGGCGGCGGCCACCAGCGCCTCGGCGGCGGCCAGGTCGGCGCCGAGCGCGCGCAGCCGCCCGGCCACCGTGGCCAGCACCTGTGGGTCGCGGGCGTGCAGGGCCTTGGCGTGGCCGACGCGGGCGGCGGCGTACCGGCCCTCCATCGGCAGCTCCCAGGTGGCCAGCGGCTCCGGGTCGCCCAGCCGGACCAGGTCGTGCAGGACGGCGACGGCCGCGGTGACCCGCCCCGCCGTCCGGTGCCCGGCGGCGGCGTCACGCAGCAGGTCGCAAGCCGCGGCGGTGTCGCCGTTGGCGACCAGCAGCCAGGCGCGGGCCCGGTCCACGTCGGAGTGGTCCATCGGGATCAGCGCCCGCTCCTCGAAGGCGCGCACCAGGTCGGGGTCCCCCGGTGCGCCCAGCTGGGCGGCGGCCAGCACCAGACCGGCCAGCTGGAACAGCTCGGCGACCGGATGGGTGAACGCGCGGGCCAGCGCCAGCCCTTCCCGGAAGTGCCGGGCAGCGCTCTCCGGGCGGCCCCTGGCCAGCAGCGCCGAGCCGAGGTTCCACGGGAACCACATGGCCAGCGAGCCGGCCTCGTCCACGGTGGCCAGCCTGCGGCCTTCCCTGGCGGCCTGCTCCGCCTCGTCGAACTCCCCCGCCTCCAGCAGCGCGCCGGAGAGCGTGATCAGCTGCCCGGCCGGATGGTAGACGGCCAGCCGGTCGTCCAGCCGGACGTGCTCGTCGAAGGCCAGCCTGGCCACCTCGACCGCCTGCTCGACCCGGCCGGAACCGGCCAATGCCAGGCCCCGGGAGCGCAGCCAGAGCACCCGGCGGCGGGGCGGGCCCTCCGGCGGGGTCTCCCCGATCCGGTCCAGCGCCTCGGCGGCCCGGCCGGTGGCCGACAGCAGCAGCGCCTCGATGGCGGCCACTCCGGGTTCCGCGTCGGGCCCGCCGCGTTCGCGGGCCTCGCGCAGGCAGGCGAAGGCGTCCTCCGCGCGGCCCAGGCCGTAGAACAGGTTCGTGGCCCGGATCAGCGCGATCTGCTCGGCCTCGTCGTCGGGGGCGTCCTGGAAGGCGGCGGCCATCACCTCCTCCGCCTCGGCGTGCCGGCCCTGCTCGCCCAGCGACTCGCCGAGCAGCAGCGCGGCCCTGCTGTTGGGCCCGTGCCGCAGGGCGGCTCGGGTGAGCCGCTCGGCCCGGCCCACGTCGTGGCCGTGCAGAGCGAGCAGGGCGGCCTGGGCCAGCAGTTCGGGGTCGGCGGTGCCGGTGGCGTCCAGCCGCCAGGAGGCGAGCAGCAGCGGATCGCCCTGCCGCCGCGCGCCGTGCTCCTCGACCGCGGCCACCTGGGCGAGCAGCAAAGCGCGGGCCCGCAGCCGGGGGATGGACTCGCGGAGCACCTGCGCGTGCAGCGGGTGGCCGAGCAGGATCTCCTGGCGGCGGCCGTCCTCGCGGAGCCGGATCACGCCGAGGTTCTCCAGCCGGGTGAGCACCGGCAGCGCGGTGGTGACGAGCAGATCGTCCAGGCCGAGCGGCTGGCAGAGCGCCAAGCGCTCCACCACCTCGCGGGCGGGCTCGTCCAGGTCGCGCAGGCTCTCGGCGACCAGGCCGGTCACCCCGGAGCCGAGGCTGAGCCCGCCGTTCAGCCGCCAGACGCCGTCGGCCTCGGTCAGGGTACCCTCGCGGCGCGCGTTCTCCACCAGTTCCCGCAGGTAGAGCGCGTTGCCGAGGCTGGCGGTCCAGAACGCGTGCGCGGCCCCCGCGGTGACCGGACCGCCCAGGGCCAGGTGGAGCAGGGTCTCCACGCCCTGCCGGTCCAACGGGCCGAGCTCAAGACGGACGGCGTCGCCGCGCCGCCAGAGCGCGTCCAGAGTGTCCGGGATCTCGGCCTCGCGGCGCTTGGTGGCGATCAGGAAGAGCCGGGCGTCGGCCAGCAGGTAGCCGAGCAGCGCCAGCGAGGTCGGGTCGAGCAGGTCCACGTCGTCCACGGCCAGCACGAACCGCCCGGCCCCCGCCTGCCCGGCCACCCGGGCCCGGACCGCGTCGAACAGCGCGTGCGGGTCGCCCAGGCCTGGACCCTCGGGCAGGATCGGGGCGAGTGCGGAGAGCGGCACCACCGAGGCGCTGGCGGTGGCGGCCACCTGCGCGGTGCCGTGGCCGAGGGCGCGGGCGTAGGCGAGGAACTCCTCGGCCAGCCGGGTCTTGCCGACGCCGGAGGGGCCGTCCAGCAGCACGGCGCCGCAGGCTCCGGCGGTCAGCAGCTCCTCCAGGCGCGCCACCTCGGCGCGGCGGCCGACGAACGGCCAGCGGCTGACGGCTCTGGAGCGATCCACGGCCTTGGGCGGCGCGGCGTGGAAGGTGGCCTTGACCAGGTCCTGCCTGGCCTCGGTGGCGGTGGTCTCGGCGGTGGCCAGCCGGACCAGCTCGGCGGTCACCTCCGGGAGGAGCGGGCGATCCGCGGGGTCCACGGCCAGCATGCGGTGGAGCAGGTCGGCCAGGCCGGGCGACACCTCGGTCAGGTCGGCCCGGATCTCCGGCGAGATGATCTTGTAGACCAGGGCGGCGGCGTTGTCTGCGTCGTACGGGTATCGCCCGGTGACCGCGTAGACCAGGGTGGCGCCCAGCGCGTACACGTCCAGGGCGGTGGTCGGCTGGCGTTCGCCCTTGACCTGCTCGGGGGCCATGCAGACCAGGGTGCCGATGATCGCCCCGGTCTGGGTGAGCACGTGCTTGCGCTCGGTCAGCACGGCCAGACCGAAGTCGATCACCGTGGGCCCGTCGCCGCCGAGCACGATGTTGTGCGGTTTCAGGTCACGGTGGAGCAGCCCGGCGGCGTGGATGGTGGCCAGGCCCTCGGCCAGGGAGGCGCCCAGGATGGCGGTGAGCCTGGTCTCCAGCGGGCCGTGCCGGGTGACGTGGTCGTGCAGGGTACGGCCGGGCACGTACTCCACGGCCAGCCACGGCCGCTCCCCCGCCGGGGCGGCGCTGACCAGGGCGGCCACCCGGGGACCGAAGACGGTCTTGAGCGCCTGCACCTCGGCGGCGAAACGTTCCCGCACGTGCGGGTCGTCCAGCAGGCCGTCGTTGATGACCTTGACCGCGACCCGCTCCCCGGCCGGGGAGACCCCCAGATAGACCCGCCCCATGCCCCCGGAGCCCAGCCGGTTGAGCAGCTGGAATCCCCCGATCGCGGGGGGATCGGACGCCTGGAGCGGGTCCATGGTGCCTGCCTACGTTCAGCGGGATTACCCGGCGAGTTTATGGCCTAGGCGTCGACTGCCTCCACTGTCTCTTTCGTCACTTTGGTACGGGAGTGCCAGAAACCGAACCCGGCCAGCACCAGGGCCGCGAAGACGTACCCGAGGCTGATCTGGCCGCCCACGTTCCAGCCCACCTTCTCCGCGTGCAACAGGCCGATGAACGAGAGCGCGGCGCCGAAGAGCGCGTACCCGGCCGCCCAGAAGAAGTTGCGGTCGATGATGAACGCGACCACCGCGCCCAGCACCAGACCGGCCAGGATGGCGCCGCCGCCGAGTAACACGGTGCCGTGGTAGACGGTGCCCGCGGCCCCGATCTGCTCGGCGGTGACCGCCACCCCGGAGGCGGCGATCACGTTGTTCATCTGGGTGGCCGCCCAGGACGCGATGTTCGGGATGATCGCCATCACCACCGCCACCGCGTGCACCCGCGGCACCGCCTGGAACGCCTGGGCGCCGATGAGCAGACCGATGTAGAGCAGGATGGGCACGATCGCCGGGGTCGGCAGCAGCGCGCTGAGCAGCCCGAACATGCCCAGGAAGCAGAGCAGCGCGATGACCACGCCGCTGGCCATGGAGTAGCTGGTACGGCCGCCGGCCTCCTTCCAGCCCGGGTGGCCGATGTAGACGGCCGGCGGGAACGGTGAGCCGAGAGCCGAGCCCACCACGGCCCCGGTGCCGTCGGCCAGCAACACCGCGCGCAGGTTGAACTTGTCGCCCGCCACCGCCGCGCTCTCCACGTTGGTCATGCCCTCGGTGAAGTTGTAGATGCCCAGCGGGATCGCGGTGGCCAGCAGCGGGGCCACCTCGCCCAGGCCGTTGATCAGCAGGTCCAGCTTGAGGGTGGGCAGCGCGATGGCGATGTCGCCGACCGCGGCCGACACGTCGGCCGGGTTCATGTAGCCGCCGATCCAGCCGATGGCCGAGCCGATCAGCAGCGCGGCCAGGCCGACCGGGATGTTGCCCGGCAGCTTCAGGTCGGTGAAGAACCCGACCAGGATGATCACCAGCACCGGCAGCGCGATCCAGAGCGCCTCCCACATCTGGGCGGCCGGCCGCATCGAGATGAAGGCGATCGAGATGCCCGCCAGGGTGCCCAGCATGGCCGCCTGCGGGGTGTACTTACGGATGACCGGGCCGATGAAGGCGCCGATCAGCACGATCAGGCCGATGATGAAACACCAGGCCAGACCGGCCTGCCAGGCCTTCACGGGGTCCTTGGTGGCCAGGTAGGTGGGCAGCATGATCACGAAGACCACGATGAACATGTGCGGCACCGACGGCCCGTACGGCATGGCGCAGACGTCGTCCCTGTTCTCCTTCCTCGCCAGCCGCCGGGCCAGGTACGTGTAGTACACGTTGCCGATCAGCAGCTGGATGCCGAGCGCCGGGAGGATGATCCCGAACACGTCGTTCTGCGGGATGTTCAGCACGCCGATGCAGAGCGCGGTCAGCGTCAGCACGTTGACCAGCACGTTGAAGCCGAGGCCGAAGAAGGCGTTGGTGTCGCCGGACACCCACCAGGGGAGCTTGCGCGACTCGGTTGCCGTGGTCATGTCAGATCACCTCCAGGAACTTCTCGGAGGAGGCGACCCAGCCGAAGATGCCGCCCTGCGCCGAGATCATCGCCAGCCCCGCCTGCTGGAACTCCGCGAAGTAGGAGCCCACGCAGTCGGACAGGACCAGGCACTCGTAGCCCCGGTCGTTGGCCTCGCGCACGGTGGTGTGCACGCAGACCTCGGTGGTCACCCCGGTCACGACCAGCGAGGTGATGCCACGCTTGGTCAGCTCCTCGCCGAGATCGGTGCCGTAGAAGGAGCCCTTGCCCGGCTTGTCGATGACCAGTTCGTCGTCGAGCGGCTTGAGGTCGTCGACGATGTCGTGGCCGTACTCGCCGCGGATCAGGATCCGGCCCTTGGGGCCGGGGTCGCCGATGCGCATGCTCGGCTCGCCCCGGTTGAGCTTGGCGGGCGGGCAGTCGCTCAGGTCCGGCAGGTGGCCCTCCCGGGTGTGGATCACGGTCATGCCCGCCGTACGGGTGGCCGCCAGCACGCGGGCCAACGGGGGGATGACCTTCTGCAGCAGGGTGACGTCGTTGCCGAGCGTCTCGCCGAACCCGCCGGGTTCGACGAAGTCGCGCTGCATGTCGATGACGAGCAGGGCGGTTTGCTCGGGTTGGAAGGTGAAGGGATAGGGGGCGGCGTCGACTTGGGGCACGACCGGCTCCTCCAGGGTCGGGGCCGGTTCAGCACCACACCAGCGCCCCCCGACGCCAAACCGGCCAAGCGGTCCATACCGTCGATTGTCGACAGTTATGTGTCAGGGACCGGCGCGGCCGGTAAACGCGGGGTTTCAGGGGTTATTTCAGCTGATGTAGGTACGTGCTCCGTGGGCAGCCAGGACCGCCAGGACGGTGGGGGCGTCGCCGGTGGTGACCGAGTCGAAGAGCTTGCGGTGGCGGCGGACACCGTCCCACGGGTCGCCCACGTGCTCGGTCTCCCGGCGCAGGTTGGCGGCCATGTAGAGCTGGAGCTTGCGGATCACCGGCTGGTAGGCCAGCAGCAGCTGGCGCTGCCCGGCCAGGCCGACCAGGGCGATGTGGAAGCGGCAGTGGGCGTCGTTCTCCTCGCGCAGGTCGCCGGCGCGGGCCGCGTCCGCCATCGCGTCCAGGGCGCCCTGCAGTTCGGCCAGGCGGTCGGGTTCGCTGACCGGGACTGCCGTGGCCACCGCGTACTGCTCCAGGACGTCGCGGAGGCCGAAGAGTTCGTCCACGTCGCGTTCGGAGAGCTGGGCCACCCGTACGCCGCGCCGGGGCAGGTGCTCCACCAGGCCCTGCTGGTCGAGCAGGCGCAGGGCCTCCCGGAGCGGGGCGCGGCTGATGCCGAAGCGGCGGGTCAACTGCTCTTCGATCAGGCGTTCGCCCGGTTGCAGGGCGCCGCTCAGGATGTCCTCGCGCAGGCGGTGCATGGACAGCTCCACCAGGCTGGCCGCCTCAAGCACATCCACCTCCGCCCGACGGCGGCACCCCGATGGCCCGCCGGTCTCCCCTCAACTCTGTCAGATCTCGTCCGAATTGGCGCTCAGGAGCAGGAGGTGGATGTTCTCGCCTTCTGGGAGTTCCACGTTTTCATGGGTGAGGGCGGGGAGATCGGCCACGTCGATCACGTAACGGGCCTCGCTCCACCAGCCGTCGGGGTGGCAGTCGGCGCCGAGGAGGTCGTGGAGGTTCCTGCGATATTCGGCGGTCTGGTGGGGTTCGGGGAACTCGATCGCGGTGCCGTGGTAGAGCGCGGCCAGGCGTTCCAGGGCCGCCGGGTCGCGGGGGTGGAGCAAGGTGAGGATGTCGGTGTGGTGGTGGCATTCCCGGCCGCCCGCGAAGGTGAGCACGGCCAGCCAGTCGCGGGCGGGCGTGAGCCGTACCGGGCGGGTGACTGCCAGGGCGAGGGCGGGGAACTCGGCGCCGTAGGCGGGGAGGGGTTGGTAGGGTCCCCGGTCCCAGTCCGGGGCGGGGCTGTGGCGTACGCCGAGGGCGTCCAGGTGGGCGGTGTCGCTAGTGGCCCTGGCCTGGTCATCGGAGTCCCAGGAAGGCTGGTGCTCGTGGGCGACGGCGCGCCAGTCGGTCATATCAGCAATTTACGGGCGGTCAGGCGGGGGTGCCCGCTGATTTACGTGCGCTCAGCCGGGGGCGCTCGCTGAGTTGCGTGCGCTCAACCGGGTGTGCTCGCTGAGTTGTGCGCGCTCAGAGCGCGTTCACGGCGACCGGCGTTCGGCCACTACGGCGGCGATGCCGTTCACGCTCGGGGTGTCGAAGAAGGCGTAGAACGGTACCTCCACCTCCAGGCGGTCCCGGATTCTGGCCGCGATCTGGGCGATGGTCAGGGAGTGGCCGCCCAGGTCGAAGAGGCTCTCGTCGGGGTCGATGTTGTCCAGGCCGAACACCTCGGCCCAGATCTCGGCCAGCACCGCCCGCGCGGAGCCGTCGGTCGTGGGACCGGTGGGTTCCGGGAGTTCGGGGCGGGGCAGGGCGGCTCGGTCGAGCTTGCCGTTGGGGGTCAGTGGCAGGGCCGGCAGGTCCACGAAGATCGAGGGCACCATGTACGCGGGCAGGGTGCGGGCGAGATGGCGGCGGAGCTCGGGCGACCCGCTCGTCGTGTACGCCACAAGTTGATCGTCCCAGACCGCCACTGCGGCCTCCTTGGCGTGGGCGAGCAGGCAGGACTCGATCTCCCCCAGCTCGATGCGGTGCCCGCGCAGCTTGATCTGGTCGTCGGTGCGGCCGAGGAACTCCAGTTCCGCGCCGCGCAGGCGGACCCGGTCGCCGGTCCGGTACATGCGGCTTCCGGCAGGGCCGTACGGGTTGGGCGAGAAGCGGGTGGCGGTCAGGGCCTGGCGGTTGAGGTAGCCCCGGGCGACCCCGGCGCCCGCGATGTACAGCTCGCCGGGCACCCCTTCCGGGACCGGATCGAGGCTGTCGTCCAGAACAAGTAGCTGGGTGTTGGCCAGCGGTCCGCCGATGGTAATCCGCTCCAGGGCGGGCGGGATCTCGGCGATGGTCGACCAGATCGTGGTCTCCGTTGGGCCGTACACGTTGAAGAGCCGCCCGACCCTCGGGCGCAGCCACTCGGCCAGCGGCAGCGGCAGTGCCTCGCCCCCCGCCAGCGCGGTCCCGCCGAACGAGAACCCGGCCTCCAGCAGCAACCGCCACGTGGACGGGGTGGCCTGAAGATGGGTGACCCCGTGCCTGGCAACCAGCCGCGCCAGCGCGTCCCCGTCCGCCGCCTCGGCCTCCCCCACGACGATCACCCGGCCACCGGTGACCAGCGGCAACCACAACTCCAGCCCGGAAATGTCGAACGACAGGGAGGTCACCGCCAGCCAGACGTCCGCCTCCCCGGCGTCCAGCCGGTCCCGCATGGCCAGGATCAGATTGCTCAGCGCACCGTGGTCGATCTCGACGCCCTTGGGCCGCCCGGTGGATCCCGAGGTGTAGATCACGTACGCCCGGTCGCGAGGCCCGGCCCTACCGTCGATCCGGGCCTCGGCGCCAGACCTGGCCTCACCGCCGATCGAACCCTCGACGCCAGACCCGGTCTCACGGTCGATCGAGGCCCAGGTGCCCGGATCAGTTCCGCCACCGATCGGGAGCCCGGCGTCGGGGTCGGTGAGTGGGATGCACGGCAGGCCTGTGACGGGGGTGCCCTGGTCGGTCAGCAGTAGGCGGGCGGTGGAGTCGGCGGCGATGTAGGACAAGCGGTCGGCGGGGTAGGCCGGGTCCAGCGGCAAGTGGGCGGCTTGCGCTTTCCAGCAGGCCAGGACACCGGCGACCATGCGTTCTGAGCGTTCGGCGGAGAGCGCGACCAAGTCGCCGGGGCGGACTCCGGCGTCGGTGAGCCGGGCGGCGAGACGGTCGGCCAGGGCGTTCAGTTCGGCGTAGGTCAGGTGGGTGTCGCCGCTGGTGACGGCGATAGCGTCCGGGGTGCGGGCTGCCTGGGCTTGGAACAGATCGGGGACGGTGACCGCCGGGTAGGGGGTGTCGTCCCGGAGTTGCGGGAGCGTCTCGATCGGCAGGTCTCGCAGGGGCGTATCCGGATATTTCGTGACGTGGTGGAGGATCGCCAGCCAGTGATCGGCAATGCGTTCCACGTCGGCACGGGCGATCGAGGCGGGCGGGAACTGGAACATCACGCCCAACCCGTCGGGGCCGTCCACGAGGTGGACGCGAAGGGCGTTCCTGGCCGTGTGGTTGAAGATCACCCAATCAACCGAGGTCTCCAGGCCGGGAAACTCGGGTGGAGCCATACGGCGGCGGTAGGTGAGAGAGATCGGGGCGAGCGAAACCCCCGGCCGCAGGCCGCTCACCGCCCGTCCCAACGGCACCTCGCGAACCTGGTACAGCTCCCGCAACCCGGCCCGGACCTGCCGGGCGAAATCGGCGAAACCTATGGCCGGGGACGGGGTGGAGGCGAACGGCAGTTCGTTGACGTACACACCGATCCACCCGGCCGCCTCGGGCGGGCGCACTCCCAGGTCCAGGGCGGTGACCGGCCGTTCGTTGCCGTACCGCCGGAGCAGCGCGTGCACCGAGGCGACCACCACCTCGAACCGGGTCACCCCAAGGCGCTCGGCGGCGTCCCCCAGCACCGCCCCGGGCAGCCGGAACTCCACCGCCTCCCCGACCTGCACCTCCTGCTCCAACCGATTCAAGCCAGGCAAAACCACCTCGCCCGGCTCAAACCACCGCTCCGCCCAGTACGCCCGGGCGGCCGGCAGCCTCTCCCCCACCCTGGCTTCCTCGACCTCGGGCGCCTCCACCGGTCCGAGCGGCGCCAACCCCGGCTCCCCGCCCTCAACCTCCGCCCGGTAGAAGGCCGCGAGATCCTCGACGAACACGTCCGTGGACTGACCGTCGAAGACCAGGTGGTGAGCGACCACCAACAACCGCCCGTCCCCGAACAGACTGAACCGGGCCAGCGGCCCCGCAGCCAAGTCGAACGGCCGCCGAACCTCCTGGCGCGAATCGGACGCAGACTCGGGAAAGGCAACGGGCGCCCCCGGGGCCGGGCCAAACAGCCGCGGAACATCCTGGGGTGAATCGGACTCGGGAAAGGCGACGGGCGACCCCGCAGCCGGGCCGAACGGCCGCCGAACCTCCTGGTGTGGATCGGTCGTGGGTTCGGAGAGCGGGATGGGCGGGCCTTCGGTCAGGTGGGGAAGGCCGTCCGCTATCTGGATGGCGGTGCGGAGGATGGGGTGGCGGGCGACCAGGCGGGCGCAGGCCCTGCGTAGCGCCGGGACGTCCAGGGGGCCCGTGAATCGCAGGCCGAACGGCATGTGGTGGGTTGTCCCGGCGGTGCCGAGTTGCTCGTTGAACCAGATGCCACTCTGCGGGATCGAGATCCGAACGCATGCCATTGAACCGTCCCAACGATCGCCTGTTTCGTGAGTATGCCTAGAAATTGCAGCGATTTGCTAGATACTTGTGGTGATTCGTTCAGAATGGTTTACTCCGATCGATCATTCGCGGCTGCGGAAGAGGCAGGCCATGACCGTCACCCTCCCCGGGCTGCTCCAGGCGAGAGCACGCGAGCAACCCGCACGACCGGCTCTGATCTGCGACAACGGCACCAGCCTGAGCTTCGCGGAGTGGGACGCGGGGGCCGACGCGACCGCGCGGGACCTGCTCGCGCGCGGGCTCGCCACCGGCGACCGGGTCGGCCTGCTCTTCGGTAACGACCGCTGGCCCGACTACGCGGTGACCTTCCTGGGCGTACTCCGCGCGGGCGGGGTCGCCGTACCCCTCCCGGCCCGCCAGTCGGAAGCCACCCGGCAACTGATGGCGGAGGACTGCGGAGCCCGCTGGATCCTCGACGAACCGATCGGTCCCGGCCCAGCCACCAGCCGGCCAAACCCACTCTTGAACCTGACCTCCGACCGGCCCTGGCGGCTAACCCCACCATCGAGCCCCGTTGAAGCCGGTGGCGAGACCGGTGCCGCCCAGGTCTCAGAGCGCTCCTGGCGGCCAACCCCACCATCGAGCCTCGTTGAAGCACCGGACTCGTCCGTGAGCTTCGCCGAACCTGTCATCGATCCGGACGGGCTCGCGCAGATTCTCTACACGTCGGGGACGACCGGACGGCCGAAAGGGGTGGCCGCCAGCCACGCCAACCTGGCTTACGGGCATCGGCCGCATCCCGCGTACCGGATGTTGTCGCACTCCGAGCACTTCCTGCACGCGTTTCCGATTGGGACCAACGCGGGGCAGATGATGCTGGTCAATGCGTTGGTGGCGCATCCGTGCGCGTTGGTGATGGCGGCGTTCGACGCCGAGCGGTGCTGCGCGCTCATCGAGGAGCATCGGGTGGGGACCGTTTTCGTGGTGCCATCGATGGCGGCGAACCTGCTCGATTCGGGGGTCTGGCGGCGGCACGATCTGTCGTCGGTGCTGCTGCTCAGTTCCTCGGCGGACGCGTTGCCTCCGCGCGTGGCCGCCGCGCTGCCGGAGGCGTTTCCCAAGGCCACGATCGTGAACTACTACACCTCCACGGAGGCCGTGCCCGCCCAGACCACCATGATCGTCAATCCCGCGCGTCCGCACTCGGTCGGGCGGGCCACCGAGGCCGGGGGTCTGCTGATCACGGATGAGGACGGCTCGCCGGTCGCGCCCGGTGAGGTCGGCGAGGTGTGGTTGCGGGCGCCCGCCGCCCAGCGCGCCTACTACGGTGACGCCCAGGCCGACGCCCAGGCCAGCGCGCGGGTGTTCCGGCGCGGCTGGACCCGGATGGGTGACCTCGGCTACCTGGACCGCGACGGCTACCTCTACCTGGTCGGCCGCGACTCCGACGTGATCAAGTCCGGCGGCCTCAAGATCTCCACGCTCCAGATCGAAACCGCCCTCGCCGAACACCCGTCCGTCGCCGACGCCGCCGTGCTGGGCGTGCCCCACCCCGTCATGGGCTCGATGGTCGCGGCGGCCATCGTCCCGCGCCGGGATCGCCCGCCGTCCATCGACGAACTCCGTGTCTTCCTGTCGGAACGCGTCGCCCGCAACGAGGTCCCCACCCGGTACGCCTTCGTGGACCAACTCCCCCGCAACGAACTGGGCAAGGTAGTCAAAGGGGAACTCCGCGACCTGTTCACGACCGCTCGCCGAGAGGCCGGGGCCGCACTGGAGACCGCAGAGCAGCAGTCCCTGGCCCGGCTGTGGAGCGCCGTACTCGGGGTGCCGGTGAACAGCAGGGACGACGATTTCTTCGCACTGGGCGGCGACTCGCTCAAAGCCAGCCAGCTGGCCACCCGCGCCGGGGAGGAGTTCGGTGTCGAACTCCCGGGAACCCTGGCCTTCGACCATCCCATCCTGGAACGCCAGGCCACCGAACTCCACAACGCAACGGCCCGACATTTCACGAAAAATCCGGATGTGGTGGAGCCGGGGTTGCTTGGTGGGGTCCAGGAGCATTGGTGGCGGTGGATGCACGCCACGCCGGAGACCCGGCACATGCCCCCGGTCCATGTCGCCGTACACGTCGAGACCGGGCTCGACGCCGACCTGCTGACCAGGTGCCTGACCGAGCTGGTGAACCGCCACGAAGCCCTGCGCACGGTCTTCCACGACGGCCGCGCCGTCATCCACCCCACCGGCGAGATCCGGCTCAGCGTCCACGAGGCGCCCAACCGGGACGAGGCAGGCGCACTGGCCGCCGACCTCGTCCGCACCCCCTTCGACATCACCCGGGGGCCGCTACTCCGCGCCGCTCTGATCCGCCTGCTTCCCGGCGGCAGAGACGAGGCAGCGGAGCGCGCCGCCGGTGCGGGCCTTTACCGGGATTGCGGCCCCACCGGCGGCGCGGGGGGCGCTGGAAGCCCCGGGAGCGTAGGCCCAGCGAGGCAATCGGGAAGCCCGAACGCAGGGAGCACGGGAGTTCCACCGGCGATCCTCGTGCTGGCCGCTCATCACATGGTCTTCGACGGGTGGTCGGCGGGGGTGCTGCTGCGGGAGCTCGGCGTCCTCTACTCCGCGTTCGGCCACGGCGCGCCTTCGCCGCTGCGCCCGGCCACCCAGTACGCCGACTTCGTCGCCTTCGAGCGCCGGGAATGGTCCCGTACCCGATCCCATTGGACGGCCACCCTCGCGGACGCGCCTCAAGTGCTCCCCCACTTCCCGGGCCGCGCCCCCGACGTACGCCTCTGCGCCGCGGAATCCCACGAGTTCGAGGTTCCCGGCGACGCCGTAGGGAAGAGAGCGAGGGCCACAGGCTCCACAACGGCAATGGTGTTGGCGGCGGCCTGGGCGCAGACCCTGGGGGAATGGTCAGGGTCACCGGAGGTGGTGCTGGCCAGTCCCGTCACCGGACGTACCCGCCCGGAGTTCGAGAGCACGATCGGCTGCCTGTTCCGGTGGAACCTGCTCCGGGTCAGGACGGACGGGGACGTGCTGGCCCAGGTCCGGAACGCCACTCTGACCGCCAACGACCACCAGTTCCACAACTTCGCCCGGCTACACGAACTGGTCCCCTACCCGGCGTACGTGCGCTTCGAGAGCTGGGGCCACCCGGCCCGCCTGCCGGGCCTGCCGTCCACCGAGTTCCCGATCCCGGCGGGCCCCATCATGGAATGGCCGCTGGCCCCGGACGACCCGGACACCCATCCACCCGAACTCCTGGTCCGGGAGGCCCCGGACGGCTCCCTCACCGGATCGGTGATCTTCAACCGCCACGCCTACCGCCGCGCGGACATGGCCGAGCTGGCACGGACGTTCACGGCCATGCTCAGCTAGCCAGCAGCCACGCCCACCGCCGCCGCGCCCAGACCAGGAACAGAGCCCCGAACACGATCAGATAGGCCGCGTTCAGCAGGAGCCCCGGAGCCAGGCGGCCCAGCGCGAGCCCGCGCACCAGCTCGATCGCGTGATACAGCGGCAGCGTCTCCACCAGCACCCGGATCACCGGCGGATAGACGGTCACCGGATAGAAGGTGGTGGCGAACAGGAACATCGGCAACATCACCAGTTGCACGTACTGGAAGTCGTGCCAGCCCCGCATGTACCCGGTGGCGGCGAGCGAGGCGGCGCCGAAGGCGAAACCGATGAGCAGCCCGGCGGGCACGGCGAGCAGGATCCAAGGCGACTGCACGAGCCCGAAGGCGGCGATCACCACCAGGAAGCCCGCCCCCGTGATCAGCCCCCGCAGCATGCCCCAGAGCACCTCGCCGGCGACCACCCCGCCGACCGTCATGGGCGTGACGATCAGCGAGTGGTAGAACCGGTCGAAGGCCAGCTTGGCGTACGCGCTCTGCCCGGTCTCCTCCAGCGCGCTGTTCATCACCGCCGTGGCCAGCAGCGCGGGCGCGATGTAGGCCGCGTACGGCACCTCCACGCCCGGCACCTGCCCGACCAGACCACCGATGCCCACCCCGATGGCCAGCAGATAGAGCACCGGCTCGAAGACCGAGAACAGCGCCATCGTCCACGGGCTGCCGCCCTTGTGCACCCAGAGGTTCCGCACCACCAGCAGATGCGCGCCCCCGGCTCGCGGAAGAGTGGGAGTCATGTGTGCAGACACCTCCGGAAGGTGACCCGTCCGGCCAGCACCCCCGCGACCACCAGACCGGCCAGATAGCCCAAATGCAGCAGGCTCGGCCCCAGCGCCGCCGTGCCGAGGGCGAGAGTCCGGCACAGGTCGACGCCGTGCCAGAGCGGCATCACCTGCACCACCGCGCGGATCGGCCCGGGTAACTGGGCGACGGAGAAGAACGTGCCGGAGAACAGGTAGAGCGGCATCATGCCGAATCGGAAGACGGTGTTGAGCTGGGGAATGTCCCGGACGGTCACCGCCCAGGCCGCCAGCGGCGCGGCGAGGGCCAGGCCGGTCAGGGTGGCGGCCCCCACGACCGCCACCGCGACACCGGGCCCGGAGACCAGCCCGAACAGCGCCATCACCAGCACGAAGGCCGCCGCCGACAGCGCCAGCCGCAGCGTGATGAAGAGCAGATGGCCGCCGAAGATCTCTCCGGGCTCCAGCGGCGTCGCGGCGGCGGTCGGATAGATCCGCTCCCGCCGCGACGCGCTGGTCACCGCGAACCCCCCGTCCACGAAGGCGTTCTGGAACGCCGCCGCGGCCAGCAGCCCGGGCGCGAAGAACTCCAGGTAGGAAACCCCGTCCACGCTCCCGCGCACCAGGGCCCCCAGCCCGGCCCCGATGGCCAGCAGGAAGAGCAGCGGGTTGGCCACGCTGATGACGATCGTCCCCCGCCAGGTCCGGCGATACCGGTAGAGCCAGTAGTGCAACGCCCGGAACATGGTGATCAGTCCGTCAGCGAACGGCCGGTGAGGCGGAGGAACACATCCTCCAGGGTGGCTCGCCGGACCAGCGCCGTGATCGGCTGCACCCCGGCCGCGGTGGCCCGGGCCAGCGCCGTCTCCCCGTCCTCGGCGTACCAGAGCAGCCGGTCGGGCAGCACCTCCAGCCGCTCCGGCTCGGGCAGGCCGTCCCTGCCCAGTTTGACGGCCACCTGCTCGTGCTCGCCCGGTGGGAAGCGCAGTTCCAGGACCTCCCGGGTGATGTGGCGTTCGATCAGTTCGCGCGGGGAGCCCTCGTCGGCGATCAGACCCTTGTCCATGATGACCAGCCGGTCGCAGAGCTGTTCGGCCTCGTCCATGTAGTGGGTGGTGAGGATCAGGGTCACCCCGTCCTGTTTCAGGCGGAAGAGCCGGTCCCAGAGGACGTGCCGGGCCTGCGGGTCCAGGCCGGTGGTCGGCTCGTCCAGGAGCAGGATCTCCGGGTCGTTGATGAGGGCGCGGGCGATGGTGAGGCGGCGGCGCATGCCGCCGGACAGGTGCTCCACCCGCTCGTCGGCCTTCTCGGTGAGGCGGGCGAACTCCAGCAGTTCCCCCGCCCGCTCCCGGACCGCCTTGCGGGACAGGCCGAAGTACCGTCCGTACACCAGCAGGTTCTCCCGCACGGTGAGGTGCACGTCGAGCGAGTCGTCCTGCGGCACCACGCCGAGGCGGGCCCGGACCCGGCGGCCGTGCGCCGCCGGATCCAGGCCGAGGATGCGCAGCGTCCCGGCGGTGGGCGCGGAGACACCGCCGAGCATGCGCATGGTGGAGGACTTTCCGGCCCCGTTCGGGCCGAGGAAGCCGAACGCCTCGCCCCGCTCGACCCGCAGGCCGATGCCGGCCACGGCGCGGAAGGGCGTGCCCCCACGGTCCCGGGCGGGGTAGGTCTTCTCCAGCCCGGCGGCTTCGATGACCGCGTTCAGGACAACCACACCGCCGTGTCGGCGGGCAGGTCCTCGCCCTCCAGCGGCCCGCTGGCCAGCAGCACGCTCTGGTGCGGCGGGAGCGGTGCCGGGTCGGGGCCGAGGTTGACCACGCAGGTCAGGCCGGACTCGCGGGTGAACGCGAGCACCCCGGGACCGGATTCCAGCCAGGTCATCGTGCCGTCGCCGAGCCGCTCGCGCCGGATGGCCAGGGCGTTTTTGTAGAGGGTGAGCATCGAGCCGAGATCCTGGGACTGGGCCTCGACGGTGAGCTTGTTCCACGCCTCCGGCTGCGGCAGCCAGGTGCCGCCGGAGCCGAAGCCGAACGGGGACGCCTCGCCCGACCAGGGCAGCGGCACGCGGCAGCCGTCCCGGCCGGGAATGGTGAAGCCGGAGCGCTGCCAGATCGGGTCCTGCCGCTGTTCGCCGGGGATGTCGTCGACCTCGGGCAGGCCCAGTTCCTCGCCCTGGTAGATGTAGACGCTGCCGGGCAGCGCCATGGCCAGCAGGGCGGCGGCCCGGGAGCGCCGGTAGCCGAGCTCCAGGTCGGACGGCACGCCGTCGCGCCGGGCGCCGTGGTCCCAGGAGGTGTCCTCGCGGCCGTACCGGGTGACCACCCGGGCCACGTCGTGGTTGGAGAGCACCCAGGTGGGCGGGGCGCCCAGCGGGATGTGCGTGGCCAGCGTCTCGGTGATCGAGCGGCGGAGCGCGGCCGCGTCCCACGGGCAGGCCAGGAAGTCGAAGTTGAAGGCGGTCTGCATCTCGTCGGGGCGCAGGTACCGGGCGAACCGTTCCTGGTCGGGGAACCAGACCTCGCCGATGAAGATCCGGTCGGTGTACTCCTCGTCGGCCAGCCGCCGCCAGCCCCGGTAGATGTCGTGGACCTCCGGCTGGTCGGTGTAGCCGTCGGGGTCGCCACCCTCGAAGTCCTTGACCAGGACGGCCGCCGAGTCGATGCGGATGCCGTCCACGCCCCGGTCGAACCAGAACCGGAGCACGTCGTGGAACTCCTGGTGGACCTCCGGGTTGGTCCAGTTGAAGTCCGGCTGCTCCGGGGCGAACAGGTGCAGGTACCACTGGCCGTCGGGGACCTGGGTCCAGGCGGGGCCGCCGAAGATGGACTTCCAGTCGCCGGGCTGGTCGCGGAACCAGAACCGGGCCCGTTCCGGCGAACCTGGCCCGGCCGCCAGCGCCTCCTGGAACCACGCGCTCCGGTCCGAGCTGTGGTTGGGGACCACGTCGATGATGACCCTGATGTTCAGCGCGTGCGCCTCCGCGATGAACTTCTCCGCCTCATCCAGGGTGCCGAAGGACGGTTCGATGTCGCGGTAGTCGGCGACGTCGTAGCCGCCGTCCGCCATCGGGGAGGGGTACCAGGGGGTGAGCCAGACGGCGTTGACACCGAGGTCGGCGAGATACGGCAGGCGACTCCGCAGGCCGGCGAGGTCGCCGATTCCGTCGCCGTTGCCGTCGGCGAAGCTGCGCGGGTAGACCTGGTAAATCGCGGCCCCCCGCCACCACGTTTCGGGCATGCTGGATACAACTCCTTAAACGGTTGAAGGTGCGGTCGGCGCGGGTTCAGCCCTTCAAGCTGCCCGCCGTGAGACCGGCCATGATGCTCCGCTGGAAGATCAGGAAGACCACGATCGCCGGCACGCTCGCGATGAAGAGTGCGGCAATCAGGACATTCTGCGGCATCTGCGCTGAAAGGGAAGAGATGCCGACGCTGATCGACATCTTCTCGCTGTCCGGCAGCACCAGCAGCGGCCAGACGAAGTCCTTCCAGACGTTGACCACGGCGAGGATGGAGACCACGCCGATGATCGGCCGGGACACCGGCAGCACGACCGACCACAGGATCCGCAGCGGCGAGGCCCCGTCGATCTGGGCCGCCTCCAGCAGTTCGCGTGGGATCGAGTCGAAGAAGCGTTTGAGCAGGAAGATGAAGAACCCGTTGGCGACCGCCGGCAGCCAGATCGCCCACGGGGTGTTGATCAGGTTCCAGCCGAGGATGGGCAGATCCTTCACGGTCAGGTAGGCGGGCAGCAGGATCACCGTCGGCGGGATCATCAGGGTGGAGAGCATCATCCCCAGCACGGCCTTGCCCAGCACCGGCCGCAGCTTGGACAGCGCGTACGCGGCGGACACGTCGAGGGCCAGCGTGAACAGCCAGGCCCCGGCCGCGTACAGCAGGGTGTTCTTCAGGAACAGGCCCAGGTCGAGCAGGTCCCAGGCCTCCGCCCAGACTCCCCAGTTGACGGTCTCGGGGAAGAAGGTGGGCGGGATCTGGGCCAGCTCCTCCGGCGACTTCATGGCACCGGTGAACATCCAGTAGAGCGGGAACACGAACGCGGCGGTGAAGGTGACCAGCACCAGGGTCAGCACCACCCAGTAGATGACCTTGCCGTGCGGGGTGGTCAGCGTGTGCGGGGAGACCAGGCCGCGGAACTGCGGGCCCTCCCGCCTCCTGGAGGGTTTGCGGGCGCGGGCGGGGCGCCGCGGCGGAGGGGAAGCCGGCTTGGTCGCGACGGGGCTTTCCAGCGTGCGATGGGACATCTGCCCCTCCTCTCTAGTCCCGGTCCCGCGCGACGCGCAGGTAGACGGCGGAGAACACGATGAGGACGATCATGAGCATCAGGCCGAGCGCGCCGCCGCCGCCCCAGTTCCCGAAGCTGAAGGCGTACTGGTACATGAGGTACGCCACGGTGACGGTGCCGTTCTCCGGACCGCCGCCGGTGAGCAGGTAGGGCTCGATGAAGACCTGCATGGTGGCCACGATCTGGAGCAGCAGCATCACCAGCAGGATGAGCCTGGTCTGCGGGATGGTCACGTGCCAGACCCGCTTGAACAGGCCGGCGCCGTCCAGCTCGGCGGCCTCGTAGAGCTCGCTCGGGATGCTCTGCAGCGCGGCCAGGTAGATCAGGGTTCCGGTGCCCAGGTTCATCCAGGTCGAGACGATGACCAGGGAGAGCAGCGCGGTGTCGGTGGAGTCCAGCCAGGCCAGCGGGCCGAGCCCGAACACGTCGAGGACCTGGTTGAACAGCCCCGCGCCGGGATCGTAGAACCATTTGAAGAGCAGCACCGCCACCGCCGGCGGGAGCATCACCGGCAGGTACACCACCAGCCGCAGGTACGCGCGGGCGTGCCGCAGCTCGTTCAGCACGATGGCGAAGACGAACGGCACCAGGTAGCCGAAGACCAGGGCGAGACCGGTGAACGTGGCGGTGTTCAGCCAGGCGTCCACGAACGCGGAGTCCTCGACCACGGTACGGAAGTTCTCCAGGCCGACCCAGGTCGGGTCGCTGACGAAGTTCGTCTTCTGGAAGCTGAGAATGAACTCCCGGATCATCGGATACCAGGAGAAGAAGGCGAAGCAGATCAGAGCTCCGCTGAGGAACCCGTACGCGGTCAGGTTCCGCCCTATCAAGCGCCGTGTCGCCCCGGGGGGTCGTCGCCGTGACCCCTTCACGGTCATAGTCGTCATCGCTAGGCTCCCGCTCTCGACGTGAGTGTGGGGGCCGGTCCCGCCCGGTGTGTGCGGGCCGGCCCCCTCCGGTCAGGTCAGCCCGCTGCCAGCAGCTTGTTGACCTTCGACTCGGCGTCCGAGAGGAGCTGGTCGACGTTGGCGTCCTGGCGGGTCAGCACCGCGGACATCGCCGTGTCCAGGATCGCGTAGATCTCCTGCGCCTTCGGCGGCTCCAGCTTGAACTGGACCGTCTTGGCCGCCTCCACGTACGGACCGAAGTGCGCGACCGGCACGTTGGCGAACTGCTCGCGCTGCTTGTTGATCTCGACGCCGGGGGCGGCGGTGCCGTACAGGTCGGTGGTGGGCAGGCCCACCGGGATGCCGTCCTTGGCCGCGCGCTCGTAGTTGAACTGGCCCTGGCCCGGGGTCAGGAAGCGGAAGTCCAGCCAGAGCAGGCCGGCCTTGATCTGCTCGGGGGTGGCCTTCGGGTTGAACATGTAGCCGTCGCCGCCGGACAGCGAGGCGGCGGCCTCGGGCAGTCCGGTCACCCCGTAGTCCTCGAACTTGCCCTTGAAGTCGTTGTTGACGGCCTGCACCACGTCGGGGGCGCCGATCATCATGCCGAGCTTGCCCGAGCCCATCATGCGCATCAGGTCTTCCCAGCGGTGCAGCTGCTTGGTGCCCATGCTGTTGTCGGTCCACCGCATGGTCTTCAGGTTCTCCAGCACGGCCTTGCCCTGCGGGCTGTTGAACGCCGCGGTCTTGCCGTCGGCGCTGACCACGTCGCCGCCGCGGCCGTAGATGGAGGAGGTGAAGTGCCAGCCGCCGGTGTTGCCGGCGCTGTACTCGCCGTACCCGACGTAGCCGGGGCCGAGCTCGGAGATCTTCTTGGCCGCGGCCTGCACCTCCGCCCAGGTCTTGGGCGGGTTCTCCGGGTCGAGGCCGGCCTCGGTGAAGAGCTTGCGGTTGTAGACCAGGCCGGTGCCGTAGTTGGTCCGCGGGATGCCGTAGACCTTGTCACCGTCCTTGAAGATGCTCATCACGTCCTGGCGGAGCTGGCCGATGGACGGAACCTCGCTGAGGTACGGGCTGATGTCCGCCGCCTGCCCGGCCTGGATGATCTTCCGGACGTCGGTGTAGTAGACGTAGAACAGATCCTCCATCTCCCCGCCGGCCAGCTTGGCCTGGAAGGTCTCGGGAACGATGCAGGGGAAGGCGTCCTTGCTGTCGATCGTGATGTAGGGGTACTTCGCCTGGAACGCCGTGACGTCGGCGTCCCACTGCGCGCGCTCCTTCGGGTTGGTCTTGGGCGGCTGGCAGCCCACGCTGATCGTCACCGGCGCGTTGGCGGCCGGGGCCGAACCGGACGCGGCGGCGGTCGGGGTGGCGGCGGGCTCCTCGCTGCCGCACGCGGCGGCCAGCACCAGACCGGCCGCGGCGACAACTGTCGCGATCTTTCGGGATTGCATCAATGATTCCCTCCTGCCGTGGTCGCCCACGACACCGTGAGAGCACCTGTTCCTTGCTTCTGCGCTGCTGCGGTGAGCGAGCCCCGAGTCCCGCTCGATGAAGGCTGGGTTACCGAATTGATTCGTGTAGTGGTGCGAGAAACATACAGAGACAGACAATGCCTAGCAAGAGTCCGTCACTCAAGATGCAAAAAAGTGACAGTCTTACGACGGGTCCGCGATGCCGCAACAAAGGCGCAGGTCAGACCCCGGAACACGAAAAAGCCCGCGTCGCAAGGCGACGCGGGCTCAGGTTTCGAGCGGGTACGGCGGGCGTTACACCAGGGCCCTGACCTTGGCGGGGGCGGTCGAGCCGCGGACCACCAGTTCGGGCTCGTAGAGCAGTTCCTCTGCGGTGACCACGGCCCCGTCGATCTGGTTGACCAGCAGGGTCACCGCGGCCCGCCCGATCGCCTCGATCGGCTGGCGGACCGTGGTCAGCGGCGGGTTGGTGCAGTTCATGAAGTTGGAGTCGTCGAACCCGACCACCGAGATGTCCTCCGGCACGGACATGCCTAGCCGGCGGACCGCCCGGATGGCGCCCAGGGCCAGCGGGTCGCTGGCGCAGATGATGCCGGTGACCCCGTTCTTGATCAGCCGGTTGGTGACCGCCTGCCCGCCCTCCAGGGAGAACATGGCGTGCTCCACCGAGATCTGGTCGATCCCGGCGGCCGCGGCGGCCAGCTGGAGCGCGGCCAGCTTCCGCCGCGAGGGGATGTGGTCCTCGGGGCCGAGCACCAGGCCCAGGTGCTCGTGGCCGAGCGAGACCAGGTGGCCGAAGGCCTGCTCCACGGCGACCGCGTCGTCGGTGGAGACGCGGGGGAAGTCCAGGTTGTCGCTGGCCGCGTTGACCAGCACCACCGGCAGGCCCAGCGCGAGCAGCCGGTGGTAGTGCTCGTGCGGGGCGTCGGCCTCGGCGAAGTGGCCTCCGGCGAAGACCACGCCGGAGACCTGCTGCTCCAGCAGCATCTCCACGTAGTCGGCCTCGGACAGCCCGCCGGCCGTCCGGGTGCAGAGCACGGGGGTGAAGCCGCGCTGGGCCAGCGCGCCCCCGACGATCTCGGCCAGCGCAGGGAAGATCGGGTTGCCCAGCTCGGGGAGCACCAGGCCGACCAGGCGGGCGCGCTCGCCGCGCAGTTGGGTCGGGCGCTCGTAGCCGAGCACGTCCAGGGCGGTCAGCACCGCGGCCCGGGTCGCGTCGGAGACCCCGGGCTTGCCGTTGAGAACCCGGCTCACGGTGGCCTCGCTGACCCCGACTTTCTTCGCCACTTCAGCAAGTCGACGTGTCACAGCGCAAATCATACGCCAGATTCACGCAATCCGCTTGCGTTCTCGGAGGCGATTTGGGCGAAGGAGGGCGGTTTCCTTCGCACTGGCAACCTTGACCGGCAGTGAAGACCTGCCAGCTAGTCCCGATTATTCGCGGATTTGCAGGGAAATTCAGGGACTTGCGCGGCTTGTCGCATCTCCGGCGATCGCCGCGGCCGCCGGGGACGACACCGTGACGTAACTTACGGCTTTCGCTCCGCAAACTTGCGGTAACTGACCGCATCTGTGGGCGTTCGCCCAGCTCAACACCCTGACAACTGGGCGATCCCCGAGCAAAGAGGGGCGTGAAGGGGTGACAGGGTCCGCCGGAGGCCGAGAACGGCAGGTAACACGACACCAACGGACAGTTCTTTTGCGAAACCCAGTAGAAATATTGCGGACTTCTGTTCGCCATCCTATGGTGTGGACAACTCGATGCCATCGAACGGGTCGGAGCGCGCCCGGCCCGCCGACGGCGTCACACCCCCCGCCGGTTCGCGTCATCAGAAGCGTCCCTGGTCACGCGGCTTGCCCGGCTCTTCCCAGGAAGGGTCCCGCCGATGACGCCATCGGTCCATCCCCCAGCCCACCCCTCCGCGCGCGCCCGACGTACGGCGGCGGTCCTGACCTCGGTCGCGCTGACCGTCGCCGGAGGCGTCGTCGCCGTCCCGCTGCTGTCCGGCAGCGCGCTCGCGGCCACCTCCACCCTCTCCCCGCTGGACGTGCCAGGACGCGGCGCGACCGTCCCGTTCAAGGAGTTCGAGGCCGAGGCCGCCGTCACCAACGGCACGGTCATCGGCCCCAACCGCATCTACGGCACCCTGCCCTCCGAGGCCTCCGGCCGCCGCGCGGTCACCCTGGACGCCCCCGGCGAGTACGTGGAGTTCACCCTCACCGCCCCCGCCAACGCGATGACCGTCCGGTACAGCATCCCGGACGGCAACGGCGGCGCCGGCCAGACCGTAAACGCCGACCTGCGGGTGAACGGCACCAAGCTCAAGGACCTCTCGCTGACCAGCAAGTACGGCTGGTACTACGGCGGCTACCCGTTCAACAACAACCCGGGCGACGTCAACCCGCACCACTTCTACGACGAGACCTCCACCCTGCTCGGCTCGACCTACGGCGTCGGAACCAAGATCCGGGTGCAGACCGTCTCGGCCACCCCGGTCACCGTGGACCTGGCCGACTTCGAGGTGGCGCCGGACCCGATCCCCCGGCCCGCGGGCGCCCTGTCGGTGACCGACTTCGGCGCCACCCCGGGCAGCACGGCCGACGCCACCGCCGCCTTCCAGGCCGCCGTCAACGCCGGCCAGGCCCAGGGGCGCGAGGTGTACATCCCGCAGGGCACGTACACGCTCTGGGACCACGTGGTGGTGGACGGCGTCACGCTGCGCGGCGCGGGCCCCTGGTACACCACGCTCACCGGCCGCCACCCCACCGACCGCAGCCGCGCGGTCGGCATCTACGGCAAGTACGTGGCCGGCGGCGGCTACCAGGGCGGCATCCGCCCGCACGAGGCCGGCGGCCCGAGCCGGAACGTGGTCGTCCGCGACCTGCACATCCACGGCGAGATGCAGGAGCGCTCCGACAACGACCAGGTGAACGCCTTCGGCGGCGCGATGAGCAACTCGGTCATCGACAACGTCTTCGTGGAGAACACCAAGGTCGGGGCCTGGATGGACGGCCCGATGGACAACTTCACCATCCGCAACAGCCGGATCGTGGACCAGATCGCCGACGGGGTGAACTTCCACACGGGCGTGACCAACTCCACGGTCACCAACACCTTCGTCCGCAACACCGGCGACGACGGCCTGGCCATGTGGCCGGAGCGGATCGCCAACGTGAACAACTCCTTCACGTTCAACACGGTGGTGGCGCCGATCCTGGCCAACAACATCGTCTCGTACGGCGGCCGGGACATAAAGATCACCGACAACGTGGTCTCCGACACGCTCACCAACGGCGGCGGCATCCACATCGCCAACCGCTACCCCGGGGTCAACTCCGGCCAGGGCACCGCCGTGGCGGGCACCCACACGGTGGCCCGCAACACCCTGATCCGGGCCGGGAACAACGACTACAACTGGCGGTTCGGAGTCGGCGCGATCTGGTTCTCCGGCCTGAACGAGCCGGTGAACGCCACCATCAACGTCACCGACACCGACATCCTGGACAGCTCGTACGCGGCCATCCACTTCATCGAGGGCTCCACCAGCACGGTCAACTTCCGGAACGTGAACATCGTCGGCACCGGCACGTACGTGATGCAGGCCCAGTCCTCGGCGCAGACCACCTTCCAGAACGTGCGCGCCTCCTACATCGGCGCGGGCACCCCGATCCACAACTGTGTGGGCACCGGGTTCAGCCCCGTCGACCTCGGCGGCAACTCGGGCTGGAACATCCCGAACAACAGCACCTGCACCGGCACCTGGCCCAACCCCAACTACATCTATCCGGACGGCGGCAACCCGACCCAGTCACCGCCCCCGAACTCGCCGTCCCCCTCGCCCTCACCCTCGCCGTCCCCGTCGCAGTGCAACCCGGGCACCGGTGACCTGGCGCGCGGCAAGTCCGTCACCGCGAGCAGCCAGAACCAGAACTTCACCCCGGGCAACGCGGTGGACGGCAACGCCGACACCTACTGGGAGAGCGCCAACAACGCCTTCCCGCAGAACATCACCGTGGACCTGTGCGGAAACGCCAACGTGCAGCAGGTGGTGCTGAAGCTGCCCCCGGCCACCGCCTGGAACACCCGGACCCAGACCCTCTCGGTCCTCGGCTCCACCGACAACCAGACCTTCTCCACCCTGTCCGCCTCCGCGGGCCAGGTCTTCAACCCGGCCACGGGCAACACCGTGACCATCACCTTCCCGTCGGCCAACGTCCGGTACGTCCGGATCAACGTGACCGCCAACACGGGCTGGCCCGCCGCCCAGCTCTCCTCCCTCGAGGTCTACGGCACGGCGGCTTCCCCGTCCCCGTCTCCCAGCCCCTCCCCGTCACCGTCACCCCCGGCGGGCAACCTGAACCTGGGCCGCCCGATGACGGCGAGCAGCTTCACCCAGAACTACGTCGCCGCCAACAGCAACGACGGCAACGTGAACACGTACTGGGAGAGCGCCAACAACGCCTTCCCGCAGACGCTCACGGTGGACTACGGCCAGAGCCGCGCGGTGAGCAGGGTCGTGCTCAAGCTGCCGCCCCCGGCGGCCTGGGCCACCCGCACCCAGACCATCGCGGTGTCCTGCGGGGACGTGTTCGGAGCCCAGACCACGGTCTCCGGCGCGGCGGGCCGCGTCTTCAACCCCGCCACCGGCAACACCGTGACCATCACCTTCCCGCAGGTGAACTGCTACTCCCTCCGGCTGACCTTCACCGGCAACACCGGCTGGCCGGCCGGGCAGCTCTCCGAGTTCGAGGCGTACACCACCTGAGTACGCCCCCAGACCGGCGCCCGGGAGGCGGGAGGACGCCCCTCCTCCCGGGCACCGCACCACGTGAATCTCAACGCCCGGCGCGGCCGGGCCGGGCCGCCGGAGGCGGGCCCAATGTCACAGCAGGAGCTGACAGTCCTTGCGCACCGCCTCGCTGATGGGGCTCGGCCGGAGGGTCCCCGGGTCGATCTTGACCTGGACCCGCCGGCCTTCCGCGTGCACCACCGAGCGGTCGGCGGACAGGACGCGGAAGCCGTACACGAGGCTGCTGGTGCCGATGCGGTCCAGCCAGAAGTGCACGCCCACCTGGCCGACCGTGGTGACCGGCTGGTGGTAGGTGATCGCGAACTCGCGTACCACGAAGAAGATGTCGGCGAAGTGCGGCTGGGCCGGGTCGAAGGCCCAGCCGCGCTCGGTCCAGTAGGCGGTCAGGGCGCGTTCCAGCAGGAGCACGTAGCGCCCGTTGTGCAGAACGCCCATGGCGTCCAGGTCGTCGAAGTGGACCTGGACGTTCTCGATGTGGCCGGGGGTCAACGCGGTGCTCATGAGTTCTCCGGGAGGACGCTGGGGTCGGTGGCCAGGGCACGCAGCCGGTCCAGGACGGCCCTGCGTGAGAAAAGGAAGCAGGAGTCGGTGCGGGCCAGGCGGTGGGTGATCACGGCTGTCCCGAGGGCGTGCACCTCGAAGGCGATCTGGTCGGGATCGGTCCCCTCGGGAAACTCCCCCGCCTCGACGGCCTGCTCGGCGAGCGCGGTCAGCAGGGTGACCCAGTCCCGGTTGGCCGCCGCGATGGCGTCCCGCACCGGCCCCGGCTGGTCGTCCACCTCGGGCTCGACGGCGGCGAAGAAGCACCCGCCGGGCAGCACCCGGCGCTCGTAGAAGTCGATCCGCAGCGCATGCGCCGCCCACAACCGCCGCACCCCGCGCGGTTCGCGCAGCGCGGGCCGCACGATCTCCTCGACCCACTGCTCCCGCGCATGCTCCACCACCGCCAGCAGCAGCGCCTGCTTGTCCGGCCAGTGCGTGAAAAGCCCGGACTTGCTCACCCCGAGCCCCTGCGCCAGCTTCGCCAGCGACATCCCGGCGAACCCCTCCACCGAGGCCACCGCCACCGCGCTGTCCAGCACCGATTGCCGGGTCCGCTCCCCCCGCGCCAGCCGTCCGTCGATCACGGCCCAAGCGTAGCAAACAAAAAGACCGACCGGTCGCTTATATTTCTTGGCGCCACTGCTCCACGGGGACCGGGATGGCGGGGAACGGGTTGTCCGGGAGCAGGATGACGCGGCGGCAGGTGGTGGGCTCGCGGGCGGCGGCCAGGTGGAGCAGGGCCGCGCCGATGCCGGCCGCGCCGACCAGGTAGCCGGTGTCGGCGGTGATCTCGCCGGGGCGCAGCCGGCGGTAGGCCTGGTACCAGCGGTGGCCGCGCTCGTCGTGGCGGGCCCGGACGATCAGGTCGGCGGCCACCTCCTCGGCCACCTTCAGGTGCGCGGGATCCCCGGTGGCCGCCCAGAGGCCGACGAAGAACTCCAGCAGGCCCGCCGCGCCGCAGCACTGGCAGGCCACGTCCCAGTACCCCTCGGTACGCCGATGCGGGATCCCGCTGTTGACGATGCCCCGGGCCAGGCGCTCCACCCAGTCCAGGTCGCCGGGGTCGCCGGTGACGCGGTAGAGCTCGTAGAACATCCGGGCCACCCCGGCGGAGCCGGAGCAGAGGCCGAGGTAGTGCAGGGCCCGGGCGTGCGGCACGTGGTGCGGCACCAGGGCGCACTTGTCGCTGACCGCGCTGACGGTCCGGACGAAGTCGGCCCCGCGCCTGGCCGCCGCCAGGAAACGGTCGTCGCCGGTCACCCCGTACAGGCGGGCGAGCAGGAAGGCGGTGCCCGAGGTGCCCGATAGGAAGCCGGGAGTGACCGCGTCCACCGGCAGGTCGGGCGTCTCGGCGCCGAACCGGTGGCCGGGCACGACCAGTTCGGCGATGCGCTCCCCCGCCTCCACGGCCACCCGCTCGTACGCGGCGACGCCGAGCATGCCGGCCGCGTGCAGCAGCCCGAGGATCACGCCGCCGTCCCCGCGCTGGGCCGGGTCGCCGGTCCAGCCGATGCCCCGGTCCAGCGAGCGCACGCTCGCCACCAGGTGGTCGGCCACCTCCCTGGCGGCGTCCGCGTAACGTTCCACGCCGGTGGCCCAGCCCACCTCGGCCAGCGCGAAGGCGACCCCGGCCAGCCCGTGGTGCAGGGTGGGGTCGCGCAGTTCGCGCCAGGTGGCGGCCAGGTGGTCGGCGCCCTGCCTGGCGTCCTCGAGGTAGCTCTCCCGGCCGGTCGCGGCGGCCAGTTCCAGGAAGAAGAGCACGATGCCCGCCGCCCCGGCGTAGAGCGAGGCGGAGTGGCCGGCGGCGGCCGAGCGGCCGTCCGGGTCGGGGTTGGCCCGCCAGTGACGACCCTCCGCCCCATCCACGGCGGCGGACCGAATCCACCGCGCCGCCCCGGCTGCCGTCGCCACTGGGTGCATCATCGCCTCCCCATATTTCCTACAAGGATAGTCCTAATTGGGCGACCCGAGTAGTCCCGCGCAGCACCGCCGGCAGCTCCCCCTGGTGGAGCAGCGTCAGCCGCCGGGTGGCCCTGGTCATCGCGACGTACAGATCGCGATTCGCCATCTCCTCCGGGGCGACCACGATCACCTCGTCGAACTCCAGGCCCTTCGACCCGGTCACGGTGAGCAGCGCCACCGGAGAGTCCAGCGGATCGAGCGTAACCGCTTCGGGGAGCAGCGCGGCGGTTTCGGCGTACCGTTCCGCGTCGGTGATCACGGCCGTGCGGCCCTCGGCGGCCGTGATCAGGGCGTGCAGCACCTCCTGGAGGGTGGCGGGGGTGACCTCGATCGAACGCGGGGGCTCGCCCTGCCGTACCGACTCGGGGGCGGGCAGGTCAGGGACCAGGCGGGCGGCGGCGTCCATGATCTCCTTGGGGGTGCGGTAGTTGACCGTCAGGCGCTCCTCCCGCCAGCGCACGAACCCGCCCAGCATGTCCTCCCAGGAGCGGGCGCCCGCCGGGGAGCCGGTCTGGCCCACGTCGCCGACCACGGTCATCGAGCGGGTGGGCACCCGGCGCAGCACCATGCGCCAGGCCATCGCCGACAGCTCCTGGGCCTCGTCCACGATGACGTGCCCGTAGACCCACGTGCGGTCGGCGGCGGCACGGTCGGCGGTGGTGCGCTCGGCGCCAGGGTCCTGGTGCCAGGTCGCCAGCGTGGCGGCGTCCAGCTCCTCCTCGCCGAGCCCGGTGATGGTGAGCACCTCGCGCGCGTACAGCTCCTCCTCCTGCCAGGCCCTGGCCGCCGCGGCCCGTTGCTCGGCGGTCACCGGCTCCTCGCCGAGCAGCTCGGCCGCCTCGTCGAGCAGCGGCACGTCGTCCACCGTCCAGGGCGCGTCCACCGGCCGGAGCAGCACCTCCCGCTCGTCCTCGCCGAGACCGGCCGCCGCCATCCTCTCCGGGTCGGCGAACAGCTCGGCCACCAGCCGGTACGGGGTGAGGGCCGGCCACAGGGCGTCCAGCGCGGCCCGGACCGCTTCCTGCTGCCAGAGCACCTTGCGCGAATACTCCAGATCGTCGGCTTCCGGCGGCAGGTCCAGCAGCTCGGCCTCGGACCGGGCCAGGGCGCGCAGCAGGTCCAGCACGAACAGCTTCCGCCCGACGTTGTGCGGCCGCCCGGAGGCCCTGGCCTTGGCCTGCCGGCAGACCTCCCTGGGCACCACCAGCGTCAGCCCGTCCAGCTCGACCCGCAGATCCCCGTACGGCACCCGCTGCCGGTCGGCCACCGCGGCGGCCATCACCTCGGCCATCCGCCTGGCCCCCTTGACCACGGCCACCTCGGGCGGCTCGGTGGCCGTGGCCACCACGCCGGGGAAGAGCTCGCCCACGCTGGCCAGCACCACGTCGGTCTCGCCGAGCGAGGGCAGCACCTGCTCGATGTAGCGGAGGAAGGTGGCGTTCGGGCCGACCACCAGCACGCCCCGGCGCTCCAGCGTCTCCCGGTAGGTGTAGAGCAGGTAGGCGGCCCGGTGCAGCGCGGCCACCGTCTTGCCGGTGCCGGGGCCGCCCTGCACCACCAGCGTGCCGTGCAGGCCGGAGCGGATCACCCGGTCCTGCTCGGTCTGGATGGTGGCCACCACGTCGCCCATCCGCCCGGTGCGCTCCTTCTCCAGGGCGGCCAGCAGGGCGGCCTCGCCGACCAGGGTCCGGCGGTCGCCGTCGCTCATCCGGTGCAGGTCGAAGACCTCGTCGTCCAGGCCCACCACGGTCCGGCCCTTGGTGAGCAGGTGGCGGCGGCGGACCAGGCCGGCCGGGTCGGACGGGGTGGCGGCGTAGAACGGGCGGGCGGCCGGGGCCCGCCAGTCCACCAGCACGGTCTCGTGGTCGTCGTCGCGCAGGCCGATCCTGCCGATGTAGAGGGCCTCGCCGGACTCGTCGATGCGGCCCAGGTCGATGCGCCCGAAGCAGAGACCGCGCTCGACGCTGTTCAGCTGGGCCAGCCGGCGGGCGTGCTCACCCGCCGCCGCCTCCCGCTCCACCCGGGCCTGCCGGGTACCGCCCGGCTCGCCGCGCGCGTACTCGGCGGCCAGCGCCTGTTCGGTCCGCTCGCGTACGGTGTCGAGGCGGCGGTAGAGCGTCGAGACACGCTCCTGCTCGATCGCCAGATCTTGGTGCTCATCCACCTTCGTGATATACTCCGTCCGGGCTATTTGTTTGATCGATGCCATGGGGTGGCAATCAATCAGGTTAGCGCCCGTCGGAGTACGGCTCAACCGCGCCTATTCACATTGACCGGCGACGAAGGAGCCGAAAGTCGCCTGGTGGTAGAGCAGGGGCCGCCCACCCGGCAGTTCCGTCGCGACGACCCGGCCGACCGCCAGGACGTGATCCCCGATGTCGGCGACGGCGTGCGGGCGGCAGACGAGATGGGCGATCGAGCCGTCCAGCAACGGGACCCCCGAGACGCCGGCCCGCCAGCCCGGGCAGGTCGCGAAGCGGTCTATTCCTTTTCTGGCGAAATTCGCCGCTAATTCGTGCTGGTCTTCGGCGAGAATGTTCACCGCGAAACAATCCGCCTCGCGGAGTGCCGGCCAGGTGGCGGAGGCGTGGTCCACGTAGAAGGAGACCAGCGGCGGGGCCAGGCTGACCGAGGTGAACGAGGTGACGGTCAGGCCCACGGGGACGCCGCCCGGGCGGGCGGTGACGATCGCGACCCCGGCCGCGTGCGCGGCCATGGCCTGGCGGAACTCACCTGGAGACACGGCGGTCACGGCGGGCGGGTGCTCGGCCGGGCGGCGGGGAACGGCGGGTTCTGGGCGGCTGCGGACGGGCCGCTGAAGGGGGATCGGTCCGGGCTGGTGGAACGTCTGATATTTCACGACCTATGACCCCTTGCGAGAAAGTCCTTCTCGGATTCTCGGCAGGACGGCGACGGCCGGGCAAGGCCGAGATTGCGTCAGCCGCAATCCATCCCCATTGCCGAAATATCGGGATTCAACGTTTCATGTCGTCGAAGCTAGGCGTGCGGATCAGGCCTCGCGCACGGCGTCGGCGACGGAGCCGTACAGGCGGATCCGGCCGGTGATACCGAGCAGCTCGAACAGCCGGAGCACCCGCGGCACCGGAGCGCAGAAGGCGGCGCCGCCGGAGGCGCGGCGGTTGGCGTCCAGCAGCACCTGCAGGCCGGAGCTGTCGATGAACTCCATCCGGGACAGATCGAACACCAGCCGCGAGTCCAGCCGCTCCGTCACCAGTTCCCGGAACTTCGGGGTCGCCAGCGCGTCGATCTCACCCTCGACCACGATCACCGTGGCCGTCCCATGGACCTGGCAGGACACCCGGAAGTGTTTGCCCACGGCGTCCGCCGACGCGCCATCCCCTGCCGCCACGCGTTTCTCCCGGTGACTTGCCGTGTCTCGCCGGTGTCGGCGATCTCCGAGGCCACGATGATAGCGGTGCGGCCCGCTTCCCCGGGCAGGGTAGGGCCAGCACCACCACGTAACGGGATACCTCCATCATTTCGCCTGGTGACCAGGTTCCCTACGGTGGAGGGCATGGCGATTTCAACCGGCATCGCGTGGGACCGCGCCCGCGCCCACTGGGCCGCCCCGGCCTGGCTGGGCACCGCGCACGTGGTGACCGGCCTCCCGATCGCGCTCGCCGCGGCGGCCGTGATCACCGGCCTGGCCGCCGCCTCGGTGGTGCTGATCTGGACCGTGGTGGTGCCGCTGGTGGCGCTGCCGCTGATCTTCTGGTCCGTGCCGCTCTTCACCCGGGTGCAGCGCAACCGGTTCGCGGCCTTCCTTGGCCAGGACATCCCGCCGGTCCCCCGGCGCATGGCGCGCACCTGGAACCCGCTCAAGCTGCTCTACCAGGAGGCCCGGGTGGCCAGCACCTGGCGGCAGCTCGGCTACCACCTGCTGGCGCCGCTGATCGCCGGGGTCGGCTCGCTGCTGGTGGTCCTGGCCTGGTCGGGCGCGCTGGTGGCCCTCGCGGTGGCGGTGCGGATCTGGATCGAGGACGGCACCACCTGGCCGGGCACCCTGGCCACCCTGGTCGCGATGGGGCTGCTGATCACCGGCCCCTGGGTGGCCAGGGGGGTGACCGCGCTGGACACGTACGCGGCGACCGTGCTGCTCGGGCCGAGCGAGAAGGAACTGCTGGCGGCCCGGGTGGAGACGCTGCGGGAGAGCCGGGCCGAGGTGATCGACGCGGCCGACGCCGAGCGCCGCCGCATCGAGCGGGACCTGCACGACGGCACCCAGCAGCGGCTGGTCTGGCTGGCGATGAACCTGGGCATGGCCAGGGCCACGCTGACCGACCTGCCGGAACCGGCCACCCGGCTGATCACGCAGGCGCACGAGGAGGCCAAGCTGGCCCTCAAGGAGCTGCGCGACCTGGTGCAGGGCCTGCACCCGGCGGTCCTCAACGACCAGGGCCTGGACGCCGCGCTCTCCGGCATCGCCGCCCGGGCGCCCCTCCCCGTCCGGCTCCAGGTGGACGTGACGGAACGGGCCACCCCTACTATCGAGGCCGTGGCCTTCTTCGTGGTGTCCGAGGCGCTGACCAACATCGCCAAGCACGCGGCGGCGACGAGCGCCCAGGTGATCGTCTGGCGGGCGGCCGACCGGCTCCACCTGGTGGTGCACGACGACGGCAGGGGCGGCGCCGACCCCGACCAGGGCAGCGGTCTGCGCGGGCTGGCCCAGCGGGTCGGCTCGGTCGACGGCGACCTGCGCATCGACAGCCCGGCGGGCGGGCCGACCACGATCCGGGTGGAGCTGCCATGCGGGTAGTGCTGGCCGAGGACTCCGTCCTGCTCAGGGAAGGGCTGGTCTGGGTGCTCCGGTCGGCGGGCATCGAGGTGGTGGCCGCGGTGGCCGACGCCGAGGGACTGCTCCGGGCGGTGGACGAGCACGAGCCCGACCTGGTGGTCACCGACGTGCGCATGCCGCCCTCGCACACCGACGAGGGCCTGCGGGCCGCCCTGGTGCTCCGCAGCCAGCGCCCGAACCTGGCCATCCTCGTCCTGTCCCAGTACGTCGAGGAGCGGTACGCCAGCCGCCTGCTCTCCACCGCCACCTCCGGCATCGGCTACCTGCTGAAGGACCGGGTGGCCGACGTGCCGGAGTTCCTGGACGCGCTGCGCCGGGTGGCCGCCGGGGGCACCGCGCTGGACCCCGAGGTGGTGGCCCAGCTGCTACTGCGCCGGCACAGCGACCCGCTGGACCGGCTCACCCGGCGGGAGCGGGAGGTGCTGGCGCTGATCGCGGAGGGCCGGTCCAACACCGCCATCGCCGAGGCGCTGACCGTGTCGGAGAGCGCGGTCGGCAAGCACATCAACAACATCTTCGCCAAGCTGGACCTGCCCGGCGCGGACGCCGGCCACCGGCGGGTGCTGGCCGTGCTCCAATTCCTGAAAGTGTGAGATGCGCGCGTTCCGGATCATAGGCCTGGTGTTCACCGCCCTCGTGGTGGTCGTGGTGGCGATAGCGGTGGCCACTGAGGTCTCCGGGGGCGGACGGTTCGACGCCACCGGGGACACCGCGCTGATCAGCACCACCCGGACCGAGACGGTGACCGACGTCTTCCTCTTCTCCGCGCCCGACCTGATCGTGCGGGCGAGCGGGGAGGTGACCGTGGAACTGGGCACCGGACCGGCCGGGCAGGTGACCGTGCGGCGGGAGGTGACCTGGTCGGGCCCTTCCCCTGACATCACCCAGTCCTGGACCGGGCGCACGCTCCGGGTGGACGTGCGCTGCCTCTGCACCGCGAAGTACACGGTCACCGTGCCGCAGGGGGTTCCCGTCCAGCGCCGATGACCTCCTCGCGTCTCCACGGAATACCATGGGGGGGTATGGTGTTCCTTGATGAGGAGGCGATGACATGCACGGATACACCGGCAACAAACAAGATCATCTCAAGCGGCTGCGCCGCATCGAGGGGCAGATCCGCGGGCTCCAGCGCATGGTCGAGGCGGATGAGTACTGCATCGACATCCTGACCCAGGTCTCCGCGGCCAACCGGGCCCTGCAGTCCTTCGCCCTCTCACTGCTCGACGAGCACCTGGCCCACTGTGTGGCCGAGGCGACCGCCAAAGGCGGGCCGGAGGCCGACGCCAAGGTCAAAGAGGCCTCGGCGGCCATCGCGCGGCTTGTCCGCTCCTGAGATCTAGGGATGTTGCCATGACTGTTCAGACCTTCACCGTTTCCGGCATGACCTGCGGCCACTGCGTCTCCTCGGTGCGCGAGGAGGTCGGCGAGGTGCCGGGCGTGACCGCCGTCGAGGTGGAGCTGACCACCGGACTGCTCACGGTGACCGGCGAGGCCGACCCCGGTTCGGTGGTGACGGCCGTCAAGGAGGCCGGGTACTCGGTGGTGTCGCCGTGAGGTCCGGGCTGAAGCTGGGCGCGTTCGGCGGCGGGCTGGCGGTGCTCTTCGGCGGGGCGCTCTGGGTGGGCGCCCTGGCCGCGCCGGACACCACTCCCCCGAAGACCGCCGGGCACGAGGCGGGCGGGCACGAGGCGGGCGGGCACGGCGAGGGCGCTCATTCCGCCGCACCGGCGAAGGCCCCCGGCGGATTGCAGGTGGCCGAGCAGGGCATCTCGCTGGTCCCGGAAAGCGCCACCCTCGACCCGGGCGAGAAGACCGACTTCCGGTTCTCGGTGCTCGGGCCTGACGGGCGGCCGATCACCGGATACCGGACGGAGCACGAGAAGAAGCTGCACTTCATCGTGGTCTCCCGGGACCTCGGGCACTTCCAGCACCTGCATCCGGAGCTGGGCGGCGACGGCAGGTGGTCGGTCCCGCTGGACCTTCCGGCGGCCGGGACCTACCGCGCGTTCGCCGACTTCGCCCCTGATTCCGGTCCCGCCATGACCCTGGGCGTGGACCTGTTCGCGCCCGGCGAGTACCGGCCGACCCTCACCACCACGCCGAGCCGCACCGCCACCGTGGACGGTTACACGGTCTCCCTCACCGGCGACCTGGTGCCGGGTTCGGCGGGCTCGCTCACCGTGAGCGTGGCCAAGGACGGCAGACCGGTGACCGACCTGGAGCCCTACCTGGGGGCGTACGGGCACCTGGTGGCGCTGCGCGGCGGGGATCTGGCGTACCTGCACGTGCATCCCGAGGCGTCCGCGGCCGGGCCGGAGATCACCTTCCACACGGAGGTGCCCAGCCGGGGCGACTACCGCCTCTTCCTCGACTTCAAGCACGCCGGGACCGTACGGACGGCCGACTTCACCGTACGGGCCAACGAGACGACGGAGTCAGGCCATGGCCACTCGCACTGAGCCGGTGATCGACCGGCGGCACACGATCGAGCTGTCCATCACCGGGATGACCTGCGCGTCCTGCGCCAACCGGATCGAACGCAAGCTCAACAAGCTGGACGGCGTCGCGGCCACCGTGAACTACGCCACCGAGAAGGCCAGCGTCAGCTACCGCGACGGCGTCACCCCGGAGCAGCTGGTCGAGGTGGTGGCGACGGCCGGGTACGGCGCGACCCTGCCGGCCGAATCGGCGGAACCCGTCCAGGAGCGGGACGACCTGCGGGACCGGCTGCTGATCTCCGTGGCGCTGGCGGTCCCGGTGATCGCCATGGCGATGGTCCCGGCCCTCCAGTTCCCCAACTGGCAGTGGCTCTCGCTCACCCTGGCCGCCCCCGTCGTGGTCTACGGCGGATCGCCGTTCCACCGCGCCGCCTGGACCAACCTGCGCCACGGCGCGGCCACCATGGACACGCTGATCTCGCTGGGCACGCTGGCCGCGCTGGGCTGGTCGCTCTGGGCGCTGTTCTTCGGCACGGCGGGCGTGACCGGCATGACCCACCCGTTCACCTTCACCATCGAGCGCACCGACGGCTCCGGCAACATCTACCTGGAGGCCGCCGCGGGGGTGACCGCGTTCATCCTGGCCGGGCGCTACTTCGAGGCCAGGGCCAAACGCCGGGCCGGGTCGGCGCTGCGGGCGCTGCTGGAGCTGGGCGCCAAGGACGTCGCGGTGCTGACCGACGGCAGGGAACAGCGCGTCCCGGTCGAGCGGCTGGCCGTCGGGGATCTCTTCGTGGTCCGCCCCGGCGAGAAGATCGCCACGGACGGCGTGGTCGAGGAGGGCATGTCGGCGGTGGACGTCTCCCTGCTCACCGGGGAGCCAGTGCCGCTGGAGGTCGGTCCCGGCGACCAGGTGACCGGCGGCACGGTGAACACCTCCGGGCGGCTGGTGGTGCGGGCCACCCGGGTCGGCGCGGACACCCAGCTGGCCCAGATGGCCGCCCTGGTGGCGGCGGCCCAGGCGGGCAAGGCCAGGGTGCAGCGGCTGGCCGACCGGATCTCCGGTGTGTTCGTGCCGGTGGTGATCGCGCTGGCGGTGGGCACGCTCGGCTACTGGCTGGGCAGCGGCGCGGGCCCGGCGGCGGCGTTCACCGCCGCGGTGGCGGTGCTGATCATCGCCTGCCCCTGCGCGCTCGGCCTGGCCACGCCCACCGCGCTGCTGGTCGGCACCGGCCGGGGCGCCCAGCTGGGCATCCTGATCAAGGGCCCGGAGGTGCTGGAGTCCACCCGGGCCGTGGACACCGTGGTGCTGGACAAGACCGGCACAGTGACCGAGGGCCGGATGACCCTGGCCGATGTGATCCCCGCGACCGGCGAGGACCGGGACCAGGTGCTCCGGCTGGCCGCCGCGGTGGAGCACGCCTCCGAGCACCCGATCGCCCGCGCCATCGCGGTCGGCGACCCGCCGCCGGTGACCGAGTTCGCCGGTATCGAGGGCCAGGGCGTACGCGGAGTCGTGGACGGCCGCACCGTCCTGGTGGGGCGTCCCGAGCTGGTGGCCGGGGAGCTCCCGCCCGAGCTGGCCGCCGCGCTCCGCGACGCCGAGTCCCTCGGCCGTACGGCGGTCGTGGTCGGCTGGGACGGCGCGGCGCGCGGGATCATCACGGTGGCCGACGCCGTCAAGGCGACCTCCCCCGAGGCCGTGCGCCGCCTGCGCACGCTGGGGCTGACCCCGGTCCTGCTCACCGGTGACAACGAGACGGCCGCCCGCGCGGTGGCCGCCGCGGTGGGCATCTCCGCCGACCAGGTGATCGCCGGGGTGCTGCCGTCCGGCAAGGTGGACGTGGTCAAGCGGCTCCAGGCCGAGGGCCGTACCGTGGCCATGGTGGGTGACGGCGTCAACGACGCGGCGGCGCTGGCCCAGGCCGACCTGGGCCTGGCCATGGGCACGGGCACCGACGCGGCCATCCAGGCCGCCGACCTCACCCTGGTCCGGGGTGATCTGCGCACCGCCGCCGACGCCATCCGGCTGGCCAGGCGCACGCTGCGGGTGATCAAGGGCAACCTGTTCTGGGCCTTCGCCTACAACGTGGCCGCCCTGCCGCTGGCCGCCCTCGGGCTGCTCAACCCCATGATCGCGGGGGCCGCCATGGCGCTGTCCTCGGCCTTCGTGGTGGCCAACAGCCTGCGGCTGCGGGCCTTCCGGTAGGCGTTACTTCCCGGGCACGTACCGCGCGTACACCACGCCGGTGCTGAAGGTCTCGGCGGACTCCAGTTTGAGCGGGATGTCGGCCAGGCCGTCGTAGAGGCGGGCGCCGGTGCCGACGATGATCGGGTGGATGAGCAGCTGGAGCTCATCCACCAGGCCCAGCGCGAGCAGAGAGCGCACCAGGGTGGGGCTGCCGTTGGCGTAGATGTTCTTGCCGGGGCGGGACTTGATCTCGGTGATCTGCGCGGTGAGGTCGCTGCCGTCCAGCAGGGTGGTGTTCTGCCAGTCGGCCGACTTCAGGGTGGTGGACACCACGAACTTCTCGATGCCGTTGATGTGGGCGGCGAAGTCCTGGTCCTCGGTGGCGTTCGGCCAGTACTGCGACCACTCCTCGTAGAGGTTGCGGCCCATCATCATGGCGTCCGAGGTCGCCATGCCGCTGCCGATGACCGCGCCCATCTCGTCGTTGAAGTACGGGAAGTGCCACTTGTCGGGGGACTCCACGACGCCGTCGAGCGAGATGAAGAACCCAGAAACGATCTTTCGCATCACTGCCTCCTGGTCACTGCGTGGTAGGGCAACCCTCGCACCGACAACTAAATTTGTCAACATCACTGAAACTGTCGGTGAATGTGGGTCATTTCGGGCTTTGGTGGGTACTTTCCGGACATGAAGTCACAGAGCGTAATCATCGGACTGCTGATGGTCGCTCCGGCCTGCGGCTCCCCGGCGCCCGGGACGCTCGAGATCAACCTGTTCAACGCGCCGCAGCAGCACCTGCGGGACATCGCCGACCGATGCACCAAGCGGGCAGGGGGCCGGTATCGGATCGTGGTCAACCTGCTGCCCCGGGACGCCAACGGCCAGCGCGAGCAGCTGGTCCGGCGGCTGGCCGCGGCCGACACCGGGCTCGACGTGCTCGGGCTCGACGTCACCTGGACCGCCGAGCTGGCCGAAGCCGGGTGGATCAGGGAGTGGACGGGGGCGGACGCGGACCGGGCGCGGGCGGGCACCCTGGTCAAGCCGCTGGAGACCGCGACCTGGCGGGGGCGGCTGTACGCGGCGCCGTACACCACCAACGTGCAGCTGCTCTGGTACCGGTCCGACCTGCTGGCGACGCCCCCGGCCACCTGGGAGCAGATGATGTCCGCCGCGCGGCGGCTGGCGGCCGAGCGCAAACCCGCGTACGGGGAGGTGACGGGCGCCCAGTACGAGGGGATGATGGTCTGGTTCAACAGCCTGGTGGCCTCGGCCGGGGGCGCGATCCTGACCCCCGCCGGGGGCCTGTCGCTCGGGCCGCCGGCGCTGCGGGCGCTCCAGGTGATGTGGGCGTACGCGACCTCCCCGGCGGCCGATCCCGCGCTGCCCAACACCCGGGAGGACGACGCCCGGCTCGCCGTCGAGGCAGGGCGGGCGGCGTTCGAGGTGAACTGGCCGTACGTGTACGCCTCCATGGCCGCCAACCGGCCCGAAATGTTGCCATATTTCCGGTGGGCGCCCTATCCGGGGATCACCGGGCCGGGCCGCTCCCCGCTCGGCGGCGTCAATTTCGCGATAAGCCGGTATTCGAAGCATCCCCGGGAGGCGTACGAGGCGGCGCTCTGCCTGCGCGACCCGGAGAGCCAGAAGATCGCGGCCACCCGGGACGGGCTGCCCCCGACGCTCCAAGCGGTCTATTCCGCCCCCGGCATGGCCAAGGTCTACCCCATGCGGCAGGCCATCCTGGACGCGCTGGAAACGGCCGCGCCCCGCCCGGCGACGCCCGTCTACCAGAACCTCTCCACGGTGGTGGGCGCGGTGTTGTCACCCCCGGCCGACATCAACCCGCCGAAGACCCTGGCCACGCTGCGGCGGCAGATCGGCGACGCGCTGCGGAGCCGGGGCGTGCTGCCGTGAACCGCCTGGCTCTCTGGCTCTGCGCCCCGGCGACCGTCGTCATGCTGGCCGTCACCGGCTGGCCGATCCTCTACTCGGTGCTGCTCTCGCTGCGCCGCGCGGACCTGCGCTTCCCCCAGGACCAGGAGTGGATCGGCCTGGCCAACTACGCGACCGTGCTGTCCAGCCCCTACTGGTGGACGGCGTTCACGGTGACCCTGCTGATCACCGTGGTCAGCGTGACGATCGAGCTGGTGCTCGGGATGGCCGTCGCGCTGGTCATGTACCGCACGGTGACCGGGCGGGGGATGGTCCGCACTCTTGTGCTCATCCCGTACGGGATCGTCACCGTGGCCGCCGCCTACGGCTGGAAGTACGCCTTCACCCCCGGCACCGGCTGGCTGACCGGACACGCCGCGCCGCTCACCGATCCGGCCGGCGCGATCGCGATCATCATCCTGGCCGAGGTATGGAAGACCACGCCGTTCATGGCGTTGCTGCTGCTGACCGGCCTGGCCCTGGTGCCGGAGGAACTGCTCAGGGCGGCCTCAGTGGACGGCGCCACCCGGTGGGAGCGGTTCACCCGGGTCACCCTGCCGCTGATGCGCCCGGCCATTCTGGTCGCGCTGCTCTTCCGCACCCTGGACGCGTTCCGGATCTTCGACAACATCTACGTGCTGACCGGTGGCGCCCAGCGCACCAGCTCGGTTTCGATCATCGCCTACCACAACCTGATCGGCGGGCTGAACCTGGGCATCGGCTCCACCATGTCGGTGCTCATCCTGGTCAGCGTGGCGCTGCTGGCCGCGCTCTACGTCCGGGTGCTCCCCCGATGAGACTGCGCTGGGGCCTGCTCGACCTGCTCGTCGTCCTGTACGCGCTGGTCCCGGTCGCCTGGATCCTCTCCCTCTCCTTCAAGGACCCCGGCACCATCGCCAACAGCTCGTTCCTGCCGACCAAATGGACGCTGAGCAACTACGCCGGCATCTTCGCGGGCGGGGACTTCACCCGGGGGCTGCTCAACTCCATCGGCATCGGGCTGATCTCCACCCTGATCGCGATGATCCTCGGCACCATGGCCGCGTACGCCATCGCCCGGCTGGACTTCCGCGGGAAACGCGCGCTGATCGGGCTCTGCCTGCTGATCGCCATGTTCCCGCAGATCTCGCTGGTCACCCCGCTGTTCCAGATCGAACGCTCGCTCGGGCTCTTCAACACCTGGCCGGGGCTGATCCTGCCGTACATCACCTTCGCGCTGCCGCTCACCATCTACACGCTCTCGGCGTTCTTCCGGGAGATCCCCGGCGAGCTGGAGCGAGCCGCCCAGATGGACGGGGCCACCCCGTTCCAGGCGTTCTGGCGGGTGGTCGTGCCGCTGGCCGTGCCCGGCATGGTCACCACCGCGATCCTGGCCTTCATCCTCTGCTGGAACGACTTCCTGTTCGCCATCTCGCTCACCTCCTCGGCGGCGACCCGGACCGCCCCCGCCACCATCGCCTTCTTCACCGGCAGCTCCCAGTTCACCGACCCGACCGGGTCCATCGCGGCGGCGGCCGTGGTCATCACGGTGCCGATCGTGATCTTCGTGCTGCTCTTCCAGCGGCGCATCGTGGCCGGGCTGACCGCGGGGGCGGTGAAAGGGTGAGCGAGATCGTGCTCGACGGGGTGAGCAAACGTTTCGCCGACGGGACCACGGCGGTGCGGGACGTCACGCTGACCATCGCCGACCGTGAGTTCGTCATCCTGGTCGGGCCGTCCGGGTGCGGGAAGTCCACCACGCTGAACATGATCGCCGGGCTGGAGCGGATCTCCGAAGGAGAGCTGCGCATCGACGGGCGGCGCATGAACGAACGGCCGCCCCGGGACCGGGACATCGCCATGGTCTTCCAGTCCTACGCCCTCTACCCCCACATGACCGTACGGGAGAACATCGCCTTCCCCCTCAAACTGGCCAGGATGCCGAAGACCGAGGCGGCGGCCAAGGTCCGCCGGACCGCCGAACTGCTCGACCTCACCGAGCATCTGGACCGCAAGCCGGCCGCGCTCTCCGGCGGGCAGCGGCAGCGGGTGGCCATGGGCCGGGCCATCGTCCGCAACCCCAAGGCGTTCCTGATGGACGAGCCGCTCTCCAACCTGGACGCCAAACTCCGGCTGCAGATGCGCACCGCGATCGCCCGGCTGCAGAAGACCCTGGGCACCACCACCGTCTACGTCACCCACGACCAGACCGAGGCGATGACCCTCGGCGACCGTATCGTGATCATGGACTCCGGCCTGGTCCAGCAGGTCGGCACCCCGCAGGAGCTCTACGACCACCCGGCCAACCTGTTCGTGGCGGGCTTCCTCGGCTCGCCCCCGATGAACACCCTCCCCGCCGAGGTCACCTCCGACGGCCTGGCCACCGTCCTGGGCACCATCCCGTACGGCTCCCGCCTGCGCCGGGCGGTCCTTCCCCACCAGGTGGTGGCGGGCATCCGCCCGGAGGACTTCCAGGAGACGCCCGCCGGAGCCTCCTTCACCGGGACCGTCGATCTGCTGGAGTCCACCGGCGCCGAGCAACTGGCCTACTTCACCTTCGCCGCAGGACTGTCCTTCGAGCGCGACGGCCCGCCCCAGGTGGTGGCCCGGCTCGGATCCAGGTCAGGCCTCCGGGCGGGCGAGCCCGCCACCCTCTGGTTCAACCCGGACGCCGTCCAGGTCTTCGACCCCGCGACCGGGGCCAACCTCACACCGCGGGTTCCTCGGCCCGGGAGGCCCGGGGGGTGACGGTGAGGCGGCGGCGCACGGCCGGGTACTCGGCGGAGGTCCGGGTGACCGGGACCACGTCCGGGTGGAAGATCTCCCGCGTGTAACGCGCGGGCACGCCGCCCACCGTGGTGAGGATCTCGCGCCAGTGCGAGACCCGGTGCACACCGCCGGGTTCGCCCCAGTACCAGCGGCGGGTGCCCACCCTGAGCACCTCGTGCTGCTCCTGGCGGCGGTGGCCGAGCGGCTCGGCGCACAACTCCACGGCGGCGACCACCACGGCGGCCGAGCCGTTCGCCCGCTCCAGCCGGGACTGCTTCGCGGCGAGCAGGTCGGACTCGCCGATGCCGAGCCGTTCGCGTACCTCCCGTGGAATGAGCACGGCGGCCGACTGGCGGCCCTCCTCGACGGTCCGGGGGCGCAGGGGTTCGGTGGCCAGCGCCTGAAGCAGCCGCACCGCGGAACCCTCGTACTGAAGCACCATTCGTGTGACAGGAGTGTCGAGAGGATTCACTTTTCACGCCCTCTTGTCCGTACGACTTTTCCCCAGGTAATCGCCGAGTATAAACGGAATTATTGACAGGTTCTGTAAATGTCGCTGACAGCGCCAGAACGGGTGCGCATGATTTAATCACGCGCACCCGTTTTCCCACGGTGCTCAATCCGCGAGGAACGCGTTCACCACCATCGGCAGCGAGGCGTCCAGGTCCGCGATGTTCACCGATGCCCGCTCGGTGACGTAGTAGGTGCCGCCCGTGGTGCCCAGCACGAGAGGGTCCGTGAAAGCGAATGTCAACCGCCCGATCCCGCGGCGCCGCGTTGCGCCACCGCCCCCTCTGGCGGGATCATTTCCGACGTATCAGCTCTGGGCACCGATCAACCGAGAAGAGGTGACACGATGCCCACACTCTCCGCGACCACCGCCCGCATCGCCAGCTGGGTCGGCCTGATCGCCCACCTCTGCACTCTCCCGTTCTACAGCGCCAGCGGCCTGATGGCCCCCGCCTGGGCCATCGTCGTCCTCCTCGTCATCTGGGCCGCCCTCCTCACCGTCGCCCTCTGGGCCGTACGGGAACGCTCGGCCTGGGGCCTGGCCGTGCCGGTCGTCTCGATCGCCCTGTGGTTCGGGGCGATGTCGGCGGGCGAAGCCTTCCTCGGCTGGCAGGCCTGAACCTGAGGCGCCTTCGACGGGACGTCACGCGTGCTTTCCGGCACGACGTCCTCGGCCCGCATCGGCCAACGCCGCCCGGCGACTTCCAGAAGGTGCGGCGCCGCGCCGCGTAGCTTGGCCTACGCCCTTCTCGTTACCGGCGGGCTCCACTTGCTGTTGGTTACGTTCTCGCCTGGTACGGGCGGTCGGCTGCTCCTCGACGGGCATTCTGGTCACGGTGAGGTGCACGCTGCCTCGGTTGTTTCCATAGAAACCCCAGGCGTCGTTGGCGAAGGCGTACAGATACCCGCTCCTGGTCACCCGGCAGCGTGTGCCGGCGCCGAAGGCGATGCGCTCGTGGGCCTTGTACTCACCTTCGATCGATATCGCATCGTTGGCCACGACGCCGACGAGCGACATCCACGGCATGTCCTCCTCCCGGCGCGTGCCGATGAAGTCCGCCATCTTGTTCCCCGTCACCAGCCGGAACAGCCGCTCGCCCTGACCCAGCAGCGTGCCCACGAGTCGGAGCCTCTCGACCAGGGGATTGAAGCGGCGCAGGCCTGTCGTACCGGCCGGACCGGACACGATGTCAGCGTCGAACCACTGGCCCTCAGCCGTGAATTGATAGTCCCCGGCTTCGAGGTAGAGCCCTGTCTCATTCCACGGCTCATGGGCGAACACCTCGACTGTCCTGCTCTGTCCGGGAGCAAGCACCTGGGTAGGCCGGTAGGGACCGCTCGTGATAGGGGGATTCTGATACCGGTCGTACACCGACTGGTGAATCTGAGGGATCGTTGCGTCCGGGTCGATTTTGGGCACAGCACGCGGCCGCGGCTGCAGGAAGATCTCCAGCACTGGGTCCAGTTCCGGGTCGACCAAGGGCTCGAGCACGCCGACCACGCCATGGTCGTCGTCGTGCAGAACGTCGAGCGGATTGGGATTGATCTGGTCTTCCACGGTCGTCTTGTAGAAACCGATACCGACCGCCTCGCGCGCTTCGTCGATCATCCACCGCAGTGCGCAGTCGCTCAGTCCCCGCTGAAGATGACCGCCACCGACGTCCATGTGGCTACCGGGGAACCACACCTGTTTGACGACCTGTTCGGCCCCGTACGGCTCCGACCACAGCGCGGGCGTATAGGGACTGCGGCGCTCGTCCATGGCCACGGCGTGACGACCGTGCTTGATATACGGGTTGAGCCGCATGTCGTGAAAGTCGTGCCTGTGCAACGGGTCAAGCAGGCTGAGCCAGCCCATGTAGGCCGGAATACCGAGCGCGCCGACGGTGTCCCACACCCCGATGAAATGTATTGGGATCTGGTGGTAATCGTCCGGATCCCAGCGGAAGGTGAGCCCCTGCCGCCATTCCCGGCCCTGGGGGTCGCGCTTCTTTTGCCGGTAACCGCGGTTGTACAGATCTTTGATATGAGGCCAGAGTTCTGCCTCGTCCACCTTGGTGGTGTCGATCAGTCCGCATGCCGAGATCATCCCGGCGAGGCTTCGGGCCGTGTAGGCGCCGCGGCTGAATCCGAAGAGGGAGATGCGATCCCCCGGGACGTATCGTGTGGTCAGCCAGAGGTAGGCGTCCATCACATTGCCGGACAGGCCGAGCCCGACGGCTCCGCCCAGCAACCTGTAGCGCAGACTGCCTACGCCGGGTTGGTAGTAAGCCAATTGGCGGTCGCCGTCCATGCCCGTCTCGGTGAGGGCGTTGTAGAGCCGGCAAACATTGGTGACCGACTCGATCTCCGGAGTGTTCCAGGTACCATCGCAGCACACGATGAGATGGGTCATGATCCCCCCGCGATCCACCAGAGCCCCGTCGAGGCCATGGATCAGACGATTCCCGAGCGGGGTTCCATAGAAACTCGCCAAGAATTCAAGGTTGGGTTCTCACCAGAGACGGCGGGCCGATCTGGGAGTTACCGCGATTGCCGCTCATCGCAAAGAGCCTATTTTCCGTCGGCTGAGTCGCGCTTCGCGCGGCGGTTCAGATAGGCCTCAAGAAGGATGAGGGGAATACCGGCCAGGGTCAGCACGATGGAAACGGTGATCGCGGGCACGACCCACCTGCTCGCGTCCGGCCCGGCGAGCAGGATGACGGGGGCACACGCCAGGAAGCCCGCCGCCGCGGTGAAACCCGTCCACCGGCGAATCCTCCGGACCACGGCTCCGCTCCTGCTCACTGTGAGTTCCCCCGGACGGCGATGAGGTTCGTTGTCTGACCGCGAACCCCACGGTGTGGGGGTCCAGGTCATTCGTTATGGACATTAACCATGATCTTGGCCGATAATCGGGAGCACTGTTGCTCGCGAGCCTTAGTCACCGTGGCCCGCAACCTCATCGCTATGTCGATGCCCGGTGACCTCCGGGCGGCAGAAGGGCTTCCCCATGACGCGAACCCCCCGATCGTTGACGGTGGCCGCCGCCTTGCTTCTGGCGTGTGTGGCCTTCCTGATCCCCCAGACCTCGGCGTATGCGGCCAACTTGCTGGTCAATCCTGGTTTCGAGAGCGGGTCCCTGTCGCCGTGGACCTGTACCGGTGGGCTGGGGTCGGTGGTGACGACCCCGGTGCGTACGGGGACGCGGGCGCTGGCCGGTGCGGCGAGCGCGTCCGATAACGCCAAGTGCAGCCAGACCGTGAGTGTGCGGCCGAGCACCGCGTACACGGTGTCGGCCTGGGTCCGGGGCAACTACGTCTACCTGGGGGTGGACGGCGGGCCGTCCACCTGGACGTCGGCTGCGGCGTACCAGCAGCTGACGCTCAGCTTCACCACGGGGTCCAGCCAGACCAGCGCGGTGGTCTACCTGCACGGCTGGTACGGCCAGGGCACCTACTACGCCGACGACGTCAACTTCGACGGGCCGGGCGGCACGGCGTCCCCCTCGCCGTCGCCTTCGCCGTCTCCGTCACCCAGCCGCTCGCCGTCTCCTTCGCCTTCGGCGTCGCCGTCGCCGAGCCCCTCCCCTTCCCCCAGCCCGACGGGCACCACCTGCGCGGTCAAGTCGCGGCCGACCGGCAAGGTCCTCGTGGGCTACTGGGAGAACTGGGACGGCGCGTCCAACGGCGTACACCCGCCGCTCGGCTGGATCCCGATCACTGACGCGCGCATCAAGTCGCACGGCTACAACGTGATCAACGCCGCGTTCCCGGTCATCCGCTCCGACGGCACGGCGCTCTGGGAGGACGGCATGGACGCCACCGTGAAGGTCGCCACTCCGGCCGAGATGTGCCAGGCCAAGGCGGCGGGAGCCACCATTCTGCTGTCCATCGGCGGCGCCACCGCCGGCATCGACCTCAGCTCCGCGACCGTGGCCGACCGGTTCGTCGCCACCATCGTGCCGATCCTCAAGCGGTACAACTTCGACGGCATCGACATCGACATCGAGACCGGCCTGACGGGGAGCGGCAACATCAACCAGCTCTCCGCCTCGCAGGCCAACCTGATCCGCATCATCGACGGCGTGCTCGCCCAGATGCCGTCCAACTTCGGCCTCACCATGGCCCCCGAGACCGCGTACGTGACCGGCGGCAGCGTCGTCTACGGCTCCATCTGGGGCGCCTACCTGCCGATCATCAAGAAGTACGCCGACAACGGCCGCCTCTGGTGGCTGAACATGCAGTACTACAACGGCAGCATGTACGGCTGCTCGGGTGACTCCTACTCGGCCGGCACCGTCCAGGGCTTCACCGCCCAGACCACCTGCCTCAACAACGGCCTGGTCATCCAGGGCACCACCATCCGGGTGCCGTACGACAAGCAGGTGCCCGGCCTGCCCGCCCAGTCGGGCGCGGGCGGCGGCTACATGACGCCGTCCCTGGTCTCGCAGAGCTGGAACGCCTTCGGCGGCCAGCTGAAGGGCCTGATGACCTGGTCCATCAACTGGGACGGCTCCCGCAACTGGACCTTCGGCGACAACGTGAAGGCCCTCCAGGGCCGGTAGCCGACGCCTGCGGGCAGGGACCTGTCACAAGTCCCTGCCCGCGGGTCCGCTACAGCGGAATCGGAACCGGGCCGGCGTCCGGAACCTCGCCGTCCAGGTCCTTGGCGTCGACCACCAGCTTCGACGGCGGGGCGGTGATCTTCACCTTGCCGCCCCAGCCGCTGAGCCTGCTGTCGGAGGACATGACGAGCGCGCTCGCCCCGATCTTCCAGGTCACCGTGCTGGTGATGCGCTTGACCAGGCCGCGGTTGTCCAGCCACAGGGTGTAGGCGACCTTGAACGCCTTACCGTCCGGGCCCTTCCCCGCGCCGAACAGCCCCTTGAAGGACGGCGAGATCTTCGCCAGGGCGGTGCTCGACACCGAGCCGCGCACCACGCCGCCGCGGACCGAGCTCGCGCTCTTGACCAGCGCGGTCAGCGTACGCGGCTCGAATGAGCTGATCAGCTGCCTGCCGGCACCGGCGGCCCCCGAGTTCAGGCGGATCCACTCCTTGCCTTCCGGGAGCAGTTCCGCGTACCGGGCACCCGACAGGTAGGTGAGCTTGCCGATGGTGATGATCCGGCCGGAGCCCTGTAACGCCTTCAGCTGTTCCGCGGACTCCTCGGGCAGCTGGTTGATGATGGGCCCGAACTGCATCTTGTCCTTGAAGTCGGAGGCGACGACCCCGTTACGGGCGAACGCCACCGTTCCGACCTCGCGTGCCGTGACCCACGGCTCGCCCAGCAGGGTGGTCTTGAGGGTGGTGGACACCTTCACCCCCGTACCTGCCACGAATCGCGCCTTCAGCGCCTTGCCCGGGTCGACTGCCGCCGACGCGGGAGCGGCGGGAGCCACCAGTACGGCAGCACACACCACAAGGCCAGCAATGAACCGCTTCACCCCGTACCCCTTTGATTGATGCTGTTTGGTCGGATTTGACCGGAGTCGCCGATCCTGCCGACTCAAGATCACGGGGAAATAACAAATCGCTACATTTATTTGAATTACTGCATAACGCTACCTTGACGCTACTGCCTGTTCGTCAGCAGAGATATGGGCGATTAGCGTCGGTGATTGTCGGTGTTTATGGACCGCCGTCGTACAGAACTGAAAGGCCGCCCGGGAAAGTCCGGGCGGCCTGGTCATCTCAGTTCACCGGCGGGTCACCACGGGGACGGCGCCGGGGGAACGACGACCGGCGGCCGGTCGTCGCAGGTGATGGTGTTGGGGAGCATCCACGGGGCCAGCCAGGGGCCGGTGGTGCCGCCGCCGTCGTTGCCGCCCAGGTCGGTCAGGGAGAACTCCGAGCCGGTGGGCGGGAAGTTGAAGGAGCCGCAGTTGTTGACGCCGACGGCGCCGACGTTGCGGGCGTCCACGTTCTCGAAGGTGGCGTTGCCCTTCACCCGAGCGCTGACCACCGAGGTGCCGGTGCCGTCCACCCGGATGTCCTTGAAGTGCACGTTGGTGATCGAGTAGAGGTCCTTCACCCCCCACTCGCTGACCAGCATGATCGCGTTGTAGGTGTTGTCCAGGAAGTGGTTGCCGACCACCTGGATGTCGGCGTTGATGTCCTTCTCCAGCGCGTAGAACCAGATCGCGCCCAGGCCGATGTTCCAGTTCAGCTCGTACGTGCCGGCCCGGACCGTGGTGTTGTTGGTGATCCACATCTTCTCGGTGAACGGCTCGGCGCCGAACCGGGAGCCGACCTGGATGGCGCTGCCCTCGCGGATCGGGTCGGCGATCAGGTTGTTGGAGACGGTGTTGTTCTTGCCGCCGTAGATGGCGATGCCGTTGGCCAGCACCGGCGTCTGCACCGTGTTGCGGTCGAAGGTGTTGCCCGCGTTGGCGGTCTGCTCCGACCACATGGCCAGGCCGTCGTCACCGGTGTTCCGCACGAAGTTGTTGGCGACCAGCGAGCCCGTGACGCCGATGTGGAAGTTGAGTGCGTCGGCGATCTGGTCCACGACGATGTTGTTGGTGACCTTGACGTTGCTCATCGGGCCGTCGAACCAGAGGCCCACCTTGGTGTGGTGGATGTAGAGGCCGTCGATGGTGGAGTCGCTCATCGCGCCGCCGACGCCGTTCACCTGGTCGGTGTCGATGCGCTCGCGCACGTCGCCCTCGATGGCGAAACCGGACAGGTGCACGTTGCGGCTGCCGCCGTCCTTGGCCTCCTTGCCGTAGAAGCCGACGCCGGTGTGCACGGAGCCGTCGGGGGCGGGCGGATTGAGCGGGACCTCCTTGCCCTTGATGATCGTGTACCAGTTGCCGGCGCCCTCAATGGTCACGTTGTCCACGATGATGTGCCGGTTGACCTGGTACACGCCTGGCGGGATGTACACCTTGAGGCGGTTCTTCTTGGCGAACGCGATCGCCTTGTCGATGGCGTCGGCTGAGTCGCGGCGGCCGGTCGGGTCGGCCCCGAACAGCAGCACGTTGGCGGCCAGCAGCCGGACGTGCGGCGCGCCGACCAACTCGGTGTCGAGCAGGTCGATCACGGTCCAGGCGGCGTTGCTCCCGGCGGGCGCGGTGAGCCGGATCTTGTCCCCCGCCTTGTACGTCCTACCGAGCAGGAGCCGCTGCTCGTCGTAGAAGTGGCCGGGCCGGAACGGCTTGGTGATCGTGGGGGTCGGGCTGGTGGCGGCCGGCACGCAGGAGCACTCGGTGATCCACCAGTCGGGGTGGAGCAGGTCGGCGTTGGGGTCGTTGGTGAACGGGTACTGGTTGTAGAGCCAGGAGTACTCCGAGGTCAGCGTCATGACCTTCTTGTTGCCGCCGTTCACCGTGACGTTGAGGGGGGCGGTGATGCCGCCGCCGTTCGGCGCGTCCGGGATGCTGTAGCGCACGGTGATCGTGTTGGCCGCGCTCGGCAGCGTGAACTCCACGTACTGCCCGGCCGTCAGCTTGACCGCCTTCCGGCCGCTCGCCTCGGCGGGCAGCGTGTACGCGCTCCGGTCCGGGCCGATGACCGTGCCGGTGTGGACGGCGTTCTCGGCCTCCTGCTCGGCGAAGGCGACGTTGGCGCCGCGGCCCGCGACCAGCGCCGGGTTGAGGGCGGCCCGGGTGACCACGGGCCCTGCCGCCTGGGCCTGCGCGGCGCCGCCGAGCGTCCCGCTGATTCCGGTCGTGGCCAGGGCCACCGCCGCGACCGCCGCCGCGGCCCGCCGGGGTGAGCGCCTCGCGACCGCTCCTGTGAGGCTCCGTGACATCGAATGCTCGTTTCTCTTGGGGGGTGAAACCCCACCGGCGCTCGCCCCCGGACGCCGTTGAGGATGCCGTGACGTTAGAACCCCTGTGCCCCGTTCCACAAAGCTTCTGCACGGTAGTTTCGTTGGATTGCTAGCCAACTGCAAGCATCTCTTAGCTTCTTGCGTAGCGCATATCGAGTCTTGCAAGCTCCCGCAACGCACAGTCACAGGTCAGCCCCGGTGAGCCGTCGGGCACGGGATTGTGTCGGTGCCGTCTGGCAAGGTGGGGAATCGGCCGCGACCCTCGGAGGTTCGCACCGGCAGTCAGGAACTCATGGGGAGAGGCGATGGAACGCGAGCTCACGGTGATGGCCGTTCATGCCCATCCGGACGACGAGGTGATGGGCACCGGCGGCATGCTGGCGCGGTACGCCGACGAGGGCATCCGGACCGTGCTGGTCACCTGTACCAACGGGGAGCAGGGGGATGGCCCCGGCGGGGTGAAACCGGGCGAGGAGGGGCACGACGACGACGCCGTGGCCCGCGTGCGGCTGGGCGAGCTGCGCGAGTCGGCGGCCCACCTGGGCCTCGCCGAGGTGGAACTGCTGGGCTACCGCGACTCCGGCATGGAGGGCTGGGCGGGCAACGGCCACGACGATGCGTTCGCCAACGTGCCGGTCGAGGTCGCCGCGGCCAGGCTGGCCGAGCTGATCCGGCGCTACCGGCCGCAGGTCCTGGTGACCTACGACGAGCGGGGCGGCTACGGCCACCCGGACCACATCCAGGCCCACCGGGTCGCGGTGGCGGCGGCCGAGCTGACCGGCATCCCGGACAAGCTCTACTACATGGCCACGCCGCTCAGCTGGATGCAGGACATGATGACCTTCATGGCCGAGTCAGGCGTGGAGATGGAGGACTGGGGCGACCCGGCCGACTTCTCCACCCCCGACGAGCTGATCACCGCCGTGCTGGACCTCTCCGCGTACGCGGAACGGAAGATCAAGGCGATGGCCGCGCACGCCAGCCAGGGCGACAGCGCGTTCATGCTGAGCCTGCCCGAGGAACTGCAGCGGCGGATGTTCTCCGGCGAGGCGTTCTCCCGGCAGTGGTCGAAGGTGTCCGCACCCGACCATGAGGATGACCTTTTCGCCGGTTTGCGGTGATCCATGTTTCGCTCCCGCGCCCCGGGTAGTTGGCCCGGTGACGAAGGGAGAGAGAAACCATGACACCGGATCTGTGGTCGTACCGTTCCGACGTGTACGGCACCGGACAGACCCTCGACGTCATCGGGTACGACGTCGAGGCCGCGGACGGCAAGATCGGTTCCGTGGACGAGGCAACCCAGGAGGTCGGCCAGAGCTACCTCATCGTCGACACCGGCCCGTGGATCTTCGGTAAGAAGGTCATGCTGCCGGCGGCTGTGGTCACCCAGATCGATCCGCAGGAGCGGAAGGTCTTCGTGACCCGCACCAAGCAGGAGATCAAGAACGCTCCTGAGTTCGACGAATCGGCGTTCAAGGAAACGGCCTACCGGGACCGCCTCGGGGACTACTACGGACGCTTCCCCTACGGGATGGCGTAACGGGGAAACCCCGATCAATCCCCTAGTTGAAGGGCCGCGCCCGCCGGGCGCGGCCCTTCTCATGGTGTTCAGGGCCAGACCACGCCGGGGGTGGGCACCGGCCGCTCGATCACGTGCAGCCGCTCCAGCAGCACCAGGAAGGTGGACGCGTAGGGCGAGAACGCCAGGACCGCGGCCACCTTGTTCCAGTCCACCTGCTCCCGCATCGCCCGCACGGTGGGCAGCAGCCCGCTGTAGTCGCAGGTGTGCTCCGACAGTGGCAGCAGCCACGAGATCACCAGATCGGTGGCCTCCAGCACGGGCAGGCTGAGCGCCGCCACGCTCACCGGGTCGGCACGGGCGATCATGGCATCGGTCACCGGATGGTCGCCCAGCGAGAAGATCAGATCCACCAGCACGCCATCCGGATCGTACGCCTTGACCAGCCAGTCCTCAGGCGGCCTTTCGGTACGGAACCCCAGCCCTTCCAGGGTCTTCAGGGCGAGTGGGACGTCCTCGGCGACCAGTGCGAAATCGACGTCGTGGAGGGAGGGGGCGGCGCCCCTGGCGTACCCGCCGCAACCGCCGGCCAGGGCGAAGCGCACGCCCGCCTCCTTGAGGCCGGAGCCGGCGCGCTTCAGCGTGCCCAGGATGGTGTCGGTGACTTCATGCGTGTGACTGCCCACCTGCACCGATTGCCCCATCACGTTCGGATCAAACAATCAGGGGTAGAAGCCGCTGCCATGGCCGACGAACCGCGCGTCCTGTTACGCAACCCCGACGAGAATCCCAAGGAGCGGGTGGACCGGGAGCTCGGTGAGCTGTTGCAGGGGCTGCGGGTGGCCGCCACCGGCGTGCAGGTGCTGTTCGCCTTCCTGCTGACGCTGCCCTTCTCCAACGGCTTCGGGAAAGTGGACGAAACCGGCAGGTGGCTGTTCTACGTGGCCCTGGTGACGGCGGCCACCGCCTCCATCTGCCTGATCGCCCCCGCCACCCAGCAGCGCGTCCTGTTCCGGTCGGGGCTGAAGGAGATCATGTTGCACCGGGCCAACACCCTGGCCCTGCTCGGTGGCATCACGATCGCGATCTCGATGACCTGCTCGGCCGGCCTGGCCGTGCTGGTGTTCCTCGGCGGCCGGCCGGCCGCGTTCCTGGCCGGCGGGATCGCGGTGCTGAGCGCCTGGCTCTGGTTCCTCCAGCCGCTGTACACGCGCTACCGCAACCGGGGCAGCACGACCGAGGAGTAGAACTCGAAGAACCCCTCCTGCTCCGGCCCGATCTGCGAGATGTAGACCTCGTCGTATCCCGCGTCCACGTACGCCCGCACGGCGGCGAGGTGCACCTCGGGGTCGGGTCCGCAGGGCAGTTGGAGCGATTCCGGGGTGACCAGGGTGGACAGCTGCTCGAACTGCCGGGGCAGCGGCAGGAGCTGGGCGGCCTCCCCGGGGATGCCCTCGGTCGGCCAGAGCCGGTGCGCGGTGGCCCGGGCCTCGCTCTCGTCGGTGCCCCAGCAGACCTTGAGCCCTGCGGCGGCCGGTTTGCCCGCGCCGCCCGACTTGCGGAAGGCGTCCACCAGGTCGGCGTCGGGCATGGCGGACACGTAGCCGTCGCCGATGCGCCCGGCCAGCTGCACGGACTTGGGGCCGAACCCGGAGACGTACACGGGCGGCGGTTCGTCCGGGAGGCTGTAGATCCGGGCGGTCTCCACGTCGTAGAACTCGCCGTGGTGGGTGACCAGCTTGCCTGACCACAGGTCGCGCATGAGCTCGACCGCCTCCTCCAGCATGCGCCGCCGGTCCGCCGCCGGGGGCCAGGGTGCGCCGAGGATGTGCTCGTTGAGGGCTTCGCCCGTACCGACGCCGAGCCGGAAGCGGCCGTCCAGCAGCAGCTGGGCGGTGGCGGCGGCCTGCGCCACGATGGCCGGGTGCATCCGGACCAGCGGGCAGGTCACGGCGGTGGTGACGGGCAGCGTGACGGCTTCGGAGAGCGCGCCGATGACCGCCCAGACGAACGAGCTCTGGCCCTGGACGTCCAGCCAGGGATGGTAGTGGTCGGAGATCCAGAGCGCCTCGAACCCGGCCTGTTCGGCGAGTTTGGCCTGCCGGACCAGTTCTTTGGGCGGGTGCTCCTCGCTGGAGAGAAAGTAGCCGAATGTTGTCATATGAGACCCCTGCCCCTATCTCATGGCGTTAATGACCCTTTCGCTCGGGCAGTGGGGGGCCATGGCTACTCTGCTTTGGCTTATCGCCGTTGTACTGGTAATCGCCGGGATCTACGTCATCCTGGCCCGCCGGGACATCCTCTGGGGGATCGTCCTGATCGTCCTCGGCTTCCTCGTCGGACCGGGTGGCATCAGCATCTTCAATGTCTAGCGCCGGGGGCGGGCAAACGTCAGCCAACGGGCCGAGGAACGCCTCGGCCCGTTGGACCACCCGGCTCACCAGCCGGCCTCGGCCAGGGAGTAGATCGCGTACGCCCGGCCGAGCACCGGCAGTGCCACGTTCCGCACCCGGATGCCCCCGGGGGTGACGCCCTTCTCGGTCCCCCGGTGCGCGTGCCCGTGGATGATCAGGTCCGCACCCTCGGCGTCGGCCGCCTCCGCCAGCAGATAACTCCCGAGAAACGGGTAAATTTCCGGCGGTTCTCCCTCCAAGGTTTCTTTGATGGGCGCGTAGTGGCTGAGCACCACCCGGTGTTCGGTCTCCAGGCCCTTCAACGCCACCCGCCACCGGTCGGCGATCTCCCGGGTGTGCCGGACGAACGCCTTGGTCTCCGGCTCGCCGAACTCGCTGGCGCACTTGCCGGCGAACCCGCCGCCGAAGCCCTTGCCCCCGGCGATGCCCAGCCTGCCGTCCAGCACCGCCGCCGCCGAGTCGTCCAGCACGATCAGCCCGGCCGCGCGGAGCAGCTCGGCCATCTCCTCCTCGGCGTTGGAGTGATAGTCGTGGTTGCCCAGCACGAAGACCGCGGGGATGGGCAGGTCGCGGAACTCGTCGGCGACCACCTGGGCCTCGGCGACCGTGCCGTGCCGGGTGAGGTCTCCCCCGACCAGCAGCACGTCCGCGCGGTGCTCGATGCCGTCCAGCCGTTTGCGGTAGGTTCCCCGGCTCGCCTCGCTGAGATGGATGTCGGCGACGGCCGCGACGCGGATGGTCACAGCAGTTCCTCCTCACCCGGCTCGCCGACCTGCACGCAGGTCACCTCGTTGTGCACGGTCAGGCCGGGGGCAGCCTCGGTCGCCACCTCGGTCAGGTGCGCCCGCTGCTCCTCCTCGAAGACCTGCCCCTGGAGGAAGATCTGGTTGCCGCGGACATCCACCTTGATGCCAAGTTCGTTCGTGCGCGCGTCCTCCGCGATCGCCCGCTGGACGCGCGCTGCCACATAGTGCGGCGCGTCTGATGCGTTCATGCTGCTCACCGGTGCCCACCTCAGCGGGGGCGAAACCAATGTTTGGCCCCTACCTCCTCGGATAGGGGCCACCTCGTTCGTGGTCCTGGACGCGGTCGTCACCGCCACGGGCATTGACGCCCGGGGGCGCGTGGCGGATGGTCCCGCTGGGAGCCCGGAACAGTCCGAAATAGGGGTGATGTCCTGATGACGACCGCGCTGGTGTTGCGCGCGCTGGGGCTGGGCGACCTGCTCACGGCCGTCCCCGCCCTGCGGGCGTTACGCCGGGGCGGCTTCCGGGTGGCGCTGGCCTGCCCCCCGGAGCTGAGCGAGGCGGCGGTGCTGACCGGCGCGGTGGACCGGCTGATCCCCACCTACGATCGGGATCCGGTGGTCTGGCCGGGGATGGCGGACCGCCGGTCGGATCTGCCGTTCTATCCGGATCTCGCGGTCAACCTGCACGGGTCGGGACCGCAGAGCCACCGCCGCCTGCTCGACCTGCGCCCGCGCCGCCTCTGGGCGTACGCGACGGCCGGGTTCACCCGAGGCCCGGCCTGGGATCCGGCCGAGCACGAGGTGCGGCGCTGGTGCCGCCTGCTCGGCTGGTACGGCCTGCGCTGCGACCCGCGCGACCTGGGGCTGCCCTCCCCCGCGGCCCCCTCGAAGGCGCCGGGTGTGGTGATCGTGCACCCCGGCACCAAGGATCCCGCCCGCCGCTGGCCGCCGGAGCGGTTCGCCGAGGTGGCCCGCGCGATGGCCGCCCTGGACCTGCCCGTCGTGATCACCGGCTCCCGCCACGAGCGCCCGCTGGCGCTGCTGGTCGGCACCCGCGCGCTGCTGCCGCCCCAGATGGTGCTGGCCGGGCGTACCTCGCTGCGCGAGCTGTGCGCGCTGGTCTCCGGCGCCCGGCTGGTGATCAGCGCCGACACCGGCGTGGCCCACCTGGCCACCGCGTACGGCACCCCGTCGGTGATCGTGTTCGGGCCGGAGCCGCCCGCCCGCTGGGGGCCGCCCGAGGATCTCGCCCGGCACCAGGTCCTGCACCGGGGGACCGACCCGGCGGAGGTGAGCGTGCCCGAGGTGCTGGCGGCGGCCGAACGGGCGCTCAGCGCCGCCACGATCGGGCCGGTGCGGCGATAAGGGTAAAACGTGGCTTACCGCCCGATCTAGGCGATAGTCACCTAAATCCTCGGGTAGGGGCCGAATATGACTGAGGAACAACGATCGCCGACCGGCAAGCCGATGACGCCCGCCACGCCGATGGACGTCATCCACTTCAGGCTGGGGTCGTACGCGCTGGTGTTCTGCTTCGCGCTGGGCGTGCTGTCGGTGTTCACGCGGCTGTGGTGGCTGACCGGGCTGTCCGTCATCGGCTTCGTGTTCGTGGTGACCGACATTGTCCTCGCCTACCGCCGGCAGGACTCGCTGGGCCGGGGCACCAGGTCGGAGGGCTAGCAACCGGGGGCCGCCCCATGACGAACGGCCGAGGAGCTCGTCTCCCCGGCCGTTTTCGCGTCGCTCACGTCTCGTGCGCCTGCTTGGGAGAGCGCTCCAGGGTCGACGGCCTCGCAGCCTGTCAGATCGGGTCGTTGTAGCGGCGCTCCTCGTAGACGTGGCGGCGGGTGGCCGTCTCGTCGACGGGTGCCACCGGAGTCACGGTGCGGCGTACGGCGCTCAGCCGGTACAGGCCGAAGAGCAACCCCGCCAGCCCGCCCACCATGAGGATGACCCCGATGACCTGGATGTCGATCCCGGCGATGGCGAACTCGACCGCCCAGGTCAGGATGGCTCCCAGCATGATGAGGATGATGCTTCCGGCGATGGTCATGGCATATCCCTCCTTCGCCCGTACGCTCTATCCCCACCACGAATCTCAAACGTGTGGGCAGAATTGCCCCTCATGAGGGAGATTCCGATCGTCTTCGTAGGGCTGATGGGGGCGGGGAAGAGCACGGTCGGCCGGCTGGTGGCGGCGGCGCTCGGGCGCGAGATCCGGGACAGCGACGACGACCTCGCCGCCCGGTACGGCCACACGGCCGCCGAGCTGGCCGCCACCGTGGGCCCGGAGGTGCTGCACGAGCGGGAGTCCCTGGTGCTCCGGGAGGCGCTGACGCGCCGGCCACCCCAGGTGATCGGCGCGGCCGCCTCGATCGCGGAGGACCCCGCCGCGCTGGCGGCGCTGGCGGCGGCGTTCGTGGTCTTCCTGGACGGCCCGCCCGAGCTGCTGGCCAGGCGCATGCTGTCCAGCGCGCACCGGCCGCACTTCCAGCCCGACCTGGCGAAGATGCTGACCGAGCAGCGGGCGCGGCGGTTGCCGGGGTTCCAGGCGGTGGCGGATCTGACCGTGGACGCGACCCGGCCGCCGGAGGAGATCGCGGCCGAGGTGCTCGCGGCGTTCGGGGCGGCCGGTTAGACGGCTGCCACCTGGGGGCGGCTGTCGAAGCCGGTGCCCAGGATGAACCAGACGATCTTGCCGCGGAGCGAGGAGGCGACACCCCAGTCGTCGGAGAGCGTACTGACGATCATGAGCCCCCGGCCGTCGGTGGCGTCCGGCCCCGGGTCGCGCTGCCGGGGCACGCCGTCCCCGGTGTCGAAGATCTCGCCGTACACCCAGCGGCCGTTGCTGCACAGGCGGAGCGCGAAGGCGGTTCCGGCGTGCCGGACGACGTTGGTGACCAGTTCGCTGACGATGACCGCGCAGTCGTCGACCAGTGCATCAGCCCCCCAGCGCGCCAGCTCGCGGTGGACCAGCGCGCGGGCACCCCGCACGCTCGAACCGACGGCGGGCAGCAGGCACTCGGCCGTCCGCGTCGGGCCCGGGTCCAGCGCCACTGTGGCGAAGGGGAGAGTCACGTCGCCTCCTTGTGATGGGAGCGCTCCCATATCCAAGGTACGGCAATCACATGACCTATGTGAATCAATAGCTACAAGATTGTTTCCGGTCAATTGCCGCCACAACGGTCATCGCACCCGTCAAGGCACACGAAATCCCCCTCTCTCCCCACCATCACCCCAGGTCAACACCCCAATAGATGGTCTGAGAACCCAACAAATCCGGAAATTTCCACAGCCGCGAGATGTGCCGCGAACACATGAAAGTAGCTGAAACACTGCTCTCCGCAATCAGGGCAGATTAGACGTGATCTAGAGACTCCCGGTTCCATGCAAAAAGTGTGATCTGCATCACATTAGACCGAGATCTTCCCTGCCTGCGGAAACACCCGCGCTAGGGTCCTTGCCAATCCATTTACTGACGGATGGGACGCAAGTGACGTCCCACGCCAGAGCAAGGGAGATCTCCAGCAGTGAACCGAACCCTCACTCTCGGCGGCGCCACAGCCGCCACCGGCCTGCTGGCCGCGGCCCTGGTGGCCCTTCCCGCGCAGGCGGCGCCGTACATCGAGAAGGAAGTGCTGGCGGGTTCCAGCGAGGCGCAGGCCATCGCCTACTTCTGGGACAAGGCTCAGCTGTCGGATGCCACGCCGTACAACGTGGAGACCACGGTCTCGGCCAAGCACGTGTCCACCGGCGGCCCGGCGGCTTCCAGCAAACCCGGCACGGTGCCGGCCATCGGGGACGAGAAGAAGACGGCCGGCAAGACCAAGAACGTCAACCTGCCGCGGACCACCGGCAAGGTGTTCTTCATGGGCGCCGACGGCAAGCCGCACTGGTGCTCGGGCACCTCGGTGCAGTCGAAGTACCGGAACCTGGTCGCCACCGCGGGCCACTGCGTCTACGACACGGTCAGCAACAAGCCCACGCTCGACCACTGGGTCTTCGTGCCCGGCTACTACCAGGGCAAGACGCCCTGGGGCATCTACGTCGGCAAGACCGCCTACACGCACTACGACTTCGACGTGTACGAGGACGGCGACCGGAACTACGCCTTCGTCACCGTCTACAACGGCGTGCAGCTCACCGGTGACAAGGAGACCGACAAGAAGGCGTACGACGCCTGGAAGGGCGCCAAGAAGATCCTCTCCGAGGAGGTCACCAAGGCCGAGTTCGAGGAGAAGTTCACCGAGGGCGGGCCGTACTGGAAGAAGACCGCCGACCCGGTGACCACCCCGGTGGACCCGCCCAAGGCCAACTTCACCCAGGCCGAGGCGGAGAAGTACTTCACCGAGGGCGTGGACGGGGTCAAGCTGACCACCGAGTCGGTGGCCCAGGCCGTCTACAACGCCGCCCCCAACGGGACCTTCGCCCTCAAGAACGGCGAGAAGTGCCCGAGCTGGTGCGGCCCGGACAGCGGGGTCTGGTACCCGATCGACGAGGCCGCCTACAACGCGCTCAAGGCCGACGATTCCTTCAAGGGCGAGCTGAAGAAGGTCGACCCCGGCCAGTACTTCAAGCGCGAGTGGTTCATCAAGAAGTGGGTGAAGACCTCCACCCCGGAGGTCTACTACAAGGACCACTACATCATCCGCGGCCTCACCGACGTCGGGCGGCTGGGCGACCAGGTCGGCGGGCAGGGCCTGGCGTACAACCAGAAGATCGGCAAGGCGCACTTCGTCTTCGGCTACCCGAGCGGTTCCCACCCGGACGGCAACCACGCCTTCACCGGCAAGACCCTCAAGTGGTCGTACGGCACGACCTTCGCCGCCACCGCCCCGTCGATCAAGGCGGAGGAGCTGGTCGGCATCAAGTCCTCCTTCACCGGGGAGGGCTCGCTCGGCTCGGCCTGGCTGGCCGGGTACAAGAACACCAGGCGGCTCGGCTACCTGAACGGCGTCACCATCGCGGTGGCCGACCGGGACGGCAACCGGCGCATCGACACCTCGCTCTCGCCCTACTTCGACGGCGAGACCTACGGGGTCTACAAATCAGCTGCCAACGTTTGGTCGGGCTCGATCGTCTAAACACCGGGGGCCCGTACTCCGGCGCCCGTGTTCCCGTTGTCACAGCGGGCGCACGGGCGTCGTGCGTTGTTCAGGACTTCGCATCTCAGGCTGGATCGTGAAGTATGGTCACAGACGCAGATGACTTGCGCTTGAAGGGGATTCTCCGGATGCCTGTGCCGAATCGCCTCAGCGGGCTGTTCAGCCCGCGCAGGGGCCGGCGTCGGGCGGCGGGAGCACGCACGGCGACGGCTCTCGCGGTGCTGCCCTTCCTTGTGATGTTCATCGTCACGGTCGTGGACGCGGTCACCGGCCCGGAGCAGGGCTTCCTGCCCCTGATGGCCGTCGGCCCGGCCTTCGCCAGCCTCACCGGCGGGGTGCGCCGCACGCTGATCGTCGGGCTGACCGCGCTGGTGCTGGCCATCGCGCTCGCGGTGTACAACGACCTGGAGCTCACCCGCGCCTACGTCACCTGCGGCTCCATCGCCGGGGTGACCGCGGCCAGCGCGCTCGCCTCGGTGGGGCGGCGGCGCAGGGAGAAGGAGCTGGCCAGCATGCGCTCGGTGGCCGAGGTGGCGCAGCGGGTGCTGCTGCGGCCGGTGCCGCGCCGGGCCGCGCACATGCGCATGGCGGTCTCCTACACCTCCGCGATGGCCGCCGCGCACATCGGCGGCGACCTGTACGAGGTGGTCAACGCCCCCACCGGCGTCCGGGTGATCATCGGCGACGTGCAGGGCAAGGGCCTGGAGGCGGTCGAGACGGCGGCGCTGGTGCTCGGCGCGTTCCGGGAGGCCGCGCACGACGAGAAGGATCTGCAGGGGGTCAGCGCCCGGCTGGAGAAGGCGCTCAACCGGCGCCTGTCCGGCGAGGAGTTCGTGACCGCCGTGCTGGCCGAGGCCAACCCCGACGAGCCGACGGTGACCCTGCTCAACTACGGCCACCCGGCGCCGTTAGTCATCCGGGCCAATGGGGAGATCGAGTTCGCCGAGCCGGAGGACCACGTGCCCCCGCTCGGCCTGGCCGCGCTCGGGCCCGAGGGCCCCTCGCCGTACGGGGTGACCTTCCAGCCCGGCGACCAGATCCTGCTCTACACCGACGGCGTGGTGGAGGCGCGGGACCACGGTGGCGCCTTCTACCCGCTGGCCGACCGGGTCTCGCTGCTCAAGGACGATGATCCGGAGGCGGCGCTGGAGGCGCTGCGCCGGGACCTGATCCTGCACATCGACGGCCCGCCCAAGGACGACGCCGCGATGCTGCTGCTCCGCTGCCGCGATCCTGAGCCCCCGACGGACAGTTCCTCTCCCCAGGCGCTCTGAACATCCCCAGACGACGGCCGTCCTCCGGTGTTCTAAGCGAGAAACCCGCCCCATGGCCAGCCCTGCGGCTGTCGATGGGACGGGTTTCTCGGTTTCTCAGTGGTAAGTCGTGGTCCTGCCGAGGAGGACCCCCAACCGCGGCAGGACCACGACGATCAATCGGCTACGGCTACCGCGTCCTTACAGGGGCGGGTACGCGTTCGCCATCAGCTCGCGGAACTGCGCCGAGAACCAGTGACCGGAGATCGGGGCGTTGGCCAGAGCGCCGGTGGCGTTGTTGCCGTTACGGTCGTTACCGCCGTAGGTCGGGTCACACATCCGGTCGAAGCCCTTGCCCTCGTCGTTCGGGATGGCCGAGCTGGAACCGTCCGACTCGCCCGGCGGCTTGATCCAGACGTAGGCGTCGATGCCCGCGGCGGGCGCCGTCCTCGGCCGCTCGCCGAGACCCGCGCCGCTCTGGTTGCACCAGTTGCCGGCGTGGATGCGCCGGTCGATCTTGGACTGGTTGACGAAGGTGTTCAGGTCGGTCGAGGTGCTCGGGCCGGTGGGCCGGTTCGGGCCGCCCCAGCCGTTGCGCGAGGTGTCGATCAGCATGCCGATGTTGGAGGAGAAGCCGTCCTGGATCAGCCGGTTCCGGAACGCCTGGGCGTAGCTGAGCTCGTCCACGTAGAAGTTCCAGTCGACCCAGCGGGACTGCCGCACGGTCTGGCCGTTCACCGTCGAGTTGATGGTGAAGTACGGCTCGACGAGCGCGGAGTAGTTGGCGGTGTTGGTGATGAAGCCGTCAACGGTGGCCCGGCCGCCGGTGGCGCTGGCCGCCGTGGAGGCGAACAGCTGCGAGGACGGGCCGAAGTTGGTGTCCCAGCCCAGCCAGCCGTGGTGACCGGCGTCCACGTAGTTGTAGACGTTCGGGATCGCGTGCAGCTTGCCCAGCGCGTAGGCCACACCCTGCTCGTAGGCGCCGGTGTTCTTGGCCTCCTGGCATGCGGCCAGGTTGAGGTTGGTGACCAGGTTGGGCAGCGAGTCGATCTCGATGATCGCCACGATGCGGAGCGGGGCGTACTTCGGGTCCGCCAGGATGCCGGCGATGACGTCGATGTACTCGGTCTTGTAGCGGTTGAGACCGTTCTCCGAGATCTTCAGCTCGCCGTTGGAGGCCAGCGCCGAACAGTCGCGGTTGGGCAGGTTGTAGATGACGACCTGGAAGACCGTCTTGGTGGAGCCGTTGGCCGCGTCCTGCTGGAGAGCCAGGTCGAGGTGGTCACGCAGGCCCTTGCTGTTGTTGCCGGCCGAGCCGGAGGTGATGGCCGCGATCCGGTCCAGCCAGACGCCGGTGGCGGTGTTGGCGATCCGGGAGCCGCCGGGCTCGGCGTTGGCCGACGCGCGCCAGTCCGGGTTCACGTAGCCTTCGGCACCCACGTACGGGTTGTCCTGGTGCGGCTCGTAGGTGCCGCCGGTGGTCCGGGTCACGGTGACCGGAACCGTGGTCAGGCCGGAGGACGCGACGTTGATCGTCCGGGTGCCGGGAGTCCCGCCGCTGGCGCCGGTGACGGTCACGTTCTGCGCGGTCTGCCAGTTGCTGGTGGTGAAGGTCAGCGAAGCGCCGCCGGTCACCGTGATGCCGGTGTCACCACTGGACGCGGCGGTGCTGGTCACCGTCACGTTGCCGCTCGGCGCGATCGCCAGGCGGACCGAGTAGGTGGCGGTGCTGCCCGAGGTCACCGACACACTGGTCGGCGAGACGACCAGCGACTGGGTGGCGACGGCGGTCCGGGTCACGGTGACCGGAACCGTGGTCAGGCCGGAGGACGCGACGTTGATCGTCCGGGTGCCGGGGGTGCCCCCGGTGGCGCCGGTGACGGTCACGTTCTGCGCGGTCTGCCAGTTGCTGGTGGTGAAGGTCAGCGAAGCGCCGCCGGTCACCGTGATGCCGGTGTCGCCGGTGGACGCGGCGGTGCTGGTCACCGTCACGTTGCCGCTCGGCGCGGTGGCCAGGCGGACCGAGTAGGTGGCGGTGCTGCCCGAGGCCACCGACACACTGGTCGGCGAGACGACCAGCGACTGGGTGGCGACGGCGGTCCGGGTCACCGTGACCGGAACCGTGGTCAGGCCAGAGGAGGCGACGTTGATCGTCCGGGTGCCGGCAGTCCCGCCGGTCGCGCCGGTGACGGTCACGTTCTGCGGGGTCTGCCAGTTGGCGCTGGTGAAGGTCAGCGAGGCGCCACCGGTCACCGTGATGCCGGTGTCACCACCGGACGCGGCGGTGCTGGTCACCGTCACGTTGCTGGTGGGGGCGGAGGACAGGCGGACCGAGTAGGTGGCGGTGCTGCCGGAGGCCACCGACACGCTGGTCGGTGTGACGACCAGGGACTGCGTCTGCGGCTGGCCGGTGCACGGGGTGCCGTTCAGCGAGAACGCGGTCGGGTTGGTGTTGGTCCCGGTGAAGGTGAAGTTGGCGCCCGGCTGCACGACCCCGTTGGCGGCCAGGTTCGGGGCGTAGTCCGGCGCGGCGATCGTGATGTTCTGCCCGGACTGGCTCCAGTTGCCCTCCCAGCCGTTCTGCAACGTCTGGCTGCCGGAGTAGGAGTAGGTGATCCGCCAGTTGTTGACCGGGTCACCGAGGTTCTGCAGGCGTACCTGTACGCCGAAGCCGTTGCCGCCTTCCCAGGTCCTGGTGTAGGTCACCTGGCAGGCGACCGCGGCGTTCGCGGCCGTCGGACTGACGGCGAGGCCGATCGCGGCGAGTAGCGTCGCCGCTACCGCCGTGAGGCCTTTTCGCCAGGCACTCGTGTGGGGTCCCATGACTGTTTCTCCTTGACGAAACTGTTGCTCGAACCTTGGGAGCGCTCCCAACATCCGATCGTTTCGTCTGGATGTACAGCATGTTTCCTGAAGGGCGCATCAGGCCAAACCTCCCACCTGGCCCTGCCCTGCTAAAACTGGTCAAGTGTCCGATTTATCCGATGAAAAGTTCAGACCCTCGGAGCGTACGAAGGAGGGCATCGGGAGCGCACAGCCGGGGCCGGCGGCGGTGCGGCGGGTCTTGCGGTGATCGCCCGCGAGCGGTTCAATGGCCACTCTGAGAGAGCGCTCTCTCATGAGTCTTCTCGTGGAGCCGCCCGTGTCCCCCGCCCTGTCCCGCCGCCAGTTCACCGCCGCCGCCGCCACCGCCACCGCCGTCGCGGCCGCCCCCTTCCTGCTCTCCGGTACGGCGCACGCCACCGGCGGCCTGGTCGACCACCGCCTGGCCGGTTCGGCAGACCGCGCCTTCCGGTACCTCGACACCGTGCTGGACGCCTACCGCCAGGGCGGCGAACTCCGCCTGGCGCAGAGCTACAACAACGAGTCCGGGCTGATGACCACGGCCTTCGTGTACGACAACGCCCTGGCCGTCATCGCGTACCTGTCCCGCCCGACCCGGGAGAACGTCCGCCGGGCCAAGGTCATCGGAGACACCTTCCTGTGGATCCAGGCCAACGACGAGACCTTCACCGACGGCCGGGTACGGCAGGCGTACGCGGCCGGGCCGATGCTCTTCTACGGCGGCGGCCCCGAGTTCCCCGGCATCCGCCGCGCGGACGGCAAGGCGGCCTTCCTCTGGCCGTTCGGGTTCGGCGGCTCCGCCGTCGGTGACGTGGCCTGGACCGCGCTGGCCCTGACCCACCTGTACGACCGCACGCGCGAGCGCAAGTATCTGGACGGCGCGGTCACCTTGGGCGAATGGATCGTGGCCAACGCCGTGTCGCCGTACCGGTACGGGGGCTACCTGGGCGGCGTGCAGGGCGACGGGACCACGCGGCAGCGCTGGTGCTCCAGCGAGCACAACATCGACGTCTACGCGCTCTTCCAGGGGCTGGCCAAGTTCACCGGGAACCGCGTGTGGAAGACCAGGGCCCGGGTGGCGGAGGACTTCCTCGACGCGATGTGGAACCCGCGCGGCAACTTCTACTGGACCGGCACGAAGGGCGCGAACCCGGCGGACGACCCGAACGAGATCAATCCCAGTCCGATTCCGGAGGACGTGCAGACCTGGGCCTACCTCGCCCGTGGGGACCGGGGGCGGGCGGTCGACTGGACGGCGTCCGCCCTGGCCGTCGTGGACCGGGGCGGGGTCTCGGCGAACTCCCAGCTCCCGGCGGGGTACCAGGTCTCCGGCGTGACCTTCAGCGACGTCTCCAAGACCCTCACCGGGCCGGTGCCGAACGGGACAGGCGACAACAACCGGGACGCGGTCTGGTTCGAGGGCACCGCGCACCTGGCCGCCGCGCTGGTGGCCCGGGGTGACCGGTCCAAGGCCCGGCGCCACCTCAACGAGATCGCCTCCGCCCAGGACCGCCTCGGCGCCGGCCAGACCGTCGGCCTCACCACCGACCCCAACGGCGGCCGCCTCTCCAACCCCGGCGAAGGCGGCACCTGGACCGGCCCCACCCTCCCGGCCCGCTCCGGCGTGGTGGCCGCCTCCAGCGCCTTCGACACCGGCTTCGGCTTCGGCTACTTCCAGAACCAGCACGTCGGAGCCACCAGCTGGTACCTGATGGCCGCCCTCGGCACCAACCCCTACCGCTTCTGACAGACCGGACCGGGGGCCCTGTCCGGCGCGGGCCCCCGGTCCATTCCCAACGCCACCCACGAACTCAACGCACAGCAAGATCCCGCCGCGCCGTGGGGGCCACTTCCCACACTCACCCGCGCATCCCCCAGCACCGCCCTTATCTCACCGGCAGCGCGGCGGCCACGCTCACCCGTTCATCTCCCCAGTGCCGCCCTGATCTCTGCGGCCGGATCTCCGGCGTGGTAACGGCGCTCGCTCGGCTCGATGCCGTCGAGGAATTCCTGATAGCGGACGGCGTAGTAGAGACGCGACAGTGGTTCCGCCAACGCGACCGCCTTCGCCGGATCCGAACTCGGGACCGCCACCCGCCAGGCGTGTACCCAGATGTCCGTGATGTGGTCTCTCCGCTCCGGCAGGAACTCCCGCAACCGCAGGACATCCATCGCCGGATGCCCGTAATGCCAGTCGGCGAAGTCCACGAGCACCGCCTTCGTCCCGTCCCACCGCCAGTTGCCGGGGTGGAAGTCCCCGTGCACCATCGTGTACGGGACGCCGCACGCCACCAGCTCGGCCGTCATCGCGGGCACCCGCTCGGCGAGAACCTTCGCCTCGCGGAGTTCCTCCTCGGTGAGCTCCATGGCGACCTCCCCGGCCAGCAAGGTGCGCACGCTCTGGCTCAAATCAGTGCGATCGAGGGCCCCCATCCGGCCACGGCCCGCCAGAACGGCCTGGGCCCGAACCATGCGAGGGAGCGTTTTCTCGATCACTTCCTCCGGAGCCTGCCAGCAGTCCTCGCCGGGGATGTGACGCATCAGAATCCGCCGGTTGCCCCGGTCGGCACCGACCACCTCGGGCACAAGGCTGGAGTCCACCGACCCGAACACCTCAATGGCCGTCGACTCACAGGCGGCAAACCCAGGGGTCGCCTTCAACCACACCGGCTCAACCCCTGAACCCACCCAGACCCTGAAAAGTCCGGACAAGTTCCAGGTCTTCACCTGCTCAACCTTGGCAATCGACTCCCCGAGCACCTCCTCTGCCCAGGAGAGCGCCGCCCTTACACCGGTCGCGGTGGCCCAGCTTGAGCGCTTGGGGTGCGGTTCCCGGTCGAAGGGGTTGGTGAGCGGGCGCAACCGGGGAACGTCTTCGAAGAATTTCGCGTGGGGGAACTTGTGACCGCCATGGCTGGAACCCTCGCCCACCGCGCCAGACCGCCCAGCCGTCTCGGCTTCGAAGAATTTCGCGTGGGGGACCTCGTGGCCGCCATGACTGCAACCCTCGCCCACCGCGCCAGACCGCCCAGCCGTCTCGGCTTCGAAGAATTTCGCGTGGGGGACCTCGTGGCCGCCATGACTGCAACCCTCGCCCACCGCGCCAGACCGCCCAGCCCCCTCGACAGCAGGATCTCGGTCCCCATTACCCGGGCGGGTGGGTGGGATCAGCCGGTCGGGCGTGCCCTCGAGGATCTCCCCGCACTGAACCTCGTGACCGCCCTCAGCGGCACCATTGGCAGCCGCATTGCCCCCTCCAACCCGCTCGGCATCAGCCTCCCGGTTGCCATCTCGAGGGTGGGTGGGTGGGATCAGCCAGTTGGGCGTGGGTTTGAGGATCTCGGCATGGTAGGTCGCGTGGCCGCCTCGGCTGAAAGCGCCGTCTTCGACGGTGAGCAGGCGGAGGATGATTACGTCGGTTTTGAGGAGTTGGGAGAGGTGGGTGGCTATGTCTTCCACGTCTGCCCACCAGGGGCTGTCCGTGGTGAAGGGGCCGACTTCTCCGAGTACTTCGTCGTTTGCGGTGATCACGGCGGTCACTTGCTTTGGCACCGCGTCAGTGTGCAGCTTGGGCCACGGGGACTGCCAAGGGTTTTCAGTCAGTCTCATCGAGAAGGCGATCCAGCCGGCGTAGCGTGAGGATCTCGCTGCGGTAGTCGGCGCCCAGGTGGAACCAGGTCGGTAGAACGACGCCGTGGGACATCAGTGTGCGGCCGTGCCAGCGGGATCCCACCGGCACTGTGAAGGTCGCGAGGTCATCGCAACCGGTCACCTCGTACACGGCCTCGGGGTCGAGCCCCGCAAGGCGTACCCGCCGAGGAGGCTGGTCGGTGAGGGCGAACGGGTTGTAGGCGATCACGACCACCTGGTCGTCGAGGTTGTACTGCACCGCCGAGGCGGTCACCCCGGGATCCCCCGCCAAGCGGTACAACCGCCCGCGTTGCACGATCGGACGGATCTCCTTGTACTTGGCCACCAGCCCCCGCGCCTCAGCGAGCTCCCCCTCCCCCCACCGGGTCAGATCCCCACCGATCCCCAGCACCCCCGCCATAGCCACATGGAACCGATACCGCAACGGCACCTCCCGCCGCGTCAGCGGATTGGGACTGTCGGTCACCCAGGCCGACATCACCCCCGGCGGGTAGAACTGCGTGAACCCATGCTGGATAACCTGCCGATCCCGAGCATCGGTGTTGTCAGAGGTCCAGACCTGGTCGGTACGCCGCAGGATCCCCAGATCCACCCGCCCACCCCCACCGGAACAGGACTCGATCCGCAGCCCAGGATTACGCCGCCGCAGTTCGTCCATGATCTGGTAGACGCCCTCGACATGCTCGATCCAGACCCGATCGGCCCGCTCCCCCGCCCCCGGCCATCCAACCTGGCTGAAACTACGGTTCATATCCCATTTGAGATAGTCCAGGCCGTACTCCCGAACCAGCCCGTCCAGCCACCCGAACGCCCAGCCCCGCACCTCGTCGCGAGCGAAGTTGAGCACTAACTGGTTCCGCATGGTGTCACGCCGACGCCCCGGCAGATGCAGAACCCAGTCAGGGTGGGCCCGATAGAGATCACTATCCGGATTGACCATCTCCGGCTCCACCCAGAGCCCGGCCCGCATGCCAAGCGCCCGCACCCCGTCGAAAAGCCCCGCCAGACCATCCGGAAAGCGCTCCCTGTTAGGCCACCAGTCCCCAAGCCCGCGCGTATCGTCCACCCGCGCCCCGAACCAGCCGTCGTCCACCACGAACAGCTCGACCCCCAGTCCGGCGGCCTTCTCGGCGAGAGCGAGCTGACCCGACTCGGTGACATCGAACCCGGTCGCCTCCCAGGAGTTGTAGAGCACCGGCCGATCCTCATCCGGAAAAGCCAGAACAAACCGCCGCGCGTACTCATGCCAGACCCGGCTCACCGCACCAAACCCACCATCGCTGTACAACCCCAGCGTCTTCGGCGTGATCAGCTTCTCCCCCGGCGCCAGCTGCCAGACCACCCCGTCGTGCCCGAACCCCGCGCTGACCGCCACATCCCCTTCAGGACGCCGCTGAGCCGTCATCCGCCACGACCCGCTCCAGGCCAGCGCCACCGTCCAGACCTCGCCGGACTCCTCCCCGGCGTCCCCCTCATCCACCATGATCCACGGATTGGCGTGGTGCCCCGTGGCCCCTGTCCGGCTGGTGAACGTCGTCTCCCCGACCGGCAACTCCCGCCGCCCGAGCCGACTCTCCGCACTCCAGGCCCCCGACACCGTGCTGTGGCGGTAGCCGTACCGCTCAGGGATCACCCAACTCCCCGAGTCCAGCCTCTCGACCTGCACGGCCTGCGCTCCGTCGTTGGAAACGCTCACCCACCGCTCGATGACATCCCCGGCACAGGTCAGGTGCAACGAGACCCGTAACCCGTAGGCGTCATCCCGGAGGACCAGCTCAATCCCCTCCGCCGTCTCCTCCGCCCCGGCATAGGCCAGCTCGGCCGACCGCACACCCCCCGGATACCGCACCCGCAACGACGGCACGCCCCACCGCCGCCCCCCGTCCACGGGGAACAGTTCCTCGATGTCGTACGGATCCCGGAAGCTGGCCGTCAGCCGGGGAGCCACAGCGAGCGGGATCTCGGGAAGCGCGGCCTCCGGCAACGGCGGCCCCCAGTACCACTGGACGATCCGGACGTCCTCTTCGGCGCGTACCACCCCGAATACATACGTGCACGAGGGGGTGGTGGCGGCCCAGGTGTCCGACCGCCCGGCGACCTTGACCACGGACATGACCCGACCTCCGATCACGAGGTTGCGATCATGACCCTAGTCGCCGCTCCCCGTCAATCGGCTAGTCCGGAACATCTCCCGGCAATCCCAGCACCCGGTGGATCAGCATGTGCAGATGCCGGCGAAACCGGGCCAGTTCCTCCCCGGACTCGGCACCGATCCGCTCCCCTTCACCGTCCAGCACGCCCCCCTGTACGAACCCGTGCACACACCAGACGAGCGTCCAGACGCAGTACTCGATGTCCACGCTCTGGTCGGCGACCGCGTGCCGCAGCACCCGGGTGGTGGTGGTGATCAGCGGCTGCGAGAACTCCCGCTCCAGACCGATGAGATCGGCCGCGTCGTAGAGCCAGCGATGGATCCACAGGGCGGGAAACTCGGGATGGGCGACACAGAAGTTGAGATAGGTGTCCACAATGCGGTGAACCGCCGCAGTGACCTCGCCCTCCCCCGCGAGTTCCGCGCTCTCGATGACCGAGCCCATCGCCTCCACCTCGATCTGGTGGGCGCGCTCGATGACCGCGAGATAGAGATCGCGTTTGTTGCCGGTGAAACCAGCCCTCACCGGGTCGATCCCGGTGGCGTCCGCGATCTGCCTCATGGTCGTCGCGTCGTATCCGAGCGCGGCGAAGAGTCGTGTCGCACTCTGCAGGAGGGTTTCCATCGGCGGCTCCCGGTCGATCATGCTCTGACCCAGTTCACCACCCGTTCGGTCATGCCACGGCAAACACCCTCCCTGAGAGTCACGATCTCTTCTTGCCGTTCGGCTGACGAACCACCCCGGATCTCCACGCCGACCACCACCCAAATTGACCGCTATGGGAGTTTTACGGTGGTTTCGTTTGCTCTGTCATGACATAGCCGGTAGAGTCCTATTCGTTACCAAGTGGTGACCATCCTGCGGCATCCACTTGGCCGCATCCGGACGCCAGCCGGTGCCGTGCCCCGAACAGGGGCTCGCCCGGCAGGCACGCCCGTGCCCCCTGACCTGCCCCTTTGACCTCGCAGGTCCAACCTTCAACGCACGCGGCCGTCCCCTTGTCGTCTCACGAAAGATCGCACATCCTTCATGAACGCCATAAGTGGCCTGCGCAACCGCACCAAGCTGGTCGTCGCCTCCCTGGCCGGCACCGCCGTCCTGGGAGCCGGCATCGCCAGCGCCACGGTCGCCCTCTCCACCCCCGACGTGAGCTCCATCCCCGCCGTACAGCCCCCTGCCCTGCCCGCGCCCCAGGGCGCCGTGCCCGAGGGTGCCCTGTTCACCGGCACCACCACCGCGTCCTACTTCTGGGACGACGGCTCCGGCCGCGCCGGGGACACCGGCATGCCGGCCATCGGCAAACCCATGCAGAAGGGCCTGGCCGCCAGCCCCAGCTGGCCCCTCGGCACCGAGGGCTACGTGACCTACCTCGGCAAGGAGGCGAAGTTCTTCGTCGGCGACCGCGGCCCCGGAGAGCCCTCCGAGCGCGGCGTCATGCTCGACCTGGACGCCAAGACCTTCGCCGAACTCACCAACGGTGACTTCGACCACGGCTCCCTGACCGTCAAGAACAACGGCGGCAAGGGCCACATCAACATCAGCTACAAAATCACCAAGTGGGGCGAAGGCACCGGCCGCAAGGGCGCCCCGGCCCCCTTCTCGGCCCGCGCCTGGAACGACTGACCACCACCCCAACTGACCGGCCGCGCGCCCGGAGTCGCTCCGATGTGCGTACCCTCACCAGGGCTGCTATCGTTACGCACGCAAGCGCCGCTAGCTCAGTTGGTTAGAGCAGCTGACTCTTAATCAGCGGGTCCGGGGTTCGAGTCCCTGGCGGCGCACCATCCGTTTACTAGCGCGTTCATGATTCCGATCATGAACGCGCTAGTGGCGTTTATGGGCCGATCTGCCTGCTGTGTTAGCTCCATGTTCGCTCATCCGCCGCCCATCCAGCGCAAACGATCATCCGGATGACGACCGGACTGCCCTCGACAGGCTCCTACCGCGGACGAGTCGAGATGGCCACTGATCTTTCAGCACGGTTCTGGCCTGTGGTCTCGTGCGCAAGACACCCGGATAGAACGAGCCCGAGGAGAGACGGGCGGCCGGGGAGCAGAGCGTTCCTGGAGCGCGTGAGCGGGCGTCCATGCCGGAGTCACCTGTATAGGTGAGTCGTGTTAGGACGGGCCGAGGGTGCCCATGGCCGCGAGCCGTTTAACTAGCCAGTCGGTGTCCTGCTCACCGAGTTCCCACAGCCGCCGAATGTCGGCACTGGTCGTCGTGATGGCGCTGGCCGTGCTGGTCGTACTGCTGAGGAACCACTCGACCGGCCGAAGGAGGCGGTTGCGCAGGGCGACTGCACGCTCGGTATTCGTTGATCCGATGCTTTGGAGGATGCCGATCAGGCTGATCATCAGGGCAGCGGTGGTGGACGTCGCCGCCGCCAGCGCGGCGGCGGCCCCGAGCGCAACCGGCGTTAGATCTCCGAATCCTACGCTGTACCGCGTCATCTCGGCCGTGACCGCCGTGCGCAGCCGTTCGATCAGCTCCGGTGAATCCCCGGTCAACAGTGCCCGCTCGTATTCCGTGCGCCTCCTCCGCAGCGCACTTCCCCGCCCTCGCAGTTCGGCAATCTCACCTAGGAGCGCGGCTGGTTCCGCAGCACGCCTGAGCGCGATGACGAGATGAGCCGGCAGCGGTAGATCCAGACGGTCTGGCAGGTGGTAGAAACGCCGGTCGACCTCCTCATGCAGCATCAGGCGCTGCCCGGCGAAAGCGGCGCTCTGGTAAAGCCGTGACCGGAACGGCAGACGAGCGACGCTCGGCACGTACGGTACTTCGAGCGCGTGGGCAAGGCGGAGATTGAAATAGCTCCGGTGGTTGCATTCACTGACGAAATCTCTTAGATCCTGCTCGGAATAGATCGCCGAGAAAACCCGGGGGAAGCGGCCGAAGGTCCGGATGATGGGGTCGTGCCCGGCGGCGGGTTCTAGCCTCGATGTTTCGTGAGTCTGGTCGGGTCGCGTAGCGAGCCGACCAACTGATGCTTTTCAGTTACGGGTCAGCCCGGCGGCCCGACTCTCGCGTCGGGTGAGCGGGGTTCCACGAGCCCGGGCCTGT
>NZ_JAHCST010000025.1 GCF_018476525.1 Acrocarpospora catenulata
ACAGGCCCGGGCTCGTGGAACCCCGCTCACCCGACGCGAGAGTCGGGCCGCCGGGCTGACCCGTAACTGAAAAGCATCAGTTGGTCGGCTCGCTACGCGACCCGACCAGACTCACGAAACATCGAGGTTAGCACTAGTGTTAGCAGATCGGACGACATCCTCACCGTGAACGACGATCAACCACGGTATCCCGATGCCAAAGAGCCCAGACCGCGCCAGGCCCGAGGATCGGAAGCCACCCGGCAATCTAAAGCACCCGGTTTAGGAGTCAGATGCGCTCCAGGGCGCAAACATGCTATCTACCTGCTGCGTTATCATGTTGTGTGTGACGCTGATGTGGTGGCTGTCATCTTCCCCCGCTTGGACTCGGTGCTGGTTTGAACGTGTCGAACATGAGGGCGTTGCGTTACGTGTAATCGCAAACCTGAACGTGCACCTGGCTGGCCAACTGGCCGAGCATAATCCAGTTCCTACCTACGCCCCCGAGCTGAACCCCGTCGAGGGCGTCTGATCTCTCCTGCGGCGAGCCTTGGGCCAACATCGTCGTCTCCGACCTGACAGGACTCCTCCGGCTCGTCAAACGCAAGCTCAAGAAGATCCAGTACGGCCTCAGCTGCTCACCGGATGTCTCACCCCAGACCGGGCCCACCTCGACACCCCAGCAGACCCAAGACCGACTCTACGAATTTAATCTGTGGTAGTCGTCGGACGACGATGGGATATCCATGCCGACCGCCCCAAGACACGGGCCTACCTCTTGTATCTTAATTAACTATCCTGCGCTCAGGGGTATGCCCTACGATGCTCTTATGGGTATGCCTTGGTCGTCAGACGGGATCACCACCAATACCGAGATCGCCCGTGGTGACTCCCTTACCGCTCTTCACGATCTGGAAGGGTTCCCGCCTTACGCGGCTTATGTTGCCAGAGGCAAGGAGATCGAGGAACTTATCTCGCTCACCTCGATATCATACGAGCTTTCCCAGCAACTTCTTTTCTCCACCCCACCGGAACAGCTCGCCGATGTTACGTTTGGCGAGTTGACGCCTGAGTGTTGGTCATATTCAATGGCCGATGTCGTCCTGAATGGCACTCCCGAAATGTCGGCTGCCTGGCTCAGATACGAAGAGTACGCACAGCACATGGATGGGACTCCCGAAGAAATAGCCAATCAGGCTAAGGCTGGCCTGCTTGGTCCGGTTCGGATCCATCCCTCCGATGGCGCCCCGGTCATTCTTTGGCCTCCCGAAAATGAGAGAGCAGTAGATTTTCAGGAGCCCGAACCCGGTACATATCGCTTCCAAATGGCAGCAAATGTTACGGCCAACGGCACTGTCGATCTATCGTTCGATCTATCTGACCCCGTACAACTCGAGGCGGCCCGCAAACATTACCTAAAATTGGCCACTTCCCTAGGAAAGGTTAACGAAGTGGCAAAACGAGCCAAATTCCTCCTATTTCGCGCAGCTTTCCTGCTCCAGTGGACCAGCTTCGAAGTCTTTCTCCGAGAGACGATTGAGGAGCTCTTGACCAGGCACCCCCAAGTAATACTTGAGTCTGCAGGAAAGAAGGGGACCCTGTCTTACGAGCAGTTGTTCTCGATGACCAATAAGCTCTCTACGATAGAGAGTCTACGCCGAGAGTTGATCGACATGGAGATTGAGAGGCTTCGCTCAAATGGTCGCTCGATCCATGGGATGCTCAATTTTCTGAAGGGCGCTTTCCGCTTCAAGAGCGATCCATACAAAGCCTGGTATGTATATAAAGGCGAGCGTCGCCAAGCATCCTATAACACGCTTATTGAGATCAAAGAACGAAGAAATACCCTGGTACACGAAGCTTCGGATAGCAGATCCGCTACATCAAGCAAGGAGGAACAGGAACTAGGCGACGAAGAATATATGAAATATATCCTGACCCTGCGCTCTGTCGCTTATAGTGTTTCGTTCAGTGTACACCACCAGAAATATGAAGTTCCAAATTCTGCCGGGCCTGCCTAGTCGTATCGATTGTCCACATATCTAGTGGGCAGCCCTGCATATCTATAAGCCTGGGACGCTCATTCTCTATCACACACTCCTTCGGGAACAGCGCCCTGAGCCTTGACATACCCTTCCTTGACCCACATAGATAAATTTCGTAGACGCCATCGGAATGGCCCGCCGCGCGACCCCCCTGAGGAAGTAATCGCCATGACGCACTGGAGAGGTTGTCAGTCGGTCAACTTGTGTTGGGAAGGATCAAGAAACTGACCGTCTTCGGGCGTTTGTCAAACGTGATGGAATCGATGGTCTCATCCATATTTCCCAACTCGCTAATCGCCAAGTCGAACACCTATCGGAGATAGTCACAGTCGGCGAGACGGTCACTGTCAAGATGACTGAGGTGAACCTTAACGTGGGCGGGTATCACCCTCACTCCGTGCGTTTCCCTGATGATCTACGCCAGTACGCGCTATCGCCATCCAATCGCCAGTCAAGCTTGCTCAGCCCGACGCCTCCGAAACTCTTGATACTGCGTATCTATCTCATTGCGCTGCGCAGGAATCACATAGATGTGATCAAGGAACGCCTTCGTTAGGGCAAGCGCATCTTCGATATCCGTCCGCCTGATCGGCTTACCTCCATGGTGGGCCCCGGCGTTTCTGAAGATCCGCAGGGCATGCGCCCAATCCAACAGTCGATTATCGATGATCGACTGTTCTCGAAGCTTGTTCAGCGCGACGTAGAGTTGCTCCGATGCGTTGTGATGGCTGCAAACTGCTTCAAGCGTCCGCCCAACTGCAACCGCAGCGGATTGATACTTCTTCAGTTCGAAACAGTCGAGCGCCTCTCTGAACTCTCGCCTGACGCCCTGTGGGATCGCCTCTGAGATCGGTTCCTTGGAATCGTCAGGCCAGATGACTTCGGGATCCCCCCAGTCTTCGCCATCGGGTACTTGCAGCGCGAGGAACGGAGCTTTACAGCGCCTACAGAGCAAGAGCGTCGCCTGGTACGGCTCCGCGTCCTCGTCTTTCCAGAAGATCGAGCGCTCCTTGGAGCCGGATACGGGACGCTTACACAGTGGGCAGTTCACCAGGAGAAACGGATCGTCGGACATATCCACCCATACGTTGCCAACCAAAGGTACCAGGATAGATCCAGATCACCCCTGTCAGGGCCCTACCTATGGAAGCTCGCTGTGTGCCCATGAGCGGGCCCCAGCTCCCCTCACCGCAGCCTTTGTGCCAGTCTGGAGGCACCTTTGGGTAGGGATAGCATCTGTGACTGTGCAGCGGCTTGCCCTATTCGACCTTGATAACACTCTCATCGACCTCAACGCCGCGTTCAGGGACTGGGCGGCTGAGTTCGCGCTCGACCGCCAGCTCGGGGCGGATGCCTTCGAGTGGTTGCTTGCCATTGATAAGGCCGGGCACCCACACCGTGCCGAGTTCTTCGCCACGATCCGCGAACGCTTCACCCTGGCCGAGTCGGTGGAAGGACTGTGGGCTCAGTATCGAACCCGCATGCCATACCTCGTCCACTGCCGGGCCGCGATCCTCGATGGCCTAACGGCTCTCCGGGCATCGGGGTGGTCAATAGGGATCGTGACCAACGGCATGGCTGATAACCAGCTTGGCAAGATTCAGCGGACCGGACTCGTTGATGTCGTCGATGCCTGGGCCATTTCGGGAGCCGAGGGCATCCGCAAGCCGGATATCCGACTCTTCGAGATCGCGGGACAACGGTGCGGCAAGTCCCTGACCGACGGCGGATGGGTTATCGGCGACAGCCTGACCTCCGACATCGACGGAGGCAACAAGGCAGGACTCCGAACTATCTGGATTAACTATCAGACCGTGTCTGACCTCGATCACGCCGCCCACCATGCTGTCCACCGAGTCGAAGACGCACTTAAACTGCTTCGAGACGCCACAGCACCGTAATGCTGATTTCCTTTAGTCTACGTTGTCGTCGCTACCTGTCCAATGTGGCGCGGGAGCGTATTGTGCGGAAGGTTTCGCGGAGGTCTGTTGCTTGGCGCAGGCGAAGGGCTTCAACGCCAGTGATGACCTCGGTGACTCGCCAATAATGTGAGGGCACCATGATTCCGCTGCTCATCGCTGTCATAGTGACGGCTGCGGCTTCGTCGGGCTGGTCTGTTGTAAGGAGCGCCAGGGCAAGGTCCAGGCGGGCGGCGAGTGCGCGGCGTGGACGTGCGGGCCCGTGGTGGGGGTGCTCCAGTCGGTCGAGTACCGCTCGTGCGTGGTGTTCGGCGGCGGTGTCGCCCAGCCAGGTGAGGGTGGTGGCGGTGTAGGCGTCGCTCTTGGCGGGGTCGTAGCGGTAGTGGTGTTCGGCCCTGTCGGGCATCGGCAGGTTGGCGGCGAGGTGTTCCACGTGGCTGAGCGCGCGGCGGGTTTCGGGGCCGTCGCCCAGGCGTGCCCATGCGCGTGCTTCCTGCGCGGTGGCCTGGATGTAGGCCGACCCACTCCGGGGGGCTACTTGGCGGGCGGCCTGGGACAGTTCCAGGGCGCGGCGGGAGTCTTGGCTGGTCAGGGATTGCCAGGCTTGTGTTTCCAGGCACCATGCCTGGATCTCCGGGCATTCGGCGTGCCGGCTCAACTGAGTGGCGGTGTCGAGCTGGGCATTGGCGGCGATGAAGCGGCGCAGGTCGATGTTGATGGTGGCGGCCAAGAGTGACAGCCACCCTCCCGCGACCAGCAAGCGCCGATGTTCGGCCAGCGTCTTCTTCGCGTCAAGCAGGCGGGCGACATAGGCCAGGTAGCGGCGGACGCGCACGTTCAGTTCCGCAGGTGGGGTGCGCGCGTAGGCCACCGCCAGGTCATCGACAGCCCGTTCCAGCTGAGTGAGAGTTACCTCGCCTACATCGCTGGCCATCGCGCGGCGGGCCAGTTCCATGACGGCGATCTCATCGTCATGGACGCCGCCCGGTAGCAGGCCAGGCTGGTCGTGCTCCTCGGCGAAGAGCTCGGCCTCGGTCATGCGGAAGACGCGGCAGTACAGCAGCCGGTAGGGGTCCTTGGGCTGGTGGTCTCCCGCTTCGTAGGACTTGACCCGCCGGAGGATGGTGTCGCGGCTGGGCAGGTGCTGGCGCAAGTTTCCGGTTGCGGCCTCTACCAGGGCCTTGACCATGTCGCGCTGGGACCAGCCCCGCTGCCGCCGCTGGGCGCGCAGCCGGACGGCCCAGGCGGGAGCCTCGCGTGGGGGATCGTCCTCGGTCGTCATGATGGGCCTTTTCCCTGGGGTGGGCCGGACACGAGTGCCTCCCCCTCAGTGTCCCCCGGGTGTCCCCCATCCGCACCTGCCCGCCACTGGCCTGCACCGACTGAATGGGAGGTGACCACAAGCACATAGACCCCTCACGGTGGGTGAACACCGGACGCGGGTCCAAGCCAGGAAACGAGGCCCTGAACCATGATGACCAGTAAAGCCACTCAGCGATCACCGAACACATTGCGCGGTGCGATCGATCTTCCCGGAGCCGCGATCGCGGTCCCCCAGGCTCGTGACTACGCCCGGCGCATCTGCGGCGAGCTACGGGAGGACCGTCTGGATGACCTGCTCCTGGTGATCTCGGAGCTGGTCGGGAACGCGGTGCGGCACTCGGAGTCGGGCCGCCGCCCGGATGGGCGGATTCGGCTGACGATCACCGAGTACGCCTATGCCCTCCAGGTCCTGGTGACCGACCAGGGCTCATCCTCCAGCGTCCCCCGCCTCCAGCCGGACGACGGCACCGTACGGGACCGGGGGCGCGGCCTTGCGATCGTGGAACAGCTGACCTCGGAGTGGGGGTGGCATGAGGAGCCGCCCAACCGGGTCGTCTGGTTCGACCTGGAGCTGACGCCATGACCACCGGACAGGTCCTCACCGGCCCCGCCGACACGACCGCACACAAGCAGAGCACAGTGGAGTTCTCCTGGCGGGACCGCCAAGTCATGCGCGCCCCCGAGATCCGCGAAAGAGCCGAACGCCGCCAGGAAATCGTCGAAGAACTGGCCCGGCGGATCACCAGCGGCGAACTAGCGCAGGGAGCGCCGTTCCCCACACTCCAGGAGCTGACGGGCCGCTACCTCATCACCCGTGCGATGGCCCGGCGTGTCCAGCGGAGCATCCGCGACCGCAAACTCATCCGCCGGGCACCGGGACAGCCCTACGTCGTCGGTGTCCCCGATCCGCCGCCGGAGGTTCCCCCGCCCTCGGTAGAGGAGCAGGTCTTCGAGGTGACGAGCTTTCTGGTGGAGCAGATCCTCAGCGGGCGGATCCGGCCGGGTGAGCGGCTGACGAGTAGGCGCCGATTGGTACGCGAGTTCGGGGTCAGCAGGTGGGTCGCCTGGCATGTGCTGTTCCGGTTACGCGCACGAGGCTGGGCCGTCGACTATCACGGCGGACGCCTGGGCACCTGGGTGCCCCCCGCCGACCAGTGGCCACCGCCCGACACCTCACTGGAAGAACATCCCATCCCCGACTGGCATGTCCCCAAGTCCAAGCGCACACCGGCAACCCAATCGGCACGGGGCACCCCACACGGTTGACCTCACCGAGGTCAACCAGAGCCCTGTCGATCCAGCAGCGCGGTTTCGGCAGGGCTGAGCCGGTTCGCCGAGGGTGGGCGCGATACTCAGCCCCAATCTCCGGTGGGCCGGGCTGAGGGACGAAGCCCGGACCGTCGATCGCCCCCAGCCAGCTACGGCGGCCGGCCACCCCGGGCGATCGTCAGGGCCGCATCAGTGCGGCGGTGGTTCTGCCCGGTGTTCAGGTGATCGGTTGTGCATCAGGGGGCGTTGCCCGCGCCGGGTGGGCGCGGGCCGGGACCGGCCGAAGGCCGCATGCCCGGCCCGCAGGTCCGCCCGGCGCGGGCGACGGCCGCGACGGCGCGAAGCGTCGTCGCCTTGAAGACGTGGAGAAAGTTCTCATCCGTCGGATCACTCAAGGCAGCCTGTGTCTATAGCTCCTGGGTTAGGTTCATCGCTCTGGCCTCTTGGTACGCCTTGCTGATCTGCTCGGCCGCCTCGTCTGGGGTCACGTCTTCTGTGCTGATGTGGAGATTGAGCGCCTCGTGGCCGTGGGTGTTGAGGTCGGCGAGTGTCTCATCCCAGGCGTGGAGTCGTCCGGCGGTGTCCGGGTCTCCTCGGCTGATCGATCGGCGTTCGCATTCTTCGCGGGAGATCCATAGCAGGACGGTCAGCCATGCCCCTCCGTCGATCAGGCGGCGGGTGTCGGGGATGTTGCCCATGTGGACGACGGGGACTTTCCCGGAGTCGGTGAGCGCCGCGATCTGGTGGCGGTCGATGGCGTAGGTGTTGCCGTAGCGGTGGGTCTCCGCTACGAGCCGTCCGGCTGTCCGGAGTTCTGCCAGGTGGGCTGGGGTGGTGAACTCGTATTCGCTGCCGCGTCGGTTTCCGGCCTTGAGCTTGCGCAGCAGGGTGAACCGCCGGTCGATGGCGGTGAGGGCGGTGGTGATGGTGGTCTTGCCGCTGGCGGGTGGCCCGTACAGGACGATGCCGGTCATGCCAGAATCCGGCGGAGGGTTTCGCGGGTGCGGTCGGCGAGGCTGATCGCCGAGCCGAGCCGGTTGTCGATGGTGATGTGGGCGGTGGGCGGGCTCTGGTCGGTGTTCAGGCTGCTGGTGTAGGTGTCCCAGTTGGCGAGTTTCCAGGCGTCGCGGCCCGCTCCGCGGAACTCGATGTACTCCCGCATGGATTCGACGTCGCAGCGGATCCAGATCACCGCGACGTCGATGCCCTTGGCCGCGCACCGGTTGGTAAGACGGGTCACCCAATCGGGGTCGGCGAGTTCGGCGATGAAGGGGGCCGACAGGATGGCCGAGGTGCCCAGGTCCAGGTTGTCCCACGCGGTTTCCATCAGGCACCGGTATCCCAGCGGGCGTACCTCGTGCAGGTACAGCTCAGAGTGACGGTCGTTCGGGTCGCCGCCGAGGGAGGTGAGGAGGCGTTCGGCCATGGGGCGGGTGATGGAGTCCTTGTCGAGGAAAGCCCAGCCGGTGATGTCGGACAGGAAGCGGGAGAACTCGGTCTTGCCGGATCCGGCGTAGCCGCCGACCAGGACAAGGATCGGTTTGGGGCTGCCCTGGCCGTGCCGCCGACGCCAGGCATCCAGAACGCGGCTGCGGAGAGCGTCCTGTTGGATGCCATCGGGGCTCAGGGCGGTGGAGACCTGGAGAAGGGTCTGCTGGATGAGCTGGGCCGCCTGGTTGTCGAGTGCGGGATCGGTGGGCTGTGGGAGTTCCGAGATGGAGTTTTCCACCCCGGGTTCTTCGCCGGGCAGGGGGTGGCGGAAACCGAGAGCGGGCTCACTGGCGCGATACATCAGGCAGTACGCGCGCCGGTAGTGCGGGCCGGGGTAGATGGTGCCACGTTCGTGTCCCCAGAGGGTCTGGAAGTTGGCGGCCGGGGCGGCCAGGCCGTGCCGGCTGGCCACCGTGCGGAGTTGATCGCCTGCCGCTTCCAGGCTGAGGCCGTGCGCCTCCCGGTGCTGGCGCAGGATGACGGGCTGCCATCCGGGGCGGGCAATCGTCTTCATTCCATCCATTCCGCTCGACGGCAACGAGCATGGCCGGTGGATATGAAAACGCATGTGTAAACGGTGTGGCGGCCGTTATGAAGAAGCTTGGCTAATCCGCCGTGATACTCAAAGCCGCGGGATCGCGATGAACTAGCGACATCCAGCCGGTGATGACCGGCCCGGTTGAAAGGGATGTCGATATGAGCAGCGATGGGCGGATTCTTGAAGAAATCCGGGCGATGCGGGCGGAATTGGATGAGCTGGTCTGCCGGGTCAGCGAGATTGCTTCCGCTCTGGGAACACGGCCTGTTCCAGATCCGCGATCCGGTCGCCCAGGTCCCGCAGGGCGCCCCTCATCTGGGAGAGTTGCTCGATGATCTCCGATTGCCCGCCTTCCGGCTGCTCAGGCTCTATGGGCTTGTCGGTGACGAACACGCCTTTGCCCTGCTGGCCGACAATGTATCCCTCGGTGCGCAGGACGCTGATGGCGGCTTTGACCACACTGGCCGAGACCTCGTACCGGGAGCAGAGCTGGGCGGTTGAGGGCAGGGCTGCGCCTGGCGCGAGTTCGCCGGTCTTGATCTTTGAGCGGAGGTCGTCGGCTATCTGGAGATAGCCCGCACGGCCGGTCTTTTGGACCAATTGCCCTTGCCCTTCGTGAGTGTGTGACCTTCAGTTCACCACAGCCTGACCGACACGCCAACCAAGTCCGCGTTGAATGCCTTGACAACTTAGAATGCTAAGTAGACCATGAGTGCTAAGCAGTTCTTGTAGTTCACCTCTGAGGAGCACCGACAAATGCGCAACATCCCTATCCCTGTCGACACCGCCCGCCTGACCATCACCTGCGTCAAAGCCCCGCAGCCCCGCGTCCTGAACCGAGACACCGGCGAGATCAAGACCGACAAGAACGGCCAGACCGTCTACGAGGTCACCGCCTCGGTGGAAGACGAGTTCGGCCGGATCGAACTGGTCAAGATGAGCGTCTCCGGCCAGCCGCCCATCACGATCGGCCAGCAGATCAACCCGATCGGCCTGGTCGGCTATGTGTGGGAGATCTCCGGACGGTGGGGCATCTCCTACCGGGCCTCGGCCATGCTGCCCGGCCGTCACCGGGGAGACCGCCGATGTCTGACCCGCTGCTCCCGGCGGTGATTACGGTCCTGGCCGGCTTGGTGGCGGGGCTGTGGGCCTGGCACCGCTACCACCACCGCTCGTTCTGGCTGATCTTCGGCTACCCCTCGACCGCCATCGCCGTCCGCTTCACCTGGCGACGGGTCGCCCTCGGCTGCGGCCTGACCAAGAAACGCGAACGCTTCTGGTTCACCCTCACCCCCAACCTGGTCCCCTCCACCGGGATCGTCAGCGTCAGACGGCGCTTCCAGAAGGTCGGGGTCGACACCAAGCCGTGGATGTGGTGGCCCCTCCCCACCCGCTACGGCTGGCGCGTCACCGTCTGGCTCCTGGAAGGACAAGTGCCCTCCGACTACACCAACGCAGCCGAACAACTCGCCCACGCCTGGGGCGTCCACGCCGTCCGCGTCTCCTCCCACAAGCGGGGCCGCGTCGTCCTCAACGCCATCATCCGCGACCCGTCGTCCGCGACCCGTTGTCCGCCATCGACCAGGTCCCGCCATCAACCGAGCTGCTCAAAGTCACCGTCGGACGACTGGAGACCGGCCAACCGTGGACGGTCGACTTCCGCACGATCCCGCACTGGATCAACGCGGGCGCCACCCAATCCGGCAAGTCCAACCTGGCCAACGCCCTCATAGTCGGTCTGGCCCCACAAGAGGTCGCCCTGGTCGGCTTCGACCTCAAAGGCGGCGTCGAACTCACCCCCTACGGGCCGCGCCTGTCGGCGCTCGGGACCACGCGATCAGAGTGCGCCAGCCTGCTTGATGACCTGGTCGCGCTGATGACCGACCGGATGGGGATATGCCGGATGGCCGGGGCGCGCAACATCTGGCAGTTGCCTCCGGCGCTGCGGCCGGTGCCGGTCGTGGTCCTGGTGGACGAGCTTGCCGAGCTGTATCTGATGGCCGACAAGTCTGAGAAGGAGGAGGTCGCCAAGACCTCGACCTCGCTCCTGCGGGTCGCTCAGCTGGGGCGGGCGTTCGGGATCTACCCTGTTCTGCTCCGGCCAGCGCATCGGCTCAGATCTCGGCCCCGGAGTGACCGCGCTGCGGGCGCAATGCTCGGGCCGCGTCTGCCACCGGGTCAACGATCCCGAGACGGCCACGATGACGCTCGGTGACCTGGACCCGGCCGCGCTGGAATCGGCGCGATCGATCCCGGCCGACACACCGGGGGTGGCGATCATCACCGGCTCGGACGGCCGGTGGTACCAAGCTCGCTCCTTCTACGTCACCGAGCAAGCCGCCGAACACGCTGCGCGCTCCCACGCTCACCGCGCCCCGAAGTGGGCGGACATCATCGCGGGCCAGCACACCGCGCCAATCGTCGCCGAGCAATCCGCCGCGTGATCCGGAGGAGGAAGCCCGATGCGTCGTCTTGCCGCCTGGCTGCTGGACAGCGGTCCCGTCCTGGTTCTGGCCCTCATCGCCGGTGCCGGCTCTTTCACCCACATCCGCGACACCGCCCACGACAGCGGCCAGACCGGATGGATGGCCTGGGCCGTGGCCGTCTGCGTCGACCTGACCTGCGTCATGGCCGCCCGGGAACGCCAGCGCGACAAGAAGACCGGACGTCCCCGGCATGGCTGGACGTCCTGGCCCACCCTCGTCCTGATCGCGGGAATCGTCCTGTCCCTGGCCGCCAACCTGCACCAGGCCGAACCCACCGTATGGGGCTGGCTCACAGCTGCGACCCCGGCCGGGGCGTTCCTGATCGCGATCTCGATGCTGGAGCGCCGGGCGTCCTCGGCCCGTCCCGAACCGTCCCCGGACGTCCTGGAGCCGTCCCCGGGCCAGGTGGCGACCTCACCTGAATCGTCCATGACCACCGGCATCCCAGCCTCATCTCTCGACGTGCCGTCTCCGAGCCCGCAGCCCGTCCCCGGTCATGAGGACGGGACGGATACGGCGTCGGCCCCGTCCCCGGCTCTGCTCGATTACGCCCGGCGGGTCGCTGAGGAACACCACAACCGGCACGGCAAGCCCATCACCCGCGATGCCCTGCGCGCCCGGCTCGGCGTCTCCAACCAGCTCGCCTCCGACCTGCTCCGCAACCTGCGGACCACACCAGAAACCGCCTGACCGAAAGGAACCTCAATGATCGACTTCAGCCGTACCGACTTCATCACCGGCCTGCGACACCTGGCCGACTTCCTGGACACCAACCCCGCCGTCCCGGCCCCGTCCTCGTCCTTGAACGTCTACTGCTTCCTTCCGAACGCCGAGGACGCGGCGATGGCTGCGGCCGTCGACCGTATCGCCGCCTACCTGGGCACCACCGTCGACCCCGACGACGTACGGCACGGCCACCACACCACCGCCATCTCCTTCGGCCCGGTCCGCTACGAGGTCGCCGCCCTCCTGTCCACCGCCCGCATCCGGCAGAAGGCCCTGCACGACCACTTCACCACCCCCGACGCCTGACCAGAAACGGAGAACCGATCATGCGAATCCGCATTGATGGCACCAGCACCGAGATCGCCTACGCACTCGCCGAACTCCGCCGACTCCTCCCCGTGGCCTCCGTCTCGGAGCCCATGGCCACCGATCAGCCCTACCGGTGGCGGATCTACCTCAACACCAACCCGGCACGCACGATCTGATCAGCCGCCCTCACGGAACCGCCATCGATTCCAACACCTCGTGCGCCCACTGCCACCGGGCCGGAGTCGACATCTACGGCGCATAGCCGTTGCGCCCCCCGCCTGGCCACACATCCGCCAAGATCCGCGCCAGGCCGGGGGCCATCCCAACCAGCTCACTGGACAGGACAGGACCCAATCTTGCCTACCACCAACACCCACGCGATAGCCGGGATCATCGAACGCCTCAACGACCCGCACTACGACCGCTGGGCCGCCCAGATCCGCCGGACCGGCGGCTGCCGACAACCGATCCACCTGCGCGGCCGAGTCGAACACTTCGACCGCACCACTGGCCAACTCCTCCACCGCTACACCACCGCCACCGAACCAGGCGGCGTCCTGCGCGTCCCGTGCAAGACCCGGCGCGCCTCCCGCTGTCCCGCCTGCGCCGAGGTCTACCGGGCCGACACCTTCCACCTGGTCCGCGCAGGCCTGATCGGCGGCAAAGGCGTCCCAGAAGCGGTCAGCACCCACCCATGCCTGTTCGTCACCCTCACCGCGCCCTCCTTCGGCCCCGTCCACGTCCACCGAATCAAGAACGGCAAGACCCTGCCCTGCCACGCCCGCCGCGACGCCGTCACCTGCCCACACGGAAGGGTGATGTCCTGCACTGTCAGGCACCGGCACGATGACGAGCAACTCGGCGAACCGCTCTGCCCCGACTGCTACGACTACACCGGCTCAGTCCTGTTCAACGCCCTGGCCCCCGAACTGTGGCGACGCTTCACCGAGGCCATCCGCCGCCGCCTGGCCAAGAACGCGGGCCTGACCCTGCGCGAACTCCGCGAACACCTGACCATCTCCTTCGCCAAGGTCGCCGAATACCAACGCCGGGGAGTCGTCCACTTCCACGCCGTGATCCGCCTCGACGGCCCCACCGGCCCCGACTCAACCGCCCCAGCCTGGGCCACCTCCGACATGCTCACCGACGCCGTCCAGCACGCGGCAGGCGCCATCTCGGTGCCCATCACCGTCCCCGGCGAACCGGCCCGTGTCCTACGGTGGGGCGCCCAGCTCGACGTACGCCAGATCACGATGAACGGCGAACTCACCGAACAAGCCGTCGCGGCCTACATCGCCAAGTACGCCACCAAAGCGGCTGAGTGCGTCGGCACCCTCGACCGGCGAATCAACGCGCTCGACGACGTGGCCAGCCTGCCCGTACGCGAGCACGCCCGGCGGCTCATCACCGAATGCCTCCGCCTGGGCTCCCTCGACGACCTCGCCGACCTCCGGCTGATCCAGTGGGCTCACATGCTCGGATTCCGCGGCCACTTCTCCACCAAGAGCCGCCGCTACTCCACCACCCTCGGCGCGCTGAGAGCAGCCCGCGAGGAACACCAACGCCAAGACGCGACCACCACCGGCCGCCTTCCGCTCTTCAACGAGGACACCGTGCTCGTCCTAGGCCGCTGGGAGTACGTCGGCATGGGTCTGAGCGCTGCTGACCAGGTGATCGCCAGATCTTCGCTCGGCGTCACTCCGTCTTCGGCGGGTGGCCGATGAATCGACTCCTTCTGACGGTGCCCGAAGCGGCGGCAGCCCTCTCGATCTCGCGGAGCAAGCTCTACCAGCTCATCGCCAGAGGGGCGGTCGAGTCCATTCGCATCGAAGGGTGCCGACGCGTACCTGTCACCGCCTTGCACGCCTACATCAACCGACTTGGAACGAAGGGGGACACCCAGTGAGCACGAACGACAAGCCACGCCGCAAGAAGGCAACCCCCAAGCTCCGCGACGGCGTGATGAAGCGCGGCAGCACATGGGCTTTTGTCATCCGCGTCAAGGATCCCGAGACCGGCGAGAGCAAGCCGAAATGGGTAAGCGGCTTCGCTAACGAAGACGACGCGAAAGCTGCCAGAGACGAGGCGCGCGTCAAGGCCAGGCGTGGGGAGTACGTCGATCGGAACACGATCACCGTGAGCCAGTACCTGGCTGACTGGCTGGATGCGCACGCAATGGAAGTCAAGCCGCGCACCCTCGACGACTACCGGAACTGCATTCGCCTGTACGTCACCCCCCGAATCGGTGACATGCGTCTTCAGGCGGTTCGGCCAACCACAATCACGAAGCTCTACCGCGATCTCAGTACGACGGGCGGCCGTTCCCGAAAGGGCCTCGCGGGCACCACGATCAAGCACCTTCATGCGATTCTTCGCAAGGCTTTCCGCGATGCCGTAGAAGTCGATGGCCTCCTCGAATCCAGCCCCATCGAGCGAGCCAAGCGGCCTCGAACTGATCCTGACGAGCCCGGGGTGATCTGGACCAAAGCCCAGGTCAAGGTGTTTCTCCAGGCGGCCAGCGAACATCGTCTGTCGGCCTTCTTCCATCTCGCGGCGTACACGGGAGCACGCCGAGGCGAGTTGCTGCATCTCCGCTGGGCGGATGTCGATCTCGATGGAAAGCAGATCACCATTACTGGCTCAACCGCTGTGATCAAGGGGGAACGGGTGAACGGCACGACCAAGAGCGGCCGGTCCCGCGTGGTCAGTATCGACTCTGAGACCATTCGCGTTCTGCGTGAGCACCGGAAACGGCAGGCCGCCGACAAGCTCTTGATCGGCAAGGAGTGGCGCGGCAAGGACGACTATGTGTTCACAACCGGCTGGGGCGAGCAGATCTATCCAGACACTGTCACGAGCCTGATGTCAAAGATCATCAAGGGCCACAACGACAAGGCCGACCCACCGGCCGTATCTCTGGCACACGCCAGGTTGCATGACCTCCGCCATGTCCATGCGACCACACTTCTCCTCGCGGGCGTCCCCGTCCACATCGTCGCGGCCCGCCTCGGCCACGCCGACCCGGCGATCACCCTGCGCGTGTACGCCCACGTCATCCGCCAGGCCGAGACGTCATGCGCCGACATCTTCACGAAGGCCATCACCGACGCCTGTTAGCACAGGTGTTAGCAAGATCGCAGATTTGTCCTGACAAACAAAGAGCCCCTGACCCGGAAATCCCTGGTCAGGGGCCTACTCGTAAGAGAGCCGCCTTGGGGAATCGAACCCCAGACCTACGCATTACGAGTGCGTCGCTCTGGCCGACTGAGCTAAGGCGGCGTGCCATGCGGCAGTGGAAGTCTACAGGGTTTGGGAGGGTTCTTGCGCGTGGGTTAGCAGCGGGTGCTGGGGGCGGGGGGTTTGCGGGTGATCATGTAGGTGTCGATGGCGGTGTCGATGCAGGTGGAGCCGGACATGTAGGCGGTGTGGCCGTCGCCGTTGTAGGTGAGGAGGACGGCGGAGGTGAGTTGTTTGGCCATGGCCTCGGCCCACTCGTACGGCGTGGCGGGGTCGCGCAGGGTGCCGACGACCACGATGGGCGGGGCGCCGTTGGCGGTGAGTTTGCGGTCGGGGTCGGCGGACTTGACGGGCCAGTAGGCGCAGGGCAGGGAGTCCCACATCACGAACTCGCCGAAGCGGGGGGACAGTTTGGCGGCGTCGGCGGCGGCGTCCTGGTACGCGGAGAGGTTGGCCGGGTAGGCGTGGTCGACGCAGTTGATGGCCTTGTTGGCCTCGGTCTGGTTGGAGTAGGTGCCGTCCGCTTTGCGGCCGAGCAGGATGTCGGCGATGCGGAGGAGGTAGGTCCCGTCGCCGGCGAAAGCGGTACGGAGGGCCTCGCGGAGCACGTCCCAGGAGTTGCGGTCGTAGAGCGGGGTGGCGATGCCGAACGCCACCCAGGTGTCGTTGATCTTCCGGTCGTCGAGGGTGTTGCGCAGCGGCGTCTTGTCGGCCCGGGCGAGCAGCGCGCTGATCTCCGCCAGGGCCCCGTCCACCGTACGGCTGGTGAACGGGCAGTCGGCGGCGGTCAGGCAGTTCTCCACGAAGGCGGTCAGGGCCACCTCGAAGCCCTTGGACTGTAGGGCGTTGGAGGTCAGCGCGGGGATGGCGGGGTCGACGGCGCCGTCCAGGACCAGGGCGCGGACGTTCTTGGGGAACAGGTCGGCGTACATCGCGCCGAGGTAGGTTCCGTAGGACTTGCCCAGGTAGGTGAGCCCCTCGTCGCCGAGGACGGCGCGGAGCACGTCCATGTCGCGGGCGGCGTCGACCGTCCCCACATGGGGCAGGAGTTTGGCGGATTTCTCCTGGCAGCGGGCGGCGAACTCGCGGGAGCCGCGGTCCATGGCGGTGGTTTCCGCCGGTGAGTCGGGGCTCATGTCGAGGCCGATGTACGCGTCGAGGTTCTTGCCCGACATGCAGGTGACCGGGGTGGAATCCCCGACACCGCGGGGATCGAAGCCGACGATGTCGAAGCGGTCGCGGAGTTTGGCGCTGATGTTGGATTCGGCGGATCTGGCGTAATCGATGCCGGAACCGCCCGGGCCGCCCGGGTTGAGGAGGAGAGAGCCGATCCGGTTGCCGGAGGCGGGGAGGCGGATGACGCTGAGCTGGATGCGCTCGCCGGTGGGCTGGTCGTAGTCGAGCGGGACCTCGATGCCGGCGCATTCGAAGCCGCCGTCGCAGTCGCGCCACTTGGGCTTCTGCTCGTAGTACGGCGCCAACGAGGCCTCGGGGGCCGCGATTCGGGGCGGTTCCTCCCCGTTGGAGCACCCAGCGCCGAGCAGAGCCATCAGAGCCAGAAGCACGAAGGGACGCGTCACCCCCAAAGAGTACCTACGACCAGCCCCTTCACCGGACCATCAGGCCGCGAACCCCAGTCCAGGGACCCCAACCGATCTACTCGTCCTCGGGCTCGGCCGGCGCCTCGTAGGCCGCCTCGTACGCCTTGCGGGGCGCGCAGACGCTGGCCTTGGAGCACGCGCACCGCCGCCCTCCGTCGTTGAGGCGCACGATCACCGAATCCGACGGCACGTTGTGCCCGACCACGACCCCGGGCCCTTCGGGCGTGTCCACCGCCAGGCCAGTCCGCGGCGCGGAAGCCCGGAATTCGCTGTACAGCGGGTGTTCGTACTTCAGGCAGCACATGAGCCGGCCGCAGGCCCCGGCGATCCGGAGGGGATTGACCGGAAGGTCCTGGTCCTTGGCCATGCGGACGGAGACGGGCTCGAAGTCCTTCAGGAAGGTGGCGCAGCAGAGGTCGCGGCCGCAGGGGCCGATGCCGCCCTGCAGCCGGGCCTCGTCACGCGGGCCGATCTGCCGGAGTTCGACCCGGGCGCGAAGGTTGCGGGCCAGGTCGCGGACGAGGGCGCGGAAGTCCACCCGGTGTGGCGCCGAGAAGTAGACCGTGTAGACGTTGTCCTGGTCCACGTAGTCGACGCCGATCACCTTCATGGGCAGTTCGTGGCGTTTGATCAGACGCTTGGAGACGCTCCGGGCTTCGGCACGGCGGCGGCGGTTGCTCTCGTCCCGGCTGAGGTGTTCCTCACCGGCGATTCCGGCGCAGACCGGCAGGCCGTCCACGTCCTCACTCACCCACTGGGGAGCCCAGACGCACTCGGCCACCTCGTTTCCGGCGTCCGTGGGCACCAGGACCTTGTCCCCGACCTTGGGGCTGTGGCCACCCGGATCCAGGTAGTACAACCGCCCGTACCGGGTGAAGCTCACGGCCATCATCATGCCCAAAGCCGGCCTCCTCGTCTGGTACAGCCACCCTACGTGGTGGGTGCGGCTGTCACCACGCGACGTCCGGGTTGGCGGGCGTCAACCACGCGGCGTCCTCGCCCGCCTTGAGAATCGGCCGGTACGTCCTCGCGTTGACCGTACCGATCTCGCCGGACCGCGCCAGCAGGAGGTGCTCCCCGGTTCCGTCCACGTCCAGGAGCTGCAGGCCGATGCCGGCGTTGGTCCGGTACAGAGTCTCCTCGATGTGCCCGTCCGCTGTGGAGATGGCCACGACGCCCGCGTCGCCGGACACGGAGGGCTGCGGGACGTTCAAGTCCGTCTGGCCGATGAAGCCCATCACGCCGATCAGCCGCTTGCCGTCCGGGGAGATCCGTACGCCGTGCGGGCCGCCGATGAGGCCCTCGAAGCTCGACGGGATGCTGAGCCTGCGGGCCTGGTCGAGGGTGTCGCCGGACTGGGTGATGTCCATTACGTACACCTCGGGCGACTCCGCGCAGTTCCAGACGATCTTGGTGCCGTTGGGGATCGGCTGTGCCGAAGGCAAGGTGTACGCGCAGGACGTCACCATCGGGGGCACCCCCTCGCCGGTTGGCACCGTATCCTCGGTCGCGGTGTCCATCGGAACCGGCTCCTCGAAGGGACGGACGGTCTCGGCGACCGCTGGGGACGGTTCGGGAATGCCCCAATAGGTGCCCGAGTCCTGCGGGGGCGGCCAGGCGGTCACTGCAGGCTCCGTTTTCGCGGCACCTCCGCCGGTCGGGATCGCGCTCGGCTCGACGCTGGGCAGCGGCTCTGCCGAGCTGACGGTCGCCATCGCGCTCGGCTCGATATCAGGCACCGGCAGCGGCTCAGCCGAAGTGATGGTCCCCTGCTCGGTCGCGATCGTCAGCACGGGTGAGGTGCGCCGGAACGCGAACTTGTTCCCGTCGGCGCTCAACGAGAGATCGAAGAGGTTGCGGTCGTCGGTCGAGGTCCAGACCCGGCTCTTCCCGGTCGCCAGGTCGGCGAGCACGAGCTTCTCACCCCTGGCGTTGACAGCGCAGGGCTGCATCCCGTAGGCGAGCTTCGTCCCGTCCCCGCTGACCGCGAGCGAGGTGGCCATGTACCCCGCCGCCTCGGTCATCGGCTCCTCGGCGAAATCCGTGATTCTCCCGTAGTCGTTGATCCCGAACCGGTAGAGCGACGACCCACAGGAGTTCTTTCCGGAGATCGCGTAGAACAGCCGGTTGTCCTGAGCGGCCTGAACCGCCACAACGCCCTTGCCGATGTCCGACCGCCGATCCGTCTCCGCGCCGTCCACCGCGGACCGGACGACGAGCGCGCCCGTCCGGGCGTCGACCAGGAAGGCCGGCGGCGCCGACGACCCGCCCACCCCGTCGGCCTGGTTGGGGCCGCCCCCGCCGTTCACCACCAGGGTTCCGGCGGCGATCGCCACCATTGCGGCGGCCGCGGCGGTGACTGGGACAAACCAATTCACTCTGGTACGGCTACCGCCGAGTTCCAGCGGCGGCACATTCGAGATGGTCTCCCCGGCCGCCTGGGTCGCGTCCCGCAGCCGGTCGATGATGTCGTTCACGAGCGTTCTCCCAGCAGGCGTCCCAGCGCGTCCAGCGCCCGGGACGTGGTGGACTTGACGGTGCCGCGGCTGACTCCCATGACCTTCGCGGTCTCTTCCTCCGACAACTCCGCGTAGTAGCGCAGGAGCAGGGATTCGCGTTGCCGGGCGGGCAGCCGGTGCAGGGCGGCCAGCACCTCACGGCGCTCGGCCCCGAGCAGCGCCGCCGACTCGGCCGACCAGACCGGCGGCTCGTACGTCCCGGCGAACCGCGAGGGCAACCGCCGGCGCCGCAGCACCGATCTGGCGTTGTTCAGTACGGCGCTGCGCAGATAGACCAGCGCCTTCCCCGGATCCTTGAGATGCCGGAACCGGCGATGCAGGCCCAGGAACGCCTCCTGCACCACGTCTTCGGCACTCTCCCGATCCCCCACCATGAGCAGGGCGAGCCTGGCCAGCCCGACCGCGTGCTCGGCGTAGAGCCCGCTGATCGCCTGCTCCTGATCAGGGGAGGTGTGAAGGTCCATGATTTCGGCCTGCATGTTCCAGAGACGCGGAAACGCGGCCGAGGTTGCTCAACCGCGCGGACTCCGTAGCGCGAGGGTCATGGCCTCCACCGCGATCTGCGGGTTGACGTTGGCGGCCAGGCGTTCCCGGCACTGGAGGATGGCGTCCAGGCGGCGGAGCGTGTCCTCGGGGGTGGAGGTGCGGGCGAGCGCCTCCAGGTCGGCGCGGCGCTCCTCGTTGGCGAGTTCGACGTGCGCGCCGAACTGCACGGCCATGACATCCCGGTAGTACGCCATCAGGTCGAGCAGGGCGAGGTCCAGCGATTCCCGCTTGATCCGGGTCGCGCGGGATTTCTGGGCGCTCTCCAGGTCTTTCAGGGCGCCCGCGCCACCCCGGATCAACCCCTTGTTGAGGCCCTTTCCTGAGGATCCCTCGCCGTAGAGGGCACGCAGTTCGGCGATCTCGGTCTCGTTGAGCTCGGCGGTCGCCGCGGCGGCGTCCTCGTCGGCGGTCTTCACCAGCCGTTCGGCCGCGTTGATGCAGTCCGCCACCCCGGTCAGGGTGCGGGGCAGGGCGAGTACGGCGTCCCGGCGGTGCCGTACCGACTCATCCAGGGCGAGGCGGCGGGCGCGGCCGAGGTCACCCTGGGCGGCGCGGGCCGCGGCCTCGGCGATGGGCGGGGGCACGTTGTCGCGGGTGACGAGCGCGTGGGCGACGGCCGGGGTGGCCGGGGTGACCAGGGTGATCACGCGGCAGCGGGAGCGGATGGTGACGATCATGTCGTCCGCGGCGGGCGCGCAGAGCAGCCATACGGTGCGCGGCGGCGGCTCCTCGATGGCCTTGAGCAGCGCGTTGGCCGCCTGCTCCGTGGCCCGGTCGGCGTCCTCGAACAGCACGATCCGCCAGCCACCGAGGGTGGCCCGGCCGGCGGCCCGCAGGATCAGCTCCCTGGTCTGCTTGACCCCGTACGACAGCCCCTGCGGCCGGACCGACTCAAGATCGGGATGCGAGCCCACCTCGACCTGATGGCAGGACTCACAGTGGCCGCACCCCTGGTCGGGACAGAGCAGCGCGGCCGCGAAGGCCTTGGCGGCCAGCGACCTGCCGGAGCCGGGCGGCCCGGTGAACAGCCAGGCGTGGGTCATCCCGGCGCCACGCCCACCGGCGAGGACTTCGGCCCCGGCCGCGGCCGCCCGCCGCAGCACGGCGCTCGCCCGCTCCTGCCCTACAAGATCATCAAACACGCCCACTCCCCCAGGTTAGTGAGAGACGGGCGGTCGTGGAGGACCTAGTCCTTGATCGCCGGAATGGTACCGGTGTTGGCCTCGGCGTCGGTCGGCACGGGATCGGGGAGGATCTCGCGCACCCGGTCCTGGATGAGGCGGGTGACCTCCCCCTGCGGGAGGGTGCCGTCGACGACCAGGTAACGGTCGGGGTTGGCGGCGGCCAGCGCGCGGAACTCGCGGCGGACCCGCTCGTGGAAGTCCATCGGCTCGGACTCGATGCGGTCGGCCGGGGAGGCGTGCCGGCGCAGCCCGACCGAGGGGGGCACGTCGATGAGCACGGTCAGGTCGGGCACCAGGCCCCCGGTGGCCCAGGCGTTGACCTTGGCCACCTCGTCCTTGTCGAGATCCCGGCCGGCGCCCTGGTAGGCGAGCGAGGAGTCCACGTACCGGTCGCAGACCACCATGGCGCCCCGGTAGAGGGCCGGGCGGATGACCTTCTCCACGTGCTCGGCGCGGTCGGCCGCGTAGAGCAGGGTCTCGGAACGGGCGGACAGGCCCTGGTGGGTGGAGTCCAGCAGGATCGCGCGCAGCCGCATGCCGACCTTGGTGGAGCCGGGCTCGCGGGTCTGCACCACGTCGAAGCCCTGGTCGCGGAGCCAGATGGCCAGCAGCCGGGACTGGGTGGTCTTGCCGGAGCCCTCCCCGCCCTCGAAGGCGACGAACATGCCGCGCGGCTGCTCGTCCTGCTCGGGCTCGAACCTGACGCCGCGCAGCGCGGCGATCAGGTCGACGCTGATCGGGATGCCGCGCCGGTCGTCCATCTGCTTGAGCGCGAGTGCGCCCACCACCACGGCGACCACCGAGCCGATGAGCAGCACCAGGTGGGAGCCGTCGAACGTGTAGCTCATCGCGCCGATGGTGAACGGGTGGCTGCCGAACAGCCCGGCCAGCGAGGCGGCGAAGGCCACCACCAGCAGCAGCACCACCCGGGCCAGCGACTGGAGGAACGCGAACGTCCGGCCGCGCAGCCCGTCCTCGACCTCGAGGCCGATCGTGGTGTACCCGATGATCCAGGCGATGCCCGCGCAGGCGCCCAGCAGCACGGTGAGCATGACCACGATCACCAGGTTGTGGATGAGCGCGATGGCGGCCAGGACCAGGCCGGCCGAAACGATCGCCAAACCGAAGAGCCGTCGCCGGGACAGCCCGCTGAGCAGCCGCAACCCGAAGAACATACCGAAGGCCATGCCCACGAAGACGGCCCCGAACACCGTCCCGTACGCCGCGTCCCCGCCCTGCTGCGCCTCCACGTACGCCTTGGCCACCCCGACCACGGCGCCGCCCGCGGCGAAGGCGCCCAGCATGCCGATGACCAGCCCGCGCACCACCTGGTTGGCGCCGACGAACCGCCAGCCTTCGACGATCTGCCGGAGCACCGAGGGCGCGCCCTGACGCGCGTGGCCCTTCGGGATGTCCCGCAACGTGAAGATCAGCACCGCGGAGACCAGGTACGCCAGGGCGTTGACGACCAGCGCGATGTCGGTGGGTTGCCCGCTGAAGGACGGCGCCGCCGACCCGACGAAGTCCATCGCCACCGACAGCACCGCGAACAGCACCGCCGCGACCGGCGCGGTGCCGTACGTGACGAGCAGGTTGAGCTGGTTGGCCTCCTCCAGCCGGTCCTTGGGCACCAGGTTGGGGACGGTGGCGTCCTTGGCCGGCACCCAGAACAGGTTCACGCACTCCACCAGGAAGGTGGCGATCACGATCCACTGGTAGCTGCCGATCACCGGGATGGACAGCACCAGGGCGAAACGCAGCAGATCGGCGAGGAACATGGTCAGCCGCCGGTCGAACCGGTCGGCGACCGCCCCGGCCAGCGGGCCGAGCAGGATCGCGGGCAGCATCTTGGCGATGAAGACGCCGCCGATGGCCAGGCTCTGGGTCTGGAAGCCGGCGTCCCGGGTGAGGTTTCCGGCGAGCGCGGTGAGGGCGATGATGTTGAGCCAGTCACCGAGGCTGCAGACCGACATCGCCGTCCACAACCTGCGGAAGGGGGCGTTGGCCAGCACATGCGGGGGTTTGCGGCGAGGGACCGCCCGGCCGGGGGAGCTCATGGTGTCAGCGTATCCAGGTGTTCGCGGGGCTAGGGGGAAGATCGGAGCGGGCCGGTTTTGCCCCGCCTGCTCATCGCATGAGGGTATTACGTCCGGCCTGTCCGGCGCAGTCAGGTCGGCACGATCGTCATCTCCGTTTCCGCCCCTTCCGTCCCACCGTTCGCCCTGCTCATCGGGCGGTTCACTGGCCCGGTCCCGTCGGAGTGCGGTGCTCAGCGCCCAGTTCGCGGGTGTGCGGTGTGTCAGGTCTGCAGTTCAACCAGGGTGAGCTCCGGAGGCGCGCCGACGCGGACCGGCGGGCCCCAGAAACCGGCGCCCCGGGTGACGTAGATCTGGGTGCCGTCCACCGTGTCCAGGCCCTGCACGACCGGCTGCTGCAACGGCACGATCAGGTTGAACGGCGCCATCTGCCCGCCGTGGGTGTGCCCGGAGAGCTGGAGGTCGACGCCGAACTTGGCCGCGTCGAACACCTGCACGGGCTGGTGGGAGAGCAGCACCACCGGGCGCGTGCTGTCCCGGCCGGTGAGCGCCTTGGCCATGTCCGGCCCGTCGTCCGCGACCTGGCCGTTGACGTCGTTCACCCCGGCGAGGTCGAGCACGGCTCCCGCGTGGTGGATCTCCACCCGCTCGTTCCGCAGCGACCGCACCCCGAGTGTGTCGAGCTCCGCGATCCATTCCTGTGGACCGTTGGCCGTGTAGTACTCGTGATTGCCCGTCACGAAATAGGCGCCGTAGCGGGATTCGATGCTCCGTAATGGTCGGGCCAGCGCGCCCAGTTCGGCGACCGTGCCGTCCACCAGGTCCCCGACGATCGCCACCACGTCGGGCTCCAGCTCGTTGATCATGCGGACGATGCGCTCGGAGTGCGTGATGCCGGTCAGCGGGCCCAGGTGGATGTCGCTCACCACGGCGAACCGCAGGCCGCTCATGCGCGGGTCCAGCCGGGGCAGCCGGACGGGCACCCGCTGGATGACCGGGTCCCCCAGCGCGGTGCGCACGCCGTAGCCCACCGTGGCCAGCGCACCCAGCCCGGCCACGGTGGCGGCCGTGCGGGACAGGAAGAGGCGGCGGTCCAGCCGGTGGACGGAACCCTCGGTCAGCGGGGTCTCGGCCAGCGTGGTCTCGATCAGCGCCGTGTCGGCCAGTGGCGTCTCGGTCAGGGGCCTCTCGGTCAGGGGCCTCTCAGGCTGGGGTGGGGCGGGCGCGCCGCCGGCGGGGACCGGCACCGCGACCACCCGCTCGGCGGGACGGCGCTCCCCGCGCTTCAGCACCAGCAGCGCGACCGCCCGCGGGATCTCCAGGACCACGAGGATGACCGTGAGGTAGAACATGACCGCCAGCCAGAGGTAGCCCGGCCAGGCCAGCAGGTGCCCCGCCTCGCCCAGGTCGAGCCCCCGGGTGCCGACCATGGCGACCATCAGCGCCACCAGCAGGCCGACCAGCACTCCTGTCAAGATCCTCCGGGCCCGCCCCGGCAGGGTCGTCGCCCGTACCAGGCGACGCCACAGGTAGTAGTGGACCCCGAAGACCACGGTCAGCACGACAACGAGAAAACCCACGACCTGCCCCACTCCGACCTCCGCCCTCCGGCGGACCGGCCGCCAACGTCCCCCGCCATGCTATTAACCCCTCACCCGCCGCGTTCCCCCCTCTCAGCCGGCCCTCAGCAACAGGCGCGTCAGGCCGGGATCGCGTCAGGCCAGGATGGGGAAGTTGGCGCGGAACACATTGTGCGGGTCGCGGGCCCGCTTCAGATCCCGCAACCGCCGCAGCGTCAGCTCCGGGAACGCCTGCGCGGCGCTCTCCCCGGGCGCGAGGAAGTTGTACGGCTTGCGCCCGCTGACGTAGGGCCCGAGCTCCTGGATGAGTTCCGCCTTCCGCGCCATCAGGCCCTTGGTCACCTCGGGCGTGGTCGGGCTGCCCGTCACGCAGAGCAGGAAGGGGTCCACCAGCCGCCCCGCCGCGCTGCCCCCGGGCGACTCCTCGGCCATGGCCCCGCCCAGCTGCCGGAGCTGCACGCTGACCAGCGGATCGATCGGCTTGGCCAGCAGCGTCTCGGCCACCTTGTCGTCCAGCCGGGACAGCAGCTCGGCCTGGCCGGCGCCCTTGGTGGGATCGGTGGGCTCGGCGCTGATGCCGAGCAGGTTGGCCAGCGGGAGCTCCCCCCGGCTGTCGGCGATGGAGTCGTCGATCTTGTCCAGCGGGCTGAGCAGTTCCCGACCCTCCCCGGCCTCGCCCAGGTAGGCGGCGTCGACGGCGACCATGGGCGGGGCGCCGGGGAACTGGAAGAGGTCGAACCAGAGGGTCAGCTCTTCCGGCGCGGTCGCGGTGATCTCGCGGAACGCGTCGAGCACGGCGGGGGCCCGGTCGACCGGCCAGAGCACGCGCCCGCCGTACAGCTCCGGGGCGGGGAAGAGCTCGAACTCCATGCTGGTGACCACGGCAAAGTCGCCGCCGCCGCCGCGCAGCGCCCAGAACAGGTCGGGGTCGGTGTCCTCGGTCACCCGGGCGGGCAGGCCGTCGGCGTCGACGATGTCGAAGGCGCGGACGCTGCCGGAGGCGAACCCGTGTTTGCGGGCGAACCAGCCGAAGCCGCCGCCGAGGGTGGAGCCGACCACGCTGACCGCCGGTGAGGTGCCGGGCAGCCCCGTCAGGCCGAGCGGCGCGGCGGCCGCCTGGACCTCGCCCAGGATGACCCCGGCGCCGACCCGGGCCTGCCTGGTCCTCGGGTTCACCTCGACGGCGTTCAGCCGGCCGGTGCGGAACAGGATGATGCCCTCGACGTTCCCGCTGGCGGTGTGGCCGGTGCGCTGGCCGCTCACGGTCATGCCGTTCTGGCGGGCGTAGGTCACCAGGGTGGCCACGTCCTCGGCGTCGTAGACCTCCACGACGGCCGCCACCGGCTGTTCGATGGCGAGGTTCCAGGGTTTGCTGGCCTGTTCGAAGCAGTCGTCGCCGCGGAGCAGCACCCGGCCCTTGATGGTCTGGCGCAGGTCGTTGAGAGCCATCCGTGTCCCCCCAAGTGACGTGGTCGGCAAAGCGGACATGAGCAGCACCGGCCGAGTCCCTCGGGGACCGCGCCCCTGCTGTCCTCTCATACCCGCCGACCCTAGACACCGCCACCGACAGAACCGGCTCGGCTCAACCCCAGGTCAACGCGGCATCAGCTGTGCCACGATCCACCCTGAAACCCGCCCAAAGACCAGCAAGACCCCCCGCACTCCCCCTCCCTCCTCGGGCGAAATTTCGTGACAAATCGCTTAAAAGTGGGCCAGGAAGCGGAACAGGCGGCCCCGCCAACGAGACCGCCTGAAAAGGTGGAGTCCCAGGACGATCACGCCCTGGGACGTCCGCGAAGCCGAGACTGCGCCGGGGACTACCCGGGATTACTTGGCCGCCGCCTTCGCCCGGGGAGCCCGCTTCGGCTTGGTCGCCGGCCCGCGCGCCCGCCGCTCCGCCAGCAACTCGGCCGCCCGCGCGATGGTGATGTCCTCCACCGTGTCCCCCTTCCGCAGGGACGCGTTGGTCTCCCCATCCGTCACGTACGGCCCGAACCGCCCTTCCTTGACCACCACGGGCTTCTTCGAGTTCGGATCGTCGCCGAGCTCCCGCAGCGGCGGCGCCGCCGCGGCCCGCCCGCGACCGCGTGTCTTTGGCTGCGCGAACAGCTCCTTGGCCTGCTCGATGGTGACCGTCAGCAGGTCCTCCTCGGCCGCCAGCGACCGCGAGTCGGTGCCCTTCTTCACGTACGGCCCGAACTTGCCGTTGTGCGCCACGACCTCCTCGCCGTCGATCACCCCGACCACCCGGGGGATCTGGAGCAGCAGCAGCGCGTCGTCCAGCGTGATCGTGTCCAGCGACATCGACTTGAACAGCGAGCTGATCCGAGCCTTGGGAAGATCGGCCTTCTTCGTCCGCTTCTTCCCCGTCTCGACCGGCGGCTCCTCGGGCAGCACCTCGGTGACGTACGGCCCGAACCGCCCGTCCCTGGCGACGATCGGGTACCCCGTCTCCGGGTCCTTGCCCAGCTCGCGGACCCCGCTCGGGCGGGCGAAGAGCTCCTCGGCCTTCTCCGCGGTGAGCTCGTCCGGCGTCATGTCCTCGGGCACGTTGACCCGAGCGCCGGCCCTGTCCAGGTACGGCCCATACCGCCCCACCCGGATGACGATGTCGCTGCCCCTGATCGGGAAGGAGCTGATCTCCTTGGCGTCGATGTCGCCAAGGTCGGTGACCATCTCCTTGAGCCCTTCCTCACCTTCGCCCTCGCCGAAGTAGAACCGGCGCAACTCGGGCACCCGCTCGGCCCGATCGTTGGCGATGTCGTCGAGGACCTTCTCCATCTCGGCCGTGAAGTCGTAGTCGACCAGGTTGCCGAAATGCTGCTCCAGCAGGTTGACCACGGCGAACGCGAGGAACGATGGCACCAGCGCGGTGCCCTTCTTGAACACGTAACCCCGGTCCAGGATCGTTCCGATGATCGAGGCGTACGTGGACGGCCGCCCGATCTCGCGGTCCTCCAGCTCCTTGACCAGCGACGCCTCGGTGTAGCGCGCGGGCGGCTTGGTGGCGTGCCCGGCCGCGTTGAGCTCCAGCGCGGTGAGCGGGTCGCCCTCGGCCAGGTTGGGCAGCCGCTTCTCGGAGTCGTCCCGGTCGGTGGCGGGGTCGTCGGCACCCTCCACGTACGCCTTCAGGAAGCCGTAGAAGGTGATCGTCCGGCCGGTGGCGCTGAACTCGGCGCCCTCCCGGTCGGCCAGCACCTTCACCGAGATCGACTCGCCCACGGCGTCCTTCATCTGGGAGGCCACCGTGCGCTGCCAGATCAGCTCGTACAGCCGGAACATGTCACCGGAGAGCCCGGTCTCGCCCGGCGTGCGGAACTCCTCCCCCGACGGGCGGATCGCCTCGTGCGCCTCCTGGGCGTTCTTCACCTTGCTGGCGTACACCCGCGGCTTGTCCGGCACGTAGGCGGCGCCGTACAGCTTCACCGCCTGGCTGCGGGCCGCCGCGACGGCGGTCTCCGACAGCGTGATGCTGTCGGTACGCATGTAGGTGATGTAGCCGTTCTCGTACAGCTTCTGGGCCACCTGCATGGTGTACTTCGCGGAGAAGCCGAGCTTCCGGCTCGCCTCCTGCTGGAGAGTGGTGGTCCGAAAGGGGGCGTAGGGCTTCCTGGTGTACGGCTTGCGCTCGACCGACCGCACCGCGTACGAGGCGCCGGAGAGACGGGCCGCCAGCGCGTCCGCCGCCGCCTGGTCCAGGTGGAGCACGTCCTTGGTCTTCAGCTGGCCGTTGGGCCCGAAGTCCCGGCCCTGGGCGACCCGCTTGCCGCCCACCCCGGTCAGCGTCGCGCCGAACCTGTTCGGGTCGTCGGCCTCCCTGCCGGTGTCGAAGACGGCCTGCAGGTCCCAGTACGCGGCCGAGGTGAACGCCATGCGCTCCCGCTCCCGCTCGACCACCAGCCGGGTGGCCACCGACTGCACCCGCCCGGCCGACAGCCGCGGCTTGACCTTCTTCCACAGGACGGGGCTCACCTCGTACCCGTACAGCCGGTCGAGGATGCGCCGGGTCTCCTGGGCGTCAACCAGCCGCAGGTCGAGGTCGCGGGGGTTGGACACCGCGTCCTGGATGGCCTGCGGGGTGATCTCGTGGAAGACCATGCGGTGCACGGGCACCTTCGGCTTGAGCACCTCCCGCAGGTGCCAGGCGATGGCCTCGCCCTCGCGGTCCTCGTCGGTGGCGAGGTAGAGCTCGTCGGCGTCCTTCAGGAGCTGGCGGAGCTTGGAGACCTGGGATTTCTTGTCCGGGTTCACGACATACAGCGGCTCGAAGTCGTGCTCGACGTTCACGCCGAGTTTGGCCCATGACTCGCCCCGGTATTTCTCGGGAATGTCGTCGGCCTTGCCAGGCAGGTCACGGATGTGGCCGATGCTGGACTCCACGATGTAGCCGCGCCCGAGGTACCCGGCGATCGTCTTCGCCTTGGCGGGCGACTCGACGATCACCAGGCGGGTTCCGCCGGCGTTGCCGTTGTTGGCTGGCACGCTGCTACCTACCTCGCTGTTCGCTGTCGTTTCCCCGTACTTACCGGAGCCGTGGACCCCGGTGGCCCCGTTTCGACGGTAACCCGTCGCCGGTAGTCCTTCCCCCTTGGGCTTCCTAGCCCCCGTGGGCTCCCGCCCTGGAACCGTCGCCCACGAGGACGCAGAATAGAGCCCAAGTGGTTCCACCGTCCCAACGGGAGACTAATCGCTGTGCTCGAGTACTCCTACATGGAGCTGTATCTGCCGCGCGGAACATCGCGAGAAACCGCACGTCAGGTACTTACCGAGCATGCCGAGCACGGTCACTGGGAACTGGACCGGCTGCGACTGTATCCCGACGGAAGCCGACGGGTCTGGCTGCGTCGCAGGATCATACGGGCGATCCGCACGATGTGACCATGTCAAGTCACGATGACATAACCGCGAAGTCACTGTGAAGTCACGGTGAAAATGGCTTTGCCCGCCCCGGGCCGCGCCCCCGGAACGGGCAAAGCTTCTGTGCTCACTTCCGCTGGATGCGGGGGAGCGTCCTTGGTCACCCCATGTGGGGTGAGAAAAACCGTTACCTCCGTAGGAGCGCCGCCTTACTTCCGGTCAACTCCTATATGGCCATTTTCTGCCAGCCGATTCCTCTGACCGGCCACTTTTCGGCCCACCACTCTTGGCCGACTACTCCCCCGGTCGGCTCGCGGTCTGCCTACTGGCGGCCCGGCGGCTGAGCTACTTGCGGCCGGGGCGGAGGCGACGGCTGGCGGCGAAGAGTGCCGCCGACACGGCCAGCAGCGCGCCGGCCAGCAGCGCCCCCAGCGAGCCCTCGTTCATCCCGGTGACGCCGACCGGCTGGGCGGCGCTCATCAGGCCGAGGCCGCTGACCGGCAGCGCGCCGCCCACGGGCAGCGTGCTGGTCAGGTTGCTGACCGGAGCGAGCGGGCTGGCCGCGGTGCCCCTGGACGGGGTGGCCGCCGGCGCGGTGGCGGTAGCGGTCTTGGCCGGGTTCTGGCCGCGGGCCGGAGTGCCCGGCAGGGCGGGCATCCCCGGCATCCCCGGCAGCGCCGGAAGGCCGAGCATGCTGGGCAGATCGCCGACGACGGGCAGCGCGGGCAGACCCGCGGCGCTCATCGGCTGGGTGAGGTTGCCGATGTCCTTGACCCCGGCCAGCGCCGGGACCGCCGGCAGGGCGGGCAGCATGCCCCCCGCCTGGGCGGTGTTGACCTTGTTCCAGCTCCGCGTCCAGTACGCGTACCCATCGTTGGCGAGGTCGGCGGACTGGCCCACCCGGGAGCCGCCCAGGCAGCCCGCGGCGGCGTCGCCCAGCACCGCGGCGGAGTTGCCGCAGGCGTTGATCGGGGCGGTGATCGGCGCCACCACCTGGTTGCCGGCCGCTACGCCGTACCGGCCGGAGGTGGTGTTCCCGCCGCCGCCGGGCCCGCCGTCAGCGGAGACCCCGCCCGCGCAGTGCGCCTCGGAGGCGGCCAGCGCGGCCACCGCGTTCCCGCAGGCGTTGATCGGCGCCGTGATGGGGGCCACCACCTGGTTACCGGCGAGCACCCCCGAGCGCCCGTCGGTACGGTTGCCGCCCGCGCCCCGGCCGCCGTTCTTGACCGAGGCCCCACCGCGGCAGCCCGCGAACGCCTCACCGGCGAGCGCCACCGCGTTGCCGCAGACGTTGATCGGCGCGGTGATCGGCGCCACCACCTGGTTACCGGCGAGCACCCCCGAGCGCCCGTCGGTACGGTTGCCACCGGCCGCCGTGCCCGGAACGGTGTTCTTGACCTCGGTGCCGCCCTTGCACCCGGCGATCGAGCCGCCGATCGCGTTCCCGCAGACGTTGACCGGCAGGCTGACCGGCGCGATCACCTGGTTGCCGCTGCCGGCCCCGAACCGCCCGTCGGTGTCGTTGCCCGTCGAGCCGGGACGGCCGATGCCGTTGTGGTACCGGGGCCCGGGCCCGCCGGTGGTGTTGGTGACCGAGGACCCACCCTTGCAGCCCGCGAACGCCTCACCGAAGATCGCGACGGTGTTGCCGCAGATGTTGATCGGGCCGCTGATCGGCGCGATCACCTGGTTGCCGCCGAGCACCGAGGACCGCCCGGAGGTGGTGTTCCCACCGGGCCCGACCCCTGTGTTGCTGACCGAGGTACCACCCTTGCAGCCCGCGGTCGCGCTTCCGAAGATCGCGATGGCGTTGCCGCAGCCGTTGATCGGTGCGCTGATCGGCGCGGTGATCTGGTTGCCGCCGAGCAGGCTGTGGTCGCCGTTGGTGGTGTTTCCACCCGCGCCGCCCTGCCCGGAGTTCTTGACGGACGACCCGCCCTCGCAGCCCGCGTCCGAGCCGCCGAACAGCGAGATGGCGTTGCCACAGGCGTTGACCGGCGCGCTGATCGGCGCGTTGACCTGGTTGCCACCGGCCACGCTGCTGTTGCCCGAGGTTCGCCCCGGGATGCCCTTGGTGGTGTTGCTGGCCGAGGCGCCGCCCTTCGACCCGGCGGTCGAGTCGCCGGCCACGCCGACCGCGTTCCCGCTGATGTCGATCGGGAGGGAGACGGGCAGGTTGAGCTGGTTGCCGCCACCGACCGAGCTGCTGCCCGAGGTGTCGGCGAGAGCCGTACCGCTGCCGAGGGCCATGACCCCGGCGGCGAGAAGCGCAGCGGGGGCAGAGCCCTTCGCCCACGTTCGCATGATGAATGCTCCTAGTGGTTCTATCTGGGGGTACCTGACAGCTCGCGACAGATGTCCATGCCGAGGTCACAGCGGGGCCATGGCGCGTCACGAGGATTGGGAGACTTCCGCGTCACCCGCGCGGGGAGCGGCGTGCCCGGTTGGCGGGCAGGCTGCGTCACCGGCCGGCTCGGAAAACGAGGGACCGGCGGGGAAGCGGGGTCAGTCAGGAGAGAAGGAAGGGTCGTCCGCCGCTGTGCGGACGACAGGGGAGACGAGCGCCGCAGGCACCGCGGGCGACTCGGTGAGCCGCGGGTCGGCGAAGGACCGCGCGACGTCCCCGAACAGAAGGGATCCACCGCTGCTCTGGGGAACCAGACCGTTCCCCGGGGTGTGGTCAGCGGTGGACGGATCGGGAAGGACGGGCGTGGACTGGCTGGTGAGCCCGTCGACGTTCCGGCCCGCCATCGCCTCGGTGTTGCCCGAGGCGTCGATGTCGGCCGCCGTGGGGAAACCGTCGGGATGCCCGCTGACGGGCGCCGACCCGGCGACGACAGGAGAGGGAGAGGGAGTCGTATCGGCGACGGCCGAGGCCGAGCCGAAGACACCGAAGATCACGCCGAGTAGCCAGCCGACGGCGATCAGGCCGCCGACGACCAGGAGACGGCTCAGCCGGGAAGTGGCCGCGAACCGCGCCATCCGAGCATCCCGGGCACGACGGGAAGCAGCCGCGGGCACGCCACCGGCAGCGTCGACCAGGGACGGAACCGTCCCCTGCCGATGCTCCGGTGAGCGTGCCACGCGGCCTCCCCAACTCCGTCGAGCCGCCTGACGCGGATCAACCCCTCAACGGAGGGTTACGTTATCAGTACTCACTGTCAACGCAACCTGTTTCTCAGCAGTAATCGAGGAACCGGTCAAGAACCCGAACCCCAAACCGCAGCGAATCCACCGGAACTCGCTCGTCGATCCCATGGAACATCCCAGAGAAGTCCAACTCCGGGGGAAGCCGCAACGGCGCGAACCCGAACCCGCGCACCCCCAGCCGGCTGAACGCCTTGAGGTCCGTCCCGCCCGACATCGTGTACGGCACGGCCTTCGCCCCGGGATCCTCCGCGAGCAGCGCGTCCGTCATGGCCGTTACCAGCCGTCCCTCGAAGGCGGTCTCGACCGCGATGTCGGCGTACACGTGCTCCCGGGTGATGTTGGGCCCGAGCAGCTCGTCGATGGTGGCGTAGAACTCCTCCTCGAAGCCCGGCAGGAACCGGCCGTCCACGTGCGCGGTCGCGGTCTGCGGGATCACGTTGGCCTTGTAGCCCGCGTCCAGCATGGTGGGATTGGCGGTGTTACGGAGAGTGGCGCCGATCATGCGGGCCAGCGGGCCAAGCTTGGCGACCGCCTGCTCGGCGTCCTCGGCACGGATCTCGATGTCGAACGCCTCGCGGAAGAAGGCGCGAACCGTGGGCGTGAGCCGTACCGGCCATTCGTACCGGCCCAGCCTGCCGATCGCCTCGGCCAGCTCGGTGACCGCGTTCTCGCTGTTCAGCATGGACCCGTGGCCCGCCCGCCCGGTCGCGGTCAGCTTCATCCAGGCGATGCCCTTCTCGGCCGCCTCGATCAGGTAGATCCGCTGCCGCTCCCCGACGGTCACGCTGAACCCGCCGACCTCGCCGATCGCCTCGGTGCAGCCCTCGAACAGCTCCGCGTGCTTGTCCACCAGCCACTGCGCGCCGTAGGAGCCCCCGGCCTCCTCGTCGGCGGTGAACATCAGCACGACATCACGCGCGGGCCGGCGCCCCTGGCTCAGCCGCTGCCGGACCACCGCGAGGATCATGGCGTCCATGTCCTTCATGTCCACGGCACCGCGCCCCCAGACGCACCCGTCCGCGATCTCCCCGCTCAGCGGATGATGCCGCCAGTCGCCCGGATTGAACGGCACCACATCCAGATGCCCGTGCAGCAGCAGCGCGTCCCGCCCCTGGTCCTCCCCCGCGATCCGGGCCACCACATTGGCCCGTCCCCGATCGCTCTCCAGGATCCGCGGCGTCAACCCCACCTCGGCCAGCTTCTCCGCGACGTACTCCGCCGCCCTCCGCTCCCCCGGCCCCGCGTTGTCCCCCGCATTGGTGGTGTCAATCCTGATCAGATCACCACAAAGCTCAACGACCTCATCCTCACCGTTCAGGGCACCCATCCTGTTCCTCCCGAGTCCGGTACGGCTTGCGCCTCCCATCCTGCCCTCCACGGAAAGCCGGGATGAACCACGCACCCGACAGTGCTACCCTTTAACAGCCGACGCGGGATGACGGTCCCGCGTGCCAGGCACCACGTCCGGGTGGCGGAATAGGCAGACGCGCTAGCTTGAGGTGCTAGTGCCCAGTGATGGGCATGGGGGTTCAAGTCCCCCCTCGGACACGTTCGATTCGCCCATGGAGTCCTGGTCGGATGTAGAGCTGACCAGGACTTTTTGTTTGCTCGGGTGATAGGTCAGCCGGACGCCTAACTTCGCGTACAACTGGGCCTTCTTGATCGGTTCAGCCTTTCCCAGGAGCCGTACGGCGTCGCCCACGGTATGCATCACCCCCGCCAGGTCATCTCGACTGAACCGCCGTCTGCGAGTCGGTTCTCGGCGAAGCCGTGCTTCGGCTTGAACCTTCTTGGCCTGCTCATCCCGGATCCAGCCAGCGACGACCACGGGATCGGCACCCGCTTCCAGGGCGGCACGGTGCTGGGCGAGCTTCCGGTCGCATTCGGCCAGTTGCCGCCGTGATAGGGCCAGACCCTCATGCTCCGATGGCTCGATCTTCTGAGCTTCGACCAGGAGATCAAGCGTCTCATCCACTCGGTGAGGGGCGAACAACCTCCCAAGCCACCGATCCAGCTTCGGGACGATCATGTCCTCTCGGACGTAGACGTTGCGAGGATGCATGATCCGATTCGCCAGGGCGTACTCCTCCGGAAAGCGACACCGGTAGTAAGGCGCCTCATTGGACCAGTTGCCCTGCATCCGCCGATCGCACGCCCCGCAGAAGATCAGCCCTCGGAGAATGTACGGGTGGCTCGCGGCTTTAAGACGGCGACCGGTCTGCTGCCCACCGCGCCCGGTACGCAGTTCTTGGACGGCGTTGAAGTCTTCGGCCGACACGATCGGAGAGTGCACGATGTCGTTGGACCACGCCCACTCTTCGGGCGAGTTCCAGCGCAGCTTGGTGGTGTGGCCAAGGCCGACATCGTCAATATCGATGAGTACCTCATCCTTTCGCTGCCGGTTCCACACCTGGTGGCCGGTGTAGCGAGGGTTGGTGATGATGGCCCGGACCGCGCTCCTGGTCCAGGCGATCCCAGATCTGTGGCGGTTGCGTTCCGGGTCGTGGGCCGAAGGACTGGGAACGCCATCGGCTGTCAACCGTTCGGCGATGGCGTATAGACCCCTGCCTTCTAGGAACTCGCGGAAGATCCGGGCCACGATGGAGGCGGCGAACTCGTCGATTTCCAATCGATGCTGTCGCTTGCCGTCTGCGGCCTTGGCGGGTTTGGGGTGAGGGCCTGCGTCGGCCAACTGGTAGCCGTAAGGTGGCCGACCTCCTAGGAAGCGGCCTTCTATCTGGGCCTGGGCCAACATGGCGCTGCGCACGCGGACTTTGATGCGGTTGCGTTCGCCCTTGCTCATGCCGCCGAACACGCTCATGACCAGGTCATGGGCCTCGTTGTTCGGGTCGATCGGGCCGCCCACCTCGGGCACCCAGAGTGGGACCCCGAAGTGCTCGAAGACGGGAAAGGTCAGGCCGTACTGGTTGCCGTAGAAGGCCCGGTGCGGCTCGCCGATCACCACCGCGTCGAAGCCGCGGTCAGGGTTGCGCAGTTCGGCGAGCAGCGCCGCCGCCTGCGGGCGGCGCTGCCAAGGGATGGAGCGGGATTTGTCGATGTCGAAGAACTCGGTGACGATCACGCCCCCGCGCGACTCGATGAGCGCGCGGGAGCGGGTGATCTGCCAGGCCCGCGAGGAGCGGGGGTCTTGGTTGTCCTCGGTGGAGACCCGGCCGTAGAAGGCGAAGGGGATGGTGTCCATGGATTCCTCAGGCCGCGTCTGGGCGGCCGGTTCGCAGGTTCTGTTTGTGGTGGGCTTCTAACAGGATGGCGAGCAGTTCGGCAGCGGCGCCCCGCGTGAGGCGAGGCGGTCCGCTCGGAAAGACAACTTGCAGAGTCGGTTGGTTGTGGGTGGTGGATTCGGCCATGATGGGGGCACTCCTATGCGGTCGTTGATGGCGGTAGGGGTGCGGCCCCGGCGACGTGCTTGGAGGTATGGCGTCGGGGCCGTGGGCTGCCGTTCTTCGGTATCCGCGTTGCGGGATGCACCTTTGCAGGCAGCAGTCGGAGTCTCGAGGGCTGTCAGATGTGTGGGTAGAGCCGGACACACTGTGTGCAATCCGAGGTGGGAGAGCATGACGTGGTCGAGGACACGTACCCGCACCCGGCAAGGTCGTGGAGGTCTCGCTGTGTTCCTCACCGTGAGGGCGTCTGACGATAGCCAGCCAGCCTGCGGCTCCGAGGAAACCGGCAAGGCGCCTGTGTAACGCCAGAGGATCACGAGAGTCAGGCAGCCGATAGGCAAGCGCCACTGACAGGCACCAACGTCTCACCCCCTCGACGTCGGGTCACATAGGTAGCAGAGGTACCAAGTACATCCGCATAAACATCATTACACAATCCTGACTGAGATTGTCAGACTCCCTGACTGCAGGCCTCAACACTGCCACCTCCGTCACAGCTTGTTACATATCGATTCAATTCAGCGACCGACCAACCGAGGGCCGCCCGGTGGAATCGACAGGCGGCAACGGGCCACTCGGCCCACTTGAAGGTGCCAGCGGACACTTTCGCTTTCCACTAGCTTACTAGCTAAGTATTACTGTACTAGTTCAATCTGTCATTAGCTCAACACTACTCACCTGGTACAGCCGGAGGATCTAGCCTGGATGCGTGCCAGTGCCTGATTTCAGCAATCCCCGGGCGGCTTACCTTCAGATCGCGGATGACCTGCGCCAAGAGGTGACGGCAGGCCGCCTCAAGGTGGGCGAGCGACTGCCGGCTAGGCGGCAGTTAGCCCAGCGTTATGGCGTGGCCATCGAGACGATCCGTCGAGCGTTGGACGAACTCACGCACGAGGGCATGATCAGCACGCAGTCCACGCGCGGTACGTACATCATCAAGGCTCCTGGCCATGCCGAGTCGCCCTCCGAATTGCAGCAAGCCATCAGCGAGGTCCGGCGACTGGCCGAGCGCTTGGAAAGCCTGGAGGCGCGCGTGAAGAGCCTCGAAGACCGCTGAGCACTCATGTCCAATCTGCTCACCGAATCTGCGCCAGATGGGCACCTGCAGCCTTACCCTCCACGGCTCCAGGGCCAGCGCAGCTTCCTGGATTCAGGACGGTCTCCCAGGTCGAGTGGTGGAGGGGTGACCGCAGCTGAGGGCGGTGCCGCAGGAGTCGTGCCGAGCACGGCCTTCCGGATCGCCGGCCAATCGCATGCGGCCCACCAGGTGAATAGATCTCGGCTGCTGAGCACCACGACCTTGAGCGAGTCAACGAACTCGCGTCGTTCGTATACCTGCGCGGAACGATCGTGCGGGTCCTTTCGGTACTGATGGTTCACCACCAGCACGCCTGCGCCGACCGGCTGATGGGGGCGCAGGATCGGCCAGGTCGACAGGTGCCGCTCCAGCGCTCCCACGAGCTTCTCGGACGCGTTGCCGGCGGCCGACTTGACCTCGATCATCTGCACCTCGGACCCATAGGTCGCCAGCAAATCGGCGGACTTGCTGTCGCCAAGTTCGTCGTCGAGATTCACCGTGGCAAACCCTGCCGCCCGCAGCACCGTTGCGACAGCGTCTTCCAGCTCATCGCCGGTGCCGTAGAACAGGCCATACCGGACCGGCTCGGCCTCAGCCTTCGCTTTCTGCAGTTCGCTCTCCAGTCGTGCATGCTCGACCGCGTAACTGGCTTCCAGTGCCTTGAGCGCCTGGCGCGCGACCGTCTCGGCGGCGGTCTGCAAGGCCGGGTCGACGAAATGCGGCGACCTGGCGCGCCGCATCGCGCCGGGGACATACTCCGGCAGCGCCTGCGTGACAAGCCAGTCCAGCACGGCGTTGCCGTCGGATTGGTCTGGTATCAGGTAGACACGCTGGTCGGAATCCGGTGAGATCCACACCGCGACCACGGGCTCTCCAAGGCCATCGACCAGAATCGGCGTCAGCGTACCCACCGGTTGATAGGTAACTGCCGGCCCGCCAGAGCCCGGGTATTCGGTGTAACTGGACAACGTCATTGCCCACCATGGTGCATCCGCCGGCCTCGCCAACAGTCGCAGACCCAGGTCGCGCTCCGGACCGGTCGCCTGGTCGACCAGTCTCGGCTTACTGCCGGTAGGCAATCTGCGACCCGCGATGTTGGTTCCAAAAGGCGGGGTCACGTCAACCGATGCGTCAGAATTGGAAAAGACCGATCTGGGCGGATTGTCATCCGCGCGGCCCATCGTGGCGACGATCAGAGCGATCTCCCCGCGATCGCGAGCACCGTCGAGATACCGCTGCAGTTCGACACCCCCATAGTTGTGGAACCTGCTCGGATCGAGTGCGGCGGCGCAGTCGCTGCTCTCCTGCTTGAGCCAGCGTGGCTCAAGCCCATGCTTGGCCCAATCGATCCCCGAACCGCTGAAGGTCTCGGGGTCCCTGTGGTGGGGCGACCGCCACATCGGCGCCGGCGTTGAGGGATGCGGGAGCGCCAGGTGAAGGGGGATCGGCGTTGATCCGGATGCAGTCACGGCCAGCAACATTAGCCGCAGAACTCGTCAAGAAACGATGATGCCATCAAAGGGGTGATGCACCACTATTCGTCGATCTTGTAGTGGTGGGGGACATGCGTGCGTGACTACGGCTTCTCAGCGGCCCAGCAGGAGGAGATCTGGCAGCGATGGCGTAACGGGCAATCGTTCAACTCGATGGGACGGGCGCTGGCGGCTCCCATGCACCGCGTCTGCAGCTTTCTGGCTCAAACCGAACCTTCGCCCGCGTGGACGAAGTTGGGTGCCGTACCCCGCCCAGTCGGGCGTCAAAAACATCAGCGTATTTTCGCGGGGCTGATTGTCGGTCGGCGCTGCTACCGTTCACGGCCATGTCCAATATCGGATACATCGCAGCATGGGTTCCCGATGACGACCCGCACCGTGACTGGGAAGACGCGGCGAAGTTGGCTATCGCTTGGGTGCTTGAGCAGGCTGCCCAGGAAGGCGCCTCCCCGCTGCTAGTGACGCCGCATCAGAACCAATGGAAAGCCGGCGTGGAGTCGATCACCTGGTTCGCGAACACCTACCCGGCGATCACTCCACGCAGCAGTCGCCAACGGGTGAGCAGAGGCCAAGGGCCGGTGCTGGTGTATGTGCCCGACTTCGGAACGCTCACCCTGGCCGCCAACTACGCCCGAGGTTCCTCCCTCGCCGTAGTGGAGACGGCGTCGACTCCGTTGATCGGCTGGGCGATGGAGACCAAGGCGGTAAACCTGCTGACCGGCCAGGCGACACCGGAAACCCGCACGAACAGTCAGCGGGAGGTGCTGGAGCGGGTCCACTTTCACGGGAACAACGGGTGGACGCGCGGGTTCGGCCGAGACCAGACGACGCGAATCCTCCGCGGCGCGTACGGACGGGAGGGCCTTACAAGGGACGTTGTCCTTGGAGCGATGGCGGCCAAGGGCCACAACAGCAAGGCCGTCGGCCGTCTCGGCGAGCTGCTCGACGGGTTGGCGTGACATTCACCGAACCCGGGAACGCGTCGCCAGGACGCGTACTGGGGCGAGTGCCTAGCGGCGCTTACGCATGCTGCGCAGCAAGTCCCCCAGATCAGAGACCCCGTCCAGTCGCAGGAGCGGAGCTTGACGAGCAACTGGACCATCTTGGCGTCCTGGACGACCGGCATCCATTTCGCCAGCAGATGCCCTCCACACTGATGTAGAACCGCGGGGAGTCCGCCTTACGGACGTAGACCGTCAGCACCATCGCAGAGTGGGGGTACTCACCGACCTGGAGCTACTTGCCGAATCCCAGTTTGAGTGTGCGAGGCCCCCCGTAGCGACTGCCCAGCGACGGCAGTTCCACGTGGTATTGCGCGCTGAAGGCGATAATTCGCGAGAGGAGCAGAGCGGGGACAATCCAGGCAATCTGGTAATCGTAGAGCCTGCCCGCCCCGGCAATCACCACCTAAGCGGGCAGCCAAACCGGAAGGATCCAGGGCAAGTTTTAGGGTGGCCGAATTGTGTGGATGGAACGATCCGGGAGCTATTTATGCAATTTCCTGCAGCGCGCCGAAAACAGGCCGTAGCCTGCCGGGGCAAATGAGGCCAGAGGAAGGTGGGCGGGCATGAGTGACCAGGCAGTGCAAGCGGCGTCCCAGGCGACGGGGAGCACGAGCGGGGAACCGGCGCCGACCGCGGTGCTCGCCAAGAAGACGGTGGCGCCCGCCCGATCAGCGCCCAAGTGGGAGAGCGACGCCCGGGACCGCATCCGGACAGCCATCCGCCGCTTTTCCAAGCCGCTGGCTGATCTGGTCGCGCGAGACGCCAACGAGGGCGACACCCGCCTGCTGGTGACCGATTTCCTTTGTGAGGGCCTGGGCTACGACAAGTACGAGGACCTGACCACCGAGTACCAGGTCAAGGGCGAGTTCGCCGACTACGGCATCCGCATCGAGAAGCAGCTGGTGGCCTTCATCGAGGTCAAGCGCTGCAGCCAGAAACTGGGACTGCGACACCTCCGCCAGGTTCAGATGTACGCCGTCAACGAGGGCGTCGAATGGATGATCCTGACCAACGGCCAGGTTTGGCAGGTCTACCACCTCACGGGCGGGCTGCCCGTGGAGATCGACCTGGCCATGGAAGTCGACCTGCTGGGCAGCGACTCGCCCGCTGCCAAGGCCGACGCGCTGTTCTACCTGAGCAAGGACGCCTTCAAGCGCCGTCTGATCGACGAGTTGTGGAAGGCTCGCGCCGCCACATCGCCCAAGGCCTTGGCCCAAGTGCTCTTGTCAGAGGTGGTCCTGGACGCGATTCGTAAAGAAGTACGCCGCCAGACCGGCCACAATGCCGAAGCCAAGGACCTGGCTCGAATTCTGCGCGAGGACGTACTTCGGCCCGAAACTTTGACCTAATCCCTAGAAGTTCGACGGACTCGATGGCGAGCGGGAGCCCAAGATGCGATTTCAGCGGCGAACCGTGATGCAAATCGCTGACATGATCTGCGGGAACTTCCCGCATGAGTCAACGTTCTTCCACTACCGCAGCAGCTCGCTCCTCACCGAGTTTTTCAGCGATGTCGGCACCGACTACACCCATGACGGATCGACTCGCCAACGGTGGGTCGCCGACAGGTTGGAGGAGATTCTCCAAGAACCCCACGCCAGCAGTGGAAAGCTGCCGGCCACCTTCGCCCGCGTAATCTGGCGGCTGATGGATCCGGCGGATGCGACCAACGAAGACCATCAGCGCCCCGGCGCGCTGGCGATAATCAACTCGGCACTGGCCCGGGAGGGGTTTGAGGCTTACTACGCCCCGGACCGGCAGTGCTACGTGAGGCATTTGGCCACCAACACCACGACCGCTCCCGAGCACAACCCGCACAGGCCGTTTTCCACTGCCGAGCTCCAGCGTCGCGACCAGCTGCGCGCCTACCTCGACAAGGCATCTGAAGACGAGCTGACCGAGGAGATCCTGCTGCCTTTGTTTCGCCAGCTGGGCTTCCACCGCGTCACCGCGGTTGGCCACAAGGACAAGGCATTGGAGTACGGCAAGGACATCTGGATGAAGTTCACCTTGCCCACCCAACACGTCCTCTATTTCGGCCTGCAGGTGAAAAAGGGAAAGCTAGACGCTTCTGGTGTCAGCCGCGCCGATAACACCAATGTCGCCGAGATCTACAACCAAGTACTGATGATGCTCAGCCACGAGATCTTCGATCCCGAGTTCGGTAAACGCGTTCTGGTCGATCATGCCTTTATCGTCGCAGGCGGGGAGATCACCAAGCAGGCGCGGAACTGGCTTGGCAACGTCCTGGATGCCACCCAACGGCGATCGATTATCTTCATGGATCGCAACGACATCTTGGACTTGTTCGTGGTGACCAACCTTCCTTTGCCCGCGGCCGCGCTGCCAGCATCCACCTGGCCAGAGGAGCCCCCCTTCTAGGCATGCCACTCCGAGATCTGCTGCCAACCCACAACATTCGATCACCTCTCCGTCGCCATGACGAAGATTCAGCGGCCGAAGGCCCGGCCGGGACCATCCCGGCCGGGGAATGATGGCGGCACGTACCTACGGCTGCGACTGGGCCGGTCAGCACCCTGGACCTCGCGGCCGACGCTAGCTCGCGCGCCGACCTTCTCCGCCTGCCCACGCCGTACAGCCTGTTCCTCGTCCCGCTGGACAGGGTCCAGTCCGGCCCGGCGGGACTGCTCGTCGATGGCGGCCTGTCGGCGCTCGGCGGCGACATCTCTCCGGGCCTGGGCCGCTTGAACGGCCTGGTTGCTGGTGGTGACGTCGGCGGCGCGGGCGGCGCGGCGGGCGGCATCGATGTCGTGGGTCAGCCCGTCGTGCTGGGCGCGGACCATCGGCCAGGTGGCGGCGGGCGGGGCCTGAGCAGTGCTGGCCCGGGCAGCTTCGGCGAGCGCGGGCCTGGCCTGGCTGACCGGTTCGGTGCGGGCGGCCAGCTCGCCGAGCTCGCGCTCGATGGCGGGCAGCTCGGCCTCGAGTTCGCGGCGGCGGGCCCGGTGGCCGGGCCGCCAGGAGGTCAGTCCTTCCAGTTCGCCCGTCAGTTGCCGGTGACGGGAGCGCAGCTCTTCGGCTTGGCGGCGGGCGGTGGTGATGGTGGCGCGGGCCTGGGCCAGGCGGGCGGCGTCGGCCTCGGCCCGCTCGATCGCCGCGACCTGGTCGCGCAACCGGGTGACCTTGGCATCCAAGGTGCGTTCGGCGCGGCCGCCGCCGTGCTCGACGGTACGGGCCAGCGCGAGCCGCGCGCCCACCAGCTCGGCGAGAGCGTTCTGAAGGTCGGCGGCCAGGCAGCGGATGCGGTCGGCCAACTGCTGGTCGTCGACCAGGCCCAGCCCGTGCGGGACGCGCATGAGGGGCAGCAGCAGGTTGGCGCGGCGCTCCCTTTCCAGCACCTGCTGCACGTCCCGGTCCCTGGGCTCAGCGGTGCGGGCGGCCTCGGCGCGCTGCTCGGGGTGTGCCGCGCGATCCGGATCGCGCGCGGGTTCGCCGGGCACGCCCTGGCCCTCGCCGACGGGGGCGGGGGTGGCGATCGGGTCGGGCTCGGGGGTGAGCAACCGGTCGGCCCGGTCGCCGTCCAGGGTGGCGGCGTAGGCGGCCAGGGCGCGCTGCAGCTCTTCGCCGGGTGTGCGGGCCTGACCATGGCGGGCCCGGTCGGCGTCGGACTCCAGCAGGTCGCGGGGAAGGTACAGGCGGGCGGTCTGCCGGTCGCGGGCCATGGCGGCGTACAGGGTGTGTGGGTCCAGGCCTAGCCCGTAGATCAGGGCGTGCTCAGCGGTCAGCCCTTGGGCGGCCGCCACCGTCATGGCGGTGCCGTGGGTCAGGCCGCCGGCCGCGATGTAGTCCGGGCTGATCCACTCGCGGACCAGCCGCGGGCCGTCCGCCGTACGGGAGCGCCACTCGACCTCCACCCGCCTGTCACCGCCGATGGAGGCGATGCGTCCGCGATAGCCGTTCAGCACGTCCAGGCCCTCGCCGCGTGCTGAACGATAGTCGTTGCGGCGTACGCGGACGTGGTCGCCGACCGCCAGCGCCAGGATCTTCCCGCCGGGGAGAAGGTAGCGGCGGTCGGGGCCGTCCAGCTCGCCGCGGGCGCGGCGGATCGCGCGGGCGGCGGCGTTCAGCCGGTCGGCGGCTTCGTTGGTGCCCGAGAGCAGCAGCACCTCGCCGAGCTCGTCGTGGATGCGCTCGGCATCCTGCCGTGCGAACTCCGCCGGCCAGCCGAGTTCGCCCTGTTCGGCCACGTCACAGGGCTCGACAGGGGCGACGGGGTGGTAGGTCTGGCGGGCCTGGATCCAGTTGGCCAGCATCGCGGCCAGGGTGTCATCGGCGTCCCGTCCGGCGTGTACGCGGCCGCCCTGCCCCCAGGTTTGCAGGGCCTGGCGGCGTTCCCCGGCCCGCCACAGCTCCAGCGCGGCGCGTTCGAGCGGGTCGCGCTGGCGGCGGTTCTCGCTCAGCAGCGCGCCGTCGACCTGGCGGTGGATCGCGGCGAACCCGCCGCCGACGCCGACCGCTCGCAGTTGCACCGGGTCGCCGATCAGCACGAGCTTGGTGCCGGTACGGCCGGCCTCGGTCAGCAGGACGGCCAGTTCGCGGTCGTCGACCATGGCGGCTTCGTCGACCACCAGGACGTCGACGCCGGACAGGCCGGGCCCGTCCTGGATGCGGGCCAGCCAGGAGGCGATGGTGGTGGCGGGGATGCCGGACTCGCCGTAGAGGTGGGCGGCCGCCACGGCGGCGGTCGCGGCACCGGCCACGACCAGGCCGCGCGAGGACCAGGCGGTACGCGCGGCCGCCATGATGGTCGTCTTCCCGGCCCCGGCGACGCCGATCACCGCCTCGACCCCGTGCCCGCCGGTCAGCAGCCGGTCCAGGACGGCGCGCTGCTCATCCGACAGGGTCAGGCCGTTGCCGGTCTCGTAAGTGGTGATGGCCAGGCGGGCGGCCTGCTCGTCCACCGTTGCCCAGCCTGCGCCGTACCGGTCCCGGACGGAGGCCAGGATGGTTTTCTCGGCGTCCAGGATGTCCTGGCTGGTGTAGCGCTGACTGTTGGTCAGGTGGGTGGCCCCGGAGTCGGGTCGGCGTACGGCCGGGGCCAGCGCGAGCACCTGGTCGGTCAGGGCCTCGGCGTCGGCCAGGTCCGCGACGCCGTCCGGGCAGGTGTCGATCACGGCGGCCAGCACATCCGCCCGCGACGCTTCCTTGGCATGGGCGGTCAGCCCACCGTCTGGGCGCCAGATCCACGCCGCGATCTCCTCTGCCGCTGGGCGTTCCGGAAGCACAGGGCCTGGCCCGCCGGGGCCGGCCAACCCGGCCGGGCCAGTGCCGGGGTCGGGGCCAGAGTCGCGGCAGGCGTCGACCAGGGCGTGGCCGTCGATGCCGACGGCTGCCAGCTGGGCGTGCCAGTCGGCGGCCAGGCCCTGCTCAGAGACGGGGCTTTTGGCTTGGCGGCTTTGGGTGGAGGCGAGTTTGCGGGCCTGGCCGCTGGCCTGGTCGTAGGCGATGCCCAGGCGGGCCAGGGTGGCGCGGACCTGGCTGGCACGCTTGGAGAACAGGGCGCGCACGTGGGCGGGGATGGCCTGGAGCTCCCAGGCTCCGGTGTCGGGGTCGCGGGCCCAGGTGATGCCCCAGGTCTGGGTGAGCTCGCGCCGTAACCGGGCCTTGAGCAGCGCGTCGGCGGCGTGGGCGTGCCGGTAGATGTCGCGGCCACCGGCGCCGATGGCCGACCACTTGCCGTCCTCCCGGCCGCGGACCAGGTTGGCGATGACGACGTGGGCGTGCAGGTGCGGGTCGGGGGCAGCGTCGCCGACCGGGCGGGCGGTGTCGTGCCACATCACCCAGCCCAGCAGCCCGGTTGACTCGGCGCGCTTGGCCAGCTGACCGTCGCCCTGGTGGCCGCGCTGCCCGTAGGCGGCCCACTGCTCAACGGCGGCCACGGTCTCGATGACGGCTTCGGCGAAGGTCTTCTTGATGGCGGCGGCGAACCGCGGGGCTGACAGGGTGGCCAGGCCGTGCAGGCCGGACAGGCTCTTGGTGACGTCCAAGGTCAGGTCGTAGCCGCGGTTGCCGACCCGCACCATGGCATCCCGCCAGCGGCGGGCCAGTGCAAGCTCGTCGGCCGGGTACAGGTCGGCCAGGTCAATCCCGGCGGCGACGGCCAGGCGCTCGGCGTCGCGGATCGGCAGCCGGTGGGCCTCACCCTGGCGGGCCACGCCCCGGGCCAGCCGGGCGGCCCGCTTGACCAGCGCCGGATGGTCGGCCAGCAGCGCCGCCGCACCCCCGGTCAGGCCGCGCAGCACGGCGGCCTCCTCCAAAGCCTCCAGGAGCGGGGCGGCTCCGAGCTTGGCGCGCGGGTCCACGGCCTGTTTGGGGGCCAGCAGGACCTGGCCGTCGCGGGGGTCGGCGCCGTCCATGATGGCCCGGGCGGCGTCGTGCTGGCCGGGGGTCAGCGTGGTCAGCGGGGTGATGCCGACCTCGTGCAGGCCCTGTCCGATCCACATCAAACCGCGGTCGCCGGCCAGCCGGTAGGCAACCTGACCGTCCGGACGTACGTCGGGGTGGTCGTGCTCGGCACCGGGGGCAAGTTCGGCGTGGCGATCCGGATCGCGGACCTGGTGGCCGCACCCGGCGCCCTCCTGCAGGCGGTACTCGACCTGTTCCTGAGAGGGCCCGATCACGCTGACCCACGCCACCCGCCCGGCCCTCCCTTCGCCGCCTGTCGCGCCCCCGCGCGGCCTGTTGATCTTGACCGGAGTATCGATAGATACCTTGGTCCATTCTGGATTGATCTTGTCAGATACTATGACACATATTGTAAACTTTGACTAGAGTTCGAACTTTCGTACGCAATCATGCTAAGTAGATCTTGCAGTGTGATCAGGTTCAAATGGCCATGACATGATCATTGATTGAGTGCGGTAAACGCTCTCATGCACCCCAATCGGGTGATCTTGCAATGCTGAAAGGGCTCCGGGAAGAAGTCTCTGCCTGGAAGCGGTGTTGAACCCCATTCGGCACATCTCAGCATCTCGGTGAACGTTCCGAGTCGAAAGCGTGACGGACAGGTTGCAGGCGGTGGTCAGGTGATGAAGGTCGTCGTTCTGTCAGATACGCACGCGCCGCGCTTTTGGAAGACGTGCCCTCCCAGAGTGGTCGAGCACCTGCGCGGCGCCGACGCGATCCTGCACGCCGGTGACGTCTGCGTCGGCTGGGTCCTGGACGAACTGGCCTCCTACGCGCCCGTCCACGCCGTCAAGGGCAACAACGACGGCCCGGACGTCGAGGCCCCGGAGACGCTGGAGCTAACGCTCGGCGGCCTGCGAGTAGCCATGATCCACGACAGCGGCCGGGCTAAGGGGCGGCTGGCCAGGATGCGAGCCAGGTTCCCCAAAGCCGACCTGGTGGTGTTCGGCCACTCCCACATTCCCATGGACCAGAGCGCCGGCGGATTGCGCATTCTCAACCCGGGCTCGCCCACCGACCGCAGGCGCCAGCCGTACGGCACGCTGGGGTTGTTGTGGATAGAGGGCGGCACACTCGCAGAGGTGAGGATCGTGCCCGTCACCTGACCAGCCCCGGACCGCGGTAGGAGCTCTGGCGATTCGCATGTACGCCGAGGCGTGGACTGCCGAGAGGCACCAGTACGGGCTACGGACTGCCCAGCAATCGAAGGAGGATGCGCTGGCGGCGATGGCGGCCACCGCTGACCCGCCCCGACGGAACGTGAGCTCCCGGTGAAGGCCCCCACCGCACCAGAAGCCGGGGCAAGACCACCGTCACTTATAGCGTCACCTCGAGGGTGCATTGTGAGCCCCTTCAAAACAGACCTGGGGACCCCTCGCCGTTCTTCAGGACCTTCTGGGCGCGCGCGTGCGCTTCGTCCCGCACTTTCGCGGACGCGGGCCTACCACCCGGGCATGGAATGCCACGACCCACAGTTCCTATGCCAGTTCGAGCGGACCGACCGGGCGGGTGTCCGGACTTGGCGAAGTCGAACAGCGCGTCCGCCCGCTCGTACGGCGTAGCTGGCGGCTCCTCCGGTAATGGGGGCGACGACCAAGCCGTGCTGCTTCTCCGAGAGGTAGGCGAAGTCGGGGAGTTCAGCGCCGAAAAGATGGCGTCCCGCCACGCGTGTGCTTCATTTCGGACAGCGTTTGCCTGCGCCGCCAGGCGTCGTACGAAAGCCGCAGAATGTTGGTCCGCCTGGTCGTCCTGGTGGCCGCGCTCTGCAGCCAGGCCAGCGCCTCGCCTTCCAGTGCGTAGCCGTCGATCGCCAGGCGTCGGGCGGTCCAGGCCAGCCGGTGAGCCGCCGCCATCAGAGGCTGCGACGGCATACGGTTCGACGTGGTGCCACCCTCGGCGTCCGGCACGTGCCGGATTGTCACCTGGCGGTCCTGCGACAGAAGGTTGAGCACCTCGGCCGCCATGCCCTGGTCCTGGCAGCCGCCCGTGACCACGCGGGCGCGGTGATTCATCAGCTGTACCGCTTCCAGTATCTGGAGGTTGTCCAGCATCAGCATCACGTGGCCGTGGCCGGACCGGCGTAAGGCGTACATGACAGCGGCCATCTCCGCGGTCTGGCTGTGGGGGGCAGGCCCCTCGATCACGCTGACCGTCACGTAGCCGTCGCCGTGAACGGCCGCGACGCCAGCGAGGTCGCTGCCCTCGGTGACCGACCCGTCCGTGCCGATCAGCGTGCGCGGGCCGGAGAAGCCCGGCAGCAGGAAGCGCGCCAGCGCCACCTGCCGGTACCGCCACGACACCGGCTCTGGCCCGGACCACCCGCGCTCCGAGGATCCGCCGCTTCCGCCGGCGAAGTGCTCCCTCAGCGCCTCTAACGCCTCCTGGGTAACGTTCAGGTCGTCGTCCGCGTGGATCATGAGGTCCCTCCGGATTCGAGGGCGGGCCTGGCGTGAGAGCCGGTCATGAGGGGGCCTTTATAGGGATTGGTCACGTGGACAGGGGGAGGCGCGGCGGCCGTGCTTGGGAAGCGTTGATAAGCGCAGCCGCGCCAGCTCATGAAAGGTCCGCTGAAACCGCGGCCTCTCATCGTCATGTGGGGAGCCTGGACAGGTCCTTGCGGTTACCTAGGTTCCCTGGCCCCGCGAGGGCGGGCGATTGTTTTCCGCCACTCCTCCGCAGAGGGCCATCTATCAGCCGGGGTGACGAAATGCCCGTTGCGCGGGACGGTGACCAGCCAGCCCTTGTCCCGCAAGACGGCCACCGCTTCGGCCACCGTAAAGATGGTGACCTCGTATTGTCTGGCGAGCATGGTCCGGCTCGGGATCTTCTCTCCGGTGGGAATGTCGCCACGGCGGATGAATCCGGCCAGTTCGTCGGCGATCACGAGGTACGTCGGCATCACGTAGGGGGCGGGTGGGGTGTCCTTCGAGCCCACGAACGTTCCCGCCCCGGCGACGGTGTGCACCAGACCCCGTCTCTGCAATGCCTGATGCGCGTTTCGGGCCGTTTTCATTGAGACGCCGAATTCGCGGACTATCTCGCTTTCGCTGCTGACCCGATCTCCCGGAGCCAGCTTGCCGCTCCGGATCAGTTTCTCGATCCTGTCGGCGAGCTGGGCATACAGCGGTGTGTCGCTGCCCCGGTCCAAGCCCGGCTCTGCGCCGTCACGGTTCTGGCCGGCCATGCGGCCGTTTCCGGTGAGGCTGGCCGGCCTGTCTGCGGCCAGTCCTGGACCAGCCGTTTCGCGCACCCGTCCGCGGTCATCGCTGGCGGTTCCCGGGCTACCGGGCATCGGGAACTCCCGCGCCGGCTGGGGGGATAGGAAGACCGGGCAGCCGTTTGCGCAGCGCGGACTTCGACATCCCCGCCAGCTTGGCCAGTGACCCCAACGACTGGCCCGCCGCGTGCCGTTCCCGCAACTCGCTCTCGCTGAGACGGCCCGCCAGCGGCTTCAGCGGCACGCGCAGCGTGACACCGGCATCATGCAGACGGTTGCGCACCACCGAGGGGTCGCGACCGTTCTCCTTGGCCAGCTCAGACAGCGTCGCGCCGGATTCGTACCGGCGTATCAGCTCATCGACATCGACCTTCACCATCAGCCAGGGAACGCTGCTCTGGCGGCGCATTACCACCCCCTCCCGGTCCAGCGCCGCCCGTACCTTCCGCCAGGACAAACCCACATCCTGAGCGATCTTCCGGACCGACTTCCCAGACCGGTACCGGTCCGCCAAATCCGCATCGCTACAGATCTCGGCGGCGGCAACGCCCATCTTCGCTGGCTTCAGCCCACGCTCCCACGGGCGGAGCGCCAACACGTCGCCGTCATCACCGCTGTTCACGCCGATCGCCACCGCCCCCGGAAATTCGCCGATCACGCTCGCGGGCTGGAAGCAAATCACGGCGCGACCTCCTGCGTTCTTCCCCCCTGGCCCCCGTCCTGTGCCGGCCACTTGTCCTCCGCAACCACGAACGAACCCCGGTAGGGGATGGTCTTCACCCAGCCCCACTCCCGCAGCGTGGACAAGGTCATCCGCACGGTGGCCTTGGCCACGCCGTGCCTCTGCATCAGGTCCCGCTCGGACGGGATCGGCTCGCGCGGCTTGAGCCTTCCTGATCGGATGTCCCCGACGATTTCCTTGGCCATCTGCACATAGAGGGGAAGCAGGTATTCGGGACGGGGGGTTTCCGCCGGGCCGACGAAGGACCCCTCTCCGGGCACGGTGTGCACCAGGCCACGCTCGCGCAGCTCCCGGTGAACCCGGCGCGCGGTCATCTGGGCGACGCCGTACTCGTTCTTGATCTCGTTCTCGCTGGGCACCCGGTCGCCGGGGCTCAGCTCGCCGTTCTCGATCCTCTTGGCGAGGATGTCCGCCACCTGCGAGTAGAGGGACACCTCGGTCCGTCCCCGTTGCAGTACTACCGGGGTGCTCTCATTCGGGCCCATGCCCGTCATCGGCACTACTCCATTCGATATCGATATCTGTCCGTTCCCCCGATCGATGGGGAAGGGGACCAGGCCCTCCGCTTGCCCGGGGCAGACGCGAACTCATGCGAGCAGCAGGCTAGGTCGCGTCTACCTGGGGCTATCTGGCCATTAGGGACCCTCCCCGCCTGCCTAAGGCCCCTCGCTCAATGCCATGCAGGCGCACGACCAGCTGGTTTGCCAGCACACGAGGGTGCCTGGCGAACTCGTCCAGGCCGACGTAGACCTGGCGCTGAACCGGGCTCGGCAACTGCCAGCCGACCCCTGGGCCGGGCCGGTACAGGTCACCCAGCACGGCTATGGGCTCCCGCCAGGCCACCGTCACCACCTCCGCGCTCACCCCCAGCCGCGGGCATTGCTCCAGTGCCACCGGAATGCAGTCCCAACAGGTGGGCGGGGCGTTGGTGTCTCCCGCGTCCGCCCGCCACGACAGCGCGTGAAAGGCGGTCTCGGTCAAGATCCACGGCATGGGCTGCCCAGGCTGAGCCGCCTCCCGGCCGCACACCTGGCACAGGCCCTCGTCCATGCACCGCCACTGACGCAGCGTGTTGACCTGCCGCCACATCGGCTCGCCTTCGGAGGTGTCCAGCACCCTCGCCCGGAGAATCCCGTGCAGCCAGTCAGCCGCCCGCCGCCGCTGATAGGACAGGAACACCCCCCAGCGGGCATCGCTGTAGAAGTACAGCGGATCGCAGACGATCTCCTCCGACCGGGCGATCACGTACGGCACCACCAGCCCGCCAACTGATTCCGACATGGCGATCACCTGGCCACCTGGAACCACACCGTGCGGCCGGCCACGTCCTCATGCCAGCCCCAGTCCAGGGCAAGTGCCTGCACCAGCCACAAGCCCCGGCCGTCCACGTCCTCGTCTTGGGGAAGGTCGCCGATATCCGGCTTGTTGGTGTCGGAGCCCTCATCCATCACGTCCACCTGCACTCTGGCGCCGAAGTCGCGCAGTGCCACCCGTACCTGGCCGCCCGGCTGTCCCGACGCAGTGTGTCTGACGGCGTTGGTCAGCACTTCCGAGAGCAGGAGCAGCGCGTCCTCCACCTCCCGTACGCCTGCCTGCACCAGCAGATCGCGCACCTCGTCACGCGCTCGGCGTACCGACGCGGCCTCGCCCGGCAAGTCCACCGTGGCCAGCACTCCCAGGCCCGCCACTACGACCAGCCCCGTAGAACCGGTTGGGAAGCGGCATTCATGAGGTCCTGCAGTTCGCAGGCTGTAACCGCTTCGAGGATCAGCCCCCGGGGGGCTGCCCACACCGGAAGTGCGTAGAAGCGGCGGCGGCCAATCCCGTAGATCACATGCCAGAGAGGGGCGGTCTGGTCGAGCCGGACCGCTTCTCTGCGAGCCTCCAGATCCCACGCCTTCCGTGAGACGGGGACGATGGGCCGTCCTTCCCGGTGGCGGCCGACCAGAGGCGCGGGGTTGGGTGCGTAATTGGTACTCATGCGGACCTGCCCGTTGACGAGGCCGGCACGAATCTCCTCGGAGGTCTTCTCGCGGTGGTGGTGCTGCGCCCTCTGTCCCGCACAGAGCGGGCCATGGGGGCGTTCCGCGCTCGGCCCTGCCAGAAGCCGTGCCGTATACGGGCTGCGGTGGCCGCGGGCGGGCGCCGCGATGCGAGGCGATCAGCGCGGCACAGAGCGGTCGCCCCGTGGGAGATCGGCCCACATCGCATCGGCAGGAACTGCACGGCGCAGGGTGCGGCCTCGAGGTCGGCCGCAGTCGTCTCGGGATGGACAGCGGACGGGACGCCACCGCACCGTGGTGCAGGCACCGGGGGGACCGTCTCGATAGGAGTCACGACCTCGGCAGGAGCGGCGAGCTCGGGCTGGATAAGGCGGGGCATCGGACGAGAGCCGGTGCATCGGGCCTCCAGGCGAGCCGCCATCAACCCTCCGTCCGGGACCTGGTAGTCGTGGTCCGGCGTGTGCAGTTGGGTACAGCCGTGGGCATAGGGGGCGTGCCCGCAGACCGCGCATCCCATTGGCAGTGGCGGCGCATCCGCGAAGCAGTCGCATCCGCTTACTGTCACCCGCTCCAATACCGGGGCATTAAGGTTGGGCATCAGGTCAGGGGTCCTTCCTGGCCAAGGCCCCGGAGTCCCCCGGTGTTCGCGCACCGGACCGGGGCCGCTTTGTTCATGGGCCAGTCCATGAAAACGTTGCGTTAAGGCGCGTAACCAGGTGGTGATAGGGGAAACTGGGGGAAGACGCCCCCCGAGCCCGGAAGGTGCCTGTTGTGAAAAAGCTTCCGATCTGGGCCGAACGGATCAAGGGTGAGAGGCGGAGGCTCGGCTGGTCGCAGAACGAGCTGGCCAAGAGGCTGACCGAGGCTGCCGACCAACTCGGCGTTCGCATGGCGGAGCGGGCCTCGCTCATCCGCAACATCAAGAACTGGGAGGCAGGCGTTCACCAGCCGCGCGACCCCTACCCTCAATTGTTCGCGCTCGCCCTCGGAATGCCGGAGAGCGATCTGTTCGGTGGCTATTCGTCGGCTGGTTTTGATCCGAATCAGGAAATAGTAGAAAGGGAGCCGGAAAATAGCCATCTCGCTCAGGAGGCTATCCCTGCAACGCGGTCATTGCTGGTCAGTCTTGACACCTTATTGCGCGGACATATACAGACAGATGCGATGCTGGGTTCGGCTCTGGTTCTACCTTCGGCGGAACACTATATTTCAGTACTCACCCAAACTTGCCGGGTAACTCACGGCAGTGATCGAAAGCCTCTCCTTGAACTTGCCAGCCAGTTTGTTGAATTCTTTGGTTGGCTCTATCAGGATTCGGGAGACTACGTCAAATCCATTGCATGGACAAATATGGCACTGGACTATGCGATGGAGTTGAACGATGCGAGGGCGATTTCATACATTCTTATGCGCAAAAGCAATATAGCGAGCGAATCGGGCGACCCGGGGCATGCTCTAGGCCTTATAAATGCAGCTCTCGCTTATTCTAGTGATTTGACGCCAAGGCTGCGAGCCGCCCTTTTTCGGCAACGAGCGAATGCGTACGCCATGAGTGATGATACCGGCAGGTTTATTGGTTTTCAGCGGGCTTCGGATGAAGCCATGTCCGAAGCGGTATCGGGAATTTCTCAGATTGAGGATGATCTAGCTACGTACTGCACGCCAGCCTATGTTGAAATGGAGCTGGGCGCGTCTCTGGTTTCGCTGGGGCAGTCGCACGATGCGATTCAACTACTTGAGAAGAGTCGGTCTCGATGGGCTGATGAAGCCCAGGCCAGAGACAACGCACTATGCTTCGCTAGGCTGGCGACTGCTTATGCAGTCATGGGGGAACCTCTACGTTCGTGTATGGTTGCACAAGATGCCTTACAGGTCGCTCGCTCCGTGAGATCTGCTCGACTTACGCAGGAGTTGCTACGATTGGCTCGCCATCTTAACGGATGGTCTTCTGAGGCAGAAGTACATAGAGTCATAAGTCTAATCAAAGAGCGTACTCCTTCTCGCTCCTAGTATGAAAGATTTCCCTTCCCCGTGAACTACCTTCTCCCCGTTTCTACCATGCCTGAAGTGGTAGCCCGTAATGCCAAGGTTGCCATTCTTCCAATCGGTAGCTTTGAACAGCATGGCGATCACCTTCCATTGGCTACGGATACGATAATTGCGTGTACGATTGCAAATGAGCTGGCCGTCAACTTCCCGGTATTTCTGCTTCCCCCGATCACTATTTCTTGTTCTCATGAGCATTCCGGCTGGTCGGGGACGGTTAGCATCTCTTCCCGAACGCTTGGGGCAATGGTTGGGGATATATGCACTTCACTAGATAGTTCTGGCATGCATGCCGTTGTTCTGGTCAACGCGCATGGGGGAAACTATATTCTCTCCAATTTGGTTCAAGAGGGTAGTTTCTTGGGTAGGCATATGGCCCTGTTTCCCTCTCGTGAGGACTGGGCGGATGCCCGCAAAGCAGCGCAACTATCAACTACGGCACATGAGGACATGCATGCTGGCGAGCTAGAGACATCCATACTTCTGTACTCGCACGCAGAACTAGTGAAGCCCGGCTATCGATCTGCTGACCATATTGCCAATGATCGAAGGTACCTATTGTCCCTCGGTATGGCGGCCTACACTGATACGGGCGTAATCGGTCGCCCGTCACAGGGAAGCGCAGAGAAGGGAAGGCTACTAATCTCTTCTCTGGTCGAGAGTTTTCGGCCGTTGCTGACGATGCTTGAAAAGCGCTAGGAATCCTGGATCGACGCCGAAGAGCTTGAGGTTCAGATCACGCTCGCTCCAGTCCTGGCGTGCTGGAGGAATCGTGGCGTCGAGCGGGGAGATGCTGATGATGCGGATCGGTGTGACCGGCCACATGAACCTGATCGCCGACACGGTTACCCTCGTCTCCGGGTACTGCGTGCGCATCTTGAGCACGTGATCGGCGAGGTAATCGGCGTCTCGCGCATCGCTCGTGGAGCCGACAGCTTATTCCGAAGCCGTCCTGAAGTCGGGCGGAACGCTCGAAGTCGTGCTGCCCTCGCGGGATTACCGGCAGACCAAGGTCAAACCGGACCACGCTGAGCAGTTCAACCGACTGCTGAGCAGGGCCGTTCACATACGGGTTATGGACTTCGACCACGCCAGCCGGGAGGCGTACGTCGCAGCCAACGAGGCGATGCTGGGGTCTGTCGACGAACTCGTTGCGGTGTGGGATGGAGAGCCTGCCTCGGGCGGCGGCGGAACTGCCGATGTGGTGGCCGAGGCCCGAGAGCGGGAGTTGCCGGTGAGGGTGAACTGGCCGAAGGGGGCAAAAAGAGACCCGTTGGGAGCCCGGTTTCCCCAGCACCCCGGATTCTGCTTCGGCACCCCGGCCCGGGTGGTGCTGGGGGAAACCCGGGGAAAACGTCCCCCGATGCTTGGTCTCGGGTCGTTACCTGTAGATGATCCCCCGTCATGGGGGCGGCCGATCAAGCTCTGACCGGGAGCTCCAATGATCACGACCGACCTGCACGACGACACCGCCACATCCACAGCGCTCATTGACCAGGTGGGCTGCCTGGCCTCCATCACGGACACGCGCCTTGAGCGCCTGCGCCACGAGGCGCTCACCGTGCCCACTGACTGGCAGATCTCCTATGAGGAGTACCAGTCCGGCGGCTGGGCCACCCTGTCCCTGCTCAACGGAAGCGGCGATCCCGCTGACGTGACGATCACCGACTGTGAGCGGCCGGTCGCCACGTTGCTGCTGGAGCGGATGCCCGCGACCCGGGCGCTGCTGGACGAGCTCGGCCTGTCCTACATGTGGGTACGGCTGGCCCGTCTCGACAGCAACGCGTTCCTGTGGGAGCACCGCGACTACACCGAACTCAACACGATCGAGCGCTACCGGCTACATCTGCCGATCCTGACCAACAGCTCCGCCTACCTGGTCACCGCCGGCGCGGCCGTGCACATGACGGCGGGCCGGTGGTGGCGGCTCACCCCCACCTACGCTCACGGTGTGTGCAACCTGCGCGGGCCACAGCGGATCCATTTGATCGCCGACTGCTACGACGACGAAGCCCTGCGCCATCTCACCGCAGACGCCCACCTGCCCGAGACCGGCGTGCGGATCCTGCCGACGGCCACCCCTGACGAACTTCTTCAGCACGCGCAGACCGCCGCCGACCTGGCCGCGCTCGGCTGGGTCGAGGCCGCCGAGCGGTCTCTGCTCCAGCTCTTCTATCACTATGCCCTGTCCGAGGGGCATACCTACGACATGATCAGGGACCTGCATGCCGGGCGCGGTGACGCCGCCGCGGCGGCCGGGTGGCAGGCCAAGAAGGCTTTCATGCTGACGGGGGTGAGGGCATGACCCTGCCCCAGTCCAGGATGCTGGCGGAGCTGACGACCGCGAACCGTCCGGGGCAGCTTGACCTGCTCGACCACATTGTTGGCCTGTTCGCCGTGAGCCCTGCTGTCACGCACCTGCTCGTGCGCGGGTCCCTGGCATACGGCACCTCCGACCGGCTCTCGGACGTGGACCTTGTCGTCGGGGTCCAGCCGTCACGGTTCTCGGCGTACGCCGCGGTGCTTGACGCCGTCGTCCGCGTCGAACTGGGCGCGATCTTGCCCGGTTGGCCCGACAGGATCGTTCCCGCCATGGGCGGGCTCGGCAGCGTCCATCTTTTGGAGCACCAGGGACACCTGCAACAGCTCGACCTTTACCTGGCGCCAGCCGACCGCATCCCCGCCATCGCAGGACTGGCTCGCGGTGTCCTCGTCTACTCCAACTCGGACGCCGCGCCGGAACAGCCGAACCCGGCGGTCGAGGCGTTCGTCCGCGACCGCCTGGCCGTGGCCCCGAGCTGTCACGAACTGCTGGTCGAGGCGCTCGTGCTGGCGAGCATGCTGCGCAAGCGGCTGGCACGCCGGCAGCGCATGATGGCATACGCCGAGTACCACATGCTCGTCACGGCCGTACGGTCCCTGATCCGCACGGCTCTGCAACCCAGCCGTGCGGCCTACGGCTGGTATCACCTGGACACCGAGATCGGTGCCTCGTCGCTGGGCCGTGCCTGCCTGGACGACCTCGCCACGCTGATGGACGCGCCCTCGGTGCCCACGCGCGAGACCCTCGCACGCGCTCTGGAAGTGGTCATCACCGTCGCCCACCGGGTGGCCCCCGACACCATGGACGACCTGCGCCTCGACCTCGACGCCTACCTTCACCACATGACCTGACCGTGCGTTCCGCTCCGCGCCGGGCGGGGGCCTGCGGTAGCGTCCATACATGACCTGTGATCGGCGAGCTACCAGCGCCGGGAGGGAAAGGGCCGCAGCAGCCTGATTCCCCACCCGGCGCTTGGCCGTGCCCATCCGCCGTCCGATCACGAAGGTCCTGCATGTCTCCTGCCGTTCGCCCGTCCTGGAATGACCTGCCTCAGGGCTTGCGCGACGCTCTTTCCCATCGCCTCGGCCATGTCAGCAGGGCAGAGGTGCAGTCGGGGGGATTCACCCCCGGCATCGCCGTCCGTCTGGCCGCCGTCCACGGCCGCGTATTCGTCAAGGCCGTCCCCGCCGACCATGACCTGGCGCCGAAGTATCGCGCCGAGGCGGCCGTCGCCGCGCGGCTTCCACACGCCACCCCCGCGCCCCGGCTGCGCTGGACCGGTGACCTCGACGGCTGGGTGGTGCTCGTCTTCGACGACGTCCCGGGCCGGCACCCCGACCTGTCGCCGGACTCGCCGGATGTGCCGATCGCCGTCGCTGGAGTCGCGGGCCTGGCCGCCACGCTGACACCGAGCCCCGCCGATGCCCCGCCCGCGCCGATGGCTCGCGGCGGCCTGCTCCACGGCTGGGGTGAACTGCTCCGCGACAGTGCCCGGGACAAGCCCGACACCGGACTCGGCCCGTGGGAGCGTGACCGGCTGCCGTTGCTGGCAGAGCTGGAAAAAGCGTGGGTCCCCCGCGCGGAGGGATGGTCGCTCGTTCACGGCGACATTCGCCCGGACAACCTGCTCATCCGCGATGGGGACGGGGCACTGATGGTCATTGACTGGGCGCAGCCATCGATCGGGGCGCCCTGGCAGGATGTTCTGGACCTGATACCGCACATGATCATGGCTGGGCACGAACCCCGTGCTGCGGAGAAAGCCCTCATCGGGGTGCCAGCCTGGGAGGAACTGCCCGCCGAGGTGGTGACCAGCTACGCCGCCGCCTACGCCGGGTACTGGACGCGCATGAGTCGGCAGCCTCCGCCACCCGGCGTTCCGCACCTGCGCGCCTACCAAACGCACGCCGCCCGGGCCGCGCTCATGTGGACCCACGTCAGGCTGCTGTGACGAAACTTGGGCCTCAGCCACAGGGCGGCAGCGAACAGTAAACGAGCAGGCGGGATCAGCGGCTCGGACGTGGATGTGTCCGGCCGCTGACCTGCCAGGTCATCAGCCTGTCGACTCCTTCGGGTACGCGGGAGCCGAGACGTCGGCGGGATCTGGACCCGGCGGGATCAAGGTGACCTGGTAGCCGAGGCGTTCCAGGGTCTTCTGGTAGCGCTCGGCCAGGTGCTGAGCCTGCCGGGCCTGGCGCCGGTCGTAGAAGTCACCGCCGTCCTCCCGGTAGTCCTGGCCTGTGGCCATCACCGCCCAGTCGATGCGGATCAGGGTGTGGGCGACGGCGACCGCGGCCTTCTCGGCGTGCGCGGGGCCGAAGCGGCGGATCAGGCGGCGCATCCGGGCACCGGGGCGGGATCGGGTGCGGGCGGTGGCCCAGGCGGCCTCCACCATCGCGGCCTTGAGATGCTTGTTGCCCTTGCGAGCGCCGGTGCGCTTGCGCTTGCCCGCCGATTCCCGGTTGCCCGGGGCCAGCCCTGTCCAGGCCGCCAACTGCTCCGGGGTGGGGAAGCGGGACATGTCACCGCCGGTCTCGGCGACGATCACCTCGGCGGTCCGCCGCCCGATCCCGGCAATGGTCGTCAGCCGGGCGATGACCGGCTCGAAGGGGGCGGCGGCCTGGGCAACCAGCGCGTCCAGCTCGGCGATCTTCCCCGTGGCGTGGTCGTAGGCGTCCAGGTGCAGCCGGCACATGGCCGCGTGGGTGCCGGTGAACCGGCCGTCGCAAGCCATCACCAGATCCTCGTGCCTGCGGCGCAGCACGCCGCGGGCCAGGGCGGCCAGCACGTGCGGGTCGCGTTCCCCGGCGATCAGCGCCTCGATCATGTCCCGGCCGGAGACGCCCAGCAGCGTGGAGGCCACCGAGTCAATCTTGATCCCGGCGTCCTCCAGCACCTTGGCCAGCCGCTGTCCCTCGCTCATCCGCTGCTCGATCAGCTTCTTGCGGTAGCGGGTGCGCGCCCGCAGCGCCGCCACCTGCTGCCCCGGGATGAAGCTGGGCCGCAGCAGCCCGAAGGAGTGCAGCTCGGCGATCCACTGGCAATCCCGCAGGTCGCTCTTGCGGCCGGGGACGCTTTTGAGATGTTCGGCGTTGGCCAGGCACACCTCGATCGTCCCGGTCTGGGCCAGCGCATGGTAGACCGGCCACCAGTACACCCCGGTCGATTCCATCGCCACATCGGTGACGCCCAGCTCCGCCAGCTCAGCGGCCATCTTCCGCAACGCCCGCCAGAACGTCGGGTACTTCTTGATGATCGGCTTGTGCTCACCGGGCAGCCGGACCGCCACCCATAAGACCTTCTTGTGCACGTCGATCCCGGCCACCCGGGGATGCACGACCTCCATTGCGCCTCCGTGGCTGCTCCCCCGAAGATGGGCAAGGGCGCGCCGTCCGTGGAGCCCGCGACAACATCGAGATGCTGTGACACGCGCTCGTAGCGGCAATCCGGGGTACCTCCCGGGCAGGCTCCAGCGTCAGTCTCTAGTGTCCCGCGCCTGAAATCTAGGCGGTTAGTCCTGCTCGGTCTTGCTTGTGTCGATCCTGATTCTGGCCAGATAGCCGGCAAGGGAGTTGAGGATCTGGTCAGCGGTCTTGGTCCAGGTGAACGGCCGGGGATTTTCGTTCCAGGTGGCGATCCACGCCTGGATGTCGTTCTCCAGGGCCTTGACGGAGGTGTGCACGCCGCGGCGGATGAGTTTGTCGGTCAGCAGGCCGAACCAGCGTTCGACCTGGTTGATCCAGGAGGAGCCGGTCGGGGTGAAGTGGACGTGGAAGCGGGGACGCCTGGCCAGCCACGTTCTGATCTCGGCGGTGTTGTGGGTGGCGTAGTTGTCGCACACCAGGTGGACGTCCAGTTCGGCGGGCACCGCTTTGTCGATCGTGACCAGGAACTTCTTGAATTCCACCGCCCGGTGGCGGCGGTGGAGCCGGCCGATCACGGTGCCGTCGGCGATGTTGAAGGCGGCGAACAGGGTGGTGATGCCGTGCCGCAGGTAGTCGTGGGTGCGCCGCTCGGGCATGCCCGGCATCATCGGCAGCACCGGCTGTGATCGGTCCAGCGCCTGGATCTGGCTCTTCTCGTCCACGCACAGCACCACCGCCCGCTCGGGCGGGTTGTGGTAGAGCCCGACGACGTCGACGACCTTGTCGACGAACTGCGGGTCGGTGGAAAGCTTGAAGGAATGCTGCAGGTGGGGCTTGAGGTCGAACCGTTTCCAGATGCGGCCGATGGTCGATTTCGACAGGCCGGTGCGCGCGGCCATCGAGGCCCGCGACCAGTGCGTGTCGCTGCCGGGGGTGGATTCCAGCGTCGCGACGATCACGTCCTCGACCCGATCGAGCAGAATGGAGGGCGGTCGTCCGGGCCGGGGCTCATCGTGCAGCCCGTCAAGTCCCGCGGCGATGAACCGGGGCCGCCAGCGCGCCACCGTCGATTCATCGATCCCCAAATCGGCTGCGGCCTGCTTGTTGGTCCCGCCCTCGGCACACCGCAGAATGATCTTCGCCCGCAGCGCCAGGTACTGCGCGCTCCTGGCGCGCCTGGCCCACCGCATCAGCTGAACCCGCTCGGCCTCGCCCACGACCAGATCGGCCTTCGGCCGGCCGATACGGCCGGCATCCTCAAGACCGGCCAGCCCATGCTCGGCGAAGCCGCGCCGCCACTTGGTCACCGACTTGACCGCCACACCCAGCTCCCGGGCGGCGCCCATGTTCGACATGCCCTCAGCGCACGCCAGCACAATCCGGGCCCGCTCGGCCAGACGCCGATCGGCTAATCCCGCCCGCCGCACCAGCTCGGCGCGCTCTTCCTCTGACAAGGTGATCTCGACCGCAGAAGGGCCTGGATGCGACATCACAACAAGGTAGAGACTTATCTACAAGATTTCAGGCGTTTGACACTAGCACGGCCTCGCAAGTCCAAGCGAGAACGACGTCGAGCGGGCGGCGCGCCCCAAGTTTCACCTATCCGTGGGCGCCACGAAGTGGCATGAGGTCTCTAGTGATCGCCTTGTCGCTGAAAATGGGCGCCATCATCGACAACGGCTCCGTCATCAACGATCCGAAGGCGTAACGGTCACTGTCAGAGACGGGGAAGGCTTCATGCGCCAAGAGTGCGATAACTGGATCCGCGCTTAAGGGATGTGCGAAAGCTCTCGGATGCTTCCCCGCGCAGGGGCCAGCAGAGACAATCGACCCCGCTGACGTCGTCCCTGGTGCGGCTGGCTTTGGCGAGTCCTTTGTCGAGCGGGGCGAGGATCCCGCTTGCAGTCCTCCCCCCTTCACCCGTTCGGCGCGCCCACCCCGCACGCCATGGTGGCAGCCGGGCCGGTAGAGCCGCTCGTGCCGCCGGGGCAGGTAGGGACCTGCTGCGGCTGCCCTGTCGAGCCGGCCGGTGAGCCTTCCACGGGCCGGTGCGCATGTAACCCGCCCGGACCAACCGGGACTTCCCGACTTGGGGACGGAAGATGAGTTGCGATCCTCACCGGCCGCGGGGGCCGGTGCTGGGTTGAGGGTGACCACGCTGCCTGCGGGTGTGGTGTACGTGTTGCGATCCTCACCGGCCACGGGGGGCCGGTGCTGGCTGGGCGATATCGACGGGCCGATCGAAGACGCCCTGATGTTGCGATCCTCACCGGCCACGGGGGCCGGTGTTGGGAGACCGAGGACGCGGGCACGTCGAAGTACAACATCGTTGCGATCCTCACCGGCCACAGGGGGCCGGTGCTGGCACGGAACCCGGCCAGCAGCGGCTGGAGGGCTGGCTGGTTGCGATCCTCACCGGCCACGGGGGGCCGGTGCTGGGTCCGACTGGGTCTGTAGCCGCTGTTTGAATCCGGGAGTTGCGATCCTCACCGGCCACGGGGGCCGGTGCTGGCTGTTCGGCTTGATCCTTCGCCATGCCTTGGAGCAGCGTTGCGATCCTCACCGGCCACGGGGGCCGGTGCTGGCTGTTCGGCTTGATCCTTCGCCATGCCTTGGAGCAGCGTTGCGATCCTCACCGGCCACGGGGGGCCGGTGCTGGAGCAGGGCATGGCCGCCCAGCAGCCGGAGAACGAGGTTGCGATCCTCACCGGCCACGGGGGGCCGGTGCTGGCTGAGCACTGTCCGCGTCCCCGCCGAGCGCCTCGTTGCGATCCTCACCGGCCACGGGGGGCCGGTGCTGGGCGCATCGACGCCCACCGTCACGCCGTCGCCGTCGCGTTGCGATCCTCACCGGCCACGGGGGGCCGGTGCTGGGCCACCAGGGGCGCCGACAGCCGGAACAGGCCCTCAGCGTTGCGATCCTCACCGGGAACGAGGGGCCGGTGCTGGTGGTCCCGGAATCGTTGGTGACGGCCCGGACCTCGTTGACGTTGCGATCCTCACCGGCCACGGGGGGCCGGTGCTGGTACCTCTCGCCGACGGACTACGTGACCGGCATGGCCTGGTTGCGATCCTCACCGGCCACGGGGGGCCGGTGCTGGGCCGAAGGCGTCCATCTGCCGCGCGAGCATTGCCACGTTGCGATCCTCACCGGCCGCGGGGGGCCGGTGCTGGCTGACCTTCAGCGAGAGGGAGGAGCGTCGCACCACGTTGCGATCCTCACAGGCCACGGGGGCCGGTGCTGGGGGGACCGCGTCCGCGGATGGGACCAGGCCGTCGGCGTTGCGATCCTCACCGGCCACGGGGGGCCGGTGCTGGTGGGTGATAGATCGGCCGCGCGTCCCGCTCAGCCCGGACATGTTGCGATACTCACCGGCCACGGGGGCCGGTGCTGGCCTCGCCGTGCTCCAGTTCGTGCTGGTGCGGGCCCGCTGGTTGCGATCCTCACCGGCCACGGGGGGCCGGTGCTGGTGGTTCCTGCCTATGGGTGTCGCTGAGTCGAACCCAGCGTTGCGATCCTCACCGGCCACGGGGGGCCGGTGCTGGTAGGCGGCGTTCTTGCCGTGGCGGGCCGAGAGGCAGATGTTGCGATCCTCACCGGCCACGGGGGGCCGATACTGGTGCAGGTCAAGCACTCAGCTGAGGTACCCGCTGAGGTTGCGATCCTCACCGGCCACGGGGGCCGGTGCTGGCTGGAACTGTGGCACGACGCCACCCAGCTAGGCCGCGTTGCGATCCTCACCGGCCACGGGGGGCCGGTGCTGGCTTCGACGGTGGTCACCTGGATCTCGGTCATCTGTTGCGATCCTCACCAGCCACGGGGGGCCGTTGCTGGCCGCGTTCCGTAGACCACCCGGACCTGTACAGGGTGTTGCGATCCTCACCGGCCACGGGGGGCCGGTGCTGGGACAGACCGATGGGAGAGGACCGGGTCGACCTGGTGTTGCGATCCTCACCGGCCACGGGGGGCCGGTGCTGGCAGGTCCTGGAGGAAAACGCCGGGCGCCTGGACCATGTTGCGATCCTCACCGGCCACGGGGGGCCGGTGCTGGCCGCGAGCCCAGTCCCTCTGAAAGTCCTGAACAGAGAGTTGCGATCCTCACCGGCCACGGGGGCCGGTGCTGGCCCGACCTCGTCCGCATCCTCCAACTCCTCCATGCCGAGTTGCGATCCTCACCGGCCACGGGGGCCGGTGCTGGGTCCAGCTCCCCGACGGCATCGCGCCGCTCACCCGGGAAGTTGCGATCCTCACCGGCCACGGGGGGCCGGTGCTGGGGTTCCCCGGACTCCGCGCGTTCCTTGAGTTCCTTAACGTTGCGATCCTCACCGGCCACGGGGGGCCGGTGCTGGCCCGTCGTCGTCCCTACGAGTACGCCAGGAGCGCTGCGTGTTGCGATCCTCACCGGCCACGGGGGGCCGGTGCTGGGTGGCGAGCCGCTTGACGTCCTGGCGGACGGCGAGCTCGTTGCGATGCTCACCGGCCACGGGGGGCCGGTGCTGGTCGCCCGCGTACTCGTGGCCGTCCGGTATCGGCCCTCGGTTGCGATCCTCACCGGCCACGGGGGGCCGGTGCTGGCGCCGAGCTCGCCGAGCGCGAGGCGGGTGCCCTGTGTTGCGATCCTCACCGGCCACGGGGGGCCGGTGCTGGGCGCCGTGGTAGATCCCGGATGCCCGCCGCCACGGGGGGCCGGTGCTGGCGAGGGCTCGGGCTGGCAGGTCACCACCTTGACGAGGTTGCGATCCTCACCGGCCACGGGGGGCCGGTGCTGGCCCCCGTGTGCCTGGTAAGAAGGTGATCCAGCTTCCCGTTGCGATCCTCACCGGCCACGGGGGGCCGGTGCTGGATCGGACCGCAAGCGCTCTCAGGCTGGCGTTACCTAGTTGCGATCCTCACCGGCCACGGGGGGCCGGTGCTGGATCGAGGCGGCGCCGCACCCCCACCAGGTCGCATGGTTGCGATCCTCACCGGCCACGGGGGGCCGGTGCTGGACTGGAGCCACCAGGCGTCGCATTCGTCCTCGGTGGGGTTGCGATCCTCACCGGCCACGGGGGGCCGGTGCTGGTCAAGGTCCCTCAGCGCAGCCTCGATATCGGTCCGGGTTGCGATCCTCACCGGCCACGGGGGGCCGGTGCTGGGAGACGCGCCGCGCTGGCGAGACGCTCCGTGAGGCGCTGTTGCGATCCTCACCGGCCACGGGGGGCCGGTGCTGGGTGCTGACGCGCCGCGGCCTCGTCCCGATCGAGGACGTGTTGCGATCCTCACCGGCCACGGGGGGCCGGTGCTGGTCGCGATCCGAGCGATCCTCATCGCCGTGGACTGGTGGGTGTTGCGATCCTCACCGGCCACGGGGGGCCGGTGCTGGGCTCGGCACCCGCGCCTTCGACGACCCCGCGTCCGGGTTGCGATCCTCACCGGCCACGGGGGGCCGGTGCTGGCTGGCGGTAGACCTGCTCGCCGAGGGCGGACTCGAAGTTGCGATCCTCACCGGCCACGGGGGGCCGGTGCTGGCAGGGACCTCCCTAGATGTTGAATCCGCGCAGGCTGTTGCGATCCTCACCGGCCACGGGGGGCCGGTGCTGGAACCCCTGATAGCGAGCAAAGGAGCAAGTATGCGGGACATTGTTGCGATCCTCACCGGCCACGGGGGGCCGGTGCTGGGTGTTCTGCACGGCGACCTCGCCGGGTTGACCGGTGTTGCGATCCTCACCGGCCACGGGGGGCCGGTGCTGGAACGGCATTTCCGGCCTCACGGGCTAGCGCCCGACGTTGCGATCCTCACCGGCCACGGGGGGCCGGTGCTGGCGCGACCACGCGCACGACTTTCCGCGTTGCGGTCGGGTTGCGATCCTCACCGGCCACGGGGGGCCGGTGCTGGCGTCGAGACGGGCCAGGACGTACGCGCCCGATCGGGTGTTGCGATCCTCACCGGCCACGGGGGGCCGGTGCTGGAGTCTTTGAGCAGGGTCTTCTGCTGAGAAGGGGTGTTGGGGATAGTTGTGGATGTGCTGGATGTCCGGTTGTTGGCTTTCGAGGGTTGGGTGCGAGTGGCGTGTCGCTTGCCTGCTTGGGGTTCCTAGATCACTAGTGGTCCCCGTGGGTCGATGTCGCGGGGACGGCCGAGGTGTTCCACATCGTCGAGAGCGTGATGGGGCAGGTGGTAAATGCGGATGCTGTCACGTTGAGGGTCGATTACCTGGTGCAGAGCGGCGAGCAGGCGAATCTTGTCTACATCGCGGCAGACGACCTCAAATACTGACTTCTGGACGCGGTGGCCATACGCCTCGCAGATCTTGGCGACGCGACGAAGTCGAGCTTGGCCTTCCGGTGTGACGGTCTCCACGTCGTACGTGATCAGCAGGTCCATGTCAGTTCACGGTCCAGGGCAAGTATTGGTCGAGGTCGCCGCGGACATGGCGGGCCAGGAGACGGGCCTGGATGAGGGGCAGCAGCGCGGCCGGGATATCGCGGCCGAGATGCGCGTGTGGCCAGGTGCGCAGGCGGCTCTGCTGCCAGGCGTTCAGGACGGTACGGCGGCCGGTGTCGGTCAGGCGGACGGCGGGGCCGGGGAGGGTTTCGAAGTCGGTGGTGGTGATTTCCTTGCGATTGAGCAGGGTGATGGCCAGCCGGTCGGCGAGCAGGGGGCGGAATTCTTCCATGAGGTCGAGGGCCAGTGCTGGCTTGCCGGGGCGGATGCCGTGGAGGAAGCCGATGTAGGGGTCGAGGCCGGCTTGTTCGAGGGCACCATGGACGGCGACGCGGAGCATGCCGTACAGGAAGGACAGCAGGGAGTTGAGTGGGTCGGCGGGTGGGCGGCGGCTGCGTTCGAAGGGGTCCGGCGCGGTGGGGCACATGTGTGGGACGGCGGCGAAGTAGTCGCGGGCGGCGGTGCCTTCGGTGCCCATGAGAGCGTCGATGTCGGGGATGTGCCGGGTTTGGTCCAGGCAGTGGGCGTGGCGTTCGGCTGCGGTGCGCAGGCGTTGTTGACGGGGTCCGGTGGTGTCGCGGGCGGCGCGGAGCAGGACCTGACGGCTGTTGTGGATCTTTCCGGCGACCATGCGCTGGGCGATGTGGAGGCGGCTGGTGGGGTCTTCGTGGGCGCGGTGCTGGGCGCGGCGCAGGAGCGGGTTTCCGGCGGTGGGGCCGTTGAGGCGGGCGCGGAATCGGCCGTTGGAGGTGAGCCAGCTGACGCTTCGGCGGTCGTCGGCGCATCTCAGGAGCAGGTCATCGGTGATGGTCACGCCGCCGAACAGGACGATGTGGTCGATGCGGATGAGCGGCAGGATGCGTCGGCCGGGCTGGTCGGCCTGCACGATGCGTACGGTGGCGCCCTCCAGATGGAGGCTGGTACCGGGAGTTTGGACGTAGAGGGTGTTGAGCAGTTCAGTTGTCATGCCAGGCTCCGAGGGGACGGGGGGTGAACAGGTCCCGGGGCTGGGGTTGGGTTCCGGTGATCTCGGGGATGCAGTCGTCACGTAGGGAGCAGCGGCGGCATCGGCGGTCGTTGTGCGCGGGTGGCAGCCGTTCGGCGGCCAGCAGCCTGCGCATCTGCTCGGCGGCGTCGCGTACGGCATCGATGAGCGCATCGTCGATGACGACCTCATGTCGGCGGCGTTCGGCGGCCGAGTAGACATAGCCTGCGGGTACGTGGAATCCGGCTTCCCGTAGGCAGAGTGCTTGTCCGGCGACCTGGAGATCGGCTGCTCCGCTGGGCCGGTAGGCGCCCACCTTGTACTCCACGGGGGTGGCCGTTCCCGCGGTGATCTCCACCAGGTCGCAGACGCCGTGCAAGCCGAAGGCCCGGCTGGCGACAGGCAGGGCGCGGATGAGGGTCAGGCCGCGTCGGCTGCGGGTGCCGGGCAGGTCGACGGCCTGGTGGACAAGGTCGCCGCGGGCGGTGTCGGCGTTGTCGGCCCAGGTGGCCTCGACGTGGATGAGGGCGGCCTGGCGGCGGCAGTAGGCGACGTGTTCGAGGGCTGACAGGGGGATGCTGACGGGGTCGGCATCCCCCTGTTCCTGGGGCGGGTTCAGACCCACAGGTCGGTGCCGCGCCAGAGGGTGACGCCCTCGGGCAGGTCGGCGTCGTCGATGCGACGGGTGTAGTCGCCGCGGTGGCGGGCGGGTTTGTCGGGGTCGGTCAACTGGAGGCGGATGCGCTGGGTCAGGCTGGCGGAGGGGGCGCGGCCGAAGGCGTTGTCGTGGGTGAAGACGTACAGGCCGCACAGGGTCATCTCGCCGCGGGAGGCGGAGCGGTCGTGGTCGAACATCATGGCGAGCGCAGTCCATAGTGTCTGCAGGTCGTCGCTGGTGACGCCGGTTTTCAGGCCGCGGCTGGCGGAGTAGAAGGCGTGCCCGCGGTAGAGGCCGTAGGGAACGGTCCATTTGGAGCCGATCTCGGTGCTCTCGCCCTTGTCGATGTCCGACCTGCGGGTCTGGGTGACCCGTGTGATGGTGTGGTCGATCGGCTGGATCGGGTGCAGGCTGCGGGCGAAGGTCAGTTGCCAGGGGCCGCGGATCTGGCCGGCTCCTGCGGTTTTCTTGCCTTCGTCTTTCTGCCCGGTGCTCAGGACGGCGCCGAACATGCGGATGTCGAAGTACCGTTCGCACAGCCAGCGCTGCTTGTCCTGGATCGATCCGGTGGGCTGGGCGGTGGCCGCCTCGGCGATGCGGTCGTTGAGGGCGTGGCCGGCTTCGACGAAGATGCCGAAGCGGGGGTCGGCGGGTTTGATCTCCGGGACGACGTCGCGGATCTTCCGCTTGAGGGCGACGTCGGTCACCAGTCCTTGTCCGGTTTCGTCGTCGATGCGTGGCTGGTTGCCCGCGTCGGGGTCACCGTTGGGGTTGCCGTCGCTGACGTCGAACAGCAACACGATGTCGTGGCGGAGGGCAGGGTCGAGGTGGGCGCTCACGCGGAGTCTCTTTCGTCGGGGGTGGGGGTGTTGTCGTCTTTGGGGGCGTTGCGCGCCGCGCGTTGCTCGGCGCGCTGCTGGTGGTAGCCGAGGATGAATGCGCTCTTGTCGGCGAGGTTGGTGGTGTGGGGCGGTCCGCCCGCTTCAGCGAGTTGCCGCACGAGGTCGTCCAGGCGGCCGCCGACCGCGCTGGCCCAGCCCGGCTTCTTGCGGCGCATGCGTTTGAGCCAGGCTCGGGAATTCTTGCTGCCGGCGAGCAACACCAGTGCGGGGCTCGTCGTCGCGCGTCCCCAGTACTTGTCCGCGAAGGTCGTGTTGGGCGGCTCGTCTCCTTCGGCGCGTGCGGCTGAGAGTTGGATGTCCTCCAGAACGGCGAAAATCCGTCCCGACAGGTACGCGGGCTGGTTGTTGCCGGGATTGAGGGTGGGCATGTAGAGCTCCCGTTGGTGTTCGGGCAGACGTCGGCGAAGGGCGAGCCGCACGAGCGCGGCCCGTTCCAGGTCCACGCGGCCGTCGGTCGCGATGCGGTGGACCAGGTGGGACAGCAGCTTGGGCGGCAGCGGCTTGGCCAGCAGGGCGCTGCGCAGCAACGCCCAGTACAGGCCGTCGGGGCGGTCGGCACCGGGCTGGCCGAGCTTGGCATAGCTGCCGTTGGCACCGTTTCTGCCGCTGATCCAACGCCCGGCGGCAGCGACCAGACGAGTCACTTTGGGCTGGCGTACCTGCCCGGACCAGGTGTCGAGCATCATGAGGTCGGTGGCCCAGTCGTCCAGGTTGGCCTGAATGATCGGTAACGGCTGCTCGATCCACTGCCTGACCATGACGCGGGAGACGTTCCCGCCGATCGCCATGGCGTAGAACAGGGTGGCGTCATCGCGTTCCAGCGGGGTCGGCGCCCGCCCCCGGGCGGCTGCGGACACGAGCGAGGCGGCCTGCTCGGGATCGGGCGGCTCGAGATAAAGCTGGAGGTCGAACGCTTCGGGGCCCTTGGTCCACCACACCAGGCGGGTGTCCTCCCCGACGACGGTACTGGACCATTGGTCGTTGAGCAGTCGTTCCAGGGTGTCCATCACCTGCAGACCGCACCCGTCGCAGATCGGTGTGAAGACGAGTTGTTCCTGCAGGTCGAACCCGTGTGTCGCCTTGTTGACACTGACCAGGGACGCCCGCTGGGTGGCCTTGGGCACCAGCCGGGCCGGCAGTTGCTGCGGGATCGACTGAAGCAGGTTTCCCACCTGGCCGCACACCAGGCACAGTCCCGTCCGGCCCGTGGACTTGCGGCCGCCGGCGATCTGCTGCCAGAACACGCGTGCCGAGTCGGTATCGTGCAGGAACCGCCGGTCCACCCGGATCGCGATCAGGTCACCGCGGGACCAACCCTCCGGTCGCCGCAGTTGCTGAACGTGGCCGTCGCGGTAGAACCGCTGCAGTGCCTGGCCGGGACCGCCGGGGTCTGCGGTCGCCCACTGGTCGACGAGATCGCGGGACTGCTCGTGCATCCGTGCCACTCGCCCGGGGTCCTTGGTCGCCTCGTCCACCCAGCCGAACAGGTACTCACCGGAGTCGACCGCGAGGGTCGGGGCGATACCCGAGGTCTTGACGATTGAGGGAACGGTGTGGACCACCCCGTTCTTCATGCGGGGTTCGGCGGGGTTGGCGAGCGAGGTGAGTTGCGCGGACGCGAGCGACCCGTCAGCGTTGAGTTCCAGGACGAAGCGGATCACCTTGTCCTGGTAGTACGCGGGGACACCTGCCTTGCCGCTGGCGTGCTCGACGAGGCTCTTCAGCAGCGTCATCGTGCTCCGATCGTCTCAAGGGACGCGGGGATCCCGTGCTCGGGCACGTACAGCACTCCGGCGTCCAGTCGCGCGGTGAACCAGTCCATCGTCACCGGCGGGCCGTGATGGATCGTGTGGATCATCAGGCCGAGATCCTGGCTTGTGGTGATCGGAGGCGTGTCGTCGGGGTTGCCGAATTCGGCGCTGAATTCCTTGGTCCCGAGGAACGGCTGGTGGAAGCAGGCGCCCCGGCTAACCCGCCGCCGGAACTGGTCGCGGTACCCGGCGGCGTTGTGCTTGGCACCGGGCAGCGCTTCGATGTGTGCGTGGATCCGGTAGGCCACCTCGCGCAGGCATACCGCGTTGCGCTGGTCACGGTGGGCGGCGGTGTCCACGCGCTCGCCGCGAAGAGCCGCGTCCAGGGGCACCACCCGGTGCGTCTCGTTCCGCCGCACGGTGAACTGCTGGATCGGCGTGAGCACCTCGATGGCGGCCACACGGTAGCGCATCTGCGGTTTCCAGAAGATCGCTTCCAGGACGCCGCGGGCAGCGGGCGGTGTCATGACCGGATAGGTCACCCGCTCGGCCTTCAGCTCCGGCCGGGAGAACAGGGCGGCGTCCGCACGGACCTGGACCACGACGGGCGGCGCATTGCCGGAAGATCGTTCCAGGCATGGCAGGGGGAAGGCATGGGTCATAGCTGAATTTCCTCACTGACGTATCGCGAATGAAGCGAACGAGAAGCGCAGCCACAGACAGGCAACTGCGCCCATTTGCCCATTTCGTGGCATATCTGAGGATCGATGGATGATTGCGAGCCTCGCCAGTAAACATGGCGCTTCGCCCAGAGTATTCCATCCATCGATTCTCAGAGGGCGGATCGACAAAATATTTCACCCACTTAGAGAACAAACCGCTCCATATCCGGATTTATCTCAATTCCGGTTCTGGAGTCGTATTCTCCAATCCACTCGGCGAGCACGCCATTCCATGCGGTCGGCGAGGAGGCGGGCTGTGGCGTACCGAGGATGGGGCGCAGTTGTGCGATGGCGCCGGGAGTACGAAGCGCGGAGGTGTGGAGAGAGGTCATGTACGGCTGGAGCCGCCGAATGTCGGCCAGGTCCGGTCGCGCAGCCGTACGGACGCGTTCGATCAGCGCCTCCACAACCTCTCGAGCGACCGGGTCCTCCTCTGCTTGGGGCGTGACGACGGTGACTCCGTTCTCCTCGATCATCCGGAAGCTCTCCTTCCGGTCGCGGCGCCCGGTAGCCGGATCCATAGGGCCGTCACGGACCGTCAACAAGTCGAACCTTGCCCGTGCCTCCTGCAGGCGCATCCCACGACTGGTTGGATGCTGAAGGTTGAGCGAGCCGTAAACGTCCTGGTAGTAGGCAGTCAGCGCCTCGGGATCCGCTAAGGAGCGACTGCCGTCCCCGAAGATCTTGAGCGTGGTATCCACCAGCGTCTTGTATGGCGGAGGCTGCCCAGCATCAGCCGCCGCGACAATGACCACACGACCCCGACCTGGCAGGTTCCCGTCGCGGTTGGCGCGGCCGGCGGCCTGCAACAGCGAGTCCGCCGGAGCGATCAACCGGTAGACCACCGGGAAGTCGACATCGACCCCGGCCTCGATGAGTTGCGTCGAAACAAGCTTGACCGACTCGCCGTTCCTCAGACGCTTACGCACGCTGTCCAGTACGCGCCGCCTGTGCATGGCGCACATGCGTGTCGACAGGTGCCATGCGACACCGGGCTGGTCGTCCCAGGCGTTGAAGAGGTTGTTCGCGTCCGCGGTGGTGTTGACCACGACCAATACCTGATCATGGTCACCGGCGGTTTCGGCGACCTCCTCGAGGGTCGGCTGCGGATCGATCCACCACTCGAAATCGACACGCTGCGAACGGGAAATAAGCGCCGGGGCATCCGGCAGCACATCATGCACCGGCAGCTGCTGGAACGGGCTCAGGTCCCAGAACGCAGGCTGGGTCGCCGACGACAGCAGAACGGTGACCCCGAAGTGCTCGACCAGACAGCGAAGCCCATCCAGGATCGGGACCAGTAGTAAATGCGGCAGTGCCTGGATCTCGTCAAGCACGATCACTGACCCCGCCAGCCGGTGCAACCGGCGCATCGCCGCCGGACGACGGTCGAACAGCGACTCGAACAATCGCACCATCGTGGTCACCACGAATGGCGCGCCCCAGTTCTCCGCGGCGAGTCGATCCCAGCCACGCCCGACCGCATCGAAGTCGACACCGCTGTGATGCTCCAGGATCACCCGGTCATCGCCCTCATCGAGCAGTTCCCGATAGACATCGGCGTTCTGCTCAGTGATCGTCAAGAACGGGACCGCCACAACGACCCGGCGCTTGCGATGGGCGGCGGCATGATGGACCGCGAACGCCGCCCCGGAGATCGTTTTCCCGGACCCGGTCGGCGCCGCCAGCCGGAAGATCCCTGGCTCGCGACTGGCTGCGGCCACGCACGCCCGGTAGACCTCATCCCGGATGTCGTCCATCTGTGCCCGCCGACGATCACCACTGAACTTGACCCGCCGGTGGCGCTCGAACCGATCCCGCAGCAGGGCGTAGTCCGCGTCCGCGCTTACCGCCGGATAGGCGCGGCCGACGAAGTGGGCGGATGTGTCCAGGTAGTCGGCGTCGCAGAGCGCGCTGAACACTAACCGCAGCCCCATCTCCTTCACATGCGGATCGGCCTCCCATGCCGTCGGTACAGTAGGCCGCTCCGGCAGCGCGAGTTCGGGAAGCAATTCCGTGAACGCTTCGCCTGCCTGCGCCAGGGCCGCCGCCTCCTTTGCCGTGGACTGCGCCAGCCAGTTCCGAAGTTCGGTAGGTGATGTGAGGCCGCCATGATGGCCCTGGATCGCCATTGCGAACCTGCCCAGACCGCGCTCAGCGGCAAGGTGAGCGCCCAGGCGCTTGTGATCCAAACCGACCGGCTTGCCCGTCCCCTCGACCTCCAGCAACCGCTGCTGCCATGCGCACGACACTTTTCCCGCGTCATGCAAGGCCCCCAGCCACCACGCGATGCGTCCCGCGCCGAACGGCTCCGCAAAGGACGCTCCTAGTTCCGCAGTACCACGCAGATGATCGATCAGAGCATGACGCGTTCCGAACGCATTAACGCTGTGAGCCCAAGGACTGTTCATTTCCCGCCTCCTCGCGTCGACGGGCAGAACACTAGGGGTCGGGTACGACAAATTCGGCTTGGATATACCGGAGCACCCACGGGTAATTTACATGAATATTGCTCATCTTCTTAGGTTGGCGTCGCGCCGAACAGCGATTAGCCAGCCCACGGCGTTTCCGGGAAATGGCAGGGACAGGTCCTTCGCACCAGAGCGACTCGGGTCCGCATCAACGTCAAGGACAAACACCTGACACACACACGACAGACCCCGAACGAAGAACTCGGGAGTCGCCAGCCTCCTGGCCGAACACGGTCGAGTCGATCAACTACGCGTCTGTACAGAGGAGGTGATGTCGGAGCGTCGCGATCGGGGTGGCCGACCAGCAGCTTGATGGCCTCGTCCGCCAGTCCCTGCCTGGCCAGCAGCTCGGCCGAACTGTTTGGTGGCTTGCCGAGCTCAGGTTGATGATGTAGCCCTTGAGCTGGCGAACTCTGTGGTCTTGTCCACTCTCGAACCAGCCAGGCTCGTGGGTTGACTACTGATTCCAGTTCCCGTCTGGGGTCATCCGCGCGCCACGAGGAACGCTGACTGGACGGCGTCCGCCGTGTTCCTCGCCCCGATCGCAGACGGCGATGATCAAGTTTTCAACTTCGTCCGGGGCAGCGGCCTCGGTCGTGGTGTACCAAGGTGTCCGGCAGGAGGACGGCCGCGCACTCGTCCCGCGACCAGCAGTCCCGCCGAACCACTCCGGCTCCCGCGCGAGGTGACCGCCCTAGTCCACGGTTATCAGCCCGGCCACTCGCGAGGTCGGCGCTCGTCGGGCTGTCCGTACGGCGGCGTTAACGGCCGTTCCAGATACGGCGGCGGTAGGAGTGCCCGCTTCCCGGGACAAGGCACCCGGAGGCGGGCACTCCGTGCGGTGCTACGTGTTGCGGTACTTCACCCACGCCCGTCCGGCGGTGGCCGCGCGGGCGCGGTGTTCCCGCGCCTCGGCGGGACCGAATTCCGCCTTGTAGACACGGAACAGCGTCCACAGTGCGGCCAGCGCGGTGACCGCTCGGGCGGGCGCGTCCTGCCATCCGGGCAGCTGGCTAAGAATGCTTTCGGCCTGCTCAGGGGTGTGCCCGGCCTCGATGAGGCGTGGCGCGAGCATGACGCCGTCGACCCATGCCGCGCCCCGGGAGGCGAACGACCAGTCGATGACGAACACGCCGCGGTCCGTCATGCGCAGGTTCCCGGGGTGCAGGTCGTAGTGGAGCAGCGTCTCCCCGGCCAGGTCCTCGATGTCGAACCCGTCCAGCGCTCGCTCGTACATGGCCCGGTCGGGGATCATGTCGGCGCGTGGGCCGAGCATGTGCGCGCCTTTGCGCAGCAGTGCGGTGACGTTGTCGGCCACGAACGGCGCGGTGGCCGGGCACGGCGTGAGGATGCGGTGCATTCCGGCGACGGTGCCGAACACGAGCGGCAGGTCCGGAGAGCCGGGTGACAGGTCCGCGCCGCGGCCGTCGATGTACTCGAACAGCATGACGAGCCAGCCGCCGGTGCGCGCGGACCAAGTCATGCGCGGTGCGGGTACGGCTTCAGGGAGCACGGCGCCTGCCCACATCTCGCGCTCGTACAGCGGCGCGGCCGGGCTGTCGTCGGCGACTGCCTTGAGGAACACCTGACCGCCACCCTCGACGTGCAGGTGAATGGCCGTCCCCGGCATGAGTCCCTGGCTTGCGGACTCGGCCTTGAGGACTTCGCCGGCCTCAGCCGTGACGGCGTCGCGGACCTGCTCGGGTAGGTCATCCCAGGTGGGTCGGGTCATGTCAGCCTCCGCTCGGGTCGTCGACGCAGCCCGCGTAGCACTGACTGCATTCGCTGGTCGGGATCCAAAGCTCGACGTCGACCGGCAGCCCGGCGGCGCGCATGGCCTCGACCGTAGCGCCGACCCGGGTGGCCGGGCTGGAGGTTTCAACGTCCGCCGTGTCGTCGTCGGGCCGGTGGTGGATCATCCGCCCGGCGACGCGCTGGCAGAGTTCGGCGTATTCCCGCGTGTACAGGATCAGGGTGTGCCAGCCGATGTCCACGATCTTGGACGGGGCGAGACCGAGGCCCGGGTTGGCCGCGCACGCCAGCAGGAACGCCAGCGTCTGGGCGAGGATGCGGTCGGCCTGGTGGGCGTGCTCCGGGTGGTCGAGCCGGATGCGCGCGGTGAGCTGGTCGTGCAGCTTCTCGGGGATAAGGGCCCTCATCGTTGTGAGGGTTGGGGGTGAGGTCACGGGGGTTTCCCCTCCTCGTGATGGCGACCTTGATGAGGTCGGTCGGATAGTCGCGACGGGGTTCACCCCGCCGAATAGGTAGCTATCTATTGCGGAGTGTGAGTCGAACGTGGCGGGTCGTCAATAGGTAGTGATGTAATCGGCGGACCGCATCACAGGAGGCACCATGGCTCGCTGGCAGGAGGTCGCTGACGCGCTCCGCGCCGCCATCACGTCCGGCGCGTTCCCACCCGGCAGCAAGATCCCAAAGGAAGAGGAACTGGAAGAGCGGTACGGGGTGAGCCGTACCACGATCCGCCGTGCCGTTGCGGCCCTCGCCGCCGAGGGCCTCCTCAGCCCAGTACGAAAGGGCGGCACCTACGTTCAGCCCCACCCCGCCCGGCGTCCGGTCACGCTGGATACACAGGTGCATCGGGACGAACTGGGCTACTACTTCTCGGCCGCAGTGCAGGAACTGCGCGCTCTGCAACCGCCTACCGTCACCATCGGTCCCTGCCCTCCGGATCTCCTCACCGTGCTTGCCCTGGAGCCGGGCGCCGAGGTCATCATCCGGGATCGGGTCATGGGAGACCCGGCCACAGGCAAGGCCGCGCAGCTTGCGACCTCTTATCTGCCTGCGGATCTGGCCGCTGACACCATCCTTGCCGAGGCCGACACCGGACAGGGCGGGATCTACGACCGGATGGAGCGAGACCTCGGCTGGGGGCGCCTGGAGTGGGCGGGGAGAATCTCGGCGCGCGCTGCGACGCCGGAGGAGGTGCGACTGCTCGGGCTCGCGCCTGGCGTTCCGGTGCTGTGCGTCACACGCACGACGACCGCGACAGACGGGTCAGTACGGGGGCGGGTCGTCGAGGTGAACGTCACCCGTCGTGACGCCTCGCTGTGGGAGGTTGGCTATCCGATCGCGCGCGCCTGAGCAGCCGTCTGAGTCGGCGGTTTCGACCTCGCAGAGGGGTACGGGCAAGTCTGCAGCCGGATGATCGCGGCGGCGACCAAACCGGCCCACCGCCATCACCCGGCTAAGCCGGATTCTTCTACTCCCAGCGCGTCGACGCCGCCGCCATCGAGGCGAGCTGGCGCCCTGAGCCATCGCCCCCAACGCGTTGCCGTGACCGATACGGTATTCCGATGAGTCACACTGGCCTCGAGCAGCGCACAACCGACTCCTGCCTCGCCGATACACGCGTGGCGATCACTGAGTACGATGACGCGCTGGCCTGGCTGGAGGTCGCGATGAAAGGCCCGATGGACCCGATCGCGGCGGAGGTGTGGGCGTTCGACGAGACCTTCGAGCATGTGCTGCTGGTGAAGCACCGCTGGCGGGGCTGGGTTCCTCCGGGAGGAACGGTCGAGGCGGGCGAGACTCCTCGTGAGGCCGCCCTGAGGGAGCTGCGAGAGGAAACCGGGCAGGAGGCCCATTTACTGGAGTTGCCCGCTGCGGTGACAGTGCGTGCCTACCGAGCGGACTGGACGCCCACGCTCGGCCTCTCCTACGCGGCAGTCCTGGATGGTTCGGCCGACGTGGTAGGCGAGAGCCACCAGCCCGCCGCATGGGTCCCGCTGCAGCACGACTGGGAGGGGGTTTTCCCCGAGGACCTGCCCCGGATCCGGGCCTTCGCCGGGCAGCTGAAATCTACGTAGATTGCCGCGACCGGTTTATCAGACCGGTTCAGTCCAGAGCGTCGACTGCGCTGAGCTCACACGGTCGAGGGACGGAGTGGTGACGTCCAGGCCTCGCGGGTGGCGTGCTGGCACAGTTCGCTGGTCAGGGCGGCGGGACCGAGGTCATCAGCGCGCCCAGGGCGCGCCTCGATCCCTATAAGTTGCGATCATCACCGGTCACGGGGGCCGGCGCTGGAGCCATGGGCGCACGTGGAGCGCCGAACGGGGGTCGTTGCGATCCTCACCGGCCACGGGGGTCGGTGCTGGGGTCTGGGTCTTCGGCCCGGCGGTGTGGTGCACGAAGTTGCGATCCTCACCGGCCACGGGGGGCCGGTGCTGGCTCCGTTGTCCAGCATCTTGTGCGCCGCGGTTCCCCGGTTGCGATCCTCACCGGCCACGGGGGGCCGGTGCTGGCACGAGCGTCCCGAACATGTACGTGCTCGCGTCGTAGGTGTTGCGATCCTCACCGGCCATGGGGGGCCGGTGCTGGTGGTTCGGGAAGCGTGCGGCGGACGAGCTGGCCCGCGCTGTTGCGATCCTCACCGGCCACGGGGGGCCGGTGCTGGCGAGCGCCTTGACGTCCTCCTTCGACGGCCGCCCAGCGACGTTGCGATCCTCACCGACCACGGGGGGCGGTGCTGGCCTCATCATCGCACTCGTCAACCTCAAGCCCGGTACGGGGTTGCGATCCTCACCGACCACGGGGGGCCGGTGCTGGCGGATGTGAACCGATGGTTTGGACCGTTTCATAAGAGTTGCGATCCTCACCGACCACGGGGGGCCGGTGCTGGCTCGGGTTGAGCAGGCCGCCGCGCTGGTGGCGGCCGTTGCGATCCTCACCGACCACGGGGGCCGGTGCTGGGACTCATGAGCCGCCGCAGGATGACGAGTTCATTGAAGTTGCGATCCTCACCGACCACGGGGGGCCGGTGCTGGCCCTCGGCGTCCCCGGCAGGCCGCACGAACAGCGGGTTGCGATCCTCACCGACCACGGGGGGCCGGTGCTGGTGTCGCCGTAGCGGGCGTTGAGCAGGTCCCACTTGAAATTGCGATCCTCCCCGACCACGGGGGGCCGGTGCTGGTTGGACATCTCGTTCCTCCTACAGTCCGAGCGCCAGTTGCGATCCTCACCGACCACGGGGGGCCGGTGCTGGCGCCCGCGGCTTACAGGGTGTAGCACCCTGGAACATGAGGTTGCGATCCTCACCGACCACGGGGGGCCGGTGCTGGGATCAGCGCGCGTGACGCGCTCGGGAGCCTGCCGAACCAGTTGCGATCCTCACCGACCACGGGGGGCCGGTGCTGGTGCGTTTGCTCAGGTCCCGTAGCCGGTCCTCGGGGAGCCAGTTGCGATCCTCACCGACCACGGGGGGCCGGTGCTGGCCCGTTGGGGGTGAGCGTCCATTCCTCGATCGGCGTGAGTTGCGATCCTCACCGACCACGGGGGGCCGGTGCTGGGACCTAGTGGACAAGCGCACCCGATGAACGACCTTCAAGTTGCGATCCTCACCGACCAGGGGGGCCGGTGCTGGGATCGAGGCCGAGCCACACGGTTGATACCGTGCAGCGGTTGCGATCCTCACCGACCACGGGGGGCCGGTGCTGGCTCGACGTACCCCACGACGTACCCCCCCGACCAATGGTTGCGATCCTCACCGACCACGGGGGCCGGTGCTGGCTGGGTGGCGACGCCGCCGGTGACGACATCGCTCAAGTTGCGATCCTCACCGACCACGGGGGGCCGGTGCTGGCCCCACCGTGTACACGCCATCCCGGAACGCCGTCGTTGCGATCCTCACCGACCACGGGGGGCCGGTGCTGGTCGGCCTTCTCCGAGATGGTTTCGGCCAGCACCATGTTGCGATCCTCACCGACCACGGGGGGCCGGTGCTGGCCTCGCGGGCCTGGGCGACGATGCGCGCCACCCACTCGTTGCGATCCTCACCGACCACGGGGGGCCGGTGCTGGGCTGTTCGGCCGCGACGAGGACGGCAACGCCGTCCGGTTGCGATCCTCACCGACCACGGGGGCCGGTGCTGGTTCGCCGCCCGGCTGATCCCCGAGTTCAGCTCCGCGTTGCGATCCTCACCGACCACGGGGGGGCGGTGCTGGTGGGCCAGGGCGTCGGCCGCCGTGGACTTGACGGCGTTGCGATCCTCACCGACCACGGGGGGCCGGTGCTGGCCGTCCCGCCGCCCGCGCTACGCCGTGCCGACTCGCCGTTGCGATCCTCACCGACCACGGGGGGCCGGTGCTGGCGCTCCCCCACCAAAGGGACCGAAACCATGGCTACACCGTTGCGATCCTCACCGACCACGGGGGGCCGGTGCTGGCAGAGACAGTGCCCCCATGGCGGTGTCAGCGGCGATCGCGTTGCGATCCTCACCGACCACGGGGGGCCGGTGCTGGCCGTGCAGCTGCACGGGGGAGGTCCGCACCGCAGGAAGTTGCGATCCTCACCGACCACGGGGGGCCGGTGCTGGCGGCGCCCACGGATGGCCTCTCCGTTGCCGACCGGCCGTTGCGATCCTCACCGACCACGGGGGGCCGGTGCTGGAGTCGGGGGTTGGCTTCAACACTCTGTCCCGGGTCGAGTTGCGATCCTCACCGACCACGGGGGGCCGGTGCTGGCCCGTTGGATGACCTCCTCCGACTTGGACACGATTCCGTCGTTGCGATCCTCACCGACCACGGGGGGCCGGTGCTGGACGACGCCATCGCAACAGAGTCTCCTCAATCAGTCGGGGTTGCGATCCTCACCGACCACGGGGGGCCGGTGCTGGCGAGGATCACCATCAGCAGCCCGATGATGACCACGAGTTGCGATCCTCACCGACCACGGGGGCCGGTGCTGGCTCCAGACGGGCGGGAAATTCCGGACCTGGATGCGATCTGGTTGCGATCCTCACCGACCACGGGGGCCGGTGCTGGGTATGACCCCCCACTCGTCTCCTCCGGGCGTAGGGTTGCGATCCTCACCGACCACGGGGGGCCGGTGCTGGACGGCGGCGCCGTCGGCGACCTGCAGCGTGTCGCCGCAGTTGCGATCCTCACCGACCACGGGGGGCCGGTGCTGGCACGAGCACCGTGCTCACATCGGCGCCGGCCGAAACGTTGCGATCCTCACCGACCACGGGGGGCCGGCGCTGGGACGGCGTGCCGCCGGAAATCTGCACCGTCAGCTTGTTGCGATCCTCACCGACCACGGGGGGCCGGTGCTGGCCCAGGGCCGCGCCGGGCTGGTCTTCCCCACCGAGGACGTTGCGATCCTCACCGACCACGGGGGGCCGGTGCTGGTCCTACCACCACTTCTACGGCCTGGCCCGCCGCCTCGGCGTTGCGATCCTCACCGACCACGGGGGGCCGGTGCTGGGCCGTCAGGACTTGGAAATTTGGGGGCCCAAAGGGCGTTGCGATCCTCACCGACCACGGGGGGCCGGTGCTGGGCCCGCTACCTGCCCACACCTCCGAACTGGACCCCCGTTGCGATCCTCACCGACCACGGGGGGCCGGTGCTGGGTTGCCGCTGGATCTGTTCTTCGGCGAGGAGAGCGTTGCGATCCTCACCGACCACGGGGGGCCGGTGCTGGCTCGCCCGCGAAACCGAGGCGTGTGGGTCTCCATGGTTGCGATCCTCACCGACCACGGGGGGCCGGTGCTGGGCGCTGCCGGCGATCTGGTTCTGGGCGTGCTCCCAGGTTGCGATCCTCACCGACCACGGGGGGCCGGTGCTGGCTGGAGTCCTTCGAATGGCTGGACGCCCACCCCGAGTTGAGGGTTGCGATCCTCACCGACCACGGGGGGCCGGTGCTGGCTGGTGGCGTGGTCGCTACGGGCGAGGGACATCCAGGTTGCGATCCTCACCGACCACGGGGGGCCGGTGCTGGATGGGCCAGCGCACACCGACGGCGCGTTCCCGTTGTGGTTGCGATCCTCACCGACCACGGGGGGCCGGTGCTGGTTGGCGGCTGATGCCGACTTCATGGCCGATGACCTCGTTGCGATCCTCACCGACCACGGGGGGCCGGTGCTGGGCCGGTCTGAACGGTCATCGCTTGCCCCACTTCTCGTTGCGATCCTCACCGACCACGGGGGGCCGGTGCTGGGGGCACCTCGCAGAAAGAGGTAGGTCCATCATGCCCCAGTTGCGATCCTCACCGACCACGGGGGGCCGGTGCTGGCGGGCCCCGCCCCGGCCGAAGCCGAGGCGGGGGTGGGGTTGCGATCCTCACCGACCACGGGGGGCCGGTGCTGGCCGGTATAGCCAGGCGATGCCCACAAATTCGCAGAGTTGCGATCCTCACCGACCACGGGGGGCCGGTGCTGGCTGGCCTAGAGCCTCCGCTGACCCGTGGCAGTGCGTGGCGGTTGCGATCCTCACCGACCACGGGGGGCCGGTGCTGGGAGCCCTCAGAGGCGGTTTTCATCGCCCACACCCGCCGGTTGCGATCCTCACCGACCACGGGGGGCCGGTGCTGGGTCGTGCGATTGAGCTGGTCGAAAGCGGTCAATCGCGTTGCGATCCTCACCGACCACGGGGGGCCGGTGCTGGTTCCTTCACGGCCACGGGCGCAACACCGGCCAGCAGTTGCGATCCTCACCGACCACGGGGGGCCGGTGCTGGTGGCAGTGACCGAGTACCCCGGGGCGAGAATGCTGCTCGGTTGCGATCCTCACCGACCACGGGGGGCCGGTGCTGGAGTCTTTGAGCAGGGTCTTCTTCTGAGAAGAGATGTTGGGGGTAGTTGTGGATGTGCTGGATGTCCGGTTGTTGGCCTTCGAAGGTTGGGTGCGAGTGGCGTGTCGCTTGCCTGCTTAGGGTTCCTAGATCACTAATGGTCCTCGTGAACTCAGCGTAAGTGCACGATGGCAAATCATGCCCGGCGAATGTCGCACCACGTAAGACGAAACACGCCGGACAATCTGAACGCCAGCGCTGACCACGTTCCGGCTCGCGCGGACAGGCATCGGTCCCGATGGCGTGAACTCGGTACAGCCAACGTGAACCTTCCCAATCCGCCACCCCCCGCTACTGGGGGAAGACATACAGGTAGGAGCGGTAGGTGAGGGCGTGCTGCCAAGCCGCATCCCGCCACACCAGATGCCGGACGACGGCGACGGGATCGTCGGTCTGCTCGAAGCCGATGAACCGGTCGGACTCGTCGAACCGTAGGTACACCGGCTGGGCCGCGACCGCCTCAGCGCGTGCCCCCAGCGAGCGGACCTTCCGCCGGGTACTGAGCGGGGCCGTGCTGCCGCCCGCACGTCGAGGAATGACAGCCATGAGGTGCTGCAGTTCCACGACCCGACGGCAGGTCACAAAGCGGATTCATCTTCTGTCGATCTTCCTGGTGGACGTCCAGGAATATCCCAGAGCATTGGCGGCAGTATCCAGGCCGGGCACTACGTTCGGAGCATGCCGCCCTTGACGTCCCCTCCCCCGAACCTGGAACCTTCACGGAATCCTGACACGAACGGATGAGTAGGAGTTCGTTTCCCTCTCCACCTGGGCGGTTGGAGAGGGAAACGCGGACCTACCCGTCGTGGTGTTCGCTTTCGCAGGCAAGAACGAGACCCGCACATAGCAGCGATCGGCTGCCCTTTTACGCCCCGTCCCCATACGTGAGGCTCGGCGGCACTAGGTCCTCCGTACCAGACACCTCGCTCCCTACCACAGCGGTGGACTGCGTCCTTTCCTTCTCCACCTCAGCGATGATCTCCTCCGCTTCGCGCTGCTCCAATCCCCAACGGCGCATCAGTGGGCGCCGGCCGATGCGCTGCTTACCCTCGCCAAGGCTGTCGATGTAGCTGAGCCGTGCCGCTTCATGCCGGTCGATAGGCAGCACCGGCACCACCCGTTCCACCTCGACCACGGTCTCCAAGTGCTGGCACACGTGCTCTTGCGCCTCAACCGCCTCCGAGGGGCGCCGATTGTTGCGGACGATCCACATCAGCAGCTCGTACGCTCCCGCGAAAGCCAGCGGTGCCAGGGCACTGACCAGCCGCGATCCGAGTCCACCGGACCAGCCATGCGCCACATTCGCCGCCAGTGTCACCGCACCTCCCAGGGCGAGCGCCACCCACGCCAGCACTGGCACACGAAGCCGACGACGCGAGCAATAGACCATCACCAGCGAAGCCATGACGATCACGCCGTCGGACATCGCCGGATACAGGATGGCCATGTCGTGCCGCTCACCCAGAGCGATCGCAAGACCGTAGAAGTGGTGGTAGGAGACGTAGGCAGCCGCGCCGGCGACCGCCAGCAGAACAGCCACCGCAGAGCCCAGGATGATCCGGTCTCCGTACTGATCGCGCTGAGTGCGCTCGACCCAGGCTCCTTCGATCGGAACCACCCCCTCGGCAATTGCTGGTGTCGAGGGGCGGCGCGCGGCCTGGCTTCCGAGTCGATCAGGTTGCTGGGATGAAGAAAGGGGCTCGGTGCTGCAATCACCGAGCGCCTGCCCCCTTACCAGCGCTGTTCTGGGCGCAGTTGAGATCCTCTGCTGAGGATGCTGAACTGGCGGTTGCTGGGCTCCTCCGGCATGGGTGTGTGCCGCGAGGTAGGAGCCAATCTCGTTGAGGTGGGTGCGGGCACCGCCTCCCTGCGCGCCTATTCCGGACATGAGATGTCCAGCCATGGAGCGTCGGTGCTGCTCAGGAGATGGGCGAACGGTTCAAGTCCCCCCTCGGACACCAGGAAAAGCCCTGCTCAGCTGGGCTTTCTTCATGTCGGGGTTGCAACACAGCCTGATCGACGTCAGGCGAAGAGGGCGGACACGGTCTCGGCGGCTTCCGCCTGCATGCCCTTACATAACGTGCGCGTAGATGTTCATCGTGATCGACGGGTTCGCGTGCCTCTTGTTCTCCCAGTCGATGTCCTGCCAGCGAAGCCCAAGCGCCTCGCCTCTCCGCACGTCGCGCCACCGCTCGGCGCCGGCCACCCGGATCTCCTTGCAGCGCAGTTGTTCGTGGAGCGAGGGCCGGGCTTGACGCTTGGCGATTTCATGTCCCACACTGCGGACATGAAATCGGAGGGGTCTCGTTCGTACCGGATGACGGTGCGGGCGGCAACGACGGCGCGAACCGGTGAGCAGATCGTGTCGGCGGCACTCGCGCTGTACCACGAGCTGTGGTTGGACGAGATCACCGTGGAGCAGGTGGCCGCGCGCGCGGGCGTGTCGAGCAAGACGGTCCTGCGTCGCTACGGGAGCAGGGACGGCCTGCTGACCTCGGTCGCGGGCCAGCTCGCCGCCGACGTGGCCGAGCAGAGGTTCGCGGCGCGAGTCGGGGACCTCGACGACGCCGTGAACAACCTGATGGCCCACTACGAGCGAAACGGACGCCTCGCCCTGCGCAACCTCGTGCAGGCTCAGCGTTCACGCTGGATCGCCTCACTCGTCGACCACGCCCGTGCCGAGCACGCGCAGTGGGTATCAACGATCTTCGCCCCGTTCCTCGCCCGGGACGACGACGTCGACCGGGAACTCCTACGCGTTCAGCTGACCGCCGTGACGGACATCGCGATGTGGAACGTGCTGCGCAACGAGCTGGGCCTGTCCCCGGCCCGTACCGAACAAGCCATAGCCGGCCTCCTGTGCGGCCTCCTGAGAGAGGACCACCCATGACCCGCTTCCTGTTCTACCTGAGCCCGCAGACCGGACACCTGTTTCCCCACGTGCCCGCGTGGCAGGAGCTGATCCACCGCGGCCACGAGGTTTCCGTACGATGCCAGCCGCAGCACATCCCCTTGCTCGCCGAGTTGGGGATCGCGGCCGAACCGGTCGCGCCGGCCATCATCGCCCGCGAACAGGACGACTGGAAGGCGCGTACCCCGATCGAGGCGTTCGAACGTTCGATGCGGACCTTCCTCGACCGCGCCCGGCTGGAAATCGACGACCTGCGTGGATCGCTCGCGAAGACGACCCCCGACGTCGTGGTCGTCGACGGACTGTGCTGGGGAGCCGCCGCGGCCGCCGAGGCATCCGGTCTGCCGTGGGCCTGGACCGCGCCGTACCCTCTCGCGATCGAATCCAAGGACCTCCCCCCGCCCGGACTCGGGCTCGCGCCCCGATCCGACGTCATCGGCGCACTGCGAGATGCCGCGGTCGGTGCCGTCACACGCCGCTTCTACCGGCCGTTCCTCGCCGAACTCAACGAACTGAGGACCGGGCTGGGGGTGTCGGCCGTTGCCGATCTGACCGAGATGTGGACGACGCGTGCGCCCCTCACGATGATCTGGGTCGCCGAGCCGCTCGAATACCCGCGTTCGGACTGGCCGTCGACCGTGTCCCTCGTCGGCCCGAGCGTATGGTCCCCTCCGACACCCGAGCCCGGCTGGCTGGCCGCGGTCGATGTCCCGCTCATTCTCGTGAGCTGCTCGACCGAACGCCAAGCCGACGGCCGGCTGGCGACCGTCGCGCTGGAGGCGCTCGCGGACCGGGACGTCTTCATTGTCATCACCACGGGCGCCGCCGACATCGAGCTCGGGCCCTTACCTCGCAACGCGCGCGTCGAGCGCTTCGTCCCGCACGGCCCTGTCATCCGCCGAGCGGCGTGTGTGATCTGTCCAGGCGGGATGGGCACCGTCCACGCCGCCCTGCTCGCCGGCGTCCCGCTCTGCGCGGTGCCCTTCGGCCGGGACCAACCCGAAGTCGCCCGACGTATCGAGCGCGCCGGCGTCGGGGTCAGGCTGCCGGCCGGCCGACTGAACGCGAAGCGACTCCGCCGAGCCGTGGACAACGCGCTCGGAATGCGCCGGCGCGCCGCCGACGTCGGGCGGCAACTCACGCACGCCTCGAACCCCGCCAACGCGGCCGACGCTCTCGAATCACTCCAACCCATCCTCGACGACCCCTCTCTACCTGTCTAAGAAGCGGAAGCGCCAGAAACGGGCCATAGGCCAGGGCTGGATCACGCGCTACCCGCCCAGGACCTCGATCGCGCGGGCGGCGGTGTGAAGGAAAACCGGGTCTCCGGTGATGGTGTGCTGGCGGAGTACCGCCTCGGTCAGCTTGATCGCGTGTTCCTCGCCTGTCTCCGCAGCCTGCCCAGCGAGTTCCTTGGGGGAGGATGGGTCGGCCGAGGGTGGTGGCTCCACGGTGCCCTGGTAGGCGTAGCCGCTGTACAGGGCGGCCGACATCTGCCAGATCCGGTCGTAGGTGGGGCGCCAGGTCTCCTGCGGTAGGTGGTGGAGGATCGAGGAGACGGCTATGGGCATGGTCACCGCGTGGGTGAAGGGGATCGGCGCGTGCCTGGCGTGCGTGAGGAACACCCCGGAAAACACTCGCGACAGTTCGGACAGGTCGGCCCGGACGTCCGAGGGCGGGCGCAGCGCGGAGACGGCGTTCGCGAACTCCGGCAGGTCCTTCAGATTGCCGAGATGGCTAACGATGAGGCTCCTGGGAGCCAGTTCCAGGATGGGCAGTACGGCGACGGCCTGTTCCATCGTCCGCACTCCGGCGGTGAGTGGCCTGCCGGGAAGCTCGACATAGGCGGCGGCCCAGTAGGCCAGGGCATGGGCCAGCTCCGCCTGTCGCGGTTCGGTCTCCTGGTCGGCGACGGCTCGTACGGCGTGTGCCGTACGGATCACACCGTGGGTGGCGCCGGCCGCCAGCCCAGGGGTGAGCCGGGGCCACCACTGGGCCAGCACCTCACGCCAGGGGGATTCGGCCAGCGCGGCCGTGAAGTACGCGGTCCAGTCGCCGATCCTGCGCTTGTCACCGAGCGCGTCCCGCCAGTCGGTGATGCGCTCCCGGGTGCCCGGTTGGTCGTCAAGCTTGGGCAGGTACGCGGAGATCCATCCCGGCACCATCTCCGGCGCGCCCAGCCGCACCAGGGCCTCGGCCACCATAGGGCCGTGGTTGGACAGTCCGCCGTGGAACTCAGGACCGGTGTCTGCCAGCCGTACGAGTGCTTCGTCCAGTTGATCCATATCGCCTCCCCACTATATAGGAAATCTACTATATAGCGGGGAGGCGATATGGTGTCCAGTGTGGAGATCGAGGTTCTGCGGGCGCTCGCCCATCCGGTACGGCTCGGCATCGTACGCAAACTGGCCGCCGAGCCTGAGATCTGCGCATGTGACTTCACCGACGAGTTCGAGGTGAGCCAGCCGACGATCTCGGCACATCTCAAGGTGCTGCGCGAGGCGGGGCTGGTCACCACGAGACGGCGGGGCACCACCATCTGTTACTCACTGAACCGCGAACCGCTGGCCGCACTCGCCGCCGATCTGGGGGCACTGTCCGTCGGGGAAGGCGCCCTGACGTAACACCGCTCCGCACCGCACACCCGTACCCGCCTCACCCGCGCCGCACGGCAGAACCACAGCCCTCCTGGGCCGACACCCCGGGTGAGACACGGGCATGACGCGCCGACGAAGCGACCGAGGTGTGCCCGGAGTAAACCACCGCAGCCTCGCTCACCCCGAGCCCCGGCGACCACGGCCGGGATGCGGTTGGCGTCGCGCGCCCGGTAGTGGCATTTCAGGCTCGTCCCCGCCGCCCGAGCGAGCGCCGTGATCCGAGGCGACGCGGAACGCCGTGACCTGCACATACGTCGGTCTGCTTGAGAAGCACATACTGAGTATGCATACTTAGTATCCATGTCGACCAGGCACGGCCTGCTCGCCCTACTCAGCAGGGGACCCCGCTATGGCTACCAATTGCGGGTCGAGTTCGAGGCGTCGACCGGGGCGACCTGGCCGCTCAACATCGGCCAGGTCTACACGACGCTGTCCCGCTTGGAGCGCGACGGTCTGGTCAAGCCGGGCGAGTCGGACGAGCAGGGCCGGGTCGTCTACACGATCACCGCGGCCGGCCGGGAGGAGATGGCGCGATGGTTCAGCACCCCCGTCGTCCCGTCCGACCGGCCGCGGGACGAGCTGGTCATCAAACTGGCCATGGCCGTCGCGGCCAAGGAGGTGGACGTCTCCGAGGTCATCCACAAGCAGCGGACGGCGACCATGCGAGCCCTTCAGCGGCTGACCCGGGCCAAGCGAGCCGCCACGGACGGCGTGGCCCAGCGGCTCGTGCTCGATTCCATGATTTTCCAGGCCGAGGCCGAGCAACGGTGGCTGGACCACTGTGAGGCCGTTCTCACGGAGGAACGATGACAGTCGTACGGCTGGCAGAGGTGGCCAGAGTCCATGGCGAAGGGGCGGCAGCCGTCCACGCGCTGAAGTGCGTGAACCTCGAGGTCGACGCGGGAGAACTGGTCGCGGTCATGGGCCCGTCCGGGTCCGGCAAGTCGACCCTGCTCAATCTCGCGGGCGGGCTCGACCGGCCCACGTCGGGGATGGTGCACATCGGCGAGCAGGACCTGGCCACCCTGCGTGACCTGGCGGCCCTGCGGCGCCGCCGCGTCGGCTACGTCTTCCAGGACCTCAACCTGATCACGTCGCTGACCGTGGTGGAGAACGTGATGCTGCCGCGTGAGCTCGACGGCGTGCGCTCACGCCGGGCCCGGCAGGAGGCCATGGCCGTGCTGGCGGAGATCGACGTGGCGGACCTGGCCGACCGCTTCCCCGGCGAGCTGTCCGGTGGCCAGCGTCAGCGGGTCGCGATCGCCCGCGCTCTGGTCGGCGAGCGGCGCCTGCTGCTGGCCGACGAACCGACCGGCGCGCTCGACACGCGCACCGGCGACGAGATCCTGCAGACGTTACGGGCTCGCTGTGACGCGGGCGCGGCGGTCCTGCTGGTCACTCACGAGCCGCGCTACGCCGCCTGGGCCGACCGTGTGGTGTTCCTCCGCGACGGGATGATCGCGGACACCACGGACGTGTCGCTGGTGAGCGCCCGATGAGCGCCGTACTGGTCGCGCTGCGCCTCTCCCGCAGAAACGCGTGGCGTTCCCGGGGGCGAAGCGCGCTCATCATGGTGATGATCGGCCTGCCCGTCCTGGTGATCACGGGGGTCTTCACCCTCACCGAGACCATGACCGTCACCGCTCGGGAGGGGCTGGTGGCCGCGCTCGGCACGGCCGACGCCCGCCTTCTCCAGATACCTGAGGGTACGGTGCTCCAGCAGGAGCCGAACGGGGCGAGCTGGAACACGGGAGGCGGCGACGACGGAGCGGCCGCTCCCGAGCTGAGCACCGCCGAGGTGGCGGCCCTGCTCGGACCGGGCACCCGGTTGATCCCCTTCAACTCCGGCGTGCTCCGACTGGGCGCCGAACGGGTCGACGCGCTGGAGACCGACCTGCGCGATCCCCTCACCTCGGGGATGCTGACATTGAGCGAGGGCAGATTCCCCGCCGCCCGCGAGGTCGCGGTGACACCCGCGCTCGGCCTGCGGCCCGGGGACATCCTGCGGCCGTCCGGCGCGGCGCCGCTGACGGTGGTCGGCGTGGTCGAGCACCCGCACCGGCCCTCGCTTCGCGAGGTCGTGGGCCCGGACCTGCCGCTGGCACCCCTGGATGAGTTCTGGTCTCCGGACTCGTACGGTTCCGGCTGGCTCGCCGACACCGCGAAGCCCGTGTCCTGGACCGACGTGCCCGCGTTGAACACGGCCGGCCTGTACGTCACCTCCCGCGCCATGATCTCGGACTGGCCGCGCGCCCTGGTTCGTTTCTCCCCCTTGGACATCCCGCAGACGGTCGGGCTCGGCGCCATGGTGATCATGGTGCTGCTGGAGACCGTACTGCTGGCCGGGCCCGCCTTCGCCGTGGGCCTCAGGAGACGGCGCCGGGAACTGGCCGAGATCGCGGCGCAGGGCGGCTCCGCCGGGCACCTGCGGACGATCGTGCTGGCCGACGGACTGGTCCTCGGCGGTGCGGCCACCCTCGTGGCGACGGCGCTGGGCGTCGGGGCCGGCGTGCTGGGCGCCCCGGTCGCGGCGGCGCGCTGGGGAGGGCAGGTCGGCCCGCCCGATGTGCCGTGGGCGCCGGTTCTGGGCGTCGCCGCGCTGGGCCTGATCGCCGGGGTCGTGGCGGCGCTGGTGCCTGCCGTACAGGCGGCTCGGCAGGACAATGCGACCGTGCTGGCCGGCCGCGCGCCCGCGGTGGCCGATCGGCCGGGATGGCCTCTGGTGGGGGCCGGGCTGGTGCTGGCCGGGCTGGGGGCGACCGTGGTGGCGCGGCGCCAGCCGGGATCGATGTGGGTGTGGGCCGCCGCGGTGCTGGTCATGATCGGGCTGGTGGTGCTGACGCCATGGCTGGTCCGCCTCACGGGACGGGTGGCCGCGCGGTTGCGGCTTCCGCTGCGGGTGTCCGTCCGCGACGCGGTCCGCCACCGATCCCGTACGGCGAGCGCCGTGGCGGCGGTCATGGCAGTCACGGCCACGGTCGTGGCGACGGGCATCGGCACCTACAGCGAATACATGGATCGGCGCAACGCCTACACCTCGGCGCGCCCGACCGGCATGCTGGCGATCTGGGGCGGCACCATGGCCGACGCGACCTGGAACCGGCTTCGCGCCGAGGCGGGCCGCCAGTTGCCGGGCGTGCCGCTGGCCGCCGGCTATCAGGTGCAGGACGCCCAGGGCCGCCGCTACGCGTTGCGATACACGGTGCGATGGAATGGGACACGGACGCGCCGCACGGCGGCCGTCGGCGACGAGGCTCTGCTCAGGCTCCTGCAAGGGCGCCACGATCCGCGGGCGGCCGCGGCGCTGGCGAGCGGCAAGGCCGTGGTGTTCGACGCGGCCGCGGTGCGGAATGGCAAGCTGGCGCTGCGGGCGGGCTCCACGTCCGGCCCCGCGCGCAAGCTTGAAGTGCCGGCGGTGCTGGCCACACCCGCCGACGAGTACCAGGGCGGGGCCCTGCTGCCGCGCGCCCTGGTCGAGCAGGCCGGCTTCTCGACGAAGGAGCGTCAGCTCTATGCCATGTACCGGCCACCGGCCGACTCGACATTGTGGCGCGATCTTGGCAAGGTGACCCCCCGCGTTTCGGTCGCCTCCGAAGAGGGCTATCGCAACGTGCCCGACCCCAGCTTGTGGGGCTGGCTCGGTGGCGCTCTCATCCTCGTCGTCGGTGGCACGCTGGTCGCCACCCGCCTGGCAGCCGCCGACATGCGGCCTGAGCGGGCGACGATGATGGCCATCGGCGCACCGCCGGGCACGTTGCGGATGGTCGTGGCCGGCCAGGCCCTCTACATATCCGGGCTCGGCGCGCTGGTGGGGCTGGTCGCGGGGACGGTGACGGGCGTGGCGCTGAGCCGGCCGATGACGACGCACGGCGCCGGAGATCCCGCCACGATCGCCATACCGTGGTCATTCGTGATCGCTGTGGCGGTGGGGCTACCCGTTCTGGCGACGGTGGCGGCACTGATCACCCGGACCAGACTGCCCCTCGCCCGCCGGCTCCTGTGACACGGATCCTGGACTGCTCGCGACCACCGCGTACGCCATTCGGTCATGTCCGCTGCCGGGGCTCAGCGCAGCTCCGGCGCCGATCTCCTCTACTAGCGGCGCGAGCAGGGAGCAATGGCGCTCCCCGCCTGGACTATGCGGAGGAGCAGCTCGTGCCGCTGCTGATTCGGTCGTAACCGCGGTTATGCAGGTGGAATTCATGCCGCTTTGGGTGATCAAACGTGAATGGAACTTTCCTGGTCCCGTGGTGGTCACGGGATGGAACGCGATGTCACGCCCTAGCTGACGAGACGAGGAACCACCGCATCACTCGGTGGTCGGAGGATGGGAAGACTGTTATGCGTATGATCGTTACTGCGGCCATAGCCGGGGTCGGCATCCTCGTCTTCTCGTCCGCCTCTGCCGCGACAGCCGTATCGGCTCCCCGGAAGTCGTGCACGTTCACCTGGTTCAACATCGACGACCGTCACGTGCTCAGCGCGGTCTCCGAGGCGAAGACGCTGGCAAAGGGTGAGAAGTGGGTCCCGGTCATGCAGGTGCTGCGGTCGGGCGTCGCGCAGGTGACCGGGGTGAAGCTTGATAAGCCGCAGGCGGCGATCACGTCGTTGGGCAAGCGAGTCCGTCAGCGGTTGGAACCGATCGGCCGGACGTACCCCTCCAAGGGCAGTCAGGGTGAAATCTCTGGCGCCGGCGCGAAGAAGCTCGTCGCCTACCAGAAGGTGCACCACCTGGTGGACGCCGACTTCGTCGTGGAGTGCGCTGGAAAGCGGCTTGGCTCGGGACACGCCACTTCCTGGAATATCGAAGCCCACGGGACGGCCCGGTGTGGTGTCAAGACGGGGGACAAGACCCGCATTTCCGACACGGCGCTGAAGCTGGCCTGCTAGGCGCTAGGGGGCGCTGTTCAGCAGGTGAGGTCGCTGCGGAGGAACTCATCGAGATGGGTGAGGAGCCGGGCCAAGCCGGCTGTCTAGCATCGGCCGCCTCCAGGAAGATCGCTACCTCCCTGGCAGTTATCGAGAATGCGGCTGATCTCGCCGGACACGTCGTAGGTAAGACGGTCGTCTTGGACGGTGATCGGGCTGGCGGTGTCGGCGGCAGTCTGGGTGGTGACGCGGTTGAGCCAGCCGGTCCGGGTGTCCCATTCCAGGGTGCGTTTGATCTTGCCGGATGTGCCGTATCCACGTTGAGAGAGCCGTCGGGTGGAACAGTAAGCGGTGGAGTCGATGTAAGCCGCCGGCCCCAATGCCAACGAGCGGTTCTTACGATTCGTGTACGACCGATGTGTGCATGTGGTCGAAGTAGTGCTCGGCGAAGAGTTTCGCGGTCAGTTCCCCGCGGCTGCTCACGCCGGCCTTCTCGAAGACGGACTTGATGTAGTCGCGCACGGTGTGGCTGGACAGGAAGAGTTCGGCGGCGATGTCCGAGGTCGAGAGGCCGCGGACGAGGGCCCGCAGTACCTCGCGTTCCCGGGCGGTCAGCGCGTACGCCTCCACGATGATAGGGACGATCTCGGTGCCCTGCGCGGGCTTGATCACGATGGCGACCGGGCTGCCGGGATCTCTCTCATCCATGCAGGAGGCGTGGAGCACGACCCACCGGCCGCTACGGTCCCGGCAGCGCAGCCAGGCGGATCCGGCCTCGTCATGGCCCCTGGCGACCGCCTGGGCCTGCGACACCAGTCCCTGCAACCGGTACGCCTCCGGACCGTGCGACGCCGGGTGCTCCGACAGCAGGATGGTCCACGAATCCTCGCCCTGGTCGTAGATCTCGCGGAGCCACGCCTTGGCGTGCGTGTTGGCGGACATGAGCATGCCCTGAGCGTTGAAGAGCAGCACGCCGGGCGACCTGAGCGCCTCACTCCCCCGGGTAGCGGGCACCTGCGACACGCTGCGGTTGCGCAGGGCAACCCCCACGGGACGGGAGATGGACTGCAGGAGCCTGAGCGCGTCCGTGTCGAAGGGCGGGCGCCCCTTCTCCCGGTAGAGACCGGCCACCGCCCAGGTCGTGGTGCCGGTACGGAAGGCCACGCGCACTTCGTCCTCGTACCCCTGCGGGCGGACGAACTCCCGGTAACGCGTGCTGCGGAGGGGTCTGTCACCGGTGGCCATGCGCAACGACCCCGCCGTCTCCGGTTGCCGGGCCAGGTCGCGGAAGAGCAGTACGTCGTGGGCCTGGAACTCGCTGTGCCACAACGGCCAGCAGTACGAGGCGTCCATACTTTCGATCCGCTTGTACGAGGCCGCGAGCAGTGTCGTGGGATCGACCCCGAACCACAGGCCACCGTCAAACGGAACGGCCTTACGCACCTCACCGCTGACCGCAGCCAGGAACTCGTCAACGGTCGCGTAACGCGCGTCCGCGCTCTGGATGGACGCCACCAGACGCTCGGCGGCCATGGCCCTGGTCATGCCAAACATGCTAATCCTGGGCTGTTTCCGCATCATCCCCCCAAATGGGGGGAGTCGCTGGCCCTGGTGCCGTGTCAGAGCCGCGTCCGCCCCACATGCACGGGAACGGAATCGCACTTACAGGCGGCGAGCCATGGCTGATCTACCGATCGTCGCCAACCACCATGTTTGAGGTCCGACTTGGCGGTCGGGGAAGCGAGCGAATGGGCGACGATGAAGTGGTCGCCGTCAAGTATGAGGAGCCGCCTGCCCCCTTTTGCCGGTGAGATGCGGCGCTCCGCGCATTGGTTCGCGCAGAACAGAGCCCGAGGTGTCCGTGAACGCGGCATCACCGAGCGAAGCGACCGGCCCAGCCCCAACCGTCACGGCGACGACATCGCCGAGCTCACCCGTGGCTAGAACGGGAGCGGCGGAGATCACTCGGGCTTGCGGGCCCAGACAATCATGCCTAGGAACGTGTCGAAGAAGCGACCCGCACGGTGCGCGGCTTCACCGGCGTCAAGCCATTTCCGGTATGTCGCCGCATCCAGCGCGCCGGATTCCACGGCCGCGGCGAGGGCGGGCTGGGCCAGCCGTAAATAGAGGTCATAGGAAAGGGGCATGGCGATGGGTTCGGAGGTGACGTCGCGCAGCCCGGCGTCGTAGAAGAGCCGGCCGAGCGATCGACCTGTCCACGGATGCGGGAGCGTCGCCTCCAGGGTGTCCTGCACACGCCGAGCCGCCGACCGGTCGGGCATATCGATCGTGGCGGCGCCGTAGTCGAGTTCGAAGACGACCACCGTGCCACCGGGTTTCACCACTCGGACGATCTCGTTGATCGCCCGCATCTGGTCGGGGACGTACATCAGGACACGCTCGGCTCGTACGACGTCCATGCTGGAGTCGGCCAGATCGAGCCGTTGCGCGTCACCTGTCCGGCACTCGACGAGGTCGCCGAGATGCGCCGTGCGCCGCCGCGCCTCGGCGATCATGTCAGGGTTCAGGTCGACGCCGATGACGCACCCGCCGGGCCTGGCCAGTTCGGCTAACCGGGGCAGCTCATGCCCCATGCCACAACCGAGGTCGAGGATACGCAGCCCCTGCCGCCGATCGAGCACACCCGCCATACGGTGTTTGACCGCCTGGACCAGCGGCAACCCATCAACGCGATCGAGAAAGGCGAACAGCCCCTCTTTGAGGGTATCCACATCCGATCGCTGGAAAGCCAAATGAATATCGGATGACAAGGGACTTTCCTCCCCTCCGGCCCACACGATGAGGCAGCGCTCAAGTGTACTTCGGCACGACTTTCCATCCGGCTTCACAGAGCATCCCGACCTGATCTGGGGAGCGGTGCAGTCGGCAGAACCTTTGATCAGGGCTTACTCGGCCCATCCGGCCAGGGCGCTGCGTGATGCGGTCTGCCGGGAGCGTCCGCATTCCACCGGGGTCGAGTCGGCCACCCATACGTCGTCGCTCCACAGGCTGCTGTCACGGCCCAGGACGCGGATCATGTGCAGTACCAGGGCGGAGGCGGCGCGCAGGCGTTTGTTGTAGCCGCTTTGGCCGGGCAGGTAGGGGAACATGCCGGCCAGATGTGTGCGGTGGCGAGGGTGTTCAGGTCTTTCGTCACAAAGATCTTGGACACCCTCGCCCATGTTCGCAGACGATCAGCGAACCTCAGCCCTTGGAATCAATCATCTAGTCCTCATCGGTGAGGACTCCAGCGCCCCGATGAGTTGCCAGGAAGGTGGCAACCTCTGCGAGATCAGCTCGTTGAGTTCCGGAGCCGTCGTCATCTCGCCTTTGGTACGCAGCCAAAAGCTCGGCGATCAATTCATCATCAAGCCGAGGAACGACATATTGCGGCGTAGTACCCCGTAGGAAGAGCAGGGAGGAGACACGACTAGCCGGGCCGGGAACATCGCCGTGCTTGTCCAGGACCCTCCCAAGGCGGAGTCGGGGAGCGACCACCACGAGATCGTCAAGCACCGGCGCCTCTTTGCAGTTCCACCATCTCCTGACCTCGTCGTCCGGAACCTCACAATCCACGACCACCAACGAGATGTCACACGTCAAATCCGTCACAAGGTCATCCTGGCCGCTCTTCACGCCCTCTGCACACAGCGGCCATTTAGCCGGGTGACGAGGGGGCAACGACGGTCCCCCATGACCGGCTCCACGTCCAGGTCAGCGTCCGCACAGGGTCCGCACCGCCGTCTGCCCATGAGCGCAAGGAACTTCGCAACTTTTCGCGCTGAATGGCCGGGAGGCAGTGAGAGTTAGATGTCGAGGGTGACGTTAACCAAGGATTTCAACGCCGCGTTAGAAATGAGTACGTTTCTGCGGCGTTGCTTCGGTCGATTTCCGTCACGGAGCATGATCCAAGGGAATTGGCGAGGCGATCGTCGGTTAGGCGCACCTGACCAAGGTCTACAGACTGGTCACGGAGGCGAAGGGGCGTTTCAGTCACGAGGCGTTGCTCCCAGAAGGCGTTCGATGAGTTGAATCGCGGAGCGTCGAGAGCGGGGCTCACCGCTGTCCAGCAGATCCACAGCGATCACCCCGACCGACATGACCTCACGAGCGAGGACGACAGACAGGTGGGATTCGGATACGGCCGGGACCCGCAGTACCAGATTGCCCGACGGATCGGGGCTGAGGCGGAACTCCCGCTGAAGGACTCGCCAGGTCTGGTCGCTGACGTAGACCTCCGCTTCGTCCGTTGCGATGAGGTCGAGCCCGTATATGAAACCGGGTCGAGGGTGCCGTGAAACCGGCAGCGTCGACAGTGGAGGCATGAGTATCACAGAACTCGACCGGGCCGGGGGCGGTGCTGTCGTCTCCGGTGGGACCGGTCTGGCCGTGCATGCGGAAGGGCTGGTCAAAACGTTTGGCGAGCATCGTGCCGTGGACGGGATTGACCTGGATGTGCGGCCTGGGGAGATTTTCGGCGTCCTCGGGCCGAACGGTGCCGGCAAGACCACCACGCTACGGATGCTGGCCACGCTGTTGAAGATCGACGCCGGTCGCGCCGAGATCTTCGGTGTCGACGTGGTGGGCAACCCGCACGTGATCCGGCAGCTGGTCGGTGTCACCGGGCAGTACGCGTCGGTCGACGAGCACCTGACCGCCCGCGAGAACCTCTGGCTCTTCGGCCGGCTGCTGGGGATCGCCTCGCCGCGCGCCCGGCGGATCGCCACCGAGTTGCTTGAGCAGTTCGGCCTGGAGGAGGCGGCGAACAAGCCGATCGCGCAGTTCTCCGGCGGCATGCGGCGGCGCCTCGACCTGGCCGCCAGCCTGATCAGCCGACCGCCGCTGATCTTCCTTGACGAACCGACCACCGGCCTCGATCCGCGTACCCGCGGCCAGATGTGGGACACCATCCGCGGCTTGGTCGCCGACGGCTGCACGGTGCTGCTGACCACGCAGTACCTCGACGAGGCCGACCAGCTCGCCGATCGGGTCGCCGTCATCGACCTCGGCCGCAAGGTGGCCGAGGGAACCCCTGATGAGCTGAAGACCGCGGTCGGCAACTCCACCCTCCAGCTGCTGCTCGCCGAGCCGGGCGAGGTGCCCGCCGCCGCGGAGGTGGTCCGGCGCGTCCTCGGCTCCGATCCCGTCCTGAGCCCGGAGCGGGGCCGGCTCAACGTCGCCCTCGACCAGGCCGACCTCGCCGCCGACGTGCTGATCGCGCTGCGGACCGCCGGGGTCTCGATCACCTCGGTGAGCGTGGCCAAGCCCAGCCTGGACGAGGTGTTTCTCGCCCTCACCGGCCACGGGGCGGACGGAGACGACGAAAACAGCAGGGAGGAGAACCGATGAGCACCATGATCGCGCCTGCCCGGGAGACCGTGCGGGCCGCCGACCGGGTGTCGGCTGCCCGGCGGCACGTCTCCCCGGGGGAGACGCTGAGCCAGACCCTGACGATGGCGTGGCGGGCGCTCAAGAAGATGCGCCGCAACCCGGAACAGTTCTTCGACGTGACGTTCCAGCCCGTCCTGCTCACCGCGATGTTCGCCTACATCTTCGGTGGCGCCATCGCCGGTGACGTGGCGAGCTATCTCCCGCTGATGATCCCCGGCATCCTCGCCCAGACCGTGCTGACCAGCTGCATGGCCACCGGGACGCAACTGCGCGAGGACATGGAGAAGGGGGTCTTCGACCGATTCAAGTCGTTTCCGATCGCCCGGATCGCGCCACTCGCCGGCCCGATGGTGGCCGACCTGTTGCGTTACACGATCGCGGCGACCCTGACCTTCTGCATGGGCCTGCTGCTGGGTTACCGGCCCGGTGGCGGAGCGCCAGGCGTGTTCGCCGCGATCGTGTTGGCGATCTTCACGGGCTGGTCGCTGGCGTGGGTCTTCACCTGGGTCGGCACGATCGCCCGGAGCGCCCAGGCCGTGCAGGGCATCTCCATGATGATCCTGTTCCCGCTGACCTTCCTGTCCAACGCGTTCGTCCCGGTCGAGACCTTGCCGGACTGGCTTGCCGCGTTCGTCAAGATCAACCCGGTCTCACACCTTGTCACGGCCGCCCGCGACCTGGCCAACAGCGCGCTCGTCACCGGAGAGGTGGCCTGGACGGTCCTGGCCTGCCTGATCGTCATCACGATCTTCGCCCCACTGTCCGTCCACAGCTACAAGCGGCACATGTGAGCCCCCCGCGCCACGGACCTTCTCGACGAGCGCCCGTGCTTCGTCGAGAAGGTCCGAGCCGTGCCGATGACCGTATTCGGCGCGCATGGCGGCGATCATGCCGGGCGCGGCCGCCTCGGCGTGCGGTTCGATCCGCTCGAAGGCCAGGCTCGGCGCGAGGCGGCTGTAGGCGAACCGCTCGGCCAGCACCAGCAGGTCGGCCGCGTCGCCGGGGGCCATGCCCCCGCGCAGCGTGCCCCAGGCACCGAGCGCGAAAAGAATCGAGCCGCACGACGGGTAGTCGAGGAAAGGGCTTCCCTCTGTCAGCACGTCGCCGGCCCGGAAGGTGACGCAGAAGTGGAACAACTCCTCGCCGTACCGCAGGTCCGCAGGGCCGGCGTGGTAGGCGTGCGCCGTCAGGGCGAAGGCCTCCGCGATGACCACCCACGGCTCGGCTCCGGTCAGCGGCACCCCGGGCATGCGCAGGTCACGCGCCTGCTGGACGGCCAGGCGGTACTCCGCCAGGGCGGCGGCCGTGTCACCGCGCGAGAGGGCGAGTTCGGCGGCTAACAGCGGGACGATCGCCTGCCCACCGAGGACCGCCTCGCCGTCGTTGATCCGGGTGATCTCCGTGAACTCGGCTGCCGCGGTCTCGGGGTCTCCCTCGGCGAGCGCGGCGAACAGCACCACCCCGTGCAGTTGCGTCTCGTCGTCTGTGGCGCCGAGCCGGCTCAGGACCGGAAGGGCGGCCCGCGCGTGGCCGATCGCCCCCTGGCGGTCACCGAGCTGCAGGGACAGGTGGGCCAGCGTGGCGTGCAAGGTCGCCGCGATCCACGGTCCGTCCTCCTCGCGGACCAGCGCCAGAGCTCGCCCGGCCGCCGCGGTCGCCCCCGCCAGGTCGCCCGAATTCTCCAGAAGATGGGCGTTCAGATGCGTCGCCATCAGCGCCGTTTCACGAACGTCGCTCCGGCACAGTTCGGCGAGCCGCCGGCGGCAACCGACGGCATCGGATGGGTCATTGGCGAGCACCACCGCCGCCATCGCCGCGATCCGAATGTCCGTCGTGTCCCGGATGGGCAACCTGCCGAGCAGGCCACGCAGTTCCCTACCCTCGCCTTCCCCGATGATCATCACGTTCATGAGAACGATCAGCAGGGCCACCCGGGTCACTTCTTCGAGCTCCGGGGGTGGATGCCAGCCGGTGACCGCCTGCCTGATCGCATCCCTGAGCACGATGATCCTTGGGTGGTCACCCCGGACCGACCACAGCGTGCCCACGCCGGCCAGCAGGTGGACCACGGTGGCGGGGTCGGGCTCACCAAGCGCCCGGCGGAGCAGGTCGGCCAGGTTGCTCTCCTCGGCCCGCAGCGCGTCAGCCGCCGCGAACTGGGCGGGGCCGAACAGCTTGGCGGCGTTCGTCCAGGCGTAATCGGTCGCCCAGGCCCGCAGCGCGGCCCGCGCGGGCGCCTCCTCGCCGGCCTCCGCCAGCCGCATCCGGCCGAACTCCTTGACGGTCTCCAACATCCGGTAGCGGAGGCCGTAGCCCGTCTCACGGACATTCAGCAGCGACTGCTCCGCCAGCGCGTGTACGGCATGCAGGGCATCGGGCCCCAGCACATGCTCGGCGGCGGTCAGCGTGAACCCGTCGCCGAACAGTGACAGCCACCGCAAGGCCCGCCGTTCGGGCTCCTCCAGCAGATTCCACGACCAGTCGATGACCGACAGCAGCGTCCGATGCCGGTCAGGAGCGGTGCGGTTGCCGCCACGCAGCAGGGCGAACCGGTCCGCCAGGCGCCGCGCGATCTCCTCCACCGACATCACCCGCACCTTGGCGGCGGCCAGCTCGATCGCGAGCGGCAGCCCGTCGAGGCGGGCGACGGTCTCGCCGACCACCCCTTCTTCGATCCGCACACCGGGACGCGCCGCCGTGGCGCGCTGCCGGAACAACTCCACCGCGTCGCCGGCATGCAGCTCGCTGAGGAGGTAGACCCGTTCGGCGGGGATCGACAAGGGGGCGCGGGAGGTGATGAGCACCCGCAGGTCCCGGGTGGCCGTGGTCAGAAAGGCCGCCAGGTCGGCGACGGCCTCGATCACGTGCTCGCAGTTGTCGAGGATGAGCAGCGCCGGAGCCTGGTCGAAATGCTGGGCGATCCTGGTCCGTATGTCGGCTCGCTGCTGGGGGGTGAGGGCACGACGCCCGCTGACCGAGTCGCGCACCCCGAGCGCCGAGCCCACCTCGCCGACCACGCCCTCGGGTGAGGAGACGCCGACGAGCTCAACGAAGTGAGCGATGGGCTGTGTGGCTTTCCTGCCGACGACGTGGGCGAGCCGGGTCTTGCCCAGCCCGCCCGGACCGATGATGGAGACCACCCGGCTGGTCTGGAGCAGGGCGTGCACCGCGCGGATGTCGTCGTCGCGACCGAGCAACGAGGAACCGTCGTACAGGATGCCCTCGCGCACCGGTCGATCCGCGATGATTAATCCGGCGTGCACGCGAGCGAGTTCGGGCCCTGGATCGGCGCCGAGGCGCTCGGCCAAGCCCGCTCGATAGCGCTCGTAGCGCTCCAGCGCCGCGGCGGCGCCGCGCACCGCGGCCTCGCTGCGCAGCAGGCAGGCGAGCAGTTCCTCATCGTGCGGCCAATCAGCCGCAGCCTTCTCCAGGAGCGGCAGCGCGCCCTCGTGGTCACCGCTTCGGCCGCGGGCGACAGCCGACACGCGACGCGCCTCGGCCAGCCGCCCGGCGGCCACGTCCCTCAGCTCCGCCAGCGGGCCCGTGGCGGCCTCCAGTTCGTCGGCTGCGAGACTCATGGCCTCTTCGGCACGTCTGAGCGCGAGGGCCACGTCGTCCTTGCCCAGCGCGGCACGTGCCTGCTCCACCAGAACGCCGAGCAGGAGCGTGTCCACCTGCTCATCGGGAAGTCCCACCCGATAACCGCGCGCGGTGCGCACCACGGCGTCGGCGGAGGTCGCGGCCCGGGTCCGTGAGACGACCACCTGCAGCGCCTTCGTGGGGTTGGCCGGCGGTTCGTCGCGCCACAGCTCGTCCACCAGGCGCTCGTCGCTGGCTCCCGTCCGTCCGTACATGACGAGCACCGCCAGCAGGGTCTGCGCGCGATCGCCGATCACACGGACGCCTCGCCAGCGGACGCCGTCGAGGAGGGTCAGCGCTGGAGCCACACTCTCAGCTTACGGTCGATCCCGGCGCTGCCCGCGCCTACGCGGCCACCTCACGCAGCCGGACCCAATCGACGACGTCGCCGGCCGTCATGCTCCCGCGTACAGCCGGTCCAGGTTGATGAGTTCGATGTCGGGTCGTTTGTCGGCAAGGCGAGCGAGGTCGCTTGAGAAGCCGGAACGGGCGAACAGGAGGAGCTTGGGGAGGGGGCCGACCTTGGCACTGGGCAGGAGGCCGCGTAGGTGTTCCAGTCGTTCCAGTTGAGGGGTGTCGACGGGAGCCTCGGTGCTCTTGGCCTCACCGATCGCGATGATGCGGTCAGCGGCGAAGGAGGTCGTCTCCGTGACGACGACATCCAGTTCGTGGCCTCGGCGGTGTTCGCGACAGGGCAGTTCCGTCGGGCGTACCGCAGTGGCGGTGCCGCCGAGCGTGTCGGGCGCCGCGTGCTCGAAGCACCACTGCCGTGCGAGGTCCTCGAAGTGTGCGCCGTAGATCTGAGCGGCGACGGTGTCCGCGTTGGAGACCCAGACACGATCGGCGCGGCCCGCGATCAGTTCGGCTTCGTGGCGTTGAATGAGAAGTTGGTGCAGGCGTACGACGGGTTCGGCGATGCGGAAGACGCTGCGCTTGCCGCGTAGGGCGTCGTCGATCTGTTCGATCAGGCCGATGTCCTGCAGGCCCGACAGCAGGTGGGCGAGGGCGCTGCTGGGGCGTCCCAGTGCCGCCGCTATCTCCGAACGCCGGTGGTTGCCGGCACTGATCGCGCTCAGCGTGGCCGAGTATGAGGTCGGATCGGTGATGGAAGGCTCTTCTCGGAGCAGCAGGGCGCCTTCACGGAACATCGCGGAGGCTGGGTTCAGTAGACGCCTCTGCACCCAGCGGTCGAACTCCGCTGTTTCCGTGGGTCCCGATCCGCCGCTCATCTCCAGATAGGCGGGGGTCCCACCCAGCAGGGCGTGCAGCCGAAACGCCAGCTCCGGATCGTGATCAGCGCCCCAGAAGGCGGCGGCCTCACGGAACCTGAAGGGGCGCATGATCAACTCCATGGCCGCCCGCCCGCGCAGGGGCGCACCGCCGGCGAGTAGCTGCGCCATCGTGGTCAGGGCGCTGCCGCAGAGGATCATCCGGGTTCGGGTGTGCTGCTTGGCGTGCCCGAGCGGGCTGAGCGCCTGCTGGAGGTAGGAGGGGAGCGCGGGCGTGGCCGAGACAAGGTAGGGAAACTCATCGATGATCAGGGGGACGGCCTGGTCCTCCCCGAGTCGGAGCACTTCGTCGATCGCTTCGCGCCACGTACGGAAGGTGACGGGCTGGCGTAGGCCGCGATGGGCGGCATAGGCCGCTCCGAGGTCGGCGAGGTTCTGCGCCTCGGTCTGTTGGGTCGCGCCGAACAGGAACCCGCCGGTCTGCTGGGCGAGCAGTTCGAGCATGAGGGTTTTGCCTTGGCGACGGCGGCCGTAGACCAGTCCGAGAGTCGCACCTCGCGAAGGGGACGCGACAAAGTCAGCGAGAGCTTCCCATTCGGTGTCCCGGCCGAACAAGCGCTCCGGCTTCTGCGACAACGACAGCCCTCCAGATCGTGGCAGCTATGGTAGTCGAAACTATCATAGGTGAAACTATCAAATCCGTGCGGGATCGGCAGAGCGGTAGCCGCGGTGGATGGGCAGCGGCTACCGCTCTGGTTGGGTCAGTTGCAGTTGGTTGCGGGTAGGCGGCGTCAGACGATGAGGTGACCTGGTGGCCGTTGATCGTCGCGGTGGCCGTCACCGTGGCCGTGCCTGCGGTGAGTTGGGGGGTGCGGGTGTTGAAGGACTGGTACGCCTGCTTGCCCGGGGCCACGTCGGCCACGGTCTTGGAGCCGTACGGGGTGGACAGGGTCACGGTGGCCGGCGTCGTGCCGTCGTTGGTGGCCGTTACCGCCACGTACGCGGAGGTGCCCAGGCACCGGGAGGAGGCGGTCACGGTCAGCGGGACGGTGTCGTAGCCGGTGCCGGTGAGGGACACGGCGGTCGGGCTGGATCGTGTCCCCGCTGTCGAACAGCAGCGTGTGATCTCGCCCCTTCTCGGCCCGGACCCCTTCTACGAGGCTGGAGATCCTGGCCAGGCCACGCCCCGTGTCCGGCTTATCGGTGTAGTAGTCCCAGTTGAAGATATGGGCATGTAGATCGGTCGTACTCATGACGGTGACGGAGACGCTGTCGTCGGTCGGCTCGGCATGTGCGGCCGGTAGGCCGATGGCGACGAGGCCCGCGAGCGTTTCGGACGACTTTTACAAAGGGTCCCGACGTGCTGAGCCCCTGGCCCACCCAGTGGATGGGCCAGGGGAGGGATAACCGTCAGGCGCAGGTGTATCCGCTTGGCAGTGAGGTGTTGCCGTTGGGGCGGCTGACCTGGAAGCCGAAGGTGGTGCTGGCTCCGGCGCCGAGGTTGCCGTTGTAGGCGGCGTTCCTGGCGGTCACGGT
>NZ_JAHCST010000026.1 GCF_018476525.1 Acrocarpospora catenulata
TCGGTGGTTATAGCGGTGGGGAAACACCCGGTCTCATTCCGAACCCGGAAGTTAAGCCCTCCAGCGCCGATGGTACTGCACCGGGGACGGTGTGGGAGAGTAGGACGCCGCCGGACAATCTTTCGAAAGGCCCTGGTCGTTTGACCAGGGCCTTTCGCATTTCCGGGGTGTGGTTTCGTTTGTGCTGGTTGCGGTGGGGGTCCCGCCCGCTCTCCCTTTTTGACCTCCCGGTCGGGGTCCGGCTTACGCCGGCGGCGGGCCTCCGGCGGGTTCGGCTTGCGCCGGCGCTGGTTACGGTCAGGGTTGGGCTTGTGTCGGCGGCGGGCTCCGGCCGGGTTCGGCTCGCGCCGGGGCTCGGCTCCATCTCGGAGTGGCTCGTGCCCGGCTTGCCTTCGCCCGTCAGAAGGTCGCCGAGATCGTCCAGATCGGTACGGCACTCAGTGGTGACGTCCACGCCGCACCGCCGCCCGCGGACTCCTCCCGGGATTTCCGGGCGTCAGCTTGACCGCGGCTGGGAGTCGGTAGGAGCTGGGCGGGGGTGTTTCGTTTTGTGCTGGTTGCCACTGGAGGTCCCACCCGCCCTCCCTTTGGACCTCCCCGCCCGGCGAGTCCCGCGAGGAGATCGTCGCCCTTTACCGCCCGCGCCGGGGCCCATTCGGACGCCACGATCGAGGAGCTGACTCTGGACGCGACCGGTCAGGTCGCCTGGTGGCCGGCCGACCGCAACCCCGTCTCCCTGCACCGGGTCCTCATTCACGTGATTGCCGGGACCAACCGCCACGCCGGTCACGCCGACATCGTCCGCGAGTTGATCGACGGGGTCTGGCTTGCGCCGGGACTGAGCCGGGATTGAGCTGGTCGGGCCCGGTTAATGGCAGTGCAGGGGCTTCGAGCGGTGGGTCCGGCTTACGCCGGCGGCGGGGCTCCGTTTGAGTCCGGCTTGCGCCGGGATTGGGCTGATCCGGCCGGTTTATGCCAGTGCCGGGCTTCGACCGGTTCGGGCTTGTGCCGGGGTTGTGGTTTCGAGGGATTGGCAGAAGCGAAGTACGGCGAGTAACGCTGCGGGTGGGCGGGCGGGTACGGAGGCCGACGTAAGACCGTGCCAGAGACCACCGCGCCCGCGATGGCCGCGGATGCGGCTAGCGAGAGGCCGGCTATCACGGTCGGCCGGAGTGCCCGCCCGCCCACCCGCTACGGACATCAGCCACCACGTGGAAGCAGTCCTCGAGGTCCGGCCTTCGACACCACGTTGAAGCAGTCCTCATCGGCCCGGCCTTGTGGAAGTAGTCCCGGAGGTCGGTAGGGGTGGGTCACACAAGTCAGGGTTGGGCTCGCGAGACTTCGACGACCCGGTCGACGTGGCGCAGCTTGTCGGGATTGGCAATGGAGTGGATCGTCTGGATACGGCCGTCGGCGATGCCAAGGCCCATGACCCCGACCAGCCGGTCCTGTGCGTCGAGTGCCACAAGACCGGGCTGGCCGTTGACCGAGGCGACCTGGAAACGTACGCCCCGACGCGCCAAAGCGGCAATCCCGGCCGACAAGGTCCGTGCCACACGCTCCCGGCCGTCGACCGGCCGCGTCAGCGCCGGCACCTTGCCGCCGCCGTCAACGTGCAGCGAAACATCCTGCGCCAGCAGCGCCTCCAAAGCTCGCAGATCACCCTGCCCGGCGGCGGCGAAGAAGCGCTGAGCCAATTCTTCTCGCTGCCGCCGAGAGGCGTGGTAGCGCGGCCGCCGCTCCCGGACGTGGTGGCGAGCCCGTGCCACCAGGTGCCGCGTGCTGTCCACATCGCTTCCAATGAACTCGGCGACCTCGTCATACGGATACTCGAACACCTCCCGCAGCAGAAACGCGGCCCGCTGCCGCGGCGACAGGCTCTCCAGCAACACCAGAAACGCCAGCGACAGCGAGTCGGCGGTCTCAGCATGCTCGGCCGGTGACGGCCCGGCGACCAGCGGTTCCGGCAGCCACTCACCGACATACTGCTCCCGCCGGACCCGCGCCGAGCGAAGCTGGTCGATGGCCAGCCGGGTGACCAGCGTGGCAATGTACGCCCGCGGCGAGCTGATCCGCTCATCACGCCGCAGGGTCTGATGCATCCGCAGAAACGCTTCCTGCACCACGTCCTCGGCTTCGCTGACGCTGCCGAGCATCCGGTAGGCGATAGCGAACGCCCGAGGCCGCAGCTCGCCGTACAAATCGGCGGCAGACATACCGAGCTATCCCAATCCCTCGATGAAACCCGTACGCCAGGTCGGGTACCGCGGCACCCAGCCCAGATCGCGTTTGATCTTCTCGCTGGAGATCCCACGGGCCTGCGTCATCAGGTTCACCGGCCCTTTGCCAACCAGCAGACGTACGAGCCAGGCGGGTACGCGGCGCGGTGGTTTGGCTCCGAGCACACGGGCCAGTTCCGGCAGCCAGTCGCGCACCGCCGCCGGCTCGTCATCGCCGACGTGGTAGATCCCGGGTTTGCCGCGTTCGATGGCAGCGACCGTGGCCGACGCGGCATCGGCGATGTGGACCATCGACCACACCCCACCACCATCGCCGACGACCGGGATCTTTCGCTTGCGGATCTGGGTGACCATGACGGCGTCCGGCTCAGCGCTGATGTGGGTCCCCGGGCCATAGAAGCCACCGTAGCGAAGCGCGATCCCGTCGGCCCAGCCGATACCGGTCACCGCCTCCTCCAGGTGACGCAGCGCGGCCACCGCCTCGGCGGCGTCCGGAGGAGGGTTCGGCTCGATCCGGCCGTTCTCGTCGGCGATCGGCCCGCCGGCGCGCTCCATCCAGAGCGAGTTGCTCTGGGCCACGAACTTGCCGACGCCGACGGCGCGCGCGGCGGCCAGCAGATGGTCGGTGCCTTCGGTGCGCAGCCGGTTGGTGTCGGCCGCCATCCGCTTCATGTGCCGAAAGTCTGTCGGCCCGCTCAGCGCGGTGAGCTGATGAACGATCACCTCGGGCTCGGCCCTGGCCACCACGTCGGCCACCGAGTCGGGGTCGAGCGCGTCGACGATCACCGGCTCGGCGCCGAGCGCCCGCAGCACACCGGTCTTGGCAGCCGAGCGGGTCGTACCGACCACCTGATGGCCGCGCGCCACGAGCTGGGGAACGAGCTGGCTGCCGATCGCGCCGGACGCTCCGGCGATGAAGATTCTCATGACGTCTCCGTTCGTTGTGCTCCAACAGGAGACGAGACACCCCCGCAGCCCATGAACGGCAGTAACGCAGATCACAGCCAGGCCTGACGACGCACTCGAAGCAAAGCCAGCCGACATGCGCACTAATCTGAGCCAAAACGTCCAGCCGAGGTTTCCACCGGGAGGTGCGATGCGGATCGGGGAGTTGGCATCGCGGGCCGGGGTGAGTGTCCGATCCCTGCGGTACTACGAGGAGCAGGGCCTGCTCACCAGCACACGCAGCCCCAGCGGCCAGCGTCACTACACCGACAACGAGCTCGAGCGGGTGGCCTTCATCCAGCGCCTGTACGCCGCGGGCCTCTCCAGCCGGATGATCGTCGAACTGCTCCCATGCGTCGAATCGCCCAGCGAGCAGAACTCCGACGAGGCGTTCGAGCGGCTGCTCCAGGAACGGGACCGGATCAGCCGGCACATCGAAGACCTCTCCCAGGCCCGCGACGCCCTCGACCGCCTCATCGACGTCAACCGCACACACCGCGATCAGCTGACCTCTGCGCGGCGAAGAAGTCGAGATCAGCCCGAGTGGACAGGAAGCGGACGCGGTGTCCCGGCGAATTTGCTCAGCTGAAGCCAGGTAGGCAGACCTCGGTGGGCGGCGGGAGTGGCGGCGACCTGGAGGACACCGGAGTTCTGGGCCTGAGTCCAGCCGATGTCCCCACGCCAGATTTCGGTAAGGGTACGAAGCGTCGTGTCGAGAGTGGCAGCGATCTCGTAACCCGGGTCGAAGTCACAGATCTCGGTACCGTCGCGGGTCATGACCAGCCACCAGTATCGCGTCGCCGGCGGCGCGTCACGGAAGATCAGATGGAGCACGGTCCGCCCAGGAGGCAGCGCGGTAATGTTGACACTGCGGTGAATATCCCAGACGAGGAGATGCGGATCCAGGTCCGGATCGCCCAGGGCGGGAACCCACCGCGTGCCCCAGGCGCCGAGCGCCTCGATGATCGGGGCCAGCTCCTTGCCCGCAGGGGTGAGCGTGTACCGCTTGTCGGGAGTGCGTTCGGCCACCCCGGCGCGTACCAGTTCACGGAGACGCTGGCTGAGCAGGGTGGGGGACATCTTGGGAACCCCGCGGCGAATTTCATTGAAGTGCTGGCTCCCGGCCAGCAGTTCGCGAAGGACCAGCAACATCCAGCGCTGGTCGAGGAGCTCGGCCGCCTTGGCCACCGGGCAGAACTGGCCATATACCGTCACTCTCCGAAAGATAGGACGGGCGACGACCACGGGCCAGTCCAGAATCTGTACCACTTGCGCTTCAGATCTCGCACTATCGGCCGTCCGCTCGCCCGGGCGAGCGTCGGGGGCAAGAGAAAAGGGAGCGAGAGCAATGACCACTGTTCAGGACCAGGCGTCCACCCTGCTGGCCCAGCTTGCCGGATATGCCGGGCACCGCACCATCGCCATCGGCATCCGCCAGGGCCTCATCGCGGCCCTCGCGGAGATCCCGAGCGGCCTCACCACCGAGAAGCTGGCCGAGCGGCTCGGCATGGACCCGTACTACGTGGCCACCTGGTGCCAGGCCGCGTACGCCGCCAAGGTCTGCGACCGTTACGCCGACACGTACTGGCTGGAGCCGTACATGGCCACCCTGCTGCTCGACACCACCAGCCCCGCCTACGTCGGCGGCGTCTTCACGGTCATGGAGCAGGACGAGATGTTCGGCCGCTTTGAGCGGGTGCTCCGCACGGGGGAACGCCTCTGGTGGGACGGCTGCCGCCCGGAGTTCATCGACGGCGTCGCCGGCACCGGCACCCCCTTCTACACACGCCTCATCCCCGGCGGACTCGACCAGATCCCGGGCCTGGCCGAGCGCCTCGCCGCCGGCTGCCGCGTACTGGAGACGGCCTGCGGCTCCGGTCGCGGTCTGGTACGGCTCGCGCGGGCGTACCCGGAATGCCGCCTCACCGGCGTGGACGGTGACGCGCACTCGATCGAGAGCGCGGCTGCGCTGCTGGACGCGCAGGGCGTGCGGGCCGAGCTGATCACCAGCTCGCTGGAGACGATGGAGCCCGGGGACGGGTACACCATGGTGCTCAACAACATCTCCATGCACGAATGCCGCGACATCGACGAGGTCGCCCGGCGCAGCCTGGCGGCCCTCGAACCCGGCGGGTGGATGGTGATCTCCGACTTCCCGTTCCCCGCGGCTGACGAGGGGCTCCGCGAGGTGCCGGGGCGGATCATGTCGGGGATCCAGTTCTTCGAGGCGCAGATCGGGGACCAGTTGCTGCCCCGGGAGGCGTACGACGAACTGCTGGAGCGACACGGGTTCACCGAGTTGGGGTGGTTCCGCATCACGCCCATGCATGCCGTCACCTACGGCCGTAAGCCGTGACAGGGGCTCGCACAGTGGCGGTGAGTTGCTAGGCTGGACGAAGCCGGGCCACCCCAGTAGCCAGCTAGGGAGAGGGTGGCCTTCGTCGCGTCGGAGCTAGGACGCGAGCCGAGATACCGCCCGAAACCGCGCAGCCGCCTCCGAAACGGGACGCCGAGCCGTACGCGGTGAGCGAGCAACAGAGGACAGAAGTGAACAGAGAAGACGGGCGTGACGGCGCGGGCCGTGGCGAGGACAACAGCGGCCAGGCCGGGAGCGGCGGGCCGGGAGAGCGCGGCGACAGCCGAGGGGGTTACCGGGACGCGTCCGGTCGGTACGGCTCACGCGACCGCGACGACCGTGGCGCACGCCCGTTCCGGGCCCGCGAAGGCGGCGCCCGTGGCGATGACCGCGGAGGCTTCGGCGGCCGGTACGGCTCGCGCGACCGGGACGACCGCGGCGGCCGCCCGTTCCGCGACGGCGACGGCCCCGGCCGTCCCTTCAACGACCGGGGAGACCGTCCCCGCCGTCCGTTCAACGACCGTGGTGAGCGGTCGTTCGGCGATCGCGGTGACCGGCCGCAGCGCACTTACGGTGATCGGGATTCGTTCCGTGGCGGTCAGTCCGGCTCCCGTGACGATCGTGGCGGGCCTCGTCGTTCCTACGGTGACCGTGGGGACCGGCCTCAGCGTTCGTTCGGCGACGGTGGCGACCGTCCCCGCCGTCCGTTCAACGACCGGGGGGACCGCCCCCAACGCTCGTTCGGCGACGGTGGCGACCGGCCGCAGCGTACCTACGGTGATCGGGATTCGTTCCGTGGTGGCCAGTCGGGCTCCCGTGACGATCGTGGCGGGCCTCGTCGTTCCTACGGTGACCGTGGGGACCGGCCTCAGCGCTCGTTCGGTGACGGCGGCGATCGTCCTCGTCGGTCTTTCGACGACCGTGGTGACCGTGGTGAGCGGTCGTTCGGCGATCGTGGGGACCGGCCGCAGCGCACCTACGGTGATCGGGATTCGTTCCGTGGTGGCCAGTCGGGCTCCCGTGACGATCGCGGTGGGCCTCGTCGTTCCTACGGTGACCGTGGGGATCGGCCTCAGCGTTCGTTCGGTGACGGCGGTGACCGTCCTCGTCGGTCTTTCGACGACCGTGGTGACCGTGGTGAGCGGTCGTTCGGCGATCGTGGGGACCGGCCGCAGCGCACCTACGGTGATCGGGATTCGTTCCGTGGTGGCCAGTCGGGCTCTCGCGATGATCGCGGTGGGCCTCGCCGTTCCTACGGTGACCGTGGGGATCGGCCTCAGCGTTCGTTCGGTGACGGTGGCGACCGTCCCCGTCGGTCCTTCGACGACCGTGGGGACCGGGGTTCCTTCAACGACCGGCGTTCGTACGGGGACCGGGAAGGTTCGCGTGGTGGCGGTTTCGGCGGGCGGTATGGCCAGCGGGAGGACCGCGGCGGCCGTCCTTCCCGGGACGATCGTGGCGAGCGGTCCTTCAACGACCGGCCGCAGCGCCCGTACCGCGACCGGGACGACCGCGGCAGGGACCGCGATGACCGCCCGCGTCACCCCCAGGGGGACCGGCCCCGCCGATCGTTCGAGGAGCGTGGCGACCGTCCCCGGCGTCCGTTCGAGGAGCGTGAGGGGGTTCGGCCGTTCAGCAGGGAAGAGGGCGGCAGCCGTACCCGGTATGGGAAGGAGGAGGCGCCGGCCAAGGAGCGGGAGCAACTGCCGCCGCTGGAGCCGGACATCACCCCCGACGAGCTGGACCGCGAGACCCGCGACGAACTGCGCTCGCTTCCGGGTGACCTCGCCGACCTGGTGGCCAGCCACCTGGTGGCCACCGCACGTGCCCTGGAGCAGGACGAGCCGGAGCGCGCCTACGAACACGCCAAGGTAGCCCGGAGGTTCGCGGCCAGGATCGGCGTCGTACGCGAGGCGGCCGGAATCGCCGCCTACCGGGCGGGGCAGTACGCGGAGGCCCTCGGCGACCTGCGGGCGGCCCGGCGGATGACCGGCTCCGACGAGTATCTCCCGATCATGGCCGACAGCGAGCGTGGCCTCGGACGGCCGGAGCGGGCGCTTGACCTGGTCAAGTCCAAGGAGGCCGAGCGGCTCGACCGGGCCGGGCGCATCGAGCTCGCGATCGTCGAGTCGGGCGCCCGCCGCGACCTCGGCCAGCACGACGCGGCCGTGATCACGCTTCAGCGCATTCCGGAACTCCGCGACCCGCAGCCGAAGCCCTGGTCGGCCCGGCTCGCCTTCGCCTACGCCGACGCCCTGTCGGACGCGGGCCACGAGGCCGCCGCCACCGACTGGTTCGGCCGCGCCATGGCCTTCGACGAAGACGGCCAAACCGACGCCGCCGAACGCTACGCGGAACTCACCGGCGCCCTCATCGAGGACATCGAGGAGGACGAGGACGAGGAGTTCGACTCCCCAGACCTCGACGACCTCCTGGCTTCCAAGAAGCCCGACGAGCCCTCCGAGCTCACCGCCCTCGGCGACGACGACGATGAGGACGACGACGGTGACGAAGATGACGGTGACGAAGATGACGAGGAGGATGACGACGACGATGAGGACGACGAGGACCTCACCGCCTCATCCAAGCCGGACGCCACCGACGAATCACCAACCTCCGCCGGTACGACTCCCGCCTCGGAACACCCCGAATCCGCCGAGTCCTCGGACCTAGAAGGCTCCGACGAGCCTCCCGCGGAGACCGACACCAAGCCGGAGGCGGAGACCAACACCAAGCCGGAGAAGTCGTCCGACTCGGTGGAGAAAACCTCCGACTCCTCCACCACCTTGGGCCCGGCCTTCATCGAGCCCGATTTCGGCGACGCCCCCACCGACACCTCGAAGGGCGGGCGCGGCGAAGCCTCCTAGGAAGGGCCTCCCCGCGATGGACGCCGCCAGGCGGTCCGCATCGCGATAAGAACCGCGGAAGAGCCGCGGAAAGAGCACAACCGGGACCACGACGGTGAACGTCGTGGTCCCGCTCTTATCAGTGCGTGCCGAAGCGCAGGGCCCGCGCGCACACGGTCAGCCCGGCCGCCAGCGTCTCGCGGGTCGTGTCGTCGACCCCCGTGAGCATGACCGACTCGATGTCGTCGAGCGACCGGTCGCATTTCCGCAGCACCGATCGTCCCTCGGCGGTGAGCCGGGCGCAGCGCACCCGGCCACCGTCCGGATGGGGGTCGCGGCGGATCAGCCGCCGCCGTTCGAGGTCGAGGATGATGAGGTTCATGGCCTGCGGTGTGACGAAGGCGATGCGGGCCAGCTCCGCCGAGGACACCCCCTCGCGGGTCCGCAGTTCGCTGAGGGCCATGTACTCCGTCGTAGTGACGCCGTGCCGAGCCAGCGCGTCGTCCAGGTGGGCGCGGATGTGGCGTTCCAGCCGGAACACCAGGTAGCTCAGACGCGGTGCGGGTGTCGTCGGCCGGGCGGCCGAAGGGGTGGGGGAGGGGGTCACCCGACGACCATACCGCGCGATCGCGAAATGTAAGTTTCGCCGTCGATATCAAGGTAATTGATAACAAGTAAATTGATACCCAGCGGAAACGTATCCGCTTCCGGCGGACGTGGTCTCACCTGCTCCCGCCCTTCCTTGACGCCTGTGGAAGGCGCTTCTATACCGGCTGACGTAAGGAACCTTAGATCCGGCGGCTCCCTGCCCGGTGCCCCGATCAGTGGAAAACGCCGTAATCCAAGCAGAGGAGAAGCGGATGAAGCGATTAGTCGCGACGCTCACCGGCGTCTGCGTCGCGGTAATGTGCGCCGTCGTGAGCCTGGTATTCACGCCCCCCGCCGTCGCGGCCACCCTGACCGAGGTGACCAACTTCGGCGCCAACCCCGGAAACCTGCGCATGTACGTGTACGTGCCGAACAACGCCCCGCAGAACGCGGCGATCGTCATGGCCCTGCACACCTGCGGAGGTTCGGGCCCCGGCTTCTACTCCTCCACCGAGTTCGCTTCGCTGGCCGACCGGTACGGCTTCATCGTGATCTTCCCGTCGGCGTCGAACAAGAAGTCCAACTGTTTCGACAACTGGTCCGACGCGTCGAAGGTGCGGGGCGGCCAGACCGACCCGGTGTCGCTCATGTCCATGGTGACCTACGCCCAGCAGCAGTACCGCGGTGACCCGAACCGGGTGTTCATGACCGGCGCCTCCTCGGGCGGAATGATGACCAACGCCATGGCCGCTCTCTATCCTGAGGTGGTCAAGGCGGGCGCGGCCTTCATGGGAGTCCCCTTCACCTGCTTCCCCAACGAGGCGGCCTACCAGCCGGGAGGCAACTCCGCCCCGTGTGTGGGCATCTCCGCCCAGCAATGGGGCGACCGGGTGCGTAACGCCAATCCCAGCTACCGCGGACCGTGGCCGCGCATGCAGCTCTGGCACGGCACCAACGACACCGTGGTCGCCTACTCCGAACTGGAGGAGGAGATCAAGCAGTGGACGAACGTGCACGGCCTGAGCCAGACGCCCACGAGTTCGGACACGCCGCAGTCCGGCTGGAACCGCCGCCGCTACACCGACAGTTCTGGCACGGTGCGGGTCGAGGCGTACAGCATCCAGGGGGCGGGCCACACGCTCCCGGCGGGCGGCATGGCCGCCCAGGCCATCCAGTTCTTCGGCCTCACCGGCGGCAACCCCAGCCCCTCCCCGTCCCCGTCCCCGTCTCCCAGCCCCAGCCCGTCGAACCCGCCGGGTACCACGTGCCGGGTCACCTACGTCCCCAACTCCTGGAACAACGGCTTCACGGCCAACATCACAGTCGCGAACACCGGCGCCTCCATCGTCAACGGCTGGACCGTCACCTGGACCTGGGCGGGCAACCAGCAGGTCACCAACGCCTGGAACGCCACCGTCACCCAGTCCGGCAACCAGGTCACCGCGCGCAACCTCTCCTACAACGCTGCCATCCCCGCGGGCGGCCAGACCGACTTCGGGTTCCAGGGCACCTACAGCGGCAGTAACGTCGCCCCGACCCGGTTCACCCTGAACGGCACGGTCTGCGCCTAACTCTCCGGAACCTCGGCCGTGGGTGGCACGGACCCGCGGCCGAGTCCGCCCGGGAAACACCGGCCGACGCCCGGGTCAGACGGTCAGCTGGTCCAGGACGTCGGCGGCCAGCCTGGCGGCCGACGCGTCGTACTCTCCGGCGAGCCTGTGGAAGGTCCGCTCGGCCCGGATCGCCGGCCAGTCCTCGGGCAGGTGCTCGGCCGGCAGGTGGGGATCCTGCCGGACGAGCTGCAGCCAGTCGGTGTGCAGGAACAGCTGCCGCGCGAGGTCGTCCGGCGTGCCGGGCGGTGGCCGGGAGGTGTCCCACTGGGTGAGGAAGGCCTGGTAGCGCCGGGCGATCTGCTCGATGTCGAATGCCTTCCTGACCAGGTCGGCCGCCTCGGTCGGCTGGAACGCCCTGGCGGTCAGCACGGTCACGTGGTCGCCCAGTTCCAGGGAGGCGAGCACGCTGGTGACGTCCTTGACGCCCGGCGCGATCCACAGCCCGCTGTGCAGCAGGCCGAATCCGTTCCAGGTGAGGCGGGAGCGCAGGTCGTGCCGGGTGCCGCGGCGGCTGTCCGGCAGCGAGAACGCGACGAGCGTCCAGGTGCCGTCCCAGTCGCGGTTGACCGCACCGGTCTCCCACACCCGCCGCCGCCCGTCCTCCAGCACCTCCACGGCGCGCGGGGTGAGCCCGAAGTACACCTTCCGTCCCCGCCGATGCCGTTCCAGCAGGTTCCGCTTCACCATGCGGGCGAGCGTCGACCTTACCGCCTCCTCGGAGACGCCGAGGCGCGCGAACACGTCGATGACGCTGCCGGAGTAGATGGCGACGTCGCGGTGGAGCGCGTAGATGCCGAGAAAGCTGAACATCAGGGACTGCGGGCGCACGGACGTGGCCGTCTGCTCCTCTTCGCCGCCGTGGATCACAGCAGCAGGGTAGACGCTCTCGATGTGATGCAGAACTTTGACCGTGGTTACATTAGTGCCATAGATTCGAGCGTGGGAGCCGACATGCCGTCCATGGACGTCGACGAACTGGTCGCGATCGACGTGCACACGCACGCCGAGGTTTCCGCCGCGGGGCACGCCTCGCTCAGTCCCGAACTGCTCGAAGCCTCGGCGGCGTATTTCAAGGAGCACCCGAGGCCGGCCGTTCCCGAGATCGCCGCCTACTACCGGGCGCGGAGGATGGCGGCGGTGGTGTTCACCGTCGACGCCGAGCACGCCACCGGCCACCCGCGCATCTCCAGCGAGGAGATCGCCGAGAGCTGCGCCGCGCACGCGGACGTGCTGATCCCCTTCGGGTGCGTCGATCCGTGCTGGTGGACGACGTCGCCGTGGACTTCCCCGAGCTGAAGATCATCCTGGCCCACCCCTCCTTTCCCTGGCAGGACGAGGCGCTGGCCGTCGCCACGCACAAGCCGCAGGTGCACATCGACCTGTCCGGGTGGTCGCCCAGATACTTCCCGCCGCAGCTCGTCCGGTACGCGAACACGCTCCTGCAGGACAAGGTGCTCTTCGGGTCCGACTACCCGGTCATCACCCCGGACCGCTGGCTCGCCGACTTCGCGGCACTCGACATCAGGCCCGAGGTCCGCGCCAAGATCCTCAAAGGCAACGCCGTACGCCTGCTCGGGCTCGGCGCCCGAATGTTTCCACGGCCCACCACCTAGGCGCGGAAGGAAAGTCCTGGTCAGGAGCCCTGCGAGGACCAGGACACCGGCTCCGGCCACCCCCACTTTGGGCAAACTATTGACGTCCGTTACAAATATGCCTAACCTCCGGGGCGACCACTCGTGCAGGACGAGGAGCCCGGACATGCCGAACCCGCCGGTCAGATCCCCCGCCCAGATCCAGCTCCGCCGCGCGGTGGCCGCCGGCTTCGTGGGAAGCGTCATCGAGTACTACGACTTCCTGCTGTACGCCACCGCCTCGGCCGTGGTGTTCAACAAGGTCTTCTTCTCCGACCTCGACCCGCTCGCGGCGACGGTCGCCAGCTTCGGCACGTTCGCCACGGGCTACCTCGCCAGGCCGTTGGGCGGAGTCGTCTTCGGCCACTTCGGCGACCGGCTCGGACGCAAGCGCATGCTGGTGCTGACCATGGTCCTGATGGGGGCCGCCAGCTTCCTCATCGGCCTGCTTCCCACGTACGGGCAGATCGGCGTCCTCGCCCCCATCGCCTTGGTCGCGCTCCGGATCGTGCAGGGGATCGCGATCGGCGGCGAGTGGGGCGGCGCCGTCCTGCTGGCCGCCGAGCACGCGACCGGCCGGCGCGGTCTGTGGGCGAGCTTCACCAACGCCGGCGCCCCCTTCGGCATGGTCCTGTCCACGGGAGTGCTCACCGGCACGGCCGCCGTCCTGGACGAGTCGGCCTTCCTGAGCTGGGGCTGGCGGGTCCCGTTCCTGATCAGCGTCGTCCTGCTGGCGGTCGGGCTGTTCGTCCGGCTGCGGGTGCGGGAGACCCCGGTGTTCGAGGCCGCCGGGGACCGCCCCGCCCGGACGCCGCTGCTCGAGGTGGTCCGCGACCGCCCGAAGGCCCTGCTGCTCGGGGTGGGCGTCGGACTGTCGGCCTTCGTGGCCCAGGGCACGCTCACCACCTATCTCATCGCCTACGGCGTACGCGCCGGCTTTCCACGGCAGGCCGTACTGAACGGCCTCACCATCTCCTCGGCACTGGCGGTGCTGGGCATCATCGGGTGGTCGGCCCTGTCGGACCGGGTGGGCCGCCGCCCGGTCGTGCTGGCCGGCGCGCTGCTCATGGCCGGGTTCGGCTTCGTCCTGTTCCCGATGGTGAACACCGGCAGCACGGCCGTGCTGACCCTCGCGCTCGTGCTGGGCCAGGCGGTCATCCACCCGTTGATGTACGGCCCGCTCGCGGCGCTGTATCCGGAACTGTTCGCCACCAGGAGCAGGTACACGGGAGCCTCGCTGGGTTACCAGCTCGCCGGTCTCGGCGCGGGTCTGGGGCCGCTGTTCTTCGCCCAGCTGGACGCGGCGTCGGGCGGCGGCGGGACGACCATGATCTCGGTGATCATCGCGGGCTGCTGCCTGCTGACCGTGGTCTGCGTCCTGGCGCTGCGCGAGACCAGCAGCCACGATCTGACCTCGGCCGCACCCGCGGCGGCCTCCGGTCGCGGCGCCGGGACGCCGGCCGCCTGACGGGAGTCCCGGATGCGCAACGCCGGACTGGGCGGCTGGCCGTTCCGACGGGCCCGGATGAACCCTGACCGGGCCGCGTTCGTCTTCGAGGATCGGTCGGTCAGCTACGCCGAGTTCCACGAGCGTACGGCGCGGCTCGCGGCACGGCTGCGCGAGGCGGGCGTGCGGGCCGGGGACCGGGTCGCCTACCTCGGCCCCAACCACATCGCCTTCGCCGAGACCATGTTCGCCACCCACCTGCTCGGCGGCGTCTTCGTTCCGATCAACGCGCGGCTGGCCGTCCCCGAGATCGCGTACATGCTGGCCGACTCGGGCGCCGCCGTCCTGATCTACGCGCCGGAGTGCGCCGCGGCGGCGCGCGAGCTTCCCGCGCCGCGCACGGTGGTGGCGCTGGGACCGCCCAGGCCGGGCGAGCGGGAGTACCAGACCTGGCTGTCGGAGGGCGATCCCACGCCGATCGACCTTCCGGTGACGCTCGACGCCCTCGCCCTCATCCTCTACACCTCGGGCACCACGGGAGCCCCCAAGGGCGCCATGCTCAGCCACGCCAACCTGGTCTGGAACTGCTTCAACGTGCTGGCCGGCATCGACGTGACGAGCACCGAGGTCACGCTGGTCAGCGCGCCGCTCTTCCACGTCGCGGCGTTGAACCAGACCCTCCTGCCGACCTTCCTCAAAGGCGGCAGGTCGGTCATCATGCCGTCCTGGGACGTGGACCGCTGCTACGACCTCATCGAGAAGCACCGCGTCACCTGGATGTTCGGCGTCACCGCGATGTTCGCCGCGCTCGCCCGGTCACCCCGGTGGGCGTCCGCCGACCTGTCCTCGGTGCGCACCCTGATGGCCGGGGGAGTGGCCGTTCCGGTCCCGCTGATCCGCGCTTACCAGGAGCGGGGCCTGGTCTTCTGCCAGGGGTACGGGCTGACGGAGACCTCGCCGGGGGCGACCTTCCTGGAGGCGAGCGAGAGCGCGCGCAAGGTGGGGTCGGCCGGGGTGCCGGTGTTCTTCGCCGACGTGCGCGTGGTCCGGGCCGATCTCACCCCCGCGGCGGCGGGCGAGCCGGGCGAGGTACTCATCCGGGGGCCGAACGTGACGCCCGGCTACTGGCGGAACCCGGAGGCGACCGCCGCCGCGCTGACCGAGGGCGGCTGGTTCCGCTCCGGGGACGTCGCCACCCTCGACGAGGAGGGGCACCTGTACATCGTCGACCGGGTGAAGGACATGTACATCTCGGGCGGGGAGAACGTCTACCCGGCTCAGGTGGAGGCTGTGCTCTTCGAGCACCCGGCGGTGGCGGAGGCCGCCGTGGTCGGCGTGCCCGACCAGACCTGGGGGGAGGTCGGCAGGGCCTTCGTGGTGCCCCGCGAGGGTTGCGTCCTCACCCCTGACGAACTGCGCGCGTTCCTTCGCCCCAGGCTCGCCAAGTACAAGATCCCCGTGTACGTCGACATCGTGGCCGCCCTGCCCAGAACCGGGTCCGGAAAGATCCGCAAACCCGACCTTCGCGCCAGGCCGCTCCCGGTCCCCTCGTCGCCGGTCGATGCTCCCATCGGCGACGGGGGACCCGGCTGACCCGGCCGAGCGGTCAGGGGTGGTCAGGCCCCGGCGGGCTGATCCGGTCCAGCCAGTGCAGGATGCCGGCCACGTTCGACGGCGCTCCGCTGAGCATTTCGAAGTGTTCGGCCCGCTCGTCCGCATTCTGCAGAGCCCCGTACCGGTCCTTCGTCCGATCCCGGACCATGGCGACCGCATGATCCAGGTCCAGCCCTTCAGACCGAGCCTGCTTCGTCAGATCCACCCAGATCCGAAGTTCCTCAGCAGAACGGTCGAGGATGGAAGTCACATCGTCGACCGGCCCGTAGTGGCTGAAGAGCAGCCGTTCAGGCCCAAGGTCTTGGAAGAGGGCAATAGACGCGAGAGCCACGTCGAGGTCGAAGTCCGGCGGAGGCGTCGCGGGCCGCAGATCACCGGTCTCCGGCATGTAGACCCCGGCGGCGTCCCCGACATACAGATCGCCGGTGAACGAGTCGATCAACCCGACGTGGTGTTTGGCGTGCCCAGGGGAGTAGTGGCTGCTCAGCGTCCGCCCATCACCGAGATCGATGGCACCGGTATCGCCAAGAGCCCGAATCCGGGCCGCATCGGTAGGCGCCAGCGACCCGAAGAGCACATCCAGCTTGTCCCCCCACACCATTTTCGCGCTGGCCATCAACCGCGACGGATCAACCAGATGCCTTGCCCCCTTCTCATGCACCACGATCTCCGCCGCCGGAAACATCCCCGCGATGTCCCCCACCCCGCCCGCATGATCGAGATGAATATGCGTCACCACCACAGTGGCAAGGTCCCCGGCCCCCACCCCCAACGACGCGAGCGCATCCCGCACCACCGGCGCCGAGGTCGCGGTCCCCGTCTCCACCAGACACGGCCGCGACCCCAGAATCAAATAGCCGGCAGTAATCCCCGAATACCCCGCCATCCGAGTATCGATCTCATACACATCCCCACCGAGCGCCCGCACAGTATCCACGCAGCGAGCCTAAGAGCCCCCAACCCCCGGAACCAAGCCCACCCCTCACCTCACACCCAAACGGCCCCCCGTGCCGAGGACGGGGCAGGTGTTTCAGGCGTCCAGGGGGCGGTCTGCCGTGAAGGTGCGGAGTATCAGGCCGGTGGCTGGTTTCGGGGCGAAGGAGGTGGACTTGCGGGGGACCCGTTCGCCGTTGGTGGCGACGGTGAAGACTTCGTCGGCGTTCAGGGGGTTGAGGAGGACGGCTGTGCCGCCGTGGCGTTGGGCGAGACGTACGGCGGCTTCGGCGTCGTGGTGGACGATGAGGACGTTCTGCTCGCTGTCGTCGAGTCCCCAGACCTTCGGGAGGAGGAACTCGTCGAGGATCGAGGTGCTCAGGGCCCGCCACGCGGGCGAGCGGTCCTTCGGCATGGCGTGGCCGACCTGGAGGGGGTCGGGATCGGTGAGCAGATGGGCGTTGCCGTCGCCGGCCAGGACAAAGGCCGGCCCCTGAGCGGTGGCCAGACCGGCGAGGGCGTCGTCCAGCGCCGGAAACTCGTGGACCTGCCAGGATCCTTTGGCGCGAGCCACCGCCTCCTCCAGCGGAAGCGCGGGGATGACGCGGTGGATGGCCTTCAGGGACGGAGGATAGACCGTGGAGTCCACCAGGAGCGCGAGCCCACGGTCCCACGGCCCCGGGAGGCCATGTTCGACGCGGAGTGCCTCATAGCTGGCATAGCGGTGGTGGCCGTCGGCGATGAGCGCCTGCCGGTCCCGCAGGTCGGCGGCGATCACGGCGATTTCGCCCGGGTCGATGATCGCCCAGAGGCGGTGGCGCGTGCCGTCGTGGGAGTGCCCGTCGACCAGCGCCGGCCGTTCGGCGGCGACCGAGTCCACCAGACCGGAGGCCGGCCCGCCGCCCGCGTACAGCAGGAAGATGGGTTCCAGGTTGGCCTCGGTGCTCCGGGTCAGAGCCAGGCGATCAGCCACAGGACCGGGCATGACGTTCTCGTGGGGAAGCACCGCACCGGACCCGACGCCCACCGCGCCGATCAGGCCACGCTGGAAGAAACCGGCGCCACTCTGCTCGTACACGTAGACGGCCGGTTCCGGATCAACGCGCAGCACGCCGGAGTCGAGCCATTCGCCGAGAAGCGCCCGGGCGTCGCCGTAGTGCCCCGCGCCGGGAAGGATCAGCCGGACCACGTTGTTGGGGTGGAGGTCCAGAAGATGCCGGACATCGTCGGGGGAAATCAGGTCGTACGGTGGGGACGTGACGTCAGCCACGTCAGCGGTGGCGAAACGCACGCCGTGGAACGGGCGCAGCACCAGTCCCGCCCGTTCAGAACTCTCCATACCGGGCATGCTGCCATAAAGGCCCGGACTCCCCACCGGTGCGGTGCCCGGTCCCTCAGCAACTCGCTTCGCAGGAGGCCCCACACAATGGTGCAAGCACATGGCGGCGCCGCCGATTCCCCAGGCGGCCCCGTCGGCGACGTCTACGACTGGTATCAGCGGGGCGTGAAACTCCTGGAGGAGGGCAGCCCGGCCGCGGCGGCGGCACTGCTGGAGCGGGCCGCCGGCGCCGAACCGGAGTCCCGCAGCATCCGCGAGGCGCTGGCCAGGGCCCAGTTCAACTCCAAGCGGTACGAGGAGGCGGCGTCCAGTTTCCGGTGGATCGTGGAGAGCAATCCGTCGGAGGACTACGCCTACTACGGCCTCGGCATGGCTCTGTGGCGCACCGGCGACATCGAGGGCGCCCAGGAGCCGCTGGCGATGGCCGTGGCGATGCGCCCCGACCTGCGGCACTACGTCTCCGCGCTGACCCAGATCCGGGCGACCCTGGACGCGAGGCGGGCGTGACCCAGCTGATCGACCGGTACGACACCCTCCTGCTCGACCTCGACGGCGTCGTCTACCTCGGGCGGCACGCGGTCCCCGGTGCCCCCGAGGCGCTCCGCGCGGCCCGCGAACGCTCGGTGCGGCTGGCCTACGTCACCAACAACGCCTCCCGCACCCCGGCGGCCATCGCCGAGCATCTCACCCACCTGGGCGTGCCCGCCGCCCCCGAGGACGTGGTCACCTCGGCCCAGGCCGCCGCACGCCTGATCGCCGAGCACGTGCCCGCCGGGTCGCCGGTGCTGGTGGTGGGCGGCACGGGCCTGCGCAGCGCGCTGCGCGCCTTCGGCCTGCGCCCGGTCACCACCGCCCGCGACGAACCCGCCGCCGTCGTCCAGGGCATCTGGGACGGCATCTCGTACGGGCTGCTGGCCGAGGGGACGCTCGCGGTCCGCCGGGGGGCCTGGTTCGTGGCCGCCAACGCCGACACCACGATGCCGACCGATCGCGGTGAGCTTCCCGGAAACGGGTCGATGACCCGGGTGATCGCCGCCGCCACCGGGGTTTCGCCGGTCGTGGCGGGCAAGCCGGAGCCTCCGCTGCACCGGGAGTCGGTCATCCGTACCGGGGCGCAGCGGCCGCTGGTGGTCGGCGACCGGCTGGACACCGACATCGAAGGGGCCACCCGGGCGGGCGTGGACAGCCTGCTCGTGCTCACCGGCGTCGCCACCCCGCTCGACCTGCTCACCGCGCCGCCCCAACACCGGCCCACCCACATCGCCGCCGACCTGTCCGGCCTGCACGCCCCCGCGGCGGAGGTAGGCCAGGCCGGGGACGGCTGGCACTGTGGCGGTTGGACGGCGGCCTGGGCGGAGCACCGCCTCGTGCTCACGGGGGACGGCGTCCCCATGGACGCCCTGCGCGCGGCCTGCGCGGCCACCTGGTCGGCGGTGGGCGGGCACACGGCGGACGAGGACGCGGTCAAGCCGGTGCTGGGGGTACTGCCGCAGAACTAACGCAGCCTCGCTGGCGCACGGGCTGTGGGAACGGCCGCCACCCGTCGGGGGCGGCCGTCAGAGCAGGCGGCGCAGCCGGAGGAGGTCGCCGAGGCTGGCGTCGATTTTGACGCGGCCGCCGAGGAGGGCCCGGCCCATGTCGAGGTCGCCGTTGACCAGCGCGATGAGGTCGTCGCTGCCGATGGTGAGCCGGACCTCGGCCGGGCGTCCGTTCTCCGGCGGCGCGTCCTTGAACGGGTCCAGGCCGTTGGGGTGGATGCGTCCGTAGAAGGTGACGTCGAGGTCGGTGACCCGGCACGAGAGCCGCCGCTCGACGATATGCCTGGCGCGGTCCTCATCACTGATCTCGTCGAACTGCTCGACGAGTTTTTCCAGCGCCGCCCGGCATTCCTCGACGGTCGCCATGCGTCCACCCCTCATTTGTCCGGACCGGTCAAATGCCTCTCCACCTACGGACGGTAGCGTTCCACCTGAGTACTACGCGAAATCTGGCACGTGGGGGCGTGTCAGGGACAAGGGGGGTTCGCATGGTGTTCGAAGCACTACGAGGGTACGTTCAGGTGGCCACCGGCCTCACGGAGGTTACCAAATCCAAGGCCCAGGTGGCCGTCCGGGACCTGCTCGCCTCCAGGGACGCGAGCCTCGGACAGGTGTCCGCGCAGGCCGGCCAGCTGGTCGACGAGCTCGTCGCGGTCGGCAGGGCCAATCGGGAGCAACTCCGCAAGATGATCCGCACCGAGGTGGACCGGGTACTGCTGGTCCTCGATCTCGTACGCGCGGAGAAGGTCGACCGCCTCCAGGACCGGGTCGAGGAACTGGAATCTCGCCTCGCGGCAAGCAACGGCACCAAGCCCAAGTCCAGGACGGCCGCCGGCAAGAAGCCTGCGGGCAAGAAAGCGGCGACCAAGTCCACACTCAAGGCCGAGAAGGCGGCCAAGACCATCAAGTCCGCGAAGACCGCCAAGTCGACGAAAACCATCAAGGCTGCGAAGCCCGCCAAACCATCCAGGACCACGGGACCGTCCAAGCTGACGGCCGCCAAGAGCAAGACCACCCCGGGCACCAAGCGCACCACCAAGACGACCGCCACCAGGGTCGCGGCGGCCGCCGCCACCCGTCCCGGCATCACCAGCAAGGTCAGGACGGCCACCGCGAAGTCCCCCGCGAAGCGCGCTTCCGATAGCGTCAGGGCGACTAGCGTGAAGGGCGCCGCCGCCCGGAGCCGTACGGCGAGCAGGCCGGGCACGGCGGCGACCGGCAAGACCACGAGGACCACCGGCATCACCAAGAGCACCACTGCGACCACCAGGACCACCAGGACCACCAGGACGACGACGGCGGCGAAGAAGGCCACCACTGGCAAGATCGCGGCGGCCAGGACGCCCGCCAGGAAGGCGATCACCGGCCAGATCGCGACCCGCGCCAAGAGCAGCAAAGGCACGGGAAGCACGGTGAATGCCAAGTCCGCGGGAAGCACCAAAAGCACAGTGAGCGCCAGGAGCGGCCGAGGCGCGAATAGCAGGGCCACCGGAGGGGGCAAATGACAGAACGGGGTTCTGACCAGGCCGGCGCGGAACGCACCGCGACCAGCGCCGGCCTGGCGTTCCTCCGCAACATGCAGCCGGAACGCCCGAAAACCGGCTTCCGCGGCATGCGCCCATCCCCGGCTCCCCAACCGGAGCCCGGGGATGGTTCGGCGAACGTGGCGACCCAGGAGCCTGGGAATGGTCCGGCCGCCACGGCCGTCCCGGAGTTCGGAGATGGTTCGGCGGACCCGGCTACCCAGGTGGCCGGGGATGGTTCGGCTGTCCCGGAGTCCGGGGTCCCGGTGGCTTCGCCGGCCCCGGCGCCGCGTGAGGCGTACGAGAACGCCGGTGGTGAACCCGCGAGCGGGCCAGGGCGTACCTCGGGAGGCGATCGGGTCGCGGCGGCGGTGGCGCGGCTGGAGGGGCTGGCTGAGCGGCCCGTCGGGGAGCATGTGGGTGTCTACGAGGAGGTTCTCGGTGAGCTGGAGAGCACGCTCGCGTCGGTGGACGAGCGTACGTGAACGCGAGCGGTGACCTTCACGCGCCGCCCGCACCGAGGGTGGGGGCGGCGCGATGACCCAGCGGCGGCGGTTGGACAGCGAACTGGTCCGGCGGAAGCTGGCCCGCTCCCGGGAGCAGGCCGCCCAGCTCATCGAGGCGGGCCGGGTGTCTGTCGGCGGCCAGGTCGCGGGCAAGGCGGCCACCCAGGTGGACACCGCGTCCGCGATCGTGGTGGCCGAGGACCCGGGCGGGCCTGACTACGTGTCCAGGGGGGCGCACAAGCTGCTCGGCGCCCTCAAGGCGTTCGGCTTCGCCGTGGAGGGGCGCCGCTGCCTGGACGCGGGCGCCTCCACCGGCGGCTTCACCGACGTGCTGCTCCGTCACGGCGCCGCGCACGTGCTGGCCGTGGACGTCGGCTACGGCCAGCTGGCCTGGTCGCTGCGGACGGACGCGCGGGTGACCGTGCTGGAGCGCACGAACGTCCGCGACCTCACCCCCGAGACCCCGGAGCTGGCCGGCGAGCCGCCGTCGCTGATCGTCGGCGACCTGTCGTTCATCTCGCTCCGCCTGGTGCTGCCCGCGCTGACCGGCTGCCTCGCCGAAGGCGGCGAGCTGGTCATGCTGGTCAAGCCCCAGTTCGAGGTGGGCAAGGGCAAGGTCGGCACGGGCGGCGTGGTCCGCGACCCGGCGCTGCGGGCCGAGGCCGTCAGCGAGGTCGCGGCCGCCGCCCACAGCCTGGGACTCACGGTGAAGGGCGTGACCGCCAGCCCGCTGCCCGGCCCGTCGGGAAACGTGGAGTACCTGATCTGGCTCGGCAAGGGCGAGGGCCATCCGGCGGTCGAGGACCTGGAGAAGGAAGTCGGCCGCGCGGTCGCGGAGGGGCCGCGGTGACCACCCGGCGGACCGTCCTGATCACGACGCACACCGGCCGCCCGGCCGCCGTGGAGAGCGCCCGGCTGGTGATCCACCGGCTGCTCGGCGAGGGCCTGCACGTGCGGGTGGTGGCCGACGAGGCCGACACGGTGGGGGAGAGCGGCGTGGAGGTGGTGCCGGCCACCAAGGAGGTCGCCACCGACGCCGAGCTCATGATCGTGCTCGGCGGGGACGGCACCCTGCTCCGCGCCGCCGAGCTGGTCCGCCCCACCGGGGTGCCGCTGCTCGGTGTGAACCTGGGTCACGTCGGCTTCCTGGCCGAGGCCGAGGTGGAGGACCTCAAGGAGGTCGTGGACCGGGTGGTGGCCGGCCACTACGAGGTCGAGGAACGGATGACCATCGACGTGGTGGTCCGGCTCAACGGCACGGTCCTGGCCGAGACCTGGGCGCTCAACGAGGCGTCGGTGGAGAAGCGGGACCGCATGCTGGAGGTGGTGGCCGAGATCGACGGCCGCCCGCTCTCCCGCTGGGGCTGCGACGGCGTGATCTGCGCCACCACCACCGGGTCCACCGCGTACGCGTTCTCGGCCGGGGGACCGGTGGTCTGGCCGGAGGTGGACGCCCTGCTGCTGGTGCCCAACAGCGCGCACGCGCTCTTCGCCCGGCCGATGGTGATCTCCCCACGGGCCCGGCTGGCGGTGGAGATCCTGCCGGGGACCAGCGCGGGCGTGCTGTGGTGCGACGGCCGCCGCCGCTTCGACCTGCCCGCGGGGGCCCGGGTGGAGGTGCGCCGCGGCGAGATCCCGGTACGGCTGGCCCGCCTGCTCGGCGTGGACACCACCGGCGCGGAGTTCACCGACCGCCTGGTGGCCAAGTTCGGCCTGCCGGTGGAAGGCTGGCGCGGCCGCGTCAGGAACCACTGAAAGCAACCACCAGAAGGCCACGCCAGGAACCACTGACCTTGGGCGGACTCGAAAATCTTGGCGAGTTGCGCGTAGGATCTCAACCGACATCGCAGCTGTAACGGGAGGGACCAGTGCGGCCGAGGGTCGAGGAGGTCCGCATCCAGGGGCTTGGCGTCATCGACGAGGCCGTTCTGGAGCTGTCGCCGGGGTTCACCGTCGTCACGGGCGAGACAGGCGCCGGGAAGACCATGGTGGTGACCGGCCTGGGGCTGCTGTTCGGCGGGCGGGCCGACCCGGCCCGGGTGCGCCCGGGCTCGGAGAAGGCGACCGTCGAGGGAACGCTGGTGGTCGACCCGAAGGGCAGGGCCGCCCAGCAGGTCTTCGACATCGGCGGCGAGGTGGAGGACGGCGAGCTCATCATCTCCCGCACCGTCTCCGCCGAAGGCCGCTCCCGGGCCTGGCTGGGCGGGCGCACCGTCCCGGTCGGGACACTCACCTACCTGGCCGACGACCTGGTGGCCGTGCACGGCCAGATGGACCAGCAGCGGCTGCTCCAGCCGGGCCGCCAGCGCGCCGCCCTGGACAGGTACGCGGGAGACGAGCTGGTCAAACCCCTCAGGGCGTACGAGCAGGCGTACAAGCGGCACCGGCAGGTCGGCGAGTTACTGGCCGAGCTGACCACCAAGGCGCGCGAGCGGGCCCAGGAGGCCGACGTGCTCCGGTTCGGTCTCACCGAGATCGAGAAGGCCGAACCCCGGGCGGGGGAGGACGCGGAGCTCAAGGAGGAGGCCGAGCGGCTGTCCCACGCCGACGCGCTGCGCACCGCCGCCACCACCGCGCACACCGCGCTGCTCGGCGACCCCATGTCCGGCCCGGAGGCCGCCCAGGACGCGGTCTCCCTGCTCGGGCACGCCCGCTCCGCCGTGGAGTCGGTGCGCGACTTCGACCCGGTGCTCGGCGGGCTGGCCGACCGGCTGGCCGAGGCCGGCTACCTGATCAACGACGTGGCCACCGAGCTGGCCGCCTACGCCGAGTCGGTGGAGGCCGACCCCGCCCGGCTGGCCGCCGTGCAGGAGCGCCGCGCCCTGCTCACCGGCCTGACCCGTAAGTACGGGCTGGACGTGGCGGAGGTGCTGGACTGGGCCAGGCGCTCGGCGGCCCGGCTGACCGAGCTGGACGGCGACGACGAGCGGGTCGAGGAGCTGGCCAGGGAGCACGACGAGCTCACCGAGCGGCTGGGCGAGCTGGCCGCCGAACTGACCCGGATCCGCGCCGCCACCGCCGAGCGCTTCGGCGTGGCGGTGACCGAGGAGCTGACCGCGCTGGCCATGCCGCACGCCCGGGTGAGCGTCGAGATCACCCGCAGCCCCGAGTTCGGCCCGCACGGGGTGGACGAGGTGGAGCTGCGCATGGCCCCCCACCCGGCCTCCCCGCCGCTGCCGCTGAGCAAGGGCGCCTCCGGCGGCGAGCTGAGCCGGGTGATGCTGGCCATCGAGGTGGTCTTCGCGGGCGCCGACCCGGTGCCCACGTTCGTGTTCGACGAGGTGGACGCCGGGGTGGGCGGCAAGGCCGCGGTCGAGATCGGCCGCCGTCTGGCCAAGCTGGCCCGCACCGCGCAGGTGATCGTGGTCACCCACCTGCCGCAGGTGGCGGCCTTCGCCGACCAGCACCTGGTGGTGGAGAAGGCGAGCGACGGCAGCGTGGTGCGCAGCGGCGTGCTGACCCTGGACCGGGAGGGCAGGGCCCGCGAACTGTCCCGCATGCTGGCCGGTTTGGAGGACTCCGAGCTGGGCAGAGCGCACGCCGAAGAGCTGCTCTCCATCGCCGCCGCCGCCAAGGCGGTCGGCTGACACGCCGTAGGCCTCGGTGTTGTGACAATGCTGACACGTGCCGGGGTGTCGGGCCTGGGTGGTCGTTCACTCTGGCAGGATGGTCACGATGAAGGTCCCGAGCGTGAAGCTTCCGGGCCTCCGCCGCAGGAAGGTCAACGACCTTCCCGGGGTGACGGCAGTGGTGAGAATCGACCGGCGCACCAAGAGGCTGACCAAGCGCCTCAAGCCTGGGGAAATCGCGATTATCGATCACGTCGACGTCGACCGGGTGAGCGCGGAGGCGTTGGTGGCATGCGGTGCGTCCGTGGTGGTCAACGTGGCCACCAGCATCAGCGGGCGCTATCCGAACCTCGGCCCGCAGATCCTCCTGGAGGCGGGCGTCACGCTGGTCGACAACGCCACCCCTGAGCTGTTCGAGCGGGTCCGCGACGGCGACCTGGTCCGGGTCTGCGACGGCGTGGTCTACCTGGACGAGGAACCGGCCGGGAAGGGCGAGGTCGCCACCGACGAGTCGGTCCTGGCCGCGATGACCGAGGCCAGGGCCGGGCTCTCGGTGCAGATCGAGGCGTTCACCGTCAACACGATGGAGTACGTGCGCCGCGAGCGCGACCTGCTCATCGACGGCGTCGGGGTGCCCGAGATCGCCACGCGGATGGACGGGCGGCACGTGCTGATCGTGGTCCGCGGCTACCACTACAAGGAGGACCTGGCCGCGCTCCGGCCGTACATCCGGGAGTATCGGCCGGTCATGGTGGGCGTGGACGGCGGCGCGGACGCGCTGCTGGAGGCCGGGTACCGGCCGGACGTGATCGTCGGCGACTTCGACTCGGTCTCCGACCGGGCGCTCACCTGCGGCGCCGAGCTGGTGGTGCACGCCTACCGGGACGGCCACGCCCCCGGCCTGGAGCGGGTGCACCGGCTCGGCCGCGACGCGGTGCTCTTCCCGGCCGCCGCCACCAGTGAGGACATCGCGATGTTGCTGGCCGACGAGACGGGCGCCTCGCTGATCGTCGCGGTCGGCACCCACGCGACCCTGGTCGAGTTCCTGGACAAGGGCCGGGCCGGCATGGCCAGCACGTTTCTCACCCGGCTCCGGCTGGGCAGCAAACTCGTCGACGCCAAGGGCGTCAGCAGGCTCTACCGCAGCCGCATCTCCACCGCGTCGCTGCTGCTCCTGGTCGCCACCACGATCATCACGATCGGGGTGGTGGTCTTCGTCGCGCCGGTCGGCAAGATCTGGCTGGACGGGGCGCAGGACACGTGGAACGGCTTCATCTTCTGGGTGGTCGGACTCTTCTCGTGATCGATTTTCGGTATCACCTCGTCTCCATCGTCGCGATCTTCCTGGCTCTGACGGTGGGCATCGTGCTCGGCAGCACCGTGCTGCAGGACCCGATCATCAGCTCGACCCAGGTGGCGGCGGACACCATCAGGAAGGAGAACCTGGGGCTGCGCGACCAGATCGCCGTCCTGCAGTCCCAGCAGGACGGCAACTCCTCCTTCGTCACCGGCGCCACGCACGAGCTGGTCAACGGCGACCTGGCCGGCGCGCGGGTGGTCGTGGTGGAGGCGCCGGGCGCGCCCAGCGGCCTGCGCGACGAGGTGCGGGAGGTGCTGGAGCAGGCGGGGGCGTTCTACACCGGCCGGGTGGCGCTGACCGAGAAGTTCCTCGCCCCCGAGCAGACGGCGGTGGTGGACGGGCTGGCCACCCAGCTGGCTCCGGCCGGCACCATCTTCCGCGAGGGCGCCTCCCCGTACGACAAGGCGGGCCAGGTGCTGGCCAGCGCCCTGGTGACCAACATGCCGGTGAACGCCGGCACGGTCAACGTGGCCGCCTCCTCGGTGCTGGACGTCTTCCAGGACGGCGGTTTCATTACCGTGTCCGACGATCCCGGCAAGCGGGCCACCCTGGCGGTCCTGGTGGCGCCCACCACGCCGTACGAGGGGGAGGCGGCGCAGGCGCAGAACGGCGCGGTCGTCTCGGTGGCCGGGGCGCTGGACAACGGCGGCCTGGGCACCGTGCTGGCCGGGAACACCAGCGCCTCCGCGACGGGTGGCGTGATCGAGGCGCTGCTCGACTCGGGCGAGGCCTCACACGTATCGAGTGTGGACACCCTCGATATGCCCGCGGGCCGGGTCGTGGTGGTCTACGCTCTGCGGGAGCAGCAGACCGGCCGTTCGGGGGCATACGGTATCGGCAGCGGGGCGTCGGCGTTCGAGCCGCCGCCCGTGGTGCCCGCCGACGCCTCGCCCAGCCCGGCGGAGACCGGCGGCTGACCAGAATGATCCCCCTGACGTGAAGGATGCGCGCTGTGGCTAATCGCTCCTGGTTGGCGGCCATCACCGGCGCGGCGATCGGCGCGGTCGCGGCGCGGGCCGCGTACTCGGCGTTCCGGCGCCGCCCGCCGCTCGGCGACGAGAAGACCTGGACGCGCACCAACCACCGGTTCGAGCCGGTCACCCTGCTGGAGGGGCCCGCGCTGGTGGCCGGCGTCGGCGCCGCCGCCGCGCTCACCCCCGCCCTGCCGCCGCGGGTGCGGGCCGCCGCCGCGCTGGCCGGGGTCGGCAGCGGCGTGCTCGGCGGGTACGACGACATCTACGGCACCACCACCGCCAAGGGCTTCAAGGGGCACCTGTCGGCGCTGGCCCGCCGGGAGGTGACCAGCGGCGCGATCAAGATCGTCGGCATCGGCCTGGTCGGCCTGGCCTCGGCGGCGCTGGCCCGTGAGTCGGCCCGCCCCGCCGACGTGGTGCTGGACGGCGCGCTCATCGCCGGCAGCGCCAACCTGGCCAACCTGTTCGACCTGCGTCCCGGCCGCGCCATCAAGGTCGGCCTGCTGGCCGGCACGCCGCTGCTGGCCGCCGCCGTCTACCGGGACCGCCCGGCCCAGGCCGCGCTGGTCGCGATCCCGCTGGGCGCGGCGGCGGCGCTGCTGCCGGAGGACCTGGCCGAGCGGGCCATGCTGGGCGACGCGGGCGCGAACGCGCTGGGGGCGCTGCTCGGGCTGACCGCCACCGGGACGAGCCGCCCGGCCCGGCTGGCGGCCTTCGCCGCGGTGGCCGGGCTGACCGCCGCCTCGGAGAAGGTCAGCTTCACCAAGGTCATCGCGAACAACCCGGTGCTCAACCGGCTGGACCTGCTCGGCCGCCGCCCGGCCCCCGAGGCGTAGTTTGCTCAGGCGGCTCGGACAGGGCGTCGCCGGGGCCGCGGTGCTCATCGGCGTCATCACGGTCCTGAGCCGGGTCACCGGCTTCGGCAAGCAGCTGGTCTTCGCCAAGACGGTGGGGACCGCCTGCCTGAGCACGGCGTACTACACGGCCAACCAGATCCCCAACCTGATCTTCGAGATCGTGGCCGGGGGCGCGCTGGCGGGCATGGTCGTCCCCGTGCTGGCCGGGCGCACCTCCAGGGAGGAGGTCAGCCGGATCGCCTCCGCCCTGCTCACCTGGGTGCTGGTGCTGCTGGTCCCGCTCAGCGCGCTGACCGCCGTGCTGGCCGGGCCGGTGGTGGGTCTCTTCGTCGGCGACCGGGTCGGCTCGTGCGACGCCGCCGCGCTCACCGCTACCGCCGCCCGGATGCTCGTCGTCTTCGCCCCCCAGATCGCCCTGTACGGCATCGCCGTCGTCCTGTACGGAGTGCTCCAGGCGCACCGGCGTTTCGCGGGGCCCGCGCTGGCGCCGCTGGTGTCCAGCGTCGTGGTCATCGGCGCCTACCTGGCGTTCGTCCCGCTCAGCGGCGGGGTGATCGAGCCGGGCCGGGTGCCGGGGGCGGCCGAGCTGGCGTTGTCGGGGGGAACCACGCTCGGAGTGCTCGCGCTGGTGGTGACCGTGCTCGGACCCATCGCCCGGCTGGGGCTGCGCTGGCGTCCCGCGCTGCGCTTTCCCGAGGGGGTGGCGGCCCAGGTCAGGACGCTGGCGCTGGCCGGGCTGAGTGCGCTGGTGGCCCAGCAGGTGGCCATGGCGGTGGTGGTCCGGCTGGCCAACGACGCGGGCTCGGGGCAGCTGACGGCCTACAACTACGCCTGGGCGATCTACATGGTGCCCTACGCGGTGCTGGCCGTGCCCCTGGCGACCAGCGCGTTCCCGGAACTGTCGGCCCGTGCCGCCGACCGTGAGGGTTTCGCGGAACTGGCCGCGCGCACCACTCGGGTGATCCTGCTGATCTCCGGGCTGGCGGCCGGAGTGCTGGCCGCCACCGCCCTGCCGGTCGCCGCCGTCTTCCTCCAGGGGGCCAAGACCGACGTCCCGGTCACCGAGTTCGCCCGCGCCATCGCCCTGTTCGCCCCCGGTTTGCTCGGTTTCGGACTGACCGCCCACCTCAGCCGGGTCCTGTACGCCACCGGCCTGGGCCGCCCGGCCGCCCGCGACATGGTCACCGGCTGGCTGGTCGTCATCGCCGCCCAGACCGCCTTCGCGCTCGCCTTTCCCGACGGCTGGAAGCTGGCGGGGCTCGCCCTCGGCCAGGCCGTCGGCATGACCGTCGGCGGCGTTCTTCTGCTGCTGTCGGTGCGCCGCGCCCGCGGCCCCGCCGCCCTGTCGGGGGCGGGGCGGGCGGGCCTGGCCGCCGTGCTCGGCGGCGGCGCGGCCTGCCTGGCCGGGTACGGCGTGGTCCTGATCCTGGGCCCGGGGGAGTTCTGGTGGAGCGTGCTGGCGACAGCCGTCGCCGGGCTGGTCGCGGCGGCCGCCGGGGGCCTGGTCACGGCCATGGTCGACAGCCACGACCTGCGCACTCTGCTGGCCCGTCTGCGAAAGGCCCCGTCCTCGTGAACATCGTCCTGGTCCTCGGCACCAGCGCGGGCGGCGTCGGCCGCCACGTCCGCGGCCTCGCCGCCGGTCTCACGGCGGAGGGGCACCGGGTGGTGGTGGCAGGGCCCCCGCAGACCGAGGCGGCCTTTAATTTCACGGGGGCCGGCGCGCGGTTCGCCGCCGTCCCGGTCTCCGATCGGCCGCATCCGGTCAACGATCTCCGTACCGTGCTGGCCTTGCGCCGGATCGCCGGATCCGCCGACGTCGTGCACGCCCACGGGCTGCGGGCCGGGGCGCTGGCCGCCCTGGGCCGGTCCCGGGCCCGCCTGGTGGTCACCCTGCACAACGCGCTGACGGCCGGGGGCTTCGTCGGCGCCGTCTACCGGGGGCTGGAGCCGGTGGTGGCGCGCGGGGCGGACCGGATTCTGGTGGTGTCGCCCGACCTGGGGGCCCGGATGCGGGCGCTGGGGGCGCGGCAGGTGGCGGCGGCCGTGGTGCCCGCGCCGCCGCTCGGGGCGAGCGGGCGATCCCTCGACGAGATCCGGGCGGAGTTCGGGGACCGGCCCCTCGTGCTGACCGTGGCCCGGCTGGCGCAGCAGAAGGGCCTGGAGACGCTGCTGGCGGCGGCGGCCGGGCCGTACCTGCCTGAGCCGCTGTTCGCGGTGGCAGGGGAGGGGCCGCTGCGGGAGGAGCTGGCGGCCCGGATCGCGGCCGAAGGGCTGCCGGTGCGGCTGCTGGGGGACCGGGCCGATGTGGGGGACCTGCTGCGGGTCGCGGCGGTCTTCGTGGTGCCGAGCCGGTGGGAGGGGCAGCCGCTGACCGTGCAGGAGGCGCTGCGGGCCGGGGCGCCCATCGTGGCCACCCAGGTAGGCGGCATTCCCGGCATGGTGGGGGAAGCGGCGCTGCTGGTGCCCCCGGGGGACGCCGCGGCGCTCCGGGACGCGGTCGCGCGGGTGCTGGCCGATCCCGAACTGGCCGGGCGGCTGGGCGAGGCGGCCAGGGAGCGGGCGCGCACGCTGCCGGACGAGGAAGACGCGGTACAGGCTGTACTCACCGCTTACCAAGCGGGAATGAAACGGTGATTTCCCCGGTTTTCGTACCTGGATCCGCTGAAGAACCTGGCCCCCAGGGTTAGGTAATCCTCATGGGGATCTCTATACTGAAGCAGGTTGGGGGGGAGTATCCCTTCGCGACGGTCCCGTCATCACGGCTTTTGAGCCCGGGGCCGTCGGTTCGTGTTCGGGCGGCTGAGCCGCGCGGGCCGGGCGGGAGAGACCTCCGGCAGTGTGTTCGTCGCGCGCGCCGGAGGGCTGACTATGTTGAACGTTTCCGTTTGGGGCTGGGCCGCCGTCATCATCGGTATGCTCATCGTCCTCGCCGTCGACCTGTGGATCGTGGACCGCGGTGAACCCAAGGAGTTCACCTTCCGCCAGGCCGGATTCTGGGTCAGCTTCTACGTCTCCCTGGCCGTGCTCTTCGGGGTCGGGCTGCTGATCTTCGCCGGGCCCACCCCGTCCGGGGAGTTCTTCGCCGGGTATCTCACCGAATACAGCCTGAGCGTCGACAACCTGTTCATTTTCTTCATCATCATGTCGCGGTTCTCGGTGCCGAAGGTGTACCAACACAAGGTGCTGCTGATCGGCATCCTGATAGCGCTGGTGATGCGTGGGTTCTTCATCGCCATCGGGGCCGCCGCGCTCAACCAGTTCCACTGGCTGTTCTACGTGTTCGGGGTCTTCCTGGTCTACACGGCGTACACGCTGATCCGGGACCACAACAAGTCGGAGGAGGACTTCAACGAGAACATCCTGCTCCGCTGGTCGCGCCGGGCCTTCCCCACCACGCAGCACTACGTGGGCTCCAAGATGACCGTGAAGGTGGACGGCCGGCGCATGGTCACCCCGATGCTGATCGTGATGATCGCCATCGGCACCACCGACCTGCTCTTCGCGCTCGACTCCATCCCCGCCATCTTCGGCCTCACCAAGGACCCGTTCATCGTCTTCACCGCCAACGCCTTCGCCCTGATGGGCCTGCGCCAGCTGTACTTCCTGCTCGGCGGGCTGCTCCAGCGGCTGGTCTACATCAGCTACGGCCTGGCGTTCATCCTCGGGTTCATCGGTGTCAAGCTGGTACTGGAGGCGGCCCACGACTCGGTGTCCTGGGCCCCGGAGATCCCGATCTGGGTGTCCCTGGGTGTCATCATCTTGACCATGACCGTGACCACGGTGCTCAGCCTGCTCAAGTCCCGCCGGGACGCGCCGGCCACCTCCGCGGAGGTCGAGCAGCCGTAGGGCCGCCGGCGACGGGCCGGAGCGCTTGGGCACTGGCGTACCGCTCCCGGAGGCGCTTTGCTTGTCTCGATTGCCCGTGTAAAAAGCAGGTGGATCGGTAACATAGCTAGTTAAGTCGCATTCCGGTCCCAAGTAAGCAAAAGAGTACAAAGGCTCCCAGTGAACGATACTGATAGGTCCCGCGCGTTCCGGCTGGCGCGTGGGGTGTCTCCGTGGCTGGCTCCGACCGCCGCCGCGGCGGCCGTGTCGGCAGCCCTCACCCGGCGGTCCGGCAAGTGGGCGCTCGCGGCGGTCCCGCTGGCCGCACTCACCGGCGGCATGCTCTGGTTCTTCCGTGACCCTGAGCGCACCCCGGGAATCGGCCGGATCCTGTCGCCCGCTGACGGCGTCGTGCAGAGCATCGACCCGTGGGATGACGGCAGAACCCGTGTAGCGATCTTCATGAGCCCGCTCAACGTGCACGTCAACCGCGCCCCCGCGGCCGGGACGGTGGCCTCGGTGGAGCATGTGCCAGGCGGGTTCGTGCCGGCGTTCAACAAGGACAGCGACAAGAACGAGCGGGTGGTCTGGCACTTCGACACCGCGCTCGGGGACATCGAGATGGTGCAGATCGCGGGCGCGGTGGCCCGCCGCATCATTCCCTACCTGCCGCCCGGGGCCAAGGTGGCCCAGGGCGACCGGGTCGGCCTGATCCGGCTCGGCTCGCGGGTGGACGTCTACCTCCCGGAGGGGATCGAGCCCGCTGTCACGGTCGGCGACAAGACGGTGGCTGGGGTGACCCGCATTGACCGCGCCTGATCTCGGGGCGACGGGCACGACCGACTGGTCGATCGACGAGGCGACAGAAGAGCCGCGCGGCCCGGTCGGCAAGGCGTTCCGCCTCTCCGCGGCCGACTCGCTCTCGCTCGGCAACGCGCTGTCCGGCTTCCTGGCCGTGGTGGTGCTCGCCTACTCGGCCATCGACCAGCTCAAGTCGGTCGGCAAGTTCGTGCCCGACCCGCGTTTCTTCGGCACCGCCGTGGTGCTGCTGCTCATCGGCGCCACCTGCGACCTGTTCGACGGCCTGGTGGCCCGGCGCTTCCGCGCCTCGGCCATGGGCGCCGAACTGGACAACCTGGCCGACGTGATCAGCTTCGGCTTCGCCCCCGCCTTCATGGTGGTCATCTGGGGCGGCTTCGACGGCCATCTGCCGCTCTGGCTGGTGCTCGCCGCGGCCGGCTCGGTGCTGCTGGCCGGGGTGATCCGGCTGGCCAGGTTCGCCTGCGTGAAAACCAGGAGCGGCGACTTCATGGGGCTGCCCATCCCGATGGGCGCCATGACCGTGGTCTCGGTGGTGCTGCTCTTCCAGCCCTCGGTCTGGACCATCGCCGGGATCTTCGCGATCGCCTGGCTGATGGTCAGCCGCATCGAGTACCCCAAGCCCAAGGGGAACCTGGCCGCGGTGGTGCTCGGCTGGATGATGATCAACGTCGCCTGCCTCACCATCTGGGCGGCCGGGCTGGCCGGGGGTGACGAGCTCATCCAGGTCGGCGCGATCATGCAGATCGCCATCGTGTCGGCGATCCCGCTCCGGGTGCTGATGTTCAAGCGCGCCCAGCGCAGAGACCGCCGGGCGCTGTGAAACCCTCGGGGAGGGGTTGCGGAAACCCCTCCCCGTTTCGCCGTTTCGCTTACCAGCCCCGGGCTTTCCACTCCGGCAGGGACGGCCGCTCCGCGCCGAGCGTGGTGTCCTTGCCGTGGCCCGGGTAGACCCAGGTCTCGTCCGGATAGACGTCGAAGATGCGCTCCACCACGTCGGTGAAGAGCCGGTTGAAGCGCTCCGGGTCCTTCTGCGTGTTGCCCACCCCGCCGGGGAACAGCGAGTCGCCGGTGAAGATGTGCCCCGGGTAGTGGAGGGCGATCGAGCCGGGCGTGTGGCCGCGCAGGTGCACCACCTCCAGGCTGAGCACGCCGAACGGGACGCGCTCGCCGTGCTCCACCGGCCGGACCGGCACCGGCAGCGCCGCCGCGTCCAGCGGGTGGGCCACCACGGTCGCCCCGGTGGCCTCGGCCACCTCCTTCAGCGCCTGCCAGTGGTCGGCGTGCTGGTGGGTGGTGACGATCGTGCTGATCGGCCGGTCCCCGATCAGCTCGAGCAGCCGGTCGGCCTCGGCCGCCGCGTCGATGAGCAGCCCGTCGCCGGTCTCGGTGCACCGCAGCAGGTACGCGTTGTTCCCGAAGTCGCCGACCTCGAGCTTGGCGATGGTCAGCCCGTCCAGCTCGCGCACGTCAGCGGGCCCGCCCTTGGCGACGTCTCCCGTGTAGCTCATGCCTCTCCCTCAATAGCGATAAGGCCTACGCTACTAACGAGAAACCCGTCCCCGACCAGCCGCATGAACTCCGTCGGGCAACTCACCGGTGCGGCTGTCCAGATCACGACTTTCTCATTGGTATCCAGGCGGCAGGTTGTGCCAGAAGCCGACCACGATCGCCGTCCACCACGCCGCCTGCGAGACCGTACCGGACAGCAGCAGGCGGGCTCGCTGGAACGGGCGCAGGTCGCGGAAGGACGGGTCGCCGGGCAGCGCGGACAACTCCCGGGTGAGCAGCCGGGCGTGCACCCCGTTGAGGCCGGTGACCAGCACCGCGCCCAGCTTCAGCCAGGTCAGCGTGGAGCTCAGGTCGGGTTTGAGCAGCGCCCCGGTGACCACCAGGCCGGCGTATCCGAGCCAGACGATCGGGTCGGCGGCGGCCACCACCCGCATGGTCTGCGCGGCGCCCTGCCGGCCGGTGAGGAAGAGCAGGCCGCAGGCGTCGATGACGACCACCGCGCCGAAGCCGGCGGCCAGCGCCAGCAGGTGGCCGAACCGGGCGGTGAGGTGCAGGCCACCGCCCGGATGCAGGTAGAAGGTGGCGGCGATGGCGCCCGCCCAGACCAGGGTGACGGCCAGCGCCGCCGGGAGGGCGAACCGGAGGGCGCGCACCGGTGCCAGGGGTTTGTCGTCGGCTGCCATCCACACTCCTCGCCAGGTAAGGGGATTGGTTGGGATATCTCCGTACCTGGCAGAGAGAGGGCGCTCAACCCGGGTGCCCATGGGCCGGGCGCCTGGGAGGCGGCCGGTCAAGGTCGTCAACTGCGGGGACGCCCGCTCGGCGTGGCTAGGCGATCATGAAGCGTTCAGAAGCGGGCTGAACTGGATCACCTCAGATCGCGGGCGGCCACTCCTCCGGGATCCGGGACGGCAGGCCGGCCGGGGCGCTGCCGTACGGCCAGGGCGGCAGGGTGGGCAGCGGACCGTCGGCGCTCAGCCGGTCCCCGCCGGCCCGGCCGGTCAGCCAGGCGAACAGGTCCCGGCGGGTGCCCTCCACCGTGGGTCCCTCGCCCAGGCCGCTCCAGGTCTCCCCGGCGATCCGGTCCTCCCCGGTGTGCACGACGATCTCGCCGAGCACCGCCGACCCCGGCCGCCAGGAGCGCATGGTGTCGTAGAAGTCCCAGAGCACGAAGTCCTCCGGCCAGTCCGGCCAGTCGTAGCCGCAGCCCAGGTCGCCGTGGTGGATCTCCACCTCGCGCTGGCGGCGGCGGAGCACGTACCAGGCGGGGTGGTCCGGCGGATTGGCGCCCGACACCCGGACCGTCCAGTCGCTCTCGGTCAGCTCGGCCGCCAGGGCGGCGAACCTGGCCGCGCTGTCCTCAAGATCGAGCAGCTGTTCCTTGGCGGGGCGGGGCGCCCCCGCCTCGATGCCCGCGACCCGGTCCTCCGGGCTGGCGTACTGCGGTGTGGGTATCCCCGTACGGGCCCAGTTCAGCAGGTTGACCAGGCTGTCGGCGTTGCGGGCCAGGTGGCTGACCACATGGCCCCGGGTCCAGCCGGGCAACCGGGACGGCGCCCGCAGGTCGTCGTCGGTCAGCGCGGCCACGGTGGTCAGCAGGCGATCGGTGGATTCCGCCAGCCGGGTCTGGAACAGCGGGAGCATGGACATAAGCCGATCTTCGCAGATGGGAGGTGGCGGGGGCGGTACCGGGGAATGTCCGCCGACGGTCCGGCGCTGCATCTACCCTGGGATCTGCGGAGGGTGGTCCGACCCCCCGGAAAAGTGCCCTCGGAAAAATGTCGGTGGGCGTGGGTAGCCTGCCCGTGCACCTCCTGTCATCGCAAATCGAACTTTCGGGATCGCCGTGGCTGACCGCCTTATCGTGCGTGGCGCACGTGAACACAACCTCAAGGACGTCTCGCTGGATCTGCCGCGAGATGCTCTGATCGTTTTCACCGGGCTGTCCGGCTCCGGCAAGTCCAGCCTGGCCTTCGACACCATCTTCGCCGAGGGCCAGCGGCGCTACGTGGAGTCCCTGTCGGCGTACGCGCGGCAGTTCCTCGGCCAGATGGACAAGCCGGACGTGGATTTCATCGAGGGCCTCTCCCCTGCGGTCTCCATCGACCAGAAGTCGACCAGCCGCAACCCCCGCTCCACGGTCGGCACGATCACCGAGGTCTACGACTACCTGCGCCTGCTCTGGGCCAGGATCGGCAAGCCGCACTGCCCGAAGTGCGAGCGGCCGATCGCCAGGCAGACCCCGCAGCAGATCGTCGACCGGGTGCTGGAGCTCCCCGAGGGCACCCGCTTCCAGGTGCTCGCCCCCGTCATCCGCGGCCGCAAGGGGGAGTACGCGGAGCTGTTCCGCGAGCTCACCACCAAGGGCTTCGCCCGGGCCAGGGTGGACGGCACGATCGTCCGGCTGGAGGAACCCCCGGCGCTCAAGAAGTACGAGAAGCACGACATCGAGGTCATCGTCGACCGGCTGTCGGTCAAGGAGAACGCGCGGCGGCGGCTCACCGACTCGGTGGAGACGGCGCTCCTGCTCTCCGGCGGCACCATCACCCTCGACTTCGTCGACCTGGACACCGGTGACCCCAACCGGGAGCGGTTCTACTCCGAGCACCTCTACTGCCCCTACGACGACCTGTCCTTCGAGGAGCTGGAACCCCGCTCGTTCTCGTTCAACTCGCCGTTCGGCGCCTGCCCGGAGTGCACGGGCCTGGGCACCCGGATGGAGGTCGACCCCGAGCTGATCGTGCCCGACCCGGAGCGCACCCTGCGCGAGGGCGCCATCTCGCCCTGGGCCGGCGGGCACACCAGCGACTACTTCGAGAAGCTCATCGAGGGCCTGGGCAACGCCCTCGGCTTCACCCTGGACACCCGGTGGGACCAGCTCTCCAAGCAGGCCCAGCGCTCCCTGCTGCACGGCCACGACGAGCAGGTGCACATCCGCTACCACAACCGGTACGGCCGGGAGCGCTCGTACTACACCAACTTCGAGGGCGCGATCACCTGGGTGCAGCGGCGGCACGCCGAGTCGGAGAGCGACGCCACCCGGGAGAAGTTCGAAGGCTACATGCGCGAGGTGCCCTGCCCGGCCTGCAAGGGCAGGCGCCTCAAGCCGGTCTCGCTGGCGGTCACCGTGGGCGGGGCCTCCATCGCCGAGGTCTCCGCCCTGTCCATCGGCGAGTGCGCCGAGTTCCTGGCCGGGTTCCAGCTCTCCGAGCGGGACATGCACATCGCCGAGCGGGTGGTCAAGGAGATCAACGCCAGGCTCGGCTTCCTGCTTGACGTCGGCCTGGACTACCTCACCCTGGACCGGGCGGCCGGCACCCTGGCCGGCGGCGAGGCCCAGCGCATCCGGCTGGCCACCCAGATCGGCTCCGGCCTGGTGGGCGTGCTCTACGTGCTGGACGAGCCCTCCATCGGCCTGCACCAGCGGGACAACCATCGGCTGCTGGAGACCCTGATCCGGCTGCGCGACATGGGCAACACGCTGATCGTGGTGGAGCACGACGAGGACACCATCGCCGCCGCCGACTGGGTCGTGGACATCGGTCCCGGCGCCGGCGAGCACGGCGGCCAGGTGGTCGTCTCCGGCACCGTGGCCGAGCTGCTGGCCAGCGAGCAGTCGCTGACGGGGGCCTACCTGTCCGGCCGCCGGGCCATCGACGTGCCGCTCATCCGGCGCAGGCGGGACCGCAAGCGCCAGCTGACCGTCAAGGGCGCCAGGCAGCACAACCTGACCGGGGTGGACGTGGACTTCCCGCTGGGGGTCTTCACCGCCGTCACCGGGGTGTCGGGGTCGGGCAAGTCCACGCTGGTCAACGACATCCTGTACAACTCGCTGGCCAAGGAGCTGCACAACGCCCGCACGGTGCCGGGGCGGCACGCCCGGGTGGTCGGCATGGACCTGCTGGACAAGGTGGTGCACGTCGACCAGTCGCCGATCGGGCGCACCCCGCGCTCCAACCCGGCCACCTACACCGGCGTCTTCGACCACATCAGGAAGCTGTTCGCGCAGACCACCGAGGCGAAGATCCGGGGCTACCAGCCGGGGCGGTTCAGCTTCAACGTCAAGGGCGGCCGGTGCGAGGCCTGCTCGGGCGACGGCACCATCAAGATCGAGATGAACTTCCTGCCGGACGTGTACGTGCCGTGCGAGGTCTGCCACGGGGCCAGGTACAACCGGGAGACCCTGGAGGTGCACTACAAGGGCAAGACCATCGCCGAGGTGCTGGACATGCCCATCGAGGAGGCCAGCCACTTCTTCGAGGCCATCCCGGCCATCCGCCGCCACCTGGTGACCCTCAACGACGTCGGCCTCGGCTACGTGCGGCTCGGCCAGCCGGCCACCACGCTCTCCGGCGGCGAGGCCCAGCGGGTCAAGCTCGCCTCCGAGCTGCAGCGCCGCTCCACCGGGCGGACCATCTACGTGCTGGACGAGCCCACCACCGGGCTGCATTTCGAGGACATCCGGCGGCTGCTGGGGGTGCTCAACCGGCTGGTGGACAACGGCAACACGGTCATCGTGATCGAGCACAACCTGGACGTGATCAAGACCGCGGACTGGGTGATCGACATGGGTCCCGAGGGCGGCTCCCGGGGCGGCAAGGTGGTGGCCACCGGCACACCGGAGGAGGTCGCGCTGGTCGAGGGCAGCCACACCGGGACGTTCCTCCGCAAGATCTTCGGGTTGTGATCCGGAGGTCCGGCGAATCGGTAATTGTCCATACTCGCCCGGTGATTGTTGGGGCATGCTGAACCCTTGTCGGCCTCGCAGCCGTACTTACAGGCATACAGACCCCCAGCGGAGGGCGAACCATGGATAACTCCTTGCCGACCGTCGAAACCGCCGACCCAGCCGAGGCGCGGCCCCTGGCGCCGAGCCGGCGGGCCGTCGTGCTTGGTGTGGGCGGGGCGGGCCTGGCCGTCGCGCTGACCGCGTGCACCGGTTACAACTCGGGCGGGGGGACCGCGGGTGTGGACCCGGCCGACCCGCCCGGCCAGGACCCGCCCGCCGGTGGCACCGAGCCGACCCAGGCGGCCGAGCCCACCGAGGAGGCGACCGCGGCCGGTGACGGCGGGGGTGACGCGCCCGCGGCCAACGCCTTCGCCAAGACCGCCGACATCCCGGAGGGCAGCGGCAAGATCTTTGAGTCCGACCAGATCGTGATCACCCAGCCGTCCGCGGGCCAGTTCAAGGCGTTCACGGCGGTCTGCACCCACCAGGGCTGCACGGTGGGCAGCATCTCCAACGGCACCATCAACTGCCCCTGCCACGGCAGCAAGTTCAAGATCACGGACGGCTCGGTGGCCGGCGGCCCCGCCAAGGGCCCGCTCCGGGAGATCCCGCTCACCGTCTCCGGCGACAGCATCACCCTCGCCTGATCCTCTTCCTGCCGGCCGGGGGCCCGCTCGCGGGCCTCCGGCTCGGCGTAACGCCCCCCTCGGTTCCGAGCGCGCCCCAGATTGTCGGAGGCGGCCACTAGGCTTTGTGGCGTGGCAGATCCGGCAACTTATCGACCTGCGCCCGGATCGATTCCCGAGTCGCCCGGTGTCTACCGGTTCCGGGATCCCGGCGGCCGGGTGATCTACGTGGGCAAGGCCAAGAGCCTGCGGCAGCGGCTCAACTCGTACTTCGCGGATTTCGCGAGTCTGCACTTCCGGACGCAGTCGATGCTGACCACCGCCGCCCGGGTGGACTGGACGGTGGTCCGCACCGAGGTGGAGGCGCTCCAGCTGGAGTACTCCTGGATCAAGGAGTTCGACCCGCACTTCAACGTCAAGTACCGGGACGACAAGTCGTATCCGTACCTGGCGGTCACCATGGGGGAGGACTTCCCCCGGGTCCAGGTGATGCGCGGGGCCAAGAGGAAGGGCACGCGCTACTTCGGGCCGTACTCGCATGCCTGGGCGATCCGGGAGACGGTGGACCTGCTGCTCCGGGTGTTCCCGATCCGGTCCTGCTCGGCGGGGGTGTTCAAGCGGGCCGGGCAGATCGGCCGGCCCTGCCTGCTCGGCTACATCGAGAAGTGTTCGGCCCCCTGCGTCGGCCGGGTCACCGAGGAGGAGCACCGCGCCCTGGCCGAGGACTTCTGCGACTTCATGGCCGGCAACACCAGCCGGTTCATCAAGCGCCTGGAGCTCCAGATGCGGGAGGCCGCCGCCGTCCAGGAGTACGAGCGGGCGGCCCGGCTCAGGGACGACATCCAGGCCCTGCAGAAGGCGCTGGAGAAGCAGGCCGTGGTGCTCGGCGACGCCACCGACTGCGACGTGATCGCCCTCGCGGAGGACCAGCTGGAGGCCGCCGTGCAGGTCTTCTACGTGCGCGGCGGCCGGATCAGGGGCCAGCGCGGCTGGGTGGTGGACAAGGTCGAGGAGAACGGCGTCGGCGGCCTGGTGGAGCACTTCCTGATCCAGATGTACAGCGAGGCCGAGATCCCCCGGGAGATCCTGGTCCCGGCTCTGCCGCCGGACCACGACGCCGTGGTGGAGCTGCTCGGCGAGCAGCGCGGGAGCCGGGTGGATCTGCGGGTGCCGCAGCGCGGCGACAAGAAGGCGCTGATGGAGACCGTGGAGCGGAACGCCAAGGAGGCGCTCACCCAGCACAAGCTCCGCCGCTCCAGCGACCTGACCAGCCGGAGCAAGGCGCTCCAGGAGATCGCCGACGCGCTCGCCCTGGACCAGGCCCCACTGCGCATCGAGTGCTACGACGTCTCGCACATCCAGGGCACCAACGTGGTGGCCTCCATGGTGGTCTTCGAGGACGGGCTGGCCCGCAAGAGCGAGTACCGGCGCTTCCAGATCAAGGCCGCCGAGGGCGACGTGGCCTCCATCCACGAGGTGATCCTGCGCCGCTTCCGCCGCTACCTGGAGGAGCGCAGCGCCACCGGGGAGCTGGGCGGGGAGCCGGTGGGCGAGCCCATCGACCCGGAGACCGGCCGCCCGCGCAAGTTCGCCTACCCGCCGAACCTGGTGGTGGTGGACGGCGGCCCCGCGCAGGCCGCGGCCGCCCAGCGGGCGCTGGACGAGCTGGGAGTGGACGACGTGGCGGTCTGCGGCCTGGCCAAGCGCCTGGAGGAGGTCTGGCTGCCCGGCGACGACCAGCCGGTCATCCTGCCCCGCGCCAGTGAGGGACTTTACCTGCTGCAACGGGTCCGTGACGAGGCGCATCGGTTCGCGATCACCTACCATAGGGCGAAGAGGTCCAGAACCCTCAAGGAGAGCGCGTTGGATGAGGTTCCCGGCCTCGGGCCAGCGCGGCGCCAGGCGCTTCTGCGACACTTCGGTTCCGTGAAACGGTTGAGTGACGCCACCGCCGAGGAGATCTGCGAGGTTCCCGGCATCGGCCCGGCCACCGCCGAGGCGATCGTGGCGGCGTTGCGGGGGGAGAGCTGATGAGCCAGCCCGGTGTCGAGTCCACGAGTGAGCCCGGATTCGTCGTGGTCACCGGCATGTCCGGGGCCGGTCGGAGCACGGCCGCCAAGGCGCTGGAGGACCTCGGCTGGTTCGTGATCGACAACCTGCCGCCCGGCCTGCTGTTCTCGCTGGCCGAGGAGGCCGGCCGGGTCAAGCTGGCCGCCGACAAGGTGGCGGCGGTGGTGGACGTGCGCTCGCTGGCCTTCACCTCCGACCTGAACGCGGCCATCGGCGAGCTGGACGGGCGGGGCGTCGGGGTCCGGGTGGTCTTCCTGGAGGCCAGCGACGAGGCCCTGGTGCGCCGGTTTGAGAACGTGCGCCGCCCGCACCCGCTCCAGGCCGACGGCCGCCTGGTGGACGGCATCGACCGCGAGCGCGGCATCCTCCGCGAGGTCCGGGCCAACGCCGACCTGGTGATCGACACCTCCACGCTCAACGTGCACGAGCTGCGCAACAAGATCATCTCCTTCTTCGGCGGCGAGCACCGCCCGGGCCTCAAGCTCAGCGTGGTCTCCTTCGGCTTCAAGTACGGTCTGCCCGTCGACGCCGACCTGGTGGTGGACTGCCGATTCCTGCCCAATCCGCACTGGGTCCCGGAACTTCGCCCAATGAGTGGGCTGGATGCCCCCGTTCGGGAGTACGTTCTGGGACAGCCCGGTGCAAAAGAGTTCCTCGACGGCTACGAGGAAGTCCTTGGCGTCGTGGCCGCGGGGTACAACCGCGAGGGCAAGAGCTACGCCATGCTGGCCGTGGGCTGCACGGGGGGGCGGCACCGGAGTGTCGCCATGGCGGAGCAACTGGGCGCGAGGCTGCGGGAGCGCGGCATGGAGGTACAGGTGAGCCACCGGGATGTGGGTCGGGAGTGAGTGAACGTGCCCCAGCCGCCAGAGTGGTCGCGCTGGGGGGCGGCCACGGGCTGCACGCGTCGTTGTCGGCGCTCCGGAGGGTCACCGCCGATCTGACGGCGGTCGTCACGGTGGCCGACGACGGCGGATCGAGCGGGCGGCTCAGACGGGAACTGGGCGTGCTCCCCCCGGGGGACCTGCGGATGGCGCTGGCCGCGCTGTGCGGGGACGACGAGTGGGGACAGACCTGGAGCCGGGTGGTGCAGCACCGGTTCCGCAGCGAGGGGGACCTGCACGGCCACGCGGTGGGCAACCTGCTGATCGTGGCGCTCTGGGAGCTGATGGACGATCCCGTCCAGGCGCTGGCGTGGATCGGGCGGCTGCTCGGCGCGCACGGCCGGGTGCTGCCGATGGCCGCGGTGCCGCTGGACATCCAGGCCGAGGTGGAGCTGGACGGGGTGATCACCACCGTCCGCGGGCAGGTGGCCTGCGCGCTCACCCCGGGCCGGGTGCGGTCGATCTCGCTGGTGCCGCCGGATCCGCCGGTCTCCCCGGAGGTGATCCAGACGATCATGGACGCCGACTGGGTGGTGTTCGGCCCGGGCTCCTGGTTCACCAGCGTGCTGCCGCACCTGAAGGTCCCCGAGCTGGCCCGCGCGCTGTACGCGACCAGCGCCCGCCGCCTGGTCATCCTCAACCTGGCCCCCCAGCCGGGCGAGACCGACGGCTTCTCCCCGCAGAAACATCTGGAGGTGCTCCGCCAGCACGCCCCCGCGTTACTCATCGACGCGGTGCTGGCCGACACCTCGGTCGCCGACGACGTGGCCGACCTGGAGAAGGCCGCGCTCGCCCTGGGCGGGAGGTTGGTTTTGGGGGATGTGGGGGCTTCTGACGGTTCCCCGAGGCACGATGGACCCCGTCTTGCCACGGTCCTGGACGAGATTTTCCGTGAGAAGCGGTGATCCCCCCAGGCCGGGGTGCGAGAGACTGACGCCGGAGCCCGCCGCGCCGTAGGTGCGGCGAATAGGCTTCATTGTCTGTTTGGGGGAGGACTTTGCGCGATGGCTATGACAGGTGTGGTTAAGGATGAGCTCAGCCGATTGCCGGTGCTGAAGCCCTGCTGCCGTAAGGCCGAGGTCTCCACGCTGCTCCGCTTCGCCAGCGGGCTGCACCTGGTCGGCGGCCGGATCGTGATCGAGGCCGAGCTGGACACCAACGTCACCGCGCGCCGCCTGATCAAGGACATCGGCGAGGTCTTCGGCCACAAGGCCGAGGTGCTCGTGCTGGCCCCCGCCGGGCTGCGCAAGGGCTCCCGGTACGTGGTCCGCGTCTACAAGGACGGCGAGGCGCTGGCCCGCCAGACCGGCCTGATCGACAACCACGGCCGCCCGGTCCGCGGGCTGCCCCGCCAGGTGGTCTCCGGGGCCACCTGCGACGCCGAGGCGGCCTGGCGCGGGGCGTTCCTGGCGCACGGCTCGCTCACCGAGCCCGGCAGGTCGATGTCCCTGGAAGTGACCTGCCCGGGCCCGGAGGCGGCGCTGGCGCTGGTCGGCTCGGCCCGCCGCCTGAAGATCCACGCCAAGGCCCGCGAGGTGCGCGGGGTGGACCGGGTGGTGGTCAGGGACGGCGACGCGATCAGCGCGCTGCTCACCCGGCTCGGCGCGCACGACAGCGTGCTGGCCTGGGAGGAGCGGCGGATGCGCCGGGAGGTGCGGGCCACCGCCAACCGGCTGGCCAACTTCGACGACGCCAACCTGCGCCGCTCGGCCCGGGCGGCGGTGGCGGCCGGGGCCCGGGTGCAGCGGGCGCTGGAGATCCTCGGCGACGACGCGCCGGAGCACCTGGTGGTGGCCGGGCGGCTGCGGGTGGAGCACAAGCAGGCGTCCCTGGAGGAGCTCGGCCAGATCGCCGACCCGCCGCTGACCAAGGACGCCATCGCCGGGCGCATCCGGCGGCTGCTGGCCATGGCCGACAAACGCGCCCAGGATCTGGGCCTGCCCAACACTGAGGCGAATCTCACCGCCGACATGCTCTCCGGGTGATCGAACAGGGCGTGTGCTGGTCCTGCCACAACGGACGCTTTACACCGAAACCTTCGATTTGGCGTCGATTTTGTGTCGTCTCGACCTGTGGGACCCTCGCTTGGTCTAAACCAATTTGAGTCCGATAGGGTCAGCACCGAGGTTTCAGTCACGTAACGACGTACGAGGAGATCGGATCACGTGAGCATCCGCGTAGGCGTGAACGGCTTCGGCCGTATCGGCCGCAACTTCTGGCGCGCGGCGGCCGCCAGCGGCAAGGACATCGAGATCGTCGCGGTCAACGACCTGACCGACAACGTCACGCTCGCCCACCTTCTGAAGTACGACAGCATCCTCGGTCGGCTGCCGTACGAGGTGAAGGCGTCGGCGGACGAGATCACCGTGGACGGCAAGGCCATCAAGGCGTTCGCCGAGCGCGACCCCGCCAAGCTGCCCTGGGGCGACCTGGGTGTGGACGTGGTCGTGGAGTCCACCGGCTTCTTCACCGACGCCAACAAGGCCAAGGTGCACGCGGAGAACGGGGCCAAGAAGGTCATCATCTCCGCCCCGGCCAAGAACGAGGACGTCACGGTCGTGATGGGCGTGAACCACGAGACCTACGACCCCGCCAACCACACGGTCATCTCCAACGCCTCCTGCACCACCAACTGCCTGGCCCCGCTCGGGAAGGTGCTGAACGACACCTTCGGCATCGAGAAGGGCCTGATGACCACGATCCACGCCTATACCCAGGACCAGAACCTGCAGGACGGCCCGCACGCCGACCTGCGCCGGGCCCGGGCCGCGGCGCTGAACATCGTGCCCACCTCCACCGGCGCGGCCAAGGCCATCGGCCTGGTGCTGCCCGAGCTGAAGGGCAAGCTGGACGGCTACGCGCTGCGCGTGCCGATCCCCACCGGCTCGGCCACCGACCTGACCGTGGAGCTCAAGCGCGAGGCCACCGTCGAGGAGGTCAACGCGGCGTTCAAGGCGGCCGCCGAGGGCGCGCTGAAGGGCTACCTCAGCTACACCGAGGACGAGATCGTCTCCGCCGACATCGTCACCGACCCCTCCTCCTGCATCTTCGACGCCGGCCTGACCAAGGTCATCGGCAACCAGGCCAAGGTCGTCGGCTGGTACGACAACGAGTGGGGTTACTCCAACCGTCTGGTGGACCTCATCGAGTACGTGGGTGCCTCACTCTGATGCGTGGTCTCGACGAACTCGACGTGAAGGGTCGGCGGGTGCTGGTGCGCGCCGACCTGAACGTCCCCCTGGACGGGGAGACGATCACCGATGACGGCCGGATCAGGGCCTCCGTCCCGACCATCAGGAACCTGACGGGGCGCGGCGCGAAGGTGATCGTCTGCGCCCACCTGGGCCGTCCGAAGGGCTCGCCGAATCCGAAGTACTCGCTGGCCCCCGTGGCCCGGCGGCTTTCGGAGCTGCTCGGCGAGGAGGTGGCCTTCGCCACCGACGTGATCGGCGAGTCCGCCCAGGCCGCCGTGTCGGCCGTGGGCGACGGCCAGGTGGCGCTGCTGGAGAACCTCCGCTTCGAGCCCGGCGAGGAGTCCAAGGACGACGCCGAGCGGGCCCTGTTCGCCGGCAAGCTGGCCGCCCTGGCCGACCTGTACGTGGGGGACGGCTTCGGCGCCGTGCACCGCAGGCACGCCTCGGTCTACGACGTGCCGCGGCTGCTGCCGCACGCGGTGGGCGGGCTGATCGCGGCCGAGGTCGAGGTGCTGAAGAAGCTCACCGAGGACCCGGCCAGGCCGTACGTGGTGGTGCTCGGCGGGGCGAAGGTCTCCGACAAGCTCGGGGTCATCGCCAACCTGCTCACCAAGGTGGACCGGCTGCTCATCGGCGGCGGCATGGCCTACACCTTCCTGGCGGCCCAGGGCTACGAGGTGGGCAACAGCCTGCTCCAGGAGGACCAGCTGGACAAGGTCCGCGGCTTCCTGGCCGAGGCCGGGGAGCGCGGCGTGGACCTGGTGCTGCCGGTGGACGTGCTGGCCGCCACCACCTTCGCCCCCGACGCCGACTTCGAGGTGGTGGACGCCACCGCCATCCCGGCCGACCGGGAGGGCCTGGACATCGGCCCGCGCACCCGTGAGCTGTTCGCGGCCAAGCTGGCCGACGCGGCCACGGTCTTCTGGAACGGCCCGATGGGCGTGTTCGAGTTCGACGCCTTCTCGGGGGGCACCCGCGCGGTGGCCGAGGCCCTGATCGCGTCGGACGCGTTCACCGTGGTCGGCGGCGGCGACTCGGCCGCGGCCGTCCGGCAGCTGGGGCTCCCTGAGGACGGGTTCTCGCACATTTCCACCGGTGGCGGCGCCTCCCTCGAGTACCTCGAGGGCAAGACGCTCCCCGGTCTGGCCGCCCTGGAGGACGAGGATGGGGCGTAAGCCGCTCATCGCCGGCAACTGGAAGATGAACAAGAACCACCTTGAGGCCATCAAGCTGGTTCAGGAGCTGGCGTTCTCGCTGACCGACAAGGACTTCGACAAGGTCGAGGTCGCGGTGCTGCCGCCGTTCACCGACCTGCGCAGCGTGCAGACCCTGGTGGACGGCGACAAGCTGCGCATCGTCTACGGCGCGCAGGACGTGTCCCAGTACGACGCCGGCGCCTACACCGGGGAGATCTCCGGCGCCCAGCTGGCCAAGCTGGGCTGCACCTTCACGGCCATCGGACACTCCGAGCGCCGGCAGTACCACGCCGAGGACGACGCCCTGGTCAACGCCAAGGTGAAGGCCGCCTACCGGCACGGCGTCACGCCCATCCTCTGCGTGGGCGAGGGCCTGCCCATCCGGCAGGCGGGGCAGCAGGTGGAGTACACTCTCGGCCAGCTGGACGGTGCCCTGGAAGGGGTGCCCGCCGAGCAGGCCGGGTCGATCGTCGTCGCGTACGAGCCGGTCTGGGCGATCGGCACCGGAGAGGTGGCGACGCCGGAGGACGCGCAGGAGGTCTGCGGGGCCATCCGGACGCGCCTCGCCGAGAAGTACGGTGACGCGGTGGCCGAGGCCGTCCGTATCCTGTACGGAGGATCGGTCAAGTCCGACAACATCGCGGGGATCATGGCCAAGCCCGACGTCGACGGCGCGCTCGTCGGCGGGGCCAGCCTGGACCCGGGCGAGTTCGTGAAGATTTGCCGTTTCGGTGAGATGTCGGGCTAGCTCGCCCGTTTTGGGGGTGCGACTTGACAACAGGTCGTACCCTCGTAGGGCAAGATTGAATCGTCGAATCGTCATTGCCGCACAGGCGCTACCGGGATAGGTCTACCGTGACTATCGGAATTTCCATCGCGCTCATTCTGTCGAGCCTGCTCATGGTTCTGCTCGTCCTGCTCCACAAGGGCAAGGGCGGCGGCCTGACGGACATGTTCGGCGGTGGCTTCGCGTCCTCGTTCGGTGGCTCGTCCGTCGTGGAACGCAACCTCGACCGCCTCACGATCATCACGGGTGTCGTGTGGTTCGTGTGCATCATCGCGCTCGGGTTGCTGCTGAAGCCGTAGCGGGTCACTGGAGTGGCATAGGTTCATTTTCCCCCGTGTTCCGCGGGGCGATCGAGCGAGGAGTTCATCCGTGGGTAGTGGCAACGCGATCCGTGGCAGCCGAGTCGGCGCCGGCCCGATGGGCGAGGCCGAGCGAGGCGAGGCGGCCCCCCGAGTGCGGGTCTCGTTCTGGTGCGCGAACATGCACGAGACGCGCCCCAGCTTCGCCAGCGACGCGGCCGTGCCCGAGTTCTGGGACTGCCCGCGGTGCGGCCTGCCGGCCGGTCAGGACGAGGCCAACCCGCCCGCTCCGCCGCGCAACGAGCCGTACAAGACCCACCTCGCGTACGTGAAGGAGCGCCGGAGCGACAACGACGGCGCCCAGATCCTCGCCGAGGCGCTGGAGCGGCTGCGCTCCTCCTCGCGCCCGATCTACTGATCCCGTAACAGGGCCCAAAGGCCCCCGTCCCACAGCTGGGACGGGGGCCTTCAGTGCACCTGCTCCCCGTCCACGAAGGTGGCCCGGACCTTGGTGGTCCAGATCTCGCCCGGGTCGAGGGCGAACGGGTCCCGGTCCAGCACGGCCAGGTCGGCCGGACGGCCGGGTTCCAGCACCCCGGCGGGGGAGCTGTTCAGCCAGGCCGAGCCCGCCGTGTACGCGGTGAGGATGGTCCGCAGGTCGATCGCCTGCCCGGGCAGGAACGGCTGTCCGGCGGTCGGGTAGTCGGCGTGGTGGGAGCTGGGCGGCTCGGTGCGGTTGACGGCCACGTGCATGGCCTGGAACGGGTCGGCCGAGGAGACCGGCCAGTCCGAGCCGGCCGCCAGCCGGGTGCCGCGGGCGACCAGGTCGGCGAACGGGTACTGCCATTCGGCGCGCGGCGAGCCCAGGTAGGGGATGCAGAGCTCGTCCATCTGGGCGTGGTGGGTGGCCCAGAGCGCCTGGAGGTTGGCGGTGACGCCCAGGGCGGCGAAGCGCGGCAGGTCCTCGGGGGTGATGATCTGCAGGTGCGCGACGTGGTGCCGGTTGGCGGGGTCGGTGCCGGTGAGGGCGTCCAGTGCCTCGCGGACGGCGCGCTCGCCGATGGCGTGGAAGTGCACCTGGAAGCCGAGCGTGTCGAGTTGCTTGACGTAGCCGTTGAGCAGTTCGGGTTCGACGTAGGACAGGCCGGTTCCGCCGCAGTGGCAGTAGGGCTCGATGACGGCGGCGGTGAAGTTCTCGGCGATGCCGTCCTGCATGATCTTCACGGCGGTGGCGCGGAAGCGGTCCAGGCCCTCGGCGGCGGCGCGGCGTTCGGCCAGGGAGGCGATCTGCTCGCCGCCCTGGGCGCGGTCCCACCAGAGGGCGCCCACCACGCGGGCCTTCAGGGTGCCGTCACCGGCGGCGGCCAGGTAGGCGGGGAGCTGGTCGTCGGAGCCCGCGTAGGAGCCCACGATGGCGTCCTGCCAGCCGGTGATGCCCAGTGAGAACAGGTGGGCCTGGGCGTTGAGCAGGGCGGCGGTGAGGTCGGCGGGGGTGGGGCGGGGGGTGAGCAGGCCGACCAGGTCCATGGCGCCCTCGTGGAGCACGCCGGTGGGGGTGCCGTCGGGGTCGCGTTCGATGCGGCCGTCGGCCGGGTCGGGGGTGTCCCGGGTGATCCCGGCGCGTTCCAGGGCCCGGGTGTTGACCCAGGCGGCGTGGTGGTCCCGCTGGATCAGATACGCGGGACGGTCCAGGAAGTCCAACTGCGACCGGTGCGGCAGCCCGCCGGGGAAGGCCGCCATGTCCCACCCACCGCCATCAATCCACTCTTTATCAGGATTTTTCGTGGCGTAGTCGGCGATTTTGGCCAGGTAGGCGTCCAGGCCGAAGATCTCCGACAGCTCGCACCGAGCCCGTTCCAGGCCCGCCTGCACCGGGTGGATGTGGGCGTCGGTGAAGCCCGGGGTGAGCAGGCCGCCGTCCAGGTCGTACGGCTCGGCGGCGGGCGCCAGCCGTGCCAGGTCGGCTTCCGCGCCCACGGCGGCGATCAGGCCGTCGCGGACCAGCACCGCTTCGGCGAAGCCGTCCGGGGTGAAGGCGCGGCCTCCGCGGAACAACAAGTCGGTCATTCAGTGTCCTGTGATCATGTCGGCGATGCGGGCGAGTACGGACGTGCGCGGCGTGCCGGACGCCTCTCGGGCGTCGGCGAACCGGTAGAGACGGTACATCGCGTGCACCCCCAGCCACCGCAGGGGTTCCGGCTCCCAGCGCCGGACCCGCCGGTCCACCCAGGGCAGCGCGGTGTGCGGGGTGTCCCGGCCGAGGGCCAGATCGCTCAGCGTGCGCCCGGCCAGGTTGGCGGCGGCCACGCCGTGGCCGGTGTAGCCGCCCGCCCAGCCGAGCCCGCTCGCCCGGTCCAGGCCGACCGTGGCGCACCAGTCGCGTGGCACTCCCAGCACGCCCGACCAGGCGTGGTCCACCCTGGCTCCGGCCGCCGCCGGGAAGAACGCGGTGAGCAGCTGCCAGAGCGCGGCCACCGTCCAGTCGTGGGTGTGGCCGCGGTCGTCGACGCGGGAGCCGTACAGGTAGGGGCGGCCCCTGCCGCCGAAGGCGATGCGGTCGTCGGCGGTGCGCTGGGCGTACATGTAGTAGTGCGCCATGTCGCCGAGCAGCTCGCGGCCGTCCCAGCCGATCTCGTCCCAGCAGGTCAGCGGCTCGGTGACGATCATCGAGCTGTTCATCGGGAGCCAGTCCCTGTGGTGTCCCGGAACCTCGGCGGTGAAGCCCTCGGTGCAGCGCAACACGATCTCGGCCCGTACGGTCCCGGTGGGGGTGATCGCCCGCCCCGGGGCGATGGTGGTGACCGGCGTGCCCTCGTAGATCTCAACGCCCAGGTCACGTACCGCTCTCGCCAGCCCTCTGGCCAGTTTCGCCGGCTGCACGCGGGCGCAGTGCGGGCTCCAGGAGGCCGCCAGGGCCCCGGCGACCCGCAGGCGGGCGTTCATCTCGTCCGTGGTGAGCAGGTCCACGTCCCCGGGCGTCCAGCCCCAGGCGCGCTGCTCGGCCACCTCGGCGCGGAGCCTTGCCGCCTGGGCGGGGGTGCGGGCCACGTTGAACAGGCCGCCCTTGACCAGGTCCGCGTCGATGCCCTCGGTCGCGGCCACCCTGAGTACCTCGTCCACGCCGTCGAACATCGCGCGCTGGAACCTGATGGCGGCCTCGGCGCCGTGGCGGTGCGCGTACCGGGCGGGGCTGCCCGGGAGCAGGCCCGCCAGCCAGCCGCCGTTCCGTCCTGAGGCGCCGAACCCGGCGAACTCCTTCTCCAGCACGGCGACGCGGAGCGCGGGGTCGGCCTTCTTCAGGTAGTAGGCGGTCCAGAGGCCGGTGTACCCGCCGCCCACGATCGCGACGTCCGCCTGCCGGTCACCGGGGAGCGGCGCGGCCGGTGTCGGTATGCCCTGTTCTCTGTACCAAAAGGACACTTCACCGTTGACGAAACCAGGCGTGAGCGGAGCATTCATGGCCCTAATCCTGCTCTATCCGTCACTGGTTCCGCATCAGGCGACGAAACTCGCGGTGAACATCTCCACTCACCGCGAGAAGCGTAGTTGTTGTCGCCGAAACGACTGGCTCACCCCCGTGTAACAGTTCTGCGGCAATCTAGGACGCAGACGGAGGGAGCTTGACGAATGGGATTCTTGCGGATCCGGACCACGGTGGACGAGCGGCCGGGCCGGTTGGCCTCGCTGGCGCAGGCACTGGCCGAAAAGGGCGGGAACATACTGGGGCTCTCCGTCCAGCCCGACACCGACGGCACGGTGGACGAGTTCGTCGCCGACATCCCCGCCGCGCCGGAGGCCGTGAAGGAGGCGCTGGAGGCCGCGGGGGGACGGCGGGTGCAGGTGGTCCCGGCCACCGCGCACGAGCTCACCGACGAGCCCACCCGGGTGCTGCTGCTGGCCTCGCGGTTGCGCGCGATGCCGTGGCGGCTGCCCGAGATCCTGCGCGAGCTGCTCCGCGCCGACAGCGCCCGCTGGGTGTTCGGCGTCCGCGGCCCGGGCGAGCTGCCCGACCCCACGCTGCTGACCGTGCCGGTGGCGCCCCGGCGGGCCATCCAGCTGCGCCGCGGCGGCCTGCCGTTCACGCTCACCGAGGCCGCCCGCGCCGCCGCGCTGGTCCGGCTGGCCCAGCCGCCCGCCGACCCGGTCGCCACCGAACGTTCCGTACGCCTCTCGGACGGGGTGGAGGTGCAGGTCAAGCCGCTCAACCTGCTCTACCGGGAGGCCGTGCGCGACCTGCACGAGCGCTGCTCGCCGGAGTCCCGCAGGTTCCGCTACTTCACCTCGATGCCGTCGCTGCCGCCGCGCGTCTTCGACCGGCTCTGCGACCGCAACCGGGGGCACTCGCTGGTGGCGGGGCGGGACGGGCAGGTGGTGGGTCTCGCCACGCTGATGTTCACCCCCGATCCCGGCATCGCCGAGGTCGCCTTCCTGGTGGAAGACCGCTGGCAGGGGCGCGGTCTTGGCACCGCGCTGGCGCGCATGCTGCTGACGGAGGCGCGGGATCTCGGCTACGCGGAGGTTCGCGCGACCCTTCTGTCCGATAACATCCGGATGCGTAGACTTTTGATCTCCCTGGGCGCTGTGCTCGGGTACACCGAGGACCCCGGTGTGCTGGAGGCACGGATCGCCGTAGGGGTGATGGCCGAGGTCTCCCCGACGTGACCTCGCCGCTGAGCCATCCTGGTTCGGGGCAGCTCAGGGGGCCCTGAACCAGGATGATCAGCTCGCCTGCTCCGCCGGAGGCTCCTGGACCCCGGGGTCGGGCGGGGCGCCCATCGCGTCCAGCCGGCGGTGGAGCGACTCCAGCATCTCCTGGATCTTGTCCAGTTGGCCGGTGAACCCGGAGACCCGGCGGCTGATCGTCTCGGTGATCGGATCGAAGCGGGAGGCCGGGACATCGTCGGGGCCCCGCTCCTGGAGGAGCAGCCGCATCACCTGGCTCCGCACGGCCGTCGGCTCGGCGCCCTGGGCCTCCAGCACCTGGGCGGCCACGCCCCCGCCCTCCCGCATCAGACCGAGCAGGATGTGCTCGGTGCCGATGTAGTTGTGGCTCAGGTGGAGCGCCTCGCGCAGCGAGAACTCCAGCACCTTCTTGGCCCGGGGAGTGAACGGGATGTGCCCCTGCGGCTCGTTCCTGCCGGTGCCGACCCTCTCCCGCACCTGCTCCCGAACCGCCTCCAGATCGATGCTGAGCTCCCGCAGGGCCAGCGCGGCCACCCCGTCCTGCTCGCGGAGCAGGCCGAGCAGGATGTGCTCGGTCCCGATGTAGTCATGCCGCAGCAGGCGGGCCTCCTCCTGGGCCAGCACCACGACACGGCGGGCACGATCGGTGAAACGCTCGAACACGGGGGGACCTCCATCACCGGGGAGTCACGTCTCCCACTATGCGTCAGAATCGCCCGCCGCGCTCAGCACAAACCGCTTGAGAATGCCGTGCGGTCCCGGGTGCTCCCGCTGGAACATCATGCCCGCCGCCCTGGCCACCCGTTCGGAGGCCTGGTTGCCCTCGTCCAGCTCGGCGATCACCTCCGGGAGGCGCAGCGTGCCGAGACCGTAGTCCAGGACGGTACGGACCGCCGCATCGGCCACGCCCTGCCCCCAGTACTTCGGATCTACACTGTAAAGGAGCTCGGCCTGGGCGTCGTCGGTCGCCCGCAAACCGCAGACCCCGACAGGGGTGCTTTCGAGGAGGACCAGCCAGAGACCGTAGCCGTAGGCCCTGAAGTCCTCCTCGCTGTCGGCGACGATCTCCAGGACCAGCCGCTCGTCGACCGGCTCCCCGTCGAACAGGAACCGCCGCACGTCCGGGTCGCTCCAGTGCCCGAGCAACCAGGGCGCGTCCTCGGCGTGGATAGGACGCAGGGTCAGCCCGTCGCCCGTGAGCACGGGCATCAGCGGCGGCGCCGCCCGAGCGCGTAGGCCAGGTTGACCATGACGATGCCGCCCCAGGTCACGATCAGGCCGGGCATGCCCGCGGTGTACGCGGTCGCGGCGGTCAGCGGGACGGCGATGCCGAGCGAGCCGAGGGCCAGGCCGAGGGCGCGGTTGCTGTCCGCGCGCTCCTCGCGGGCCCGCTCCTTGGCGTTGGGCATGCGCTGGTCGGCCTCGGCGGCGACCCGGGCCGCGATGGTGGCCTCGACGCGGTCCAGGAAGGACTCGGTGAGGGCCGACTCGTACTCGGGCCCGAGATCGCGCCGGGCCGCCACGGTGGCACGCAGGTCCTCACGGGGAAAGGAAGGTTCCGCCATACCCTCAATCTGCCAGAGATATATCGCGAGTGGGTATATGTCGGGCGTGGATCTCGATGACGCCACCCGCACCCTGTACGGCCTGCCGCCCGGCGAGTTCGTCGCCGCCAGAACCGCCCTGGCCAAGCAGGCGAAAACGGCCGGTGACCCCGCCCTGGCCAAGGAGATCGGCAAGCTACGGCGCCCCACCGTGGTCGCCTGGGCGGTCAACCAGCTCGTCCGGGAGGATCCCCCCGAACTGGCCGAACTCCTGACACTCGGCGAGGATCTCCGCCAGGCGTGGGAGAACCACGACGCCAAGGCCCTGTCGGCGCTGTCGTCCCGGCGCGCCGCGCTCACCTCCCGGGTGGCCCGCCTGGTCGCCGACCTCGCCGCCCGCAACGGCCAGCCGCTGGGCGCCCTCACCGAGGTGGAGCAGACGCTGGACGCCGCTGTGGTCGACCCCGCCGCGGCCGACCTGCTCCGCGACGCGACCCTCACCACGGCCCTGGCCTACAGTGGCTTCACTCCGGCCCCCGTCGCCCGTACGGCACCGGCGGCCCCCCGGCCCAGACGCACCCCCGACCTCGCCGAGGCGCGCGAACGCCGCAGGCGCGAACTGACCGAAGCCGCCGCCGCGGCCGAGCGCACCGCTGTGGAGGCGGAGGCCGCCCACGCGGACTGGGCGGCGGAACTGGCCTCGGCGGCGCGGGACAGGGATCGGCGGGCGGAGGAGGTGACCGGACTGGAGACCGAGCTGGCCGAGCTGCAGATCAGGCTCGCCGGAGCGCGGGAGAAACTCACGGCGGCGGCCAAACGCGCCGACACCGCGGCCCGGGACGAGTCCCGCTCCCGCCGCGCCGCCGAGGCCGCCCGCACCCACGCCGACACCGCCGCCCGACAGGCGGCTTCACCTGGACCTTCTGAGTAGTCAGCCGCGCTTGGCGTAGACCGCCTTCAGCTTGGCGGCGGCCTTCTTGGCGGTGGCGAGCGTCAGCGGCCAGTCCCCGCCGTCGTCCTTGCTGACGTGCTGGATGACGACCAGGGCGGAGCGGTACCGGATGAAGATCCCGTGGTAGGTGACGCCCTCGAACTCGGGGATACCGGTCATCCGGAACGCGATGGTGCTGTCGCCGAGCTTGGGCGCGGACTTCCTGGTGATCGCGGTGCCGACGGACGCGTCCGCCGGGCTGCGGCCGTGACAGGAGAGCGCGATGGCCTTCGCGCCGTTGGCGACGGCGTTCAGGCGGGCGGGGGTGCCCGTGAGGATCGACTGGCCGAGCGCGCTGAAGTGCGCGTCGTCCAGGAAGTTGACCGTGGTCGTCGGACGGCCCTTGGTGATCGTGTCGTAGGCCTTGAGCGCCTTGTTGCACGCCGCGTCCGAGAACCCCGACTTGACGGGGATGGTCAGCGAGGTCCGGGCCCGCTTGGCCTTGTACCCGGAGCCGAGGTTCGCAGTCGTGAGCAGGGCGGCCTTGATCTCGGCCGTGGTGAGGGGCGGATAGACGGGGGCCGCCGCCGCGGGCGCGAACTGGCAGAGAACGGTCAGGGCGGTGACGGCCGGAACCAAGATCAGTCGTTTGATCACGAGGTGCGACAATAGTGAGCAGTGCCTTCTGAGTCTATTGATACGGGAGTTTCATCGGCTTCGTAGCCTTCTGAGCAGAGGGATGAACAGGGCCAGCGCGGAGCAGGAGAGCAGGACGGCGGCGACCGGGCTGGTGACCAGGACGGTGACGTCGCCGGCGCCGATGGCCAGGGCGCGGCGGAGCTGGATTTCGGCCATCGGGCCCAGGATCAGGCCGATGACCGCGGGGGCCACCGGAAGGCCGAAGCGGCGCATCGCGAAGCCGAGCAGGCCCAGCAGGTAGAGCAGGATCAGGTCGATCCAGGAGTTGTTCAGGGCGTAGACGCCCAGGGCGGCGAACAGCACGATCCCGGCGTACAGGTAGGGGCGGGGGACCCGGAGCACCTGGGCCCAGAGCGGGGCCAGGGGCAGGTTGAGGACCAGGAGCATGGTGTTGCCGATGAACAGGGAGGCGACCATGCCCCAGACCAGGGCCGGGTTGTGGTCGAAGAGCTGGGGGCCGGGTTGCAGGCCGTACTGCTGGAAGGCGGCCAGCATGATGGCGGCGGTGGCGGAGGTGGGCAGGCCGAGGGTGAGCAGGGGGACCAGGGTGCCGGCGGCGGAGGCGTTGTTGGCGGCCTCAGGACCGGCGACGCCCTCGATGGCGCCCTTGCCGAACTCCTCCTTGGCAGGGCCCTTGGCCAGGCGCTTCTCGGCGGCGTACGAGAGGAAGGTGGGGATCTCGGCGCCGCCGCCCGGAAGAGCGCCGAAGGGGAAGCCGAGGGCGGTGCCGCGCAGCCAGGGGGCCCAGGAGCGGGACCAGTCGGCGCGGCCCATCCAGGCCCTGCCCACGCCGAGCACCTCGGGAGGCGTGTGGCGGAGCCGGGAGACCACGTAGAGGGCCTCACCGAGGGCGAACAGGCCGACCGCGACGAGCACCACGTCGATGCCGTCGAGCAGCTGGGGGATGCCCAGGGTGAGCCTGGCCTGGCCGGTCTGCTGGTCGATGCCGACCAGGCCGATGACCAGGCCCAGACCCAGCGAGGCCAGGCCGCGTACGACCGAACGGGACAGCACCGAGGAGACCGCGGTGAAGGCCAGCACGGCCAGGGCGAAGTAGTCCTCGGGGCCGAAGGAGATGGCGAACTCCACCACCAGCGGGGCGGCCACCACCAGCAGGGCGGTCGCGATGGTCCCGGCCACGAAGGAGCCGATCGCCGCGGTGGCCAGCGCCTGGGCGGCACGGCCCCGGCGGGCCATCTTGTTGCCCTCCAGGGCGGTGATCATGGAGGCGCTCTCGCCCGGGGTGTTGAGCAGGATGGAGGTGGTGGAGCCGCCGTACATGCCGCCGTAGTAGATCCCGGCGAACATGATGAAGGCGCTGGCCGGCTCCACGCTGAAGGTGATCGGCAGGAGCAGGGCCACGGTCATCGCGGGGCCGATGCCGGGGAGCACGCCCACCAGGGTGCCGAGGGTGACGCCCATCAGCGCGTACAGGAGGTTGACGGGGGTGAGCGCGGTGGCGAACCCGTCGAGCAGCAGGCCGAGCGCGTCCATTCAGATCACCCCGGAGAGCAGGCCGGCGGGGAGGGTGACGCCGAGCCCTTTGACGAAGGCCAGGTAGGTGGCCACGGACAGGATGACGGCCACGGCGGCGGCCCGCAGGCGGCTGGTGGCGCCGAGGGCGAGCGCCAGGCCGAAGAAGAGCAGCGCCCCGGCGATCACCCAGCCGAGCAGGTCGAGCAGCGCGGCGAAGGCCAGGAAGATCACGCTGACCGTGAAGACACCGCGCCAGTCGGCGGGGGCCTGGGCGTCCACGTCCTCGCTCTCCTCGGGGTCGCCGTGGCCGCCGCGCAGCACGTCGATCACGTAGCAGATCCCGATCAGGATCATCGCGGCGCCCACCAGCAGCGGGAAGAACCGGGGGCCCAGCCCCAGGGTGGAGGCGGCGGCCGTCACGTTCGCGGTGCCGGCGATCACGAAGACGCCCAGCCCGAGCACGATGAGGGCCAGCACGAGTTCGGGCCGCCTGCGGCGGGGTTTGGCCGGGGCCGGGGCCGGGACGGCGCCGTTCTGGAGGGCGTCGTCCCGGTTGTCTGCGGATAGGGAAGGCATCAGGAGACGAGTCCCATTTCGGCGATGATGCCCTTCACCCGGGTCTGCTCGGCGGCGAGGAACTCAGCGAAGGGAGCGCCGGTCTGGAAGGCGTCCGTCCAGCCGTTCTTGGCGACCGCGTCCTTCCACGCCTGCCCGTCGTGCATCTTGGTGACCAGGTCGGTGAGGGACTTCTTGGCGGCGTCGTCCAGGCCGGGCGGGGCGACGAAGCCGCGCCAGTTGGCCAGCTCGACGTCCAGGCCGCCCTCCTTGAGGGTGGGCGAGTCGATGGACGGGATGCGGGCGGGTGCGCTGATGCCGAGCGAGCGGAGCTTGCCGGACTTGACGTGCTCGGCGAACTCGCCGATGCCGGAGATGCCGATGGAGACCTTGTTGCCGAGCAGCGCGTTGAGTGCCTCGCCGCCGCCGGAGTGGGCGATGTAGTTGACCTGCTTGGGGTCGATGCCCGCGGCCTTGGCCATCAGCCCGGCCACGATGTGGTCGGTGCCGCCGGCCGAGCCGCCGGCGACCGAGATCTTGGCCGGGTCGGCCTTCCAGGCCGCCACCAGGTCGGCCAGGGTCTGGTACGGCGACTCGGCCGGCACCACGACGATCTCGTACTCCTCGGTCAGCCGGGCGATCGGCGTCACCTCGGCCAGGGTGACCTGGGACTTGTTCTGCTCGACCGCGCCCACCATGACCAGGCCCATGGTCATCAGCAGTTCGCCGTTGCCCTTGTCCCCGGCCAGCTGGGCCAGCCCGATGGTGCCGCCCGCGCCGGGCACGTTGAAGACCTCCACCTTCCGGTCCGGTTCGACCGACTTGATGGCCTGCTCGGCCGTCCGGGAGGTCTGGTCCCAGCCGCCGCCGGGCGCGGCCGGGGCCATGATGCGCAGCGCACCGGTCCCGCCGCCCGAGCTTCCGCCGCCACACGCGGCCACCGACACGATCACGGCCGCCAGCACGGCGAGCCTGTAGAGAGGTCGCATCATCACTCCAACACCGTTGAGATGAACGTGGTGAGGATGGTGGAGCGGCATCGCCGGGTCCGTCGAGGATTGGTGTGCTTGCCGTCATATTGGCCGTATTGGTCACAGAGTCCGCGACCCGGACGTTATACACGCCGCCCTATATTTCCGGCAGATGTCTGGGAAGGGGCAGGTGAGGAGCGAATGCGACGGCTGACGCGGCGGGTTGGCGACGCATCCCTCGGCACCCAGCTGTTCACGCTCCAGATGGTGATCGTCCTGCTCGCGGTCGGCGGCACGGCCACCGTCTGGGCCCAGCACACCCGCCGCCAGCTCGACGACCAGTACCGCCAGCGCGCCCTGGCCATCGCCCAGTCCGTGGCGGGCCTGCCCCAGGTCCGCGCGGCGTTCCGGGCGCCCCACCCGGAGGTGCTGCTCCAGCCGATCGCCGCCGAGGTGCAGGAGGCCACCGACGCGGACTACGTGGTCATCGCCAACCGGGACCAGATCCGGTACGCCCACCCCAACCCCCAACTGATCGGCAAGCGGCTGTCCACCGACGGCTCGGAGGTGCTGGAGACCGGCCAGACCTGGACCGGCTCGCAGACCGGCACGCTCGGCCGCTCGGTGCGCGGCAAGGCCCCGATCTTCGACGACGCCGGGCGGGTGATCGGCCTGACCTCGGTGGGGGTGCTGGAGCAGACGGTCTCCGACCAGCTCGGGGCCGCCCTGCCCCCACTGATCTGGACGGTGCTGGCGGTGCTGGTGGCGGGCCTGCTGGGGGCGGCGCTGATCGCCCGCCGGGTACGGCGGCAGACCTTCGGCCTGGAGCCCCGGGAGATCGCCGCCCTGCTGGAGCAGCGGGAGGGCGTGCTGCACGGGGTGAAGGAGGGCGTGCTCGCGCTCGACCTGTCCGGCAGGGTGACCCTGGCCAACGACGCCGCCACCGACCTGCTCGGCCTGTCCGCCGACGCGGTCGGCCGGGACCTGGCCGAGATGGGGCTCTCCGGCCGGGTACGCGACGTGCTCGGCGGCGACGACCCGGGGGAGGACCGCATCGTGCTGCACGGCGGCCGGGTGCTGGTGCTCAACCGCACCCCGGTCGAGGTACGCGGCCGGCACCGGGGCTGGGTGGTCACCCTGCGCGACCGCACCGAGCTGGTCCGGCTGGCCCGCGAGCTGGACGACGCCAGCTCCGCCACCGAGGCGCTCCGCGCGCAGGCCCACGAGTTCGCCAACCGCATGCATACCGTGGTCGGCCTGCTGGAGCTGGGCGAGTACGCGGCCGCCACCCGCTACATCACCCGCACCACCGAGGCCCACAGCCGGTACTCGCAGGAGATCAGGAGCCGGGTCGCCGACCCCACGCTGGCGGCGCTTCTGCTGGCCAAGGCGGCGGAGGCGGCCGAGCGCGGGGCCTCGCTGGTGGTGGCCGAGGAGTCGGGGGTGGCCGAACTGGACGATCCGCGGGACGCCGTGCTGGTGGTCGGCAACCTGGTGGCCAACGCCGTCGACGCGCTGGAGGGCACCGGGGGAGTGGTCGAGGTGCTGGTCCGCACCGACCAGGAGGGGCTGCACGTGCGGGTCCGCGACTCCGGCCCCGGCGTCACCCCGGAACTGGTCGAGGAGGTGTTCCGGGAGGGCTTCACCACGAAGATCGCCCAATCGGGCGCGCGCGGACTGGGCCTTGCCCTGACCCGGCAGACCTGCCTGCGCCGGGGCGGCTGGGTGCGCCTGCACAACGCCGGCGGCGCGGTGTTCACGGCCTTCCTTCCCATGCGCCAGGACGCCTTACAGGAGGCCGGGCGATGACCAAGACCGTCCTGGTCGTGGACGACGACTTCATGGTGGCCCGTATCCACGGCGGCTACGTGGCCAAGACCCCCGGGTTCGCCGTGGTGGGCACCGTGCACACCGGCCGGGCGGCCATCACGGCGGTGGCCGAGCGGGCACCCGACCTGGTGCTGCTCGACATCTACCTGCCCGACATGTCCGGCCTGGAGGTGCTGCGGACCATCCGGGGCGGCGCCCAGCCGGTGGACGTGCTCGTCATCACCGCCGCCCGGGACGTTGCCACGGTCCGCGCGGCCCTGCGCGGCGGCGCCGTCAACTACCTGATCAAGCCGTTCACCGCCGCCGCCCTGGCCGATCGCCTGACCCGGTACGCCGACACCTTTCGGCAGCTCACCGAGCTCGGCGCGCAGGCCGCCCAGGAGGACGTGGACCGCCTCTTCGGGGCCGCCCCCGGCCTGTCCCAGCTGCCCAAGGGGCTCTCCCCGGCCACCTGCGCGCTGGTGGCCGAGGCGCTCCGCCGTACCGGAACCGACCTGTCGGCCGCCGAGGCGGCCGCCCTCACCGGGCTGTCCCGGGTGAGCGCCCGCCGCTACCTGGAATACCTCTGCGCCGTCGGCCAAGCCGAACTCCGCCCCCGGTACGGCACCGCGGGCCGCCCCGAACACCGCTACCGGTGGATGCCCTGAGCCCTCGGACGCCCTGAGCCTTGGATGGCCTAAGCCTTTTGATGCCCTGAGCCTTGGATGCCCTGAGCCCCCGGTTGGGCTGGGTCCCCGGTTGGGCTGGGCCCCCGGTTGGGCTGGGCCTCCCACCCCGACTTGCCGGGAAAATGCGCCTTTGCCGACTTCCGGTTGGCATTACGGGTGATGTCGTGGAAACAGGGCGAATGCTCTGTTCGCCCCTTCCGCAGGCTTCACGATCCGGAAGGTGGGATGAGGATGTCCATGGGTTCCCAGACGGGTTCGGACCGGATGTCGCGGCCGCTGACCGGCCGGGTGGCGGTGGTCACCGGGGCGTCCAGCGGGATCGGGGAGGCGACCGCCGAACGGCTCGCGGAACTGGGCGCGACCGTGGTGATGATGGCCCGCCGGGCCGACCGGCTGGACGCACTGGTCGAGCGGATCACCAAGGGCGACGGCAGCGCGGTGGCGATGGCCGTCGACGTGACCGACACCATGGCCGTCCGCGAGGCGGCCCAGCGGGTGTCCGGCGAACTCGGCGACGCCGACCTGGTCTTCAACAACGCGGGCGTGATGCTCCCCGCACCGATCGAGGAACTCCACATCGACGAGTGGCGCCAGCAGATCGACCTGAACATCGGCGGCCTGATGAACATCATCGCCGCGTTCGTCCCCCAGCTGGTGCGCTGCGGCACCGAACGCGGAGTCGCCGACCTGATCAACACCGCCTCCATCACCGCCGAGAACATCCACCCCAACTTCGCCGTCTACTCCGCCACCAAGGCCTACGTCGCCCACCTCTCCCGCAACCTCCGCGTGGAGTTGGGCCCCAAGAACGTACGGGTGACCGCCATCGAACCCGGCATCGTCGGCACCGAACTCCAGGACCACGTCACCGACGAGGGCACCCTACGCTGGCTGGCCGAAACCAGAAAGTCAGTGGAATGGCTAACCCCAGAGGACGTGGCCCAGGTAGTGGGCTTCATCGCCTCACTACCACCCAGGGTCAACCTCCAACAGGTCACCATCATGCCCACGGCCCAGGGCAACTGAGCCCGATTTCGCCCCTTGCTGGTGGCTGTGCTGGAAGACCGTCTGAATCCTCAGCGCGGCAGTCACGGAGAGTCGGGGCCGCGCAGCCTGGAGAACCAGTCGGCGATCGATCGCTTGTAGCCCTGTGGCATTCGTAGGTTTTCCACCTCGTGTTCGCTGAACAGGGCTATCTGTTTGTGTTCGTGGCTGAGTACGGGTGGCTGGTCGGTGTCGACTGTGGCGCCGTAGGTCACGATCAATACGTCGGCGTCTTCGTGGATGTGGTACTGCCAGGAGTCCAAGATGGGGCCGATCTGAGCCTCCCAGCCGGTTTCTTCGCTGATTTCGCGTGAGAGGCAGGCCGGTGGGTCTTCGCCGAGTTCCAGTTTGCCTCCGGGTAGTTCCCATTCGTCGCGTTCGTTTCGTAGTAGCAGTACCTGACCAGCACGGACGATCACACCCTTCACCGATACGGGGAACCTCATCGGTGGGTGACCTCCCTTCGTTGGTTGCTGCGCCTGGGTGGGCGGGTCAGGGTGAGGCGATCCGGCCCAGGCCGGGGGGGATCTGGGCGGCTGCTGCGCGGTCCAGGAGAAAGAGGGTGCGCTGGCGGCCTCTGGCGCCCGCGCCCGGGGCCTGCAGGCGGCCGCCGGTGAGGGCCAGGTGGACGGCGCGGGCCTTTTCGGCGCCTGCGGCCACCACCCAGACCTCGCGGGCGGCCTGGATGGCGGGGAAGGTGAGGGAGACGCGGATGGGGGGTGGTTTGGGGGAGCCGTGTACCGCGACTACGGGGCGCTCCTCCTCATAGAGGGCGGGCTGGCCGGGGAACAGGGAGGCGACGTGGCAGTCGGGGCCCAGGCCGAGGAGGAGGATGTCGAAGAACGGGACAGGGCCGTGGTCCTCGGGGCGGGCGGCCTTGGACAGTTCGGCGGCGTAGGCGTCGGCTGCTTCCTCGGCCGTGAGGCCGGCGTCGGCGGGGGGCATCTCGTGTATCCGGGCCGGGTCCACGTCCACGTGGTCGAGCAGGGCCTCTCGGGCCTGGGTGGCGTTTCGGTCAGGGTCGCCGGAGGGCAGGAAGCGCTCGTCGCCCCACCACAGGTCCAGTGCGGGCCATTCGATGGCGTCCCGGGCGGGGGTGGCGGCGATCGCGGCCAAGGTGGCGATGCCCAGAGTGCCCCCGGTGAGCACGACGTGCGCGGGCCGGGCCGCCTGCACGTCCACCAGGCGGGTGATCAGCCGTGCCGCCACCGCCTCAGCCAGCACCGTGGCGTCCTTGTGCACCAGAACACTAGGGACACTCATCACCAAATCCTCCAAATTCCTGAAATTTCCTGCGAAAGCCATACGTGTTGGGATAAAACGGAAGGACCGGGCCCCTTCCGGTGGGTAGGGGGACCCGGTCCAAACGTTACGCCAGCCGGTTACGCCGGTGGCTGCTTCGACAGGTGGTGCAGGGCGTCGGCGTAGGTCTCGTCGGGATCCAGCCGGCGCAGCTCCTCGGCGATCAGGTCGGCGGTGGGACGGCGCGCCAGCGCCACCCGCCGGTCCGGCTGCCCCGGCCGGGAGAGCGTGGCCAGCCGCGCGTCCGACCGGGTGAGCGTCAGCTCCCCGCCCGGCTCCAGGCTCAGCCGCACCGCGGTGATCCCCGGCCCCGACGACTCGCCCACCCCGATGGGCGCCCCGAACCGCTGCGACAGCCAGGCCGACAGCAGCACCGCGCTTGGATGCCCGGGCGAGGCCTCCACGACGCCCGCCGTAACCCGGCCGATGGGCTGGTCGAACGCCGCCGCCAGCAGCGAGCGCCAGGTGGTGAGCCGGGTCCAGGCCAGATCGGTGTCACCCGGCACATAACCCGCGCAGCGCCCGGCGATCGCCCGAACCGGATCCGGCGAGGCGGCGGCGTCGGTGATCCGCCGGCCCGCCAGCTGCCCGACCTTGTCCTTGGCCGGGACCTCCGGGCAGAAGTTCGGCCACCACACCACCACCGGCGTGTCGGTCAGCAGCAGCGGGCTGATCACCGACTCGGCGTGCTGGGTCAGCTCCCCGTACAGGCGGAGCAGCACCACCTCGCCCGGCGAGGACTCGCCCACCCGCAACTCGGCGTCGAGCCGGTTCGGCTCGGCCGGGTCCCGGGCGATCACCACCAGGATGCGCGAGGGGTGCTCCCTGGCCGCGTCGGTGGCCGCCCGGACCGCGTCGTACTGCCCGGCCTCGTCGCAGACCACCACCAGGGTGAGCACCATGCCCACCGCGGGGGCGCCCATCTGGTGCCGGAGCCTGGTCAGCGTCGAGGAGATCTTCGACGCCGTGGTCTCGGTCAGGTTGAAGCTGGTCACAGCCGCCTCCAGACGCGCCCGTCCCGGGCCAGCATGGCATCGGCCGACGGGGGACCCCAGGTTCCGGACGGGTAGCCCTCAGGCCGGCCGTGGGTGGCCCAGTAATCCTCGATCGGGTCCAGGATCTGCCAGGACAGCTCCACCTCCCGCTGGTGCGGGAAGAGCGGCGGATCGCCGATGAGCACGTCCAGCAGCAGCCGCTCGTACGCCTCAGGAGAGCTTTCCATGAACGACTCGCCGTAGGCGAAGTCCATGGACACGTCCCGGACCTCCATCGCGGTGCCCGGCACCTTGGAGCCGAACCGCACCGTGATGCCCTCGTCCGGCTGCACCCGGATGACCAGCGCGTTCTGCCCCAGGATCTCGGTGTCGTCCTTGCTGAACGGCAGGTGCGGCGCCCGCTGGAAGATCACCGCCACCTCGGTCACCCGGCGGCCCAGGCGCTTGCCCGCGCGCAGGTAGAAGGGCACTCCGGCCCAGCGCCGGTTGGCCACCTCCAGCTTGATCGCCGCGTAGGTGTCGGTCTTGGAGTCGGCGGGGATGCCGTCCTCCTCCAGGTAGCCGATCACCTTCTCGCCGCCCTGCCAGCCCCCCGTGTACTGGCCCCGGGAGGTGCCCGTCTCCAGATCGTCCGGCAGCCGGACGGCCTTGAGCACCTTCTCCTTCTCCCGGCGCAGCGACTCGGCGTCGAAGGAGGTCGGGTCCTCCATGGCCACCAGCGCCAGCAGCTGGAGCAGGTGGTTCTGGATCACGTCCCTGGCCGCGCCGATGCCGTCGTAGTACCCGGCCCGGCTGCCGATGCCGATGTCCTCGGCCATCGTGATCTGGACGTGGTCGACGTAGCCGCGGTTCCAGATCGGCTCGTACAGGGTGTTGGCGAAGCGCAGCGCCAGGATGTTCTGGACCGTCTCCTTGCCCAGGTAGTGGTCGATGCGGAAGACCGAGCTCTCCGGGAAGACCGCGCTGGTGATCTCGTTGAGTTCGCGGGCGCTCCGCAGGTCGTGGCCGAACGGCTTCTCGATCACCACCCGGCGCCAGGAACCCTGCGGGCCCTGGGCCAGGCCGGTGCGCTTCAGTTGCTCCACCACGGTCGGGAAGAACTTCGGCGGCACCGACAGGTAGAACGCGTAGTTGCCGCCGGTGCCCCGGGTCCGGTCGATCTCCCTGAGCATCGACGCCAGCCGGTCGAAGGCGACGTCGTCGGTGAACTCGCCAGGGCAGAACTGGATGCCCTCCCTGATCTGCTTCCAGACCTCCTCGCGGAACGGGGTGCGCGCGTTCTCCTTCACCGCCTCGTACGTCACCTGGGCGAAGTCCTCGTGCGCCCAGTCCCGGCGGGCGAAGCCGACCAGCGAGAAGCCGGGCGGCAGCAGCCCCCGGTTGCCCAGGTCGTAGATGGCCGGGAGCAGCTTGCGGCGGGCCAGGTCGCCGGTCACCCCGAAGAGCACCAGCACACACGGCCCGGCCACCCGGGGCAGCCGCTTGTCGCGCGGGTCGCGCAGCGGGTTGCCCGCCATCGCCTCGGCCAAGGCGTCCAGCAGCGTCTCCGCCTCCGGTTCCTCCGCCGCGGCGGGCAACTCGACGGTCTCGACCGGGATCACCTTGGCCTGCGGTCGCTTCCGCTCACTCATTCCGGGTTCAGAGCTCCTCCGCCACCGAGAGCAGATGCGCGACTCCGGCCACGCGATCGGTCAGGTGCAACCGTACGGCGGGCCGGTTACGGGACCATAGCGCCCCGATGTCGCCCAGTGCCTGCGCCAGCTGGAGCCGGCCCAGCGTGTACGGCTTGCCCGGCACCGGCACGTCCTCCGCGACCGCCCCGGTGATCTGGAGGAAGACCCCGACCTGCGGCCCGCCCTTGTGGTACTGCCCGGTCGAGTGCAGGAACCGGGGCCCCCAGCCGAAGGTGACCGCGTGCGGCGTGCGGTAGTCCAGCAGCGAGCGCAGGGTCGCCACGTCGGCGGCGGCCCACGCCTCGGCCGTCTGCTCGAAGTCCCCGGAGCCGAGGCTGGCGGCGTCGAAGGCCGCCTCCCGGTCCAGGTACGCCATGATCGCCAGGTAGCCGCGCTCGGGGACGGCGTGCAGCAGCGCGGTCAGCACGTCGGCCAGGTTCTTCGGGTGTCCGGGCACCGTGCCGTACACCTCCACCGGGCCGTCCACCAGCAGCGGCGGGCCGAGGTCCGGGGACTCCTGGAGGATCTTGGCGGTGTTCTCCTTGGACTCGGCCACGTTCGGCTGGTCGAACGGGTCGATGCCGAGCACCCGCCCGGCGACGGCCGTGGCGTACTCCCAGACCAGGAACTGGGCGCCCAGCGGGCCCTCCACCCGGATGTCGCCCTCGCCGCCGATGTTCACCGCGAACTGGTCGCCGGCCTCGGCCGCCTCGGCCCCCACCACCGGCAGGATGCCCTTGCCCTGCTTGCCGGTGGACTCGGCGATCAGCTGCTCGATCCAGTCCGGCAGCCCGTTGATGTCGGAGAGGCTGTCGCGCAGGATCAGCTTGTCCCGCCCGGCCAGCGCCATCGCGCCGAGCAGCGCCCCCAGGTCGAGACCCGGGTTGCCCTCGTCCTGCGCCAGCAGCGGCTGCAACGCGGCGGCGTCGTCCAGCAGCCGTACCACGTCCGCCCCGGCCAGCGCGCTCGGCACCAGGCCGAAGGCGCTCAGCGCGCTGTAGCGCCCGCCCACGTTCGGGTCGGCCAGGAACACCTGGTACCCGGCCTCGGTCGCGGTCTTCTCCAGCGGTGAGCCGGGGTCGGTGACCACCACGATCCGGTCGGCCGGGTCGATGCCCGCCGCCCGGAACGCCTCCTCGTAGATCCGCCGGTGGCTGTCGGTCTCGATGGTGCCGCCGCTCTTGCTGGCCACCACCACCACCGTGCGGTCCAGGCGGTCGCCCAGCGCCCGCCTGACCTGGTCGGGGTCGGTGGTGTCCAGCACGGTCAGCGGGACGTCCTCGGTGGCGCAGATGACCTCGGGGGCCAGCGAGGAGCCGCCCATCCCGGCCAGCACCACGTGCTCCAGGCCCTCGGCCCGCACCCGTTCCACCAGCTTGGTGATCTCTGGGAGCAGCTCCCGGCTGGTCAGCGGCAGCGTCAGCCAGCCCAGCCGGATCTCCGCCTCGGGCTGGGCGTCCGGCCCCCAGAGGGTGGGGTCACCCGCGGCGAGGGCCGCGGGCACCCCCTCGGCGACCAGCTTCTCCCGGACGGCCGCCGTCGCCGCGGCGGCTTCGCCCAGGTGCACCTCAATGCTCATGATCAGGCCTTCCCCAGCTCCGTCTGGACCGTCTCGAGCAGTTCGTTCCAGGACACCGCGAACTTGTCGACGCCCTCGTCCTCCAGCACCTTCACCACGTCGTCGTAGTCGATGCCGATCTCCTTGAGCGCGGCCATGACGTTCCAGGCCTGCTCGTAGAAGGGGCGCACGGTGTCACCGGAGATACGGCCGTGGTCGGCCGCCGCGTTCAGCGTCTTCTCCGGCATCGTGTTCACCGTGCCGGCGGTGACCAGCTCGTCCACGTACAGGGTGTCCGGGTAGGCCGGGTTCTTGGTGCCGGTGGAGGCCCACAGCGGCCGCTGCGGCCGGGCCCCGGCCGCGCGCAGCGCCTGCCAGCGCGGGGTGTTCATGACCTCCTCGAAGGCCGCGTACGCCAGGCGGGCGTTGGCCACCGCGGCCTTGCCCTTCTGCGCCAACGCCTCCGGCGTCCCGAGCTTGTCGAGCCGCGCGTCCACCTCGGAGTCCACCCGGCTCACGAAGAACGAGGCCACCGACTCGATCCCGGCCAGGTTGAGGCCCTTGGCCTGGGCCTGCTCCAGGCCGGCCAGCCAGGCGTCCATGACCGCCCGGTACCGCTCCAGGGAGAAGATCAGCGTCACGTTCACGCTGATGCCCTCGGCGATGGCGGCGGTGATGGCGGGCAGGCCCTCCACCGTCGCCGGAATCTTGATGAACAGGTTGGGCCGGTCCACCAGCCACCAGAGCGCGCGCGCCTCGGCGATGGTGGCCTCGGTCTCCCGGGCCAGCCGCGGGTCCACCTCGATGGAGACCCGGCCGTCCACGCCGCCGGTGGCGTCGTAGACCGGGCGCAGCACGTCGGCCGCCCACCGGATGTCGAAGGTGGTGATGGCCCGTACGGCCTCGTCCACCGAGACCTTCCGGACGGCCAGGTCGTGCAGCTGGGTGGTGTAGGCGTCGCCCTTGCTGAGGGCGGACGCGAAGATGGTCGGGTTGGAGGTGACGCCGGAGACCCGCCGGTCGCGGATCAGCGCGGCCAGGTTCCCCGTGCGGAGGCGGTCCCGGCTGATGTCGTCCAGCCAGATGGACACCCCGAAGCCGGTCAGTCTGTTGAGAATCTCACTCATCTCAGATCAGTCCCCTAGTTCCCTGTGGTCTCGCCCTTGTCCGCGCCGGTCTTCGCGAGACTGCCCTTCGCCGCGGCGGCCACGCGCTCGGCGGTGAGGCCGAACTGCTCGTAGAGGGTCCGGTACGGAGCCGAGGCACCGAAGTGCTCAAGGCTCACGACCACTCCATCGTCACCCACGAACTCCCGCCAGCCCAGAGCGATTCCCGCCTCGACCGCGACCCTGGCCCGCACCGCCGGGGGCAGCACCTGCTGCTTGTAGGCCGCGTCCTGGGCCTGGAACCACTCCACGCAGGGCATCGAGACCACCCGGGTCGGGAAGCCCTGGGCCTCCAGCAGGTCCCGGGCGCCCAGCGCCAGCTCCACCTCGCTGCCGGTGCCGATCAGGATCACCACCGGCTGCCCGGTGGACGCCTCGGCCAGCACGTACCCCCCCTTGGCCACCTTGGCGACGTCGGCGGTGCCCTCGTACACGGGCAGGTTCTGGCGGGTCAGCGCCAGCGCGGCCGGGCGGTCGGTGTGCTCGAGCACGACGCGCCAGCAGGCGGCGGTCTCGTTGGCGTCGGCCGGACGGACCACGTCCAGGCCGGGAATGGCCCGCAGCGCCCACAGGTGCTCCACCGGCTGGTGGGTCGGGCCGTCCTCGCCCAGGCCGATCGAGTCGTGCGTCCAGACGTAGATGACCGGCAGCTTCATCAGCGCGGCCAGCCGGACCGCCGGGCGCATGTAGTCGCTGAAGACCAGGAAGGTGCCACCGTACGGCCGGGTGCCGCCGTGCAGCGCGATGCCGTTGAGGATGGCGCCCATGCCGTGCTCGCGGATGCCGAAGTGCAGCGTCCGGCCGTACGGGTTGCCGGGGAACTCGCGGGTCTGGAACTCCTCGGGGATGAAGGAGGGCTCCCCCTTCATCGTGGTGTTGTTGGACTCGGCCAGGTCGGCGGAGCCGCCCCAGAGCTCGGGCAGCACCGGGGCGAGCGCGGAGAGCACCTCGCCGCTGGCCTTCCGGGTGGCCATCGAGGCGCCGGGCTCGAAGCTGGGCAGCGCCTTGGCCCAGCCGTTGGGCAGCGAGCGGGTGAGCAGCCGGTCCAGGAGCGCGGCCCGCTCGGGGTTGGCCGCGCGCCAGTCGGTGAAGCCCTTGTCCCACTCGGCGTGCGCGGCCCTGCCCCGCTCGACCACCTCGCGGGAGTGGGCCAGCACGTCATCGGGGACGAAGAAGGACACGGCCGGGTCCATGCCCAGCACCACCTTGGTGGCGGCCACCTCGTCGGGGCCGAGCGCGGAGCCGTGGATCTTGCCGGTGTTCTGCTTGTGCGGGGCCGGCCAGCCGATGATGGTGCGCAGCCGGATGAACGAGGGGCGGTCGGTCTCGGCGCGGGCCGCCTCCAGCGCCCGGTCGAGCGCCTCGACGTCCTCCACATAGTCGCCGTTCCGCACCCAGTCAACGGTCTGGGTATGCCAGCCGTACGCCTCGTAACGCTTGATCACGTCCTCGGAGAGGGCGATCTGGGTGTCGTCCTCGATGGAGATGTGGTTGGCGTCGAAGACGACGGTGAGGTTGCCCAGGCGCTGGTGGCCGGCGAGCGCGCTGACCTCGTGGCTGATGCCCTCCTCGATGTCGCCTTCGGAGGCGATGCACCAGATGTGGTGGTCGAAGGGGGAGGTGCCGGGCTCGGCGTCCGGGTCGAACAGGCCGCGCTCCCTGCGGGCCGCCATCGCCATGCCGACCGCGTTGCCGATGCCCTGGCCGAGCGGTCCCGTGGTGGTCTCCACGCCGGCGGTGTGGCCGTGCTCGGGGTGGCCCGGGGTGATGCTGTCCCACTGCCGGAGCATTTCGAGGTCGTGCAGGCTCAGTCCGTACCCGGACAGATAAAGCTGAATGTAGAGCGTCAGGCTTGAATGCCCGCAGGAAAGGACGAATCTATCCCGGCCCACCCAGGTCGGGTCGGACGGGTCGTGCCGCATAGTTTTCTGGAAGAGAAGGTAGGCGGCGGGAGCAAGGCTCATCGCGGTACCGGGATGGCCGGAACCCGCCTTCTCCACCGCGTCCATCGCCAGGGCCCGCACCACGTCCACGGCCTGCCGGTCGAGGTCGGTCCACTCAAGGCTTGCGCTGCTCAACTGCTTTGATCCCCTCTGGTTTTCATGCCGGTTCTGGCAATTCCCGCCCACACGGGACCCTAACGGGTCGGCTGCCGTACCGTCCGGTAGGCTGCCCGCAATCCATTGCCCCCCACCCTGAGCAGCCCCGATGCTGACCCGATTCAGGGACCGACCACGCCCGGGGCTACAGTGAGTCCGCAATGGTGCCGGAGGCTGTCCGGAGATCCCGCTCTATCCAGAGGTTACGCGTTGACCCCGCACGTGCTGGAAGCGCCTTGACGGTGCTGACGAACAACCCAACGATGGCCCCCGTCGTGGCTCGCCGCACCGTCGGCGAGGTCGTCCGGGCCTATGTGGCGCTGACCAAGCCGCGGATCATCGAGCTGCTGCTGATCACCACGCTGCCGGTGATGTTCCTGGCCGCCCGCGGCCTGCCCGACTTGTGGACCGCCGTGGCCACCATGGTCTTCGGCACCCTCTCGGCGGGCAGCGCCAACGCGCTCAACTGTTACATCGACCGGGACATCGACGAGGTGATGCGGCGCACCCGGCGGCGGCCCCTGGCCCGCCACACGGTATCGCCGCGCGGAGCGCTGGTCTTTGGCGTGATTTTGGGGGTGCTTTCCACCCTCGGCCTCGGGTTGACGGTCAACTGGCTGGCGGCCGTGCTCGCCTTGAGCGCCATCCTCTTCTACGTGCTGGTCTACTCGCTGGTGCTGAAGCGGCGCACCCCGCAGAACATCGTCTGGGGCGGCATCGCCGGGTGCATGCCGGTGCTGATCGGCTGGGCCGGGATCACCGGCGAACTCTCCTGGGCCCCGGTGGCGCTGTTCGGGGTGGTCTTCTTCTGGACCCCGCCGCACACCTGGACGCTGGCCATGCGGTACCGGGACGACTACGCCGCCGCCGAGGTGCCGATGCTGCCGGTGGTGGCCACCGACCGGGAGGTGGTCCGCCAGATCATCGCCTACACCTGGGCCACCGTGCTCTGCTCGCTGCTGCTGTGGCCGATCGCCGACACCACGCCGCTCTACCCGGCCGTCGCCGCCGCGCTCGGCGGCATCTGCCTCTGGGAGGTGTACGCGCTGCGCCGCCGCCTGACCGCCGGCAAGACCGGGGTGGACCTGCGGCCGATGCGGTTCTTCCACTGGTCCAACGTCTACCTGGCGCTGCTTTTCCTGGCGGTCGCGGTGGACTCGCTGCTGGTGTGAATCTTCTGGCGTACCTACGGCGGACAAGGCGTGTGCCGTCGGTTACGCTCGCGTAATGGCGAGCCTTGATCCGCGCGCGGTGCTGAGGGAACGCCCGTCGGTCGGCCTCATCCTCGGTCTGGTCTTGGCGGGCATCTGCGCCCTGGTCTCCTTCTCCTTCGACATCCTCAACGGAGACCCGGTCCAGTTCTTCATCGCTCTGGTGCTGGCCATCGCCCCGGTGCCGCTGCTGCTGGCGGGCGTGCTCGCGCTGGACCGCATGGAACCCGAGCCGCGGAGCAATCTGATCTTCGCCTTCGCCTGGGGGGCTGGGATCGCGGTGCTGATCGCGGGCATTCTGAACAGCCTCAACCTGGTGTACCTGACCAATCAGATCGGCGACGGAGACACCGCCAAGGACTACGTGGCCACCTTCGGGGCGCCGCTGGTCGAGGAGACCATGAAGGGCCTGGTGCTGGTCGGGCTGCTCCGGTTCCGGCGGCAGGAGCTGGACGGGCCCACCGACGGCATCATCTACGCCAGCATGGTGGGGCTGGGCTTCGCGATGTCGGAGAACGTCAGCTACTACGTGGCGGCACTGGCCGAGAACGGCCCGGAAGGGCTGGCCGCCACGGTGGTGCTCCGGGGAGTGCTCTCGCCGTTCGCCCATCCGCTGTTCACCTCGTTGATCGGCATCGCGGTGGCGTACGCGGCGAATCGGCGGGGCGCGACGGGGGCGTGGATGATCGTGGCGGGCTGGATCGGCGCGATGCTGCTGCACGGGCTCTGGAACGGGTTCGCGTCCTTCGGGGGGTTCGGGGGGCTGGCGGTGGCGTACCTGATCCTGATGGGGCTGCTGTTCATCGAGCTGTGGGTGATCGTCCAGGACCGGAAGCGGATCGTCGGGCTGATCCAGTACTACCTGCCGCCGTACGAGGCGAACGGGCTGATCAACGCCTCCGACATCTTCATGCTGTCCTCGTTGCAGAAGCGGCGGCAGGCGCGGAGCTGGGCCAAGGCGCACGGCGGCAAGTCGGGGGCGCAGGCGATGAGCGACTACCAGCTGGCCGCCACCGAGCTGGGGCTGCTGCACGAGCGGGCCGTGCGGGGCGGGGTGGACGAGGCGGCCTTCCGGACCAAGCAGCGGGCGCTGGCCGAACTGATGGCCTACGCACGGGTGCACTTCCCGATCCCTGAGCGCCACCAGGAGGCCGCCTCCCGAGGTGTCCCGCCACCGGGGTACGCGCCCGGCGCACCACCGAACATCGTCCCGGGCCGCCCGTTCCCGCCCCCGCCGCGCTGATCGATCCCCGGTCGAAGCCCGCGGAGCTGCCACCCGTCGGGCCCCGGATCGGTGCTCAATTCATGTCACGAGCTTGGGCCGTCAACACCGCACTTTCCAGGTTGGCCCGTTAGCGTGATCCAGCCAGAGTCGCGTCCCCGTTGGGTCGATGCTCAGGCCGAATCGCTCGTACTTGGGGCTGCCCAGCGCGACCCATTGAAGATACGCGTCGGACACCTCGCTCCAGAGGCGCCGTTCACCGTACTGCGTCACCTGGGACTCGACCGCTCCCGGTTTGTGGTCACACGCCGCCCAGGAACCCTCGGCGGCGTGGTCGTCCAGCTCGTACAGCAAGACCGAATAGCCGGCCTCGTCGATCATGTCGTACCAGCCGACGCGGGGAGCCACCACAGCGCACAGCAGACGCGCACCCAGATCCGCTTCCCCGATGGTGCGCGGGTTGATCCTGGTCGTCGATTGGTCCGCCTCCTCCCAGGGCCTCCAGCGCAGCGCCTATCAACGCCCTCGCAGCCCGGCCGTAAACAGCCGCCGAGGCGAGTGCGGCGAACTCGCGGGCATACATGGCCACTTCCTTCGGCTGCGTGATCGTCAGGTATCCGGACACCAGTTCCACCGAAACCTGCCCGCGCCGTCCACCTGGCCCTCACCGGGGGCCGCTTGCAGGCCCCAGGGGCGGGCGCCAGAGGCCGCCAGCGCACCCTCTTTCTCCTGGACCGCGCAGCAGCCGCCCAGATCCCCCCGGCCTGGGCCGGATCGCCTCACCCTGACCGTCCCGGGGAGGCTGGATCGGCTCGATGTCGTCCTGCTCGTCCCGTGCTGGTGGCGGCGAGAGCCAGTCAACCGACTCGACACTTAGCCCTTGCGCTAACCATTGCGTCCCGAAATACTTAGCCTCATGGCACAGTATGAGGTGCAACTGGACGGCGTGTTCGTCGCCCTCGCCGACCCGACCCGGCGCGCCGTCGTCCGGCGCCTCGGCCACGGGCCCACGAGCGTCGGCGACCTCGCCCGCGAGTTCCCGATGACCCTCCCGTCGTTCATGAAGCACGTGCGGACGCTCGAATCGAACGGGCTCATCCGCACGGTCAAGTCCGGCCGGGTGCGTACCTGCGTGCTCAACCGCGAGCGGCTCGCCCTCGTCGACGATTGGCTCGCGGAGCAGCGCCGGATCTGGGAGGAGCGCACCGACCGCCTCGAACAGTTCGTCACCGACCCGAAGGAGAACCGCCAGTGAATCCCGACCTCGACCTCGGCCTGGAGCGGATCATCCGCGCCCCGCGCGTGACCGTGTGGAGCGCCTGGACCGACCCGTCCCGGCTTGAGCAGTGGTGGGTCCCGGCTCCGTCCCGCTGCCGGGTGGAGCGCCTGGAACTGCGGCCCGGAGGGGCGTTCGTGACGCGACTGAGTGACGACGGGGCCGAGTTCGTCCCGCACATGGACGCGTGCTTCCTCGCCGTCGATGAACTCGAGCGGATCGTGTTCACCAACGCGATCGACAGCACATGGCGTCCCACGAATCCCGCCCCGGTCGCGATGACCGCCACGATCACGCTGAACGATCATCCGGACGGCACGGACTACCGGATCGTCATCCGGCACGGCGACCCGGAGGCCCGTGCCCAGCACGAGAAACTCGGCTTTGCCGAGGGCTGGGGTTCGGTCGCCGGCCAGTTGGCTGCTTTCGCCGAGAGCATGGTCCCGCGATGAAGATCACTCTCACCGAGTTCGTCACCCTCGACGGGGTCAGCCAGGGACCCGGCTCGCCGGACGAGGACACCAGCGACGGCTTCACCCACGGCGGCTGGCTCGTGCCCCACATCGACGGGACGTTCGTCCAGCGCGCCTCCGACTGGCTCGACCTCGCCGACGGCCTGCTGCTCGGCCGACGCACCTACGAGGCGTTCGCGCGCGACTGGCCGAAGATCACCGACCCGGCCGATCCGTTCGCCGAGCGGATGAACACGCTGCCGAAGTACGTCGTGTCGAACACCCTCACCCAGGGGACCTGGCACCCCACGACCGTGCTCAAGGGCGATCCGGTCCAGACGGTCGCCGAGCTCAGGGCACGACCGGGACGGGAACTCCAGATCCACGGCAGCGCCCGCCTGGGCGACGCGCTACTGTCAGCGGGCCTGATCGACACGCTCCGCCTCGTGGTCGCGCCCACAGTGCTCCGGACCGGCCGGCGCCTTCTGGCCGGCCCAGGCGCCACCTCCGGTCTCCGTCTGACCCACCACGAGGCGACGCCGAACGGCCTGCTGCTCCTCGAATACGAGACGACAGGCCGGGCGCCCCTGGGCGAATACGAGGGCGTCACCGCCTTCGTCTAGGGCAGCGACGTCGACTCCACGTGACTGCCGCGCTGAGGATTCAGGCGGTCTGGACGGAGGGTGTCTGCTGGATCGGCGAGTCCGGTTCGTTCAGCGGGCCGCGGTCGCGCATCAGGAACACCACCCGGAGCGTGGAGATCCAGACCAGGGTCGAGCCGAGCACGTGCAGCGCGACCAAGGCGGCCGGGACGGCCAGGAAGTACTGGACGTAGCCCACCACGCCCTGGGCCAGTTCCACCCCGAACAGGATCAGCGCGGCCCGCCGGGCCAGCCCGGGGGCGTTGGTGACGTGCAGGGCGAACATCAGCGCGAAGGTCAGGCCGACCACGATCCAGACCGCGTCCACGTGCAGCCGGGTCACCGCCTCCAGGTCGAAGTCGAAGCGGGTGGCCGCCTCGTCGCCGGAGTGCGGGCCGGTGCCGGTCACCACCACGCCGGCCACCAGCAGCACCAGCACCGCGCCGACCAGCACGAAGCCGAGGGTGCGGATGTCCCGGTGGACGAGCCGCCGGGCGGGCGCGTCGCCCTCGCCTGAGCGGGCGTAGAGCGCGAAGGCCGCCGCGATCATGCCGATGGAGACCAGGAAGTGCACGCTCACCGTGACCGGGTTGAGCGCGCTGCGCACCACCAGGCCGCCCCAGAGCGCCTGGAAGAGCACGCCGGCGGGTTGCAGCGCGGCCAGCCGGAGCAGCGAGAGGCGGCGCGGGGTGAGCCGGAAGGCGGCCAGGAAGCAGGCCACGCCGACCGCGAGCACCAGGAAGGTGAGCATGCGGTTGCCGAACTCGATGGCCGTGTTGATCGGCGAGATCTCGGGGTGGGCGACGGGGATGAAGCTGTCGGGCGTGCACTTCGGCCAGGTGGGGCAGCCGAGGCCGGAGCGGGTCACCCGGACCGCCGCGCCGGTGACCGTGATCCCCGCGTTGACCAGCACTCCGGCAAGGGCCCATGCCCGCATGGTGCGGGAGGTGGCGGACCAGTACGAATGGTGGAAGGCGTAGAGCCGGGTCTGGAGGCGGTTCACGGCTCACATCGTAGGCGGACGGGTGGGCGGTCCCGTCCTTGACCTCTTGCCGCACCTCGTGGCATGTGACATTTTACTTTCAGGGGAGGTGAGACTTGCCGGACATCGTGGTCATCGGGGCTGGAGTGGTCGGTGCGGCCTGTGCCTATTACTTGTCCCGTGCCGGATATGCGGTCACCGTGCTCGACCGCGGGCCGATCGCGGGTGGCACCACCGGCGCCGGTGAAGGCAACATCCTTGTATCCGACAAGGAACCCGGCCCCGAACTGGATCTCGCCCTGCTCTCCGCGGGTTTGTGGTCATCTCTGGCGGATGAGGTGGGCGGGTTCGAGTACGAGCGGAAGGGTGGCCTTGTCGTCGCCGAGACCCCCGAGACGCTGACGGCGCTGACCACGCTCGCCGACCGGCAGCGGGCCGAGGGTGTCCGGTCGGCCGTGGTGGTTCCGGAGGAGTACGAGCCGCACATCGCCCGCGGCCTGGCCGGGGGCGTGCACTACCCGCAGGACGCCCAGGTCCAGCCCATGCGCGCCGCCGCTCGGCTGCTCCGGGCCTGCGGCGCCCAGGTCCGTACGGGGGTGCGGGTGACCGGTTTCACCAAGAAGGGGAGCCGGGTAAGCGGGGTTCGCACCGAGCAGGGGGATCTGTCCGCTGATGCCGTGGTCAACGCGGCCGGGACCTGGGCGGGGGAGGTGGCCGCGCTGGCCGGGGTCGAGTTGCCGGTGCTGCCGCGCCGGGGCTTCATCCTGGTCACCGAGCCGCTGCCGGAGCCGTTGATCCGGCACAAGGTCTACACGGCCGCGTACGTGGAGAACGTGGCCAGCTCCGATGCGGGCCTGGAGACCTCGGCGGTGGTGGAGGACACGCCCGCCGGGACCGTGCTGATCGGGGCCAGCCGGGAGCGTGCGGGCTTCGACCGGACCATGTCCTATCCCGTGCTGGCGCGGCTGGCCGCGCAGGCTGTGGCGCTCTTCCCGGTGCTGGCGGGGAAACAGGTCATCAGGGCCTATGGTGGGTTTCGGCCGTACTGTCCGGATCATTTGCCGGTGATCGGGCACGATCTGCGGGCTCCCGGGCTCTACCACGCCTGTGGTCACGAAGGGGCGGGCATCGGGCTGGCTCCCGCGACGGGGCTGCTGATCACGCGGCTGCTCGCGGGGGAGCGGCCCGAGGTCGATCCGTTCCCGTTCCGGCCGGAGAGGTTCGCGCGATGACCTTCGACACCGGCGCCGAGACGCGCTTCGAGATCAGCTTCGGCGGCCGGACGATCCCCGCCGCACCCGGCCAGACCATCGCCGCCGCCCTGTACGCCGCCGGCGTGCGCTCCTGGCGCACCACCAGGTTCGAAGGCAGGCCGCGGGGACTGTTCTGCGGGATCGGGGTCTGCTTCGACTGCCTGGTCATCGTCAACGGCACGGAGAACCTGCGCGCCTGCCTCACCGAGGCCCGTCCGGGCGACGAGGTGACGCCCGGATGAGATCCGATATGAGATCCGGCATGAGTTCCCCATCGAGCCCGCTTCCGAGCCCGCTTCCGAGCCCGCTTCCGAGCCCGCTTCCGAGCTACGACCTCGCGGTGATCGGCGGTGGCCCGGCTGGGATGGCGGCGGCGGGTACTGCGGCCCGAGCGGGCCTCCGCGTGGCGTTGCTCGACGGTGCGATCCGGCTGGGCGGCCAGTTCCACCGGCAACCCCCACCCGGTCACAAGCCCCGGAATAGCCGGAAATTTCGGCGTTTGGTGGAGGGGCTGGCCGGGGTGGACGTTCTGCTCGGTCACCAGGTTTGGGCCGTCGAAGGATCCGCCACGGCCCACTTCACCATCTACACGCAAGCCGCTCGCGCGGATGCGGTCCATGCGGAAGCCGCCAGCGCAGAGGCCGCCCGTGCGGATGCGACCGATACGGGAGCGACCCACGCGGGGGTGACTTACGAGGAGTCGGCCCACGCAGGGGTGACCGGCGCGGAGTCGGCCCATGCGGAGTCGGCCCATGCGGAGGCGGCCCATGCGGAGGCGGCCCATGCGGAGGCGGCCCATGCGGAGGCGGCTAACGCGGAGGCGGCTAACGCGGAGGCGCGCGGTCCCCTGCGGGCTCGGGCCCTGCTAATTGCGACTGGCGCGTACGACCGGGTGTTGCCCTTCCCCGGCTGGGACCTTCCCGGCGTGCTCACCGCGGGCGGTGCTCAGGCCCTGCTCAAGGGCAACGGTGTGGTGGCGGGGCGCCGGATCGTCGTGGCGGGGACCGGACCCTTCCTGCTGCCCGTGGCCACCGGTCTGGCCGCCGCCGGGGCCCGGATCGTGGGTGTCTTCGAGGCGAACAGCCGTACCGGACTGCTTCCGGCGCTGTTGAGAAACCCCGCCAAACTCGGCGAAGCCGCCGGGTACGCGCTGCGCCTGGCCCGGCACCGGGTGCCGTACCACGGTGGTCAGGCCGTCGTGGCGGCCCACGGCGGGGACGAGCTCACCCACGTCACCGTCGCCCGGCTCGACGCCGACTGGAAAGCGCTCACCACCCGCGACATCGAATGCGACACTCTCGCCACCGGCTACGGTTTCACGCCGCAGATCGACCTGGCCGTGCAGCTCGGCTGCGCCACCACCCATGACGCCGACGGCAGCCCAATCGTGGCGGTGGACGCCGGGCTGCGCACCTCCGTCCCCGGCGTGTACGCCGCCGGGGAGACCATCGGCGTCGGCGGCGCCGCCCTGGCCGAGCTGGACGGCGTCCAGGCGGCCCACACGATCATCGCGGACGCGGCCGACCAACCGGCCCCCGAACCGACCGCACAGGACTGGGCAAATCGGGACCGGCCAAGTCAGGACCGGCCAAATCTGGGCTGGGCAAATCGGGACCGGCCAAGTCAGGACCGGCCAAATCTGGGCTGGCCAAGTCAGGACCGGCCAAGTCAGGACCGGCCAAGTCGGGACCGGCCAAATCAGGACCGGCCAAATCAGGACCGGCCAAATCAGGATCAGGCGAAAAGGGACCGGGTGAAACGGCAGCGGGCGGAGGCGTTTGCGCGCCGGCTGCATGAGGTCTACCCCGTCCGCGACGGCTGGCGGGAGTGGCTGACCCCGCGCACGCTGATCTGCCGCTGCGAAGAGGTCCCGTACCAGGCGATCCTGGAAGCCGGAGACCTCGGCGCCGCCGACGCCCGCACGGTCAAACTGCTGGCCCGCCCCGGCATGGGCTGGTGCCAGGGCAGGATCTGCGGCTACCCGGTCGCCCGCCTGTGCGGGGAAGACCCGCGCCACCCCGGACGTCCCTTCGCGCACCCCCTACGTATGGCCGACCTGGCCCGGCTACTACCGCAGAGGACAAAGGATGAGTGAAAAGCCCTGGCGTGGCGTGATGGTGGCCACCGCCCTGCCGCTCCGCCCCGACCTGAGCGTCGACCACGACGCCTACGCCGAGCACTGCCGCTGGCTGGTGGCCAACGGCTGCGACGGCGTGGTGCCCAACGGCTCCCTGGGGGAGTACCAGACTCTCACCATCGAGGAACGCACCCGGGTGGTGGAGACGGCGGTGGCCGCGATCGGCGGGGACCGCGTCATGCCCGGCATCGCCGCCTACGGCGCCCTGGAGGCCCGCCGCTGGGCCGAGCAGGCCGGGAACGCCGGCTGCGCGTCGGTCATGCTGCTGCCGCCCAACGCCTACCGCGGCGACGAGCGGGCGGCGCTCGAGCACTACCGCATCGCCGCCCAGGCGGGCCTGCCCATCGTGGCCTACAACAACCCGATCGACACCAAGATCGACCTCATCCCGCCACTACTGGCCAGGCTGTACGCCGAGGGCCTGATCGTGGCCGTGAAGGAGTTCACCGGGGACGTGCGGCGCGCCTACGAGCTGGCCGAGCTGGCCGCCGGCCTGGACCTGCTGGCCGGGTCCGACGACGTGCTGCTGGAGCTGGCCGCCGCCGGGGCGGTCGGCTGGGTGGCCGGGTACGCCAACGCGCTGCCCGCCGCCTCGGTGGCCCTCTACCGGGCCGCGACGGCCGGGGACCCGGCCACCGCGCTGCCCCTCTACCGCGCCCTGCACCCACTGCTGCGCTGGGACTCCAAGACCGAGTTCGTCCAGGCCATCAAGCTCTCCATGGACCTGGCCGGACGCCAGGGCGGCGGCTGCCGCCCGCCACGGCAGCCGCTGCTGCCGACCCAGGAGGCCGCGGTGCGCGCCGCGACCGAGCAGGCGCTCGCGGGAGGACTACGCTGACATGCGGACCAGACGGGTGTTCCACGCCGTGGACTCGCACACCGAGGGCATGCCGACCCGGGTGATCACCGGCGGGGTGGGGGTGATCCCGGGGGCCACGATGGCCGAGCGCCGTGAACATTTCATGGCCAACCTGGACCATGTCCGCACCCTGCTCATGTACGAGCCGCGCGGCCACGCCGCGATGAGCGGCGCCATCCTGCAACCGCCCACCCGGCCGGACGCCGACTGGGGGGTGCTCTACATCGAGGTCTCCGGCTGCCTGCCGATGTGCGGCCACGGCACCATCGGGGTGGCCACTGTGCTGGTGGAGACCGGCATGGTGGAGGTGACCGAGCCGGTCACCGTCATCCGGCTGGACACCCCCGCCGGCCTGGTCACCGCCGAGGTGGCCGTCGAGGACGGCGCCGCCGTCTCGGTCACCATCCAGAACGTGCCCTCCTTCAGCGTGGCCCTGGACCAGACGGTCAAGGTGGCCGGGTTCGGGGAGGTCACCTACGACCTGGCGTACGGCGGCAACTTCTACGCCATCCTGCCCATGGAGGCGGTCGGGCTGCCCTTCGACCGGGCGTACAAGCAGCAGATCCTGGACGCCGGGCTGGCCATCATGGACGCCATCCCCGACCCGGTGCACCCGCTCGACCCGGGCATCCGGGGCTGCCACCACGTGCAGTTCCTGGCCCCCGGTTCGGACGCCCGGCTGTCCCGGCACGCCATGGCCATCCACCCCGGCTGGTTCGACCGCTCCCCGTGCGGCACCGGCACCAGCGCCCGGATGGCGCAGCTGCACGCCCGCGGCGAACTCCCCCTCGGCACGGACTTCGTCAACGAGTCGTTCATCGGCACCCGCTTCACCGGCCGCCTGCTCGGCGCGACCGAGGTGGCGGGTCGGCCCGCGGTGCTCCCCGCGATCACGGGCCGGGCGTGGATCACCGGTACCGCGCAGTATTTCGTGGATCCCCGTGACCCGTTCCAATCCGGGTTTCTGCTGTGACGACCTGGTGCCAGGCAACCGTTGTAGAAACGGTACGATCCCCCTTTGGTCATCGGTCCGGAAGCCCTTTCAGATGTCATGCTGACTGGGAGCACGTGGGTGAGGAGTGGGATGGCACGGGGAGCTGAAGGGCTCGGCCTGCCGGCTGTGGGGGAGCGGCTGAGCCTGCGCGAGCAGGTCGCCCAGGCACTGCGGGGCGCCCTGGTCGCGGGTGAGATGCGGCCGGGGGTGGTCTATTCCGCCCCTGTGCTGGCCGCCCAGTTCGGCGTGTCGGCGACCCCGGTCCGTGAGGCCATGCTCGACCTGGCCAAGGAGGGCCTGGTCGAGGCGGTGCGGAACAAGGGCTTCCGGGTGACCGAGATGTCCGAGCGGGATCTGGACGAGATCATGGAGCTCCGGCAGCTCATCGAGGTGCCCACCGTGTCCCGGCTGGCCGGGCAGGTCCCGGTCCCGGAGCTGGAGTCGCTGCGCCCGCTGGCCCGGGAGATCGTCAGCGCCGCCGAGCGCGGCGACCTGCTCACCTACGTCAACGCCGACCTGCGCTTCCACCTGGAGCTGCTGGGCCTGTCCGGCAACGCCCGCCTGGTGGAGGTGGTCCGCGACCTGCGCGCCCGCGCCCGCCTCTACGGGCTGCGCGGGCTGGCCGACAAGGGCCTGCTGGCGCACTCGGCCCGGGAACACCTCGACCTGCTGGACGCCCTGGTCCAGGGGGACTCCTCGGCGGTCGAGCATCTGCTGCGCCACCACATCCAGCACGTCAGGGGCATCTGGGCCAACCACCCGGAGTGATCACGTGCGGGTCGCGCCGATGGAGGCGATGACCACGCAGCCGATCGCCATCCACTCCCGCAGGTCCAGGATCTCGCCGAGGATGAAGAGCCCGGCCAGGGCGGCGGCGGCCGGCTCCAGGCTCATCAGGATGCCGAACACCCGCTTCGGCATGCGCCGCAGCGCCTCCAGCTCCAGCGTGTACGGGATCACCGACGAGAGCAGGCCGACGCCCAGCCCGAGCAGCAGGATCTCGGGCTGGAGCAGCCCGGTTCCGCCGGTGGCGACCCCCACCGGGGCGGTGATCACGGTGGCCACCACCATCGCGAAGGACAGCCCGGTGGTGCCGGGGAACCGCCCGCCCACCGCCGCCGACAGCACGATGTAGGCGGCCCAGAGCGCCCCGGCCAGCAGCGCGAACCCGATGCCCGCCCAGTTGGCCCCCGCCGCCTCACCCCAGGGCGCCAGCAGCGCGATGCCGGTGGCGGCCAGCGCCACCCAGAGCAGGTCCAGCCTCCGCCGCGAGGCCACCACGGCCACGGTCAGCGGGCCGAGGAACTCGATGGCCACCGCGACGCCGATGGGCAGCCGGGCCAGCGCCTCGTAGAAGGACAGGTTCATCAGGCCGAGGCTCACCCCGAAGGCGGTCCCGGCCAGCACGTCCCGCCGGTTCAGCCCGCGCAGCCGGGGCCGCGCGATGGCCACCAGCACCAGCGTGCCGGTGGCGATGCGCAGCAGCACCACGGCGCTGGGCGGCAGCACCGCGAACAGGTTCTTGGCCAGCCCGGCCCCCACCTGCACCGACAGGATCGCCAGCAGCACCAGCCCGGGCGGCGGCACCGCACCCGCGGCGGCCCGCATCGCCGCCCCGATCCGGAACCGGTACGGCCGAGCGGACCCGGAAACGGCATGGGCGGCCACGGGGGAACTCCTCTACTACTTGCACGGGGGCGGCAAGCGTCAAGCGTAGAGGTACCTCTCAAAACGGGCGAAAGGGGGCCAAGCCCGCCGATCCGGAGGATCGGCCAATGTCACAGTCACTCCCAGCGGAATGTCCGCGATGCCAGGCCCAGTGCCACCGCCGCCCAGATCGCCAGGACGCAGGCCGGTCCCAGGGGGAAGCCCGACCCCTCCGCCAGCACCGCACGCAGCCCGGTGGTCAGCGCCCCGATCGGCAGCGCCTCCAGCACGGGACGGAAGGCCTCCGGGTAGACCGACAGCGGGAACACCACCCCGCCCAGCCCCAGCAGCACCAGGTAGACCAGGTTGGCCCCCGCCAGGGTGGCCTCCGCCCGTAGCGTGCCCGCCATCAGCAGGCCCAGGCCGCTGAAGGCCGCCGTGCCCAGCAGGAGCAGCAGCAACGCCCAGACCGGGTTGCCGTGCGGGACCCAGCCCAGCACCAGCGCCACCACGCTCAGCACCGCCACCTGGAGGGCCTCCACCGCCAGCACCGCCACGGTCTTGGCCAGCAGCAGCCCGGGACGGGAGAGCGGGGTGGCGCCGAGCCGTTTCAGCACGCCGTACCGGCGTTCGAAGCCGGTGGCGATGGCCTGGCCGGTGAACGCGGTGGACATCACGGCCAGGGCCAGCACCCCGGGGGCCACGAAGTCCACCCGCGCGCCGGGCACGTTGAGCAGCGGCGCCTTGGCGAACCCGACCAGCAGCAGCACTGGGATGATCATGGTGAGCAGCAGCTGTTCGCCGTTGCGCAGGATGGCCCGGATCTCGGCGCCCGCCTGGGCGGCCACCATCCGGGGCAGCGGCGCGGCCCCGGGGGCGGGCCGGAAGTCCAGTGCCGTCATCGCAGTTCCCGCCCGGTCAGTTCGAGGAAGACGTCTTCCAGGGTGCGCCGCTCGATGCTCAGGTCCTCGGTGGTCACGCCCTCGGCCGCGCACCAGGCGGTCACCGTGGCCAGCAGGGACGGATCCACCAGGCCCTCGATGATGTAGTGGCCCGCCGGTGACTCCTTGGCGGCGCTGCCCGGCGGCAGGGCGGCCAGCAGTTCGTCCAGGTTCAGCTGGGGCCGGGCCCGGAAGCGCAGCTGGCGTTCCGCGCCGGTGAGCGTGGCCGGGGCGCCCTCGGCCACCACCCGGCCGTGGTCGATGATCACCACGTGGTCGGCCAGCCGCTCGGCCTCGTCCATGTAGTGGGTGGTCAGCACCACCGAGACCCCCGCCCCCCGCAGCTCGCCCACCAGGTCCCAGCAGGCGTGCCTGGCCTGCGGGTCCAGACCGGCGGTCGGCTCGTCCAGGAAGACCAGCTCCGGCCGCCCGATCACCGCCGCCGCCAGCGACAGCCGCTGCTGCTGCCCCCCGGACAGCCGCCGGTACGGCGTGCGCGCGTGCTCGGCCAACCCCAGCCGGGCCAGCAGCGCGGCCGCCGGCAGCGGATGGGCGTGGAACCGGCCCACCAGCCGCAGCCACTCGCCGGCCCTGATCGCCTGCGGCACCCCGCCGGACTGCGGCATCACGCCGATCCGCGGCCGCAGCGCCGGATCACCCGGATCCAGGCCGAGCACCTGCACCCGGCCCCCGTCCGCGCGCCGGAACCCCTCGCAGACCTCGATGGTGGAGGTCTTCCCCGCGCCGTTGGGGCCCAGGATGGCGGTCACCTCGCCACGCGCGCACCGCAGACTCAGCCCGTCCACGGCCGTGGTCCGCCCGTACCGCTTGACCAGGCCGCTGATCTCGACGGCTGGGGAAATCATGCCTATGAGTCTAGGGAGTCACACGCCCGCCTCCGCCGCTGGCGTCCCCGGTAAACCCTTGCAAGGAATCCCGCAAAGCCATGATTTTTCGGTACTTGGGGCGTGTAACGCTGAATGTGTGCTGTGTCACCGAAAAGGAGGTTTTCGGGATGGCTGAGTTCACGAGTCACCCGGCGGGGTCGCCCTGCTGGGTGGATCTGTCCAGCACCGATGTCGCTTCATCGGTCGACTTCTACAGCCGCCTGTTCGGCTGGCAGGCCGAGTTCGACGACCGCCCGGAGACCGGCGGGTACGGCCAGTTCTACCGGAACGGCAAGTCGGTGGCGGGCATCGGGCCGACCCAGGGCGCGGGCAGGCCGACGACCTGGAACACCTATTTCGCCACCGACGACGCGGGGAAGGTGACCGAGTCGGTCCGTGAGGCCGACGGCACGGTGGTCGCCGAGCCCATGGAGATCATGGGCGAGGGCATCATGGCGGCGTTCCAGGATCCCACCGGCGGCTACTTCGGTGTCTGGCAGCCGGAACGGCACATCGGCGCCCAGCTGGCCAACGAGCCGGGCACCTTCACCTGGTGCGAGCTGGCCACCCGGGACCCGGAGGCCGCCAAGGTCTTCTACGGCCGGGTCTTCGGCTGGGCCGTCGACAGCCAGCTGCTGGCGGGCGGGTCGTACTCGACCTGGCTCTCGGGCGGGCGGCAGGTGGGTGGCATGATGCCGATGAGCGAGCAGTTCCCGCCCGAGATGCCGGCCCACTGGCTGGTCTACTTCGGCACCGCCAACCTGGACATGACCCTCGCCCAGGCCGAGGGGCTCGGCGCGATGGTCAGGTACGGCCCGCGCGCGATCGACGACTTGGGCCGGTTCGCGGTCCTCACCGATCCGCACGGCGCGCTTTTCGCGCTCTGGGAGGCGAAGTCGGACACCCGGTGAACGGGTGAGTGCGGCCGGGACGGGGCGACCGTCCTGGCTGCCCGCTGTCCGGCGTTTGCCCAGGTTAGGTAAGGCTTGCCTGCGTGACAAATTACATTCTTCGCGTATCGGGCTTCCGTTTGTGGAGCGGGAAGGAATTACGGCACACTGATGTTGTGAAAAACGTGACCGGGAGGGTGAGCACCGACGAGACCGCGGCGACGCGGCTCGCCGGCCTGCCCGCCCTGGCGCCGGCCGAGCGCGGCACCCGCGCCCGGGTGGCGCGGCTCATCCTGGAGCACGGCCCGGTCACCGCCGCCGCCCTCGGCGAGCGGCTCGGGCTCACCCCCGCCGCCGTCCGCCGTCATCTGGACGCGCTCCTGGCCGAGGGCATGATCGAGCCGCGGACCGCGCGACAGCGGGGGCAGCGCGGTCGCGGCCGTCCGGCGAAGCTGTTCGGCATCACCGATGCCGGGCGCAGCGCGTTCGAGCACGCCTACGATGACCTGGCAGGCAGCGCGCTCCGCTTCCTGCGCGAGCACCTCGGCGACGTGGCCGTCGGCGAGTTCGCCCGCGCCCAGGTCGCCGCACTGGTCACCCGGCTGGCCCGGGTGGTCCGTGAGGCGCCCGTCGAACAGCGGGTCCGGGTGCTGGCCGAGGCGCTGTCCGCCGAAGGATACGCCGCCTCGGCCAGCCGGACCGGCCAGGGTGGCGAGCAGCTCTGCCAGCACCACTGCCCGGTGGCCCACGTGGCCGCCGAGTTCCCGCAGCTGTGCGAGGCCGAGACCGAGGCGTTCGGGCAGCTGCTCGGCGTGCCGGTGCAGCGCCTGGCCACCATCGCGCACGGCGACGGCATCTGCACCACGCACGTGAGCCCGCATCCGCCGGCCCGCCTGCCACGAAACGAAAACAGCCCAGACACAGGGACCCCAGATACAGAGAGCAAGGAGTTCGGAAGGTGACTGTCACCGACCGCCCGGAGCTGGAAGGCCTCGGGAACTACAAGTTCGGCTGGTCCGACACGGACGTCGCCGGAGCCTCGGCCCGCCGTGGCCTCTCCGAGGAGGTCGTCCGCGACATCTCCGCGCTCAAGAACGAGCCGGAATGGATGCTCGACCTCCGGCTCAAGGGCCTGCGGCTGTTCTCCAGGAAGCCACTGCCCACCTGGGGTTCCGACCTGACCGGCATCGACTTCGACAACATCAAGTACTTCGTGCGCTCCACCGAGAAGCAGGCCGCTTCCTGGGACGAGCTGCCGCCGGACATCAAGAACACCTACGACAAGCTCGGCATCCCCGAGGCGGAGAAGCAGCGCCTCATCGCCGGCGTCGCCGCGCAGTACGAGTCGGAGGTCGTCTACCACAAGATCCGTGAGGACCTTGAGGAGAAGGGCGTCATCTTCGTCGACACCGACACCGGCCTGCGCGAGCACGAGGAGCTCTTCAAGGAGTACTTCGGCACGGTCATCCCGGTCGGCGACAACAAGTTCGCCGCGCTCAACACCGCGACCTGGTCCGGCGGCTCCTTCATCTACGTGCCGCCGAACGTCAACGTGGAGATCCCGCTCCAGGCCTACTTCCGGATCAACACCGAGAACATGGGCCAGTTCGAGCGCACCCTGATCATCGTGGACGAGAACTCCTACGTGCACTACGTGGAGGGCTGCACCGCCCCGATCTACTCCTCCGACTCGCTGCACTCGGCGGTCGTGGAGATCATCGTGAAGAAGGGCGCCCGCTGCCGGTACACGACCATCCAGAACTGGTCCAACAACGTCTACAACCTGGTCACCAAGCGCGCCGTGGCGTACGAGGGCGCGACCATGGAGTGGATCGACGGCAACATCGGCTCCAAGGTCACCATGAAGTACCCGGCCGTCTACCTGATGGGCGAGCACGCCAAGGGTGAGACCCTCTCGGTGGCCTTCGCCGGCGAGGGCCAGCACCAGGACGCCGGGGCCAAGATGGTGCACCTGGCTCCCAACACCTCCTCCACCATCGTGTCCAAGTCCGTCGCGCGCGGCGGCGGGCGCACCTCGTACCGGGGTCTGGTGCAGATCGAGGAGGGCGCGGCCGGGTCGGCCTCCACGGTCAAGTGCGACGCCCTGCTGGTCGACCAGATCAGCCGCTCCGACACCTATCCGTACGTGGACGTCCGCGAGGACGACGTCTCCATGGGCCACGAGGCCACCGTCTCCAAGGTCTCCGAGGACCAGCTCTTCTACCTGATGAGCCGGGGCCTCAACGAGGACGAGGCGATGGCCATGATCGTCCGCGGCTTCGTCGAGCCGATCGCCCGCGAGCTTCCCATGGAGTACGCGCTGGAGCTCAACCGGCTCATCGAGCTGCAGATGGAAGGAGCGGTGGGCTAACGATGGGTCTGGAGACCAAGCCTCTCGTCACGCTGCACGAAAACGCCTCGTTCGACCTGGCGGACTTCCCGGTCCCCACCGGTCGCGAGGAAGTGTGGCGGTTCACCCCGCTCTCCCGGCTGAAGGGCCTGCACGACGGCTCGGCCGCCGCCGACGGCGTGGACAAGGTGGAGCTGTCCCTGCCCGAGGGCGTCGGGTCCGAGCTGGTCGGGCGGGACGACCCCCGGGTGGGCAAGGCCGGCAAGCCCGCCGACCGGGTGGCCGCCCAGGCGTACGCCTCCTTCGAGAAGGCGACCGTGATCACGGTGCCCCGCGAGGCGGTGCTCGCCGAGCCGATCCGCGTCGACGTGCACGGCCAGGGCGGCACGCTCTACACCCACCTGGTGGTGGAGGTCGGCCCGCTGGCCGAGGCGGTCGTCGTGATCACCAACACCGGCACCGGGGTCCGGGCGGGGAACGTGGAGTTCCTGGTCGGCGACGGCGCGAAGGTCACCGTCGTGTCCGTGCAGGAGGGTGAGCGGGACGCGGTGCACGTGGCCCAGCACACCGCGCTGCTCGGCCGGGACGCCGCCTTCAAGTCGGTGCTGGTCACCCTCGGCGGCGACCTGGTGCGCATCTCGCCCCGGGTCGGCTACACCGGCCCCGGCGGCGACGCCGAGCTGGTCGGCCTCTACTTCGCCGACGCCGGGCAGCACCTGGAGCACCGGCTCCTGGTGGACCACAGCGTGCCCAACTGCCGCAGCGACGTGATCTACAAGGGCGGCCTGCAGGGCGACGACGCGCACGCGGTCTGGATCGGCGACGTGATCATCCGGCCCGAGGCCGTGGGCACCGACACCTACGAGCTCAACCGGAACCTGCTGCTCACCGACGGCGCCCGCGCCGACTCGGTGCCCAACCTGGAGATCCTCACCGGCGAGATCGTCGGCGCGGGGCACGCCTCCGCGTCCGGCCGGCTGGACGACGAGCACCTGTTCTACCTGCAGGCCAGGGGCATCCCGGAGATCGAGGCCAGGCGGCTGGTGGTGCACGGCTTCTTCAACGAGCTGATCCAGCGCATCGAGGTCCCCGAGGTCCAGGAGAAGGTGCTCGCGGCGGTGGAGGCGGAGCTCTCCCGATGACGTACGAGAAGGTCTGCCGGCTCAGTGACATCCCCGACGAGGGTGTCATCCCGGTCGAGGTGGACGGCGTCCCGGTCGCGGTGGTCCGCGCCGGGGAGCAGGTGTACGCGCTGCACGACGTGTGCTCGCACGCCGAGGTCCGGCTCAGCGAGGGCGAGGTGTACGACGGCACCCTGGAGTGCTGGCTGCACGGCTCCTGCTTCGACGTGGCCACCGGCAAGCCCACCGGCCCGCCCGCCACCAAACCCGTCCCCACCTACCAAGTCAAGATCGACGGCGATGACGTGTACGTCTCGCTCTCGAAGGAGTCATGACCGTGTCCACGCTTGAGATTCACGACCTGCACGTCTCCGTCGGCGACAAGGAGATCCTCAAGGGGGTCGACCTGACCGTCAGCTCCGGCCAGACGCACGCCATCATGGGCCCCAACGGCTCCGGCAAGTCCACCCTCGCGTACGCGATCGCGGGCCACCCGAAGTACACGATCACCTCCGGCCGGGTGCTGCTGGACGGTGAGGACCTGCTGGACATGTCGGTGGACGAGCGGGCGCGGGCCGGGCTCTTCCTGGCCATGCAGTACCCGGTCGAGGTGCCCGGGGTGTCGGTCTCCAACTTCCTGCGCAGCGCGGTCACCGCCGTCCGCGGCGAGGCGCCCAAGCTGCGGGAGTTCGCCAAGGACCTGAAGAACGGCATGGACGCGCTGCACATCGACCCCGCCTTCGCCACCCGCAACACCAACGAGGGCTTCTCCGGCGGTGAGAAGAAGCGGCACGAGATCCTCCAGCTGGAGCTGCTCAAGCCGAAGATCGCGGTGCTCGACGAGACCGACTCCGGCCTGGACGTGGACGCGCTGCGGGTGGTCTCCGAGGGCATCAACCGCTTCCGCGCCTCCGGCGACACCGGCGTGCTGCTGATCACCCACTACACCCGCATCCTGCGGTACGTGACCCCCGACTTCGTGCACGTCTTCGCGGGCGGCCGGATCGTCGAGGAGGGCGGCCCCGAGCTGGCCGAGCGCCTGGAGGCCGAGGGGTACGAGGCTTACACGAAGGCCGCGCTGTAATGGTCCAGGAATCGTTCGACGTGGAGAGGATCAGGAAGGACTTCCCGGTTCTCTCCCGCGAGCTGCCCGGCGGCCGTCCGCTGGTCTACCTGGACTCCGGCAACTCCTCGCAGAAGCCGGTCCAGGTCATCGACGCGATGCGGGACCACCTGTCGCTGCACTACAGCAACGTCGGGCGGGCGCACCACGCGCTGGGGGCGGAGTCCACCGAGGCGTACGAGGCGGCCAGGGACAAGGTGGCCGCCTTCGTCGGCGCCCCGGCCCGCGAGGAGATCATCTTCACCAAGAACGCCTCCGAGGCGATCAACCTCGTCGCGTACGCCTTCGGCAACCCGCTGAACACCGACCCGCGGTTCCGGGTGGGGCCCGGCGACGAGATCGTCGTCACCGAGATGGAGCACCACTCCAACATCGTGCCCTGGCAGTTCGCCACCCAGCGGACCGGCGCCACCCTGCGCTGGTTCGGGGTCACCGACGAGGGCCGGCTGAACCTGGACGACCTGGACGAGCTGATCAACGAGCGGACGAAGATCGTCGCCGTGGCGCACCAGTCCAACGTGCTCGGCACGGTCAACCCGATCGCCGCCATCGTGGCCAGGGCCCGCCAGGTGGGCGCGCTGGTGCTGGTGGACGCCTCCCAGTCGGTGCCGCACAAGCCGGTGAACGTGGCCGAGCTGGGCGCGGACTTCGTCGCCTTCACCGGGCACAAGATGGTCGGCCCGTCCGGCATCGGGGTGCTCTGGGGGCGCGCCGAGCTGCTGGACGCGATGCCGCCGTTCCTCGGCGGCGGCGAGATGATCGAGGCGGTCTGGATGGACCACTCGACCTTCGCCCCGATCCCGCACAAGTTCGAGGCCGGCACCCCACCCATTGTGGAGGCGGTCGGGCTCGCCGCGGCCGTGGACTACCTGACCGAGGTCGGCATGCCGGCCATCCAGGACTGGGAACACCACCTCACCGGGTACGCGCTGGCGGCGCTGAGCGAGATCCCCGAGCTGCGGCTGATCGGCCCGCGCGACCTCGACTCGCGCGGCGGCACGATCTCCTTCACCCTCCGCAACCGGGCGGGCGACCCGATCCACCCGCACGACGTGGGCCAGATCCTGGACGACGTGTTCGGCGTGGCGGTCCGGGTCGGGCACCACTGCGCCCGGCCGCTGCACCTGCGGTTCGGCATCCCCGCCACGACCAGGGCCTCGCTGTACCTTTACAACACCACCGACGAGCTCGACGCCCTGGTTCGCGGGCTTCACCACGTGCAGAAAGTGTTCGGATGATCGCGGAATCGATGTACCAGGAGCTGATCCTGGAGCATTACAAGCACCCGCAGGGCCGGGGGCTGCGGGAGCCGTACGACGCCGAGGTCCACCACGTGAACCCGACCTGCGGGGATGAGATCACGATGCGGGTCAAGGTGGACGACGGCAAGGTGGCCGACGTCTCCTACGACGGGCAGGGCTGCTCGATCAGCCAGGCCGCCGCCTCGGTGCTGCACGAGCTGGCCGCCGGGACGACCGTCGAGGAGTCGCTGGCGGTGGTGGACGAGTTCACCCGGCTGCTCCAGGGCCGGGGTCAGGTCGAGCCGGACGAGGACGTGCTGGGCGACGCCGTGGCCTTCGCCGGGGTGGCCAAGTTCCCGGCCCGGGTGAAGTGCGCGCTGCTGGCCTGGATGGCATACAAGGACGCTGTGGTGAGGAGTACCCGATGAGCAAGCCCACCGAGACCCCGACGGTCGGGTCCTACGATGGCGACATCTCCACCGACGACGTGATGGAGGCGCTGAAGGACGTGGTCGACCCCGAGCTCGGGATCAACGTCGTCGACCTCGGCCTCATCTACGGCCTCAACCTCGACCCGGCGGGGGAGGGGGAACGGCCGATCGCCACCATCGACATGACGCTGACCAGCGCCGCCTGCCCGCTCACCGACGTGATCGAGGAGCAGGCCAACTCAGCCCTGGCGGACATGGTCTCCAACGTGGTCATCAACTGGGTCTGGCTGCCGCCGTGGGGCCCTGACAAGATCACCGACGAGGGGCGGGACCAGCTGCGCATGCTGGGCTTCAACGTCTAGCCAACCTCTGGCGACGCCTCCCGTTTTCGTATCACGGGGAAAGTCAGGGTAAGATACCCGAGAAGTGGCTCCGGCTCGCCCGCAAGGCGCTGGAGCCGGTCCCCCTCGGTTCAGTGACCATCGGGTTCAGTGACATCGGGTGACCACACGCCGCGACTGTGAACCGCGGCACCTGCACACTGCTGAACGCGTCAGCGCCACGTTGAGGTGGCCGTGACGCCGCCGGGGGACTGTGATCCCCGGGCTCAGGGGCGGTGCGCAGCACCGGCCTCGTACCGGCACCTGGAAGGGGTGCCCGATCCGGCACGGCAGAGCGCCGCCCGGACCTGCCTCGGCTCGTCCTTACGCAGAAGTGACGCGCCCCCACGCCTGTGCTCCGGCACGTCATTTCCACGAAAGGCACGACCTCGTGACCATGCTCGACCCCGCCATGCCCGCCGCCGACAGCGCCGCTGAGACCGTTTCGGAGTTCGCCCAACTCGGGCTGCCCCGGCCGCTGGTCGCCGCGCTCGCGCGGGCCGGCATCACCACCCCGTTCCCCATCCAGAGCGCCGCCATCCCCGACATCCTGGCCGGTAAGGACGTGCTCGGCCGGGGCCAGACCGGCTCCGGCAAGACCCTCGCCTTCGGCCTGCCGATGATGACCCGGATCGCGGGGGAGAAGGCCAGGCCGCACCGCCCCCGGGCGATCATCCTGGTGCCCACCCGTGAGCTGGCCCTCCAGGTCGCGGACGCGCTGGAGCCGCTCGGGCGCGGCCTCAACATCCGCATGAAGACCGTCGTCGGCGGCATGTCGATGGGCAAGCAGATCGAGGCGCTCCGGCGCGGCGTGGAGGTCGTGGTGGCCACCCCCGGGCGGCTCACCGACCTCATGGAGCAGGAGGAGTGCTCCCTGGAGGACGTCCAGGTGAGCGTGCTCGACGAGGCCGACCATATGTGTGACCTGGGCTTCTTCCCGGTGGTCAGCGCCATCCTGGAGCAGACCCCGGCCGACGGCCAGCGGCTGCTCTTCTCGGCCACCCTGGACCGCGACGTGGACCAGCTGGTGAAGCGGTTCCTGACCGACCCGATCACCCACTCGCTCGCCCCGGCCACCTCGCCGGTGGAGCTGATGGAGCACCACCTGGTCCAGGTGAGCTTCCACGACAAGCCCACGGTGACCGCCGAGATCGCCGCCCGCGAGGGCCGCACCATCATCTTCGTCCGCACCCAGCACGGGGTGGACCGGGTGGTCAAGCAGCTGGCCAGGGTCGGCGTGAAGGCCGGCGGCCTGCACGGCGGCAAGCGCCAGAACCAGCGCACCCGCATCCTCGGCGAGTTCCGCGAGGGCAACGTGATGGTCCTGGTCTGCACGGACGTCGCCGCCCGCGGCATCCACGTGGACGACGTGAGCCTGGTGCTGCACGTGGATCCCCCGGCCGACCACAAGAGCTACCTGCACCGCGGCGGCCGTACGGCCAGGGCCGGGGAGCGGGGCTCGGTGCTGACCCTGGTGATGCCGAACGAGCGGCGCTCCACCGACTCGATGGCCAGGCGGGCGGGCGTCAACCCGTCCCGGCACAAGGTGACCCCCGGGGACCCGGTGCTGGCCGAGATCGCCGGGGCGCGGCAGCCCTCCGGCGAGGCCATCCCGGTCTGGGAGCCGGACATCCGCAAGCCGCTGCGCCCCAAGCGCGACGACCGCGGCCCGCGCGACGGCGACCGCCGTCCCCGCCGCTTCCGGGGCGACCGCGACCAGCGTGACGACTTCCGCGCCTCCGGCGAGGAGGGCGCCGAGTTCGCCAGGGACGAGCGCCGCTCGTTCGAGCACGGGGACTTCCGGCGGCGGGAGCAGGGCGGCAGCGTCCGGGAGATCCGCGGGCGCTACCGCGACGACCGGGGGCCGCGCACGTTCGGCGACGACCGGCCGCGTGAGCGCTCCTACGGCCGCGACGACCGCCGCCGCTACGACAACGACCGGCCTAACAGCGACCGGCCGTACAGCGACAGGCCTAACAACGACCGGCCCGCCCACGACCGGCCGTACAACGAGCGCTCGCGCGGCGACCGCCCGTACGCCGACCGTCCGTACGGTGACCGGCCCGCGCGGGGCGACCGCCCCTACGGCGGCGACCGGCCGTACAACCGGGAGCGTTCTTTCGGGGACCGCGACGGCGGGCGGCGGTTCGAGGACCGGGGCGGCTACCGGGGTGACCGGGACAACCGCGGCTCCTACCAGGGCGACCGTCCCCGTACCGAGTCCCGGGGCTCGTGGAACGGTGAGGGCCGTTCGGAGTCGCGCGGCTCGTGGAACGGTGGCGGGCGCTCCTCCGACCAGCGCGGTGGCGGTTACCGCTCCTCGCGCACCGGCGGGGGCTACCGGCAGAACGACCGCCCCGGCGGCGGGCACCGGGGCAGCCGCCACGGCTCCTGATCAGCCTTTCACCCCGCTCAGCACAATGCCACGGGTGAATTGACGCGCTCCCCGGGCTTAAGCCCGGGGACTCCGCCTGCGCCGCACATGCTCACGCGGCGGCGCTTCGGTGGCTTCCTGCTTCACCGACCGTGCCCTTCTTCCCGCGCCGGGGCGCGGGGGTTGGGGTCTTACCGGTCTCCACAGGCGTTTTAGGTCTCTGCTTCCCGCCCGTTTCAGGCGCGGGTTTCCGTCCAGCGGTGACCTGCCGCCTCCCGGCGGCCAAGATGTTGAGCGCGGCGTTGACGTCGCGGTCGTGGACGGCGCCGCAGGCGCATACCCAGCCGCCGACGTTGAGCGGTAAACGCCGTCCAGCCCGCGTCGTGCACGCTCTTGGCCAGCCGGGTGTGCGCCAGTCCCTTGACCGCCAGGTCCTCCACCGCCACCGTTTGGTTCTCACGGATGATCGTTGTGGAGAGCTGGTGGTGGAACTCGCGGCGCGCGTCAGCGATCCTGGCGTGCTGGCGAGAATCTGCCTGCCGCGTCCTTGACCACGGTCACGCTGGACGGTTCGGCGGGCAGGTTCCGCGACCACCGCACGGGGACGTCACCGATCTTCGGCAGGCGCAGCTTCCCGCCCGCGGTGATGGCGAAGCGGGCATTGCGGGTGAAGCGGATCGTCTGCCGGTTGTCCCTCTTGGACCGGAACGTCGGTGGGGCGATCTTCGGCCCTTTCCGCTTCCCGGACAGGGAGGCGAAGAAGTTGCGGTAGGCGGTGTTCAGATCAGCGAGCGCCTGCTGTAACACCACGGCGTTGCCTTGTCGTACATGCCCATTTGGTCTTGTTTCGGCATCCGGTATTCACCGGTGCCCACCTGGAACGTATGGAGCAGATCATGCGGGAGGTGTGCGCGGACTTCGGACCGGACTGCGCAGAAATTTCGGGGATTGACCGAGATTTAGCACTGAACCGGATCAGCGGCAAGAGCGGGTTATCCGCGTTATCTGGGCTGTAGAGCGGCTTCTATTTATGTGCACCGGTCCACGGCAATGAACGTTTCATTGCTGAGCGTGTGGTTTTCGTGCGTTGTCCCAGTTGGCTGTTGGCCGGTTTGATCGGGGGCTTGCGGCTTAACCGGTCCATATCTTCACTTGAGGCGACCCCGGGTCAGGCGGAGTCCCCGATCAGATCTCCCACGGAGGAGCGCATGCACGCCCATCTCCTACTCCGCCGCGTCCTGGCCCTGGTGCTGGTCGCCGCCGGGGTGCTCGTTGTCCGCGGCGCCCCGGCGCAGGCCGTCCCCGCGGGGTTCGCCTACCGTTGCGGCATCCACTTCTGCCTGGACGGCAAGAACTTCTACTTCGCCGGCGCCAACACCTACGACGTGTTCACCTTCGGCGGCAGCTACGGCGACACCGAGACGCAGTACATGGACAAGGCCAAGATCGACCAGCACTTCGCCGACCTGCAGGCCGACAAGGTCAGCGTGCTCCGCCTGTGGATGTTCAGCCACGAGGACTGGCACGGCTTCGAGAAGACCAAGGGCGTCTACAACGACCAGCAGTTCGCCCTCTTCGACTACGTCATCCAGTCGGCCAAGTCGCACGGCATCAAGCTGATCCCGGTGTTCGAGAACTACTGGGAGGCGTACGGCGGCATCGACACCCGCCTCCAGTGGGAGGGGCTGAGCGGTGGCCATCCCGGGCGCGCCAAGTTCTTCAACAAGACCCAGTGCCCCGGGTGCTTCACCCAGTACAAGAACTACGTCTCGTACGTGCTGAACCGCACCAACCACTACAGCGGGATCAAGTACAAGGACGAACCGGCCATCTTCGCCTGGGAGCTGATGAACGAGCCGCGATACCAGGACGTCAGCGCCGCCGAGAACACCAGCGGAGCCACCCTGCGCGCCTGGGTGGACGAGATGGGCGCGCACGTCAAGAGCATCGACCCCAACCACATGCTCGGCACCGGCCTGGAGGGCCACGAGTCCCGGTACGGCTTCGGCGGCGACGAGGGCAACCCGTTCGTGTACATCCACCAGTCGCCGTACATCGACTACACCTCGGCGCACCCCTACCCGCAGGCGGGGTGGGCGAACCTGACCCTGGAGCAGACCAAGACGCTCATCGGGCGCTGGATCTCCGACTCCCACAACCTGGTGGGCAAGCCGTTCTTCATGGGCGAGTGGAACACCGACATCTCCGGCACACGCAACCAGTGGTGGACCGAGATCTACAACTACTTCGCGGCCCAGGACGGCGACGGCTCCGCCTTCTGGTGGTACCCGCACCGCTCCGCGGGCGGCGACCAGCACGCGGTCAAGTTCGGCGACCCCGCCCTGGCCATCTTCCGCGCCCACTCCACGGCGATGGCCGCCAAGAACGGCACCAACCCCTCGCCGTCCCCCTCGCCCAGCCCGTCACCGTCCCCGTCGCCCAGCCCCTCACCCAGTCCGTCCCCGTCCCCTTCCCCGTCGCCATCTCCCAGCCCTTCGCCCTCCACCGGCAAGGCCTGTACGGCCACCTACGCCATCACCAACCAGTGGCCCGGCGGCTTCGGCGTCACGGTGACCGTCAAGAACTCCGGCACCGTCGGCATCACGGGCTGGACCGTCAAGTGGACCTTCGCCAACGGCCAGGCCGTCACCCAGCTCTGGAGCGGCACCCTGTCGACCTCCGGCTCCGCGGTCACCGTCGGCAACGTGTCCTACAACGGAACCCTCGGCACCAACGCCACCACCACCTTCGGCTTCAACGGAAGCTGGAGCGGCACCAACAACGTCCCGTCCCCCGTGACCTGCACGGCGGTGTGACACACCGGTAGACACGCCTCCCCATCGGTTCGATGGGGAGGCGTTCGCCTTGCGGGCACCGGTCCGGGGTCCAGGACGCGCGTCTCGGGACGTGGACCTGCACCGGAGAAGGGGGAGGTGGCCGCTAGTGTTGGGAGCAGTGTCTTCGAGCGCGAGAGTGATCAATGACGACCTTCGATGAGCTGTATTCGCTGTTGGCGGAGCGTGCCCGGGTCCGGCCGGAAGGGTCGGGAACGGTGGCCGCGTTGGACGCGGGAGTGCACGCCATCGGGAAGAAGATCGTGGAGGAGGCCGCCGAGGTCTGGATGGCCGCCGAGTACGAGTCGGCGGACCGGGCCGCGGAGGAGATCTCGCAGCTGCTCTACCACCTCCAGGTGCTGATGCTGGCGCGGGGGATCGACCTGGACCAGGTCTACAAGCATCTGTAGGGGCTCGCCGACCGAGCCCCGACTTGTAGCCCTTGACCAGATCCGAACCTGTGGTGGAGTGATCAATGTTTCGCCTAGCCGTACCGAACAAGGGCGCCCTCACCGAGGCCGCCCAGACGATCCTGAAAGAAGCCGGGTACCGCCAGCGCAAGGACACCAAGGAGTTGGTGGTCGTCGACCCCGAGAACTCCTGTGAGCTGTTCTTCCTGCGTCCCCGGGACATCGCCGTGTACGTGGGGGAGGGCACCCTGGACGCCGGTATCACCGGCCGGGACATGCTCTTCGACTCCGGGGCCCCGGCCGAGGAGGTGGTGCCGCTCGGCTTCGGGCGCTCCACGTTCCGGTTCGCCGCGCTCCCCGGCGCCTTCAGCAGCGTGCAGGACCTGACCGGCAAGCGCATCGCCACCTCCTACGCCGGGCTCCTCGGCAAGTACCTGGCCGAGGAGGGCGTGGACGCGCGGGTGATCAAGCTGGACGGCGCGGTGGAGACCGCCATCCGGCTGGGCGTGGCCGACGCCGTGGCCGACGTGGTGGAGACCGGCACCACCCTGCGCAACGTCGGCCTGGAGGTCTTCGGCGAGCCCATCGCCCGCTCCGAGGCCATCCTCATCAAGCAGGCCGGCGCCGCCGAGAACAGCGGTTTCCAGCAGTTCGTCCGCCGCCTCCAGGGCGTCCTGGTGGCCCGCGACTACGTGATGATGGACTACGACATCCGCGCCGAGCGCATCGAGGAGGCGATCGCCCTCACGCCCGGCATGGAGGGTCCCACCGTCTCCCCGCTGCACCGCGAGGGCTGGGTCGCGGTCCGCGCCATGGTGCCCCGGCGCGGCCACCAGTCGGTGATGGACCAGCTCTGGGAGCTCGGCGCCAAGGCCATCCTGGTCACCGACATCTACGCCTGCCGCCTCTGAAGTAGGCGACCCGGGTAGACAACATCACGGGAAGAGCCCAGTATCGTCACTGTGCGTGACGATACTGGGCTGACCCGCCGTCGCATCCTGTCCGCCGTCGCGATGCTGACCGGCGGCTTCCTGGCCGGCGCCGCCCTGGTGGGCGAGGCGGCGGTCGAGGCGGGCCACCGGCCCGACCTCCTCCCGACCACCCCTGACGAGGCCTGGCGGCTGCTCATGGCCGGGAACGACCGCTGGGCCTCCGGCCGCTCCCGCCACCCCCACCAGGACCTGGCCCGCCGCGTCGAGGTGTCGGCCGGCCAGTCGCCGTACGCGGTGGTGGTCTCGTGCATCGACTCCCGGGTCCCACCCGAGATGATCTTCGACACCGGGATCGGCGACGTCCTGGCCGTCCGGACCGCCGCCCACACCGTGGACCCCCTGGTCACCGCCGCCATCGAGTACGGCCCGGCGGACCTGCGGGCCTCCCTGGTCGTGGTCCTGGGCCACCAGTACTGCGGCGCGGTGACGGCGGCGGCCGAGGCGCTCGCCAGCCACAGACCCCTCCCGCACGGCCTGCGGCCCATCGAGACCGCGCTCCGCCCCGCCTACCAGCGATCAAGCACCGGCGGCCTCACCGGACCCCTGCTGATCGAGAGCATGATCCACGATCACACCACGACGGTGGCCGACGCCCTGTGCCACGACCCGCTGCTGGCGCCCCGGGCCCGCTCGGGCGGGTTGCAGGTGGTCGGCGCGTACTACTCCCTGGAGTCCGGCCGGGTCACCAGGCTGGTCTAGGCCCTGGTGGCCGGGGTGTTGGCGACGTGGCGGATGAGGTCGCTGACGTGGACGATGCCGAGGCAGCGGCCGACCTCGTCGACGACCACCAGGTCGTCGTAGACGCGGTCGGCGTCCTGCCCGGCCAGTTGCATGGCGGCGATGGCCGGGGTGGTCTTGGGGACCAGACGGGCGGTGTCGGCGAGGCGGTGGGCGGGCTTCTTGGCGTGCAGGGCGTGGCCGTAGGCGCCGGCCATGAAGAGCAGGAAACGGCTGCGGTCGATCATGCTCTGCGGGCGCTGGTAGTCGTCGACCAGGATGACGCTGGAGACCGAGGCCTCGGTGCCGAAGGCGGCGACCACGTCCTCGGCCTGGGCGGTCATCGGGAGGGTCAGGGCGGGGAGCAGGAACTCCGAGACCCGGGGACCGAGCAGGGCGGCCATCGGGGTGGCCTCGGGGATGGGGACCGGGACGTGCACGCGGCCGTGCGCGGGCGTCCAGTCCGGCGGGGCCAGCAGCGGGCCCTGGGCCAGGCGGATGCCCCAGCCGCGGATGGCGGCCAGCTGGGCCTCGTCGCGGACGGCCGGGGCCAGCACGTGCGCGCCCACGCCCTTGGCCATGCCGACCAGGGCCTCGGCCAGGGCGGCGCGGCGGGGGTCGCGCGGGATGCGGTCCATCAGCTCGCCGGCGATCACGATCACGTACGGCGGGGCGTCGGCGAGCAGGTCGAGCGGCAGGTGGCGGGCGCCGAGCCCGCCGTAGGCGATCAGGTAGCCGGCCGCGCGCAGGCCGTCCAGACCGGCCAGCAGCGCGCCGCGCTCCTCGGCGGCCAGGTTGCCCTCCAGCACCAGGATGACCTCGCGGGGGCGCCGCCCGCCCACCCGCAGGGCCTCGTGCACCGGGGCCAGACCGGCCGTGCCCGCGACCACGGCGCCCAGCGGGATGGACAGCACCAGCGGCAGCCGGGCCTCCTGCTCGGTGGCCGCGCGGATGGCGTTGACGGTGGCGGACACGTCGGCCGCGCCCGCGCCCAGCCGTCCGTCGGCGGTGACGTGGACCGCGATCACGCCGCCGGAGTCCAGGTCCACGACAGGGGTGAAGGCGGCGGCGGGGCCGTCCGGGGTCGCGGGCAGCGTGCTGTCGGGCGCCCCGGTGGCCGCCGGTGGGGCGGACCAGGCCGGGACGTACCCCGAGACGGTGAACGGCCCGGAGGGCGAATGTTCCGCGATGGGCGGTTCGGTCGCGACCGGCGCTGAAAGCGGTGAGGGAACCGACACGCTTTGCATTCTGGTCGGCTGACCGACCAGAAGCCTGAACGGTGAACCGAAGTTCACCGACATTTCCTCATTTGTTGCGACGAGAAGCCCCAGATCGGACATCGCCTAAAGCAGCGACGTTAACCTGGATCTTTCGTGATCTTCCCGTGGTCGGTTGAATGGTCCGGCTGAGCGTTGATTGCGTGATCGGGTCAGTGTTGTGGCCCGGCTGTCGTGCCGGGTTGACGGGGATCCACGGGCCCGCGGTTGT
>NZ_JAHCST010000027.1 GCF_018476525.1 Acrocarpospora catenulata
GGGAGGGCCGCGGGGAGGGTGGGGAATGGGGTTGGTTTGGGGGTGGGGTCGATAAAGTCGGGGGGTGCGGATTCTTCATGAGGCTGTTCTTAACTGGTATGCCGAGCACAATCGGGATTTGCCTTGGCGGCGGGCGGAGGCTACGCCGTGGGGGATTCTGGTGAGCGAGATCATGCTTCAGCAGACACCGGTGGTGCGGGTGCTCCCCGTTTGGGAGGAGTGGATGGAGCGATGGCCGGAGCCGGGGGCGCTGGCCAAGGAGGCTCCTGGGGAGGCTGTGCGGTATTGGGGGCGGCTGGGGTATCCGCGTAGGGCTTTGAATTTGCACGCGTGCGCCAGGGCTATTACAGAGCACTTTGGGGGGCTTGTTCCGGCGAGTTATGACGAGTTGCGGTCGCTGCCGGGGATTGGGGACTACACGGCGGCGGCGGTGGCGAGTTTCGCGTACGGCGGGCGGCATGCCGTACTGGATACGAATGTGCGGCGAGTCCTGGCGCGAGTGATGCGAGGCGAGGAGTATCCGCCGAAGGCGACGACGACACCGGAGCGGCGACTGGCCGAATCGCTCATTCCCCCGGTGGACGCCCCCCGCTGGGCGGTGGCGGTGATGGAACTGGGCGCCCTGATCTGCACGGCCCGCGCGCCACGTTGCGCCGACTGCCCGGTGGCCGCCCGCTGCGAATGGCTCCTGACCGGCAAGCCCGCCCACGACGGCCCACCCCGCAAGGGCCAGACGTACGCGGGAACCGACCGCCAATGCCGGGGTAGTCTGCTTGCGGTGCTCCGAGACGCCCCAGGCCCGGTCCCGAAGGCCGCCCTGGACGCCGCCTGGGCCGACGCCCCGCAACGGGAACGCGCCCTGGACGGCCTGCTCGAGGACGGCCTGGCCGAACTCCTCGACGACGGCAGCTACGCGTTACCGAGCTGAAACCCGGCGCGAAGATCCCGACCTGATCTCAATGGGACCGAAGGTGTTTCACGCCACCAAACGTAGTACTACACTTCGTAGAGTGAATTCGGCCGAGTCACACCAAGTGGATCACAAGTCGCCACGTCTACGGTGAGCTCGCTGCCGACGTCATCCTGGCGACGTACCGAACATCGCCTGCGGGGCTGACGCGTAGACCGGTGCCCGAGAGCAAGCTCGCCGTACCGGGCCGGATTCCCGGCACGGAAGGGACTCGTGTCCCATGCGACCAGGACAGGTCGTGTGGGCCAATAAGGGTCGGAGCTTGGAGGCATTCGATGCGGCTGCGCCACCACGACGGGACGGTCGTTCACCTGGCCTACAACGCGGGGGTCCACCCCGCCGAGGACCTGGAGAACCTGATCGCCCACCTGACCAGGTACGCCGTGCCCGTACGGCGCCGCCTTGGCGTGGAACGACTCGGCATCGGCCTATGGCTGGCGCCCCAGGTCGCCGACCACCTGATCGCCGACCGGATCGAACTGGTCCGGCTCCGCCGCTCACTGGAGGAGCGCGGCCTGGAAGTGGTCAGCCTGAACGGCACCGGCGGCCGCAACCAGGAGGCCCCCGGCCCCGACTGGGCCAAGCCCGAGCGCTACCGCTACACGATGGCCCTGGCCAAGATCCTCGCCTTCCTGCTCCCCGACGACGTCCGGTTCGGCAGCATCTCCACCATCCCCATCGGCTGGCGCCGCGACTGGCCGGCCGACCTGCACGCCATCGCCTCCCGCCGCCTGGAGCGCCTCTCCCGCGAACTGCGCGGCATCTACAGCGTCACCGGCAAGACGATCAGGGTCGGCTTCGAGCCGTGGCCCGGCTGCGTCCTGGAGACCACCGAGCAGGCCCTCCAGCGGGTCTGCGGCATCGACTCCGAGCACCTCGGCGTCTGCCTGGACGTCTGCCACCTGTCCTGCGGCCCCGAGGAGCCCGAGGCGGCCCTGCGCGGCCTCGCCCAGGCCGGCGCCCCCGTGGTCAAGCTCGGCCACGTCCACAACCACAGCCACGAAATCCCCAGCACCCAGCCCATCCTGCAGGACACCCTGACGGCCCTGCTCTCCGGCGCCGTCAACGGCTCCGCCCACATCGAGGTCGAGGCCCACGACTGGACCGCCCCCAAGTCCAGAGGCCCCGCCGCCCTGGTCGCCCGCCTCGCCGACGACCTCGACTGGACCCGCCAACACCTCACCGCCCTCGGCCTGAAACTGGCCGCGTGACCTCCTACCGGATGGCGGCGCTCGGCAGGGCGTCGTAGGCGGCCAGGACCTCCTCCGTCAAGACGGCGAACGACGCCGCGACGACATCGGGATCGTCGAGCACGCCCACCGCGCGCACCGCGAGACGGGCGAGCTCACCGTCGGGTTCACCGCCGTGCCGCCGCAAGATCGCCACCGCCTCAGTGGTCACCCCAGCCGCCAGCGGGTCATCACTGAGGCGCCGAAGATCACGGGCCAGCGGTTCCGCCTCAACGGCCCGGAGCAGGCGCAGCATGTCCAGTCCATCTTTGGGCTTGAGCCGATCCCGCTGGTCCAAGCGTTCCTTGACCTTGATGGCCTTCGCCACGAGCAGCGCGGCCACCCCGGCCACGCGGATCGTGAAGGTCCGCTCATCGGTTACGTCCAGCGCTTGTAGTTCATGATCACGGTTGTCCACAAGCGCCGGTTCCAGCCCGACGGTACGGCGGGCGACGCGATTTCCGTGTACGGGAAGCCGGGCACCTCGCCTGCCGCCCGAACCACTCAGCGCCTCCGGCACCATCAGGTCCACGGCGATATGGGACGTGCCGTGCCAGGTTCCTGGATTCGCACCGGGGACGAATCCCGCGCTGCGGAGAGCGGCCTCAAGAAGTGGCTCATCATGGAGAAGGTCGGGGGCGAGGGCGATGTCCGCATCCGTTGTGGTCGGTGCCACGGCCAGGTCGGCATCGCCGGTGTGCAGGTAGACCGCCTGAGCGCCGACTAACACCACCGCGTCACGATGAGGCCCGAGAGCCTCCAACACGTCCAGCAGGACCTGGCGCGCCAGCACGTATTCGGTGGGATTGGTGACGGTCATCGGTTCCATTCCGGGTCAGTGGTGGCCAGGAGTTCGATCAGTTGTGCGGCCTCTTCGGCTGATCTCCCGGGGCCGGTCAGCAAGTCGGCGATCGCCTGAGCCGGACTGACGTAGCGCAGCCGATCACGTGCCGTGGCGTTCTGGTGGACGACGTCGTCGAAGGGCTCGATGAGCAGGACGTTCGCACCGCGCTGGGTAGCACGCAGGCCAAGGTCCCGTTGTGCGGTGACGGCGTTGTCGACGTACAGGGCCAGGAGCGCCAGCGGCGCCACCGCGGCACGTTCGGGTGGCAGATAGGCCTGAAGCGCCGCACCCATCGTCAGGGAATAGCGGCCGGGGTAATCGCGCAGATCATGCAGAACTCGATCGACTCCCCGCGCGGCCAGTACAGGCACCGCGTGGTTCGACAGGGTGACCCCATAGTCCTCCACCCAGCGGCGCATCAGGGAACGCTTGCGGGTCGCGGTGATCGCCCCGCCTGGGTCGCGCTCCACCAGGCTCTCCCGGGCCAGCAGATCGAGCACCCGCGAACTGGTGGCCGCGCTGACCCCGGCGTCGCTCGCCAGCTCCCGTACCCCCCGGTATCCCTGCCCGTCCATGAGCGCGCGAACGATACGCGCGGCGGCCCGTCCACGGAGTGATCGCAACGGTCGATCGGGCGCCGGATAGGGGTTTCGATCAGCTCCGTGCCGATCTATGAAGATCAGCGGCTGCGGCAGTTGCAGACGCAGATTTCCGGCTGAATCAAACCACCCTGTGTGTTCCGCAGCGAGCAATTCGCGGACTCTGGGGGAAATGTAGGAGGCCACGATTACTCTGCCGCTCCGACGAAGCGTCTCGCCGGGCAGCCGCTCTTCGTAGGCCGACATCACCCGAAGCACCCTCGGAAGATCGCGCGGCTCCAGATGGCGTTTTATCGCGATATGGATGCGGCCACGCGCATTTTCCGCTGCCTCGATCTCGTAGACGGCGTCGATTCCGGTATCCGAACTCCACGCCGGTTCCGGCACGTGGGCAATCGTCCAGTCCGGGGGCAGCACCGAGCGCACCGCCTCTCCGAAGAGGTGTTCGAGTTCTGTTTCGCGAGGAGCCCCGTTCCGCGTCACGTGAAACAGTCTAATCTGTGGAACACCCCCGGTGGTGCTGATCAGAGAACACGCGAAAGCGCCCCTCCCCCAGCGGGGAAGGGCGCCTTCGTGGTTGTTCTCGGTTACTTCTTGATGGTTTCGACGATGGAAGCCGCCGAGTCCGGGACCGTGGGGGTCTTGTTCTCGCCGACGAAGGTGAAGACCGCTGCTTCGCCCTCGCCCTCGATGTCGACCTTGACGATCTGGCCGGGGCGGAGCTCGCCGTACAGGATCTTCTCGGAGAGGGAGTCCTCCAGCTCGCGCTGGATGGTACGGCGGAGCGGGCGGGCACCGAGCACCGGGTCGTAGCCGCGGTCGGCGAGGACCTGCTTGGCGGCCGGGGTGAGGTCCAGGCCCATGTCGCGGTCCTTGAGGCGGGCGTCCACCTGGGCCAGCATCAGGTCGACGATCTTGATGATCTCGCCCATGGTCAGCTGGTGGAAGACCACCGTGTCGTCGACGCGGTTGAGGAACTCGGGCCGGAAGTGCTGCTTCAGCTCCTCCTGGACCTTCGCCTTCATGCGGTCGTAGTTGCCCTCGACGTCGTTGTTCTTCGCGAACCCGACCCCGATGCCCTTGGAGATGTCCCGGGTGCCGAGGTTGGTGGTCATGATGATGACCGTGTTCTTGAAGTCCACCACCCGGCCCTGGGCGTCGGTCAGGCGACCGTCCTCCAGGATCTGCAGCAGCGAGTTGAAGATGTCCGGGTGGGCCTTCTCGATCTCGTCGAAGAGGACCACGGAGAACGGCTTGCGCCGCACCTTCTCGGTGAGCTGGCCACCCTCCTCGTACCCGACGTAGCCGGGCGGGGAGCCGAAGAGCCGGGAGACGGTGTGCTTCTCCATGAACTCCGACATGTCCAGCATGATCAGCGCGTCCTCGTCCCCGAACAGGAACTCGGCCAGCGCCTTGGAGAGCTCGGTCTTACCGACGCCGGACGGGCCGGCGAAGATGAACGAGCCACCGGGACGGCGCGGGTCCTTCAGCCCGGCCCGGGTGCGGCGGATCGAGCGGGACAGGCCCTTGATGGCGTCGTCCTGGCCGATGATCCGCTTGTGCAGCTCGTCCTCCATGCGGAGCAGGCGCTGCGACTCCTCCTCGGTCAGCTTGAAGACCGGGATGCCGGTGGCGGTGGCGAGCACCTCGGCGATGAGCTCCTCGGTGACCTCGGCCACGACGTCCATGTCGCCGGCCTTCCACTCCTTCTCCCGCCGCTCCCGCTTGATCTGGAGCTGCTTCTCCTGGTCGCGGAGGGCGGCCGCCTTCTCGAAGTCCTGCGCGTCTATCGCGGACTCCTTGTCCCGGCGGACGTTGGCGATCTTCTCGTCGTACTCGCGGAGGTCCGGCGGCGCGGTCATCCGGCGGATGCGCATCCGGGAGCCCGCCTCGTCGATCAGGTCGATCGCCTTGTCGGGCAGGAAGCGGTCGCTGATGTACCGGTCGGCCAGCTGGGCCGCGGCCACCAGGGCGCCGTCGGTGATGGAGACCCGGTGGTGCGCCTCGTACCGGTCGCGCAGACCCTTGAGGATCTCGATGGTGTGCGACAGCGACGGCTCGGCCACCTGGATGGGCTGGAACCGGCGCTCCAGCGCCGCGTCCTTCTCCAGGTGCTTGCGGTACTCGTCCAGCGTGGTGGCGCCGATGGTCTGCAGCTCGCCCCGGGCCAGCATCGGCTTGAGGATGCTGGCGGCGTCGATGGCGCCCTCCGCGGCGCCCGCGCCGACCAGGGTGTGCAGCTCGTCGATGAACAGGATGATGTCTCCGCGGGTGCGGATCTCCTTCAGCACCTTCTTCAGGCGCTCCTCGAAGTCACCCCGGTACCGCGAGCCGGCCACCAGCGCGCCGAGGTCGAGCGTGTAGAGCTGCTTGTCCTTGAGCGTCTCCGGCACCTCGCCCTTGACGATCTTCTGGGACAGCCCCTCCACCACGGCGGTCTTGCCGACGCCGGGCTCGCCCACCAGCACGGGGTTGTTCTTGGTACGGCGGGACAGCACCTGCATGACCCGCTCGATTTCCTTCTCCCGGCCGATCACCGGGTCCAGCTTGCCCTCCCGGGCGGCCTGGGTCAGGTTGCGGCCAAACTGGTCCAGCACAAGGGAGGTCGACGGCGCGGCCTCCTGCGGGCCACCCGCGGCGGCCGGCTCCTTGCCCTGGTAACCGTGGAGCAACTGGATGACCTGCTGCCGCACCCGGTTCAGGTCGGCGCCCAGCTTCACCAGCACCTGGGCAGCCACACCCTCACCCTCGCGGATGAGCCCGAGCAGGATGTGCTCGGTGCCGATGTAGTTGTGTCCCAGCTGCAAAGCCTCGCGGAGCGACAGCTCAAGGACCTTCTTGGCCCGCGGGGTGAACGGGATGTGCCCAGAAGGTGCCGACTGGCCCTGGCCGATGATCTCCTCGACCTGCTGGCGAACACCCTCAAGACTGATGCCCAGGCTCTCCAGAGCCTTGGCGGCAACGCCTTCACCTTCGTGGATCAAACCAAGAAGAATGTGCTCAGTACCGATGTAGTTGTGGTTGAGCATCCGGGCCTCTTCTTGGGCCAGGACGACAACCCGCCGCGCACGGTCGGTGAACCTTTCGAACATCTCGTCGCTCCTCACAGAGCGGTCAGGCGCGGCCGGGAGATCCGGCCGCGTCGTTCCGCATGCCAGCTCCGGCCCGGCGACCGCCTCTATGTAGCAAGACGTTCCCCGGGCGCAGGGCGTTCACCCTCCATCCAACTACCGATCGGGGGCGAGGTGTTCCCGATACGCCGCAAGCGAACGACGTTTATTACCTGATAACGCGATCGTGCGGCCATGCGGGCCGTCAGGGAAGATCCCCGGCGACCGCATAACCGCACGATCAAGAAGTGACCAGTGAGCGTCTTAGTGCGCTTGGTCGTAGGCCTCGACGATCGAGGCGGCAATCCGGCCGCGCTCGCTCACCGGGTGGTTGTTCGCCTTGGCCCAGGCGCGGATCTCCGCGCTCTTCTCCCGGGTCATGGCCCGCTGGGTCCCACCGCCACCACGACGACGGCCCCGAGTTGACCCTGTTTCGCCCTTACGGGCGCTGGAGACGAAAGGCGCCAGCGCTTCCCGCAGCTTCTTGGCGTTCGAGTCGCTCAGGTCAATCTCATAAGGCAGGCCGTCAATCGCGAAGGTGACCGTCTCATTGGCCTCGCCGCCATCGAGGTCGTCGATGAGAATCACCTGCGTGTGCTTGGCCATCCGGCAATCCTTTCACGAGCATAGTTTGATTCGTCTGCCAAACATATACCCAGTTACGCCGGATGACAATTCGAGCCAAGGCATTTCTCAGGGAAGGGTGGTCTTGTCCGAGGGGTTCTCGGCGGGTTCGCGTCTTCCGCGCAAGCCTGCCGCCTCTGAACGAACCAACTTAACCACCCCGTAGACCACTGCCGCGCCGACCAGAAGCGGTGGGATCAGGGCTGAGATTACCTCGGTCATTCGTCTTCACTCCTTGCCGGGAGGTTGCCGGACTGTTTCAACCGGATCGCCCGTGAAAATAGGGGTATCCGGCGCCTGATGGCCGTCCTGTGCAGCTGATCCATAGCCTGGCGCGGAGGACAAGTATCCACCAGGGTGGTCAGAATGCTTACCCGATAGAACAAAATCGTACCCAGGAATGGCGAGTGGGGTGGCCGGGAGCGGCCACCCCACTCATTGGAACACAGATCGGGCTACAGCTTCACCACGACGGTTCCGGCGACCTTGTCGTGAATCGCCTGCTGGAGCGGCTTGTCCCAGAGCGGCCAGAGCACGTTCACCAGGCTGAAGATGCCGGCGATCATGTTGAGGACGGTATTGAAGCCAAGAATCTGCGGGCCGTACAGCACCCCGATCCGCTTGATCAGCGTCTCGGTGTCGACGCCGCCCTGAAGGGGGGCGCCGAGCTTTACGATGCGGATCTTCATGACCTTCTTGCCGATTGTCTGCCCGTCCCGTGACACCAGGAAGAACTCGTACGCGCCGTACAGCAGGACGCTGATGATCGCGCTCAGCAGCAGGCCGGTGAAGGAAACGGTCTGGACTTGGGCCGAGACACCCAGCACGCTGACTGTCTCAGTCGTGCTGAAGGCGGACGCGATGATGCGGCCAATAATCAGGTACACGACCACGCCGAGGATAACGCCGTCGATCAGTCGTGCCACCAAACGCTGCCACCACTCCGCGAGCGGCGCGGGAACTCCGGGCGGAAGGGGCATGCCCATGGGGGCGTTGTAGGCGCCGGCAGGCGGGTATCCGTGCTGCGGCGGCGGCGGGTATCCGCCAGGCGGCGGGTATCCACCCGGAGGGGGAGCCGAGCCATACGGGTTCTGGCCGGGGGGAGGTTCCGGGTTCATTGCGTTGCCTCTCGTGACATCTATGAGGACCGGTGTTCTTGGTCCCATCGCACGGTAGCAGTAACCCGTTACGGCTTTTAGGGTGTTATTTCGGATGGAACGGCCCGAACACGCTGCGTGCACGAAACAGGGCCGATGGTCCGTTCCATCGGCCCCGTTCCGGATTTTCCTGAGGTCTATGTCACTACTTGACCTTGACGACCACCGTGTTCGCCACCTTGTCGAGAAGCGACTGCTGCAACGGCTTATCCCAGAGGGGCCAGAGCAACGCGGCCAGCCAGTAGAGGTAGACGAGCCACGGAAGAATGGTCTGAAGGCCGGGAATCCATGTCAACAACACCGGCCCGGCAAGAGCTCCCGAACGGCGCAGCGCGGTCTCATTGTCCAGCCCGCCCGCCAGTCCCTGCCCGACGCGCACCACCTTGATACCCATAACGATCTTGCCGAGGGTCTGGCCGCGCTGCTTCAGCAGAAGGAATTCGTAGCCGAACAGCGCCGCCGCGCCGAGCAGCGCGGGCACCAGGAAGGTGAGAATCGACGGCGAGCTGAGCTGGCCGGTCTCGAAGTCGAAGGTGGTGTTCCGCACCCAGATGGAAGCGGCGATCATGCCGATCACGAAGCTCAGCACGAAATAGAGCGCGCCGTCGATCAGCCGGGCCACCAGGCGCTGCCACCACTCCGCCAGCGGGGCGGGCGCGCCCGGCGGGACGGGGGCCGCGGCGTAGCCGGGGGCCGGAGCGCCCGGCTGCGGGTAACCGGCGTATCCGGGCTGCTGGCCGTAACCCGGCTGGGGCTGCTGCTGGTAGCCCTGACCGTAGCCCTGGCCATACCCCTGCTGGCCGTAGCCCTGCTGGGGCTGCTGGTAACCCTGCTGGCCGTAACCGGGCTGCTGGGGGTAGCCCGGCTGGGAGTAGCCCTGCTGCTGGGCGTGCTGCTGGTCCTGGCCATAACCGGGTTGCTGGGCGTAGCCCTGCTGCTCATAACCCTGCTGCTGCTGAGCGTAGCCCTGCTGCTCGTAACCCTGTTGCTGGCCGTAACCCGGCTGGGAGTAGCCCTGTTGCTGGGAGTAGCCCTGCTGCTGGCCGTAACCCTGGCCATAGCCTTGCTGCTGCTCGTATCCCTGCTGCTGCCCGTACGGCTGCTGGCCGTAGCCCTGCTGGCCGTACCCCTGCTGCTGGCCGTATCCCTGGGCCTGGGGCTGGGACTGGCCGTAGCCCTGACCGTACGGCTGCTGCTGGCCATAGCCGGGCTGCGGCTGTTGCGGCTGTTGCGGGTAGCCCTGCCCGTAGGGGTTGGTCCCCTGCTGCTGCCCGTACGCCCCGGAGCCCTGCTGCCCGTACACCGGCTGCTGGCCGGTGCCGGAGGGGTTGCGGCTCACGATGGTGACGTCGGGGTCGAAGTTCTGCTGGTCGCCCTCTTGGCTCTGATCGGATGGCGGCGGTGCGTTGCCGGCCTTGTCGTCCTGCGGGTACGGCGGCTCAGGATTGCTCACCGTGTCACCTCACTTCGGGTTCGAGCGTGGGCACGACACGCACGCTTGACAATCCCCAAAGTATCGATAGCCGGATTAACAGTCACCTTTCCCCCCCGTTATGGCGGGAGTCAACCCGCGGCCCGAGGTGCAGCAGCATGCGGGTGTTGCCCAGGGTGTTGGGCTTGACGTGTTCCAGGTCGAGGAACTCGGCGACACCTTCGTCGTAGGAGGCGAGCAGCTCCGCGTACACCTCGGGGGAGACCGGGGTGCCGTTGATCGGGACGAAGCCGTGCCTGGCGAAGAAGGCCACCTCGAAGGTGAGGCAGAAGACCCGGCGCACGCCGAGCTCGCGGGCGGTGTCCAGCAGTGCGGCCACCAGGCGGTGGCCCAGGCCCTGACCGCGGACGGACGGGTCCACCGCGACGGTCCGGATCTCCGCCAGGTCCTCCCAGAGCACGTGGAGCGCGCCGCAGCCGACCACCACGCCGTCCACCTCGGCGACCCAGAACTCCTGCACGTCCTCGTAGAGGGTGACCGTGGACTTGGTGAGCAGCCGCCGCTCGGCGCCGGAGTAGGCGTCGACGAAACGCCGGATGATGCGGACGTCCGCCGTGCGCGCGCGACGCACCACCGCCGAAGGCCGGACGGCTTCCTCGACGGCCGGCGCCACCTGTTCCATGTCCCCGAGAGTAGCGGCGGATCGCAGGGCAGGCACGGCGGGCCGAGTATCGGCCGTGCCCAAACCCTATACACAAGGTCACGGAATAACGATGAGTAAGGGCGTGGTGACAATTCGCGCACTCTCTGGCGTACCTGGGGCTTTCGATCGCCCCAACCACATCAAAGGGAACTAATCGCAGGACATTCTTGGTGGTCACGTGACCTTTTCGTGATCGTTCGGTTGTCGAACCTAGACGGATTTCTCAGTTCTGGTTGAGCACGAACCTGACGTGCACTAATGTCCAGCGCGGATTGTCGGCCTCCCGAACCCGTCGGCTGATCCGGTAGGCGGCTCTGGAGAGGAGATCGGTTGCGCAGTCGTGGCAGGCATACCCGCGGCCCTCGAAGACCCCGGGTGCTCAGCAGGATCGTGTTCGTCGGCGCCGCGCTGACCATGATCACCATCGGCGCCCCGGTCGTCTCGGCCACCGCCGACCCTGAGCCCACGCTGAAGGAGCTCACCAAGGAGGTCGAGGACCTCTACGTCGAGATCGAGACCGTCACCGAGGAGTACAACGGGGAGAAGGTCCGGCTCAAGGAGGCCCAGCGCTCCGCCGAGCTGGCCAAGACCACGCTCGCCAAGAGCGAGGCCGAGCTGGCCGGCCTGCGGGAGAAAGCCGGCCTCTTCGCGCAGAACTCCTACATGACCGGCGGCGCCAACGGCTTCGGCCTGATGAACGCCGCCGACCCGGACACCTACCTGGACGTCGCCGCCACCACGTACGCGCTGCAGCTGCAGAGCGGCGAGGAGGTGCTTCAGGTGGAGAAGGCCATGGAGACCGCCCAGCGGGCCCGGGAGGGGGCCAAGGCGCGGCAGGACGAGGTGGCCAAGCTGCTCAAGAGCCTGGACGCCCGGACCGACAAGATCCGCAGACTGGTCAAGAAGACCGAGAGCTCCCTCTACCGCCAGGTGGCCGGCCAGGTCCGCCGTCCCTCCCGTCTTGACCTGCCCGTGGTCGGGGACGGCAAGGCCGCCCAGGCCGTACGGTGGGCGCTCACCCAGCAGCTCAAGCCGTACGTGTGGGGGGCCGAAGGGCCCAACTCCTACGACTGCTCCGGCCTGGTGATGGCCGCCTACCAGCGGGTCGGCATCAGCCTGCCGCACTACACCGGCGACCAGTGGACGGCCGGCACCCACGTGAGCAAGGAGGACCTGCGCCCGGGCGACCTGGTCTTCTTCTACAACGACCTGCACCACGTTGGCCTCTACATCGGCGGCGGCTACATGGTGCACGCGCCGCAGACCGGCGACGTCGTCCGGGTGGCGACGATCGCGACCCGCCCGTTCGCGGGAGCCGTCCGGATCGCGGACTGACGACCGGTCACCGGCACAGCCCGTAAACGAGCACGCGGACCGCTCCAGAAGCGGTCCGCGGTTGTTCGCACCCGATCAGATGAGGCGGCGGCGGGCCGCCCAGGCGACCGCCTCGATCGCGGTCGCCACTCCGATCCGATCGCAGATACCGCGGAGCCGCCGCCGGACCGTACGCCCGCTCACGTCGAGCCTGCGTCCCACCCGGTCCACCGTGACTCCCTTCGCCAGCTCCGCGAGGAGCAGTAGTTCGTCATCGGTCAGACCGGCACGCTCCATATCCAACTCTTTTCGGCCAACCTCTGTTCGGCCAACCTCTACGCGGCCAACCTCACTGCGGGCAACCACCTCGGAAAACGACATCGTGAGCCCCTCTCCCACGACGAATGATTTCGCCACCCTTGGGGACGGTAAACGCCGTCGTGAAAGGTCGTCAAGGAGGGTCATTGACAGGGCAACCATTAGGTGTAGTGCGTGTCCCCCACCGCTGACCTGCCCAGACGACCGGCCCGGGGGCTGTCTCCCGGGCCGGGAAATCTCTCAGAAAACCCTCAGAAATTAGGCCGCACCAGCGGGAAGAGGATGGTCTCCCGGATGTTCCTTCCGGTGAAGGCCATGATCATCCGGTCGATGCCGACCCCGACGCCGCCGGTGGGGGGCATGGCGTACTCCAGCGCCGCCAGGAAGTCCTCGTCCAGCTGCATGGCCTCCAGGTCGCCCCCGGCGGCCAGCAGCGACTGCTCGGTGAGCCGCCGCCGCTGCTCGATCGGGTCGATCAGCTCCGAGTACGCGGTGCCCAGCTCGGTGCCGAAACCGATCAGGTCCCACTTCTCGGTCAGCAGCGGGTTCTCCCGGTGCTGCCGGGTCAGCGGCGAGGTCTCCACCGGGTAGTCCATGACGAAGGTGGGCTGGATCAGCGTGTGCTCGACCAGCGCCTCGAAGATCTCCTGGACCAGCTTGCCCGCGCCCCACTTCGGGTCCCAGTGGATCTCCCGCTGGTCGGCGTACTTGCGGAGCCGCTCCAGCGGGGTCTCGGTGGTGACCTCCTCGCCCAGCGCCGCGGAGACCGAGCCGTACAGCGTGATCCGCGGCCACTCGGCCAGGCCGAGATCCACCTCGTGCTCGCCGTGCCGGACCACCGTGGTGCCCAGGGCGGCCACCACGGCCCGCTGGTACATCCGCTGGGTCAGGTCGGCCATGCCGTGGTAGTCGAGGTAGGTCCCGTACGCCTCCAGCATGGTGAACTCGGGGTTGTGGGTGGCGTCGGCGCCCTCGTTGCGGAAGTTGCGGTTCATCTCGAAGACCTTCTCGATGCCGCCGACCACCAGCCGCTTGAGGTAGAGCTCGATCGCGATCCGCAGGTAGAGCTCCATGCCGTAGGCGTTGATGTGGGTCTTGAAGGGCCGGGCCGTCGCGCCGCCGTGGATCGGCTGGAGCATCGGGGTCTCGACCTCCAGGTAGCCCTCCTCGTGCCAGAAGTCGCGGACCGCGCGCACGGTGTCGCTGCGCACATGGGCCAGCCGCCTGGCCTCGTCGTTGACGATCAGATCCACGTACCGGAGCCGGACCCGGGCCTCCGGGTCGCTCAGGCCGGCGTGCTTCTCCGGCAGCGGGCGCAGGCACTTGGAGGTGATCTGCCAGCTCTCGGCCATGATGGACAGCTCGCCCCGGCGGGAGGTGATCACCTCGCCCTCGACGCCGACGTGGTCGCCGAGGTCCACGTCGCGCTTCCAGGCGGCCAGTGACTCCTCGCCCAGCCGGTCCAGGGACAGCATGATCTGCAGGTCGCCGGAGCCGTCCCGGATGGTGGCGAAGCAGAGTTTGCCGCCGATCCGGGAGAGCATCACCCGGCCGGCCACACCGACGCGGTCGCCGGTGGCCGCACCGGGCTCCAGGTCGGCGTATTTCTCCCGGATCTCCGCGTTGGTCGCGGTGCGCGGAAAGGTCACGGGATAGGGATCGACGCCCTCGGCGCGCAGCCGGTCCAGCTTCTCCCGCCGGACCCGCATCTGCTCCGGAAGCTCGTTCAGGTCTTCGCTCACCCGGTAAAGGCTACCGAGTCGCGGCGAGCGGAATTGCAAGCGTTGTGCTAGCGACGGTCAGGGCGGGTGAAAGGGCGTGCGCGTATCTATGTATCACCACCCCGAAGGAGCCCTGATAACAATGAAGCGCCTCATATTCGCCCTGGTGACCGGCTTCGTGGCCGCCGCCCTCGCCCTCCCCGCCACCGCCGCCAGCGCCATGCCCGCCAACGAGTGGGGTCCCTACTACTCCGCCAACGACCTCGCCCGGGTCAAGGGCACCATCGACATCAGCTGGAACCAGCACCAGACCGTGAACACCGTGCACGTGACCGGCCAGCTCTGGGACGACGACGCGCGGTACTACAAGCACGGCGGCAAGTGCGCGTACGTGAAGTTCCAGGTCACCAACCTGTACAGCCACAAGTGGTACACCACCAAGACCTACAAGCACTGTGGCGCCGGCACCTTCAAGCACTTCGAGTTCTGGAAGAAGAGCGTGAGCAGCCTGCGCTTCAAGGTCTGCCAGTACAACCCGTACAACAAGAAGGTCTCGTACTGCGGTGACTGGAACTACCTGTACACCGCCGAGAACGAGTGATCCGCACAGCTCGAGGGCCCGTCTCCCATCCGGGGGCGGGCTCTCACGTCGTGTTGCGGGCGTAGATCAGACGCAGGCCGATCAGGGTCAGCCAGGGCTCGTGCTCGTCGATGGTGCGGGCCTCGCTGACCACCAGGGGCGCGCCCGGGCCGGTGGCCACCACGGTCACGTCGGCCGGGTCGTCGGCCAGTTCGGCGGTCATCCGGTCCACGATGCCGTCCACCAGGCCGGCGAAGCCGTAGATGATGCCGGACTGGAGGGCCTCGACGGTGTTCTTGGCGATCACCGAGCGGGGGCGGATGAGCTCCACCTTGTGCAGCTGGGCCCCGGCCGCGGCCAGCGCGTCCACCGAGATCTCCAGGCCGGGGGCGGTCACCGCGCCGATGTACTCGCCCCGGGCGGAGACCGCGTCGAAGGAGGTGGCGGTGCCGAAGTCGACGATCACGCAGGGCCCGCCGTACAGGGTGGTGGCGGCCAGCGCGTTGACGATGCGGTCGCTGCCGACCTCCTTGGGGTTGTCCATGCGGACCGGCACGCCGGTGCGCACGCCGGGCTCGACGACCACCGTGGTGACGTCGCCGTAGTACCGGCGGGACATCTCACGCATCTCATTCAGCACCGATGGAACGGTCGAACAGATGGCCACGCCCCCAATATCCGCATTTTTCAGGATGGGCGACTGGGAGAGCAGGCCCTGGAGGACGACGGCGATCTCATCGGCGGTCCGGCGGGGGTCGGTGGCGATCCGCCAGTGTTCAAGGACTTCCTCACCCTCGAACAGGCCAAGCACCGTGTGGGTGTTGCTGACGTCGATGGTGAGCAGCATTCCCTGATTATGCACTACGAAGATCCAGAGCAATATCGAGCGCAGGGGCCGAATGTGTCAGTCCGCCCACGGCGAGGTAATCCACCCCCGTGGCGGCGACCTCGGCCGCGTCGGCCAGGGTGAGGCCGCCGCTGGACTCCAGCCGGGCCCGCCCGCCCACCAGCCGGACCGCCTCGGCCAGCTCGGCCACGGTGAAGTTGTCCAGCAGGATCTCCTCGGCGCCCTCGGCCAGCACCGGCTCGATCTGGTCGATCCGGTCCACCTCCACCTCGATGGGCAGCTCCGGGTACGCCTCCCGGACCGCCCGGAAGGCCGCCGCCACGCCCCCGGCGGCCACCACGTGGTTGTCCTTGATCAGGGCGGCGTCGTACAGGCCGATCCGGTGGTTGACGCCGCCGCCGCAGCGCACCGCGTACTTCTCCAGGGCGCGCAGGCCGGGGATGGTCTTGCGGGTGTCCCTGATCCGGGCGCCGGTGCCGGCCACCGCGTCCACCCAGGCGCGGGTGCGGGTGGCGATGCCGGACAGGTGGGTGAGGAAGTTGAGCGCGGTCCGCTCCATGGTGAGCATCGCCCGGGTGTGGCCGCGCACGGTCAGCAGCACGTCCCCGGCCCGCACCCGGTCGCCGTCCCTGGCCACCCGCGCCACCTCCAGACCGGCCTGCCGGAAGACCAGCTCGGCCACCGGCAACCCGGCCACCACGCCGTCCTTCCTGACCACCACGTCGGCGGCGCACTCCTGCCCGGACGGGATGGTGGCGGCCGAGGTGACGTCCTCGCCCTCGGCCAGGTCCTCGCGCAGGGCCGCGGCGATCAGCTCGAGGACCTCCCGGGGGTCGAGCCCGGCGGCGGTCAGTTCCTCGGCGTGGTGGTCGGCGGTGGTCATGGCGAGTTCCCCGTTCTCGGTCAGGGTCACGTCGATGTGACTGAGCCAGCGGCTGTCCCGGCGCGGGAAGTCCTCCCGCCAGTGGGCGCCCCTGGTCTCCTCGCGGAGCGCGGCGGCGGCGGTGAGCGCGGTGGCCACCGTGTGCAGGTTGGTGGTCTCCCAGGATTCGGTGCAGGGCTCGACCGCGACCGGGGTCCAGCGGAAGTTCTCCAGGGCCCGGCTCACCTCGGCGAGGGAGTCGCGGCTGCGCAGCACGCCCGCGCCGCGGCTCATGAAGGTCTGCACGCGGGTTCTGGTCCGGGGGTCGATGAGGCCGGTGGGGCGCTCGTCGTCGATTTCGCCGGGTGTGGGGCGGGCCTCGATCAGGTCGGAGGCGATGCGCTCGGCGAAGACCAGGCCCTCCAGCAGGGAGTTGGAGGCCAGGCGGTTGGCGCCGTGCACGCCGGTGCAGGCCACCTCGCCGCAGGCGTACAGGCCGGGCACGGAGGTACGGCCCCGCAGGTCGGTGCGGACGCCGCCACTGGCGTAGTGCGCGGCGGGGGCGACCGGGATGGGCTCGGTGACCGGGTCGATGCCGTGTTCCCGGCAGACCGCCAGGATGGTGGGGAACCGGGACCGCCACTTGGCCTCGCCGAAGGCGGTGGCGTCCAGGTGGACGTGGTCGGCGCCGGTCTCGGCCATCCGGCGCATGATGGCCTTGGCCACCACGTCGCGGGGGGCCAGGTCGGCCAGCTCGTGCACGCCGGTCATGAAACGTTCCCCGGTGGCGTCGACCAGGACGGCGCCCTCGCCGCGTACCGCCTCGGAGACCAGCGGCTGCTGGCCGGTCGAGCCTTCGCCCAGCCAGAGCACGGTGGGGTGGAACTGGACGAACTCGATGTCCCTGACGGTCGCCCCGGCGCGCAGCGCCAGCGCGACCCCGTCCCCGGTGGAGACCAGTGGGTTGGTGGTGGCCGCGTAGATCTGGCCCATGCCGCCGCTGGCCAGCACCACCGCCCCGGCGCGTACGGCGCCGACGCCGTCCCTGGCGCCCTCGCCCATCACGTGCAGGGTCACCCCGCGGGCGGCCCCGGTGGCGTCCTTGATCAGGTCCAGGACCAGGGCGTGTTCGATGATCTCGATGCCCGGCTGCCGCTGGGCCGCCTCGACCAGGGCCCGCTGAACCTCGGCGCCGGTGGCGTCGCCGCCCGCGTGCACGATGCGGTTGCGCCGGTGGCCGCCCTCCCGGGTCAGCTGGAGCTCCCCGTCGGCGTCCCTGTCGAACTCCGCGCCGTGCTCCATCAGGCGCTTCAGCGCGTCCGGCCCCTCGGTGACCAGGACCCGGACGGCCTCCTCGTCGCAGAGCCCGGCTCCGGCCAGCAGGGTGTCGCGCAGGTGCTCGCCGGGGGTGTCCTCGGGGTCGAGCACGGCGGCGATGCCGCCCTGGGCCCACTGGGTGGAGCCGGCCGCGAGCACGTCCTTGGTGACGACCAGGACCCGGCCTTCGGGGGCGAGTTCGGTGTAGCGGAGCGCGACGGTGAGGCCGGCGATGCCGGAACCGACCACGACGACGTCGGCCGTCACCGTCCAGCCGGGGTCGGGTGCGGTCAGCCTGCTGGGTATCCGGGTCATCGCGAGCCCCTTTCGTCAATATGACGATAACGCCTGGGCGCACGTTTCCCGTCCCCGGGTGGCCAGATCGCCGTCAGCCCAGGTCAAGCACCATATTGTCGATGAGCCGGGTGGTCCCGACCTTGGCGGCCACGGCCAGCACCGCCTGCCTCCGGTAGCCCTCCCCCACGTCGGTGAACGAGGCGGGGTCCACCAGCGCCAGGTAGTCGAGCAGCAGCGGCGGATCCAGCCGGGCCGCCTCCTCCAGCACCGCCCTGGCGGCCTGCCTGATCCGCGCCGGCTCCCGCTGTACGGCTCCCGCCCGCAACGCCCGGGACAGCTCCAGCGCGGTGACCCGCTCCCTGGCCGACAGGTACCGGTTCCGGCTGGACAGCGCCAGCCCGTCCGGCTCCCGGACCGTCGGGGCCGCCACGATCTCGACCGGCACGTCCAGGTCGGCCACCATGCGCCGGATCAACGCCAACTGCTGGGCGTCCTTCTGGCCGAAGATCGCCAGGTCCGGCTGGACCAGGTTGAAGAGCTTCAGCACCACGGTGAGGACCCCGTCGAAATGGCCGGGCCGAAACGCCCCCTCGACCACCGTGCCCATGGCGCCGGCCGAGACCGCCACCTGCCGGTCCGGCAGGTACATGTCGGCGGCGGACGGGGCGAAGACCGCCCGGACCCCCTCCTGCTCGCAGACCGCCAGGTCGGCGTCGAAGGTCCGGGGATAGCGGGAGAAGTCCTCGTTCGGGCCGAACTGGAGGGGGTTGACGAAGATGCTCACCACCACGTGCTCGGCACGCTCCCCGGCCAGCCGGATCAGCGACCGGTGGCCCTCGTGCAGCGCCCCCATGGTCGGCACCAGCGCGTACCGGCCAGGACCGGCGACCTCCCTGGCCTTGCGCAGCTCGGCGCGGTTCCCGGCGACGATCAGGTCCATATGTTCCCTCCCAGCGCGTCCAGCAGGAGCTCGGCCGCCTCCGGTTTGAGCAGCCCGGCGGCCAGCGCCCGGTCGGCGGTCAGCCTGGCCAGCGCGATGTAGGCGTCGGCGGCCTCCGGCGCGGCCAGGATCAGCGCGTCCACATGCTTACGCACCGTCCCGGCGTCGCCCCGGACCACCGGTCCGGTGAGGCCGTTGATGCCGAGCCTGAGCACGTTGTCCAGCGCGGCGCCGAGCAGCGGCCCGAGCATGCGGCCCGGGTGCTCCACCCCGATTCTGGCCAGCAGGTCCTGCGACTCGGCGATCAGGGTGACCATGTGGTTGGCGGCCCCGGCGATGGCCGCGTGGTAGAGCGCGCGGTCGGCCTCGGCGATCCAGACCGGCTCGCCGCCCATCTCGATCACCAGCGCCTCGGCCACCGGGCGCAGCCCGTCCGGCGCGGTCACCCCGAACGAGCAGCCGGTGAGCCGGTTGAGGTCGTCGGGGCGGCCGGTGAAGGTCATCACCGGGTGGAGCGCCAGCGGGACGGCCCCCGCCGCCACCGCCGGGGCCAGCACGCCCAGACCGTACGCCCCGCTGGCGTGTACCAGGAGCTTGCCGCGCAGGTCCGCGCCGGTGGCGGCGAGCCCGGCGACCAGGCCGGGGAGCACGTCGTCCGGCACGGTGAGCAGGACCAGTTCGGCCCGTCTGATCACGTCGTCGGGCCGGGACAGCGCCACTCCCAACGTTTCGCTCGCCCGCCGCTCGGACGCGTCGGAGACCCCACTGGCCGCCACCACCCGGTGGCCCGCCTGCGCCAGTGCGGCCCCGAGCACGGAACCGACCCGGCCGGCGCCGAGCACCCCCACGGCCAACCGTGCGGGGCGATCGCTTGTGTCCATGCCGTCCTCCCGATCGCCAGCGTAACGGGGGGAGATGAAGAAGCACGGAAGGGAGCGGGCAAGCTGGGTTAGGGCTTGATCACTTTCCTGTCGCGTTATTGTCGCGGGCGCTGTCTGTAACGGCGTACCGTGCCCGCCGGGGGAGCGGGCCGGGACGCCGCTCCACGGTACCGCAAAGAATGCGCATGGCGTGGTCAACCCGCTACTCCTCGTGTCGCGATAAGGTCAGCCGTTGTGTGGCTCAGCTGGCGGGAGGCGATGGCCAGGGCGCTCTACGGCGCCGGCGGCTTCTACCGGCGCGAGCGCCCGCACCGGCACTTCCGGACCTCGGTCCACGTCTCGCCCGCGTTCGGCGCGGGGGTGACCCGGCTGCTGGCGCGGGTCGACCGGCGGCTCGGCGGCCCGGCCGTGCTCGACTTCGTGGACATGGGCGCGGGGGACGGCAGACTCGCCGCCCAGGTGCTGGCGGGCGCGCCGCCGGAACTGGCGGGGCGGCTCCGGGTGACCGCCGTGGACCTGTCGGACCGGCCGCGGGACCTGGACGGGCGGATCCGGTGGGCGGCGGCCGTCCCGCCGGGGGTGACGGGGCTGATCTTCGCCAACGAGTGGCTGGACAACGTGCCGCTGGACGTGGCGCGCGGGTCCCGGCTGGTGCTGGTGGACCCGGCGACCGGGGCCGAGCGGGACGGCGGGCCGCCGTCGGAGCGGGACCGGGAGTGGCTCGCCCGCTGGTGGCCGGGCGGGGAACGGGCCGAGATCGGATGGCCGCGCGACGACGCCTGGGCGGAGCTGGTCGCCGCGCTGGAGCGGGGCATGGCGGTGGCCGTGGACTACTCGCACACCCGGCAGACCAGGCCGCCGCTCGGCACGCTGACCGGCTACCGGGACGGCCAGCAGGTCGCCCCGGTGCCGGACGGCTCCCGCGACCTGACCGCGCACGTCGCGCTGGACGCCTGCGCCGCCGCCGGCGAGCGGGCCGGAGCCGCGGAAACCGTGCTCACCACCCAGCGCGAAGCCCTACGTGAGCTGGGCGTACGCGGCGCCCGCCCCCCGCTGGAACAGGCCCGCACCGACCCGGCGGGCTACCTGCGCGCGCTCAGCCTGGCCACGGCGGAGGCCGAGCTGATCGACGCCACGGGCCTGGGCGCATTCGGCTGGCTGACCCAGATACGGTAAACGTCGTGGAAATCGAACAGACTTCACTGCCGGGGATCGGACTCAAACACGAGTTCACCACCCACACCGGCCGCCGTATCGGCGTCGTCTCACACCGGACCGGGCGCCGGGACCTGATCATCTACGACAAGTATGACCAGGACAGCGCCTGCGAGAACATCCACCTCAACGACGACGAGGCGGACGCACTGGTGGAACTGCTCGGGGCGCCGCGCATCGTGCAGCGCCTCAACGCCCTGCACCGCGAGGTGGAGGGCCTGGTCAGCCTGCAGCTCCCGATCACGCCGCGCTCGCCGTACGACGGGCGCACCCTCGGCGACGCCCGGGTCCGCACCAGGACCGGCGCCTCGGTGGTGGCCGTGGTCCGGGCCGGGCAGGTCCACGCCAGTCCAACACCGGACTTCCGCTTCCTGGCCGGGGATGTGGTGGTCGTGGTGGGAGACGAGGAGAACACCGCCGCCGTAGCCGACATACTGACCGACGGATAGGCCGCCGCGTGCCCGCTCTCCTCGCCGTAAGCGCGTCCTCGGATTCGGTCGCGATCCTTTTCCTCGAACTAGGCGGAGTCATCCTCGGCCTCGGTGTGCTCGGCGCACTGGCACTGCGCGTCGGCATCTCTCCCATTCCCCTCTACCTGATCGCCGGTCTCGCCTTCGGCACGGGCGGCATCTTGCCGCTGGCCACCAGTGAGAACTTCATCGAAGTCGGCGCCGAGCTGGGCGTCATCCTGCTGCTGCTGACTCTCGGCCTGGAGTACAACGCCGACGAACTGGTGACCAGCCTCAAGAGCAACGCCCCGGGCGGCCTGGTCGACCTGGTGCTCAACGCCGCGCCGGGCGCGATCGCCGCGCTGTTGCTCGGCTGGGGGCCGGTCGCGGCCGTGGCCATGGCCGGGGTGACCTACGCCACCTCCTCCGGCATCACCGCCAAGGTCCTGTCCGACCTGGGGTGGATCGGTAACCGCGAGACCCCGGTGGTGCTCTCGCTGCTGGTCTTCGAGGACCTGACCATGGCCCTCTACCTGCCCATCCTGACCGCGCTGCTGGCCGGGGCCGGGCTGGTGACCGGCTCGATCACGGTGGCCATCGCGCTGGGCACGGTGACCGTGGTCCTGGTGATCGCGCTGCGCTTCGGCAACTGGATCGAGAAGTTCGTGGCCAGCCCCAACTCCGAGGTGCTGCTGCTGAAGGTGATCGGCCTGGCCCTGCTGGTGGCCGGCATCGCCCAGCAGCTCCAGGTCTCGGCGGCGGTCGGGGCGTTCCTGGTGGGCATCGCCCTGTCCGGGGAGCTGGCGCACGAGACGCGGGCGCTGCTGATGCCGATCAGGGACCTGTTCGCGGCGGTGTTCTTCGTCTTCTTCGGCCTGCAGACCGACCCGACGAAGATCCTCCCGGTGGCCGGCCTGGCCGCGCTGCTCGCCCTGGCCAGCATGATCACCAAGCTGCTCACCGGCGCGTACGCGGCCCGCCGGGCCGGGATCGCCAAGGCCGGGCGCATCCGGGCCGGTATCGCGCTCGTCCCCCGCGGTGAGTTCAACATCGTCATCGCCGGGCTGGCGGTGGCCGCCGGCGTGCACCCGGACCTGGGCCCGCTGGCCGCCGGCTACGTGCTGATCCTGGCCGCCTTCGGGCCGCTGGCGGCGCGGGGCATCCAGCCGCTGGTGAACGCCATCGCGCTGCGCAAGCAGAGCAGCCCGGTGCCGTCGGAGCGGGGCATCTCCGAAACGGGGTATCCCTAGACCGACACCTGCAGCGACTCCAGGCCGCGGATCACGTAACCGGGCTTCCAGGTGGGCTCCTCGACCAGTTCCAGGTCCAGGTCGAGGAGCGCGCCGAAGGACTCGGCGAGCTCCACCCGGGCCAGCGGCGCGCCCAGGCAGAAGTGGATGCCCGCGCCGAAGGAGATGTGCGGGTTGTCGGCCCGGCCCACGTCCAGCCGGTCCGGTTCCGCGAACGCCTCAGGGTCCCGGTTGGCCGAGCCGAAGAGCAGGGCGACCTCGACGCCGCGCGGGATGCGCACCCCGCCGACCTCGATGTCCTCAAGCACCCAGCGCTCGAACATCTGGAGCGGGGTGTCGTAGCGCATCAGCTCCTCGATCGCCGCGGGCAGCAGCGAGCGGTCGGCGCGGAGCCTGGCGAGCTCGCCGGGGTTGCGGAAGAGCGACCACCAGCCGTTGCCGGTGACGTTGACGGTGGCCTCGTGCCCGGCGTTGAGCAGCAGCACACAGGTGCCGATCAGCTCGTCCTCGGTCAGCTCGACCCGGGTGAGCGCGCTGATCAGGTCGTCCCCGGGGTTCTCCCGGCGCAGGCGGCTGAGTTCGCGCAGGTAGTCGGCGAACTCCTTGGCGGCCCTGACCGCCGTGTGCTGGGCCTCCAGGGTGGGGTTGAGCTCGTACATGCCGCAGATGTCGGCCGACCAGGGCCGGAGCAGGGGGCGGTCGGTCTCGGGCACGCCGAGCATCTCGGCGATGACGGTGACCGGCAGCGGCTCGGCCACCTCGGCGATCAGGTCGCCGCCGCCGCGTTCGGCCAGGCCGCGGGCGAGTTCGGCGGCCATCGCGGCGATCCTGGGGCGGAGCGACTCCACCATCCGGGGCGTGAACGCCTTGGAGACCTGGCGGCGCAGATGGGTGTGGACCGGGGGTTCCACGTCCAGCATGCCCGCCCTGACCACCCGCCAGAACGGTTCCTGGAAGTCCGGCTCCGCTTCCCTGCCGAACTCCTCGTGGCCGGCCACGTGCAGGTAGGACCGGCCCAGCCTGCGGTCCCTGAGCAGCGCGTTGACGTCCTCGTGGCGGGCGATCAGCCACTGTCCTGTGGGCTCGAAGAAGCTGACGGGGCGCTGGTCGCGGAGCTCCCGGTACGCCGCGTAGGGGTGGGCCACGAACTCGGGATTCCAAGGATCAAACTGCACAAAACACATGCTAGAGGGCGGGATGGGTGCTGTATCCGGCGTATCCTGCCGAGAATTTCGTCGCAACGGTGGGCTATAGTCTCGACTCAGGTCATGAGTGCCAGCGCACAGCCCCGGCTTGCTGGCCGGCAACCCTCCGTCCGTGGCGGGGTGCCCCGGGTGAGGACCGGGTCCGGCGCGGGGTGCGCCGGGCAAGCGCGGACTCCTGAGGGGGTCCCATGACCCCAGGAGGCGTCCCATGTCCGCCACGCTCACTCTCGGCCTGCCCGCCGTCGTCGGCTCCGATCTTCAGGCGCCGTTGCGGGACGGGCGGCTGGTGCCGTACGCGAACCTCGACTACGCGGCGAGCGCGCCCTGTCTGGAGACGGTCAGGGACGCGGTGGCCGCCGCCCTGCCCGCCTACTCCAGCGTGCACCGGGGGGCCGGATACGCCTCCCAGGTCACCACCTGCCGCTACGAGCGGGCCAGGCAGACCGTGGGCGCGTTCGCCGGCGCCAGGACCGACGACGCGGTGCTCTTCGTGCGCAACACCACCGACGCGATGAACCTGCTGGCCAGGAGCCTGCCCGAGGGCACCACCGTGATCGTCTTCGACACCGAACACCACGCCACCCTGCTGCCCTGGCCCTCCCCCGTACGGCTGACGCCCCCCGCCCTGCCCGGCGAGGCCATCCGGGCCGCCGACGAGGCGCTGGCCGGCGTCGAGGGACCCGCGCTGCTGGTGGTCACCGCGGCCTCCAACGTGACCGGGGAGCTCTGGCCGATCGCCGGTCTGGCCCACGTCGCGCACCGGCACGGGGCCAGGATCGCGGTGGACGCGGCGCAGCTGGCCCCGCACCGGCCGCTCAACGTGGCCGCGCTCGACCTGGACTACGTGGCCTTCTCCGGGCACAAGCTCTACGCGCCCTTCGGAGCGGGCGTGCTGATCGGGCGGCCGGACTGGCTGACCGCGGCGGAGCCGTACCTGAAGGGCGGCGGGGCGGTGCGCGCGGTCGGCGAGACGGCGGAGTGGAGCGCGGACCCGCAGGCCAGGCACGAGGCGGGCACCCCCAACGTGCTGGGCGCGATCGCGCTGGCGGCGGCCTGCGAGACGCTCGCCGCCACCGGCTGGGCGGCGCTGATCCGCGAGGAGGAACGCCTGCTCGGCCGCCTGCGGGCGGGGCTGGCCGCCCTCCCCCGGGTGCGCGAGCTGGCACTCTGGCCGGGCGACCATCCCCGGGTGGGCATCGTCTCCTTCACCGTCGAGGGGCGGACCGCCCGGGAGGTGGCCGAGATTCTCGCCGGCGAGCACGGCATCGGCGTCCGGGACGGGAAGTTCTGCGCCCATCCGTTCGTCCGGCACCTGCTCGGGGTCGAGGACGGCGGCTGTGAAGACGGCACCGCGAGCGCGGTCCGGGCCTCGATCGGCCTGGGCAGCACCGAGGAGCACGTCGACCGGCTGCTGGCCGCCCTGCGCGCGCTTTGACGCATCGTGGCGTCGTGGCAGCATGGAAAGGTGTCGCATGAGGTAGTCGTTGGGGTCGGCGCGGGCGCCGCGGCGGTGCCCGGCAAGGAACTGGCCACCGAGGACATGATCCTCAACATCGGCCCGCAGCACCCGTCCACGCACGGCGTGCTCCGGCTCCGCCTCACCCTGGACGGGGAGCGGATCGCCACCGCCGAGCCGATCGTCGGCTACATGCACCGGGGTGCCGAGAAGCTCTTCGAGGTGCGCGACTACCGCCAGATCATCGTGCTGGCCAACCGGCACGACTGGCTGTCGGCGTTCGCCAACGAACTCGGCGTGGTGATCGCGGTGGAACGCATGCTCGGCATGGAGCCGCCGGTGCGGGCGGTCTGGGCGCGCACCCTGCTGGCCGAGCTCAACCGGGTGCTCAACCACCTGATGTTCCTCGGCTCCTACCCGCTGGAACTGGGCGCGATCACGCCGGTCTTCTACGCCTTCCGGGAGCGGGAGACCATCCAGGCGGTGATGGAGGAGATCTCCGGCGGGCGGCTGCACTACATGTTCAACCGGGTGGGCGGCCTCAAGGAGGACCTGCCGCTCGGCTGGCTGGACCGCACCACCCAGGCCGTGGCCGAGGTGCGCCGCCGGTTGCCCGACATCGAGCAGCTGATCAGCGGGAACGAGATCTTCCTGGCCCGCACCACCGGCGTGGGCGTGCTGGACCGCGAGACCATCCTTCAGTACGGCGTGAGCGGCCCCATCGCCCGCGCCTCCGGCCTCGACCTGGACCTGCGGCGGGACGAACCATACCTGGCCTACGGGGAACTCCCGGTCAAGGTGGTCACCCGCTCGGCCGGGGACTGCCACGCCCGCTTCGAGGTCCTGCTCGACCAGCTCAAGGTCTCCCTGGACCTGGCCGACGCCTGCGTGGCCCGGCTCAGGGAGCTCCCGCCCGGGCCGATCAACCAGCGGCTGCCCAAGATCCTCAAAGCGCCGGAGGGGCACACGTACGCGTGGACCGAGAGCCCCCTCGGGCTCAACGGCTACTACCTGGTCTCGCGCGGCGAGAAGACCCCGTGGCGGCTGAAGCTGCGCAGCGCCTCCTACAACAACGTCCAGGTGCTGCGCGAGATGCTGCCCGGCCACCTGGTGGCCGACATGGTGGCCATCCTCGGGTCGATGTTCTTCGTCGTCGGCGACATCGACAAGTAGCTACTTCTGGTCGCGGTCCTTCTGGTCGGGGACGCGGCAGCTGAACTCCAGGTAGAGGGCGGCGCAGATGAGCAGCACGCAGGAGACGAACGAACCGCCGGCGATGAACGCGTCCTGCCGGGGGTCCGGCACGTCGATCAGCTCCAGGGTGTGGATGACGAAGCCGCCGAACACCCCCGCGAACACCGCCCCCGTGGCCGAGGTGGCCTTGGCCAGCGCGGCCAGCCGGGCCACCGCCAGCGGCTCCACCGGCCTGGTCCCGGGCTTGCGGGCGATCCTGCCCCGGGTCAGCCACCCCGTGTACGCCTCCCCCAGGGCCAGGATCAGCAGCGTCGGGATGGCCGTCCACGGCAGCGCGGGCAGCGTGGTGTACACCTGCTTCAGCACGGCCCAGGTGAGCACGGCGAAGATGATGACCAGCCCCACCAGGACGCCAGGGTTGCTCGGCTTCACAGCTGACTCTTCACGGATGCGCTCCTAGACCGGGGGTTGCAGCGAAAGGTCGGTGCGGAGCCGGACCCCGCTCTGGTCGAGATCGTCGAGCAGGTCCGCCACCGGACCGTACCCGGGCAGTTCCGCGGCCGGGTCGGCCTGGAGCCAGGGCGCCAGCACGAAGGCCCGCTCGTGGGCGCGCGGGTGGGGCAGGATCAGCTCGGGATCGTCCGAGATCAGGTCCTCCACGGCGATCAGATCCACGTCCAGGGTGCGCGGGCCCCAGCGTTCCTTGCGCTCCCGGCCGAAGGCGTCCTCGACGCTCAGCGCGCGCTCCAGGATCGAGCGTGCGCTCACCTCACAGTCCGCGATCACCACGGCGTTCAGGTACGCCCCCTGCTCGGGACCGCCCACCGGGTCGGTCTCGTACACCGGGGAGAGCGCCACGAAGGTCATGCCGGGGGCGTCGAAGAGCGCGTCCACGGCGCCCTGGAGGTTGTCGATCCGGCGTCCGAGGTTGCTGCCGAGGGCGAACACGACCCTCACGCCCGGGACCTCCGCACGGTCACCACCACGTCCGCGAACGGCACCTCGATGGGGGCGGCTGGCTTGTGCACCCGGATCTCGGCCTCGACCACCGGCTCATGGGTCAGACAGGCCGTGGCCAGCCGGTCGGCCAGCGTCTCGATCAGGTTCACCGGCTCCCCTGCCACGATCGCGGCCAGTTCCGCGGCCAGCCGGCCGTAGTCCACCGTCCTGGCCAGGTCGTCGTCGGCCGCGGCCGGACGGGTGTCCAGAAAGAGGGTGGCGTCCACGACGAACTCCTGGCCCAGCTCCCGCTCGGCCGGCAGGCAGCCGTGCCGCCCTCGTGCGCGGACCCCCCGCAGTGCCACGCTGTCCATCACCCGGATCCGCCTCCCGCGTTCTCCTCGCCGTCATCCTCGTCTTCGTCGTCACCCTGCAGGACCGGGGAGCCGTGGTGGTGCCAGAGCCGCCAGCCCTCCGGGGTGCGCACGTAGGTGTTGGTGGCCACCACCCGGCCCGCCGCGAAGCCGGTCTCGTCGGCGCCGGCCGCGGTCAGGATGTTCTCCGCGCAGGTCAGCACGGCCACGTCGCCGAGCACGGTGGTGCTCACGTCGGTCAGCACGAACTGGATGTAGGGCGTGTTGGCCATGATCAGTGCCCACGAGCGGAGCACCTCGGAGCGGCCGCTCAGCATCGGCCAGCCCGGATGCACGCACATGGCCACCCGGCCCGCGACGTCCTCCACCCAGATCTCGGACATACGGTCCAGGTCGGCGCTCTCGATGGCGTTGTAGAACGCCTGGTTGAGATCCTCAACGTCCTTCATGGCGTCCCTCACCGGTCGCGGATCTCTGTTTGCCCCGCCATTTGCCTCGCCGCGGCGGGGATGACGGATCGTTTCTCGGCCCGCCGCCAGGCCGCCGCCACCCGGACCGCGTCGGCGTTCGGCCGGACCTCGTGCACCCGGACGCACCAGGCGCCCGCCCTGGCCGCCAGGGCGGTCACCGCGAGGGTGGCGTCGTCGCTCTGGTCGAACGAGCGGGGCGCGCCGTCCTGGTCGGCCAGCAGCCGCCCCAGGAACCGTTTGCGGGAGGCCCCGACGATCAGCGGGTGGCCCAGTTCGGCCAGCGCGGGCAGGCCGGCCAGGAGCTCCCAGTTGTGCTCGGGCTGCTTGGAGAAGCCAAGACCCGGGTCGAGCACGATCTGCTCCTCCCCGACCCCCTCGGCCAGCACCGAGTCCACCCGCTTGCGCAGTTCCTCGGCCACCTCGGTGACCACGTCGGCGTAAATGGCGCGGCTGTCCATGTCCCTGCTGTGGCCGCGCCAGTGCATCACCACGTACGGCACCCGGGCGGCGGCGACCACGCGGGGCATCACCGGGTCGGCCAGCCCGCCGCTCACGTCGTTGACCAGCCGGGCCCCGGCCGCCAGGGCCGCCTCGGCCACCTCGGCGCGCATGGTGTCCACGCTGACCACCACCCCGGCCTGGCTGAGCGCCCGGATCACCGGCGTCACCCGGCGCAGCTCCTCCTCCAGCGGGACCCTGGCCGCCCCCGGCCGGGTGGACTCCCCGCCCACGTCGACCAGGTCGGCGCCCTCGGCCACCAGCTCGAGACCACGCGCCACCGCCGCGTCCACGTCGAACCAGCGGCCACCGTCGGAGAAGGAGTCGGGGGTGACGTTGACCACGCCCATCACCAGGCATCGCCCCAGATCGGGCAGCCCTGGCACGGCCATCTTCTCGCTCCTCACCTGCGACCTGAACGCCACGCTCCTGAACACCAAGCCTAGGCTCTTACCCGACGTCGTCAGTCGCGTGGGCGCAGCCTGTGGATAACGATCGGGATCATCGCGCGATGATCAACGACATCGCCTCTGCACGGGTCTTGTCGTCCTCACGGAACAGGCCACGCACCGCAGAGGTGATGGTCTTGGCCCCCGGCTTGCGCACCCCGCGCATCGCCATGCACATGTGCTCGGCCTCCACCACCACGATCACGCCGCGCGGCTCGAGCACCTCCACCATCGCGTCGGCGATCTGCGAGGTCATGCGCTCCTGGACCTGCGGGCGGCGCGCGTACACGTCCACCAGTCTGGCCAGCTTGGACAGACCGGTGACCTGGCCCTTCTCGTTCGGGATGTAGCCGACGTGGGCCACCCCGTGGAACGGCACCAGGTGGTGCTCACAGGTGCTGTAGACCTCGATGTCGCGGACCAGCACCATCTCGTCGTGGTCCGCGTCGAACATCGTGGTCAGCGCGTCCGTGGGCGCCTGCCCCAGCCCGGCGAACTGCTCCGCGAACGCCCGGGCCACCCGGGCGGGGGTGTCGAGCAGGCCGTCCCGGTCGGGATCCTCGCCGATGGCGAAAAGGATCTCCCGAACGGCCCGCTCGATCCGGGCGTGGTCGAACTTGGGGGGCGGGCCCGGCACTCAGGCCTCGTCCTTCTTGGGCGTCGCGGGCTGAACCGCGGCGCCGCTGCCGGCCTGGAGCGCCGGGGCGGAGCCGTTGCCGTTGGCCAGTTCCTTGGCGGTCACGACCGGCGGGCGGTCGGACGGCAGGCGCTTGCCGTACCCGGCGTAGGAGGGACGCTTCTCCTTGGGCACCACCGGGGCGAAGATCTGGAGGACCTGCTCCCGGGAGAGGGTCTCCTTCTCCATCAGCTCCAGCACCAGGTTGTCCAGGACGTCCCGGTACTCCACCAAAACGTCCCAGGCGATGTCGTGGGCCGACTCGATCAGGCGGCGCACCTCGTCGTCGATGGTGGAGGCGATCTGCTCGGAGTAGTCCCGCTCGTGGCCCATCTCGCGGCCGAGGAAGACCTCGCCGTTACCTGAGCCGAACTTGCGGGCGCCCAGCTTCTCGCTCATGCCGTACTCGGTGACCATGCGCCGGGCGATGGCGGTGGCCTTCTCGATGTCGTTGGAGGCGCCGGTGGTGGGCTCGTGGAAGACCAGTTCCTCGGCGGTCCTGCCGCCGAGCAGCATGGCCAGCTGGTCGTTCATCTCCGACCGGGTGGCCAGGAACTTGTCCTCCATGGGCAGCGTCATCGTGTAGCCGAGCGCCCGGCCCCGGGACAGGATCGTGATCTTGTGCACCGGGTCGGAGTTGGGCAGCGCGTGCGCCACCAGGGCGTGGCCGCCCTCGTGGTACGCGATGATCTTCTTCTCCTGGTCGGACATCACCCGCGACTTGCGCTCGGGCCCGGCCATGACCCGGTCGATGGACTCCTCAAGGGTTTCCATCGTGATCAGCTTCTGGTCGTTCCGCGCGGTCAGCAGCGCCGCCTCGTTGATCACGTTGGCCAGGTCGGCGCCGGTGAAGCCGGGGGTCCGGCGGGCGATCACGTCCAGGTCCACACCCTCGGCGAAGGGTTTGCCGCGGCCGTGCACCTTGAGGATGCCCTTGCGGCCCTCCAGGTCGGGCCGGTCCACGGTGACCTGGCGGTCGAAGCGGCCGGGGCGCAGCAGCGCCGGGTCCAGGATGTCGGGCCGGTTGGTGGCCGCGATCAGGATCACGCCGCCCTTGACGTCGAAGCCGTCCATCTCGACCAGCAGCTGGTTGAGGGTCTGCTCACGCTCGTCGTGGCCGCCGCCCAGACCGGCGCCACGGTGGCGGCCCACCGCGTCGATCTCGTCGATGAAGATGATCGCGGGGGCGTTCGCCTTGGCCTGCTCGAACAGGTCGCGCACCCGGGAGGCGCCGACACCGACGAACATCTCCACGAAGTCGGAACCGGAGATCGAGTAGAACGGCACCCCGGCCTCGCCGGCGACCGCCCGCGCGAGCAGGGTCTTGCCGGTGCCGGGCGGGCCGTACAGCAGCACGCCCTTGGGGATCTTGGCGCCGATGGCCTGGAACTTGGCCGGGGCCTGGAGGAACTCCTTGATCTCATGGAGTTCCTCGATGGCCTCGTCGGCGCCGGCCACGTCGGCGAAGGTGGTCTTGGGGGTGTCCTTGGTGATCAGCTTCGCCTTGGACTTCCCGAAGTTCATCACCCGGGAGCCGCCGCCCTGCATCTGGTTCATGATGAACAGGAAGATGAGGACGATGATCACGATGGGCAGGAAGCTGAGCAGCAGGCTGACCAGGAAGTTCTCCCTGGGCACGTCGACGGTGAAGCCGCCCTTGACCTTGCCCTGGGCCTTCTGCTGGGCCAGCTGGTTGACCAGCTCGACACCCTGACCGGTCACCCAGGGCGCCTGGATACGCTTGGTGAGCCGGCCGTCCTTACCCGCCTTGACGTCGTTGATCAAGGTCAGCTCGATGCGCTGTTCCTTGTCGATCACCTTGGCGTTCTGCACGTTCCCGGTCTGGATCTGCTCCATCACCTGGGAGGTGTCCGTCGCGGTGTAGTTGCCGTCACTGGTGAACACCGAGGCGACGAGCAGGAGAACCACGACGATGCCAAGGATCCACAACAGTGGCCCACGTGTAAATCGCTTGAGATCCATCCGATGCGGAACCCCGGCGGGCCCGTCCCTTCCCTGACCACGGCCTGGCCCCCCTCCATCGAGGGGGTCGCGGCACCTGTTTGCCGCTCCAACTGACTACCCAGAGCTGTCCCTGCGCTATCAGAAGGTACACCGCCCCGGCCGCGCAGAGTCACTGTGCGGCCAGCGCCCGGTACTGCCTACCAACGTACGTCAGGGATGCCCGTGTTCCCCGACCTGGGAGCAAATAACGCGCCTTTGGCCGGGTACTTCGCTCAGGGCTTACTCGCCACCGTAGACATGCGGGGCGAGCGTGCCGATGAATGGCAGGTTCCGGTACTGCTCCGCGTAGTCCAGGCCGTATCCGATCACGAATTCGTTGGGTATGTCGAAGCCGACGTACTTCACGTCGATCGGCACCTTGACCGCCTCCGGCTTGCGGAGCAGGGCGCAGATCTCGGCGGAGGCCGGGTTGCGCGACTGGAGGTTGTTCATCAGCCAGGACAGGGTGAGCCCGGAGTCGATGATGTCCTCCACCACCAGCACGTGGCGGCCGGCGATGTCGGTGTCGAGGTCCTTGAGCACCCGGACCACACCGGAGGACTTGGTGCCCGCCCCGTACGAGGACACCGCCATCCAGTCCATCTGGACCGGAAGGTGCAGAGCCCTGGCCAGGTCGGCCATGATCATGACGGCGCCCTTGAGCACCCCGACGAGCAGCAGATCCTTCCCGGCGTAGTCCGCGTCGATCTGACCGGCGAGTTCTTTGATCTTGGCCTGGAGCTCGTCTTCGGAAATGAGGACGTTGGACAGGTCACTGCCCAGGTCGGCTGCATCCACCTGCGGGATTCCTTAGGATTAATGAGAAACTCGTGATCTGGGCAGCCACAGCGGAGAGCCCCCTGGTCGGAGGCTATGTGGCTGTCCATGGGACGGGTTTCTCGTTAACAGAGGTTGCTGGCGAATATCAGGGTGCCACATCGTCGCTGTGCGCCGACCCCCCCGGGTAGGTCGACGCCGCGCTGGCCGCGCCAGTCGGTGACCAGGCGGTCCACCTCCTCGATGTGCACGGCCGCGAGCGCGCCCGCCGGGGATCCGGCCGCCACCGCCGCGCGCTGGATCACCCGCCGCCGGACCGCGGCGGGCAGCGCCCGCAGGGTGGCCACGTCCAGGCCCGCGCCCAGCTCTCTGGCCTGGGCGTAGACCGCGTCCGCCCACTCGTCCAGGGCGTCGGCGTCGTCCCGGCAGAGCCGGGCGGTGCGGGCCAGCGCCTCGGCGATGCCGGGGCCGAGCGCGGTCTCCAGCGCGGGCAGCGCCTCCCGGCGCACCCGCACCCTGCGGTAGGCCGGATCCTGGTTGTGCGGGTCCTCCCAGACGGCCAGCCCGAGGGCGGCGCACGCCTGCTCGGTACGGGTACGGCTCAAGCCCAGCAGCGGCCGCCGGTACCGCCCGGCGCGCTCGGCCATGCCCGCCAGGGAGCGGCTGCCGCTGCCCCGGGAGAGCCGGAAGAGCACGGTCTCGGCCTGGTCGTTGAGGGTGTGGCCGAGCAGTACGGCGGCGGCGCCCAGGCGGTCGGCGGCGGCGTCCAGAGCGGCGTACCTGGCCGCCCGCGCAGCGGCCTCCGGGCCGCCCTCGGTGCCCACGGTGACGGTGAGCGCCTCGGCCGGGTCGAGGGCGAGGCCAGGCGCCAGCAGCACCAGGTCGCGGGCCCGGTCGGCGGAGCCGGGCTGCAGACCGTGGTCGACGGTGAGCAGACCGGCCCGCAGGCCCATCCGGGGCGCGGTGAAGCCGAGGCAGGCGGCCAGGGCCAGCGAGTCGGCGCCGCCGCTGCACGCGGCCAACACGAGCGCTCCGGGCGGCAGGTCGGCCAGGGCGGCCCTGATGGCCCTGCGGATGTCGGCGACGGCGGGATGGGGCCCCATGGAGCCATTGTGGCCCCAGGGGGACGCCTACTCCGCCGGGGCGTCCTCGCCGTGCTCGGCGGCGGGAGCGGCACCGTTCTGGCCGTGGTGACCGTTCTGGCCGTTCTGGCTCGGCGGGAGCGCGCCGCTGCTGAGCACCCGGCGCATCCAGGACTGCGGGTCAGCGATCTCCTGCCGGGTGGGCAGGGTCTCGGCCGAGGTCCAGACCTTGTTGAAGCCCTCCATCCCGGCCTCGTCCACCACGGTGCGGACGAAGGTGGAGCCCTCCGCGTACTGCTTCATCTTGAGGTCCAGGCCGAGCAGGCGGCGGATCAGCTGGTCGACCCGGGAGCCGCCGCCCCTGCGGCGCTGGAACTTGGCCCGGATGTCGGCCACGGTGGGCACCACGCTCGGGCCCACCGCGTCCATCACGTAGTCGCCGTGGCCCTCGACCAGGGTCATCACCGCGGTCACCCGGTCCAGCACGGCCTTCTGCTCGGGCGTCTGGATGGCCTCGATGATGTTGCCCTCGCCGCCGCGGAACGCGTCGGCCACCGCGTCGGTGACGTCCCGCATGCGCTCCAGCAGGGTGGACAGGTCAAGCTCGGAGATGGTGAGGAACTCGGTCATCTGCGCCTGCAGGTACGGCCGGAGCCAGGGCACGCCGGTGAACTGCACCCGGTGGGTCTCCTCGTGCAAGCAGACCCAGAGGCGGAAGTCGCGGGTGTCCACCCCCAGCTCCCGCTCCGCGTGCACGATGTTGGGCGCGACCAGGGTCAACCGGCCGGTCGGCGCGTTGCCGTCGGGGTCGGGCGGCAGGAACAGCTCGTACTGCCCGAGCACCCGGGAGGCCAGGAAGGCCAGCACGGCCCCGACCTCCACCCCGGTGATCCGGGAGCCGACGGCGCTCACGATGGCCGGCATGTTCGAGCCGACCTTCTGGGTCAGGGGTTCCAGGACCACCTTGAAGCCGTCCACGTTGGCCCGGATCCAGCCGGGCCGGTCCACCACCGTGGCCTCCTCGGGCGGCGCGGAGTCGATCCCGGTGAAGTCCTTGACGTGGCCCTCGGCCTCCCGGGAGAGCCGCCGGAGCTCGGCGACCGCCTGCCTGGCCTCCTCCCGGCTGACCTGCGGCCCGGGGCGGACCAAACGCACCCCCGTGGCGACGGCGAGGTCCCAATCGATCACTGCGGGCATGGCGTCCTCACCGTTCCTCTGCTTGGTTCCGCATGTTTCCCACCGTATGTCAGGCGGTCAGGACGCGCGCGAGACGATGGCGGCCAGCCGGTCGAGCATGGCCACCGCCTTCGTCGGATTAGCCACGTCGTTGGCCATGAACGCGAAGCTGAGCAGCCGTCCGTCCACCGTGTAGACCAGGCCGGTCAACGTGTTCACTCCGTTGAGCGTGCCCGTCTTGGCGCGCACCAATCCGGCTCCGGGCCGGGATTCGGCCTGGTCGTAGCGGTTGTGCAGGGTGCCGGTGTAACCGGCCACCGGCAGGCCGCTGACCAGCGTGTGCAGTTGGGGGTGGGCGGGGGAGGCGGCCAGCGCGACCAGTTTGGCCAGGGCGGCGGGGGTGATGCGGTTGCGGGTGGACAGGCCGCTGCCGTCGTGCACCTCGACGCCGTCGGCGGCGCCGAGCCGGGTGAGCACCCGCCGTACGGCCTCGGCCTGGCCGAGGAAGGTGGCAGGCTGCTGCTCCTTGATCGCGACCTGCCGGGCCAGCGCCTCGGCCAGGTCGTTGTCGCTCTCCGTGAGCATGTGTTCGACCAGCTGGTAGACGGGGGGCGAGTCGACCTTGGCCACCTCGGGGAAGGCGGGGGTGGCCTTGCCGGGGCGGATGGTGTCGCCGACCTTGATCCCATTCTTCTCCAGCAGCGCGGCGAAGGCGGTGGCCGCGGCCTGGGGCGGGTCGGCGGAGCGGGCGTCGCTGTCCGGGGAGACCCGGCCCTCGTCGATGGCCAGCGCGGTCACCGGGGCCGCGCTGCCCTCCGGCACGTACGTCGGTTTCCACCCGGGGGCGAGCACCGGCCCCTGGAACAGGGTGGCGTCGTACCGGAGGGAGACCGCTCTGACGCCGTCCGCCTTCAGTGCCTTGGCGGTGCGGGCGGCGAGCACGGCCAGCGAGGCGGGACGGGGGTAGATCCGTTTCTTGGCGTCGGTCCTGGGCCCGGCCAGGGTCGGGTCGCCGCCGCCGATCAGCACGATCGAGGTCTTCCCCGAGCGGGCCACCCGGGTGCTCAACCGCGCGTCGGCGCCGAGAGAGGCGAGCGCGGCCACCCCGGTGACGACCTTGGTGGTGGAGGCGGGGGTGAGTGCGCGGGCGGCCGCGGAGTCGAAGAGAGTCTGCCCGGTCTCGGTGTCGATCACAGCGGCGGCCAGATTGCCCGCCGCCTCAGGGTCCCCCAGCGCCGCGCCGAGCAGGGAGCTCAAAGTACCCTTGGCGGGGAGGGGTCCATCCTCCGCTGCGACCAGCACCGGGCCGGCGGTGACGATCGGGGTGGGGGTCGGTTGTGGTGACGCGATGGGGAGAGGCAGCCGGCCGATGCCGTTGGCGATCACATAGACGCCCACGGCGACGGCGAACGCCTGCAACAGGGCGAGGGTGACCAGCACCACCCACCGCTCGCGTCGCACCAACGTAACCTCTCCCTGCTATACGGGTTCCTGGATGTTCCCGGGCGGTGTTCCGGTACGACCGCCCAGGTCACGCGATTCTGGCTAAACGAGACACTAATGCCACCCCGGGACCGCCCGGAGTGCTTGAGCGGAGGAACCGCAGTGCAATTCGACGTTGTCGTTGAGATTCCGAAGGGGCAACGGAACAAGTACGAAGTGGACCACGAGACCGGGCGGATCCGCCTGGACCGCATGCTCTTCACTTCCACCCAGTACCCCGCGGACTACGGCTTCATCGAGAACACCCTCGGCGAGGACGGCGACCCTCTGGACGCCCTCGTCCTCCTCCAGGAGCCGACCTTCCCCGGCTGCCTGATCAAGTGCCGCGCGGTCGGCATGTTCCGGATGACCGACGAGAAGGGCGGGGACGACAAGGTGCTCTGTGTGCCCGCCACCGACCCCCGGATGGAGCACATCAGGGACATCCACCACGTTCCCGAGTTCGACCGGCTGGAGATCCAGCACTTCTTCGAGGTGTACAAGGACCTGGAACCCGGCAAGTCGGTCGAGGGCGCCAACTGGGTGGGCCGGGTGGAGGCCGAGCTGGAGATCGAACGTTCCATCAAGCGCGCCCAAACCGAGGATCATTGACGGATTAGGCCGGGCGGGTGGCGCCGACCAGATCATGGCGCCACATCGAGGCGATCCGGACCACGTCCCCCGTCTGGGGGGCGTGGACCATCCGGCCCCGGCCGATGAAGATTCCGACGTGGTGGATGGTGCCAGGGTCGGCGGTCCGGCGGCCGAAGAAGAGCAGGTCGCCGGGGCGCAGCCGGTTCAGTGGCACGTGCGGCCCTGACGTCCACTGGGTCCCGGTCCAGTGGTCCAGGCCGACGCCGGCGCGCTGCCAGGCCCGCATGGTGAGCCCGGAGCAGTCGTAGCTGCGAGGCCCGTCGGCCGCCCAGACGTACGGCTTGCCGAGCTGGGTGAGCGCCCAGCGGGCGGCCACGCCTCCCAGGCCTGCCGAGGCGGCGCGGGCCCAGCCGGGGACTGTCTGGTTCTCCTGTTCCCTGCGCAGCCGTTCCGCGCGCAGGCGCTCCACCCGGGATTTGGCCGCCGCCAGCTTCCCGGTCAGCTCCGTCTGCTCGGCCTTGATCTCCTTGGTCTCCCTGACCTGGGCGGCGACGGCCTCGGCGGCCTGCCGTTTCAGGTGCTCGGCCAGGGCCGCGGAGGCCCGGCGCTGGAGCAGCGCGCGGGCCGCCTGGTCCCGCAGGATGGTGTAGACCCGCTGGCTGGCCCGCAGGCTCCGCATGGCGGCGGACTTCTCGTTGCCGAGCTGGCTGACCAGGCTCGCCCTGCGGAGGAAGGTGCTGCCCGCCCCCAGCAGGGTGAGCATCGGGACGGTGAGCCCGGATTGGCTGTACTGCTCGGCCGCCATCGCGCCCACCTGCTCCCTGACCTGCTCGACCTCGTCCCGCGCCCCGTCGAGGCTGGTGCTGAGCGTGCGGTGCCGGTTCTCGGCGGCGCGGAGCCGGACCAGTTCCCCGTTGTACGCCTCGACCCGGCGCTCGGCCTGGGCGGTGAGCTCGTGCAGCCGGGCCTTGGCGTTGGCCAGGCGGAGCTGGGCGCGGTTGAGCTCGCGGCTGCGCTCCTTGACCTTCTCCTTGGCGGCGCGGATGTCCGCCGGGGTCGGGCTGGGGTCGGCATCGGCCGGTGACGCTCCGCTCAGGACGAGAACGCACACGGTCGCGGTGACCAACCATGGTGACCTGCGGAGTGGCATTGTTCTCCCTTCCCGTTACCTCCACTCCCACAGTTCCCAATGGTTACTCTGTGTAATCACTGATCTGGACAGGGGCGCTTTCGGGTGTGCTGGGGCTCGGGGGACGAGGAGGGCGTGGAAGGGGTCGCCGAGGGGGTCGCGGTCGGCTGTTCCGCCGGCGACGGGCTGGGGGCCGGAGTGGGCGGGCAGGTACGGCTTGGCCGGGGCCGCTGAGGCCGCTGAGGCCGCTGCCGGGCCGGAGGCGTCTCCGTGGTCACCGTGATGGTCACCGTGGGGGTGGGCTCGGGGGCGTCCGGGGTCGGGTCGGCTGTCTTGACCGGGGCTTTGGTGGGCGTCTGACGCTTGGTGGGGACCGGCCGGGCGTAGCTGTCCGGGCGGACCCGGTGCCGCACGACGGGGGGGACGGCAGGAGTCGTGGCCGGGGTGGACTTGAGGTCGTGGGGTTCCAGCGGCGTGTCCCTGGGCGCCGGCGGGTCGGGAAGCTTGGCGGAGGGCGTTTTCACCGGGAAGAGCTCGGAGGCGGTGACCGCGGTCTGGCCGGCCCGGTCGGAGCCGAGCTGGCTGAAGGCGAAGACGACGGCCGCCACCGCCGCGATCGCGGCCACCACGCCGAGCACCGCGTGCGGCCAGCGGCGCGGCCGGCCAGGCGGCACGGGGAACCCGGCCTCGTCCAGCCGGCCCACCCGGCGGGCGACGTACTGCCGGTAGGGCACGAGTTCCGGGTCGATGAAGCAGCTCATCACCCGGACCCTGAGCGTGTCCGGCAGGGGGGCCTCGGGAAGCAGGGCGAACACCCTGGCCGCGGAGACCTCGCCCGGGCCGGCCAGGGCTCCGGCCGGCGACAGGGCCGCTCGCAGGCGCTGGGTGGCGCCCTCGCGTAAGGCCTCGGCCTGGCGCGGCGAGCGGCCCAGGACGGCGGCCAGGTCGAAGCCGGAGAGGCCGTGGCGGGTGCTGAGCTCCAGGACCTCGCGGTCCTCGTAACTGAGGGCGCGGGTGGCGTTCCAGGCCGCCAGGCGCTGTTCGGAGTCGCCCTCGCCGGTGGTCACCGCGACCCCGGCCGGGTCGGTCTCGTCGGTCACCACGAAGCCCGGGATACGCCGCCGGGCGCACTCCGCGCGGGCCAGCGCCAGCAGCCACTGCCGGAGCCTGCGCGGTTCGGCCAGGGCGCCGACGTGCGCCTCGGCCGCGATCAGCGTGTCCCTGAGCGCCACCTGGGCGCCGTCGGGACTGCCCAGCATGGCCCAGCAGTATTGGTAGAGGCTTTCTGCGTAGGTGTCGTAGAGCTCGGCGAGGGCCCCCGGATCGCGCTCACGGAGGGCCTCGACCAGCAGGCGGTCATCCATGTGACCGAAGGTAATGGATTAGTAACTATCAGTTCCAGTGATTCGCGGTTCTGCTTCGTCCCGCCACATTTACCCAGGGAAATCCGCTCAGGCCAGTCAGAGTAGTATGACCACAAAAATGGTGGCGAGGGCGATACCGGCGAGAATCAGGGTCACCACGGCACAGTCCGAGGCGGCCTGAACCATGCCGGAGTCGGTGAAAGCGGACGGCCCGCCCCTGATGTCGTCCAGCGCCCGGGGCGCCAGGACCAGCGCGGCCACAGCTGGGAGCACGCCCAGCCCGGCCAGGAAGAACAGCGGCAATGAGGAGAAACCCAACCTGGTCGCCCATATCACGCGTCGCCGGTTGATTATCCGCTCTTGTCGCGTTTCCAACATTTGTGGCGTCATGCCAAATCGAACCTCCGTGCCGGTTTATTACCTCCTTTCACGCGGTACCCGGATGTTCGTTATTGATAACGTCAAGAAGGTTCAGGAAGGGGCGATTTGGAGGCCCGCCGCGGCGCAGCCCTCGGCCAGCGCGTCCAGGCCGAACGCCTCCACCGGGCCGAGCGCGCCGGTGCCGCCCACCCCGCGCACCAGCGCGGTGGTCGCCGCCCAGGCCAGCACCCGGGCCGTGAAGTCGTACGGGTCGCCCCCGTCCAGCCGTACCGTGGCCAGCAGCCGCCCCGCCCGGTCGTAGGCCTCCGCCACGGTCTGCGAGGAGATGGCGGGGTCGGCCACCGCCAGCCGGTTGCCGGTGCGGATCGCGCGGTCGGCCATCGCCTCGGTCATCCGGCGGGCGCCGGGCAGCGCCGCGATCACGGGGGTGGCCCTGGCCAGCACCCCGGCGGCCCGGGTCAGGCCGCCCAGCCAGCCCAGGTAGACGTTGACCTCGCGGAGCCGGGGGTAGGCGCGGGGCAGCGCGAAGTGCTCGCTGGCGCCCAGGGAGATGCCGTGGCGTTTCCGGCCGCCGACGTCGAAGAGCCGGGTCCGGCCGTGCTCGCGGATGATGCGGCCGTCGCGGAAGCCGTACATGGGCTCCAGGATCATGCCGAGCGCGGAGGCGCGGGTGCCCGCGCTGGCGCGGCGGGCCATGTTGCCGCGGACGAAGTATCCGATGTCCACCCGGACCGCCGCCGTGCCCGCCTTGCGCAGGGCCAGCGCGGCGGCCAGGTTGCCGGGCACGTAGTCGTACCCGAAGGCGGTGACCAGGGCGGCGCCGCGGGCCGCGGCGGCGGGGCCGTACCGCTGGAAGACCCGCTTGATGAACGGCGGCTCGCCGGTGGAGTCCAGGTAGATCGCCCCGGCCTCGGTGACCGCGCGAACCGCCGGCTCACCCCAGCGGGCGAACGGCCCGACGGTGGAGATCAGCACGTCCCCGGACTCCACGATGCGGCGCACCGAGTCCGGCCGGCTCACGTCGGCCACCGCCGTCGGCAGCCGGGTCGGCAGCGCCGCCGCCAGCGCGGCCAGCCTGGCCGGATCTCGGCCCGCCAGCAGCGGCAGGGCGCCCCGGGCCAGCAGGGCCTCGGCGGTGAGCCGGCCGGTGAAACCCGTGGCGCCGAACAGGACGATCCGGGGGGTGGTCATGTGTTCACGGTAACCCGGTCCCGATTTCAAGATCCAGAGTGGTTGGTCGCTGATCACGAGCGTTTGTCGAGGATCGCCTGGTACCCGCGATCCTTGGCGAACGGCTCGGTGGTGGGCTTGACCGTGTGCACCGGCACCGCCCCGCCCAGCGCCAGTTCCTCGTACGGCTTGGCGGTGGCGCCCCAGGTCCTGGCCATCACCTGGGTGGCGGCCACCTCGGCGTCGCCGCTCACGCTCTCCACAGTGATGATGAACCGGCGGTTGACGTCCGGCCGCACGTCGTCCACGAACGCCGTGCCGCCGCCCACCAGCTTGCCGGCCGCGTCCCGCAGCAGCGCGGTCACCACCAGGCTGCTGGCCGGCTTCAGGTACGGGTCCGCCACGTACCCCGTGATCAGGTAGTTTCCGGTGCCCAGCTTCTCGGTGCGCACGTTGCTCACCGGGAACGACTTGAACGCCGACGGGATGCGGGCGGCCAGGTGCCAGACCGCCGGGCGGTAGGAGATCTTCACGGTGACCGGCTTCTCCGCGGCCAGCGCCTCGCCCGTGAAGGCCAGCGAGGCCGTGGGCGGGACGGCGTCCAGCGGCTGCTCCATGCGCACGACCTCCTTGCCGGCCGCGTCCAGCGCGCTGATGGTGGCCACGGTGTTCTCCCCGAAGTGCCACCGGTTGGCGTTGGCGAGCACGCCCGCCCAGTTCACCACGTAACCGCCGCTGGCCTGCGCCACCGAGGAGGTCTGCTCCTTCAGCGCGAGCGGGGCGAGCTGGGAGGGTTTGGCGGATTCGTCTTTCGAGCATCCCGCGAGAACCACCAGGGTGGACAGGGCCAGTGCTGTCATACGCTGCGTCACTAGGCCGTGATAACCCGTGAACGCCCTGGCCTGCCCGGATTACACGCCGACCCCGGGGAAAGCTTTACCGCACGCGTTCGACCCGGCCCTCGTCCCAGACCGGCTCAGGGGCCTCGTACACCCGGCCGTCCGCGCCGAAGACCAGGTAGCGGTCGAAGTCGGCGGCGAACCAGCGGTCGTGGGTGACCGCCAGCACGGTTCCCGCGAACGAGTCCAGACCCTCCTGCAACGCCTCGGCGCTGGCCAGGTCCAGGTTGTCGGTGGGCTCGTCGAGCAGGAGCAGGGTGGCGCCGGACAGTTCCAGCAGCAGGATCTGCAGGCGGGCCTGCTGGCCACCGGAGAGCGTCTCGAAGCGCTGCTCGGCGATGGTGCCGGCCAGCTCGTACCGGGCGAGGATCTTCATCGCCTCGTTCCTGAGCCTGGCGTGCTCGGTCATGACGATCTCGCACGGGGTGCGCTTGGCCAGTTCCGGGCGGGCGTGGGTCTGGGCGAAGTGGCCGGGCACCACCCGGGCGCCGAGCCTGGCCACGCCGGTGTGCCGGATCTCCTCGCCCGCGATCAGCCGGAGGAAGTGGGACTTGCCGGAACCGTTGGAGCCGAGCACGGCCACCCGCTCGCCGTACCAGATCTCCAGGTCGAAGGGTTTCATCAGGCCGGTCAGTTCGAGGTTCTCGCAGATCACCGCGCGCTTGCCGGTGCGGCCGCCGCGCAGCCGCATGGTGATCTGCTGGTCCTTGGCGGCCAGCTCGGGCGGGCCGGCCTCCACGAACTTGCGCAGGCGGGTCTGGGCGGCGTGGTAGGCGGCGGCCATGCCGTCGTTGTAGGTGGCCTTCTGCTTGAGCATGTTGACCAGGCGCTTGAGCTTGATGTGCTCCTCGTCCCAGCGGCGGCGCAGCTCCTCCAGGCGCTCGTTGCGGTCCTTGCGGGCCTGGACGTACGTGGCGAAGCCGCCGCCGTGCACCCAGATGTTGCCGGCTTCGACGGTGACGATGCGGTCGGCGGCGTTGGCCAGGAGCTGGCGGTCGTGGGAGACCAGCAGCACGGTCTTCGGGGTCTCCCGCAGGGCCTGCTCCAGCCAGAGCTTGCCCGGCACGTCCAGGTAGTTGTCCGGCTCGTCCAGCAGCAGCGTCTGGTCGGGGCCGCGTAGCAGGGCCTCCAGGACCAGGCGTTTCTGCTCGCCGCCGGAGAGGGTGGTGACCTCGCGGTACTTCACATTGTCGTACGGGGCGCCGAGGGCGGCCATGGTGCAGGTGTCCCAGAGCACCTCGATGTCGTAACCGCCGGCGTCGGAGTAGTCGGTGATCGCCTGGGCGTACCTGAGCTGGGTCTTCTCGTCGTCCCGCTCCATCATGAGCAGCTCGACCTCGGCCAGCTTCTCGGCCGCCTGGCGGACGCGGACCGGGGCCACCGAGAGCAGCAGGTCGTGGACAGAACGCCCGTCCCGGATGCTCCCGATGAACTGCCGCATCACGCCGAGCCCGCCGGAATTGGCCACCGACCCCTCAACGGGCTGGAGATCCCCGGAGATCAGCCGCAGCAGGGTGGTCTTCCCCGCGCCGTTGGGGCCGATGAGGGCGGCCTTGACCCCTTCACCGATGCGGAACGACACGTCGTCCAGCAGCGGTCTGCCATCCGGCAGCACATACGTCAGATGACCGACCTCAACGTGTCCCACGCCCACTCCCTGAATCCCCGCGAAGGGTATCCGTCGGCCGGGTGAGGTGGCATCCCAATTTCTGGGATCGCTAGATGATCACGGTCATTGAGGTGCTGGTGATGGTGAAGCCGATTCGGGCGTAGGTGTTCTTGGCGTGGTTGGCGTAGGTCACCGCCAGGCCCATCTCGGTCAGGCCGCCGGCGGCGGCGCGGAGCTGGACGTGGCGGAGCAGGTGGGCTCCCAGGCCGCGTGGGGAGCGTTCGGGGTGGCGGAAGACCTCGGAGATCCAGGGAGTGCCTTTGAAGCCGTTGACCAGGACTCCCGCCACCACGTCGCCGTCGGTGTCCAGCGCCACCGCGCTACAGGGGAGGAGTTCGCCGATCAGCTTTCCGGCCACCAGGGGGACCAGTTCCTCCAGGAACGCCTGCTGGTCGTCGCGGGTGGCGGAATGGTCCGGGTGGCCGGGCGGGAACGCGGCCACCCAGGACTCGAACATGTCCTCCGCCGTACGCTCATGGGCCGGGATGAAGCGGAAGCCTTCGGGGGCAGGGCCTTCCAGCGGGGGCAGTGCGGACAGATCGGTCAGGTCGCAGTGCATGGTGTGGGCGTGGCGGGAGAGGCGGGCGCCCTTGTCGAGGAGTTGCCGGCCGAGGTCGACCGGGGTGGAGACCGCCCAGCCGGTCAGATCCGTCATGATCAGGTCGACCGGGTCGGGGCCGATCACCTCGACCATGTCCGCCCACGGCCGCCCGTCCCGGAACCCCTCAAGGTAACTGATCACCGGAACGCCTTGGGCATTCTTCCTGATCTGTCGCATTCTGCGAGAATCGCGTATCCGCCCCGGACCGGGCAATGGATTTACCAATCCCTGACGTGATCACGAGGTCCACCTGCCCGGACCTGCCCGAAGGGCCTGTGCAAGGCAAACACAGACCTGAAGGGTGCGAACCCAGTGAAGCGTTTTCTGATCGTGTCCGCCCTCGCCGTGCTGCCCCTGATGGCGGCACTCCCGGCGACGGCCGACCGATCCGTCCCGGGCAACCCGGACGGCCGGATCACCACCGGGAAGGACGTGGTCTCCCCCACGGTGACCGGTGACATCGCGTACGTCGTGGAGGGCTGGGACCTGCCCGCCAACGCCCGCCTGACCGTGTCCAGCAGCGGCCTCGCCACGGCCTGCTCCGGGGGTTCCACGCTCCGGGCCAGGAAGGTGCGCACGGACGACAACGGCCACTTCGTGCTCCCGGCCAGGGCGTCCAGCTGCGTGTCCGGCAAGTACCTGATCGAGGCCACCGAGGCGCGGGCCCCGTTCCGCACCCACTACACGACCCTCGCGGTCGGCACCCCCAAACGCTCCGGCGCCGGCACCTCCTTCACCACCGCCCCCGGCACCACGGTCCTGACCAGCGACGGCGTCATGGCCTTCATCCTGGACGGGGTGGACTTCGCACCCAACGCGAAGATCATTCTGGACAGCGCCGGCCTGACCAAGGGCTGCGACGGCGGGACCAACCTCAGGGACACCGTGGTGACCGCCGACAGGAACGGACGGTTCTCGCTGGCCGTGACCGGTAAGGGCTGCGCGTCCGGCGCGTACAAGATCGAGGCTACCGAGCAGGGCACCCCGTCCCGCACCCACACCACCTCGATCACCCTGGCCGAATCCGAGTAACGCCTGGGGTCATGGCGGTTCCCGGGGACTACTACCGGATCGTCCTGGTCGTCGATGACTGGTGGGGCCGGCCGATCCGGAGCGGCCTCACCCGGCTGTTCCTCGACCACACCGCCCGGCGGCGCGTTCGTCCGCCACGATCCGGTCGACGCTCTTGTTCTGGTACTGCTTCCGCTGGTCGGGGGTGAGCTGGTAGCGCCACTCCCCGTGCTGGTGGACGAAGGTGAAGGTTTCGGTCAGCTTGGCACGCGTGGCGGTCACGGCGGCCTTGGTCCCGGAGACGGCCACCTTGCCGATCACCCAGGGGACCCCTTCGCTGGGGGACGGACACTCCCGGAATCTGCGGAGGTAGTCGGCACGCCGCACCAGCGGTTGGTCCTCGCTCACCCACCGGTCCCAGAACTTGCCGTACTCCCCGCCGGCGTAGAGCTCCAGCGCCCGCTGCGCCGCCGCCCGCGCGCCCGCCCTGGTCAGCGGCTCATCGGGGGAAGGCTCCGGGCTGCTCAGCACCACCGGCTGGGTGCTGACCGTGCTGACCGTGCTGTCCACGGGACCACTCGCCACCGGCTCGGGTAAACGTTCCACCACCAGCACCACCGCCACGATCGCCGCGCACAACGCGGCGATCGCCACCCCGAGCGCCAGCACCGCGACCCCGCTTCCGGCCCCCCGCCGTTTCCTCGGCATCCGCGTCGCCATGACGTGCTCCCCCTCGAACCTCCGGCAAGGACCACTACCCAGTGGGACGTGCCAGAGACGCGTGAGGTTGCCGTGACGCCAGTTAGGACTCCCACTTCCTCGCCCAGTCGGGCAGCTCGGTGAAGGAGTTGCCATCCAGGTAGAGCGAGGTGAGGCCGGTCAGGTTGGCCATCGAAGCGGGCAACTCGGTGAGCGCGTTCCTGGACAGGCTCAGGTGGATCAGCGAGGTGAGGTTCCCCACGGAGTCCGGGAGCCGGGTCAACCGGTTGCGCTCCACGTTGAGCGACTCAAGGGCGGTGAGCCTGCCCAGCGAATCCGGCAGCTCGGTGAGCTGGTTTCCGCCGAGCCCCAGCGTGGTGAGCGCTCTCACGTTGCCCAGGCTGGCCGGCAGCTCGGTCAGCCGGTTCTCGCCCAGGCCCAGGTTGAACAGGGCGCCGAACTCGCCGAACCAGTCGGGCAGCTCGGTGATCTGGTTTCCGGCCAGCTGCAGGTAACCCAGCTCGGTGAGGTCCCCGAGCCGTTCCGAGATATGGGTCAGCCGGTTCCTGCCGAGGTTGAGCTCGGTCAGCGCGGTCAGCTCGCCGAGTTCGTCGGGCAGGTCGGTCAGGGCGTTGCCGTACAGGTTGAGGGTGTGCAGCACGCTGAGTCTCCCCAGCGAGACCGGCAGTTCGGTGAGCGCGTTGCGGGACAGCCCCAGGTAGACCAGCGACTTGAGCTCGCCCACCACCTCGGGCAACTGGGTGAAGGCGTTGCCCTCCAGGTACAGCCGGTTCAGCGCGGTGAGCTCGCCCAACGAATCCGGCAGCGTGCTCAGCTCCAGACCCGCGAGATCCAGCGACCGGGCGCCCTCCCGCCCCGCCCGCTCGATTCGTTTTTCGGCCTCCGGCGACATGCCCACCCCAACCATGATCCACGCCACGAAAACACCGCACTTTAGCACCGGCCACCGATTCCGATATGCCACATCCACCTGATGACCGATACAGATCACGACACATCCTGAGACGCACCCCTCGTCCCATTGGACCGATCTAACCTACTAGCTGGTTCCATCCGGTGGCGCCCCACACCCCGGAACGGCGTGGGGCGCCACATGGTTCAGAGCAGTCGGCGGATTTCGCCGTACGCGCGGTAGAAGCCGCCGCGGGCGGCGGGGCGGAGGCCTTCGACGAGATAGCGGGCGCCGGGTTCGCGGATTTCCTTGGGGAATTGGACGTGCCAGGTCTCGAAGCCGGGGGTGATCACGCGGATGCGCAGACGGCTGCCTTCTGGGACGCATTCGAGGATGACGCCGTCGCCGGGGACGGTGGTGGTCTCCAGGTGCAGGGAGGGTTCGACGGTGGGGAGGGAGGCGGCGGCCTTGATGTCGAGCCTGGTGGGCACGGTGCCCTCGCGGGCGGCGGCGATGGCGGGTTCGCTCGCGTCGATGCAGGCCAGGGAGCCGTCGGTGGTGACGATGTAGAGGTGGTCGTCCAGGAACTGCATGGAGAAGGCGGAGCCGCAGCCGGTGCCCAGCTTCCAGAGGCGTTCGCCGGAGGCGGTGAAGCAGTACACCGAGGAGTGGCTGTCGCCGGCGAAGACGTACCGGCCGCCGGGGGAGGTGGCGCAGGAGTAGACGGGGGCGTCGCACTGGTAGACGGCCTGCACGGCGCCGTCGGACTTGGCGAGGCGGTGCACGGTGCGCCGGGCCGTGCCGGCGTAGACGGCGTCCTGCTCGTGCCAGCCGAACAGGACGCCGTCGGCGGCCGAGGTCTGCCAGACGGGGCGGCCGTCGGCGATGTCGTAGCGGGCCACGCCGCCGGAGTGGCCGTGGTAGACCGAGTCGGCGTCGCAGCGGACCATCCAGGCGGAGTCGCCGTTGGCCTGGCGCGCCCACTGGAACTCGTCCTCGTAGTCGATGGTGGTGATCCGCCCCGCGCGGTCGGAGACGCCGAGCACGCCGTCGTGGATGTCCAGCCAGTAGATGTCCACGTCGGCCGCGATCTCGTACGCCGCCCGGGGCACCTTGCCGCTCAGGTCGTAGACCTTGCCGTCGTCGCAGCCCGCGTAGATCCAGAAGTCGTCGGCGACGATGCACTTGACGCCGTCGGGGAGGCGGAAGCGGCTGGTCACCGTGCCGTCGTGGGAGACGGTGTAGACGTCGCCGTCCTGGTTGCCGACCCAGCAGCGGTCGCCGTCCACGAAGATGCCGAACGCGGGGGCGCCGCTGGCGAAGCGCCAGAGCACGGGGGCCTGCTGGGCGGTGGAGTGGGAGCTGACGATCGGGCGCCGGGTGATGGACCGGCGCTGCCGCACGCCGCGGACGGCAGGGGCGTAGCCCTTCCGCACCTTTTCGGCGATCTTCTTCGCGGCAGCGGCCTGGGCCTTCTCCGCAGTGGGGAACGTGGTGACCTTGGCCTGCCCGCTCTCACCGATACGCCCGAAAGTGATCGTCACCTGGGTGCCGTCCACCACGGTTTCGTAGAACTTGTGCGCCGAGCCACCGTCCTCGGAAAGCTCAAGGTAGGTCATATCCGCGTTCCTCCGGAAATATCACTAGATCAACTGATCCGGAGAGTAGAGGAGACAGCTGACAGTTTCGCCGAAAGCTACGGCCCAACCGTCAGCCGCTTACGGAACACCCAGTAGGTCCAGCCCTGGTACAGCAGCACCACCGGGGTGAAGATGGCCGCCACCCAGGTCATGACCGTCAGCGTGTACGGCGTGGACGCGGCGTTGGTCACGTTCAGGCTGTTGGCCGGATCGAGCGCGGGCATCACGTCCGGCCACAGGTTGCCGAACAGGGTCGCGGTGATCGCCACGATGGCCACCGCGTTGGCGGTGAAGGCCCAGCCGTCCCGGCCGCGAGCGGTCGCGACCAGAGCGGCGAGGATGCCCGCCGCAGCGACCCCGGCGGTGACCCAGGTGGCCGGCCTGCCGCTGTCGAGCTGGGTGAGCACCAGGAACACGCCACCGACGAGCAGCGTCAGCAACCCGGCCTGGCGGCCGAGCCGGGTGGCGGTCGCCCGGAGCTCGCCCTGGGTGCGCAGGGCCAGGAAGACCGCGCCGTGGAAGGTGAACAGCGTGAGCGTGGCCGCGCCCCCGAGCAGCGCGTACGGATTGAGCAGGGTGAACAGGTTCCCGGTGTACTCGTGCGAGGCGTCCAGCGGCACCCCGTGCACGATGTTGGCGAAGGCCACCCCCCACAGGAACGCCGGCACCAGGGAACCCCAGAAGAACGCCCGGTCCCATCCCCGCGTGTGATCGCTCTTGCTCCGGTACTCCAGCGCCACCCCCCGGGCGATGAGCGCCAGCAGGATGAGGAACAGCGGCAGGTAGAAGCCGCTGAACAGGGTGGCGTACCACTCGGGGAAGGCGGCGAACGTGGCGCCGCCGGCCACCAGCAGCCAGACCTCGTTGCCGTCCCACACGGGCCCGATCGAGGCGATGACGGTACGGCGCTCGGCCTCGTCGCGGGCCACGAACGGCAGCAGCACGCCGACCCCGAAGTCGAAGCCCTCCAGGACGAAGTAGCCGGTCCACAGGACGGCGATGAGCACGAACCAGACAGTCGTGAGTTCCACGGTGACGGTCCTTCTAGTACGAGAGGGCGGGCAGCGGTTCGGCTGGTTCCGTGCCGGTTTCCGGCTCGGGTCCCAGGCGGACGTACTTGATGAGCAGCCGTACCTCGATGGCCGCTAGCACGGCGTACACGAGGGTGAAGCCGACCAGGGTGAGGGCCACCTCGAGCACGTCGGCGCCGGGTGAGACGGCGGCGGAGGTGCGCATCAGGCCGAAGACGGCCCATGGTTGGCGGCCCATCTCGGTGAAGATCCAGCCGAGCGAGTTGGCCAGGAAGGGCAGGCTGATGCCCAGCAGGGCGATCCGGGTGAACCACGGATTTCGGGGGAAACGGCCGCGGCGGGTGAACCAGAGCCCGGCCAGGGCCAGCAGCGCGGCGAGCGCGCCGAAGCCGATCATGAGCCGGAAGGACCAGTAGGCCAGCCCGACGATCGGACGGTAGTCGCCCGGGCCGTACAGGGCCTGGTACCTGGCCTGGATGTCGTTGATGCCCTCGACCTTGCCGTCCAGGGAGTTGGTGGCCAGCAGGCTGAGCCCGCCGGGGATCTGGAGGTTGACGTGGTTGCGGCCGTTCTCCACGTCCCCGACGGCGAACAGGGAGAATCCGGCGGAGGTCTCGTCCTCCCAGAGGGCCTCGGCGGCGGCCATCTTCATCGGCTGCTGCTCGGTCATGATCTGCGCCTGCCAGTGGCCGGAGACGGCGACCCCCACGGCCGCGACCAGGCTGACGACCATGGCCAGCCGGGCCGAGGTGCGGAACAGCGCGACATCCCGCCCCCGGGCGAGCTGCCAGACGCTGATGCCGATCATGAACGCGCCCGCGGTGACGAACGCGCCGAAGATGACGTGCGGGAAGGTGACCAGCGTCGTGGAGTTGGTCAGCACCGCCCAGATGTCGGTCAGCTCGGCCCGCCCGGTCGTGGGGTTGAGCCGGTACCCGACCGGATGCTGCATCCAGGAGTTGGCGGCCAGGATGAAGTACGCCGAGACGGCCGTGCCGATCGAGGCCAGCCAGATCGTCGCCAGGTGCACCCGCGGCTTCAGCCGGTCCCAGCCGAAGATCCACAGCCCCAGGAACGTGGATTCCATGAAGAAGGCGATCAACCCCTCCATGGCCAGCGGCGCACCGAAGATGTCGCCCACGAACCGGGAGTACTCACTCCAGTTCATGCCGAACTGGAATTCCTGCACGATGCCCGTCACCACGCCCATGGCGAAGTTGATCAGGAACAGCTTGCCCCAGAAGCGGGTAAGCCGCAGGTAGGCGGGGTTCCCGGTCCGGTGCCAGGCCGTCTGCAGACCGGCCACCAGCAGGGACAGGCCGATCGTCAGGGGGACAAACAGGAAGTGGTAGACGGTCGTGATGCCGAACTGCCATCGCGACAGATCCAAGGCGTCCATCAGTGCTCCAGGTCGTCATGGGACTCCCAGAAGCGTCGATCACCCGGCCCCGCCGCGCTTAGGGCCGGGAGACCCCCGCGCCGGGGACCTTGGTCCCACCCTGGCCGGGGGCGCAAAGTCCGCACCGACCGGGACCAACGCCTCTAAGCCGGCACCCACGGAACGCGGAGGGTGAGTTCCGGAGAACAAAACAGGAGGCAGATATGAAAGCGGCAACCGTCGTCGCGTTCGACCAGCCCATCGTGGTGGAGGAGACGCGCCTCCCCGCTCCCGCCCCCGGCCAGGTCCTGGTCCGGATCGAGGCCAGCGGCCTGTGCCACACCGACATCCACGCCGCCCAGGGCGACTGGCCGGTCAAACCACGCCTCCCGTTCACCCCCGGGCACGAGGGCGTCGGGATCATCCAGGGACTCGGCCCGGCCGTCACCGCGCGCACGGTCGGCGAGCGGGTGGCCATCCCCTGGCTCGGCTGGGCCTGCGGGACCTGCTCGTACTGCGTCAGCGGCCGGGAGACGCTCTGCGAGTCCCAGCGGAACACCGGCTACGGCATCGACGGCTGCCACGCCGAGTTCGCGCTGGCCGACGCCCGGTACGTCGTGCCCGTGCCCGATGGCGTGCCGTCCGCCGAGGCGGCTCCGCTCACCTGCGCGGGTGTCACCTCGTACAAGGCGGTGAAGGTGTCGGGCCTGCGGCCCGGCGAGCGGGCGGCGATCTTCGGGATCGGCGGGCTCGGCCACCTGGCCCTCCAGTACGCGACGATCTTCGGCGGCGAGACGATCGCGGTCGACGTCACCGAGGACAAGCTCCAGCTGGCCGACGAGCTGGGGGCGACCCACCTGGTCAACGCGGCCGACACCGACCCGGTCACCAGAATCCGGGAGCTGGGCGGCGCCGACGTGGCCATCGTGCTGGCCGCCAACCCGCACGTGCTTGAGCAGGCGCACGCGAGCCTGCGGCGCGGGGGCCGGCTGGTCCTGGTCTCGCTGCCCAAGCACAACGAGATGCGACTGCCGATCTTCCAGACCGTGCTGGGCGGGATCACGGTGATCGGTTCCATCGTCGGCACCCGGGCCGATCTCGCCGAGGTCTTCGAGCTGCACGCCACCGGCCGTACCCAGGTCAGGTACGAGACCCGCAAGCTCGACGAGATCAACGCAGCCGTCGAGGACCTGCTTTCTGGGCGCATCGACGCCCGCGTGGTCTTCGAGTTCTAACCGAATCATCCACAAGGAGGTGGAGTGATGAGCACACTCACGCGCCGCGACCGGGGACTAATCCCCGAGATCTTCGACCTGTTCGAGGCGCCGTTATTCGGACTGCGGCCGATGTCGCATTCCCTGAGGTTCGAGCAGTTCGTCAAGGAAGGCCGGTACGTGCTGCGCGCCGAACTCCCCGGCGTCGACCCGGCCAAGGACGTCGAGGTCACCGTCGGCGGGGGCATCCTGACCATCCACGCCCAACGCCACCAGGAGGAGACGGACACCACGCACACCGAGTTCCGGTACGGCACGCTGACCCGATCGGTCAACCTGCCCGCCAACGCGGACGAGAAGGACGTCACCGCCGCCTACGACAAGGGCATCCTGGAGGTCTCCGTCAACCTGACCGAGGCCAAGGAGCCCGGCACCCGGATCCCGATCACCACGCCCAAGGGCTAGCTCGCGTACCCGGGGCCCGCCCCGGGCGAAGGACGGACGTCATGCGCATCAAGGTCAAGGACATCATGACCACCGAGGTCGTCACCGTCAGTGGGGACACCCCGTTCAAGGACGTCGCCGAGACGCTGCTCACCCACCGGGTGAGCGCGGTGCCCGTCGTGGACGAGGAGAACCGCCTGGTCGGCATCGTCTCCGAGGCCGACCTGCTCCGCAAGGAGGAGTTCCGCGAGCACTACGCGGACGAGGGCTACCGGCAGCCGTGGCGGGTCCGGCTGCGCCACCGCCTGGCCCCCGAAGGCGCGCACCCCGCCGACAAGGCGGACGCCCGCACCGCCGCCGACCTCATGACGGCCCCCGCCTACGTCGTGCACCCCGAGTCCTCGGTCTCCACCGCCGCCCGCCTGCTGGACGAGTACGGCGTCAAACGCCTGGTGGTGGCCACCGAGAACGGCCCGGTGGCCGGCATCTTCAGCCGAAGCGACCTGCTGAAGGCCTTCGTCCGCGGTGACGCGGAGCTGGCCGAAGAGGTCCGGCAGGACGTGCTGCGGCGCTCGCTCTGGGTCGACACCGACGGCGTGGCGGTGCGCGTCGACCACGGGGTGGTCACCCTGAGCGGCGTCATCCCGCGCCGCAGCGACGCGGAGCTCGCGGTCAACCTGACCCACCGGATCAACGGCGTGGTCGACGTGATCGGCGAGTTGGAGTGGAAGGAGGACGACTCCCGTTAGGTCCCATCGGAAAGGGCCCGCGACGGCGAACCGTCGCGGGCCTTCCGGGCGTTCAGTACGCTCGTACTGTCGTTCGATATTCGGCTGTCACGGGGGTTCCGAGTGGTGACCACTGACGAGCAGCGGATCCGCGCCCTGATCGAGCGTTGGGTCGCGGCGGTCCACAACGGCGACCTGGACGGCGTCCTCGCCGACCACGCCGACGACATCGTGATGTTCGACGTGCCCCCGCCGTACGAGGGCGTGCGCGGCCGGGAGGCCTATCGCCGGGTGTGGCCCGATTTCTTCGAGTGGCAGCGGCAGGGCGCGTCGTTCGAGATCGACACGCTGGACGTCACCGCCGGGGACGATGTCGCCTTCGCCCACGCCCTGCTGCGCTGCGGAACTCCAAAGGATTTCACCGACAATCCAGACAACCGCCTGCGGCTGACCCTCGGCCTGCGCAAGGTGAACGGACACTGGGTGGTCACGCACGAACACCACTCCTTCCCGCTCACCTGACACAGCGGCTACCGGTAGGTCAGGTCCGACGAGGAATAGACGCAGTTGGTCCCATCGGCCCCGGTCCCGACCTGGGTGGGTTCGGCGCCGGTGCTGTTGCCGTTGTACTTGCGGCAGATCACCATCGACCGGCCGGAGTCATTGACGATCGTGATCCCCGAGAACCGGGCGGTGTCGCCGTAGTTCACGTTGATGCCGGCCACCGTGTTCCCCGGCCGGGTCAGGGTGACGTTGCGGATCACCACATTGCGGCGGTACTGGGTCGAGCAGTTGCCGCAGGAGCGGTAGAACGTCCCGAAGTTGGTCGCCTGGAAGTTCTGGATGGTCAACGTCCCGGCGCCGTTGTGCTGGAAGATCTTGTCGCTGGCGGCGCGGGCGCCGCCCCCGTCGACCAGGAAGGTGGGCGTGCCGCTGCCGCGGAAGGTGGCGGCGTCCTCGCCCACGTCCTCCCACCACACGTTGCGCAGCGTGCACGACCCGGCGCAGTGCACCCCGTCGCCGGCGGGTGCGCCGATGATGACGTTCTGCAGGGTGGCCCCGGCGGCGAGCTGGAACATCGGGTCCTGGCTCTCCTCCTGGCTGCCGTCGCCGATACAGCAGTAGCGGCGCATGCCGCCGTCGAAGGTGCCGGAGACCGGGATGGTGCCGTTGACGTTGACCTGGCCGGTCGGTGTCGGCCAGGTCCCTGCCGGGGGCGGCGTGACTGTCGGCGTCGGGGTCGGGGTCACCGTGGGTGTCGGGGTCGGCGTCCGGGTCGGGGTGGGCGTCGGCGAACTCGTGGTGACCCCGCCGGTGCAGGTCACGCCGTTGACCGCGAACGAGCCCGGCACCGGGTTGCTGCTGTTGTTCCAGCTGCCGTTGAAGCCGAACGAGGCCGAGGCGTTGGTCGCGAGGTTGCCGTTGTAGCTGAGATTCTCGGCGCGTACCGAACCGCCGCTCTGCGTGACCGTGGCGTTCCACGCCTGGGTGACCGTCTGCCCGGCGGTGAACGACCAGGTCATCACCCACGAGGTCAGCGGGTCGCCGACATTGGTGAGGGTGACGGTCGCGGAGAATCCGCCCGGCCACTGCGAGCCGATCGCGTAACTGACGCGGCACCCGACGGCCGCCTGCGCGGCGCCCGCCGTGGCCACGATGCCGACCGCGGCCGCGGTGGCCGCGCCCGCTGTGAAGATGTGCAGCGCCTTCCGGCGCCAACTGCGCAGCATGCTGCCTCCTGCTGCCGAGTGGGAACGTTAACAGGCAGCATCCGCGCCCCTGCGGAGCGCACGCCAATGAGCTGCGCTCTGTCCGTCGATCCACGCTGGTCAGCTGCTCGGCGGCCCTGAACATTTCAGCCCATTTATTGGGAAAGAAAACTATTTAAATCATGAGGGTGGTGAGCAGGTCGTCCAGACTCACCAGCCCGATCACCTTTCCGGCGTCGTCGCGGACGAGCGCGAGCTGGCTGTGCGCGTCGCGCAGCCTGGTGACGGTGTCGGACACCGTGGCCGTGGGCGGCACGGACGGCACCGGGTGGGCCAGGCGCAGGGCCGGGGCGGACGTGCCGCGCGCCCGGGCCAGGTAGGCGTCCCTGAGGTGGACGGCCCCGGCGGGGTCCTCGCCGTTCCAGGCGATCAGCCGTGTGCGTCCTGACCGCGCCGAAGCGTCGATCACCTCCTGCGGGGTGGCCGTCACCGGGACACCGACGATGTCGGCACGCTGGATGATCAGCGGCTCAATGGTGGCCGTCGGGGCGTTGAGGGCACGGCTGAGCACCCCGTGGTCCTCCGGTTCGATCAGCCCCAGCCGCCGTGACTCCTCGACCAGGTGCTGGAGTTGCTGCGGCGTACGCGGATTGTCCATCCCGTCGCGCGGGTGCACCCCGAACGCCTTGAGGATCAGGTCGCTGACCCCGTTCAGCACCCTCAGCAGCGGGCGCACCACGACGGTGAAACCCCGGAACGGCAGGGCCAGCGCGGTCGCCGAGCTCTCCGGGTGCGCGATCGCCCACGACTTGGGTGCCATCTCCCCGATGACCATGTGCAGGAAGGTCACCAGGCCGAGCGCGATGACGAACGCCACGGCGTGCGCGGCCGCCGACGGAAGGCCGAACTCCTCGAACAGCGGGGTCAGCGTGCCGGCGATGACGGGTTCCGACACCACGCCCAGGCCCAGGGAGCACAGGGTGATGCCCAGCTGGGCGCCGGCCAGCATGAGGGACAACTCCTTGATGCCGGCGACCGCCGCGGCGGCGGCGCGGCTGCCCTGCGCGGCGGCCCGCTCAAGACGGTGCCGCTTGGCGGCCACCAGGGCGAACTCGGCGGCCACGAAGAACCCGTTGCCCACGAGCAGGGCCAGGGTGACCAGCAGTCCGGTGGTGAGGTTCACGGCAGCGGCTCCTCGTGGCGGTGCCGCGCGGGCGTCAGCCGTACCCGGGCGGGGACATGGCGGTCCAGGGTGAGCACCTCGATGTCGGCATGGGTGGGGGCGCCGCCGTCGAGCGTGGGCGGCAGGGCGACGGTGATGACGTCGCCGGGGACGGCGAAGCGGCCGAGCCGGTGCAGGATGAGGCCGGCGAGGGTGTCGTACTCGTCCTCGTCCGGCAGCTGGAGGTCGGTGGCCAGCGCGATCTCGTCGACCCGCAGGCCCGCGTCGAGCTCCCACCCGTCGTTCCCGCGGACGATCGCCGCCGCCTCGGCGTCGTTCTCGTCGGCGATCTCCCCGACCAGTTCCTCCGCGACGTCCTCCCAGGTGATCAGACCGGCCAGGCCGCCGTGCTCGTCCACGACGCAGGCGACCTCCTCCCCCCGGGTGTGCATCTGCGCGACGAGGTCGGGCAGCGCGGTCGAGAACGGCACGACCAGCGGCGGACGGGCGATGTCCCCGACGCGGGTTGCGGCCGCGACGCCCACGGGGACGGCGCTGAGCTCGCGCAGGCCGACCACGCCGACCACGTCGTCCAGCCGCTCACCGAGCACCGGATAGTGGGTGTGCCCGTGCCGGGCGATCAGCAGGTCCAGGTCGGGTACGGTCGCCGACGCGCTCACCGTGACCATGTCCACCCGGGGCACCATGACCTCGGCGGCGGTGTGCTCGGAGAATGCCAGGGCCCGCTCCAGCACGTCGGCCTGACTGCCCGGCAGGTGGCCGTGGCGCTCCGACTCGCCGATGATGTGGCCGAGCTCCTCCAGGGTGGCACCGTGGTGCAGTTCCTCGACCGGTTCGATGCCGGCCAGGCGGACGAGCCGGTTGGCCGCCGAGTCGAACAGCCTGATGATCGGCCCGGCGATCATCAGGTAGACCAGCGTCGAACCGGCCAGGGCGCGGGCCAGGACCTCCGGCCTGGCCAGGGCGAGGTTCTTGGGCGCCAGCTCGCCGAGCACCATCTGGATGACGGTCGCCAGGACGAAGCCGAGCGCCAGGGCGATCCCGCCGGTCATGCCGGACGGCACGCCGAGCGCGTCCAGACCCGGCTCGATCAGCTCCGCGAGGGCGGGTTTGGCGATGAAGCCGACGACCAGGGCGGTGACGGTGATGCCGAGCTGCGCCCCGGAGAGCATGAACGACAACCGCTCCATGACGCGGACCGCCTTGACGGCTTTCCGGTCGCCGGCTGCCGCCTGCTGGGAGAGCAGGAGCCGGTCGGCGCTGACGTAGGCGAACTCCTGGGCGACGAAGTATCCGGTCGCCAGGGTCAGGACGAAGATGGCCACCAGGCCGAGCGCGATGCTCACGCGGTCCTGCTCCTCCTGCGGATCGATCGAGGTACGCGAAGGGACGAACGATTCCGGTGTGTCTCAGGTGCCCGGTGAGACACAGATCACTTCTGCTTCTCCGCCAGGAGGTCGGCGAACAGGCGCTCCCACCGGGGCATGACCTGCTCCGGCGTGTACTCCTGCGCCGTCCGCAGCGCCGCCGCCCCCAGCCGGGCCCGGAGCGCGGGATCCTCGATCAGGCGCCCGACCGCGCGGGCCAGGGCCACCACATCCCGGTGGGGCACCAGGAGGCCGTTGACGCCGTCCTCAATGATGTCGGCGGGGCCGGTCGGGCAGTCGAAGGCGGCGACGGCCAGGCCGTGGCCCATCGCCTCCAGCATCACCATCGGCAGGCCCTCGAACCGCGAGCTCAGCACATAGATGGAGGAGTCGGCCAGTTCCCGATCCAAGGTCGTGGTACGGCCCCGCAGCCGGATCGCCGCCGGATCGGCGTTCTGGTCGATCAGCCCCTGGAACCGCTCCTTGCGCGGCCCCTCCCCGAAGATGTCCAGCGTCCACCCGGGGTGCTCACGCGCCACCAGGTCGAACGCCGAGATCAGCATGTCGAAGCCCTTCTGCGGATACAGCCGCCCGGCCGCGATCGCGCGCGGGTTGACCAGCTCGGCACGCTTACGTTCGTGGATGCTGACCGCGTTGGGGATCTGGACGGTCCGCAGCCCGGGGGCGGCGCGCTCGTAGTCGGCCTGGTCGGTCCTGGTCAGCACGGCGACCACGTCGAGCTTGGCGTAGTGGCGGTGGATGGCCCTGCGTACGGGGTCCTTGTGGGTGCCGAGGTTGAGGTGCTCCTGGCCGACCTTGACGACCTGCGGGGCGGCGTACCGCGCGGAGACGAGGTTGAGCGCGGGCCGGGTGGTGACGAGGATCCCGTCGGTCAGGCCCCGGACGTACTCGACGACGGCCTTCTCCACCTGCGGCGTGAAGTAGCGGGCGGCGAACTCCCCGGCGGGCACCACCTTGCCGCGCACCCTGCGCATCACCCGCTCCCCCAGCGTCGGGTCCGAGCGGCCGGCACGCTCGTCGACGACGGCGCTGAGCTTCACGCGGGGGTCTAGGGCGAACTGCGGTTTGGTACGGCGCCGGACGGCGCTGACGATCTCGACGTCGTGCCCTCGGGCGGCCATGGCGTTGGCCTGGGCGAAGACGGTTCTGATGGTGCCGCCCATGCCGTAGGCGTGGAGCAGCATGTACCGGATCCTCATGTGACCGGCGGGGCGTGAACGCGGAGCAAGCTTCTCATCCCCGCACCCTATGGAGGCCGTCTTAGAAAACTCTGAGACCAGACCCGCGGCCTAGGCCGCTGCCTCGTCATCCGGTTCCGGCGACGTGGCGGTCGTGAGCCGTACCTGGGTGATGGCGAGGCGTTCGGTGGCGGTCACCTCGATGCGCCAGCCCTCCACGGTCACCCGCTCGCCGGGGCCGGTGGGGATCCGCCCCAGCTCGGCCAGGACCAGCCCGGCCACGGTGGTGTAGTCGCCGTCACTGCGCCGTTCCAGATGTACGCCGAGGTCGGGCAGGTCGTGCAGGGGGAACCCGCCGGGCAGCAGCATGCTGCCGTCCGCCTCGTGCCGCACGCTCTGGATGTCGCGGTCGGTCTCGTCATAGATCTCGCCGACGACCTCCTCCAGGAGGTCCTCCAGGGTGACGATGCCGTCGACGACGCCGTGCTCGTCCACGACCAGGGCGAACTGCTGGTGTTCCGCCTTGAAGCGGCGCAGCGCGTCCGCGACCGGCAGGCTGTCGGGGAGCAGCATGGCGGGGCGGACGACGCCGGCCACGGTGACGGTCTCCTGCGGGTCCTCGGCGGTACGGGTGTCCGGGTCGGTGGCGGTCAGCAGGTCACGCAGGCTGGTGATGCCGAGGGTGTCGTCCAGGCCACCGACGCGTACCACGGGCGCGCGGGAGTGCCCGGAGGCGGCCAGCAGGCGGGCGGCCGCGTCGGCCGGGGTGTCGGCGGGGAGGGTGAAGACCTTCCGCCGGGGGACCAGCACCTCGCGCAGGATCCGGTCGGTGATCTCCACCGCGCCGGAGATGATCATCCGCTGTTCCTGGGTGAAGCCGCGGTGGCCGGCGATCAGGTCGCGGATCTCCTCCGAGCTCATCTCCTCCCGGTGCAGGGCGGGGTCCCCGCCCATCAGCCGGACCGCCACGTCGGTGGCCTTGCCCAGCGCCCACACCACCGGCCTGGACAGGGTGGCCAGCAGGCTGAGCGGCCGGGCGACCAGCAGCGCCCAGGTCTCGGCCCGCTGCATCGCCACCCGCTTGGGCGCCAGCTCGCCGAAGACCAGCGTCAGGAAGGTCAGCACCAGGGTCACCAGCACGATCGCCGCCGGCCCCGCGGCGTCCCCGAGGAAGGACAGCAGTGGCGCCACCGGCTCCGACAGCGCGACCGCGGCGGTCGCCGAGGCCAGGAACCCGGCCAGGGTGATGCCGATCTGGATGGTGGCCAGGAACTGGTTGGGGTCACGGGCCAGCCGGGCCAGGATCCGGCCACCGCCGCCCCGCTGTTCCAGCCGCCGGAGCTGGCCTTCGCGCAGCGAGATCAGCGCGAGCTCGCTCCCGGCGAAGACGGCGTTGAGCACGATGAGCACGACGACCAGACCAAGCTGGAACCCATAGCCGCCCACAGAACAGACTCCTCGAACAAAGATGTGCGCAGACGGCGCCGGAACACGCTCCGCAGGTGACGGCAGTCAGCCGGGGAGGCACCCGGCCCGGTACTGCACTCGTCCACGAGACTCCGTTCTCACACCTGCGGTGATTGCCGTTGTAGCACGGAAACGGGTGGATTGTCGTATTGGTTCCCGAGTGCTCTTTGGAAAACACCCACCACGTGATGAAGGTCGCACGCCGGTACAGCCATCGGGACAGGCCTTCCTGACCGCGGGAACCGGCCCCCCGCGTTGATCGTTAACGTCGGCGGCCATGCCCATCAGCATTCCTTCGACAGGGAGAAACAAGACGTGGTCTTCAAACGCATGCTGGGTGCCTTCGGCGTCGGCGCGCCCTCGGTGGACACCGTGCTGTCCACCCCGCGCATCCAGCCGGGCCAGACGCTGACCGGCCAGGTCCGGCTGTCTGGCGGCGACTTCGACGCGGGCATCGAACACCTCACCCTGGCCCTGGTGGCCCGGGTGGAGATCGAGCACGGCGACGCCGAGCGCGACGGTCTCAGCGAGTTCGCCCGCGTCCAGGTCTCCGGCCCGTTCACCCTGGCCAAGGGTGAGCAGCGGACGATCGACTTCCAGCTCCCCGTGCCGTGGGAGACGCCGATCAGCCACATCGGCGGCCAGCCGCTGGCCGGGATGGCGGTGGGCGTGCGTACCGAGCTGGCCATCGCCCAGGCCGTCGACAAGGGCGACCTGGACATGGTGACGGTGGAGCCGCTGCCGTCCCAGCTACGCGTGCTGCAGTCGCTGCTGAACCTCGGTTTCCACTTCAAGTCCGCCGACCTGGAAGCCGGGCACCTCTACGGGATTCACCAGGAACTGCCGTTCTACCAGGAGATCGAGTTCTATCCGCCCCCGCAGCACGCCGGTTTCGTCGGCGAACTGGAGCTCACCTTCGTCGCCACGCCGTACGCGCTGGAGGTGATCCTGGAGGCCGACAAGGGGGCCGGCCGCTACTCCGGGGACGCGATCGGCCGTTTCTCGCTCAGCCACGACGACGCGCTGCGCACCGACTGGTCCAGCGAACTCGACCGCTGGCTGACGGGTCTGGCCTCCTTCGGTCACCCCGGTGGACATTACGGCGAGCCCCACGGATACGGGTACGGGGGCGAGCATGGTCACCACCCGCAGTACGGTCACCACGACCCCCACTACCAGGAGCAGCACCGCAGCGGCCCGGGCTGGGGCACCGTGGCCGCGGCCGGCGCCGCCGGTGTGGTCGGTGGCCTGGTCGCCGGCGAGATCATCGAAGAGATCTTCGAGGGTGACGAAGAAGAAGAAGAGGAAAGCGGCGACTGGTAACAGATGAGCGGCTCACCACGATCGTGGTGAGCCGCTCTGCCTGTTCGTCAGCGGCCGCGCCTGCCGTACGCGCCCGTAGCCAGTGACACTCCCAGCGCGGCCAGGGCCACCTGGATGCCCAGTTCGATCCAGTCGATGCCACGGGTGTCGGCGACGCCCAGGACGGACGCGATCGCCGTACCGACCAGGGCCGCGACGACGCCGATCACGATGGTCAGCCAGACCGGCATCCGCTGCCGGCCCGGCAGGACCAGGCGTCCCAGGGCGCCGATGATGATCCCGATGATGATGCCGGAGATGATCCCAGTGATCTCCACGCTGCGCTCCCGACGCTCAACGACCAATCCATCGAGCCCAACGAACGGTCGCCGCGCCACGTTCCGCCGCTCTCCGGCAGCCCCTCATTCGTCCGTTGCCGAGGTGATGATCTCGGTCAGTTCGCTGAGGAAGGTGCCCGCATCGGCGGCTGCCCTGAACTCGGCCCCCTTTGTCTGCGCCACCTCCCGAATCCGCTGATACCACCACTCGGGAGGCCTGCCGTCGGATTGAGCGGCCTCGGCCGTGACGATTCGCTCCGCTTCGGCCAAGGCCATGATTTGGATCTGGCGGTCGGTGGGCCTGCTGCCGTCGATCTCCACCTCGGCGACGGCGGGCTCGGGCATGGCGGGACGGTCGGTCCGGGGCTTTGTCCTGGTCAGCACCGACCACACCGTCGGCGCCCTCCTGATGCGCTCATTGGCGCCCAGCATGTCCGATGGCGCCCTGACCCAGTCACGGATGGATGCGAGGATCGAGGTGTGATCGAACTCGGCTCCCCGGGTCAGTGCCGCGGGCGCCAGATGATTCGAGCCTTTCTGCCGGAGTGCGATGCCGAGCAGCGCGCCCGGAGGCCAGGTCAGCGGGTTGGTGTCCGCGTCGAAGGTGCCCAGGCCGCCTTGCTGCGGGACGTAGTTGGTGTTCCAGTCGGGGTTCTCCAGCCACTGCGGGTCGGTGCCGTCGGGTTTGCTGTGCTGGAGCCGCAGGGCGATCCGGTTGCCGGTGGACGGGTCGTGACCAGGGGGCGCCTTCTGGTGGAAGGCGATGCCGGTGATGACACGGCCGGGCGGGCAGACCAGCGGGTTGGTGTCGGCGTAGAAGCCCCCCAGGCCGCCTTGCTGCGGGACGTAGTTGGCGTTCCAGTCGGGGTTCTCCAGCCACTGCGGATCGGTGCCATCGGGCTTGCTGTGCTGAAGCCGCAGGGCGATCCGGTTGCCGGGTTCCTTACCAGGGCCCTTCCGGCGCAGGGCCATGCCGGTGACGACACGGCCGGGCGGGCAGACCAGCGGGTTGGTGTCGGCGTAGAAGTTGTTGAGTCCGCCGCTCGGCGGAAAGCGGTTGCTGTTGTTGTCGTCGTTTCGGAGCCAGGCCTCGGCCGGCGCCCTGAAGACGGTTCCCGGCTCGATGTACGGCGATACCAGGATGGCCGGCACCCGTGTCCCGTAGACCGCGAAGGGGTTGAGTTTCCCCACGGCGAACTGGGGCGAGGAATTATCCGGTGGCGTGGCCGCCGGAGGGGCCACGTGGTCGTAGCAGCCCCCGTGTTCGTCGTGGGTGATGATCAACAGCACTCTGCCCCAGCGCTTGCTGGTGGACAGGTCTGTGAAGATCCTTTGCACCAGAGCATCACCGTTGGAAACCGGGTGCGGCGGATGCTGGTCGTTGTTGTCCAGCGGCGTGTACGCCGGCTCGATGAAAATGTATTCAGGGGGGAACTGAATCCGATACCCCGGAATGAGGTCGTTGTAGAGGTACTTCGCGTGATGGGCCTGCCACTTCAGCTTCTCCGGTATCGTCCAGAACTGGAAGCTCAGCAGAGTGGCGATCCCGACGGCGTCCTGATACACGCGCCAGCGAATACCCAGCTCCTCCAGCACGTTGAAGATGGTCCGTTTCCCGGCGTACACCGCGAAGTTCGGGACAAGGCAGTCTTCCACATCGGGCTGGTCGCAGTTGTTGAGACGGCCGAACGACGTGCCGGCGTGCAGGAAAGCGCGGTTGGGCCAGGTCTCACAGGGCACGGAACCGAACCACCGGTCGCAGACGGCGTAGTTCTTCGCCAGCTGGCTCATGGTCGCCAACTGATCAGGCGTGTAGCAGTCCATGATCGCGGATGGGTCGGACGCCTTCGCCGCCGTTTTGTAGTTGGCCGCGAAGCCCCACATGTTGGGCTGCTGCCCCGCCTCCGGCGTGGCGGTGCCGTACATCTGCTCCACGAAAGAACCGCAGATCTCGCTCGGGTTCCGATCGGGTGTGGTGCCGGACCGCGCCCCCTTCCGCACATAAATGCGGTCCTTTTCCGGGGCCGTGTCGTGCGCGTTGGCGGGAATGGTGTTCCAGTAGGCCTTCTCCTGGAGGCCCAGGAAATACGGTTTGCCGTCCGGCGGGGTCGGTATGTTCCGGGGCGGCACGTTGCCCTGGTCGGCGTAGAGCCAGCCGAGCAGGTTGTCGAAGGACCGGTTTTCGAGCATCAGGACGACGAAATGCTCGATCTTGTCCATCGGGACGGGGTCGCCGAGGTGGTTGTAGATGTAGCACCCGACGGAGTCCTCGTCGAGCGTGACCTCGTTCGTCCACATCGACCGTGGTACGTGCAGCATGTCGCCGAAGCTGCCCGCGGTCCAGAAGACCACCTGCTGCCTGTCGGTGGCCGGCGTGAATTCGCCTCGCGAATGGGGGTCCAGTTTCTTGCGGGCGCCCCACGGAAACGTGGTGGCAGCGTAGGAACGGTCTTTCAGGTGATACAACCCGAGCCAGACAGTGCGGCCCGTTCTGTTTTCGACCAGCATGTTATTCCGATCCCGGTTGATAAGATTTGGCCGACATCTCGTCAGGGGCGTGGCGCACGGAATACTGGCACTGCGATGGGCGGTTCCGTGCTCTATGTGCGCAGAACTGGTGTCAGCCCCAGTGAATACTGTTTGCCCTGGTCATATGGCTGTGAAACTCAGGCCAACCGGCCTGCGCCGGTGGGCGGTGCCAGAAATATGCGCCATTTCTTGACGAGCGCTTGGCGGCCCATCGCTCATTCTCGGCGTCGGCCCGACCTTGGCGGTGGACGCGAGACGCCGGGAAGATTCGTGGCGCGAGCGGGGATATCCGTTCAGAATTGGAGCCATGACGGAGCTGTGGTCGCCGTGTTCGCCACGTACCGCGGCCCAGAACTGCCTTACGGCCCCGGCCGCCTCCGGTAGCGACCCCCAACCGAGGAGCTCATCCGCCATGCCTGACGCCATGCCTGACGCCATGCCCGATATTGACTTCAACCCTCTCGGCGGCATCCATCCAGCCGGTACGGCTTTCGCCCGCTTCGACGCCCTGCGCGACCAGCACCCCGCCTTCCGCAGCACCTTCGGCCAGGGATTCTGGGTGATCAGCACCTACGACCGGATCGTCGAGGTCTGCCAGGACCCGGAGACCTTCTCCAGTTCGGCCGTCTCGGTGCTGGACCCCAACCCGGCCTACCGCTGGATCCCGGAGATGCTCGACCCGCCGGAGCACACCGTCTGGCGGCGGCTGCTCGGCCCGCTGTTCTCCCCGGCGGCGGTCGCGGCCCGTACCGAGACGATCCGGCGGCAGTGCGCCGACCTGATCGACACCCTCCAGGCCCGGGGATCCTGCGATTTCGTCACCGACTTCGCCCGCGTCTTCCCGACGACCGTGTTCCTGGAGCTGATGGGCCTGCCGGTCGAGGACCTGCCGACCTTCCTGGCCTGGGAGGACGCCATCCTGCACGCTCCGCCTTCCGAACGCGCCGGACGGATTCAGGCGATGGGGCAGGTCATCGGGTATTTCCGGGGCGTCATCGCGGAGCGCAGGGAGCATCCCCGGGAGGACCTGCTCAGCACCGCGCTCGGCTGGGAGATCGACGGGCGGCTGGTGCCGGACCAGGATCTGCTGGATCTGTGCCTGCTGCTGTTCATGGCCGGGCTGGACACGGTCACGGCGCAGTTGTCGTACGCGTTCTGGCACCTGGCCCGGGAGGAGAAGGACCGCGCCCGGATCACGGCCGATCCGGCGATCATCCCGGACGCGATCGAGGAGCTGCTGCGGGCGTACTCGATCGTGATGCCCGCCCGTAAGCTCACCCGGGACGCCGATTTCCACGGATGTCCGATGAAGGCCGGCGACATGGTCCTGCTGCCACTCAACCAGGCCAACCGGGACCCTGACGCGTTCCCGAACCCCGCCGAGGTCGACCTGGACCGCTCCCGCAACCGGCACATCGCCTTCGGGGTGGGCATCCACCGCTGCCTGGGCGCGCACCTGGCCCGCGCGGAGATGACCATCGCCTTGGAAGAATGGCACCGGCGTATCCCCGACTACCACATCCCCCTCGAAACCGAGGCCACCGAACACGCCGACCTGGTACTCGGCCTGGAGACGCTCCCCCTGACCTGGGACTAAATCACCGGTACGGCCGGGCCCCGCCCCCGGCCGTACCGTTTCTGACTGCTCGCGCTCCGTCGTCAAGTGTGGTCCACGACGTGCGTGGTCCACTGGCGTTCGTCGGTGCCCAGCAGGGTGATGCGGCGCAGCACCCCTTCCGTGCCGCCGATGGCGGCCAGTGACTCCGGCATCCCGCCTTCGATCACCGCGCATACCCGGAGCCCGGTGGCGTACGCGCACGAGGCTCCCGGCGAGGAGGGCGGCGCGTTGCCCTCGGGGGTGACCAGCAGGGTGAGGCGTTCGGCGTTCCCTGTGGTGTAGAAGATCGCCAGTTCCCACTCCCGATCGTCGTCGAATCGGGGACGCCAGAAGTGCACCTCCGTGATGTCGAGGTCGCCGGGCAGGCCGTTGACGCGCAGCGGCAGCGGCACAGGCCGGGTGCCGACCGTGACATCCGTCGCGATGCGCAGAAGCACCGGCCGGGGGTCGGCCTCCTTCATGTAGTACGCGTGCAACTCGGCCCACCGACCGTCAGGCACCTGCCACCTCAAGTAGGTGTCACCCCGGTTGAGCGGGTCCTGGGGATCCTCGGTGATCCAGTACGCAGGGTGGCCGTTCACCGCGGGAGCGGGCACCGCGCTTCGCCCGTCCTCCAGCGGTAGCTCATCACCGGCCGGGTACATGTCGAGATTCAGGCGCATGCCGAAGTCGCCGGCGGCCCGCGCCATCACCAGGTCCCCGTGAGCGCCCACCGTGTGGCTGACCCCGATCACCGATTCGGGCAACCAGCCGAACGAAGCGTTGGCGAGCAGGGGATCGGTGCCCTGGGAGAGCGACGCGACCGCCACCGTCTCGATTTCCCCACCGTTGACGGCCGCCACCCCGCCGGTCAGCAGCCCGCAGGCGAGGAGCCCACCGATCAGCTTCGCGCCCCGGCGACGCCGCAGTCGGCGCCGCCCCACCGCCCGTGCCGCCGCGATGTCCACCCGCATCGGCGGCGCGGGCGATCGCGCCAGTTCCCGCAGTCCAGCGGCCAGCCCGCCGCCCTTCTCATCGATCCCCGACGTCATGGCCGGACCTCCTCGGCAGGGGTGTGGAGCATGCGGCGCAGCCGGTCGATCGCCCGTGCCGTCTGGCTCTTGACGTTGCCCTGCGAGCACCGCAGCGTCCGTGCGGTCTCCTCCACTGACAGATCGCAGTAGTAGCGGAGCACCACGACGGCTCTCTGGCGTGGCGGCAGCTTCGCCAGCGCCCCGCGCAGATCAAGGACGCGGTCGAGATCGCCATTGTCGGCGGGCGGTTCCTCCTGCCCGCCGAGTGGGACCATTCGGCGGGCCCACGGAGAGCGCCGCTCGGCCAAGTACACGTTGACCAGGACCGTACGGGCGTAACCGTCGATGTTTCCGGCCACGCGTACCCGGGACCAGTGCACAAAGAGCCGGGTGATGGCGATCTGCACCACTTCGTCGGCGCGGTGCCAGTCACCGCACAGCAGGAACGCGACCTGGCGTAACCACGAGGCCTTGCCTGACACGTAGTCGGTGAACTCGGCATCGTGCACGGAAGGTCCCGGCATTCGCTTCTGCCCCCCTCCGCGCGTACTCATCACCCCTCTGATGCGCGGGAACGGGGCCGAGGTTGCATGCCCCGGTTAGCTCAGGGGAGGACGGGGCGCACGGTTGAGGCGTCTCGCATGCCGGGGGGTTTGCCCAGCATTCGGACCGCGTCCGCGGAGCTGAGATAGGACAGTTTGATGTAGATGGAGTCGCCGTAGGGCTCTCTGGCGGCGAACCGGCGCTCGGCGTCGTCCGGGTGCATGGCCTCGATGGTCTTCTTGAGGTGGGTGGCGTCCTCGACGTAGACGGCCTCGGCGGACAGCAGGTTGTCGATGCGGGCGAGGATCGCGGTCTTCTCCGCCTCCGTCGCGGGGCCGCGTCCGGGGCAGCCCTGTCTGCCGCAGAGCTCGACGCGTACGTCGGCGTGTTCCTCCCAGAAGTCCACGGGGAAACGCGCCACCCGGGCGACACCCGACATTTCACGAAATATCGTGATTGCGGCTTCCAGGGAGGACGGGCGAGGGACCGAACCCGTGAAGTACCTCTCGTCGCCCGGCGGGATGCGTTCATCAGTGGGCAGCCCGTCCTCTCGCAGGTCGTCGAGCCGCCACTTGCGCAGGAGCTTCCCGTCGACATAGCTCAGACCCGAGATCCGCAACTCCCTCGCGCGCTCCAAGATCGCGTTAGCGTCTTCGAGCACCGATTCCCTGCCATCACATGCCGGGAGAGTCAGGGTGCTCTTCGTACACATCTGGATCGCTAAACGGTTCTGAACCGGCCAGACGTCCGGCAACGGTGACATTCCCGAAATCTCTCCCGGCGTTTCCGGCACCGGAGTCGGCGTGGCCACCGGGTCGGGGCCGGAAATCCGCGGAATCCAGCCGACCGCCAGGATGAAGCCGACGATCCCTACTGCGATCAGCGTAGTCAGATGCCGCTTGATCCAGCCGCCGCCAGCCCGCTCCTCCGAGGCCAACTCCTCCACATCCATGGTCGAACTATGGTGTTCACCCCAGACGCCGATCAAATTCCGTGGATGGAGGCGCCGGACGGCAGTGTCCGGCGGGGACGTGTCCTCCAGGCTTCAGCGGCCGAGGCCGGCGTCCCGGGCGCGGATGATCGCTTCTGCTCGGTCGGCGGCCTGGAGCTTGCTGAGTACCGCGTGTACGTGGTTGCGCACGGTCTTCTGGGACAAGACCAGCCGTGCGGCGATCTGGCCGTTCGACAGGCCGGCGGCCACCAGGTCGAGTACCTCATGCTCCCGGGCGGTCAGGCCAGGGAACGCCGTCCCGGTCTGCGGCCTGGGGGACAGGAAATCGGCGATGCGCGAGGCCAGCACCGCGCCGAAGACCACGCCGCCGCCGGCGACGGTGGTGATCGCGCGAACCACCTCGTCCGGCTCGGCGCCCTTGAGCAGGTAGCCGCGCGCGCCGGCGCGGAGCGCGTCGAATATGGTGCCGTCCTCTTCGGACATGGTGAGCACCACGACCCCTATCTCCGGATGCTCCTGGAGCAGGCGACGGGTCGCCTCGATTCCATCCATTTCGGGCATCTGTACGTCCATGACCACCACGTCGGGATTTCCCCGAGCGGCCTGCTCCAGGGCCTCGACGCCGGTCGAGGCGGTCCCGACGACTTCGACCTCGTCGATGCTGCTCAGCAGTGCCGCGAAGCCTTCACGGAACACCGGATGGTCGTCCACCACGAGGACCCTTACCGGTCGATCACCGGTCATATCCCACCTCTCCTGAAGAGACGGTGGCGAGCACGGCCACCTGCCCGGACGGTGCCAGCGGCAGCCGCGCCCACACCCGCGTACCGCTCGGCCCGGCGGAGCCCACGGTGCACGAGCCACCGAGCTCGGCGGCTCGTTCGCGCAACGAGACCAGTCCCACACCGGCCACCACCGCCTCGGCGGCGAAGCCGACGCCGTCGTCGACGACCACCACGTCAAGGCACTCGGCTTCGGTGTCGCGGGTAAGCGACACCACGCACTCAGCGGCCGACGCGTGACGGACCACATTGGTGACCGCTTCCGACGCGATCCGGTACGCCGCCACCTCGACCGCGGCCGGCAGACCGGTCAGATCACCACGCTCCTCGACCCGAACGGTCAGCCCAGGGGCGCGCAACCGCTCCGCCTGCTGGCGGATCGCCCCGACCAGACCGACGTCGTCGAGCGCGGGTGGCCGCAGGCCGTGCACCAGCCGCCGTACCTCGGCCAGCATCCCGGTGAGTTCCTGACGAGCCAGCCCGAGGATCGGGTCCGCCTTCTCCGCCGACCGGCGCGCGGTGATCCTGGCCGTGTCGATCCGGGACGCGACCGCCGCCAGCGTCGGCCCGAGGCCGTCGTGGAGTTCGCGACGCAGGCGCCGCCTTTCGTCCTCCACCGCCGAGACGATGCGCTCGCGGCTGCGCTGCAACTCCTCCGCCAGGCGTACGGCGCGGGCGGCCGCGGCGGCCTGGCGGATCAGGTCGGCCAGCAGCCGTTTGTCACCGTCGCTGAGCCGGTTGCGGCGGGCGGCCTGGCGGGGCAGCAGCAGACGCCCGATCCTTTCCCCTCGATAGGTGATGGGCAACGCGCGTGTCTCCGTGGGACGCTCGCCGTCCTCGACGAGCAGGCGTTCGCCGTTGACCTGAGTGATCTCCACGCCGACGTACCGGGTCCGGAACGCCCGCGCCACCGTCCGGGCCAGCGTGAGGAGTTGCGCCTCGGAGTCGTCCGTCCGCTCCAGCCGCTCGGCGAGCCCGGACATCACCTGGTAGGGATCGTCCCGATCCCCCATGACCCGGCGTCGTACCAGCCGCCACAGCCGGTGCCGCAGCTGCGCGTAGACGATCGCGACCGCGAAGACGGCGAGGACCAGGCGCTCCCCCTCGTTCAAGCGTGCCCCCAGCAGGCGGCCGGCGCTACCGAGGACCAGCAGATCGAGCACGAAGGTCAAGGTAAGCAGGGCGCCGTACACCACGGTCCCGCCGATGAGCCGGTCGACATCGACGAGATCCGGTCGCACGATCCCGATCGCGACCGATCCGACCGTGAGGATCACGGCGACGGTCAGACCGACGGAGCCGAACCAACTGGGCAGCAGCCGGAACGCCAGCATGACCAGCAGGTCGACCACGGCGGCCCAGAGCAACCAGCGCATCCGCGTACGGTCGATCCCGGTGGCCGTTCGGTAGCGCAGTACCACCACGACGAACGGAGCGAGCAGGCTCAGCGGAAGGCAGATCTGCGCCACGAGCAGCACGCCGGTCCAGACCGCGTCCGGCAGTGGAAGGTAGAGCGGATCGAGGTCCAGCGCCCGCACCGGCGCGGGAAACGCCCCCGCCCCGGAGGTCACCTGGGCGATGTCGGACGGCGCCGCGAGCAGGGCCAGCGGGAGCAGGCTCGTCAGTGCGAGGCTGATCAGCGAGACGACCCGCCACCCTCCCGAGGGCAGCTTCCCGGCTGGGAACAGCAGCAGCACCAGGGGCAGCAGCAGCGCCAGGCCCGCCCCTGGCCGGTGATAGATGTAGAAAGCCGCGGACGCGCCCGGGAGCGGAGGGTTGTGCAGGGTGGCGTAGACGAGCCACGAGGACGCCAGGCCGTCGAACCCCCACCAGCCGCCGAAGGCCGACATCAGCCAGCCGAGGGGATGGCGCGGATACCGGGCGAGCACCACCAGGCCGGCCGTGGCCAGCGCGAGACCCGCGAGCGCGTCGAGCCCGCCGGGCTGAAGTTCGAGCACGGCGCGGTGGGCCTGCGGCACCCGCAGGTCGAGCAGCGCTGCTGACAGGACGGCCGCAGCGCTCGCGAGAAGCACCAGCCCCGGAACCAACCGCGAAGGCCTGCAAACCGCCACAAACTGCACCAGGAAAGTGTGCCTCATCAGGTGTGCGATGTCCCTGGGACGCGCGTCCCATTTGTCCTGGGACACGAGAGAGGCCGGGGATCAGGACAAGGCGCCCTGACGGTCTGGGCCGAGGGCTCACCAGGATCGTCCTCGTTGTCGCGGTGCCCCGCACCGCCTGGCCGTACAAGGAAGAACGATGACCGAAACCACCCGCCTCCACGCCCAGCGGGACACCCACGCCACCTCATCCGCGCGGCTCGCCGAGCCGGTCGTGCGCCGCCTGGCCCTGGGCCTGTCCTCGGGCGCGCTGATCTGGTCGGCCGCCAGCTTCGTCTACGGTTTCCAGCCCACGACCGAGATGGGCGTCAAGATCACCGACCTGGGCGGTCTGGCCTTCCAGTTCGGCGCCTGGTCCCTCCTGGTGCTCATGAGCCGTACCAGTGCGGTCGGCGTCACCCGCACCGCTCGCGCCATGCTGACGGTCGAGCGGGTGCTGCTGGCCCTGGCCATGGCGTGGAGCCTGATCCACGCGCTCTTCCCCGCCTCCCGTGACACGGTCTGGCTGGGCGTCCTCGACGTGTTCTGGCCCCTCTCGATGCTGGGCATGTTCGTGATCGGCATCAAGATCGCACTGACCGGCCGGTGGCGCGGCCTCGCCCGCGTCTGGCCGCTCGTCGCCGAAAGCTGGGCGGTCGTGACTCTCCCCGCCATGGGGATCTTCGGTGTCCAGGCCGGGAACATCGTCGGCTCGTCCCACCTGCTCGTGGGATACGCCACGCTCGGACTCATCATCGCGTTCCGCCCCGAACTGGTGTCCGACGAAGGCTGAAGGAATTGAGCAGGGGGATGCTCACGCGCGCTCGGTGTACGCGTTCTTACCGTCTGCTACATGCGCACCCTTTTACGCGTGTTCCTGGCCGTCGCGTTGGGGGCGGGGCTGATCACACTGCTCCAGTCCCCCGCCGCCGCGGACCCGATCGTGAACGTGACCGTCACGATCAAACGCATCACTCTGCTGGCCGGCGGCGACTGCGGCGAAGCTGACTTCTACAACCGTGTCTGGATCAACGGCATCTACATGGACAACGAGGACAGCGAATCGCAGGACGACTGGGAGGGCCACAACGACATCACCCCGGACTGGGAGTTCTCCAAGCCCATCGACGTCGCGGCCCTCGCCACGCCGGGCCGGGTCCCGATCAAGATCGAGGTCCACGACGAGGACGGCGGCTTCTGCTTCGGCGACGAGCACTACGACTCCTCCCCCACCGCGGACCGCTACTTCGACGGGTACGTCGACCTGGCCGGCTGCTCCGTCCACGACCCACGGCAGACCGCCGGGCCCTACCTCGGCGGTTGCCGTACCGACATCGTCCAGGAGGGCACCGCCGACGAGCGGGTCAGGCTCACCTTCCAGGTCGACGTCAAAGAACCGGCGAGCGCGCCGGGACTGAACATCCGCTGCACCCACACGCCCGCCTGGCCGCAGCCGGGCGAGCCCGTGACGATCGTCGCCACCGCCCTGGACGGCAACCTCCAGCAGACCGTCGTCGCCGACGACCTGGAGATCTGGGTCAACCTCCAGGCCAGCGCGGCCAGCCTGGCCGGAAGCCCGCTCCAGTCGCGGCACGGCGTCGGCTCGCTGACCGAGACCTTCACCCCCAGGGCCGAGCTGGCCCCCTTCGCGTACGGCTGCCGCCTGGTGAAGAACGGCGTGAAACTGTTCTCGTCCTGGCACACGGTGACCGTGGGCGACCCGAACCCGAACTTCACCTTCCCCAAGCCGGCGATCCCGATCATCTACACCGGCCCCAGGGACAGCCGCATCGACATCGTCTTCATCGCCGACAAGGACGAGTACAGCGGTCCGCGCGACCCCCGGTTCATCACCGACGTCTCGGACATCATCGAGCGCTCGTACTACGGGTTCAAGGAGTACCTGGTCAGGCAGGACATGTTCAACTTCTGGCTGCTGCCCGACAACACCGGCTACGCCAGCGACGCCACCGGCGACAAGGACTGCGACCACGGGTTCCCCGTACTGTGGGACGACATCTACGCGTGGGCCGACGCCGGCGCGATCCTGCACCACCGCAGCGCGCAGCAGGACTGCGCGATGCGCGGCGACCGGATCTTCTCCGCGCTCGTCGACCCGGGTCTGCCGAAGATCGCCACCCATGAGACCGCCCACCAGCCCTTCGGCCTCTCCGACGAGTACGTGGGCGGCGGCGCGTTCCAGGCGGACCCCTTCCCCAACATCTACGCGGACCAGGAGGACTGCGAGGACGACGCCCCGAACCTCGGCCGCACCGGCGACGCCTGTTACAGCTGGGAGAAGGAGCACTGGTACGGCGACGCCGACTGGTGGAGCTCCGAACCCCACCCCGACGACCTGATGTTCGACAACGGCCAGGCCCGCGCGGCCGACATCCGCCGGTTCAACTACATCTTCTCCGGATGCGAGGCCGCGAAATGCTGACCCGAACCCACTGGGCCATCGCCGCCGCCGCGGCCGCCCTGCTCCTGCTGGCGCCGCTACGCGCCGAAGGGGCGCCGGAGGATCCCGCCACCATCCCGATCCCGCAGCTCGACACCGCCGATCCCGACAAGTCTGTGGTCGCCCGGGTGAAGTTCACCTCCCGGACGTCCGCGGTCGTCGAACGGGTCAAGGTGTCCCGTTCGCGCGCCCACACCCATTTCGGCGACCCGCCCATCCTCAAGCTCGGTCTGGTCGACGTGGACGGGCAGGTGATCGATCGGATCAACACCTGGAGCCCGCTCTGGACGTACGAGGAGGGCGGCCCGGAGCACGTCGGGCTGCGGGACAGCGGTTCTGCCAGTTTCATCGTGCCGTTCTCGCCCGCCCTGTCGACCATGACCGTGACCGACGTCGCCCTCGCCCGGGAGGTCCTGAGCATCGACCTCAGGCCGCCGCTCAGGGAGTTCTGCCTGGCCCACCCCGAGGACCCCGACTGTCTGGAGGCCGACCTCGCGGTCACCGCGGTGACCCCGGCCGCCCCGCTGTTCGCCGTCCTGGGCAAGCCGGTGACGGTGACGGTCGCCTCGGCGGTCGCCAACACGGGCCCTGACGGGCCGGTCACCGCCGTGGTCCGCCAGGACCTCGCGGCCGGCGACGGTCTCACCGCCACGGCGGGCGCCACCGTCGAGACCAGCCTCGCGGCCGGGGCCACCGCCACCGTGACCCGCTCGTACACCGTGACCTGCACCCAGGCGGGGGCGCGCACGATCGACTTCACAACATCGATCAAGCCGAAGCGCGCCACCGTGATCGACCCCGACGCGAGCGACGACACCAGAACGACCCGCCTGACCGTCGACTGCGCCATCCCGGTAACAATCAACATCAAACCGGGCAGCGCGGAAAACAACGTCAACCTGAACGGCGACGGCGTCGTCCCGGTGGCCGTCCTCACGACCACGGCCGGGGAGTACGGCAACCCGATCGCGTTCGACGCCACCCGCATCGACGCGGCGACCCTGCGTTTCGGCTCACCGGCCAAGCTCCTGGCATCCGCCGGCTGGCCCGAGACACACGGAAAGATCCACATCGAGAAGTCGATCGAGCCCGACGAACACACCGTGGACACCGACCAGGACGCCGTCACCCACTACCGCTACGACGTCCTGTCCGTAACCGACACCACCGCCTGCGTCATCGGCCGCGCCGCCGGACTCACGTTCTACGGCTGCGACCACGTCACCGTGCGCGATTGATTTCTGAACACCCAGGCAAGATCCCCTGACCCGGCAGCCCCGGGTCAGGGTGTTGCCACAGATCGCTCAGGGCCGCACACTTCGCGAGGTTCAGACCTACGCTGGTCGTACCAGACATCCGAATCCTTATTCGGAGGCCAAATGGGCGTCATGGACGTCGCGAAGTCGTACGCGGAAGCCGACGAAAAGCGAACCATCCGTGAAGCGCACTACTTCCTTGCCGTTGTGAGCGAGGATGAGCAGGCCCGGCGGATTGTCACCGACAGCGGCTTCCTCCCGCCGGAACTCGAACGACGCGCCCCCCAGGGGACCTTCACCATCGCGCCGACACTCGCACACCATCTCTTCTGGACGGATGGCCTACACCTCGGACTCGGCAAGACCGTCAACCCCAACCTCTGTTTCCTGCTCAGTTGCCTCGTCAGTTCGGGTAGCTCCCTCTACCGGTGGCTCCGCCGGAACGGCACCGACTGCGACGCCCTGTGCCGTGCCCTGACCACCGAACTCGGCCTCGACGAATCCCTTTGCGCACGCATCATTCACTGGTCCGATGAGGTACTCCACCTCGATGCCCAGGAGGGCGAAGCCCTGATGAGGGAACTCCGCTCGCAAGGCCGCCGCTACATGATGAACAGAAAAGACGACGGAACCTTCATCGTGATCCCCGAAGCCGCCAGCCCCGAGAACGAGGAGTGACGACTGCTCCGGGCGGGCGGTGATCCGTTGGACGTCGACCGAATTCTGGCACGATCCTTGGTTTCGGTCGTCCGTGGCGGGCGGCTCTCGCTATGGAGGAAGACGTGGAACAACGGACGTTCGCCAGAACGAATTACAGCGTCTCGGTCATCGGGCTCGGTACTTGGCAGCTCGGGGCCGACTGGGGTGACGTGGCGGAGGACACCGCGCTGGCCGTACTCGATGCGGCGGTCGACAGTGGGGTGACCTTCTTCGACACCGCCGATGTCTACGGCGACGGGCGCAGCGAGCAGTTGATCGGCGCGTTCCTCAAGTCGCGGCCCGACGCGGGGATCACGGTCGCCACGAAGATGGGCCGCCGGCTGGCGCAGCGTCCGGACATCTACACGCTGGACAACTTCCGCGCGTGGACCGACCGGTCGCGGGCCAACCTCGGAGTCGACACCCTCGATCTGGTCCAGCTGCACTGTCCGCCCACGATCGTGCACTCCACCGACGAGGTCTTCGACGCGCTCGACACCCTCGTCGCGGAAGGCCGCATCGCCGCCTACGGGGTCAGCGTGGAGACCCGGGCGGAGGCGCTGGCCGCGATCGCCCGGCCAGGCGTGGCCAGCGTGCAGATCATCCTGAACATGCTGCGGCTCGGGCCCCTGGACGACGTGCTGCCCGCGGCGCGGAAGGCCGGCGTGGGCATCATCGCGCGAGTGCCGCTCGCGAGCGGTCTGCTGTCCGGCAAGTACGACGAGCACACCGAATTCCCCGAGAACGACCACCGCACCTACAACAGGAATGGTGAGGCGTTCGATGTCGGCGAGACCTTCTCCGGTGTCGACTTCGCCACCGGCCTCGCGGCGGTGCGCCGGCTGGCGCCGCTGGTCCCCCACGAGGCCACGATGGCCCAGTTCGCGCTCCGCTGGATCATCGACCAACCGGGAGTCAGCACCGTCATTCCCGGTGCCCGCAGCCCGGAGCAGGCCCGGGACAACGCGGCCGCGGCCGGTCTCCCACCGCTGTCGGACGAAGCGCTCAGCGCCGTGCACCACGTCTACGACGAACTGATCGCCCCTCAACTCGCGAATCGGTGGTAACCCAGACCTCGGCCTGACCACGGACCCGGGCGGTGACGCGCTGCCCCCGGGCTATTCCACCAGCGCGCCGAAGACGTAGGTCCCTGGAGCGTTCGGGTCGTCGCCTGCCCAGAACTCGGTCCAGTGGATACGGAACTCGTCGCGGGTGAGGTGGCCGTCCCCGTCCAGGTCCAGGCGGGGAAAGATCTCATCGGTCGCCGTGGGCGTCCCGTTCCAGGTCTCGATGAGCGCGCCGTACTCAGCACGGGAGATGAGGCCGTCGCCGTTGAGGTCGATGGCCTCGAACATCGCATCGGCGGTGCCGGAGACCGCGTCCGCCATGCCGCCGAGACCGTCCACGACGTGGAGCACCTCGTCGAGGGTGACGGCGTGGCCTCCGTCATGGCTGGAGGCGGCCTGGAGCACCGGCCACCAGCCGGTCATGACGGAGGCCAGTCGCGCCGGATCCACAGGCCCGGCGACGGCCGTCCAGCGCCGGGCGAGCGCCTGAAAGTCGGCCTCCGTCAGCCGCCCGTCTCCGTCCACATCCATCGCACGGAAAACTCCGACGACCTTCTTGCGCTGGAACTCACTGGCCACATCCGCCTCCGCTCTTGGGAAGACTTCATGCTTCCGGGAGGTCACTGCCGGTGACCATAGCCATTGAGTGACGAGTCTGTTACGCACCGTACGGAACGCATTACATGAGTCGGCATCATATAGCGCAGGAACACTAATTGGGACTTCAATCCTTTTTTCGGGAAACAGGCGGACACCACGCCCCAAATCCGTACCTTTGCGGCTATTAAAAGTTTGGGTTCACGTCATTTCGGGGTGTAGTTTCTGATGCTCTGAATCAATGACATTAAGGGTTTAACCGGCGATGGATGATCATCCCCCGGCCAGCTGGCCAAAGGGCACCCTTATGGACAGGCTCAGCCCGGAGGAACGAACGGAACTTCTCGCTCTCGCGCCGTCCTCTCCACGAAGGGCCAGCGAACCGCTCATCTATCAAGGAGATCGAGAGAGATCCGAGGTCTATCTGCTGAGGTCCATTCCCGGTCAGCGGCTCACCGCGTGTGTGAAAGTGACCGCCTACCTGGAATCGGGCGGGGCCGCCTTACTGGGCATCCGGATCAGCGGCGACGTGGTCGGCGAACTGGCGGCCCTGCGCAGGCAGCCGAGAGCGGCCGTGGTGACCACGTGCAGTCCGATGCTGGTGCACGCCATTCGCGCGCAGGTGTTCACGGACTTCCTGGACCGCCATCCGGCGGCATGGAACGCGGTGGCCAGAATGATCGCCGACCGGCTCGACTGGGCCAACCGGAGAAGAACGGACTTCGCCCAGTTCAGCGTCCCGGAACGGGTCGCGAAGGTGCTCGTGGAAATCGCCGGCCGGTACGGATCCGACCGCGCCGACGGAAGACGGGAGCTCGGGGTCGATCTCACCCATGAGGAGATCGCCAATCTCGTCGGGGCCAAAAAAGACGCCGTATTCAAAGCCATCCGACGTTTCAAGGACCTCAAACTGATCGACCCGAGTCATCGCCGGAAGATCCTCATCGACCAAATCGGCCTGGCCAATTTCCGCTAAACGTACTGGTACGTCGCAGATTGCCGCGATCTTCGCCAGACTCCACTCCCGAAGATCGCTCCGGTCGATCTTTCTCGAATCCTCAAAGGTGACGTGATGCTTGATTCCGATTTCAGCCGCCGCCTGGTGGTGGCGGTCGACGCCGAAGGATATGGCCGCGGCGACGACCTGCGGCACGACTCGATCCAGTCCGGCCTGGCCCAGGCCATGGACCGTGGCGCACGCGAGGCCGGCCTGAACCGCGAGACCTGGGCTCGCCAGGAGGCAGGCGACGGCGAGGTCAGCGTGATCCCCGAGGGGGAACCCGAACTCCGGGTCATCGACGACCTGGTCCGCCGCCTGCGCAAGGCGCTCCACGACCACAACCGCGAGCGCCGCGATGACGCCCGCCTGCGGGTGCGCATCTCGATCGGCCACGGGGTGGTGAAACGCGGCGCGATGGGCTTCGTCGGCCAGGTCGTGGTGACCACCTGCCGGCTGCTCGACGCCAAGGCCGCCCGTGAAGCCCTGAAGGCCAATCCACGCGCCGACCTGGTGCTGATCCTCGCCGACCGGCTCTACGAGGACGTCGTCCGGCAACTCCACACCGCCTACCGGCCGGAGTCCTTCACCCGGCTGGAAGTGCCGACCAAGGAACGCACCGAGATCGCCTGGCTGTGGATTCCCGCCGAAGACCTGGACCAGAAGGGAACACCCGACATGGACAATCTGCCCGACGTAGCCGACACCCTGTGGGCGCTCATCGCCGGCGGCGCCCTCGAACGGGTCGGCGCCTACGGCACCGAAAGCGGACTCAGCGGTGCTCGCAAACTGCTCGCGAAGATCAAGGAGTTCCGGTCCAGGCAGGGCCGGCAGGCCGACCCGGAATCCCGCGACGACCTGCTCGAATCCATGGAGAAGCTGGTACGCCTCGACGCCGCCGGAGAGCAGTTCGTGCAGCGGTTCAACGCCGAGCAGATAACCGTCAACCTGATCAACGCTCCCATTTCCGGGGAGGAGATCAACTTTGGCATCCGAAACTGACCTGCCGGCCGAGGAGGGCCCGGCAGAGCAGGTCGAGTCGCCCGAGGTGACGGACGAGAGCTTCGCGCAGGTCTACCAGGGCCAGATCGTCATCAACCACATCCACGACAAGATCGGCCAGGCCTCCTTCGGCATCTCGGGTTCCCGCACCGAGTCCCGCCGCACCTCCGGGCCCGTCCCTCCGTACGAGATGGCGGAGGCCCGCACCTGCTACGTACGCCATGACAGCTACCACGCCGCCGCCGCACGGCTGGAGACCGGCAACATGGTGGCCCTGGTCGGCAGCGCCGGCACCGGCCGCCGGACGGCGGCGCTCAACCTGCTCCACGACGCCGTCGGGGGGCGGCGCGAGGTGGTGGAGCTCAGCCCGGCCTACACGCTGGAGAAGCTGGCCGCCCGCGAATACCGGCAGGCCCACGGTTACCTGCTGTGCGGCTGGCCCAGGGACGACGTCGACCAGAGCGTCGCCGACTTCCACGTACGGGAGATCCGGCGCCGGGTGCGCGCCGCCGGGGCCTATCTGGTGATCACGGCGACGGCCGCCTCGCTGCCCGACGGAGACCAGGTGGCCTGGCAACCGCCCCCGGCCCGCGACATCCTGCTGGCCCACGAGGTGGCGCCCGAGGTCGCCGACCTGGCTGCCGCCCAGATCACCGCCGACCATGCCATGGCCGATGTGGTGGCGCTGGCCCGCGAGCTGGCCTCGGGGGTTCCGCTGGACCAGGCCCTCGGCGGGCTGGCGTCCGCCGGGCGGCGCGACGTGGTGGCCTGGTTCGAAAGCCCGCGGACCCGGGGCGAGATCTTCGAGATGGCCGCCATGGCCTTCGCCGCCGGTCTGCCGGAACGCGGCTTCGAGTCGCTGCACGCCCGGCTGGAGTCGATCGCCGGCATCGGCGAGGAGAGTGCCGAGACCATTTCGGCGGAGGAGCTGATGCCGGGCCGCCGCCTGCTCCGGGTGGCGGAGGGATCGCTTTTCAGCCTGTCACCGGTGCGCACGCTGGAGTTCCGGGTCGAGGGTCACCGAACCCACGTGATGCGGGAGCTGTACCGGCGGCACGGCATGCGGTTGTGGGATCCGGTCACCGAGTGGCTGCACGAGTGCGCCGCCGTACGCGACCCGCTCGCGCAGGTGGAGGTCGCCAGGGGCGTGGCGATTCTGGCCCTCGTCGCGGACTATCCGTACGTCGAGAGCACCTTCCTCACCCCGTGGGCGCGCGGTGAGGGCATCATGCGCAGCCAGGCCACCGCCGCGATGGCCATCTCGTGGTTGTGCCTCGACGAGACGACCCGTCCGCAGGCGCTGCGTACGGTCAACTGGTGGGCGGGGGCGGCCACCGTCCGGCTCAGGTTCACCGCCACCCTCGCCTACTCCGGTGAGCTGGGCATCCGGTTCCCGCTGGAAGCGGTCCGGATGCTCTGGCTGCAGATCAGGGACAGCGAGCGGCGCGCCAGGCACGCGGAGATCGCGCTGGCCCGCCTGTTCACCGCGCTGACCGAGGCCACCGGCAACGCCCTGCCGATGCTCGACTGGCTGGTACACCAGATCACCAACGAGCGGCGGATCGGCCGGGCGATCGACCCGCTGATGCGGGCGATCCTGGGCGTCCTGTCCGGTCGCGCGGACGGCTTCGGCATCCCCACGGTCACCACGCACCTGCGCCATCGTCCTGATTCGGCCCTACCTCTCGCCAAACTCTGGTCGACGGTGCTGGTCAACCGCCCCTACCGCAGGCAGGCCCTGACCGCCCTGTACGACGCCGTCTGCGCCTTCGACGAGAAGGACGATGAGGACCGCGACCGCGTCCGCGCCCTGTTCGCCGCCCTCGTGGAGACGCTTCCCGCGAAGGAACGGCCGTTTCTCGCCCACGACCTGCGCGCCTACGCCGTCTCCCGCGACACCGACGAAAACCGGCTGGAGATTCTCCTGTCGCTGCTCCGGGTCTTCCTGAACCCGGCCGCACTGTCCCTCGACACCATTGGAAAACGTCCATGAGCTACCCCGTGGTCAGCCAGGTCCCCCTTGATCCCGTCGCCAAGCAGGGCTTCCTGAGCAAACCCCGCCGCCCGATCACCAGCCTCCCCCGCCAGCTCCCGCACCAACGGCTCGTCTTCGAATACGACGGCACGTTCGTGCTGGCCGACCGGCGGCTGCGGGGCGACGAACCGCACGTGCTGTACGGCGTCAGCGTCAGCGTCGTCGACGTGACCAAGGACCACCCGGTGACGGTCCAGGTGCCGATCAAGTCTTCGGGCGCCCACGACTTCACGGTCGCGGTGCACTTCCGCTGCATGGTCGACGAACCGATCGAGGTGGTGCGCGCCGGACTGACCGACGCCACCGAGCACCTGCTCACCTACATCCGGGGCTACCACAAGCTCTTCGAACTCGGCCGCGGCCACGGGCTGGACCAGGCCCACGAGCTTTGGACGATCGTGCACGCCCAGGTGAAGGCCTACGCGACCGTGGTGCCCTGCCTGCTGCCCGGCATGTCGGCCGAGTTCACCAGCCTCGAACTGTTCGCCCCCGACGAGATCGCCCGGGGTCAGCGGCGCTACGAGACCAGCCTGCACGAGATCCGGGGCACCCACGGCCTCCGCGACGTCAAACGCAAGCTCGACCGTGACTTCGAACTCGACGAGCAGGACTACCTGCACACCAAGACCGGCAGCGCCAACGACTTCACCCGGCAGGAGGCGGCTCTCGACAAGGACCACCAGATCACCGAGGCCACGAAGGTCAGGGACTTCCTGAACAGCGGTCCCGGCGCCGCCGACGGCCTGTACGCCACCGTGCCCGGCCTCAGCTCCCAGCAGGTCGCCGACCGTTACGCCGCCCTGGGGGACCGGGAGTTCCACACCACCCAGAACCAGATCCAGCACGAACACGAGCTGGAAGTGGTCTCGGCCCGCGCCCGGGCCGAGGTCATCCGGGCGGCGATCGCGCAGGGCCTGTTCAACGAGACGACCGGCAGGGAACTGCTCGCCACCTTCGACAACGCCGCGCTGGAAGAGGGCCGGGAGAACCCCGAGGCACGTGACCAGGAGGCCCGCCCCGAGGTGACCCCGGGCGACCCCGCCGACGACAACCCCTTCATGGAGGAGGACGTCCGTGGTTGACACCCTCCACCGGCCCCCGCTGACCGACCAGCGCGGGCGCCCCCGCCGCCCGGTGCGGTTCACTCCCGGGACCTTCCTGCGCCGGTTCACCGGAGTCGACGAGAAGATCCTCCGGAGTGTGCCGCAGGAACGTTCTCGCTACACCAGCCTCGGCGGGATCGTGGTCAGTAGCGCGCTCATCGCGAGCACCTCCGTGCTGGGCGCGCTGACCCTGCTCTCGCAGGTGTCCCCGCTGGTGCTGCTGCCGGTGGCGGTGGTGTGGGGGCTGATCATCGCCAACGTCGACCGGTTCCTGATCACCAGCCTGCACGGGGACAACGGCGGCTGGTCCCGTTGGGGCAACGTGCTGATCCGGCTGAGCCTCGCCGTCGTCATCGGTGTCTTCATCGCCGAGCCGCTGACCTTGAAGATCTTCCAGGAGCGGCTCGACCGGCAGATCATGCTGGAGCGCGACCAGGCGGTCAGCCTGACGGAGAGCCGGTACAAGGAGTGCAACCCGCTGCGCGGGCCGGCGCCTTCCGGCATCGACTGCACCGGCTATCTCCTCGACATCGGCGACAAGGCCCTCGCCGTCGGGGGCAAGGTGTCCCAGCAGGAAAACATCCTCAAGGCCGCCGAAAAGCGACTGGCGGACGACATAGAACGACGCGAGACGCTGGAGGGACTCCGCGACCGGGAGTGTTTCGGCGTCAAGGTGAAGGGCCAGACGACGGGCGTGCCCGGGGACGGCCCCAAGTGCAAGGTCCGGCAGAACGATCTCGACACCTTCCTCGCCGGCCATGACATCGCCGCACAGGAGACGGAAGTGGCCAACCTGAAGACGGCGATCGGCTCTCTCGGCACAGATCTCGCCACCGCCGAAGAGGAACGCGCGGCGACCATCACCAAGAAGATCACCGAGCGCGTCGAGGAGAAGAGACAGGCCTACGCCAATATCGGCCTGCTCGACCGGTGGGAGGCCCTGGGCACGGTCGCCGCTCAGAACGGCATGGTCAACTTCGCCCACTGGCTGTTGCGCCTCATCTTCGTCCTCCTCGACTGCATGCCGATCATCTCCAAGACGCTGAACGGCAAGACCGAGTACGACCGCCTCCTCACCCAGGAGCTACGTGCGGGCGCCGCCTGCCACGAGGCCGAACTGAACTTCACCACCCGCCAGACGACCGGCGAGTACGAGATCAGGCTCCGCGAGGAGGAGCGCCGGCTGAAAGCCGAACGGGGCAGAATCGACCGCGACCAGCGCATCGACGAGGCCTCCCGGGACAACGAGATCGACCGCCTCGCCCGTACCTTCATGACCTGAGTACCCACCCAGAGGATCCAGGGCGTCCCCAGAGCTCAGGGGAGGCCCTGGTCAGTCGGCCACATGACGGTGAGGATGCGCCGGTACCAGGGCGCCGCCGGCCGGGGCCACGCGAGCGTCAGTCGGGAAGCGCGAGTGGACCGCCGTGGCCGGGCAGGCCCCGGTCGTCCGGGATCTCCTCCTCGACCGCGTGGTCGGCGGTGACGCCCTGGCCGCGGGTCTGCTCGGCGAGGCGCTGGTAGTAGGCCGAGACCGCGGCGAGCGCCTCGCGTACCGCGTTCAGCAGCGTGGCTCCCGCCTGCTCGACGACGTCCGCCTCGTGGATCTCGAACGCCCGAATTCCTTCCAGCACAGCGGTTTTCAGATCGCGCAGCAGTTGCACGTCGCCATGGGCGTAGACGCGGCACAGCGCCGTGACCTGCCGGAAGCCGTCCCCGGTGAGCAGCAGCTCCTTGACGGCGGATACGGAATGCCGGACCAGCCCGACATCAGGCTGCGCGAACATGGCGGCGAGATCGGTGTCGAAGGACCGGATGTCCAGGTCCGGGGCACAGAAGCCGACGGTGAGTTGCCACAGGGTGCGCAGTTCCTCGCGCACCAGCCCGTCCAGATAACTGACCAGGAACCGCCGGTGGGCCTCCAGGACGTACTGCGCCTTGAAGGGCGTCAGCTCCCGGGGGTCCTCGCCCAGGGTGGTGACCGACGTGGTGAATCCGTAGTCGGCGGTCAACGCGTTCTCCATGCCGACCACGAGGTACACCAACCGTACCCAGGTCCGGAACAGCTCCTCCAGCGGCAGCGCGCGCAGACCGCCCTCGGTGAGCACCACGCCCCACCGGGCGCCGAACTGCAGCCGGCGCAGATGGCCGATCTGGTACATCGCGAGTTGGGCGTCGATCTCGGCGTGCGCGTGGTGCAGCACTTTTCGATACGCCGCGGTCGCGTCCAGCCCGACGTGATTGCGGACGATGTGCGGCCCACCGATGTGCAGGTGCAGGAACTCGCTGACGTCGAAGACCGCGCCGCCGATGGCCATCCAGTAGCCCACGTCGGAGGTCGTGTGCTGCGCCAGATCCGACACCTCGAAGCGGGGACCCTGCTGCGCGTGGCCCATGTAGGTGGTGAAGACGTCCTCGCCCAGACGTCCGTCGGCCACCAGCTGGCGGAGGAATTCGCGGCCGTCGCCGGGCACGATGTCGGTCAACGCGTTGAGCACGGAGACGGCGAACCGTGCGCTGCCGCACACGTAGACGTACGCGCCGCGACCGCCATCGTCGGTGGACCGCACCAGCTCCCAGAGCGCGTCCGCCTCGGCCCGGATCACGTCGTCCACCCGGCGCCGCTGCCCGGCCTGGACGACGTGCCGCCGGCCGTCGAATTCGATCGCGGCGTCGGCGCGGGAGAACGCGACGGAGAACTTCAGCCGGCCCTCGGCCGCCGCCGCGTCCAGGTCGGCTTGCTCGACGAATTCCTCCGGCGTCCGGATCCCCAGATAGAGCCGATTCTCGCCCGGCCCGGTACGCGCGGCGACGAACCCCAGGAACGGGGCGATCCCGGAACCGGCCGCGAACATGACGACAGGCCGGGCAGGATCGGCCGGCAGCCGGAACCGGGGCGTGGAGACGATCTGCAGCGACAGCCGCTGCCGGCCCTCGACGCTCGCCCGGCGCAGGAAATGCGATGCCGTACCCTGCCGTTCCCGCGGGTACGACCACGGCGTCTGGGCGGAGGTGTAGTCAAGGCCGGCGACCACCAATCGCAGCGTGGTGGCAGGCTGGCCGGGCGGCGGCGCCGAGGCGATCGAATACAGCCGGAACGGTTCGGGCGGGATCACCGCGCAGAACGCGTCGTCCTCGCGTGGATCGGCCTTCCACAGCCGGGTGACGTCATATCCGCCCGCGTACAACAGGTTCAGGACGTCCCACAGCTCCCACTGGTCCTCCATACGGGAGTCCACCACGCGCTGCCACGCGCCCACGGCGGTCAGTTTCACCAGCCGTTTCGCCAACTCCCGCCCGATCGGCCGGAGCCGGGCGAAGCGCAGCAGTGTCCGCAGCGGCAGCACGTCGACCTCGGCGTAGCCCGCCCGGCAGGCCACCGCCGCCTGCCACTCCGGGGTGAGCCGCACCAGTTCGTCGCCGGTCGCCTGCAGGGCGGCCACGGTGCGGCGCACCAGCTCGTCGTCGTTCTCGGCCAGCACGCCGACCCGGTCACCGGGCAGGTGGTGCACGCCCTGCCCGGCGACGTCGATCTCCAGGTAACAGGTCCAGGCGCCGGACGCTCCGGTGACGACCCGCCCCCGGCGGGCGGTCCCGAACACCACCGGCGCACCCACCGGTGGGCGGCGTTCCTCGCGGACGACGGCCAGCTCGCCGTCCACCTTGTCCCAGGTCCGGTCCTTGAACAGTCCGGTGAACCTGGCCCCGGTCGTCACCTGCCGGCCGACCTTGAAGGCCACCTCCAGGAAGCCGTACGCCTTGATGCGGTGCAGGCCCATCCAGCCGCGGTTGCCCACATAGGCGTCGAGCATGGCGTTGTAGATGCCGCGCAAGGTGCTGTTGCGGGTGTCCTCGACGTACTGGCGTACCGACACCTCGCGCAACGCGGCCACCAGCTCCTGCCAGTGTCGCGGGAAGAATCCGGAGAGGTAGACGCTCTGTTGCCCGACCAGCGTGCCGTAGTCCCGGCGTTCGAGAAACGCGTCCAGCGCGTGGATCTGCGGTTGCGCGGTGCCGCTCGGGCTGGGCGCGCCGTCGAAGATCGGGACGCCCGCGGTGCCGACCGTCTTGGCCCACAGCACCTGGTCGAGCGGATACCGGCCGCGGGGGTTGGGATCGATCTGCGGATAAATGGCCTGGGTGACGTGCTGCAGCCGGTCGAGGATCACCAGCAGCGCGCTCTCCAAGGCGGCGGGATCGTCCGCGACGACGGCCTCCTGGGCATCCAGCATGGCGCCAAGCACGGGCGTGAGCCCCATCGCGAATTCGGTGGTGACCAGGTAGAACACCCGCTCCGCCGCGTTGTTCCAGGTCGGCACGAGCAGGTCCATGTTGTCCAGCGCCCGTGGCCCGGCGGGATCGCGCAGCCGCCAGTTGTAGAAGAACAGATCGATGTAGGAGACGGCCGGGGTCTTCTTGCCCAGTCGGCGCGAGACCGTGGTCCACGGTCGCAGCAGCGACTCGGGCAGAGCGGTCGGCGGGTCGATCGCCATGTACTGATAGGCGTGGGCGAAAACACCTAACATCGTCGAGGCGCGCAACAGGTACCGGTCGGGCAGCGCCTCAGGCCGGGCGTCGAGCACCGGCATCGCGTCGAACGCCCGGCGCAGCGACAGCCGACGGAACAGATCGGGGAGCCGGTCGGTCATCTCGTCCCAAGCTCGGTGCGATTCCGGGAAGGCCAGCAGCGGTAACTCGGCCGGCAGAAAACCGTGCGCGAGCGACAGGAACCCATCGAGTTCGTGCCCGACCCGCTGGTTGTACGCCTCGGCGGCCTCCACCACGCGTCGCGCGGGGATACGCTGCGGCGCGACCGGCCGCAGCATGGTCAGCTGGCTGATATCGACTAACGCCGTAACCTCCGGGTCGAGGAACGTCCACGTCAGCTCGTATCGGCCGATGCGCACCCGATCCCCGGAGACGATCACCTGGCGCGTCACCCGCGCGTCGTTCACGTACGTTCCGTTGGAGCTGCCGAGATCGATGAGCACCAACTGGTTGTCGGCGAACTCCAGCCGCGCGTGGCGCCGGGAGACCATGCTGTCGTCCAGCACCACCGCCGCCGCACCGCTGTCCCGGCCGAGAGTGGCCGGAAGCGTGCACACCCGTTCGCTGGTCTCTCGGGTGTGCCGATCGGTGAGGATCAGCCGGAGTTCAAGAATGGTAGATCACCGCACGGCACAGATCGGCCCGGGACAGCGTGCCCACGAGGGTTCCGTCATCGACCACGGGAAGTCTTCGGATCCCGCGTTCGACCATCACGATCGCCGCCCGGGCGAGTTCGTCGACCGGCCGGACCGTCGCCGTGTCCCGTACGACGAGGGGGTCGATGACGCGGTCGGCGAGGGCGCGGCCCCGCTCCAGGAAAACCCGGAACGCGTCGTGGAGCGTGCCACCGGCGGCGGTCACGTCGTCGAACCCGGGCAGCATGGCCCGCACCAGGTCCTCCTCGGCCAGTGACCCGACGAACCGGCCCTCGTGGTCCACGACCATCAACTGGCCGACCTCCGACACGCTGACCACCTCAGCCGCCCGCCGGATGGTCGCGCCGAGCCGTATGTAGGCCGGGAAGGCCGTCATGACATCACTGACCAGCACGCAACCTCCCAGGTCCGCCCTGCGGTCGTCCCCGCGACAATCGCTTACCTGGCCGCTCATCCGAACAATCTCCCGCGAGTATAGATCGTTACAAATGGGGTGTACACCCACTGGGACGCGGTGCCTGCCCCGCTGGTGCGGGGCTGTTTTCAGTACCCGGCCGGACGCACGAGTCCCGTCTCGTAGGCGTAGACCGCGGCCTGAGTCCGATCCCGCAGGCCGAGCTTGACCAGGATTCGGCTCACATGGGACTTGACGGTCTGTTCCGCGACGACCAGGCACTGGGCGATCTCCGCGTTCGACAGGCCCTGAGCGATCAGCGAGAGGACCTCGGTTTCGCGTTCGGTCAGGTCGCCGACGCGGTCCTTGAGCGGGGCGCGCCGAGCGCCGGTCACCCGGGAGAACTCGGCGATGAGGCGCTTGGTGACATTCGGGGCCAGGAGCGCGTCGCCCGCCGCCACCACCCGTACGGCGTGGGCGAGTTCGGCGGCCGACGCGTCCTTCAGCAGGAACCCGGACGCCCCCGCGCGTAGCGCCTCGTACACGTACTCGTCGATGTCGAAGGTGGTCAGGACGAGCACCTTGACCGCCGCGCCGGGCGCCTCGGTGATGCGGCGGGTCGCCTCGATGCCGCCGAGCCCGGGCATCCGGATGTCCATCAGCACGACGTCCGGCGCGAGTTCGGCGATCTTCGCGACGGCGTCGAGGCCGTCCACGGCCTGGCCGACGACCTCGATGCCGGGTTCGGCGTTGAGCAGCACCGTGAAGCCTTGGCGGACCATCATCTGGTCGTCGGCGATCAACACGCGGATGGTCGTCATGGGGCGTCCTCAACGGGCGTTCTGACGGGCAGGGTCGCGGTCACCTCGTAGCCGCCGTCCGTGGTAGGGCCGGCCGCCAGTTCGCCACCCAGCATGGCCGTACGCTCGCGCATGCCCAGCAGCCCGTGCCCGGGACCCGTGGACGGGGGTGGCGGCCGGTCGGGCGCGGTGTTGGTGATCTGGAGGACAAGCGCGTCGGTCCGGTACCCGATTTTCACGTGCACCGCCGCGCCGGGGGCGTGCCGCATCGCGTTGGACAGCGCCTCCTGGATGATGCGGAACGCCGACAGCTCGACGCCCGGCGACAGCGGGCGCGCCTCACCCGTGGTCTCGATGTCGAGCGCGAGACCGGCGCCGCGCGCGTTGGCGGCCAGTTCCGCCAACCCATCGAGGCTGGGCTGCGGCGCGTGTGGCGGCGTGTCCTGCGACCGCAGCACGCCCAGGACCCGCCGCAGTTCCGTCAGTGCTTCGACGGCGTTCTGGCGGATGCCGGCGAGGTTCTCGGTCAGCTCCTTCGGCGGGTCCTTCACCAGGTGCGGCGCGACCTGCGCCTGGATGGAGATCAACGTCATGTGGTGGGCGACCACGTCATGCAACTCGCGGGCGATCCGGTTGCGCTCCTCAAGCACCGTACGTCTGGCTCGCTCCACGGCCGTGAGCTCCTTCTGCCGGAACAGCCGGGCGCGGGCCACGCGCTCGCCGCGAAGCACGACGCCGATGCCCATCAGGGCGCTGACTGCCGCGCCGGTCACGACGACGGGTACGGCCATCAGGACTTCGTGCGGGCCGATGTTCGGGTTGACGACGTACACGCAGATCGGCCCGGCCAGGAGGGTGATCAGCAGCGTCTCGGCCACCACCCGGGGACGGACCCGCAGGGCCAGCAGGAACAGCACCCCGGCCTGCAACGCGATCAAATGGATGGACCAGGGGAACGCCATCCCTCCGTGCGGAAGCTGGCCGGGAACATCCCAGGACGCGGGGGCACGCTTCACGAGCCACGCGCCGATGACCATGATGGCGGTCGATGCCCACCAGGCCGGAATCGGGCGGACCATCGCGCCGACGAGCGCCGCCGCCTGGAACAGGGCGAGCACCGGGATCGCCGGGTCTACCGAGCCGTTGCCGGCGCCCAGGACCATCAGCATCGCGAACACCACGACCAGGACGTGCGGCAGCCGGGCCAGCCAGCGTGGCCCGTCCATACGCGGCAGCGGATCGGCGGCCACCGTCCACAGGTCCGCGCGCAGGGTACGCCAGACCGTCATTTCGTCCCCCGTTGCCCCCTGGTGGCGAAGGTCCACCCTAGCCACGAGACACCGCCGATGTCAGGACGGGCCGACGCTCCGTACCGCGAAACGCGGCCCAGCACACCAGCAACGCCGCCGCGAAAACCGGCAGCCAGGCCAGCCGGGCGAGCACCCAGCCCGAGCCGTCGGGGACAGTATGCAGACCTGGCAGCGCCCCACCCATGGCCAGCGCGATCGCGGTCACCGCGATCATGGCGGTCTGATGCCAGAGGAAGATCGTCATCGCGGACAGGTTCACCAGAGCCACTGCGGCCCAGGCGGCGGGACGTCGCAGCACCCGGCTCAGCGGACCAAGCAGCAGCAGAGCCGCCCCGCACTGGGCGAGCCCGAAGGCGACGGCCGCGAGAGTCGGCGGATTGAGATTGGAGATCTCGGCACCAGGCACCCCGACCATGGCGGCCGGATAGCCGGCCCACCGGACGAGCCCGGCGGTCACGACCGCGCCACCGACCAGCAGCACCCATCCGGTCCTGCGGCTCCGCAGCCGGCCTCGGGCCCAAGCCGCGCCCAGGCAGTACGGCACCAGCCAGCCGGCCACCACGTTGACCCACCCGAGCCAGGCGGGGCCGCCCAGGCCGTACAGGACAAGGTCGACCAGCGCGACGGCGGCGACCGGCCAGAGCGGGTGCAGGCGGGTGACCAGCGGGGTCACCGCCGTCAGCGCCGCGAAGACGAGCAGGAACCACAGCGGGGACCACACCAGCTTGACCAGTGCGCGCACGGTCCCCAGGTCGGCACCGGCCGCGAGCATCACGCCCGCCGCCACGGCCCATACCGCCACGACGGCGGTGACCGGCCTGGACAGCCGGATGATCCGGGCGCCGAGCCACTGCCCGTACGTCCCGCCCCTGGCGCGGGCGGCGGTGTGACTCTTCGCGCCCATCTGCCCACCCACCAGGAAGAACACCGCAAGCGTCTGGAACAGCCAGGAGACCGGAGCGAGCTGGGGCATGTACCGGAGAGGGCTGGCGGTGCGCAGGGTGCCACTGTCGGCGACCAGCGCGGTCACCAGCCAGTGGCCGAGTATCACGCCGAGGATGGCGAGAGCTCGCAGCGCGTCGGCCGTACGGTCACGTTCGGGCGGGGTCGCGGTCTCGATCCGCCGGATGATGTCACGCACGACGTGCCACGATCCGAGCGATGTTCTCCAAGGCCACGCCAGGTCTCAGGTAGTCACTGTGGCCGCCGTCTCCTGCCTCGAAGACCCGGGCGCCGAACTCAGGTGAGACCGGATCGGTCCCGAATCCCACCCCGGCGAAGGGCAGCCGCGTGTGCGGCACGTCGGCGACCCAGTCGCCGCTGCTCCGACCGGCCCAGACGGTGGCCCGGGTGTCCAGCGCGGCGACGTTGTCCGCACCGACGCCCGGACTGCCACAGAGGAGGATGTCCGTGACGTCCAGCCCGTACGCGGCCTGCCCGCAGACGACAGAACCATAGGAGTGACACACGACCGAGATCCGGGCGGCGGGCTTGGCCGCAGTCAACTCCCGTACGAAAGCCTGAAGGTCAGGGGCGGCCTGGACAGCGCGGCCGGTGGTCAGCGCCTCCAAGCTCACCGTGCTCGGCGTCGCGTACCCGAGCCAGGCGATGACCACGGACCGGTCACCGAGCGCCTGCCGCAGCCTCATCGAGCCACCTCGCAGGAGCCCGTACTTGTCGAGGTTGGTATCAGAGCCCGGGACCAGCACCACGATCCGCTCAGCCCCGGACAGATCGCCGAAGACCTCCACAGCGCGGCCCCCGTCGCGACCGTCGAAGGACAGAAACTGCCGCGCCGGATCCGCCATGGCACGCAACATCGCGGCCCGCCAGTGATCGCCGTGACCGGCGGCCATCCGCTCGGCCGCCCGAATGCCATCACGGCTGGCGGCGTACCGCTCGGCGAGTGCGGCAGGGGTCGCGGCCCGAAATGGGGGCAATGCGGCGGGCGTAGGCGCCGGGACCGCCGCTGGCCGGGCCGCACCCGACAAGGGCCCGGCCAGCGAGGCGGTGACGAGTGTGGAGAGCAGGGCGCGGCGCAGTCTGCGCAGGTGGGACGCCACGGGGTCCTTCCGGGCCGGATTCTCGTACTGACGGCACCGAAACTTACGGATCACATCTCGTGGTCGTCCTCCCGCTTGAGAGCGCATCTCCCGCGTAGCTCTCCGGTATCAGGGGTATGGGTCAGAAAATGCATGCACGTTGCATGCTAGAGTGCCTGCATGGGCATTATTCAGATCCGGGACGTCCCCGAGGCAACGGAACGGACACTGAAGGCGCGGGCCGAGCGGGAAGGCAAGTCGTTGACGGCCTACGTGCGTGACCTCCTGAACGAGGAGGCGGCCACTCCGGCATTGGACGAGGTGATGGCCAAGATCGCCGCCGATGAACCGGTGCCGTACGACCCCGACTTCGTACGCGAGACGATGCGCGAGGGACGCCGGTGAGCTTGGTCGTAGACGCCTCGATCGTGTTCCGCCTCCTGGCGAACGTGAAGGGCGACGATCGGCTCCGGCAGCGGCTGGCCCGCAAGGTACACGCCCCGGCCTTGATCGATGTCGAGATCGCCTCCGTAGTGCGTGGTCACGTGATCACGAGCAAACCGGAGGTACGCATCTCCGAGGCGCGGGCTCAGATCATGCTGGAGCGCTACACCCAACTCAAGATCGTCCGCCACCCGATGCTGCCTCTCCAACCGCGCGTGCTGGACCTGCGGAACAACCTCACCGCCTATGACGGCATGTACGTAGCCCTAGCCGAACTGCTGGAGCTGCCGCTACTCACCGACGATGCCAAATTCGCCGGTTCGACGGGACATCGAGCGGAGATCCACCGCTACCCTCCGCCGCTGGCGTAGGTCACCGATTGCGCCCACGGTCCCGACCCGGACGGCGATGGCCCCGCCGGGCGACCGGCAGGGCCATCGGTAATCCTCAGTTGAACGGGTTGTCGTAGAACGCGGAATTGGTGTGGTACGTGCTGTTTGGGGGGTTGAAACGCACGCCGTCCACAGTGATTGTCACGTTGTTGATGGTGCCGCCAGGCGTTACCTCGCCGCTGAGGAGGGTGGCCTGGCCCTGGCACTGGGAGATCGTCACCGAGGTGCCGCCGCCCGGCAGCGGACTTCGCCAAGCACCGTTGACGGACGCGTACAGAGTGGGCCGGCTGTAGCTGCCCTGCCAGCACACCGCGATCGAGTAGCGGTACTTGGCGTTGCCGTCGTCGAACGCGATCGTTCCGTACGCCCCGGACAGCTTGATGCCTTGTCCGTACACGTCGAGGCTCACCGTCATGTCGGGCCCGTACGTGGCGTGCGCCGGGGCGGACGGCACCACGAGCGCGGCGACCGCCGTCAGAGCAATCGTGAGAACGCGCAAGAAACGTGCCACCATTCTGGACCCTTTCTTTGACAGATGTTTTAAGGTGATTCTTTTGCTCGGCCTTTCATGCTGTCCAGTTGCCTAATATTGACAAATCTGTAACCTTCCCGAATTCGGGATGTTAGCTAGAATGCGCGTTTCGCGATCTCCCGGAAGCCCCTGACCTGCGGCATCCCTGACGGCTTGGCCGCTGGTCGAACCTGGCCCGCATCGCGCTATAAAGCCTCGCTGCCTGCTCAAATGTCCAGAGGCCCCTCATGGGTCATGCTCATAAGAAGCCTTCCGGAAGCCGATTCCGGTTTCGGCCATGATTTATGGATGGCACGCTGCCGCGCTTTTCGGTCTAGCGCAGAACAGGCCCATGTCCACGACCTGAGCCCGTCCCAGCACAGCGCCGCCAAGCGTAGGAACCCGCATGCACGCCGCACGCCTTTCCCTGCGGCGCTGCCGCTTGATCTTCACTGCTGAGAGTCCTCACAAAAGATCGTGCCAAATATTGGCGGAGCGGTACGTGTCACGTCCCCTCCGGTGATCCCCTCACGCGAATCTGCGGTGTGGTGCCAGCGCCGATCTTCCGGCGCTGGTGGACGGACACAGGTCCGCCCATCGAGAGGAACATCAACATGAAGCACATCCGCAGGATGCTTTACCCAGTCGCCGCCCTCGCGGCGACGGCCCTGCCGCTGACGCTGTCCGACGCGGTGCTGGCCGGCGCCGCGCCGACCCAGGCCCACGCCGACCCAGCCCGCATGGTCGCACCGGATCCGGCCACCTGTCCGGAGCGAGTGGCGCTGGCCAACGGCGGCTTCGAACAGCCCGTCGTTAACGGCGGAGCGTGGGCTTTGTTCCCCGATGCCTCGCGGAGCGGCGCGAACGCGGTACCAGGCTGGCGCACGACCTCCACCGATCACCAGATCGAGATCTGGAGCACCCGGATGGGCGTCCCGCCCGCCGAGGGAAAGCAGTTCGGCGAGTTGAACGCCACCCAGGTCGCGACCCTGTACCAGGACCGCCCGACCACGCCCGGGCAGAAGCTGTACTGGCGCCTGTCCCACCGCGGCCGTCTCGGGACCGACACGATGGCACTGGACATCGGTGATCCTGCTGGCCCGGCCCAGCAGGCGATCCTCTCCGACGGAACCGCGAAGTGGGGCACCTACACCGGCACTTACACCGTGCCCGCCGGGATGACGACCACCAGGTTCGCCTTCCGCTCCATCTCCGCCGCCGGGGGAAACCCCTCCGTCGGAAACTTCCTCGACGACGTCTTCTTCGGCACGGCGCCGTGCGTGGTCGTGAGCAAGACCGCGAGTCCGCAGGGGCCGCTGAACGTCGGCGAAGAGATCACCTACCGGCTGACCTCGGTCAACAGGGGCGGCGGCGCAGCGGAGAATGTCCGCCTCACCGACACCGTCCCGGCGGGCACCACTTTCGTACCCGGCTCGCTCCAGGTCGTCAACGGCCCCAACAGCGGCCCCAAGACCGACCAGCCCGGCGACGACCAGGCCGACTTCGACCCCGCCACCGGCAAGATCACCATCACGCTGGGCAACGGCGCGACCGCCGCAGCCGGCGGCCAACTACCCAACAGTGACGACCTGCCCGACGGCACCACCGTCGAGTTCCGGGTCAAGGTCGGCCCGGCCGCCGCGGGTAAGCAGGTCACCAACCAGGGCACGGTCACCTATGAGAACCGGCTCGGCCCCGACCCCGAGCCGCTGACCTCCACCAGCGGCGACACCGTCACCGAGATCAACCCGGCCATCGACCTGAGCGTGGTCAAGACCGCCGAACAGACCCGGGTCACCGTCGGCGGGATGGTCAGCTACCACATAGCCGTCCGCAACGCCGGCCCGAACGACGCCACCGGCGTCGTGGTCAAGGACACGCTGCCTTCCGGGCTCACCCTCCTGTCGGCAACGCCCTCCACCGGCACGTACGCCGGCGACACCTGGACCGTCGGCACACTCCCCGCCGGCGCCACAGTCACACTGACCGTCCGGGCCAAGGCCACCACGGTCGCCGAAACCACCAACACCGCCACCGCAAGCGGCAAGGAACTGGAGCTCGACCCGTCCAACAACAGCGACAGCGTCAAGGTCTGCGTCGACCCCGCGCCTGCCTGCCCGTACTGCACGCCGGAGAACGCGCAGAAGAAGAAGGCCTGACCTACTGAGACCGGGGCAGGCCTGATCCCCGCCTTTCACGAATCATTGGTGTCGCGCACTGGCGCTGCCGCCAGAGGTGGCGGCGTCGGGTGGTTGCCGCAGGTGATGAAGATGCCGGCCAGGGTCGGTGCCGAGCCTGGCCAGCTCGGCACCGGTCGGTCATGCGTGGCCCCCGGCCAGCAGGAAGGGGGCTTCGGCACCGGGCTCAGGCTCGATCCGCGAAGTAGCTGAAGCACGATCTATGGGGTCAGTCGCAGCGGCCGAACATCTGGACATACGTCATGGCCGGGGTGGCCGACACGGACGGGTCCGCGCTGCCGTACGCCGCCTTCGTGTACATCTCGGTGTAGCCCGGCGTGAGGATGGTGGCACGGTGCGGCGGGCTGCCCATCCACCAGGTGACGGCAGCCCTGGGCGTGACGGACGCACGCCCCCACCCGAGGTAGGCGTTCTCACCGACGGCCCAGGAGGTCCCGCGCTTGCAGTAGCCGGCGGCCTTCGCCCTGGCCGCAGGGTCGGTCCCGGTCTCAGGGTTGACATGGACGTCGCAACGCGTCGGATCGGACTTCAGCGGCGTACAGTTGCCGACCTGCGCCACCGTCCCCCACCAGCGGATACGGACCGCAGCGGCGACTTCTTTGGACGTGGCGCTGCTGAGCGCGACGGTCGTACCGCGCAATGCGATGTATCGCTTCACAGGCTGCAACCCGCGACTGATGCCGACCAGGGGAAGGGCCCGTTCGCGGGATCGTCGCCGACGAGGCTGACGCTGCGAAGCGGTCTGAGGAGATCATTTCGCGAACACTTTCGGTAGGGCTGAAGCTCGTTTGCGATATAGGACCCTTGTACGCACCACGCCCACTTCCCGCTCGTCGCTCGATCACCACCACTGATCAGCCGCCGACCACCCCGACCCGTACGGCGAGCGGAGATCCTTGCTCCGGGGGGCTCCCTGATCGACACCTCCTGATATACTGATCTGGATTTATATATACGAGCGAGGGGGCCTCCATGACCAAGACCCTGATCGACCTCGACGACGAGGCTTTGGCCGAGGCCGCGAAGTTGCTCGGCACCTCTTCCAAGAAGGACACGGTCAACGCCGCGCTACGAGAGATCGTCGACCGGCGCAGACGGGCAGCGGCCATAGCTCGCATGCGTGAGATGGTGGCCGAGGGAGAGATCGACTTCTCAGTCATCGAGAAGAGTGACGGCACACACCAGGCGGAGGCGTGACAGAGCTTTACCTCATCGATACCAGTGCCTTGGTCCGTTTCTATCGCGGTCAGGTCGGTTCGGAATGGGATCAAACAGTTTCCGCCGGTCTTGTTGGTATCTGTGAGCCGGTCAGGCAGGAGTACCTCCGAGCAGTCGGCGGCCGACCAGCCTTCTACGAAGCCGACAGCCTGCTCCAGGAAACCTTTCCGTATTACGTCATCCCCGAATCGGCATGGGACGATACAAGCCGACTGCAGCGCGAGCTCGCCGACAAGGGGTGGCACCAATGCGCCTCTCCTGTCGATCTGCTCACAGTGGTAACCGCCCGGCATCACAAGCTCACCGTGCTGCATGCAGACACCGACTTCGACACCATCTCCCGCCTGAACGGACAGCCGACGCGTTGGATCAGCTGACTGGGCACGGGGTTCACGCTGGTGCGGGACAGCAAGAACCCCAGGGGCGAATGCACCCGTTACACGATCAGTGAGTGGCCTGCGTTAACGGCGTGGGCCGTCAAAGTGGGCTGTCTCGCAGCCGACAGGCACCGCCGCAGAGCCTCGCCGTCGCCGGAGGCGTACGCGTGCGCATAGCGGCTCAGCAGCCGGCCTGTTTCGCCGTACGGGTCCACACATGCCGGTAGCCCGCCGGGTTGGCGTTCCAGGGTCATGTCGGCCGCGAACCAAGCCATACCAGGTGTAAGACCATCACCCGGCTCGACGAACTGGGTCATGTGACTCCCAGCGAGTTCGCTCATGTCCTCCGCGAACGTGCGCATAGCCAAAGTGTCCTGATTTGATCGCAGCCTCGCGCACTTCAGCCGTCTACGAGGAGTCGCCTTCAGCATTCCGGCGGTAATAGCGTCTGGCACGCCGCTGTCGGGAAGGGCCGGGCAACCGCACCAGGGCACAGGTGGCCGCCGTCGCAGCGCCAAAGGGCCTTCCTAACAGGGCCTATACCCCACGTATACCGACGTGTCCGAGACTCAGGCACCAGCGCCCATTCGAAGGACAGTAGGGGACATCGATGAAACGCCTCATCAGCTCTGTGACCGTCGTCGTCGTCGCCATCTTCGCCGCCGCCACACCGGCAAGCGCGGCCGAGATCAAGTACGAGCTCCGGCCGCTGAACAGCGGCAAATGTCTGGACGTCGTCAACGGGTCCCGCGCCAACGGCGCCCGGATCCAGCAGTGGACGTGCAGCGGCAACTCGCAGCAGAAGTGGTACATCCGGAGCACGGGCCACCCCAGCGGCGAGCTGTACACGATCGTGTCCGCGCACAGCGGCGCCTGCCTCGACCTGCGCGATAGCAACCCGGGCAACGGGGCCGTAGTACAGCAGTGGACCTGCTCCGGTGGGTACAACCAGCAGTGGTGGCTGACCTGGGACGCCACCATGGGCGCGTACCGCATCAAGGCCGGCGTGGGCGACCGCTGCCTGGACGTGACCGGCGCGTCCACGGCCAATGGCGCATACATGCAGACCTGGGACTGCTTCGCCCCGGGCACCCGCAACCAGCGCTTCCGTCTGGTCGCCTGACTCCGACGCAGTGGCCGCGGAAGACCTCTTCCAGCCACCAGGACGGGCGGCCGGCCGCGGCCTTCGCGTCGATGACCCTGGGGTGTCGCGGGGGCCGACTGCCGCCGTGTGTCCTGTCCCGGGACATGTTTGACCGTGCCATCGTCGGCCGATCTTTCGTGCGTCGTTTGCGGATCTTCGTGCGCGTGAGGCACACAGGCCGATCATCGATCGGTGAGTTCCGCGAGTCTGCGGGCGAGCATGGACCGCTCTGGTTCGTTGCCGACGAGGGCGAGGGCGGCCCGATAGGCAGCTGCCGCCTCGGTAGTACGGCCCAGTCTTCTCAGCAGGTCGGCCCGTGCTGCGGGAAGCAGGTGGTAGCCGCGCAGTTCCTCGGCCTCGGTAAGGTCGTCCAGCAGAGTGAGGCCCGCCTCCGGGCCGTCGCGCATGGCGATAGCCACGGCTCGGTTCAGTGCGACGAGCGGGGATGTCTCAATCTGCAGCAGCACCTCATAGAGCGCGACGATCTGCGGCCAGTCGGTCGTCTCAAAGTCCGTCGCCTCGTCGTGCAGCGCCGCGATCGCCGCTTGCACCGCGTACGGTCCGACGCCGGGACCGGTCAGGGCCGGCACAACGAGCCGCCGGCCCTCGGCGATGAGGTCGGCGTCCCAGAGAGCGCGGTCCTGGTCTTCGAGTAGCACCTGGCCTCCCGCAGCGTCGATCCTGGCCGCACGCCGGGCGTCGGTGAGAAGGAGTAGCGCGAGCAACCCCGTCACCTCTCGTTCCCGGGGGAGCAGCCGATGCAGGATCCGAGCGAGCCGGATGGCTTCGTCGGCCAGGTCGGGGCGGAGGAGGTCGTTGCCGGAGCTGGCGGCATACCCCTCGGTGAAGACGAGGTAGATAACCCGGAGCACGCTGGGCAGCCGCGCGGGCAGCTCGTCCGGCCCCGGAACGCGGAACGGGATGCGCGCATTGCGGATCTTGCGTTTCGCACGCACGATGCGCTGGGCCATCGTCGCGGTGGGCACCAAGAATGCCCGGGCGACCTCGGGTGTGGTCAGGTCTGCGAGAAAGCGCAGCGTCAGCGCGCTCTGTGCCTCCGATGAGAGCGCGGGATGGCAGCAGGTGAAGAACAGCTGCAGCCGCTCGTCGGGGATGTCGTCGAAGCCGGGCTCTGGCGCGACCGCAGCTGCAGCCCGGTCGCTTTCCACCTGCAGTACCGCCAGCCGCTCCGCGTACGTGCGGTCGCGCCGGATCCGGTCGATGGCCTTACGGCGTGCCGTGGCGAGCAACCACGCCAGTGGTTTGTCCGGCACTCCGTCGACCGGCCACCGTTCCAGCGCGGCCTCGATCGCGTCGGAGGCGGTCTCCTCGGCAAGGTCGAGGTCTCCGAACCGGGCAGCGAGCAAGGCGAGCAGCCGGCTCCGGTCTTCGCGGAACACCGCCTCCACGGAGCGGGCCGCTCGCTGCTCGTTCACGACTGATCGGGCTCCCAGACCGTACGGACCTCGACGGTGCCGTGCCGGGCCCCTGGGCACCGAGCCGCCCAGTCGAGCGCGGCATCGAGGTCGGGAACATCGATCAGGTAATAGCCGCCGACGATCTCCCGGGTCTCGGCGAACGGCCCGTCGGTCACGACGCGCTCACCATTCACGCGGACGCGTACGGTGGTCGCGTTCGAGGTGTCCAGGGCGTTGCCGTCGAGCTTGACGCCAGCATCGGAGACGGCCTTCTCGAACGCCATGAACTCTTCCACGGTCGGTCCTTGCGCCGGTCGCTCTTCAGAGGAGTCGGGCGACGGGGTGTTGATCAGCAGCAGATACTTCACGGCACGCTCCTCGTGCATCGGGTGGGTTGCGCAGATATGACGAATGGCCGGCGGGAGAATCGACAGGACGACCGGAGAATCTTGTCGTGAATGTGGGGGCGACCGGGAGTGCCGTCGGAGCGCCATCACTCCTCGTCGGCGGTGTCCGGGTCGCGCAGCGGCCGCATCTCGCCCGGAAGCTCCAGCAGCTGAAACGAGCGCCGGTCAGAAGGTCGCCGTCGGCCGCCTGCATGCCTGTGCGATTGTCACCGTGCATGTCAGCGACACCACGTTGACCATCGAACTTTCCGACGATATCCGGGTGATCCGCCGCACCACGACCCAGCCCGTCCGCAGTATCAAAACGGCCCGGCCCCGCAAGGCCAGTCATGTTTCCTAGGGCACCTGTCAAGCACCACAACTGCAACCACAGACGACAACAGGGCGCTCTCCAAGAGAACGCCCTGGTCAAAGGTGGAGCCGCCTTGGGGAATCGAACCCCAGACCTACGCATTACGAGAAGTAAACGAGGCGTCCACGAGTGTCCACCGCTCACAGAAGTTCCTGCTCGGGACGCCCATCGGGCCTTCAGGATTCCGCCACCATCCACGGTCGTCCATGGCTGCTGTTAGCCTCGGGCTTTCGTCTGGGCGGCGCGGGACCTGATCGTTTGCATAAGAAAAGTGCTCTCTGAACTGGAAGGATAGGGCTTGTCGAAGGTCCTGTCCGCGCCGAGTTCCGGAGCACTTTTCCCATGAACACTATCGCTTCCAGCCACAAGATTGTCGTGTCATCGGACGGGCGGGGAATCCTCAGCCAGGCCGGCGGACTGCTGCTGATCGAGACCCTGCGGGTCAGTGGCCTGGGACAGGGCTTGTCACAGGCTCTATCCCGATGGCGTAAGCCAAGGTCGGTGCACGACCCCGGAAAGATCATCACCGATCTGGCGGTCGCCCTCGCGC
>NZ_JAHCST010000028.1 GCF_018476525.1 Acrocarpospora catenulata
CTGCCCCCCGCCACCCATCCCCCCGGGGCCCAGCCGCCCCCATCGGCGACACCCTCCCCACCAGGATCGGGAGACGCCGTGCCGGAGCCGCCCAGCCGGTAGGGTTGCCAGTCGTGACTGTCGAGGTGCTCATCCACCGGCTCGACCCCGAGCTCCCGTTGCCGTCCTACGCCCACCCCGGCGACGCCGGGGCCGATCTGTACGCGGCTGCCGACGTCGACCTGCTCCCGGGGGAGCGGGCCATGGTGGGCACCGGGGTGGCGATCGCGCTGCCGGACGGCTTCGCCGCCTTCGTGCACCCGCGTTCCGGCCTGGCCGCCCGGCACGGCGTCACCCTGGTGAACGCGCCGGGCACGGTGGACGCCGGCTACCGGGGCGAGATCAGGGTCACCCTGCTCAACACCGATACCAAGAACGCCGTGCGGATCCAGCGCGGCGACCGGGTGGCCCAGCTGGTCATCCAGCGGGTGGAGAAGGCCGCCTTCCACGAAGTGACCCGCCTGCCGGGCTCGGCGCGTGGCACGGACGGCTTCGGGTCCACCGGTAGGTAGCAATAAGAAAGGCGTGATCTGGACGGCCACAGCGGTGAGTCTCCTGGTCGGTGACTTGTGGCTGTTCATGGGACGGGTTTCTTATTGAGTAGGCTCAAGCAAGAGGCAAGAGGAGTGTGACGAACGTGTTCCGACGTCGACGCGGCGCTGCCGAGACGGCTGCGGCGGCCCCGCCAGAACAGGACGTGGCGGTCGCGGTCCGCGAGCACGGGCCGTGGGACGCCGGCGACGCCTACCCCGCCACCGAGCGGGTCGACCTGGGCGGCCTGCACCTGCCCATTGGGGCCGGGTTCGAGGTGCAGCTCCAGGTCGCCGGGGACCAGATCATCGGCGCGCTGGTGCTGGTGGAGGAGAGCGCGCTCCAGGTGCACGCGTTCGCCGCGCCCAAGCGCAGCGGCATCTGGGACGAGGTCAGGACCGAGCTGCTCCGCGAGGTGGCCACCGCCGGTGGCACCGCGGAGGAGCGGGAGGGCCCGTTCGGCCCCGAGCTGGCGGCCAAGGTGCCGCAGGGGGGCGAGCCCGCCCAGCCGGTCCGCTACCTGGGCGTGGACGGCCCGCGCTGGTTCCTGCGCGCGGTGCTCAGCGGCCGGGCCGCGGTGGACCCCGCCGCGGCGGCGAGCCTGGAGGCTGTCATCAGGGACATCGTGGTGGTCCGCGGCGAGGAGCCGATGGCCCCCAAGGAGCCCATCCCGCTCCGGCTGCCCGCCGAGGCCCGGCAGGCGATGGCCGAGCCGGAGCCGGAGTACTTCAACCCGTTCGAGCGAGGGCCGGAGATCACCGAAACCCGGTGAAATCCGTCAATGGAAGTCGGAGCCGGACATCGCCTACGCTGGTGCATCATGACGACTCAGGAGTCCCCTAAAAAGGGCGGACTACGCGGCTTCTTCCGGCGGCTGACCGCCGGCCAGGCCGAGCTTGAGGCTGCCGAACTGCGTGAGGATCTCGCCTGCCACGGCGCGACCCCGATCGCGGCGTGTGGTGAGCGGCAACGCTTCCGGGTCGCCGGTACGCTGCGTACCGTGACGCTCCGTCCACGCGGCGGCGCGCCCGCCCTGGAGGCCGAGCTGTACGACGGGTCCGACGTGATCGACCTGGTCTGGCTCGGCCGCCGCAGGATCGCGGGCATCGAGCCGGGCCGCCTGGTCCGGGCCGAGGGCCTGGTCAGCTTCCAGGACGGCCGTAAGGTCATGTTCAACCCGCGGTACGAGTTGCGCCCGGCGAGCTGACCGGCCCCTACCAACGAGAAAACGGTGAACGACGAGTGAGTACCGCCGACGAGGCCCTGCCCACCGCCGCGCCCGGCACCACCGCCGGACCGCCCACCCAGGCGTACGACACGGTGGAGTCGGTGGTCCGGGCACAGCTGGCCAAGGCGTTCGGCGGGCGGCGGGGCACCGTCGAGGCGGCCGTGCCCACGATCGTGTTCACCCTCGCCTGGATCATCACCGAGCAGCTGAAGCTCTCGCTGATCCTGAGCGGCGGCATCGCCGCGGTCCTGCTGCTGCTCCGGATCGTGCAGCGGTCCACCCCGCAGTTCGTGCTCAACAGCCTGTTCGGCATCGGCATCGGCGCCTTCTTCGCGCTGCGCAGCGGCAAGGCCGAGGACGCCTTCCTGCCCGGCATGCTGTGGATCGCCGTGGTCGAGGTGATCATGATCTTCTCGATCCTGGTGCGCTGGCCGTTCATGGGCTTCATGCTCGGCGCCACCAACCCGGACGACCCGCTGGCCTGGCACCGGGACAAGGGCATCGTGAAGCTGTGCGTCAAGGTCTCGTGGATCATGGCTATGCCCGGCCTGATCAAGCTGGCCGTGCAGATCCCGCTCTACTACGCCGGGCAGGTGTTCTGGCTGGGCATCGCCAAGGTGGCGCTGGGCTGGCCGGTCTACCTGGCCGCGCTGGCCACGGTCGGCTGGATCCTGGCCCGCGGGCGCACCGCCATCCAGCCGACGACCACGTAACCCGCCGTTCTCAGTGCGGGGCGAGGAGCTGGCCGAGCTCCTCCTCCACCTCCTGGCTGGCCACGAAGAGCAGTTCGTCGCCGGCCTCCAGCGGGTCGTCGGCGGTCGGCACCAGCACCCGCCCCTCGCGCAGGATCGCCACCAGGGCCGAGTCGGCCGGCCACGGCACCGAGCCGGCCCGCTGGCCGACCACCGGGGCGTCCTCCGGCAGGGTGAGCTCCACCAGGTTGGCCTGGCCCTGCCGGAAGGTCATCAGGCGGACCAGGTCGCCGACGCTGACCGCCTCCTCCACCAGGGCGCTGATCAGGCGCGGGGTGGAGACCGCCACGTCCACGCCCCAGGACTCGTTGAACAGCCACTCGTTCTTGGGGTGGTTGATCCGGGCCACCACCCTGGGCACCCCGTACTCGGTCTTGGCCAGCAGCGAGACGACCAGGTTGACCTTGTCGTCGCCGGAGGCGGCGATCACCACGTGGCAGGCGTTCAGACCGGCCTCGTCCAGCGCGGTGATCTCGCAGGCGTCGGCCAGCAGCCACTCCGCCCGGGGCACACTGTCGATCTTGATGGCCCTGGGGTCGATGTCGATGAGCAGGACCTGATGGCCGTTCTCCAGGAGCTCGGCCGCGATCGACCGCCCGACGGCGCCCGCCCCCGCGATGGTGACGCGCATCATTTCTCCTCTTCGGACGGGGCGCCGGAGAGCACCTTGTTGATCCGGTCCATCTCGTTCTCCGCGGCCGTCAGGTGCAGGATGTCGCCCTCCTGGACCACCGTGTCGTCCTTGGGCACCAGGGCCTCGCCCATCCGGTTGACGAAGGCCACCCTGGCCCCGGTGGCCAGCTCCACCTGGCGGGCCCTGGTTCCGATCCAGGCCGGGTTGTAGGTCACCTCGGCCAGCACCACGGTGCCCGTCGGGTCCCGCCAGAGCGGCTCGGCGCCCTCCGGGAGCACCCGGCGCAGGATCTGGTCGGCGGTCCACCGCACGGTGGCCACGGTCGGGATACCCAGCCGCTGGTAGACCTCGGCGCGGCGGGGGTCGTAGATCCGCGCCACCACGTTGTCCACGCCGAAGGTCTCCCTGGCCACCCGGGCCGAGATGATGTTGGAGTTGTCGCCGCTGCTGACCGCCACGTAGGCCTGGGCGGACTCGATGCCCGCCTCCTCCAGGACGTCCCGGTCGAAGCCGATGCCCGTCACCCGGCGGCCCCGGAAGCCGGAGCGCAGGCGGCGGAAGGCCTGCGGATCCCGGTCGATGATCGCGACCGAGTGTCCGTTGTCTTCCAGGATGTGCGCGAGCGTCGAGCCCACCCGCCCGCACCCCATGATCACGATGTGCATGCTCCCCGCCGGTGTCGAGACGTCTGTGGGGACAGTATGGCGCGACTGAGGCACCGCCGCGTGCGTTGGTCTGTGCGCGGAGGGCTACCATCGTGAGACGTGTCAAAGGTGACGGATCTTACCAAGCGCCTCCTGGTCGGGCGCGCCTTGCGGAGCACCGAGCTGCACGGACAGCTGCTCCCCAAGCGTATCGCGCTGCCCGTCTTCGCCAGTGACGCGCTCTCTTCCGTGGCGTACGCGCCGCAGGAGATCCTCGTCATCCTGTCCATCGCCGGGGTCGCCGCCTACACCTTCAGCCCGTGGGTGGCGGGGGCGGTCATCGTGATCATGCTGACCGTGGTCGCCTCGTATCGGCAGAACGTGCACGCCTACCCCAGTGGGGGCGGCGACTACGAGGTGGCCACCACCAACCTGGGGCCCAACGCGGGGCTCACCGTGGCCAGCGCGCTGCTGGTGGACTACGTGCTGACGGTGGCCGTCTCGGTGGCCAACGGGGTGGACTACGTGGGGGCCGCCATCCCGTTCGTGGGGCAGCACAAGACCGGGCTGGCGATCGTCATCGTGGTGCTGCTCACCATGATGAACCTGCGCGGCATCCGCGAGTCCGGCATCGCCTTCGCCATCCCCACCTACCTGTTCATGGGCGCGGTCCTCTTCATGATCGGCTGGGGCCTGTTCCGGCTGCTGCTGCTGGGCGAGCCGCTGCGCGCCCCCACCTACGGCTTCGACGTGCGGCCCGAGCAGGTGGACCTGGCCGGGTTCGCGATGGCCTTCCTGATCCTGCGGGCCTTCGCCACCGGCTGTGCCGCGCTGACCGGGGTGGAGGCGATCAGCAACGGGGTGCCCGCGTTCAAGAAGCCGAAGAGCAGGAACGCCGCCACCACGCTGCTGATGATGGGGCTGATCGCGGTCACCATGTTCGGCGGCATCATCTACCTGGGGCTGAAGTCCGGGGTCACGGTGGCCGACCCGGCCGTGGCCGCGCGCGACCTGCTGCGGCCCGACGGGACGCCGGTGGGGCCCGGCTACTACCAGGATCCGATCATCTCGCAGGTGGCCTCGGCCGTGTTCGGCCCCGACACCGTGCTGTTCCTGGTGGTCTCCGCGGTGACCGCGCTCATCCTGTTCCTGGCCGCCAACACCGCCTTCAACGGCTTCCCGGTGCTCGGCTCCATCCTGGCCCAGGACCGGTACCTGCCGCGCCAGCTGCACACCCGGGGCGACCGGCTGGCCTTCAGCAACGGCATCGTCATCCTGGCCGCCGGGGCCGGCCTGCTCATCTGGGCCTTCGACGCGGACGTGAGCCGCCTGCTCAACCTGTACATCGTCGGCGTGTTCGTGTCCTTCACCCTCAGCCAGACCGGCATGGTCCGGCACTGGACCCGGCTGCTGCGCACCGAGACCGACCGGGCCAAACGCCTGCACATGCAGCGCTCCCGGGTCATCAACGGCTTCGGCGGGGTGATGACCGGCCTGGTGCTGCTGGTGGTGCTGTTCACCAAGTTCACCCACGGCGCCTACATCGTCTGCATCGCGATGCCGGTGCTCTTCCTGATGATGAAGGGCATCCGGCACCACTACGACTCGGTGGCCGCCGAGCTGGCGGCGCCCGAGGGCGACGGCGACCTGTCCATGCTGCCGGCCCGCAACCACGCCATCGTGCTGGTCTCCAAGGTGCACAAGCCCACATTGCGGGCGCTGTCGTACGCGCGGGCCACCCGGCCGTCCACGCTGGAGGCGGTCAGCGTCGGGGTGGACCAGGAGGAGTCGGCCCGGCTGCGGGAGGAGTGGGACCGGCGGGGCATCCCGGTGCCGCTGAAGATCCTCGACTCGCCGTACCGGGAGATCACCCGGCCGATCCTGGAGTACGTGAAGTCGCTGCGCCGCCGCTCGCCCCGGGACGTGGTGACCGTCTACATCCCGGAGTACGTGGTGGGCCGGTGGTGGGAGCACCTGCTGCACAACCAGAGCGCGCTCCGGCTGAAGGGGCGGCTGCTGTTCAAGCCCGGGGTGATGGTCACCAGCGTGCCCTGGCAGCTGGAGTCGGCCGGCCGTCTCCAGGGCCGTCCCGAGCGGTACGCGCCGGGGCTGGTGCGCCGCCCGTACGGGCCGAGCGACGCCGGGGAAGGGCAAGCCAGTCCTCATATCAAGGCATGATGGGGGGATGCTCGAACTGACGGTGGGGCCGGTCGCGAACGGCGGCTGGTGTGTGGCCCGGCATGACGGCCGGGTGGTCTTCGTCCGGCACGCGCTGCCAGGGGAGCGGGTGCTTGCCGAGGTCACCGAGGAGAACGCCCGGTTCCTGCGCGCGGACGCCGTGGAGATCCTGGAGCCCTCGCCGGACCGGGTGACCCCGCCCTGCCCGTTCAGCGGCCCCGGCCGGTGCGGCGGCTGCGACTGGCAGCACGCCGCGCTGCCCGCCCAGCGCCGCCTGAAGGCCGAGGTGGTGGCCGAACAGCTCCAGCGGCTGGCCGGGATCACCCGGGAGGTCGAGGTGGAGGAGGTGCCGGGCGCCCCCGGCGGTCTCGGCTGGCGCACCCGGGTGCGGTTCGCCGCCGACCGGGACGGCCGCCTGGGCCTGCGCCGCCACCGTTCGCACGACGTGGAGCCCATCGGGAGCTGCCTGATCGCCCATCCGGCCATCGAGGAGCTGCGCGAAGGCGCCGAGGAGTGGCCGGGCGCGGCGGCCGTGGAGTTCATCGCCGCCTCCGGTGGCGAGTGCGCGGCGATCGCCACGCCCAAGCCGCACCGGCACGTCCGGGTCCCCGACCTGGACGTCTCGGTCATGCTGGACGAGGGGCGCCGGGGCACCCGCGTGCTCCAGGGCCGGGGCACGCTCACCGAGCGGGTGGGCGAGCGGGACTTCCGGGTCTCGGCGAGCGGCTTCTGGCAGGTGCACCCGGGCGCGGCGGCCACCCTGCTGGAGGCGGTCATTGACTACGCGCGGCCCAAGCCGGGGGAGTGGGCGCTGGACCTGTACTGCGGGGCCGGTCTGTTCGCCGCCGCGCTGGCCGAGGCGGTGGGCACGTCCGGCGCGGTGCTCGGCATCGAGTCCGAGGCTCCCGCCGTCCAGGACGCCCGGTACAACCTGCGCGACCTTCCGCAGGCCAGGATCGAGCGGGGCAGGGTGGAGGAGGCCCTGGACCGGCTCGGCGTCGACCAGGCCGACCTGGTGGTCTGCGACCCGCCCCGGTCCGGTCTGGGCCGCCCGGTGGTCGGCCGCGTCGCCGCCCTCACCCCGAGCCGGGTGGTGTACGTCTCCTGCGATCCGGCCACACTTTCCCGAGATATCAAGTGGTTCGCCGAATTTGGCTACCGTTTGAGTGATTTGCGGGCTTTCGACCAGTATCCGATGACACACCATGTCGAATGTGTCGCGCTTCTGGTCACAGATTCGTGAAAGTCCGGAAGGTCGCGTACCCCCGTTAGGGATCATCGCCGCAGCTCAGTGGCCTGGTGTTCCAGCATGGTGGTAGACAATGGCTGCATGAACGCACACGAGCGGATGTGGGATCGCGTGGATCGGGCCGCTCGGGCTCGGCGGTGGGGGCGAGAGTCCGAGGGGGTCCGCGAGGAGTTGTACCGGCGGGTGGCGGCGCAGACCGCCGCGACCCGGCGCGCTCCGCTCACCCGTCAGGACGACGAGCGCATCGTGCACCTGATGGGCGAGCTCGATCTCGACCAGGCCACCCTGCACCTGCCCACCATCGTGGGGGAGGCCCGCGAGCGGGGCGCGGTGACCATGCTCCGTGACGATCAGGGAGAGCGGGTGGCCGCCCTGGTGCCCGTGGAGGTGGCGGAGTACATCCTGCGCCTGCGCGCCGAGACCGCCGCGACCGAATTGATCAACTAACCCCGGGTGAGCACCCGGGCGACCTCGTCGGTCGGGGTGGCGCCGCGGACCGAGATCCAGGCCAGCTGGGTGTGGGCCCGGAACCGGGCCAGCCGCCGGGCCTCCGCCAGGCCGAGGTCCTGCGCCGCCACCAGCAGCGGGGTCACCCCCATGTGCCGCCACCCGGCCTGCTCGGTGGTCTCCAGCACCCAGGCCAGCTGCTGGTGGGTGGCCCGGGCGGCCAGCAGTAGCCGGTGGATGTTCCGCGGCGAGCCGGGCTGGAACGGGATCAGCAGGTTGACCGTGCCGATCTCCGCCCCGGCCGCCCGGGTGCGGTGCAGCATCGCCTGGTCGTCGGAGCTCAGCCCGGTGCCCGTGACGGGCAGGGTAAAGGTGATCGTGAGCGGCCGCCCCTGCTGCCTGGCCTCCCGCTGGAGCCGGGCGATGACGGCCGCCCGCCGCGCGGTGACCGCCGGGTCGGCCGAGTCGCGCACCTCGAAGTCCAGGGTGACCGGGCGGTAGGCGGCGATCACCCGCTGGTAGGCGGCGAGCAGCCGGTCCCGGTCGGCGCAGGTGGCGGAGAGTTCGTCGCCGTTGGGCCCGCCGAAGGCCAGCCCCGCGTCCCCGCCGCCCGCGCGCAGCCGCCCCACCTGTGACACCAGCGCCGCCGGTTCCCGCCCGCCCCAGGTGGGCGTGCACCCGTTCCGCCCCGCACTGAGATGCCCCAGCGTGTACGCGGTGACCCCGGTCCGCCGCGCCGTGCCGGGGAGATCGAATCCGGGATCCCGCACCGCGTCCACGAACGCCACGTACCCGGCCGGACTGGTGAGGGGGCTGGCGACCACCACCGCGGGCCGCGCCGTGATGGGCGGCACCGCCACCGCGACCGGCGCCAGCGGCTGGCCGGGCAGCGCCCAGAGCGCGGCGGCGGTCCCGGCGACCAGCGCGGCCGAAGCCAGCACGAGCACGGATCGGGGCGGGGTTCCCGCCGGTCGGGCATGCCGTGCCGTCTCCACTGTCCACCACCCAGCGTCGCCTGTTGACTACATTCCGCACACGGAAGTTGCACCCTAGCAACCCCCGCCCAGGCCGGAGGGCCGATTACCGGGATAATGGCCAGATGAAGTTGAGGATCTTCACCGAGCCGCAGCAGGGCGCCACTTACGACGAGCTGCTGGCCGTCGCCCAGGCCACCGAGCGGCTGGGTTTCGACGCGTTCTTCCGCTCCGACCACCTGCAGCGCATCGGCCCCGGTGATCCAGGCCCCGGCTCCACCGACGCCTGGCTGACGCTGGCCGGGCTGGCCAGGGAGACCTCACGCATCCGGCTGGGCACCCTGGTCACCCCGGCGACCTTCCGGCTGCCCGGGCCGCTGGCGGTCAGCGTCGCCCAGGCCGACCAGATGAGCGGTGGCCGGGTCGAGCTGGGTCTGGGCGTCGGCTGGTTCGAGGCCGAGCACGCCTCCTACGGCATCCCGTTCCCGCCGATCGGGGAGCGTTTCGCGATGCTGGAGGAGCAGCTCGACATCATCACGGGCCTGTGGAGCGCCGACAAGCCGTTCTCCTACCAGGGCACGCACTACCAGGTGAGCGACTCGCCCGCGCTGCCCAAGCCGGTGCAGCGCCCGCTGCCGATCATCATCGGCGGCGCCGGGGCCCGCCGTACGCCCCGGCTGGCGGCCACCTACGCGGCCGAGTACAACGTCCCGTTCCGGAGCCTTGAGGAGACCGGGGCGGCCTTCGACCGGGTCCGGGCGGCCTGCGAGCAGGCCGGGCGGTCGATCGTGCTGTCGGCGGCGCAGACCGTCTGTGTCGGCGCGGACGAGGCCGAGATCGCCCGCCGGGCCGAGGCGATCGGCCAGGGGGTGGCGGAGCTGCGCGCGGGCGGCCTGGCCGGGACCCCCGCCGAGGTGCTGGACCGGATCGGCCGGTTCCGCGAGCTCGGCGCCGAACGCATGTACCTCCAGGTCATGGACCTGCACGACGTCGACCACCTGGAGCTGATCGCCCAGGAGATCCTGCCGCACGTTTAACCGCTCGCCCGATAGATCACCGTACGGCACACTTGCCGGGTGTTGCTCACCATCTCGACCACCGAGCGCCCGGCCACCGATCTGGGATTCCTGTTGCACAAACACCCGGACCGGGTGCAGGAGTTCGACCAGTCCTTCGGCCGGGCCCAGGTCTTCTACCCCGAAGCGGGCGAGGAGCGCTGCACCGCCGCGCTCATGCTCGACGTGGACCCGGTCAGGCTGGTGCGCTCACGCGGGGCCGCCTCGCCCGACTTCTCGCTGAGCCAGTACGTCAACGACCGCCCGTACGCGGCCTCCTCACTGCTGGCGGTGGCCCTGGCCGACGTGTTCCGCACGGCCAGGGCGGGCCGGTGCGCCGCCCGCCCCGAGCTGGCCGCCCGGCCCATCCCCCTGGAGATCTTCCTGCCCGCCCTGCCCTGCACGGGCGGCGCCGACCTGGCCCGGCGCATCTTCGAACCGCTCGGCTGGCAGGTGGCGGCGGCGGCCGTACCGCTGGACGCCGGGTTCCCCGAGTGGGGCGAGTCCCGCTACGTACGGCTCACGCTCCGCGGCCAGGTGCGCCTGGCCGACGCGCTCAACCACCTGTACGTGCTGCTCCCCGTCCTGGACGACGCCAAGCACTACTGGGTGGCCGGGGACGAGGTGGAGAAGCTGCTCCGCGCGGGCACCGGCTGGCTGGCCGCGCACCCCGAGCGGAACCTGATCACCCGCCGGTTCCTCGCCCGCCGCCAGTCCCTGACCCGGGTCGCCTTCGCCCGCCTGGCCGAGGTCGGCGACGACACCGAGGAGACCCTGGAACCCCCCGTCGAGGAGGAGGTCACCGAGCGCGCCGTCCCGCTCAATGTGCTCCGCCGAGAGGCCGTGCTGGCCGCCCTGGACGAACTGGGCACCCGTACTGTGATCGACCTCGGCTGCGGCTCAGGACAGCTGGTCGGCGCGCTGCTGACCCGGCCGGGCCTGCACAAGATCGCCGGCGTGGACGTCTCCCCGCACGCCCTCGCCCTGGCCGCCCGCAGGCTTAAGCTTGACCACATGCCGGAGGCCAGGCGGGCCCGGCTGGAGCTGTTCCAGAGCTCCCTGACCTACACCGACGCCCGCTTCGCCGGATACGAGGCGGCCGTGCTGATGGAGGTGATCGAGCACCTCGACCCGCCCCGGCTGCCCGCCCTGGAACGGGTGGTCTTCGACGCCGCCCGCCCGGAGCACGTGCTGGTCACCACCCCGAACGCCGAGTACAACCCGCGCTACCCGTTCCTGGCCGGCCTGCGCCACCCCGACCACCGCTTCGAGTGGACCCGCGCCGAGTTCCGCGCCTGGGCCGCCGCCGTGGCCGAGAAGTACGGCTACCGCGTCGCCTTCCGCCCGGTCGGCGAGGAGGACCCGGACCTCGGCCCGCCCACCCAGATGGCGATCTTCACCGCGGGAGGACCCGATGCCTGACATCACCGTGCCCGAGCTTTCGCTGGTCGTGCTGGTCGGCATCTCCGGCAGCGGCAAGTCCACCTTCGCCCGCAAGCACTTCCGGCCCAGCCAGATCGTCTCCTCCGACTTCTGCCGCGGCCTGGTCGCCGACGACGAGAACGACCAGGCCGCCACCCCGGACGCCTTCGACCTGCTCCACCACATCGTCGGCGTCCGGCTCCGCCGCGGCCTGCTCACCGTGGTGGACGCCACCAGCGTCCGCTACCAGGACCGCCTGAAGCTGGTCGAGCTGGCCAGGGCGCACGACGTGCTGACCGACGCGATCGTGCTGGACGTCCCCGAGGAGGTGGCGACGGCCCGCAACGCCACCCGCCCGGACCGCGACTTCGGCCCGCACGTCATCCCGCGCCAGCGCAAGGAGCTGCGCCGCTCGCTGAGCAAAATGTCCAGGGACGGCTTCCGCCGCGTGCACGTGCTCCGCGGCGACGAGATCGACCAGGCCACCGTGGGCTTCGAACGCGCCTGGACGGACCGGACCGACCTGACGGGCCCGTTCGACATCATCGGCGACGTGCACGGCTGCGCCGCCGAGCTGGAGACCCTGCTCGACCGGCTCGGCTACGTGGACGGCGTGCACCCGCAGGGCCGGACCGCCGTGTTCGTCGGCGACCTGGTGGACCGCGGCCCGGACACTCCCGGCGTGCTCCGCCGGGTGATGGGCATGGTGGCGGCGGGCGCCGCACTGTGCGTCTGCGGCAACCACGAGCAGAAGCTGGTCCGCGCCCTGGACGGCAGAAAGGTCCGGCTGGCGCACGGCCTGGAGGAGTCGCTCACCCAGCTGGGCGCCGCCGACCCCGCCTTCGTCGCCGCCGCCAAGTCCTTCATGGCCGGCCTGATCAGCCACTACCAGCTGGACGGCGGCAACCTGGTGGTCGCCCACGCCGGTCTCAAGGAGCCCTACCACGGCCGCGCCTCCGGCCGCGTCCGCGCCTTCGCCCTGTACGGCGACACCACCGGCGAGACCGACGAGTACGGCCTGCCCGTGCGTTACCCCTGGGCCGAGGACTACCGGGGCCGCGCCATGGTCGTCTACGGCCACACCCCGACCACCGAGCCGGAGTGGGTCAACAACACCATCTGCCTGGACACCGGCGTGGTCTTCGGTGGCAGCCTGACCGCGCTCCGCTACCCGGAACGCGAGCTGGTCTCGGTCCCCGCCGAGCGGGTCTGGTATGAGCCCTCCCGCCCGCTGGCCGCCCCTCGCCGCCGCGAGCCGGCCGCCCTGGACATCGGCGACGTGCAGGGCAACCGCTTCGTGGAGACCCGGTTCGGCGGCACCGTACGGGTCCGCGAGGAGAACGGCGCCGCCGCGCTGGAGATCATGAGCAGGTTCGCGGTGGACCCGCGCTGGCTGGTCTACCTGCCGCCGACGATGGCCCCGCCGGAGACCTCCCGGCTGGACGGCTACCTGGAGCACCCGGAAGAGGCGTTCGAGGAGTTCGCCCAGGCCGGGGTGGACCGGGTGGTCTGCGAGGAGAAGCACATGGGGTCGCGGGCGATCGCCGTACTGGCCCGCACTCCCGAGGCGGCGGCGCGCAGGTTCGGGGTGACCGACGGGAGCACCGGCATGGTCTACACCCGGACCGGGCGGCCGTTCTTCGACACGCTGACCGGCGAGCTCGTGGACGGCCTGCGCGCGGCGGCCGAACCGCTCTGGGACGAGCTCGGCACCGACTGGGTGGTCCTGGACGGGGAACTGCTGCCCTGGTCGGCCAAGGCCGAGGGGCTGATCCGCGGCCAGTACGCGGCGGTGGGCGCGGCGGCAATGGCGGCGCTCCCGGCCGTGGAGGCGGCCCTGGAGGCGGCGGCCGGGCGTGGTCTGGATGTGGGCTTGGCTTTGGACCGTGCCCGGCGCCGCCGGGAGAACGCTGCCCTGTTCCGGGACGCTTATGCGCGGTACTGCTGGCCGGTTTCCGGGCTGGCCGGGGTGCGCTTCGCGCCGTTCCAGGTGCTGGCGGCGGAAGGGCGGGCCTGGGCCGTACAGGAAGGGCACGACTGGCACCTGCGGGTGCTGAGCCTGCTGGGCGGGCCGCTGGTGACGCCGACCAGGCACGTCTTCGTCACGCTCGACTCGGCGCAGTCGCGGGCGGCGGCCGTGTCCTGGTGGGCCGAGCTCACCGCCGCCGGCGGCGAGGGCATGGTGGTCAAGCCCGTCGCGCCCCCGGACGGGGAGGCGATCGGGCGCCGGGTGCAGCCCGGGGTGAAGGTCCGCGGGCGGGAGTACCTGCGGATCATCTACGGCCCCGACTACACCGAGTCGCTGGACGTGCTGCGGCGGCGCTTCCTCGGCAAGAAGCGCTCGCTGGCGCTGCGCGAGCACGCGCTCGGCCTGGAGGCGCTGGCGCGGTTGGCCGAGGGCGAGCCGCTGTGGCGGGTGCACGAGCCGGTGTTCGCCGTCCTGGCCATGGAATCGGAGCCTGTGGACCCCCGGCTGTGACCAACCTGTGATCATGCGGGTCCGTTTACCCGCCGGTAGACGTCCAAGTGAACGACAAGTTCGGCGCGAGACTCTGCCCGAATCGGGACTAGTATCGGGACAGGCGACAGAGCGTGAGCGTGCGATCACTCATGGGCAAGGCCAGTGGCGGGGGGCAACGCCCCCGGCGACGGAGGTGGCCGCACTTCCGTCACCGGTGGGAGGATGCCGAGCGGATCGGGCGGATCCGGGTGCAACTCTGCGCGATCTGCCACAAGAGCCGGGTGCGCATCGACTGAATGCCGGCCAGGTATCGGCTAGGTCCGGCGATGGCGGCGGGCCAGGCTGAAGATCAGGCTTGCCAGGCCGACGAAAAAAGCGATCTTCACCAGGATCAGCAACGGCCAGAACATGCCCGAGGCGATCGAGGCGACCAGCGCGACGATCAGGATCACCGGGACGAACGGCGGGGGACCGTGCCGCCCCCGCCGCCTGGCCTCCCAGCGGGCCCGGCGCTCCGCGTCGAAACGCTGGTGCCACTGGGCGGCGTAGTAGTGGTGTCCCCAGGTCGCCAGGTCGCCCCGGAACGGGTAGCCGCCGGGGCCCCGGTGCTCGGCGGGGGCCCGGTACATCGGATGGGCCGGGTCGTCGGGTGCGACCAGGTCGGCCAGCACGCCGCTCAGGTCCCTGGCGGTGCGGGCGTGCAGCGTGGTCTCCAGCCGCTCGTCGAGCTCCTCCCGGGTGATCCGGCCCTGCGCGAACGCCTCGTGCAGGGCGCGGGTCACCTCGTCGCGCTCCCGGTCGCCGATCCGGAGTTCGCCTCTGGTCGTGAACCGCTCGTCGGTCATCGGGTCACTCCTCGCCGGGGTCGCCGTCGGCCAGGACCTGGTAGAGCTTGCGGCGAGTCTCCGCCAGGATCTGCTTGGCCTGCCGGAGCTGGCCGTCGGTGCCCGTCTGGGCGATCTGGAACAGGGCGGAGGCGGCCTGCCGGGACAGGTCGAACAGCTCGTGCACGTTGTCGCCGAAGTCCGGGGTCATGTCCTCCCAGGGGGCGCGCACCTCGTCGTCGTGGTCGGCGATGTAGGCCCGGCCCGCCTCGGTGAGGTGGAAGACCTTGCGGCCGTCGGACTCGTCGGCGCGGACCAGGCCCTCGTCGGTGAGCTGCTGGAGCGCCGGGTAGACCGCGCCCGGGCTGGGCTTCCAGCCGCCCTGGCTGCGCTCGGCGATCTCCTGGATGATCTGGTAACCGTTCCGCGGTTCCTCCGCGAGCAGAGCCAGGATGGCCGCCCGCACGTCCCCGCGCTTGGCCTTCCGGGCCCGCCCGAAGCCGCCCCGGCCGCCGAACGGGAACCCACCGGGACCGAAAGGACCCCCAGGCCCGAATCCGCCCCAGCCGTGCCGGTGCCCCCGGTGCCGGTGCTCCTGCGGGCCACCTTCCCGGTGCCGTTCCCCGCCTTCCTGCCAGGCCGCCGCCATCATGCGCGCCGCCTCCTTCATGTGCCGCCGGATCTCCCGGTGAATCTCGTGCGGGTGGGACCAGGCCCCACCCATGCTGTGCGTGGAAGTCATGAGGTTCCCCCATCTATCGACGATCACTCTCGATGCTTCTACGATATATCGTTAGTGTTCTCATGGACAAGGTGACGCACATCACTAAATTTCGTGGAAAAGCCGGGAACAGTCCCCGAGACCTGTCCGTTATCCCCTTCAGACGGAGTTGTTCTGCTCTGAGAGGGCTGGGGGGTGCTCTTGGAGCGGAACAGCTCCGTATCTCTTTTTTAGCCGTCGAGACCGAGACCGGCTTCTCTTGCTCGGACTATGGCCTGGGCGCGGTCGGCGACCTGGAGTTTCGCGAAGATGGCGGAGACGTGGTTGCGGACCGTCTTGTCGGAGAGGAAGAGGCGGCGGGCGATCTCCGGGTTGGAGCGGCCGGCGGCGATCAGGTCGAGGACCTCGCGTTCGCGGTCGGTGAGCGCCGGGAACGGGCGGCCGGCGCGGGCGCCGCGACGGTCGGCGGCGAGCACGTCCAGGACCCGGCCCGCCACGTCGGCGCCGAAGACCGCGTCACCGGCGGCCACCGCGCGCACCGCGCTCATGATCCGCTCCCCGGAAGCCCCTTTGACCAGGTAGCCCCGCGCCCCGGCCCGGGTCGCCGCCAGCACGGACTCGTCGTCGTCGAACATGGTGAGCACCAGCACCCGGCACTCCGGCGCCAGCCTCCTGGTCGCCTCCACCCCGTTCACCCCGGGCATGTGCAGGTCCATCAGCACCACGTCAGGACGCAGCTCGGCGGCCAGCCGGAGGGCAGCGTCGCCGTCGGCCGCCTCGCCGACCACCTCCACGTCCCCCTCCTCGGCCAGCACGCCGACCAGCCCCCTCCGATACACCGGGTGGTCGTCGGCGACCAGCACCCGGATCACGGGGTCACCGCCATCGCCAGCGGCAGCGTGGTCCGCACCGTGACCCCCGCGCCCTCCCGGAAGATGATCACGCAACTCCCGCCGAGTTCCTCGGCCCGCTCCCGCATCGACCCGAGACCGACCCCGGGCGACCCGGCAAGACGCCCCTCCCCGTCGTCGGCCACGGTGAGCAGCAGCGTGCCCTCTCCCAGTTCCACGATCACCTCACAGGTCAGGGCCTTGGCATGCCGGGCCGCGTTGGTCATCGCCTCGGAGGCGATCCGGTAGGCCGCCACCTCCACGGCGGCGGGCAACACCGGCAGGTGCGCCGGGGCCGTCACCCGTACCGTGAACGGGCCCGCCGAGAGCAGGTCGGCGTGCCGGGCCAGCGCGGCGACCAGCCCGATCTCGTCCAGCGCGGCCGGCCGCAGGCCCGCCACCACCCGCCGGATGTGCTCCACCGACTCCGCGCTCTCCGCCCGCAGGCTCGCCAGCAGCGCGGTCGCCGAACATCCCTCCCGGGAGGCCACCCGGCCCGCCGTCTCCAGGCCGAGGGTGATTCCGGCCAGCGCCGGGCCGAGACCGTCGTGCAGGTCGCGGCGGAGCCGCCGCCGCTCCTCCTCCCGGGCGGTCACGATACGTTCCCGGGACCGGCGCAGCTCCCTGGTCACCCGCACGCCGTGCGCGGCCACCCCCGCCTGCCGCGCGAAGGCGGCCAGAATCCGGCGGTCGGCCGCGCCCAGCGTGCGCTCACCCGCCCGGGGCGCCACCACCAGCTCCCCGATGCGCTCCCCGGCGTGCGCCAGCGGGAAGCGCGCCACCTCGCCGCCCGGCTCCCCGGACGCGCACGCGGGCTCCCCGCTCTCCAGCACCACCGCCGCGTACGGCAGACGCAGCGTCTGCCGTACGGTCTCCACCACGGCGGGAAGCACGGCGTCGGCGTCGATGGCCTGCTCCAGGCGGTCACCCAGGGTGGTGAGCACGTCCAGCGGGTCGCGTTCGCCATAGAGCAACCGGTCCACGGCGCGCTGCACCCGCCCCCGGCCGGCCGCCAGGGCCAGCGCGGCCACCGCGGCCACCAGGGCGGGGCCGACGCTGGTGGCCACCCCGAGCAGGGCCGCCGCCCCGAGGTAGGCGGCCAGCGCGCCCCCGGTGAGCAGCGCGTACACCAGCGCCCGGGAGAGCGCCACCTCGATGTCGAACAGGTGGTGCCGGACGATGCCCACGCCGATCGCGGCGAACGCCAGCACGTGGCAGAGGAAGCCCACCAGGTCGGGCAGGTCGCTGAAGGCGACCGGCAGGGTGATCGCCAGCGCGGCCACGAACCAGGCGTGCTGGCCGCGTTCGGCCGCCGGGGCGCGGCGCAGCCGCAGCGCGATGTCGGCCACCGCCGCCAGGCCGATCAGCAGCGTCAGCAGCATCGCCGCCTCGGCCGCCGCGACCTGCGTGTCGTCGGGGAAGGGCAGGTCGAGCGGGTTGCTCGCCTCCGGGAAGACGTCGTCGACCACGTACTCGGTGGTGACCATCGCCAGCAGCGCGACGGCCGAGGACGCGAGCGCGATCCGGGCCGGCCAGCGCCAGTGCGGTGAGCGCAACCGGCCGGCCGGGTAGAGCAGCGGCACGCCGGCCACCATGAACAGGAACGCCGGACCCCAGAGCACGCCCGCCCCCAGGGCCGCCCAGTCGGCGCCCGGCAGCCCGGGGTGGGTACGCAGGGCGAGCTCGGCGTACTCGTCGCAGCCGGCGCAGAGCGCGGCGAACAGTCCCGCGACGGTGAACAGCGGCCCGAGGCGGTTGACCGGCTGGGCCCGCCGGATCAGCAGGCCGAGCGCGCTGAAGGCCAGGCCGGCGAGCCAGGTGTTGGCCTGGTTCCCGGCCAGGAAGTGGGCCAGATCGGAGCCGTTGACCCAGGCCAGCACCAGCGTGGCCAGGGTGAGCAGCACGGACACCCCGCCCGTCGCGGCCAGAACCGCGAACGGGCGGGGTGCGGACGTTCCGCGCCCGGACGCCGTGTGCTCCGACGCCGGGCGCTCGGACGCCGTTTGCTCGGACGCCGGACGTTCGGACGCCGGGCGCTCGGACGTTCTGGGATCGCTCATCGTGGGCTCATTGTGCGGCCTGGCGCGGCGCCCGAACATAACCCCGGAGGACGGCCACCGCCAGCACGGCCGCCCAGAGGACCCCGATCGCGTGCCCGGCGATCGGCTGGTCGATCACCATGTCGGTGACCACGAACGCCACCACCAGCACCGGCACCACCCTGGGCAGGTACGGCGACCGCCACATGGCCGCCGCCAGCACCAGCACCCCGAGCAGCGCGCCGCCCAGGAACATGGCCATGCCGACCACGCCCGGAATGCCGATCTCCTCCAGCTGGAGCACCTTCAGCCCCGCGGCGGGGTCGCCCCCGATGGCCAGCGCGTACCCGGCCAGTTCGACCCCGTGCACCATGCCCAGCCCCGCCATCGAGGCGGCGAGCAGCCCGAAGGCCGTCCAGGCCAGGATCCGGGAACGTTCCGCGGTCAGCCGGGCCAGCGCCACGAACCCGCCGATGAGCAGCGGGATGGCCAGCATGCCGATCGCCATCGACACCCCGATCCGGCTGGGATTGGCCGTCCAGTACGCCACCCGCGCGGCCGGGCTGTCACTGGACGGTTCGATCAGGAACTCCGCGAACTGGCAGACCGCCCCGGCCGGCGGCAGCACGGCCACCGCCCAGCGGGAGACCGGGGGAGCGGGGGTAACGGTCTCGACGACCACGGCCGACATGACGACTCCTCTCGAATCGAACCGCGAGTCCGAACCGCGCATCGACCGCGTATCGGACAGAGCATCGAACTGCGAGTCCGAACTGCGCATCGACCGCGCGTCGGACAGAGCATCGAACTGCGAGGAGTCTGCGCCGCCCGTTGTCCCAGTTACCCGGGAGCTGTGTCACGTCCTTCACCCGGGACACCCACGGGTGGCGACAAAACAGGAAATGTCAGGACTGTCGGTGTGGTAACCCGGGAATGTCAGTCGCTTGCCGTACCATCACGGGCTGTGATTGACGCATGATGGGGCACTCGCACGCGCTGAGCGGCGCTCTGGTCTGGCTTGGGATCGCTCCAGCGCTGGCCGCGCTGCCTTCCGCCGTCTCGCCGGAACTGGCCGGGGTGGTCGGGTCGGTGCTGACGCCGTCGGAGCTGGTGGCAGGGGCGCTGATCTGCGCCGGAGCGGCCATGCTGCCCGATCTGGACCACCCGAGCGCGACCATCGCGCAGACCTTCGGGCCGGTCACCTGGGCGCTGAGCAAGGCGGTCAACTGGGTCAGCGGCGGGCACCGGAACGCGACCCATTCGCTGCTGTTCGCGGTGGTCATGGGGTTCGGGGCGCACTTCCTCGCGGAGAACTATCCGATCGCCAAGGATGTTCTGGTGGTGTTGTCCATCGGGCTGGCGATCCGCGCGATCGGCATCGGCGTGCCCGGGAAGAGGCTCGCGTCGGCGATGGTCAACGTCGCGCTCACCGCCGGGCTGTTCGCGACCTTCCTGACCCTCGGGGTGCAGTATGCCTGGCTCGGGCTGGCCATCGGCATCGGGTGTTTCGTGCACGTGGTGGGGGACTGCCTGACCGAGCGCGGGTGCCCGGTGCTCTGGCCGATCCCGGGCAAGTGGCTCCTGCCGTACGACATCGGGTTCAAGACCGGGAAGAAGTTCGAGCTCAACATCCTGGCGCCGGTGCTCTCGGTGGCCGTGGTCGCCCTGCTGTTCTTACGGCTGATGCCCGCCTGATATCTTGATGTCGAGACATCCTCGGAGCCACGGGCAGACCTGACCGGCCATCCCGGCCGGTGCGCGAGGATGAAGGTAGAACGAGAAACCTTCACTGGGGAGGCGAGACTCCGATGTCCGCGAACAGCATCGTGTCCGCGAACAGCTTCGGCAGCCGTGACACGCTGCGGGTCGGCGACGCGTCGTACGAGATCTACCGGCTGGCCGCCGTCGAGGGGTCACAGCGCCTCCCGTACAGCCTGAAGATCCTGCTGGAGAACCTGCTCCGCACCGAGGACGGGGCGAAAATCACCGCCGAGCACATCACCGCGCTCGGCCAGTGGGACCCGAACGCCACGCCCAGCGTGGAGATCCAGTTCACCCCGGCCCGCGTGATCATGCAGGACTTCACCGGTGTGCCGTGCGTGGTCGACCTGGCCACCATGCGGGAGGCCGTGCGCGACCTGGGCGGCGACCCGGCGAAGATCAACCCGCTGGCCCCCGCCGAGATGGTCATCGACCACTCGGTGATCGTCGACTACTTCGGCTCCCCCGACGCCTTCGCCCGCAACGTCGACCGGGAGTACGAGCGCAACCGCGAGCGCTACCAGTTCCTGCGCTGGGGCCAGACCGCCTTCGACGAGTTCAAGGTGGTCCCGCCCGGCACCGGCATCGTGCACCAGGTGAACATCGAGCACCTGGCCCGGGTGGTGATGATCCGCGACGGCAAGGCCTACCCCGACACCTGCGTGGGCACCGACTCGCACACCACCATGGAGAACGGCATCGGCGTGCTCGGCTGGGGCGTCGGCGGCATCGAGGCCGAGGCCGCCATGCTCGGCCAGCCGATCTCCATGCTGATCCCGCGGGTGGTCGGCTTCAAGCTGACCGGGCGGCTGCCCGCCGGGGCCACCGCCACCGACCTGGTGCTGACCATCACCGAGATGCTCCGCAAGCACGGCGTGGTCGGCAAGTTCGTGGAGTTCTACGGCGAGGGCGTGGCGAGCGTGCCGCTGGCCAACCGGGCCACCATCGGCAACATGAGCCCCGAGTTCGGCTCCACCTGCGCCATCTTCCCCATCGACGGCCAGACCATCGACTACCTCACGCTCACCGGCCGCTCCGCCGAGCAGGTCGCCCTGGTCGAGGCGTACGCCAAGGAGCAGGGCCTCTGGCTGGACCCGTCCGGCCCCGAGCCGGTCTTCTCCGAGTACCTGGAGCTGGACCTGGGCACCGTGGTGCCCTCCATCGCCGGGCCCAAGCGCCCGCAGGACCGGATCGCGCTCACCGACGCCAAGCGCGCCTGGCGGGCGGCCGTCCGCGACTTCGCCCCCGCCGACCTCGGCCCGGTGGACGAGGCGTCCGATGAGTCCTTCCCGGCCTCCGACTCCCCGGCCATCTCGCACGACGGCGCGGCCGACGCCCCGCACGCCCCCGCCCTGGACGGCGGGCGCCCGCACCGGCGGGTCCCGGTCACCCTGGCCGACGGCACCTCCTTCGAGATCGACCACGGCGTGGTCACCATCGCCGCCATCACCTCCTGCACCAACACCTCCAATCCGTACGTGATGCTCGGCGCCGCCCTGCTGGCCCGCAACGCGGTGGAGAAGGGCCTGACCCGCAAGCCGTGGGTGAAGACCTCGCTGGCCCCCGGCTCCCAGGTGGTCACCGGCTACTTCGAGCGCTCCGGGCTCCAGCCGTACCTGGACAAGATCGGCTTCAACCTGGTCGGTTACGGCTGCACCACCTGCATCGGCAACTCGGGACCGCTGCCTGAGGAGATCTCCGCCGCCATCCAGGAGAACGACCTGGCGGTCACCGCCGTGCTCTCCGGCAACCGTAACTTCGAGGGCCGCATCAACCCCGACGTCAAGATGAACTACCTGGCCTCCCCGCCGCTGGTGGTGGCGTACGCGCTGGCCGGGTCGATGGACGTCGACCTGAACAACGAGCCGCTGGGCACGGGCGCCGACGGGCAGGACGTCTACCTGAAGGACATCTGGCCGGAGCCGGAGGAGGTCGCCCAGGTGGTCGCCGACTCCATCGGCCAGGACATGTTCCTGCGCGACTACGCCGACGTGTTCAAGGGCGACGAGAACTGGCAGTCGCTGCCCATCCCGACCGGCAACACCTTCGAGTGGGACCCCTCCTCCACGTACGTGCGGAAGGCCCCCTACTTCGACGGCATGCCCGCCAAGCCGGAGCCGGTCACCGACATCGCCGGCGCCCGGGTGCTGGCCAAGCTGGGCGACTCGGTCACCACCGACCACATCTCCCCGGCCGGGTCGATCAAGGTGGGCACCCCGGCCGCCGACTACCTGCGGGCCAACGGCGTGGAGGTCAGGGACTTCAACTCCTACGGCTCCCGGCGCGGCAACCACGAGGTGATGATCCGCGGCACCTTCGCCAACATCCGCCTCCGCAACCTGCTGCTGGACGGCGTGGAGGGCGGCTACACCCGCGACTTCACCGTCGAGGGCGGGCCGCAGGCGTTCATCTACGACGCCTCGCAGCACTACCAGGCCGCAGGCGTCCCGCTGGTGGTGCTGGCCGGTAAGGAGTACGGTTCCGGCTCCTCGCGCGACTGGGCCGCCAAGGGCACCGCGCTGCTCGGCGTGCGCGCCGTGATCGCCGAGTCCTACGAGCGCATCCACCGTTCCAACCTGATCGGCATGGGTGTGCTCCCGCTCCAGTTCCCGGAGGGCGAGTCGGCCGCCTCGCTCGGCCTGACCGGGGAGGAGACCTTCGGCATCACCGGCGTGACCGCGCTCAACGAGGGCGACACCCCGGCCACGGTCACGGTCACCGCGGACGGCAAGAGCTTCGAGGCCGTGGTCCGCATCGACACCCCCGGCGAGGCCGACTACTACCGGCACGGCGGCATCATGCAGTACGTGCTGCGTTCCCTGCTCGCCAAGAGCTGAACAACCTCGGAAAACCGCCCGCCGGGACGTCCCGGCGGGCGGTTTTCTGTTTCCCGGAGGGGAAAACGGGGAGGGGCCGGCGGGTGACGGGGGCGTTTCTTCATTGTTACCGCGGACAACAAACGTTACCGTCCTGTGTCTACCTCCCCTCACCCTCCGGGCGTACGTTGTCTCAAACAACATTCACCAATCCGGTGATGAGCTCCCACCCCCCATAGACCCCCAGCCAGAGAAAGGACCCACGCATCATGCGCAAGGGGATTCTCAGCATCGCCGCGGTCGCGGCACTTTCCCTCGGCCTCACCGCGTGCGGGGGCGACAGCGGTGACACGGGCGCCTCCAGCAGCGCCGCACCCGCCGAGTCGTCCGCCGCTGCCAAGCCTGGCAAGATCGGTGTCATCCTCCCGGACAGCAAGTCGTCCGCCCGCTGGGAGACCGCCGACCGCAAGTACCTGGAAGAGGCGTTCAAGGCCGCCGGGGTCGAGTACGACATCCAGAACGCGCAGGGCGACAAGACCGCCTTCCAGACCATCGCCGACCAGATGATGACCAGCGGCGTCACCGTGCTGGCCATCGTCAACCTGGACTCCGGCACCGGCAAGGCGGTCCTGGACAAGGCCAAGGCGCAGGGCATCGCGACCATCGACTACGACCGGCTGACCCTCGGCGGCAACGCCGACTACTACGTCAGCTTCGACAACACCGCGGTCGGCAAGCTGCAGGGCGAGGGCCTGGTCAAGTGCCTCACTGACCTGAAGGCGGACAAGCCCGTGGTGGCCGAGCTGCACGGCTCGCCGACCGACAACAACGCCACCCTCTTCAAGGAGGGCTACGAGAGCGTGCTCAAGCCGAAGTACGACTCCGGCGAGTACATCGCGGGCCCGGCCGACGCCGTTCCTGACTGGGACAACGCCCAGGCCGGCACCATCTTCGAGCAGCAGCTCACCAAGGAGCCGAAGATCGCCGGTGTGCTGGCCGCCAACGACGGTCTCGGCAACGCCGCCATCTCGGTGCTCAAGAAGAACAAGCTCAACGGCAAGGTCCCGGTGACCGGCCAGGACGCCACCGTGCAGGGCCTGCAGAACATCCTCGCCGGTGACCAGTGCATGACGGTCTACAAGGCGGTCAAGCAGGAGGCCGACGCCACGGCGGCGCTGGCCATCGGGCTCGCCCAGGGCCAGAAGCCCCCGGCCAGCGGCACCGTGAAGGACACCGAGACCGGCGCGGACGTCCCCGCCGTGCTCCTGGTCCCCAAGGCCATCTTCTTCGACAGCGTCAAGGACGTCGTGGCGGATGGCTTCGTCAGCAAGGACGAGCTCTGCACCGCTGACTTCGCCGAGAAGTGCACCGAGGCCGGAATCAGCTAGTTTCATTCCGATTGGTACGGCTTGCGCCAGCTCCCTTCCGGCGCAAGCCGTACCCCTTGTGGAAACCAGGAGAGGTAATCGTGTCCCAGGCACCCGTCCTGGAACTGCGCGGAATCGACAAGAGCTTCGGCCCCGTGCAGGTCCTTCACGACGTCGCCTTTTCGGTGTATCCCGGAGAGGTGACCGCGCTTGTCGGCGACAACGGCGCCGGTAAGTCCACGCTGGTGAAGTGCATCGGCGGAATCCACCCGATCGACTCGGGGGAGTACTTCTTCGAGGGCGAGAAGGTCCACGTCAGCGGGCCCAGGGACGCCGCCGCCATGGGCGTCGAGATCGTCTACCAGGACCTCGCGCTCTGCGACAACCTCGACATCGTGCAGAACATGTTCCTCGGCCGGGAGCGCAGGAGCGGCCTGGTGCTGGACGAGGCCACCATGGAGGAGATGGCCGCCAAGACCCTGTCGGGCCTGTCGGTCCGCACCGTCAAGTCGCTCCGCCAGCACGTGTCCAGCCTCTCCGGCGGCCAGCGCCAGACCGTCGCCATCGCCAAGGCCGTGCTCTGGAACAGCAAGGTCGTCATCCTGGACGAGCCCACCGCCGCGCTCGGCGTGGCGCAGACCGCCCAGGTGCTGGAGCTGGTCCGGCGGCTGGCCGACAACGGCCTGGCCGTTGTGCTCATCTCGCACAACATGAATGATGTCTTCGCCGTGTCCGACCGGATCGCGGCGCTCTACCTCGGCCGGATGGCCGCCCAGGTCAAGACCACCGAGGTCACCCACTCCCAGATCGTGGAACTCATCACGGCGGGGCGCAGCGGGGAGCTCGGCCTGCCGACCGGCAACGGAGCAAGCGCATGACGACGACAACCGGCCCGGTGCGCACCGCCACCGCGCCCCCCATCAGTTCCCAGGTCAGGGACTACTTCGAGCGGGTGCGCGGGGGCGACCTCGGCGCGCTGCCCGCGGTCATCGGGCTGGTCGTCCTCTGCGTGGTCTTCGCGTCGCTGAGCCCCTCCTTCCTGTCGCCGATCAACTTCGCCAACCTGTTCACCCAGGGCGCCGGCGTCACCGTGATCGCGATGGGCCTGGTCTTCGTGCTGCTGCTGGGCGAGATCGACCTGTCCGCCGGGTTCGCCAGCGGCGTCTGCGCGGCGGTGATGGCCGTGCTGCTCACCAACGAGGGCTGGCCCTGGTACCTGTCGGTGCTGGCCGCCATGCTCACCGGCGTGGTCATCGGCCTGGCGCTCGGCTCGCTGGTGGCCAAGCTGGGCATCCCCTCCTTCGTGGTCACCCTCGCCGCCTTCCTGGCCTTCCAGGGCGTGGCGCTGATCCTGCTGGACGAGGGCACCAACATCTCGATCCGCGACGAGACCATCCTGGCCATCGCCAACGGCAACCTCTCGCCGCTGCTCGGCTGGCTGCTGGCGGTCATCGGCGTGGTGGTTTACGCCGGACTCCAGCTGATCCAGGCCCACCGGCGCGCCGCCCGCGGCCTGGTGGCCGACTCGCTGGCGGTCATCGCGGTCCGGGTCGGCGCGCTCGCCGTGCTCTCCGGCCTGGCCGTGTACGTGCTCAACCTGGAGCGCAGCCGCAACCCGGCGATCATCTCGCTCACCGGGGTGCCGATCGTGGTGCCGCTGATCGTGGCGCTGCTCATCCTGTGGACCTTCGTGCTCCGCCGTACCGCGTACGGGCGGCACGTCTACGCGGTCGGCGGCAACGCCGAGGCGGCCCGCCGGGCCGGTATCAACGTGGACAGGATCCGTATCTCAGCCTTCGTGATCTGCTCGTTCATGGCCTCCATCGGCGGCATCGTGGCGGCCTCCCGGGCCAACTCGGTGGACCCCAACACCGGCGGCAGCACCGTGCTGCTGTTCGCGGTCGGCGCGGCCGTGATCGGCGGCACCAGCCTGTTCGGCGGCAAGGGCCGGGTGCTGGACGCCATCCTCGGCGGCGCGGTGGTCGCGGTGGTCATCAACGGCATGGGCCTGATGGGCTACAGCGCCAGCGTCAAGTACGTGGTGACCGGCGCGGTGCTGCTGCTGTCCGCGGGCGTGGACGCGCTGTCCCGTAAGCGGGCATCCGCCTCCGGCCGCCGATAGGCCGTCGATAGGGTGAGTGCGACACCCGAACCACCGGTGGACCCTCCCAAGGCACACCCCCCGAAGGCACCAGAGGCAGAACGAATGTTGCGCGCCGGTCCCTCCCAGGAGGAGATCCGCCGACACAACCTGGGCACGCTGCTCCGGCACGTGCATCTGGGGGGCCCGACCTCCCGCGCGGAGCTGACCAACCGGATGGGGCTCAACCGGAGCACCATCATGGCGCTCACGGCCGACCTCACCGCGGCCGGCCTGGTCCGCGAGGAGCTGCCTCGGGACACCGGCCGCGCCGGTCGCCCGTCCCTGGTGGTCCGGCCCGAGTCCGCCCGGGTCTACGTGCTCGCCTTCGACGTGGGCGTGGACCGGGTGGTGGCGGCCAGGATCGGGCTCGGCGGGGTGATCCTGGACCGGCGCGAGACGGTCCGGCCGCGCGGCCGGTTCGACATGGCCGAGGTGGTCGGCATCCTGGCCGGCTTCGCCGCCCAGATGCAGCGGAAGGTCCACTCCGACACGGTCTGCGTCGGCGCCGCCGCGGCCGTCTGCGGCGCGGTCCGCAAATCGGACGGGGTGGTCCGGTTCGGCCCCAACATCGGCCTGCGGGACGCGCCCTTCGGTGAGGCCCTGTCCGCCGAGCTCGCCCTGGGCCTGCCGGTCGCGGTCGGCAACGACGCCAACCTGGGTGCCCTGGCCGAGCACACCCGGGGCCTCGGGGTGGGCTGCCGCGACCTGATCTACCTGCACGGGGACGTCGGCATCGGCGGCGGCATCATCGTCAACAACCAACTGCTCGGCGGGGCCGCCGGGTACGGCGGCGAAGTCGGTCACACCGTGGTCAACCCGGGCGGTCAGCCGTGCGGCTGCGGCGCCCGCGGCTGCCTGGAGGCCGAGGTCGGCGAGCGCGCCCTGCTGGAGCACGCGGGCCGGTTCGCCGCCGAGCGCGGCAGGGACGGCATCCGCCTGGTGGTGGAGGCCGCCGACAAGGGCGACATCATCGCCCAGGACGCGCTGCACCGGGTGGGGGACTGGCTCGGCTACGGGGTGGCCAACCTGGTCAACATCTTCAACCCCGAGGTGGTGATCTTCGGCGGCACCCTCCGGGAGATCTACCTCGGCTCCGCCGCCCAGGTCCGCAGCCGCCTCAACACCTGCGCGCTCTCCGCCTCCCGCGAGGCGCTGCGCCTGCGCACCTCGGCGCTGGGCGACGACGCCACCATCGTGGGGGCCGCCGAGCTGGCCTTCACCCAGGTGCTCGCCGACCCTCTGGAGGTCCTGGCCGCCCGGCTGAGCGGCTAGGACCGCTCCCTCCGGAAACGATCAGAGCGGAGCGGCACACCTTGCGGGGAAAACGGAGATCGTCGGGCGGATCAGGTAAGCCCTGACCCGCCCGTGTCCGACTATGCCGTCAGGCGACCCGGGCGTTGCTCACCACCCAGGTGTTGCAGGCGGCGGGGGAGCCCGACTGGAACCCGCGCTCCAGCCAGAACACCTGGTTGCGGCCCTTGCCGTGCAGGGCGTCGTCGGCGTTCTTGACCGCCCAGTTGTTGATGTGCTCCCACTCCTCGAAGTCCACCGGCAGCGAGTCCTGGGCCCCGCTCAGGAACACCCCGGCGAAGCACTCGGCCTGCTGCTCCACCCGGTGGCTGAGCAGGTTCTTCGCCGTCTTGGTGCGGGCCCTGTAGGCCAGGTTGTAGTACGGCGTGAGCATCCCGGACCGCTGCTGCACGTGGTGCGCGATCTCGTGCGCCATGGTCTTGGCCAGCACCAGCGGGAACGGCTGCTTGATCTGCTCGGACGTCAACAGGATGTAGATGGTCTGGTTGTGCGGGCAGTAGTGCCCCCAGTAGGTCTTGGTGAGCCGCCCGCAGGGCGTCTTGGGGCCGGAGGTCCTGATAACGATCTTCGGCACCCGGTAGGTCCAGCCCACCGCCTTGAACTTGCGGGCCCACATCTGGTTGACACAGCGGTAGACCTGCAGCATGTAGGTCTTGGCGGCTGCCGCGCTGCCCGCCCGGGGCTCGGTCGGGGAGCAGTCGATGGTGCCCACCGAGCCGGAGCGGTAGATCTTGTTCTTGGTCAGGACAGTGGGGAATCCCGCCTGCGCGCTCACGACGGCCCCTGCGGTGGGGGCCGCGGCCACCTGGGCGGTGCTTGCCTGCGCGGAGACCGGCAGGGCTAAGGCGGCGCTCAAGCCGAGCGTGACAGCCAGGAGAACGAGACGTGCGATAAGGGGGGTTCGCATGGTTCAGAGACCTTATTGCAGGTCCTATTTACACGTAAAGTTGAGGAAGTTACTGAGGTGTCAGAAGTGTCCGGCTCAGGACTGGAACAGGTACCGGTCCACATGCCGCCGGATCGGCTGCCCGAGCCCGGCGAGCAGCTCGCCCGCGCGCCCGTCACCGGCGGCCTGGATGATCGAGGCCACGATCGGCGGGGGCACCAGCCGCAGCACGTCACAGGCGTCCTCGACGGGCATCGCGCCGATCACCGGCCCGGCCCCGCGGTCGCCGGCCAGGGCCGTGACGATCTCCCCGGCGGCCCTGCGGTCGACCTGCCGCAGGATGCGGGCCGCCTCCGGCGCGGGCAGCAGGGCCAGCAGCGCCGCCGCCGGGCGGTCGGTGGCGTAACTCAGCCCCCTGGCGGCCCGGACCGGCGACAATATCGACAGCACCTCGGCCGCCCGGTCCGGCTCCTCAGCCAGCACGTCCAGCACCCGTCCGGCCGACTTGGCCGGCAGCCGGGCCAGCAGCGGGCCCGCCCGGTTCGGCGTCAGGGCCAGCAGCACCCCGCCGGCCACCCGGGGGGCGGCCGCGACCAGCAGCTCCCTGGCGGCCTCCACCGGCAGCCGGTCCACCAGCGCGGCGGCGGCCTCCCTGCTCATCCCGGCGATCACCTGGGCGGCCTCGGCGGGCCGCAGACTGGCCAGATCCACCCGGACAGTGACACCCGGGGGCGGCGTGCTCACCTTCGGCGGGGGGTTCTCACGCGGGGTCTCCCGGGGCCTGGGGGTCTCTCGGGGTGGCCGGCTGGGTGCAGGATCGGTGATCGCGCGGAGTTCGGCCGCCAGGTCCCGGGCGTTCAGGCGGCGGGCCGGATCCTTGACCAGCAGCCGGGCGATCGTGCCCGCCAGCGGCCCCGGCGGCAGCGCGGGCGGTACGTCCTTCAGGATGGCCATCATCGTGGCGGGCCCGTTGTCGTTCCGCCGGAACGGCGAGTACCCCGCCACCATGGTGTAGAGCGTCACCCCGAGCGCCCACAGATCCGAGGCCGGACCGGGCTCATGGCCCTCCAGCCGCTCCGGCGCCAGCAGCTCCAGGGTCCCGATGAACATGTTGGTCGAGGTCAGCTTGTTCTCGCCGATGATGTGCGCGATCCCGAAGTCGAGCAGGAAGACCTTGCCGGTGTCGGTGACCATGATGTTGGCCGGCTTCACGTCCCGGTGCAGCACGTCGGCCCGGTGCGCGGCGTCCAGCGCGCCCAGCACCCCCAGCGCGATCGAGGCCAGCTCCCGGTCCCCTGGCCGCCGCCCGTCGTCCAGCAGGTCCTGGAGCGAGTCCCCCTCGATGTACGCCATGACGATGCAGGGGTGGCCGTCCTCCAGGAACATGTCGAAGATCTCGACGATCGACGGGTGCTTGATCCGGCCCAGCACGTCGGCCTCCCGCAACGCGCGCGCCCGCCGTACGGTCAGGTCCTCCGCGGTGTGCTCGGGGCGGAGGATCTTGAGCGCCACCCTGCGCTCCAGCACCAGGTCGTCGGCCAGCCAGACGATGCCCATCCCGCCCCGCCCGAGCGGGGTCAGCGGCCGGTACCGGCCGCCGCCCACCGGCGGACCGTGCTCTTTGAAGATCATGAATGTGCGCTCAGGCTTTCGAGGGGATCAGTCTTTGGGGAACAACTCGAACCCGCTGGTACGGTCCTCCACGGGGATCGAGGCCCGGTCGAGCTGGCGGTCGTCCCGCATCGCGCGCAGCGCCTCGTCGTCCACCGACCGGTACCCCTGGGTGACGTCCGCGGGCTCCGGCCGCGCGTCCACCGCCGTGGACCGCTCGACCGCCGCGGGCTCCTCGATCACGTTGGGGCGTTCGACCATCGTGGGGCGTTCGACCATCGTGGGGCGCTGCGCCGGAATGGGACCGCTGGGCGGGCCGGACGGCGCCGTCCGGCCGGTGGGTTCCGCGGCGTCCGGCAGGTTCCAGAGCTCCCAGATGGTGGACCCGCCGGCGCCGGTCGTCCCCGGCCGCCCGGCGAAGCTCTGCTTGGCGTCCCGGAGCTCCCGCTGCTCGGCCAGCGCCAGGATCCTCTCGTAGTTGCCCGGCCGCATCATCAGCTTGACCGTCACCGGCAGGCATTCGATCAGCAGGAAGAGCAGGAAGAGCAGGATGTGCGCGGTGCGCATGGTGAAGTCCTGGCCGGAGACGTCGTTGAGCGCCTGGAGCCGGAGCAACAGGCCGCCCTCGGCCCGGGTCTCGGCGTCGGCCAGGCGTTGCAGGTCGGCCTGCCTGGCGACAGCCGCGTCCAGTTCGGCCTGGACCTTGGGCAGGTCGGCCCTGGCCTGGGTGACCCGGGTCTCCTTGTTGGCCTCCCCGGTGCGGACCAGTTCGTCCCTGCGGTTCTTGATCTCCCGGTTGAGCTGGTCCACCCGGTTCTGCGCCGTCCGGTAGGCCTTCTCACTGGCCTGGGCGAGCGGGCCGTCCCCCTTCTTGGTGCAGCCGGCGCCGCCGTACAGCTGGCACTGCCATTCCTTGTAGTGCTTGTCGGCCAGCGCCTGCTGGTCCTTGACCTGTTTGGTGAGGGCCTTGACGGTCTGGTCGGTGGCCGGGTCCAGCGGCACGTCGCCGTTGGAGAGGATCACGCTGTTGAGGTTCTCGACCTGCTTGCGGAGGGCGCTGACCTCCTGGCCGATGGTGTCCTGCTGCTGCCGCCGGGCGAACTCGTTGGCGGTGTCCTGCTTGATCTGCACGATCCGGGCCTCGATCTCCCGGTCGAAGATCTGGAGCACCAGCGGCGTGGAGATCACCAGGCCGAGCAGGACCGCCATCAGGATGCGGGGGAGCGCGATGACCCACTTGCGCGCCGCGTCCGCGCGCATGGTGCTGACCAGCCACCGGTCCAGGCTGAGGATGGCCGCCCCCCAGGCCAGGCTGACCGGAATGGCCAGGAAAAGGGGAACGCCCAGCGCGCTCCAAAGCGCGAAAGTCATCGAAACGGACGCGAGCACACCGGTGGTGAGCACCGCGCCGCCGATTCCCTCAAATTTGCCCTGCTCGGTCTTGCAGTGCTCGAGGACTTCGGGACGGGCCCCGGACAGGGCGACTAGGACCCTTTTAATCCCATCCATTACAGAGTGTCCGTTCTGGTTGCTCAGCCGCATCCCGACCGGTTCCTTTATCGTTATGGATTTCCCGAAAGCTGAGGCATCGTATCATGATGGAAAAACGTAGTATGTAGCCGATCATCGTCAGCTATTACAGTCATTGTAGATATTCGCTCGGGGGAGCGCGTCCAACCTGGTTCGGCTTTTCGTGTTGTTGCGGGTGGGGCTTGAGGCAATCTATTTCACGAAATGGGCGATTTGTAACCAAAGCTAGTCGGTGGGTGCTTTGACCGGTTCTGGGGAGGATCTGTTACGCAAAGCGCTCTCCGAATCGATCAGGGCGATGGCGGCCACCGGGCCGCTGACCGTGGCGGAGGTCGCCGCCGACGGCATCGCCAGGTTCCAGCTGAGCCTGGACGGGGCGGGCACCCCACGGTGCTGGGTCCAGCCGATCCAGTCCTGGCACGAACTGATCGGCGAGCGGTGGGGTGAGCCGGCCGGGCCCGACGACCAGGAGGCCGTCCGGGACGCGGTGCTGCGCGCCGCCGGGGTGCTCACCGATGGCACGGTCATCCTGATCTCCTCCTTCTCGCCGACCGTCAACACCGACCAGGCGATGGCCATCCTCCGCACGGCCCGGCCGGACGCGCTCGCCCTCACCGTGCCCGGCGCCCGGGTGGACGAGCTGATCAGCGAAACCATGGCCGAGGAACCCATCACCCGGCTGTACGACCTGGTGGTGCTGAAGACCAAGCCGGACACCGGACGGCTGGAGCTGACCGGGCACCAGCTCTTCCCCAGCGGCGCCAAGCGCGGTGAGCGGACACCGGTCTCCTTCCAGGTCGCCACCACCGACCGGCGCGGCGTCGCCTTCGCGGTGGTGGCCTGGCAGGGCCGTCATCCGCAGCTGGTCTCGGTGCACCGCGTCCGGCTCCCCCCTGGCCGTCACGAGGCCACCGCCGAGCTGCGCGCGCCCGGTCTGGTGCGCTTCCACGGCCTGCCCGGTCTGGTGGCCGACGAACGCGACTGGGCGGATCTGGTCGCCTCGATTCCGGAATCCCTCCAGGAGGCGCCGGCCGCCGTCCACCTGATCTGCGCCATCGAGATCTGCGGCCACTCCGACCAGGTCAGAACCCGGATCGATCAGGCGGGTCAGATGGTGGACAAGGTGGCCGCCTCGTTGCCCGGGCGGCTCAAGGTCTCGCTGGTGACGTACGCGGCGCACTCCTACGACTTCCAGGTCAAGGAGGAGGGGGTGCTGATCCCGGCCTGGAAGGTCGCCCCCGGCCAGGCGCGGGAGGAGCTGGTGGGGCTCGACCGGGCCGGCCCGGCACCCTGGGGCTACCCCGACGGCGCCCAGCTGGAGGACATGCTCGCGGCGGTCCTCGCGCGGCTCGGCCCCGAGCGGGACGAGGACACCGTGCTGCTGATCATCGGCGGGCGCAACCCGCATCCGCCGGCGGCCAGCTCGCACATCCTGCCCTGCCCCAACCAGCACGACTGGGAGCAGCTGGTCCGGCGGTTCGAGCGGCGGAGGGGGGCCAGGCTGGGGGTGATCCACGACCGTCCGCCCGAGCAGGCCGGCCGGGAGTGGACCCGGCTGGGGCGGGCCGCCATGGCCCACCTGGACTTCGTCGACTTCCCGGCGCTCCGCGCCGGCCTGGGCCTGTCCGCCCGGGACCAGGCCGTCAACTTCCCGCTCATCGACTGACCGACCCGATCCGACCGACTGGAGCGACACGGAGATGTCCAATCCGACGTTCGAACGTCCCGAGCACAGCATTGCCATGTGGGGCGCCCCGGGCTCGGGCAAGACCACCATGCTGGCCGCACTCAGTCTCGCCCTCATCGAGAGGGACGGTCCCTGGAAACTGGTCGGCGCCGACGCCAACGCCACCAGCGTGCTCCTGGAGAAGTCCGCGGCCCTGGACCGCCAGGAGTTCCCGCTGGCCACCATCGACATCGAGAAGTTCCGCTGGCTGCTGGTCGGCAGTTCGCCACAGCAGGACCGGCGTTTCGGCGGCTGGCGCGGGCGGTCCCGGGACACCCGCGCGCCCAAGATCGGCCTGAACATGATCGATCCCCCCGGTCAGGTCTACGCGGGCGGGGCGGCCCAGCACGCCTCGCTGCTGCAGAGCCTTGAGGAGAGTCGCGGGATCATCTACCTCTTCGACCCGACGCAGGAGTACATCGCGGGGGACGCCTTCGACTACCTGCACGGCGCCTTGCTCCAGTTGGCCAGCCAGATGCTCGCCAAAGAGAACGAAACCAGCGGCCGGTTGCCGCACTATCTCGCCGTCTGTATCACCAAATTTGATGATCTGAGGGTCTTGAAGACGGCGACCAAGCTCAACGTCCTGACCCAGGATCCGAGTGACCCTCACGAATTTCCCACCGTGGAAGACGCGGACGCGCCAACACTCTTCCGCGAGCTCTGTGAGATTTCCGCCAGGGGGAGCGCCCGCCGGGTGCTGAACGCCCTGGAACGCTTTTTCCATAAGGACCGCCTGAAGTTCTTCGTCACCTCGTCGATCGGCTTTTATCTCAAGCCCGGTACGGCCGTCTTCGATCCGCGCGATTTCCAGAACATGGTTCGGCTCTCTCCGGAAGCCGGGCGGGATCAGGACAGCGAGAAAGGCGCGCAATACCGGATTCGCGGCCAGGCCCGGCCCATCAACGTCTGCGAGCCGGTCATCTGGCTCGCCGAACGGCTGCTCGCCGAACGGCAAGAGGCCAGGAGCGGGCGATGAACGGACACGTGCGGCTCCAGGTCGAGTGGGCGGTCGAGGGCAAGACCCCCGGCAGCAACAAGGACTACGGCCTGCTCGCCTGTAGCCGCGGTGGCCTCACCCCGCACGACTTCACCGAGATCCGGAGCCGGTACGTCACCGGCACACCCAAGGAGCTCCCGCAGATCACCATCGGCTGGGTGGGCGGCAAGGAGTACACCCGGCTGCTGCTGATCATCCGCCGCTGGTCCGACCAGGCCGACAGCTTCGGACGCCGGATCGCCCAGACGCACTACTTCAGCGTGCTCTACTCCGACCTGGCCGAGCAGCGCATCTCCTACGAGGGACTGTACGCCGCGCTCGACGCGGAACTCGACGCCGAACGCCTGGTGATCGACCTGGCCAATCCGGAGAGCTGCGACCCGCTGGACATCCACGTGCCGGTCCTGGACCCCGGCACCCTCGCCAAGCGGGTCAACGACGCCGCGATCCGGGTCGCCGCCACCCTCCTCAGCAACCGGCAGCTCGTCGTGGTCGGCGCGGAAAGCCTCCCCCCGCTGCAGCGGCTCCGCTTCCTGGACGTGGTGACCGCGCTCCTCCCGTACGGCCTGCGGACCAAACTGAGCGCCTCCACCTGGACCTCGGGCATCACCGACCACGGCATCAGGCTCTCCTTCGCCAGCACCGTGCCCCCCAAGGCCCAGCAGGTCACCTGGGGCGATCCGGTGACCGTTCCGTACGAGGGCAAGGCGTACTACGAGCTGCTCATCGAGCACGGCGACCGGCTCACGGACGTGGTGGCCTGGCTGGCCCGCGACTCGGAGTTGCGCAGCTTCTCGTCGGACACCGCGCGGGGGGCGGTGGGCCTGCTCGCGGGGTTCGGGGTCGCCCTGACGACCGGGACCTACGACCCGTGGGCGGGTGGACTCCACACCCCGGGCGCCATCGGGGACGCGCTGCGGCAGTGCGACGAGCTGGTCAGGAACCAGGACATCGAGAGTCTCTCCCGCGTCCTCGGCCATCTGGAGCTGGCCGTCGCCGACCGCAAGGGCAGATTCGACCCCGACGAGCAGGCCCGCTATCGGGAGATCGTCCGGGACTATCGCCTGCTGTCCCCGCGTCCTGGCCTGAAGAACGATGTCTGGGACCGGCTCTGCTCGGTGGTGCTGCGGATCGCGTACGGCTCGGTGCTCACCCTGGAGGGCCTGCTCCATGTCCTCGACCACGTGGACGTGGTGCGGCCGGACCTCATCCAGGCGATGGCCAGGATGGACACCCCCGACCCGTACGTGTGCCTCTATCTGGCCACCCGGCTGGAGGACTACCGGCAGGCCCAGGCGGTGGAACGGCTGTCCGTCGACGAACTGGCCCGGGCGGCGGCGCAGGAGCCCTACGACCATCTCGTGATCGAGGCGGCCCTCGACGGACTCGTCCGCCAGGGACAGCGGCAGCAGGACGGCGCCCTGGCGGCGGCGCTTCAGTCATACGGCCATCTCGTGGTCCCGGTCGTCTTCCACTTCCCGGACGCGGACCAGCGGCTCGCCAAGCTGAGGCGGCTGATCGAGGTGGCGTACGGGTCGAACCGCGACAAGCCCACCTTCGCGAAGATCGTGCCGTTCCCGCCCGCCCCCCAGGACGCCCTGCTGTTCGCCGCCGCCGCCACCTGGTACGGCCAGGGCTGGGGAGCGGCGTTCCTGGACCCGGTGATCCCGTTCCTGAGAGGCTCCGGCGTCTCCAAGAGGGAGATCGACCGGATCGGCAAGGAAATGCTCGTCAAGTCGCAGCGGGCGAAGGAACCGATCCCGGCCGGGCGCCAGATCGAATCCGTCGGGAAACCACCGAGCTTCGGCCAGGAGAACCCCCCATCGAGGCAGCCGTCACCCGAGGAGGTCTACCAGAACCTCCAGCCGGAGAAGAGGTCGAGGAGACGCCTCTTCACGAGGGTCTCGCTGGACGCGGTGGTCACCACGTTGCTGATCGTCCTGGTGGTGGTCTTCCTGGTGGGGGTCGTGATCTGGGTGCTCAGCGTGCTGAGCAAGGGCACGTCGCTGCAGGATCCCGGCGTCGGCTCCCCTCGATCCTTCTCTGCCGTGGCCACCTCCGCGCCCCCTGCCGGCGGAATTCTCCCTCCGAACTAGTGGAATGAGACAGCGATGTCCGACCCGACGCCCGAAAGCTCCGAGCCCGGCGCCGTCGCGCGGCCCGCGCGGGTACGGCTCCACGTCGAATGGGCGGTCGAGGGGAAGGTTCCCGGCAGCAGCGGCGGGTACGGCCTGCTGGCCTGTAGCCGCGGTGGCCTCACCCGCAAGAGCTTCACCGACATCCGGAACCGTTACGTCACCGGCACCCCCAAGGAACTGCCCCAGATCACCATCGGCTGGGCGGGCGGCCGGGAACACACCCGGCTGCTGCTGATCATCCGCCGCTGGTCCGACCAGACCGACCAGTTCGGCCGCAAGATCGCCGCCACGCACTACTTCAGCGTGCCCTACGGCCAGCTGGAGGAGCAGCGCGTGTCGTACGAGGGCCTGTACCACGCGCTCGACGACGCCGACCTGGTGTTCGACGAGGCGGCCCCGGAGCGCGGCGACCCGCTGAAGATCGACGTACCGGTCCTGGACCCCGCCGACCTGGCCGGCCGGGTCGACGACGTGGCCGCGGGGGTGGCCGCCACGCTGCTCTCCGAGGCCCAGGTCTGCCTGGTGGGCGGCGAGTCCCTGACCCCGCTGGAGCGCCTCCGCTTCCTGGACGTGGTGGCCGCCCTCCTCCCGTACGGCATGCGCTCCCGGCTGAGCGCCTCCACCTGGACCTCCGGCACCGCCGACCACGACATCCGGCTCTCCTTCACCAGCACGGTGCCCGCCGCGGCCCACCAGGTGGCCTGGGGGAGCGAGGTGGCGGTGCCGCAGGATGGGCAGGCGTACTACGAGAAGCTGGTCGAGTACCGGGACCACCTGCCCGAGGTGGTCACCTTGCTGGCGGCCGACCTCGAACTGCGCGGTTTCACCCCCGAGGCCCGACGGGCGGCGCTCGTCCGGCTCTCCCGCTTCGGGGTGACCCCCCAAGACCCGGCCGACGAGGGGCAGGTGGCCGTCTTCCACGCGCCGGCCGCGATCGAGGGCGCGCTGCGGGTCTGCGGCGACCATCTGGAGAGCGGGGACCTGACCTGGCTGACCCGCTCGATGGGGTACCTGGAGATGGTCATCGCGGACAGGGAGGGGGAGTTCGGCCCGGAGGAACAGGCCGCCTACCGGGAGATCGTCCAGGCGCGGCGGCTGCTGGCCGGGTCCGCGGAGCTCCACGGCGACCTCCGGGACTCCCTGCGCGGGGTGGTCCTGCGGATCGCCTACGGCCCGGTGCTGACCCGGGAAGGGCTGGCGCACATCGCCGCCCAGCTGGAGAAGATGCCGATCGACCTGCTCTCCGCGCTCACCCGGCTGGAGACCCCCGACCCGTACGTCCGCCTCTATCTGGCCGGACGGCTGGGCGGGCCCCGCCTGCCTGAGCTGGTGCGCAGGCTCGGTGTCGACGATCTGGTGCGGGCGGCGGCGGAGAAGCCGTATGACCGGTACGTGGTGGAGACGGCGCTGGACGAGCTGGACCAGCGCGGGAGGCGTGACCAGGACGGGAACCTGGCGGCGGCGCTCCAGGAGCACGGTCATCTGACGGAGGCCATCGCCTTCGCCTACCCCCGGGGGGAACGCCGGGTTCGCAGGCTCCGCGAGCTGCTCGTGGCCGCGTACGGCCCCCGCCCCGACCGCATGGCGTTCGCGAAGATCGTGCCGCTCTCCCTCCAGCCGGAGGAGGCGCTGCTGCTGGCCGCGGCGGCCGGGCTGTTCGGCCCTGACTGGGGGGAGGCGTTCCTGAGCGCGAGCGTGCTCCCCGCTCTCCGGGATGCCCGGTACTCGGGCAAGGACGTCGACCGCATCCGCCGGGACCTGCGCATCGATCGGGACGTTCCCGTGGCGACCGACGAGCCGGCGGAGGTCCCGCATCTCCGGGACAGGAGCGTCCCCTCGTCACCTTCGCCGAGGCGGGAGGTCCCGCTGAACGAACTGCCGGTCGCCGGGACGCGGCGCCGGAGCTCCAAAAACCCCCGGAGCTTGGAGCTCTGGTTCTGGGTATTGATCCTTTTCGGCGTTCTGACCATGGTGGCAACCCTGCTGGTGTTTTTTCGCACCCTCTCCGACACCGCCTCCGGCATGGGGCCGAACGGGGATGGCCGGGAACCGGTCGCGACGGACATCGTCACGACCGGCCCGGCCATCGGAGAGGTCAGGTCAGCAGGCGGGCCGGAGCGATGAAGGTGTTGCAGGCCTTGGGGCCGTTGCCGTTCCAGCCGCGCTTCATCCAGTAGTGGATGTTCTTGGTCTTGCCGTGGAGAACGTCGCCGATGGTCATGTCCATCAGGTCCTCGTAGTCGAACTGGTCACGGCCGAGGGAGTGCCAGACGCTGCCGATGAACGCCGAGGCGAAACACTCGGCCTGGAGCTCGACCTGGCGCTGGATGGCGTACTGCTTGGCCTTGCTCGCCTTCTTCTGCATGCGCATGGCCTGCCCGAGGATGCCCGCCCGATGCTGGGCGTAGTGGCCGTACTCGTGGGCGATGACGTTGAACAGGGTGAACTCGGTGGGGTCGGCCAGCTGCCACTTGCTGATGGCCACCCACATCGTCTTGTTGGCGGGGCAGTAGAGCCCGGCCGCGTAGTTGATGGGGTACTTCCCGCACCCGGTGGCCACGCTCTTGGTGATGTAGCGCACCGTCGGCTTGCTGAACGGCAGCCCGGCCTGCTTGAACTCCTCGCCCCAGGACCGGTTGAGGCAGTCGAGCAGGTGATCCAGGTAGATCCGGTAGGTGTCGAGGTTGTCGGGGCGCCGGTCGAGTTCCTTGCACTCGGTCCAGTCGAACTCGCCGGTCTTGTAGAGGGGATTCTTGGTGAGCGCGGCCTTACCCGTGGGGACCGGCGCGGCGTGAGCCGTACCCGGGAGGACGGCGGCACCGATCAAGCCCGCGATCAGTAAAGTCAAAATTCGCACAAAATCAGGAGCGTAGGGGACAAGCCAATCAGCGGCAAAACGATTGCCCCCCAGGTTGCTGAGGCGTTACAGCAGCGGCGAACTAGACTCAGGCGTGTTCGACGCCGAACCGGAGGGTGAGCAGTGGGGCTTCTGCAGACCATCGACGGACCGCACGACCTCAAACGACTTGATCCGAAGCAGTTGCCCGCCCTCGCGGCGGAGATCCGTGACCTGCTCGTCGCCTCGGTGGCGGGCTCTGGGGCAGGTGGTCACCTCGGCCCCAACCTGGGCGTGGTGGAGCTGAGCATCGCCCTGCACCGGGTCTTCGACTCCCCGCGGGACCGCATCGTCTTCGACACGGGTCATCAGTCGTACGTGCACAAGATGCTCACCGGACGGGCCCACCAGTTCGGCACCCTCCGCCAGGAGGGTGGCATCTCCGGCTACCCCAGCCAGGCCGAGTCCGAGCACGACCTGGTGGAGAACTCGCACGCCTCGACCGCGCTCTCCTACGGCGACGGCCTGGCCAAGGCCGTCAAGCTGCGCGGGGAGCGGGACCGGACCGTCGTGTCGGTGATCGGCGACGGCGCGCTCACCGGCGGCATGGCCTGGGAGGCGCTGAACAACATCGCCGCCAACAAGGACCTGCCGCTGGTCATCGTGGTCAACGACAACGGCCGCTCCTACTCGCCGACCATCGGCGGCCTGGCCACCCACCTGGCCAAGCTCCGGGTCACCCAGAACTACGAGCAGGTCCTGGAGTTCGTGAAGGACCGCTTCGGCAACGTCCCGGTGCTGTACGACACGCTGCACGGCATCAAGAAGGGCATCAAGGACATCATCGCCCCCCAGGCGATGTTCGAGGACCTCGGCCTCAAGTACGTCGGCCCCATCGACGGCCACGACGAGCCCGCCGTGGAGTCCGCGCTCCGCAAGGCCAAGGCGTTCGGCGGCCCGGTCATCGTGCACGTGCTGACCAAGAAGGGCCAGGGCTACACCCCCGCCGAGGAGCACGAGGAGGACTGCTTCCACGCGCCGCAGCCCTTCGACGTCGTCACCGGTGAGGAGGCGCCGAAGCCGTACGGCTGGACCAACGTGTTCAGCGAGGAGATGGTGCGCGTCGGCGCCGAGCGGCCCGACGTGGTGGCCATCACCGCCGCCATGCTCCACCCGACCGGCCTGGCCGACTTCGCCGACGCCTACCCCGACCGCATCTTCGACGTCGGCATCGCCGAGCAGCACGCGCTCACCTCGGCCGCCGGCCTGGCCATGGAGGGCCTGCACCCGGTGGTCGCGGTCTACTCGACCTTCCTCAACCGGGCCTTCGACCAGCTGCTGATGGACGTCGCGCTGCACCGGCTCCCGGTCACGGTCGTACTCGACCGGGCGGGCGTCACCGGCGACGACGGGGCCAGCCACAACGGCATGTGGGACCTGTCGATCCTCCAGGTCGTCCCCGGCCTGTCGGTGGCGGTGCCGCGGGACGCCTCGCGCCTGCGCGAACTGCTCAACGAGTGCCTGGACATCACCGACGGACCCTCGGTGGTGCGCTTCCCCAAGGGCGCCGTGGTCCGCGAGTTCGAGCCGGTCGGCCACCTCGGGCGGATGGACGTGCTCCGCGCCGCCACCGAGCCGGACGTTTTAGTGGTGGCGGTGGGCCCGCTGGCCGAGATCTGCCTGGAGGCGGCCGTGCTGCTGGACGCGCAGGGCATCGCGGTCACCGTGGTGGACCCGCGCTGGGCGCTGCCGCTTGACCCCGCGCTGGTCGGCGCGGCGGCCCGGAGCAAGCTGGTCGTGGTGGCGGAGGACAACGGCCGGGTGGGCGCCACCGGCGACGCGGTGGCCCGGCTGCTCCGCGACGCCGACGTGGACGTGCCGGTCCGCACCTTCGGCATTCCGCAGCGCTTCCTCGACCACGCCAAGCGCGGCAAGCTGCTGACCGAATTCGGGCTCACCGGGCAGGACCTGGCTCGTCAGATCACCGAGGCCATCGCCAAGCGCGGCGCGTCCCTGGAGGACCAGCCCACCGCCTGAGCCTTTTCCGTTCCGCTCGTGTTCTCCGCCCGGTGCCGGGAAGTCTCCTGGCAGCGGGCGGGAGCAGGGGAGGGCCGGAATGACCATCTTCCGTACCAAGTCGGTCGAGCAGTCGCTGGCGGACGCCCAGGGTGGCGAGCACCGCCTGCGCCGCACGCTCAGCGCCCTCGACCTGACCGTGTTCGGCATCGGCGTCATCGTCGGCACCGGCATCTTCACGCTGACCGGCGTCGTGGCCCGCAACTACGCCGGGCCGTCGGTGGCCGTGGCGTTCGTGGTGGCGGCGGTGGTCTGCGGGCTGGCCGCGCTCTGCTACGCCGAGTTCGCCTCCACCCTCCCGGTGGCGGGCTCGGCCTACACCTTCGCCTACGCCACCATCGGCGAGTTCCCGGCCTGGGTGATCGGGTGGGACCTGATGCTGGAGCTGGCCCTGGGCGCCGCCGTGGTGGCGGTCGGCTGGTCGGGGTACGCGGCCTCCGCGCTGTCGGCCGCCGGGGTGAACCTGCCGGGGCTCAGCGCGGGCGGCTGGACCTTCAACTACCTGGCCGTGCTCATCGTGCTGCTGCTGACCTGGCTGCTGGTCACCGGGATCAAGCTCTCCGCCCGGTTCAACCTGGTCATGGTGACCATCAAGCTGGCGGTGATCCTGCTGGTCATCGTGGCCGGCCTGTTCTTCGTGAACGGCGCCAACTACCGGCCGTTCGTGCCGCCCGCGCAGCCCACCGCCGGGACGGGCGGGCTGGCCGCGCCGCTCATCCAGGTCCTGTTCGGGATCACGCCCACCGCGTACGGGCTGACCGGGATCTTCGCGGCGGCGGCCGTGGTCTTCTTCGCCTACATCGGCTTCGACGTGGTGGCCACCGCCGCCGAGGAGACCCGCCGCCCGCAGCGCGACCTGCCCATCGGCATCATCGCCTCCCTCAGCGTCTGCACCGTGCTGTATGTCCTGGTCTCCCTGGTCGTGGTCGGCATGCAGCACTACACCCAGTTGAGCGAGACAGCCCCCCTGGCCGACGCCTTCAAAGCGGTGGGCCAGCCCTGGCTGGCCGGACTGATCAGCATCGGCGGCATCTCCGGCCTCACCACGGTCATCCTCATCCTGATGCTCGGCCAGAGCCGCGTCTTCTTCGCGATGAGCCGCGACGGCCTGCTCCCCCGCAGCCTGGCCGTGGTCTCCCCCCGCTACGCCACCCCCGCCCGCATCACGCTCATCATCGGCGTCGTCACCGCGATCCTCGCCGGTTTCATCCCGCTGCGCGCCCTCGCCGAAATGGTGAACATCGGCACCCTCTTCGCGTTCGTGGTCGTCTCCATCGGCGTGGTGATCCTCCGCCGCACCCGCCCCGACCTCCCCCGCTCGTTCCGCACCCCACTGGTCCCGTGGCTCCCCGTGGCCTCGGTCCTGGCCTGCCTCTACCTGATGCTCAACCTGGCAGTCGAAACCTGGCTCCGCTTCGCCGCCTGGATGCTGCTCGGCATCACCGTCTATTACCTGTACGGCACCCGCCACAGCCGCGTGGGCACCCTGACCTCCCCGCAAGCCTGACGGATCGCGGCGCGGCTGTTGTGCGGGTCGTACGACGCGGCGGCCCGGTTCGGATCGGACGCCCTAGAAGAAGCCGAAGAATTCGGGCGTCTTGAAGGTGCGCTTCGCCCCGGTTCGGGGATCCGTGAAAATGATCTTCGCGTAGAGCTCGTCTCCGCCCCCCGGGTCTTCGTTGAGCGCGGACGCGGAGGGGTAAGAGTCGAACTCGGCGCTGAGTCCGCCCTCCGCCGGAGCCCACATACGGGTTTGGACGGGCATATACGCCTGGAAGTCATCCAATACCCCTCCGCCGTCGGATCCCCACAGCTCGGCTTGGAAGACGTAGCGGCTGGCATTGATGATCGTCTGGGCTTCCTGCTTGCTCAACTTGCGCATGTCGATGCCAAGGTGGAGCAGGTACTTTCCGCTGCTGGTCTTGCTGATGGTGATGCACGCGTTGTAGTCAGCGGTGTAGTTGCACAGCGGCGCGGCGGAGGCCGGCCCCGCCATCAGAACGACACCGACGGCGGGCGCCGTGACTATGGCAAGCGCCTTCATAAGGCCGCGCTTCAAGCGACCCTTGGGCCGCTGTTCTTTAGTGTTCATCGTGCTTTCCTCGTGATTCGGGCACCTTCCGGACGGCGGCACCTCATCACCAAGGGCGTGACACGACGGGACACAACATGGAACTGCGGGGCACGACATGGAACCGTGCGATCAACTGCTGTTGCCCGCAAATTTCGTGATCAGCTACGGAGTTGATCGGCGGATGAGGAGAACCCTTTTGCGAGGAGGCGGAGTCCCACGAGGCCGTAGGTTTGGATACAACCGCTCCTCGAAGGTGGCTCTCCTCACCCCTTGGCGCCGTGCAGTCGGCAATCACGGGTGCTGAGAGAAGCCAATGTCATGGCAGTGCCATGGAACCCACCACGATCTTTAGTCGACTCTGTACGCCGAGGATCTGCACATAGACTTGTGAGGTGGTCTACCGCCCAATGTCCGTGGCCGAACTCGCGGTCAAGCTCAGAGCAACCGACAATGACAAGATCCGCTGGAAGCTGGTCTGGGAGTTCTTGGAGGAGTATCGCTGGGAGCAAGCCGTAGATCAGCTCACCCTCCTGGCGGCGGAACCCTGTCCGGTTGGCGACGAGCGATGGGATGCCCTGCTTGCCGCGCTCACCGAGCACCTTGCCGCGCAGCACGACCTCGCGCCCCCGCTCTGGACCGCGTCCCACGTATTGGAGCGCCCCTGGTTCCCCGCCGAGTTGCCTTCCCAGCGAGCTGAGGCACTTGTTTGGGCTCCGGCCGCCTTCCGCAAGCATGGTGTCTACCTGTCCGCTCACGATCTCCAAGCCGCGTGACAGACGACGGCCTCCTCGGCAGAGCCGAGCTCGAGCGAGCCTTCACGGCTCTTGGTGACCGTCTCGTCCGGCGAGGCATTGTCGCCGACCTTTTCATCGTTGGCGGCGCCGCGATGGCCCTGGCCTACGATGCCGTTCGGGTCACCAGAGATGTCGACGCCCTTTTCGTGCCTCACGGCGTCGTCCTCGAAGAGTCCCGCGAGGTCGCCAAAGCTCTGGATCTTCCGCCTTGGTGGCTCAACGAGCAGGCCAGCGTCTACATCTCCGGGCAGGATGACCCTGGGAAAAGGCGAGTTTTCGATCATCCCGGGCTTCGCGTGATGGCAGCCTCCCCCGAGCACATTTTTGCCATGAAGGCCATCGCGGCCCGCACGCGCGATATCGATGACCTACGCCATCTCGCATCTCTTACCGGTACCACCACGCTCGCCGACGCTCTCGCTCTCTGTCGTCGCTTCTTTCCCAGCGAAGACGTATCTCCTCGCGCGACGGCAGTGCTGAGCGATCTCTTCTCGTAGTCGGCTTTGCGTGGGGATCGCCTCATCGCCGTCATGCATGTGGTTCGCAGCCAAGAACACGGTCCCGGCAGGGAACCAGATGGCCCCCCAACGCCACGGTGTCGAGCAACGCACATTCAGCCCTGGCTCTCACCCTGCGATGCCAAGGTTCTCCCGGTCGGGTTGCTGCCCGACCGGGAGAGCTCACGAGTTATTCAGCGGACTTCTGGCTGGCCATTCTGGAGCGGAGCCCGAGTAGAGCGTCGATCACCAGGAAGGCGGCCAGGGAGATCCCCATCAGCGGGATGAAGTAGCCCACCGCGAGGGCCAGCAGAGCGAGTGGCGCGAGGATGCCCCAGTGCACTGCTCGCCAGCCTCCGCGGGGGTAGGGCGTGCCGAAGCCGCGGGTCGGGCGGCGGCGCCACCACATCCGGTAGCCCAGCACGATCAGCGTGATGATCCCGACCGCGAGCGCGGCCAGGACGATCTGGTTGGCCAGGCCGAACAGCAAGCCCATGTGAGCGTCGATGCCCCAGCGGGTGAGCTTGGCGGCCAGGGGATAGTCGGCGAACCGCAGCTCGTCCACCACCTGCCCGGTCGCCGGGTCGACCGCTACCTGGTCCAGGCGTGTGGGCGCGGTCTTGTCGATCTCCTTGACCACGTACGCGCCTCCGGGTTCGGCCGACCATACGATCTCCAGCGGGCCGGACAGTCCCTTGCCGGCGGCCGCCTGCACGACCTGGTCGATCCCCACGTCGGAGGTGCCGCCGGTCTGCTGGCCCGCCGGGGAATGGCCGGCGTGGTCACCGGCGGAGGAGCTGATCGACGGGGTTGCCCAGCCGAGGGCGGTGCGTAGCTCGTCGACGTTGGCTCCGGCGTACTTCGACCAGGTCAGGCCGGTGGCGGACAGGAACAGCAGGCCGAGCAGGGCCCACAGGCCGACCGAGCCGTGCCAGGACAGTGTCCTGCGCAGCCCGGTGGCGGAGCGGTCGGGAGTGAGCAGGCCGCGCAGACGGCGGCCGTTGCGGCGACGCCTGGTCAGCCAGAGCAGGAGCCCGCCGAGGGCGACCACCCACAGCCAGCTGGCGGCCAGCTCGCTGTAGATCCGCCCAGGCTCGCCCAGGTGGAGGCGACGGTGCAGGTCGGAGATCCAGGCGCGCACCGGCAACGCGCCGGAGCTGCCGTAGCTTTCCAGCACGCCGCGCACCTGGCCCGTCGAAGGGTCGACGAAGACCGCCATCTTCGTGCTCTCGGCCAGGCCTGGCTGGTCCAGAAGGACCTGGGTGGTGTCGCCGGGCTCGGCCGCGGGCCGTACCACGGAGACCGTTCCCTGAGGCTGGGCTTGGCGGGCCGCGGCGACCTGCTCGTTCAGGGGGAGGCTGGTCTGGCCCACCGGCGCGGTCAGTTCGTGCCGGTAGACGACCTGCTCGATCTGGAAGGAGGCGGCGTACAGCAGGCCCGTGGCCGCGGCCACGAGCAGGAAGGGGGCGATGAGGATTCCGGCGTAGAAGTGCAGGCGCAGCACCAGCGGACGCAGCGCCGACCAGGCCGCGCGTCTGGGGTGGGGAGGCTGGGCCGGATCGACGACACGGTGAGCGTCAGTCGTGGAGGTCATGGGGTTCTCCGTTCACGGTGAACACGCACATCAACAGGTACGCGTCACGTCACTAAGGGGGGTTCGACCGCCGATCCCCGCATAGGGGGCTCAAGGCGGCAAAGGGCGTACGGCATGACAAGCCGGTGCCACCACAAAGAAGGCGGCAGCCCTGATCAGAGAACGGAGACGGCTGGCGGCGGACCACGCCGCGTGACCACCACGACGAAACCGGATCGTCTGAGAGGCGGTGCGGGACGATCCCGCACCGGTCCGCCGAACGTGGGCGGAACGATGTCAACCAGCGCACCCACAAGGCTGCGCAGCAGCCCCCGCAAACCGCGCACCGGCGCGACCGCGAGATACACGATCAACGCCAGGGCCGACTCGCCGCGCTCCAGCATCCAGGTGGACAGGATCGCCATCGCGACATGGATGAGCACCATCCCCACCCCGGTGCCGTCGCCGTGCTCATCGGCCCACGGCGAGGACGCGCTGGTCTCAGCGCCAACGGTGAACAGATGGTGCATGCCGTACTGCGCACCGAAGCAGGCTGCCAGCAGGACATCCATCCCCCGCTGCCGCCCGGCCAGCAGATACGCCCCCAGCCAGGTCAGCATCATCGCGGCGGCCAGGTACCCCACGCGTACGGGCGCACCCCCAGCCAGGACGTGCAGAACAGCCGAGATCAGCACGCACACAGCCGCGAACACCGCGGCCCGTAACACGCGCAGGGACGATCGGCCGACATACACGGGCGCAATAGTGCCAGAGCACCCAAACACGATCCATCCTTGACTTGCCCGGACATCTAACGCTAAAGCCCCGCCCGTTCCTCTTGGACGAGGCCTGACCGGCTTCGACCCGCTTGTCACGGTGGCGGGAGAGCTGAAGGAAATCATGAAACATACGGGCAGCGTCCGCGGCAGGAAAGCCCGAAGGACAGCCACTCGCTGCCGTGTATGACCGGTACGGCCTCTGGCTGTTGCTACCGATCGTGACTGGGCGATCCCGGTACACCCTTCCCTGGCGATCCCATTGCTCCATCAGCAAGCTAGGGAGCCTCATGCTGGCATCTGTAGGAGTAGCGTCATAGGCTGTTTCGTGCAGGCTCTCTGCACGAAGAGGCAGATGACAGGGCAGAGACTCGTGTCTCGGTAGGAGGGGACCACGGTGCTGATCCGTTTCCGGCTGGCAAACCATCGGTCCATCCGTGACGAGCACGAGCTGTCGCTGATCGCAACTGAATTCGATGAGGGCACGGGACGCAGGACTGGTCTCAGTCACCGGGGGCGGGATGTTTCGGTGCAACCCGTACTGGGTGTGTTCGGAGCAAACGCATCGGGGAAGTCCAACCTGCTCAGCGGGTTCCAGTTCATGCGCGACGCGGTGCGGGATTCTTTCGCGGACTGGGCCAAGGCGCCAGGGATGGTTCCCCGGCGGCCGTTCAAGCTCGATTCCACGTCCCGCGAGGAGACGAGCCTGTTTGAAGTGGACCTTGTACTGGGCCGGGATCCCGTCCGCTACACCTATGGTTTTGAGTTGTCGGACGAGCGGGTGGAGGCGGAGTGGCTGCACGCATATCCGCATGGCCGCCGGAATGTCTGGTTTGACCGAGAGGCGGTCCGCCCGGAGTCGGAAGGTGGGGAATTCATCTTCAGGGGAGAGGGGTTCAAAGGAGAACGAGAACCCCTAGTGAAGCTGACCCGCCCGAATGCCCTGTTCCTGTCCGTCGGTGCGACCCTCAACGATCCTCAGTTGTCGGTAGTACACAGATGGTTCCTGAACAACCTGTGGCTGGTGACACCGGAAAGAGATCTAGGTGGTCGGGTGGGCTGGACCACGGAACTTCTGACACGCCCAGATAATGCGGGGTCTTATCATCAGCGGATCGTGCAGTTGCTGCAATCGGCTGACCTGGGAATCACCCGTCTTGACACGGACCCCGAGACCGGTGATATCAGGCTGTGGCACCGTACGGCGGATGATGGAGAGACACCGCTGGATTTCCGCACCGAAGAGTCTCTAGGAACGCACGCCTGGTTTGCCTTTCTGGGACCCATGCTCACCATGCTGGACCGGGGATCGGTCCTGCTGGTGGACGAATTGGATTCGAGCCTGCACCCTACACTCGCGGCCGAGGTCGTACGTGTCTTCCAAGATCCCGCGTCCAATCCACGCGGTGCGCAGTTGATTTTCACCACGCACGACGCAACCTTGCTGGGCAATGAGGTGCTTGACCGTCCGCTCAACCGTGATCAGGTGTGGATAACAGCCAAGCGGCGCACAGGAGAAACCGAACTGTATCCGCTTACGGAAGCTAAGCCGCGTAAGGAGGAGAACCTCGAACGCGGTTATCTACGTGGCCGCTACGGTGGGGTACCACGGGTGACCGCAGGGGAGATCGCCCGTGAGCTGTCCAGGCAAGAGGCGAAGGCGACGGCGTGAGCAGACGGACGGGGAAAGAGCAGGAACAGGGAAGGCGGAAAAGACGCGGGCGTCTGGAGGACGAACGGCCGTTAGCGCCAAGGTCCAGCCTGCACTCTCGTGAGGTACGGGTGCTGTACGTGGCCTGCGAGGGTGAATCCACGGAACCCGACTATCTGCAGTATCTGAATGAGCGGTTCGGGGACGGCGATGGCCGGGCCAGACAGCCTTTCCGCATCCAGCCGGTCTACCGCAGAAACGGGTGGACGCCTTCAGGGGTCGTCGAAGCCGCGCGGAAGGCCGCCGGCGAGGACGAGGCGTGGGCGCTCTTCGATCGTGACCAGTGGGATGACATCCCGCAGGCAGTCAAGGACGCGGCCGAGTCCGGAATCGAGCTTGCGTTCTCACACCCGTCATTCGACCTGTGGCTACTGCTGCACTTCCAGTCATTCGGAGGCGCGCAGAGCGGCAGCAGCAAACTCGTGGTCGAGAAACTACGGCAGGCCAAGGGGGCGGACGCCTTCAAGGACTACGACAAGAGAGGTGACAAGAGCATCAAGGGCGCTCGGCGTGATGCCCTGAAGGGCCGGGAGGACAAGGCGGTGGCGCACGCCCGTAGCTTGGTCGCCTCCTGCACCCACGGGCTCTGCAAGCCCGGCCAGGCGCAGACGGAACCGGTCGGCGAGGATGTCGCGCGTCAATCTCACCAAGAGTGGGCGGCTCGCTCCGGTCACACGCCGGACTGCCCAGTTCTGCAACGTGATCCCTCCACTGACGTATGGCGCCTGCTCGTCAGGTTGGGCATCGTCGTAAGAGAGCCCGCAATAGCGGTAGGCCCACAGACACGGAATTAGCCTCCTTCCCGTTTTTGCCGGACCACCTGACCTCCCCGTAACCCGACAAACGAGGCAGCCGCCGCTTGTGAGCGTTCCGGGTTGTCTGGCTCAGGCTGTAAGGCCGCAATGGCGGGCGACATGTGGGAGGCGGCGGATGAACTCTGCGTCGTTGCCGAAATCCCATTCCTCGCCATCGGGCCACGTGGTCACGATGGGGAATTTGCTGTGAACTCGAAGTTGTCGGCCGATCTTGTCAACGTGGACGATCTGCACGCGCTCATGGCCCGCTGTCAAGGCCAGATGCGCGGCATGCAACCGGACGGACATCGCCCTGTCCGTCGCCGCCGCGACAGGCCCTCGTTGTCGAGGGACGAGCGCCCCATGCTCGCGCGGACGCACCCGCTGCCGGCGCTTCACGAGCTCGGCCACTCAGCCCGCGCCGCTGCCAACTCCTCTTCAGTGACCGGGCCGTGGAACTCCCGAAGCTCCGCCACCAGGTCTCTCAGCCGATCGCGGGCTAACTGCCGAACCTCACCCATACCGCGATCCTACCGATGGGAGGATCGGCCTACCCAGACCTGCTCGCCTTGCCTCTTGGCGGCTACCAACGCGTCGGACACCTGTCCGTCTCGTGTTCACAACGCGATGTACCGCGATGCGGGCTGCTGCGCCTGCGAAGCGACCACGCGCCGGGCCCGTCGATGACGGGGGAGTCGAAGTCGCCGCTTGTGATCGTTCCGGGTTGTCTGGCCTCAGGCTGTAAGGCTGCAATGGCGGGCGACCTGTGGGAGTCGGCGGATGAACTCTGCGTCGTTGCCGAAATCCCATTCCTCGCCATCGGGCCACGTGGTCACGATGGGGAATTTGCTGTGAACTCCTCGTGCTCGGCGGGCATCGCCCAGGCCGTCCACGTCGAGGCCGGTGACCCGCATGTACGGAACGAAGGTCACGTAGGCGAGCGGCTCGAACTCGGGGGCGTCCTCGCGTGACCACAGCTCCCGCCGGGTGTACGTGACGCGCTGAAGGCGGAACTTGCCAGCTCTGCCCCAACTCGTCCGGAAGAGGCAGAAATTCAGGATCAGGTTGTAGACACGCCGAGCTTCTGGCACCTCGAAAATCAGGTCAGGGCAGGTGGCGACCTTCTCGAAGGCATCGCGGCCAAGGCTGATCAGCCAGTTCACGAAGTACTCGAAGCCATCGGACGATACCCGGTTCGTAATGGCCCAGTACACCGCGAACATGTCCCAGGAGAAGGCGCGGTTGGCGCAGATGGTGAACCAGACCTCGTAGTCCACGATCTCCTCGACGGACAGGCCGGAGAGGTGATTCTCGAGCCACGCTACCCGGGCTGCCCGATTGTCGGTCTCGCGGGCAGAGCGCTCGATCAGTTCCCAGAAGCCGTCAATGTCCACAAGATGTGATCATGGTGCATATCCGGCATCTCGGCCCGGCATTACGCTGAAAAGGGAGGATGGTTCGAGCGGCTGATCCTGGGTCACCTGGTCAGTTTGTAGCTCCAGGCGCGCTTGTCTCTCGTCCATCTGCGTGGATTTCCGATGTAGAGGCATGCTCGTACCGAGAAACCGTGGGGACGTCAGGAGAGTCCCGCGACGATGAGTGCCACTCCCGCTCCCGTGAGGAGCACAGCGCTTCCTGCCAGCAGTATGCGGTAGCCGGTTACGCCGATCCGGTGTCTGCCTGCTCCGATCAGTCCGGCCAGGACCACCTTGGAGCCGACCAGGACCAGGTAGAAGCCGGTGGCGAAGGCTATCGCGCGTACCGGTGCGGTGGTCCAGGCGGCGACGAGTACCGGTGCGCCCACGGTTGCCCAGAAGAGCCAGGGGTGGGGGTTGAGCATGTTGACCAGGACACCCTTGAGTACCGGTGCGGGGGTTCCGACACCGGGCTCGGGGGGTTCTGCCTTTCGGGCCTCCCACAGCCCTTGGGCCCCTAGGAACACCACGTACGCGCCGCCGGTGAGTGAGAGCACCTGCAGGAACGTCTCCGGGAGTGTGCCGACTGCGGCCACCGTCAGTAGGACGATCGGGAGGTCGGAGAGGAGGGGGACGCAGGCGATTCGCAGGCCTGCCGGGAAGCCTCCGCGCAGGCTGGCTGTGATCACCAGGCTGAGGAGGGCTCCTGGCGCGATTCCGGCGCCCAGGCCGAGGCCTAGTCCTAACAGCAGTTCGCGCACCTAACCTCCGTTTTGTCCCATCCGGAGGGTAGCGCCAAGCCGGATGCGGCGGGCGGCCACGTCCACGGTCAGGGCGGCGATCTGCTCGGGGGTTGAGGGAGGGCGGGGAGACCGACGTTCTGGGGGAGATCGATCGGCGCCTCCGGTGTGGCCATCTCACACGTTGTGTCGGTTCGGGTTGGTCTCAGGTCAGTCGCGCTGTATGTGAGCGTGGGTCGGGTTGGTGGGCCGGCGAATAGCGTTGGGGTGCTGTGGTGGTCGCGCATACTGGAAATCGCTTTCCGGGAGGGTGCATGGTGACCTTGGAAGATGTGGCGCGGCAGGCGGGGGTGTCGCTGGCGACCGCGTCCCGGGTGCTCAACGGGAGTACCCGGCAGGTGGGGGCGGCGATGCGGGCGCGGGTGGAGAAGGCCGCCGCCGAGTTGGGTTACCGGACCAATGTGGCCGCGCAGACGCTGGCGAGGGGGGCCAGCAATGTGATCGGGCTGGTGGTGCACGATCTCGTCGATCCGTACTTCGCGGCGATCGCGGATGGGGCGATGCGGACGGCGGACGCGGAGGGGCATGTGGTGATGGTGGGGACCACGCACCGCGACCCGGAGCGGGAGATCGCGTACGTGGCCACGCTCAACGCGCAGCGGGCCAAGGCGGTGCTGCTGGCCGGGTCGCGGGTGGCCGATCCGGTGGTGACCGGGCGGCTGCGGGCCGAGTTGGACCGGTACCGGGAGACCGGCGGGCGAGTGGCCTGTGTGGGGCAGGATCTGCTGGGCGTGGACACGGTGGCACCGGGCAACCGGGCCGGAGCCGCCGCGCTGGCCAGGGAACTGGCCGCGCTGGGCCACACGCGGTTCGCGGTGCTGGCCGGGCCGCCGAACCTGATCACCGCCGTGGACCGCAGGGACGGATTCTGCGGCGCGCTGACCGAGCTGGGCCTGCCGGACCCGCAGATCGTCTACGGCCGCTTCGACCGGGACGGCGGCTACGCCGCGGCCGCCGCCGTGGAGCCCGGCGTGACCTGCGTGTTCGCGGTCAACGACGTGATGGCGGTGGGGGCGCTCGCGGCCTTCAGGGAGCGCGGCGTCCGAGTGCCCGAGGACGTGTCGGTGGCGGGCTTCGACGACATTCCGACGCTGCGGGACCTGGTGCCCGCGCTGACCACGGTACGGCTCCCGCTGGCCGCGATGGGCGCGCACGCGGTGGAGTTGGCGCTGTCATCGATCGGTGAATCCCGGGTAGTAGTCGTGGCCGGACAAATCGTGGTACGGGATAGTGTGCGAGACCTGCGGACCGAAATTCCGTTTGGGACGAGCGCTGGTGGTGGATCGTAAGCGGAGAGTAAGGGGGGCGCCGTGAGGCTGGCGGTCAGCACGCTGGGCATGCCGGGGGAGAAGCTCCCGGCCGCGATCGTCGTCGCGTCCGGCCACGGCTGCGACGGGTTGGAACTCCGATTGCACCCGGACACCGGCGTGCACGCCGGTCTCTCGCTCCTGGAGCGTACGGCGGTGCGCCGCGCGGTGAGCGACGCCGACCTGAGCATCGCGACTCTCGCCGGATACATCAGAATCGCCCAGACGGGCCGGGACACCCCGGTGATCGAGGCGCTCCAGGCCGACCTGGAACTCGCCGCCGACCTGGGCGCACCCGCGGTCCGGGTCTTCCCCGGCGGCGACGACATCGCCGCCGGCGCCCGGCGGCTCCGCGCGGTAGCCGATTTCTGCCGGGAGCGCAGGCTGCGGGTACTGGTGGAGACCCATGACGCGCTCCCCACCGGCGCCGGCGTGGCCACCCTGCTGGACGCCGCCGACCGCCCGGAGGCCGCCGCCATCTGGGACGTGCTCCACCCGTGGCGCAACGGCGAGCCCCCCACCGACACGGTCAAGGCGCTCGGCGACCATCTGGCGTACGTGCAGATCAAGGACGCGGCCTCGGCGGCCAACCCGACCCCGCGCCGGCTCGGGTCGGGCGCGGTGCCGCTGGAGGAGTGCGGCGAGCAACTGCGCGGGTTCGGCGGCTGGGTCTCCCTGGAGTGGGAGCGCACCTGGTATCCCCAGGTCGAGCCGGTCGAACGGGTACTGCCCGGCGCGGTCGCCTGGGTGGCCCGCTACGGCTGGGGCTCCTAGCTCCCATCACATATGTGCCATTGAGGGGGGCGAAGCCTATGCTTCTCTCGAAATGGCGCGTTTGTGGGTTCTCGGGCAGCTCCGGGGCGAGGTCGAGGGGCAGCCGGTCGATCTGGGCCCGCCGCTCCAGCGGGCAGTGATCTCCAGATTGGTGTGCGCCGGCGGGCACGTGGTCTCCGCCGACAGGTTGATCGACGATCTGTGGCGGGGTCAGCCGCCGCCGAAGGCGCTGGGCGCGCTGCAGGTGTACGTATCCAACCTCCGCCGAGTCCTGGAGCCAGGCAGGGCCCCACGGACCCCGGCCACGGTCCTGGCGAGCGCTCCGCCTGGCTACCTGCTGCGGCTTGACGACGACGCCGTCGACGGGTGGCGGTTCGCCAAGCTCGTTGGTGCCGCGGCGAACCTTCTCCATGAGGGACAGCCGGCCAAGGCGCTGCGCACGATCGACGATGCCTTGTCGCTGTGGGGAGGTCCCGCCCTCGCCGAGTTCGCCGAGGAGGAGTGGGCGGTTCTCGAGGCGTCCAAACTGGAGGGGTTGCGGGTCGACGCGGTCGAATACCGCGCGGAAGCGGCGCTTGCCGTCGGTCGTCATGTGGAGGTCGTTCCCGAGCTGGAGCGGCATGTCGCCGCCCACCCGCTTCGGGAGAACGCGGTGCGGCTCCTGGCTCTGGCCTACTACCAAGGGGGGCGGCAGTCGGAGGCGCTGGCGGCGCTGCGCAGGACCCGGGCGATGCTCGCCGATGAGCTGGGTACGGATCCCGGACCTGCGCTGAGAAAGCTCGAGGTCGACATCCTCGCTCACAACGTCGTCCTTGACGTGCCCGTGGTCGCCGCTGTTTCCGCCATTCCTGCCGAGCCGGCGTCTCAACCCGCACCGCCGTCCGGGATGATCGGCCGTGCGGCGGAGTTGGCCCGCCTGGTCTCCGCCGCCGAGCAGGCCAGGCGCGGGTTCCGGGTGGTCTGGCTCGGTGGGGATCCCGGCGCGGGCAAGAGCACCCTGGCCGACGCCCTGCTGCGCCACCTCGGTGACGAGGGCTGGCAGGTCACGGTCGGCCGGTGTCCGGAAACGCTCGGCGGTGTGCCGCCCGCGTGGGCGTGGAGTGAGATCCTCCGCGACCTGTTCGCCGTGCACCCCCCGGACCCCGAGATCGAGGTACGGCTGGCGCCCCTGCTGGGCCACGACGCCGCGCCAGTCGGTGAGTTCTGGCTGGCGCAGGCTGTGGGGGACTACCTGGAGGGCGTGCCGGGGCCGCTGCTGCTGGTGCTTGAGGATGTACACCGCGCCGACGACGCCACTCTCCAGTTGCTGCGTCACCTTGCGGCGAGGCTGGCCGACATCCCCGTCCTGGTGGTCTTGACGCACCGGCCCTCCGAGACGGGCGACCACCTGGTGGCGGCGGGGGCCGCCCTGGCCGTCCAGGCGGCCGAGAACGTGACCCTCCGGGGGCTCGGTGAGGACGATGTCCGCCGCCTGCTGGCGGAACGGTCCGGTATGGAGGTGGACGCGGCCATCGCCCGTACGGTCACCGAACGCACCGGGGGCAATCCGCTGTTCGTGGCCGAGACAGCCAGGTTGCTCGCGACCGAGGGGGCCTCGGCGGCTCATTCGCTGCCGCCCGGCGTCCGCGATCTCATCCGCAGGCGTATCGCCCGCCTCCCCGCGACGGCCCAGACAACCCTGCGCAACGCCGCGGTCATGGGACGGGACGCCGACGTGGACGTGCTGATCGCCATCCAGGATGTTGACGAGGAGACGGTGCTGGACGGCCTGGAGGCGGGCGTGCTCACCGGGCTGCTCACCGAACCCAGACCCGGGCAGGTCCGCTTCACGCACGTCCTGGTCCGCGAGACCCTCTACGAGGACATCACCAGGCTGCGCCGTACCAGGCTGCACGCGAAGGTGCTCGCCGCGCTGGAGCGGCTGCGGCCGGGCGACGTCGGCGCGCTCGGCTACCACGCGCTGGCCGCCGCCACCGCCGCCACGGCCCGCGACGCCGCCGAGTACGCGCGGAGAGCGGCGACCCAGGCGTCCGGCGTGTACGCCCACCGGGAGGCGGCGGTGCTGCTGGAGGGCGCCCTAGACGCCCTCGACCTCGGGACGGAACCCGCCGACGACCTCCGGTTGGATTTGCTGTGTCGCCTGACCTCCGCGCAGGCGAGCGCGGGTGACCTGGTGCGGGCGACGGCGACACGCAAGGGTGCGCTGGCGATCGCCCGGCGGCTCGGCGACCCGGTCGCGCTCGCCCGCGCCGCGGTGGCCAACGACGCGCCCGTGATCTGGATGGGGCAGACCGACAACGAGGTCGACATCGACCTCGTGGCGGCCATCCGCGGGTGCCTGCCCGTCGCGAGCGGCGAGCTGCGGTGCCGGCTGCTCGCCACGCTCACCCAGGAGTTGGTGGGCCACGACGACGAGCTCACGGAAAGCGCGAGCACCGAGGCCGTCGAGATCGCCCGCGGCCTCGGCGACCCCCGCTTACTGTGCCTGGCGCTCAACGCGCGCTACTGGGTGGCATTCGTGGCCGATCGCCGCGAGGAACTGGAGGCGATCGGGCAGGAACTGCTGGAGACCTCCGTCCGCGACGGCCTGCTCGGCTACCAGACCCTCGGCCACTACGCGCTGGGCATGGTCGCGCTCGGGCGCAACGACTGGGCCACGGCCCAGAGTCACGCCGGACGGGCGCTCGAATACGCGAGGCTCAGCTGGCCGTCATCGCGTTCCCCGATGCCCTCCACCTCCTGGTCAAGGGAGAATGCGAGCGGGCTGAGGCGGCCCTTCCCGAGTTGGCGGGTGAGGCCGGCCAATCCGATACCGCCCTCCACGCAACCATGACTGCTCCGAAAAACCGGTTCTCTCGGGCGTACTGATCTCAGTACACTCGCCGCGAACGGCGCGCCGACGAGCGTGTCATTGACGAGGGAGAGGAGCCGACTGTGCGGCACAGCATCGCTGCGGTCATTCCCCCGTCACGGTATGAGGTGATCCTGGTGTCTTCGCCCGCCCGGTGCCGGCTGCGCGGCTGACACCGGAGACCCCGGCGGACATCTGACCTTCCTGCTCCGCGTCGAAACGGTCGGCGGGGCAATGTTCTGCTGACGCGGTGCTGCCGCGTCGGATTTTCACGTGCCTGTCTTGTCCGGGAATCGCGCTGTCCCCAGCTGGATCGTCCTGAAGGGCCATGGGCCATGCGCAACCACACGTTCCCTGTCCGCAATCTCGGCATTCTTGCCCACGTCGATGCCGGCAAGACCACCGTCACCGAGCGGATCCTCTATCTCACCGGCACCACGCACAAGCGCGGTGAGGTGCACGACGGGACCACCGTCACCGACTTCGACTCCCAGGAGCGCGATCGTGGGATCACCATCTTCGCCGCGGCGGTGAGCTGTGTCTGGGACGGCCACCGGATCAACCTGATCGACACCCCGGGTCACGTCGACTTCGCCGCCGAGGTGACACGTTCGCTCCGGGTCCTCGACGGCGCGGTCGTGGTGTTCGACGGTGTCGCCGGGGTCGAACCGCAGAGCGAGGCGGTCTGGCGGCAGGCCGACCGGTACGGAACACCCCGGATCGCCTTCGTCAACAAACTGGATCGGGTCGGCGCCGACCTCGACGCGGTGGCCGACGCGATCCGCGCGCGACTGCACCCGACTCCGTTGGTGGTCCAGCTGCCGATCGGGCACGCGGGCGGGTTCGCCGGCGTGGTTGACCTGGTGCGGATGCGGTCGCTGATCTGGGCCGACGGCCGCGACACGGTCCGCGAGGGCCAGGTGCCGCACATCCTGTGGAGCGAGGCCCAGCGGCGTCGCCGCCTACTGGAGGAGGCGGTCGCCGAACGGCACGCGAACGCGTTGGAGGAGTTCTGCGCGGAGTCGACGATCTCCGCCCCGACTCTCGCCGCCGCGCTCCGCGACCTGACCCTCACCGGCGAGGGCGTGGTGGTGCTGTGCGGATCGGCCTACCGCAATCGCGGAATCGAGCCGCTGCTCGACGCCGTCGTGTCCTACCTGCCCGGACCTCAGGATGTCCCTGCGGTACGCGGCACCCATGGGCAGGAGCGCGCCCCCGATCCCGGGGCTCCGCTGGCGGCGCTGGTGTTCAAGGTGTCCTCGAACGCCACCGGACGCCTCGCTCACCTGCGCGTGTATTCGGGAACGATCGAGAAGGGAGACACGGTGCTGGACACCGGTACGGGACGTACGGAGCGGATCGGACGGATCCTGCGGGTCCAAGCCGATCGCCACACCGAGGCGGACCGGGCGGTGGCCGGGGACATCGTCGCGGTGGTCGGGCTGAAGGCGGTGCGTGCCGGTACCACGCTGTGCGCGCCCGGGGCTCCGTTGGTCCTCGAACCGCCGGGTACGACCGACCCGCTCGTTTCCGTGGCCGTCGAAGCCAGGCGGAGCACCGACACCGACCGGCTGGCGGCGGCGCTGGCGCGGCTGACCGAGGAGGATCCTTCGCTGGTGGTCCGGACCGCCGAGACCGGTCAGACGCTGCTGTCGGGGATGGGCGAACTGCACCTGGAGGTTGCCGTGGAGAAGATCCGCCGGACCGCGCGCCTCGACGTCAACGTGGGCCGGCCACGGGTGGCCTACCGGGAGACGGTGGTCCAGGGCGTGTCCGGGCTGGTGTACCGCCACGTCAAACAGGACGGCGGCGCCGGTCAGTTCGCCCATGTCGTGCTCGATGTGGCGCCGCTGGAGTCCACCGAGGGCTTCGAGTTCCACTCGGCCGTCGTGGGCGGCCGGGTGCCGAAGGAGTACGTCCGGGCAGTGGAGGCAGGCGCCAGGGACGCCCTGGCCGAGGGCCCGCTCGGCGGCCACCCGGTGACCGGCCTGCGCGTCACGCTGCTCGACGGGGCCACCCACCCGAAGGACTCCTCCGAGCTCGCCTTCCGTACGGCGGGCAGGCTCGGCCTCAGGGAGGCCCTGCGGGCCGCGACGATGGCGCTGCTCGAACCGGTGGCCGAGGTCACGGTGACCGTGCCGGAGGCCGACGTCGGCGGGGTGCTGGGCGATCTGGCGGCACGGCGCGGCCGCGTCACCGGCTCGACCGCGCGGGCGGGCACGGCGGTCGTCACCGCGATCGTGCCGCTGGCCGAGACGTTCGGCTACGCGACCCGCCTGCGCAGCCGTACCCACGGCCAGGGGACCTTCACGACCAGGTCCGCCGGTTACGCCCCGGTGGGCACTGCCGCGGCGGGGAAGTCCCGCTAGCCCAGCCATGGCCCCGTCCGCACGCGGACGGGGCCATCCCCGGACCTCAGGCAGGCCCGAGGTCGGGGGCGATCAGCCGGGCGTAGCGGTCGCGGGTGGTGGTCAGGACGGTCTCCGGGTCGGCGGCCCAGAGGTCGGCGTTGAAGATCTCGACCTCGATGTCGCCGGCGTACCCGGTCTCGGCCACCGCCCGGGTGAGCGGGGTGAAGTCGATCACGCCGTCGCCCATCATGCCCCGGCCGAGCAGGACGTCGGCGGGGAGGGGGACGAGGAAGTCGCAGACCTGGTAGCTCGCGATCCGGGTTCCGGCGCGGGCGATCTGCGGGAGCACGTCGGGATCCCACCACAGGTGGAAGGTGTCCACGACGACGCCGACCACCTCGGGCGGGTACGGCTCCGCGAGGTCGAGCGCCTGGGCCAGGGTGGAGAGCACCGCCCGGTCGGCACAGTACATCGGGTGGAGGGGTTCCAGCGCCAGCCGTACGCCACGGTCGGCGGCGTAGGGGGCCAGTGTGGCGAGCGCGTCGGCCACCCGGGCGCGGGCGGCGGGCAGGTCGCGGGAGAAGGTGCCGAGGGGTTCGCCGGGGATCACGCCCGGGAGGCCGCCCACCACCATGACGAGACAGGCGGCCTGGAGCGCCGCGGCCTCGTCGATCGCGCGGCGGTTGTCGGCGAGGGGGTCGGGGCCGGTCAGGAAGCCGCCGCGGCAGAGTGAGGAGACCCGCAGGCCGGCGTTCTGGACCAGTTTCACCGTCTCGTCCAGGCCCTGTTGGGCGACGTCCTGCCGCCAGAGGCCGATGGCGCCGACGCCGTGCCGGACGCAGCCGGCGACCGCCTCGGCGACCGTCCAGCGCCGGGTCGTCCACTGGTTGAGGGAGAGGCGGTTCACCGGCCGTGCACCGCGAGGAGGGCGCGCATGCGGTACGCGGCGAGGTCCGGGTCGGTCAGCAGCCCGGCCTGGTCGGCCAGCCGGAACACCTCGGCCAGGTGGGGCAGCGACCGGGCCGACTGGGCGCCGTTGACCATGGTGAACGCGGGCTGGTGGCCGTTGAGCCAGGCCAGGAAGACGATTCCGGTCTTGTAGTGGTAGGTGGGCGCTTCGAAGATCTTCCGAGACAGCGCAACGGTTGGTCCGAATATTTCGTGATATTTCGCGAGGTCGGCCGCACGCCCGCTGCCGACGGTTTCTGTTTCGGCTTGGTCGAGGGCGTGGAGGGCGGCTGCGGCGGCTGGGGCGATGGCGTCGAAAATGCCGAGAAGCGCGTGTGAGCCTGAGGCGATCAGCGACGGATAGTTGAAGTCGTCACCCGTGTAGACCCGCACCCCCGGCGGCAGCGCCGCCCGTAGCCGGATCTCGTGGTCCTCGTCCAGCAGGGAGACCTTGACCCCGTCGATCCGGGCGGCGTTGGCGTGGATCAACTCCAGAAAGGACGCGGTGGCCGCCGCCACGTCACGCGCCCCCCAGTAACCCGCCAGCTGAGGATCGAACATCTCACCCAGCCAGTGCAGGATCACCGGACGGTCCACCTCGGCCAGCAGCTTGCCGTAGACCGCGTGATAGTCCGAGGGGGTACGCGCGACCGCCGCCAGCTGCCGGCTGGCCATGATGATCACCCCGGCCCCGGCCTCCTGGACGGTGGCGATCTGCTCCCGGTAGGCGGCCTCGATGGCCGGGAGGGTGCGCGCCTCCGGCAGATGATCGGTCCCCGCCCCACAGGCCACCAGCTCCGCCGGATCCCCGAAGTCCCGCGCCAGCTCGGCGGTCCGCCGGATCAGCTCCCGGGTGGCAGCCCAGTCCAGCCCGTTGTTCCGCTGCGCGGTGTCCATGGCCTCGGCCACCCGCAGCCCGTACGACCAGAGGTGCCGCCGGAACCCCAGCGTGGCCGCCCAGTCCAGCGCGGCCGGCGCCCCGGGCGTGTTGTCCCGCAGCGGATCGGCCACCACATGCGCCGCAGCGTACGCCACCCGCCCGGCGGGGGGACCCTCCGGCTGCTCCCAGACGACGGGTGAGCGGAGCGGGTACCGCCCCAGGCCCGGCAGTTCCACGACCGCGCTCACAGGTCGGTCACCGCCAGCCGCCGCCCCTCCGCGTGCGAGCGCAGCCCGAGCTCGGCGAGTTGCACCCCGCGAGCCCCGGCCCGCAGCGTGTACGGGAACGGGGTGCCCGCCAGCACATGCCGCACGAACATCTCCCACTGGATCTTGAACCCGTTGTCGAACTCCCCGTTATCCGGAATTTCCGACCAACCATCGCGGAACCGGGTGTCGGCTGGAATATCGGGATTCCAGACCGGCTTGGGGGTCACGCTGCGATGCTGCACCCGGCACCCTCGCAGCCCGGCCACCGCGCTCCCATGGGTCCCGTCCACCTGGAACTCCACCAACTCATCCCGATGCACCCGCACCGCCCAGGAGGAGTTGATCTGTGCCACCACCCCCCCTTCCAGCTCGAAGATCCCGTACGCCGCGTCGTCGGCGGTCGCCTTGTACCGCTGCCCCCGCTCGTTCCACCGCTCCGGAACATGCGTGCTGACCTGCGCGTACACCGAAACCACCCGCCCGAACAGGTTCTCCAGGACATACGCCCAGTGCGGGAACATGTCCAGCACGATCCCGCCCCCGTCCTCGGCCCGGTAGTTCCAGGACGGGCGCTGCGCGGCCTGCCAGTCGCCTTCGAAGACCCAGTAGCCGAACTCACCGCGTACCGACAGGATCTGCCCGAAGAACCCGCCGTCGATGAGCCGCTTCAACTTCAGCAGCCCCGGCAGGAAGAGCTTGTCCTGCACCACGCCGTTGCACACCCGCGTCTCCTCGGCGGCCCGCGCCAGCCGGATCGCGTCCGCCACCGTCTCGGCGGTCGGCTTCTCGGTGTAGACATGCTTGCCGGCCGCGATGGCCTTCAGGGTGGCATCCACCCGGGCGGGGGTGACCTGGGCGTCGAAGTAGATCTCGGCGTCGGCCAGCGCGGCGTCCAGGTCGGTGGTGTGGTCGGGGATGCCGTGCCGTTCGGCGATCTCGGCCAGCTTGGCGGCGTTGCGCCCGACCAGGATCGGCCGCAGCCGGACCCGTTGCCCGGTGGGCAGGTCCACCCCGCCCTGCGCGTTGATGGCCAGCACGGATCGCACCAGATGCTGCCGGTACCCCATCCGTCCGGTGACGCCGTTCAACACGACGCTGAGCACACGGTCGCCCATCACATCTCCTTGAGTGGAAAGCGCTTTCCGCTCCTAGGGTAGGAGTCCGTGACTGGGTCGGCAAGCGCTTTCCGAGCAGGTTGGCTGATTAACTTGGCGAAGTACGTACGAACAGGGAGAACCCGTGACCCAATGGTGGCGTGACGCCGTCGTCTACCAGATCTACCCCCGTAGCTTCGCCGACGGCAACGGCGACGGCACGGGCGACTTCGCCGGCGCGCTGGCCCGGCTGCCGTACCTCGCCGAACTCGGCGTGGACGCGGTCTGGTTCTCGCCCTTCTACCCGTCCCCGCTCGCCGACGGCGGCTACGACGTGGCCGACTACTGCGACGTGGACCCCAGGTTCGGTACCCTGGCCGACTTCGACGCCTTCGTCGCGGCGGCGGCCGAGCTGGGCATCCGGGTGATCGTCGACATCGTGCCCAACCACTGCTCCAGCGCCCACCCGGCCTTCCAGGCCGCGCTGGCCGCCGGGCCCGGCAGTCCCGAGCGCGACCTGTTCATCTTCCGGGACGCCCCCAACAACTGGCAGTCCGTCTTCGGCGGCCCCGCCTGGACGCAGACCCCGGACGGCCAGTGGTACCTGCACCTGTTCGACTCCTCCCAGCCCGACTGGAACTGGTCCAACCCGGCGGTGCCCGCCCTGTTCGAGAAGGTGCTCCGGTTCTGGCTGGACCGGGGCGTGGCCGGACTCCGGGTGGACGTCGCGCACGGCCTGTTCAAGGACCCGGACCTGCCCGACGTGCCCGACCCGTCCCCCTCCGACCGGCCCTCACCCTGGTTCCACCGGCCCGAGCTGATCGAGCACTACGCCGGCTGGCGGGCCATCCTGGACTCCTACCCGGAGGACGTGTTCCCCGGCAGGCGTACCGCGGTGGGGGAGTTCTGGGGTGACGAGATCACCCACCTGGAGCCGTACTTCATCCCCGGCGGCATGCCGCAGGCGTTCAACTTCTTCCTCTTCCGCACCGCCTGGAACGCCCCCGCCCTGCACCACACCATCACCGCCTCCATCGCACTGGCCGACGGCTCCGACGTGGTCGCCCCCTGGGTGATCAGCAACCACGACGTGATGCGCCCGGTCAGCCGGTACGGCGGCTCCCCCGAGGCCCGCTCCGACGCCGAGGTGGACCTGGCCCTCGGCACCCGCCGCGCCCGCGCCGCCGCCCTGCTGCTGCTCGCGCTGCCCGGCTCCGCCTACGTCTACCAGGGCGAGGAGCTCGCCCTGCCGGAGTACCTGGACATCCAGGACGCCGACCGCGACGACCCGGTCTTCCGCCGCACCGGCGGCGCCCGCCTCGGCCGCGACGGCTGCCGTGTCCCGATGCCCTGGTCCGGCACGCGGGCCCCGTACGGCTTCGGCGACAACCCCGACACCTGGCTGCCCCAGCCCCCCAACTGGGCCCCGCTCACGGTGGAGGCCCAGCTGGACGACCCGGACTCCACGCTCTCCCTCTACCGGAAGGCGATCGCCCACCGGCCCAAGGGCGAGTTCCACTGGCTGGAGCCCGAGCCCACCGCCCTGGCCTTCACCCGGGGCGCCGGCTTCGCCTGCGTGGTCAACTTCGGCGGCGACCCGGTCGCCCTCCCCGACCACGAGGAGATCATCCTGGCCAGCGGCCCGGTCACCGGCGGCACCCTGCCGCAGGACACCGCCGTCTGGCTGCGACTCAACCCGTGAGCCTCACAGCTCGCCCTTGAGCTCCAGCCGTTGCAGCGCCTTGGCGAGTGGCAGCGCGGTCAGCCCGACCTGCCACTCCCTGGCCCCCAGCTCGCGCAGCCGCGCCGCGATGACGGCGTCGTCCAGCGGTGCGGGCGGCTCCCAGGTCAACCGGCGCACCGCGTCCGGCTGGAGCAGGTTCTCCGTCGGCATGCGGTGCTCGTCGGCCAGCGCGGCCACCACCGTACGGGCGGCGTGCAGGCGTTTGGCGGCGACGGGATCCCGGTCGGCCCACCGGTTGGCCGGGGGCGGCCCGTCGCCGGGGCCCATCGGCTGGGGCAGCTGGGCGTCCGGCATGGTCCGGGCCCGGGTGACGGCGGCCAGCCACTCGCGCAGGTGCCGCCGCGCGCTGCGCCCGGTGAACTGGGGGATCTCGGTGAGCGCCTTGGTGGTGCGCGGCAGGTCCAGCGCGGCCTGCACGATCGCCAGGTCCGGCAGCACCCGCCCCGGCGCCAGGTCGGCCTCCCTGGCGATCTCGTCGCGCAGCGTCCAGAGCTCGCGGACCACGGCCAGGCCGCGGAGCGTGCGCACCTTGTGGATGCCGCTGGTCCGCCGCCACGGGTCGCTGCGCAGCGGCGCGGCGGGCGCGGCCAGGATGGCGGCGAACTCCTCCATCGCCCAGTCCAGCTTGCCCTGGGCGACCAGCTCGGCGTGGAGCACGTCGCGCAGCTCGATCAGCACCTCCACGTCGAGCACCGCGTAGCGCAGCCAGTCCTCGGGGAGCGGACGGGTCGACCAGTCCGCCGCCGAGTGGCCCTTCACCAGGCCGAGCCCGAGCACTACCTCAACCATGGTGCCGAGTCCCACCCGCTCGTAGCCGAGCAGCCGACCGGCCAGCTCGGTGTCGAACAGCAACTGCGGCCGGAACCCCAGCTCGGCCAGGCAGGGCAGGTCCTGGGTGGCCGCGTGCAGCACCACCTCGGCCCCCTCAAGCGCGGCGTCCAGGCCGCTCAGGTCGGGGCACTGGATCGGATCGACGAGCGCGCTGCCGGCTCCCGCCCGGCGCAGCTGCACCAGGTAGGCGCGGCCGCTGTACCGGTAACCCGAGGCGCGCTCGGCGTCCACCGCGACGGGGCCGGAGCCTGCCGCGAACGCCTCGACGACGGCGGTCAGCGCCGCCGCGTCCTCCACTACCGCCGGAATGCCCTCACGCGGTTCCAGCAGCGGCTGGATGTCTTTCTCATCGGTCACTGAGCATCCACGTGGGCGTCGCGAAGGTCAGTCAGATTGGTCAGGTCTATCAGGTCTCTCCGTGATGGGAGTTTGGAACGGTCCGGCACGGTGTGCTCCGGGTTGGTCGTTGTCTCACGCTATGTCATGCCGCGACCGCGTGGGGGTTTGAGCGCCGCGACATCGGGCGGCAGCGGAGGGATCCCCGCCGCCAGGCACATCAGATCGCACCACGCGGCCACGTGGGCGGACAGATCTTCGTCCAGTGGCGACCAGGACGCACGCAGTTCCAGCTCGGTCGTGACGGGATCGTTGTCCTTGTTGCCGAAACCCTCCGAAACCGCCCGGGTCACCGTGCCGCCCGCGGCGGCGAACGCGGCCCCGTGCGCCTCCAGCGCCTCGGTGAGCCAGCTCCAGGCCACCGGGCCGAGCAGCGGGTCGGAGGTGATCTCCGGCTCCATGTCGGCCCGTACGTAGGCCACCAGCCGGAACTGGCCCTCCCAGCCGCGCTGGCCGTTCGGGTCGAAGAGCATGATCAGGCGGCCGACGGCCAGCTCGTCGTCGTCCCGGTAGACGGAGGCGCCGACCGCGCCGGAGTAGGGCGCCAGGCGCTGCGGGGCCGGGATGTCCTCCAGCTCGATCTCGGGGCGGACCTCGGCCGGGCGCAGCGTCGCCAGCGCACGCCGGAAGGCGGCCGGCGGGGCCGGCGGGTCACCGAGGGTCATGACCGAAGCGTAGGCCGGATGAGGAAGTGCGCGCAGCAGGGGGGTGGTCGTGGTGGTCATGGTTGGTGATCAAGCCGCCGCCATGGCCAGGAACCGCTCGGCGCCGCGCTTAGCGCGGTTTTCGGGGGAACTCCACATCGAAGTCAACGCCCTTTCGTCGGCAGCCGGGACTGGTCCGACGTTGGCATGTCTCGCCGACATTTCCCCGCATCGCGCTCGGCGTGTCTCGAAAGTGGTAATGGAATCGATGCCTGAGCACCGATTGACGACCATTTTTGCCATCCATGACCGAATGAGGGGCGTGGCGGGACCTTCCGGATTGCTCAATACCGGGTTGCCGCGCCGACCGGCCGCCCGGCATGGCACGCTTGACAGGTGAATTCCCAGCTTGCCGACTCCCCGTTCCTGCTCGCGTGCCGCCGCAGGCCCGTCCCGCGTACGCCGGTCTGGTACATGCGTCAGGCGGGCCGGTCGCTGCCCGAGTACCGCAAGGTGCGCGCGGGCACCGCGATGCTGGACGCGTGCGCCACCCCCGACCTGGTGGTCGAGATCACCATGCAGCCGGTCCTGCGGTATGGGGTGGACGCCGCCATCTTCTTCAGCGACATCGTGGTCCCGCTCCGGGCCATCGGCGTCGACCTCGACATCAAGCCCGGCGTCGGCCCCGTGGTGGCCGACCCGATCAGGGACGCCGCCGGGGTCGCCACGCTCCGCCCGCTGGAGCCCGACGACGTGCCGTACGTGTCGGAGGCGGTCGCCTCGCTGGTCAAGGAGCTGGACCGGGTGCCGCTGATCGGCTTCGCCGGGGCGCCCTTCACGCTCGCCTCGTACCTGATCGAGGGCGGTCCCTCCAAGAACCACGATCACACCAAGGCCATGATGTACGGCGCGCCGGAGCTCTGGCACGCGCTGATGGACCGGCTGACCACCATCACCCTGGGCTTCCTGCGGATCCAGGCGGAGGCCGGCGCCGCCGCGCTCCAGTTGTTCGACTCCTGGGTGGGCGCGGTGGAGCCGGACGACTACCGGACCTTCGTGCTGCCGTACACGAGCCGGATCTTCGCCGGTCTGGCCGACCTGGACGTGCCCCGGATCCACTTCGGGGTGGGCACCGGGGAACTGCTCGGCCTGCTGGGCGAGGCCGGGGCCGACGTGGTCGGGGTGGACTGGCGGGTGCCGCTGGACGAGGCCGCCCTGCGGGTGGGCGCCGGGAAGGCGTTGCAGGGCAACCTCGATCCCGCCGTACTGCTGGCGCCCTGGGAGGTCGTCCAGGAGCGGGCCGCCAAGGTGCTGGAGCGGGGCCGGGTGGCCGAGGGCCACGTGTTCAACCTCGGCCACGGCGTCCTCCCCGGCACCGACCCCGACCAGCTGGCCCGGCTCACCGAGTTCGTACAGTCCTACTGAGTGCTGTCGGTCTTCACCGGGTCCTTGGGCGGCACCGGGTCCCTGGGCGGCGTCACGGCGATCGGCTGCGGGGTGGGCCTGTTGCGGCGGGACTGGCGGATCAGCCAGCGGATGGCGAACCAGAGCACCGCCCCAGGGATCAGCCACGGTAGTAGCACGCCCAGCGCGGTCAGGCCGACCTTGACCGTGTCCACCAGCGCCTTCCAGCCGGTGGACAGGCCCTTCAGGAAGCCGCCGGGCTCGTTCTCCGGCTCCGGCAGGACCACGTCGGGGGCGACCAGACTGAGGGTGACGGTGGCCATGCCGGTCTGCTCGGTGAGCGCCTTCTGCCGGGCCTGGAGCGACTCCAGCTCGGCGGTCCTGTTCTGGATCTCGCGCTCGATCTCCAGGATCTCACCGATCTTCTCGGCCTTGCTGAGCAGCAGCCGGAACTGGTCCAGCGCCGACTCGGCCGACTTGACCCGGGCGGCCACGTCGGCCACCTCGCCGGTCACGTCCTGGGCGCCCTGGTGGAGGTTCTCCCGCTTGCCCAGTTCGGTCCCGAACTGGTTGATCACGTCCGGATAGCGGGCCGGGGGCACCTTGAAGGTGATCACGGCGTTGTTCTCGCCGGAGAAGGCGGTGCTCTTCTCCTCGGCCACGTAGCCGCCGGCGCCGAGCACGATGCGTTTGGCGGAGTCGGCGGCCTTGGTCACGTCGGTGGCGCGGACCGTCATCTCCGCGGTGTAGATGATGGCGCGCTCGGTGGTCTCGATCTGCAGCGGCTTGGGGTTCACGGAGTCCTGGCCGGCGGTGTTCCCGGACTCGCCCTCCGCCTGCATGGTGGGGGCCGCGGCGGGCATGGCGGCTCGTTCGGCGGCGCCGCCGCCTGACATGTCGGCGGCGGGTGCGGAGCTGGTGCTCCCGGTGTCCATGGCGGCGCCGCAACCGGCCACCAGGAACGCGACGACGGCAAGCGGGACAAGCAGGCGTCGGGCCTGAATACGGCGGTTTGTCATCATGTCCTTGAAGACGGTCTCCCGACCCCGCTGGTTTTACGCACGCCGTCACGATGCTGTTACGGCCCGGCGGGGGTACGGTTATGCCGCATGGAGAAGGACCGGCACGTCGTTGTGGTGGGGGCAGGAGTCGCGGGGCTGGCCGCCGCCTGGTTCCTGCGTCAGGCAGGGGGAGACCGGCTCCGGATCACCGTGCTGGACGGCGCGTCCCGGATCGGCGGCAAGCTGCACGCCTCGGAGGTGGCCGGGGTCCGCATCGACGCGGGCGCGGAGAGCATGCTGGCCCGCCGCCCCGAGGGCCTGGAACTGGTGCGCGGGCTCGGTCTCGACGAGGAACTGGCGGACCCCGCCACCACCCGGGCCGCCGTGCTGTCCCGTGGCGCGCTGCGGCCGATGCCGGGCGGCCAGGTGCTGGGCATCCCGGGCGACCTCACCGCGCTGGCCAAGTCCGGCGTGCTCTCACCCGGAGGGCTGGCCCGGGTGCCGATGGACCAGGTGCTCCCGCCCACCCTCGTGCACGAGGACGTCTCCGTCGCCGCGTACGTGCGGGCCAGGATGGGCGAGGAGGTGGTGGACCGCCTGGTCGAGCCGCTGCTCGGTGGTGTGTACGCGGGGCGGGCCGACCGGCTCTCGCTGACCGCCACCATGCCGGCCGTCGCCGCCGCCGCCCGGACCGAGGGCAGCCTGCTCAAGGTGGCCAGGGATCTGGTCGCCGCCACGCCGAAGAACGCGGGACCGGTCTTCACCACGCTCAGGGACGGCATGGGCAGCCTCCCCGCCGCGATCGCGGAAGCCTCCGGGGCGCGGGTGCGCACCGGCGTGATGGTCCGCGAGCTGAGCCGTACCGCCACGGGCTGGCGGCTGGTCACCGGCCCTACCAGGGACGCGGCCGTGGTGCAGGCGGACGCGGTGGTGCTGGCGGTGCCGGGGCCCGCCGCGGCCAAGCTGCTCGGCAAGGAGGTCCCGGCCGCCGCACGCGAACTGGCCGCCGTCGAGTACGCCAGCATGGCCATCGTCACCCTGGCCTACCCCCGCGAGGCCGTCCCCGGCCTGCCCGAGGGCAGCGGCTACCTGGTGCCCCCGGTCGAGGGCCGTCCGGTCAAGGCCGTCACCTTCAGCTCCAGCAAGTGGCCCCACCTGGCCGAACACGGCCTGCTGCTGGCCCGCTGCTCGCTCGGGCGGATCGGCGAGGAGTACGTGCTCCAGCGCGAGGACGCCGACCTGGTCGAGCTCGGGGTGGCCGAGCTGGCCGAGGTCGCGGGCGTCCGGGGGCGGCCGATCGACACCCGGGTCACCCGCTGGGGCGGCGGGCTGCCGCAGTACAACGTCGGGCACACCGAGCGGGTGGCCCGGATCAGGGCGGCGGTGGCCGGGCAGCCCGGCCTGGCGGTCTGCGGGGCGGCCTACGACGGCCTGGGCATCCCCGCCTGCGTCGGCAGCGCGAAGTCAGCAGCATCCCGGATTCTGGACCACCTGGACCCGGAGCGAAAATGGAGTCATGACGACCAGCCCGCGACCCAAGGCGCGTGACCTCAACAACGTGATCCGCTACACCATGTGGTCGGTCTTCCGGCTGCGCGAGCCCCTGCCGGGCAACCGCGACGGAGTGGCCGCCGAGGTGGGCGACCTACTGGCCCAGGCGGCGGAGAAGGACGTGGTCACCCGGGGGGCCTACGACGTGGCCGGGTTCCGGGCCGACGCCGACTACATGTTCTGGTGGCACGCCCCCTCGGCCGAGGACCTCCAGGAGGTGTACGGACGGTTCCGCCGCACCGGCCTGGGCCGCCTCAGCGAGCCGGTCTGGTCGGCGATGGCCCTGCACCGGCCGGCCGAGTTCAACAAGTCGCACGTCCCGGCCTTCCTCGCCGAGGAGGAGCCGAAGGGCTTCGTCTGCGTCTACCCGTTCGTGCGCTCGCTCGACTGGTACCTGCTGCCCGAGGCCGAGCGCCGCGCCATGCTGGCCGAGCACGGCAAGATGGCCCGCGACTACCCCGACGTGCGCTCCAACACCGTGGCCTGCTTCGCGCTCAACGACTTCGAGTGGATGCTCGCCTTCGAGGCCGACGAGCTCCACCGCATCGTCGACCTGATGCGCCATCTGCGCGGCGCCGAGGCCCGGCGGCACACCCGCATCGAGATCCCGTTCTACACCGGCACCCGCAAGCCGGTCACCGAACTGGTCGCCGCCCTGCCGTAACGGCCCCCCGGTCCAGAACCCCCCTCGGTCCGAGGGGGGCGTTCCGGGCATCGATACCCGTTCCGCATGAATGGCCGTGATGATCGGGCGTGACTTGTCATACTCGGGCGAAATCCCAGGTCTTGACGAGGCTGGATGGCGGCGGGATGGCACGTTCCAGAGGGCGGCGGCGGCGCCCGCGCTCGCGGGTGGCGGGGATCGGCGTGGGGCTGGCCTGCCTGGTGGCGGGCGCGGCCGTGGTCGTGGTTCCCCTGCTCCGGCCGGATCCCGTGCCGTCCGGTACGGTCCCCGCCCCGATCTCGGGTAGCCCGGCACCGGACGGGGAACTCCAGATCGCCAGCGCCGGTGAAAAGCCCGAGACGAGCGACGACGGCGATGTGACGGCGGAAGGCCCTTCGAAGTACACCGACGAGGTCGCGGTCGCCTACTTCAACCGCCGGTGGCCCGACAAGACGAACGGCCGGGTGACCGACATCCGGACCACCGGCCGCTATTTGCGGATTTATACAGATCTGCCGGAGAGCGCGGCGAACTCCCGCACCGCGCTCCGGCTCTGCGAGCGGGGCCTGCTCTACCTGGACGCCATCGGCGAAGCCAACCCCGTGGTGTTCGTCCAGGCCGAGTTCGGCGAGAACGGGAACCCCGTGCTCGCCAACATCCTCGGCCCGGACGATCGCGACTGCCGAGTCACCCACCCCAGGCCCGGAACGACGTAGCGTTACTAACGAGAAACCCGTCCCATAGCCAGCCGCATGGCCTCCGACCAGGGAACTCGCCCGCTGCGGCCGTCCAGATCACGACTTTCTCATTAGTATGCGGGCTTGAGGCTGAGGCTCACCGAGTTGATGCAGTACCGGTCATCGGTCGGCGTCGGGTAGCCCTCGCCGTGGAAGACGTGTCCCAGGTGGGAGTCGCAGGTCGCGCAGCGCACCTCCACCCGGACCATGCCCAGGCTCCGGTCCTCGATCAGGGTGACCGCGTCGGAGTCCGATGGCGCGTAGAAGGACGGCCAGCCGCAGTGCGACTCGAACTTGGTCTCCGACCGGAAGAGTTCGGCGCCGCAGGCCCGGCAGGAGTACACGCCGACCGTCTTGGTGTCGACGTACTCCCCGGTGAACGGCCGTTCGGTGCCGGCCTGCCTGAGCACCCGGAACTCCTCCGGATTCAGCTGCACCCGCCACTCGGCCTCGGTCTTGACCACCTTGCCCATGCTCACCAGCCTTCGCGTCGGTTGGTTTCTCTCCAAGGTCAACCCGATCGGGGCGCGGAAACTTCCGGCCAGAATGTCACCGGGCATGGGTAGGGTCCGAGCTATGGCATCGCCGTACATCGAACTCGAGGTCGCGGGGCGGACCGTCAAGGTCAGCAATCCGGACAAGATCTACTTCCCGGGCATCGGCGCGACCAAGCGCGAGCTGGTGGAGTACTACGTGAGCGTGGGCGACGGCGTGCTGCGGGCGCTGTTCGAACGCCCGACGCACATCAAGCGCCATCCGGACGGGATCGAGACCGAGGCGATCTACCAGAAGCGCATGCCCAAACACCCCGACTGGATCGATACCGTGACGGTCCGCTTCCCCAGCGGCCGCACGGCCGACGCCTTCTGCCCCACCGACGTGGCCGGCATCGCCTGGTGCGCCAACCTGGGGACCATCGACTTCCACCCCTGGCACGTGCGCCGCGCCGACGTCGAGCACCCCGACGAGCTCCGCATCGACATCGACCCGCAGCCGGGAACCGGCTTCGACGAGGCCAGGCGGGTGGCCTTCACGGCCCGTGAGGTCCTGGCCGACGCGGGCCTGACCGGCTTCCCGAAGACCTCCGGCAACCGGGGCATCCACATCGCGGTCCGCCTCCAGCCCCGGTGGACCTTCACCGAGGTCCGGTACGCGGCGATCGCCTTCGCCCGCGAGGTGGAGCGCCGGGTTCCCGACCTGGCCACCACCGCCTGGTGGAAGGAGGAGCGCGGCGAGCGCGTCTTCATCGACTTCAACCAGAACGCCAGGGACCGCACGGTGGTCAGCGCCTACTCGGTCCGGGCCCAGGCGCACGCGCCGGTCTCCGCCCCGGTCACCTGGGAGGAACTGGCCGACTGCGACCCCCGCGACTTCGACATCCGCACCATGCCGCCCCGGTTCGCCAAGCTCGGCGACGTGCACCAGGCCATCGACGACCAGGCGTACGAGCTGGATCGACTGCTCCAGATGTACGAGGAGGACGATCGGGGCGACATGCCGTACCCGCCGAACTACCCGAAGATGCCCGGCGAGCCCAAGCGGGTGCAGCCCAGCAAGGCCCGCGAATCGTGAAGGTGGGGCGGAGCAGTCTGGTCCGGCAGGTGCAGGAAGATCTTCGAGGCCGCATCCTCGACGGTTCGCTTCCGGCCGGCAGCCAGCTCCCCGCCGAGGTGGATCTGGCCAGGTCCATGGGGGTGAGCCGGACCTCGCTACGGGAGGCGGTCCAGCAGCTCCAGCTGGACGGGCTGCTGATCAAACGCCACGGATACGGCACCTTCGTGCGGTCCACGCCCCCCTTGCGCAGCGCGCTCAACGTCAACAAGAGCACCAGCGAGCTCATCCGCGACCAGGGCATGGTCCCCGGCACCGTGGCCGCCCAGGTGCGCCGGGCGGCGGTCACCCCGCACGAGGCCGACCGGCTGGGCCTGGCCCCCGACGACCCCGTGATGCTCACCTGGGAGCACTACGTCCCGGACGCGTTCGAGTTCGTCGTCCAGCGCAGAGGCCCCAGCCTCCCCCCGGCCGCCCCGGGCCGCTAGTCGGTGCCGTTCGTCCGGTAGCGGAACTTCCCGGTCAGGTCGAGGCCGTGGGTGGTCTTGTCGGCGTGCTGGGCCAGCCCCCACTCGTCGATGGCGGAGTCGTCGGAGAACACGCAGAGCCCGACCGGCGGGGCGGACGGCTCGGCCGCGGTGGTCCAGCCGTACTGGTCGACCTTGCCGCCCAGGCCCTCGCAGTACGCGGTGGCGGGCGAGCCGCCGCCCCTGGTGGCCGGCATCGGCGGCCGGTTGACGTAGGCCACGGCGGCCAGGGTGGCGTGCGCGGCGGACAGGGTCTCGGTGCCGATCAGGACGCGGGAGCCGTCCCGGGCGGTGAACACGCACATCGGCTTGACCGTCATGGGGGCCTCGGGGTTGCGCGGCTGGTAGTCGTGTACGATTCCGCCTTGTTTGCGGCACCAGTCGGCCGCGGGAGAGACCGTGGCGGCATGAGCTGTGGGCGGTCCGAAAAGGTGCGTGACGGACAACAGAGTGGCCGCCGACAGGATGAGAGTTCTCAGGCGCCTCATGAGCTCCCCCGATGCTCCGATTTTCGGCCGGTCAAAACAGACTATCGACCCGAAAATTCGTGGGGTGCGGAAGGGGCCTCGTCATAGGACAATGGGATTACATGCGCGAAATATGGCCTGGAGAGCCGTACCCGCTCGGCGCCACCTGGGATGGTGTGGGCACCGGATTCTCGGTGTTCACCGAAGTGGCCGACCGGGTAGAGCTGTGTCTCTACGATGACGACGGCCGGGAGTCCCGGGTGGACCTGCCGGAGATGGATGCCTTCGTCTGGCACGGCTACCTCCCGGGCGTCATGCCCGGCCAGCGGTACGGCTACCGCGTGCACGGCCCCTACGACCCCCGGCGCGGCCACCGGTGCAACCCGGCCAAGCTCCTGCTCGACCCGTACGCCAAGGCCATCGAGGGCGAGGTGCGCTGGAACGAGGCGCTGTTCTCCTACTATCTGGCCGATCCCGGGCGGTTGAACAGCGACGACTCGGCGCCGTACATGCCGAAGAACGTCGTGATCAACCCGTACTTCGAGTGGGGGAACGACCGGCCGCCGCGCACGCCCTACCACGAGACCGTGATCTACGAGGCGCACGTGCGCGGGCTCACCATGCGCCACCCGCAGGTGCCGGAGCGGGAGCGCGGGACCTACCTGGGGCTGGCCCACCCGGCGGTGATCGAGCACCTGCTGTCCATCGGGGTGACCGCGGTCGAGCTGATGCCGGTGCACCAGTTCGTGCCGGAGCACTTCCTGGTGGCCCGGGGGCTGACCAACTACTGGGGATACAACACCATCGCGTACCTGGCGCCACACAACGGCTACGCCAGCGCCGGGCAGCGCGGCGAGCAGGTCACCGAGTTCAAGACCATGGTGCGGGCGCTGCACGAGGCCGGCATCGAGGTCATCCTGGACGTGGTCTACAACCACACCGCCGAGGGCGACCACATGGGGCCCACCCTCGGCTTCCGCGGCATCGACAACGCCGCCTACTACCGGCTGCTGGACGCCGACCGGCGCTACCACCTCGACTACACCGGCTGCGGCAACTCGCTCAACGTGCGCTCCCCGCACGCGCTCCAGCTGATCATGGACTCGCTCCGGTACTGGGTGCTGGAGATGCACGTGGACGGCTTCCGCTTCGATCTGGCCGCCGCGCTGGCCCGGGAGCTGCACGACGTGGACCGGCTGAGCGCGTTCTTCGACCTGATCCAGCAGGATCCGGTGATCTCCCAGGTGAAGCTGATCGCCGAGCCCTGGGACGTCGGTCCCGGCGGCTACCAGGTGGGCAACTTCCCGCCGCTGTGGACGGAGTGGAACGGCAAGTACCGCGACACCGTGCGCGACTACTGGCGGGGCGCCGCCGCCACCATGCCCGAGTTCGCCTCCCGGCTCACCGGCTCCAGCGACCTGTACGCCACCGGGGGCCGCCGCCCGATCGCCTCCATCAACTTCGTCACCTGCCACGACGGGTTCACGCTGAACGACCTGGTGTCCTACGACCACAAGCACAACGAGGCCAACGGCGAGCACAACCGGGACGGCTCGGACGACAACCGGTCCTGGAACTGCGGGGCCGAGGGGCCGGTGGAGGATCCGGAGATCGTCCGGCTGCGGCGGCGGCAGCGGCGGAACTTCCTGGCCACGCTGTTCCTCTCCCAGGGCGTGCCGATGCTGACCGCGGGGGACGAGTTCGGGCGTACCCAGCACGGCAACAACAACGCCTACTGCCAGGACAACGAGCTCTCCTGGGTGGACTGGTCGCTGGCCAGGACCGAGAGCAGGCTGCTGGAATTCGTCCGGAGCATGGCCGCCCTCCGCCGCGAGCACCCGGTCTTCCGCCGCCGCCGGTTCTTCTCCGGACGCCGGGAACCGGGCGGCATGCGGGACATCGTCTGGCTCACCCCGGCCGGGCGGGAGATGGACCTCGCCGACTGGCACGCCGGGTACGCCAAGTCGCTCGGCGTGTACGTGAACGGGAAGGCGATCAGCGAGCCCGGGCCGCGCGGGGAGAAGATCAGCGACGAGTCCTTCCTCCTGTTGATCAACGCCCACCACGAGGCGCTCACCTTCACCCTGCCCGGCGCCGAGTTCGGGATCAGCTGGCATCCGGTGCTGGACACGGCCGAGGAGGAGGTCCGGGAGGATCCCTTCCCCGACACGGCCTGGACCTACGGCGCGCACCTGCCGGTCGCCGGGCGGTCGATGCGCATCCTCCGGGCGGTCTGAGCTATCTCCCGAGCCCGCTGGTGGTCAGCACCACCAGCACGAACGTGGTCACCCCCATCAGCCCGTGCAGCAGCACCGCCACCTTCGGGAAGCCCTTCCCGCCGCCCCTGGCGTGCCGTCCCCCGCCCAGCCATCGGGTCACCATCGCGAATCCGAGCAGCGACACCACGGTCAGTGCCAGCAGCGCGCCCCAGGCGTACCCGGCGTAGCCGGTGATCAGATACCCCGCCCAGAGCGCCAGCCCCGTCACCGCCAGCACGGGATGGCTGAAGGTCACGGTGACCGGATACCGCGTCACCTTGACGGACTGCCTGAGCGTGCCGTCGGTCCCGCCGAACCAGAGAAAGAACAGGTAGACCCCCACGCCGGCGGCGAGCAGCCACACACCCAGAGCGACAATCGGCACAAACGGCCCCTTCCGATCGGTCGGCTCTCTCGATAGAAACATCGGCCTGCCCGTTTGGACACGTAGCGAAATCAAACCGTTACTGATCTTGCCTGGGTGCCGGATTGTCAGAGGGCTGTGACAGGGTGGATGCGTGCGGCAGATACATCCCCATGAGGTGGCGGACCCCGATCTGGTGGCGGCGTACGCCTACCCCGAGGCGGTCTGGCTGCGGGTGAACATGGTGTCCAGCGTGGACGGGGGCGCCTGGTTCAAGGGGGTTTCCGCAGGGCTTTCCGGGAAGGGGGATCGGCGAATCTTCGCGATTCTGCGGGGAATGTCCGATGTGATCCTGGCGGGGGCCTCGACCGTGCGGGTGGAGGGATACGGGCCGGTGGAGGCGCGGGAGTCCTGGCGGGACCTGCGGGCCGGTCGCCCTCCGGCGCCGCCGATCGCGGTGGTGACCCGGCGGCTCGATCTGGATCTGGGCGGGCCGCTCTTCACCGCCGCGGAGCCGTACACGCGGACCATCGTGTTCACCACCGAGCAGGCGCCCAAGGAACGGCGGGACGAGGCGGCGCGGCACGCCGACGTGGTGGTGGCGGGGGAGGACCAGGTCGATCTGGGGCGGGTCGTGCTGGAACTGCGGGCCCGCGGGCTGGGGCGCATCCTCTGTGAGGGCGGGCCCCGGCTCAACGCCCAGCTGGCCGCCGCCGACCTGATCGACGAACTCTGCCTGACCATCGGGCCGCAGCTGATCGGGGGTGACGCGGCCCGCATCCTCAACGGGACGGCCACCCAGCGCAGGCTGGCCTTGGCGCAGGTCTTGCAAGAGGATGGCTACCTATTCTGCAGATATGTCCGGGAGAGCGCGTAATGACCTTTCCGATTGAGCCGCCCATCGCACCGATGCTGGCCAAGGCCGTCAAGGGCATGCCGTCGCAGACTGGCTCGCTCTACTACGAACCCAAGTGGGACGGCTTCCGCTGCATCGTCTTCCGCGACGGCGACGAGGTCTATCTGGGCAGCCGGAACGAGCGGCCGTTCACCCGCTACTTCCCTGAGCTGATCGAGGCGATCCGCCGGGAACTACCCGAACGCTGCGTGGTGGACGGCGAGATCGTGATCATGCGCGGGCAGACCCTCGACTTCGACGCCCTGCAGCAGCGCATCCACCCCGCCGCCTCCCGGGTCAACCTGCTCGCCGAGCAGACTCCCGCCTCCTTCATCGCCTTCGACCTGCTGGCCATCGACGACGAGAACCTGATGGGGGCACCCTTCGCCGAACGCCGCGCCCGCCTCGAACAGGCCACCGCCAAAGCCGGCGATTCGGTACGGCTCACGCCGATCACCCAGATCCAGGAGCGGGCCGACGAGTGGTTCGAGATGTTCGAGGGCGCCGGGCTGGACGGCATCATCGTCAAACCCGGAACCCTCCCGTACGAGCCGGACAAGCGCACCATGTTCAAGGTCAAGCACGAGCGCACCGCCGACTGCGTGATCGCCGGCTACCGCGAGCACAAGACCGGCCCGATCGTGGGCTCACTCCTCCTCGGTCTCTACTCGGCCGACGGCAAACTCCACCACGTCGGAGTCGCGGCCTCCTTCCCCATGAAGCGCCGCCAGGAACTCGTGGACGAGCTCGCCCCTTACCGCATATCCGACCTGTCCGACCACCCCTGGGGCGAATGGGCCGCCTGGGCGGTCAACGGCCCCGGCGGCGGCCCCGAAGGCCAGCGCCTCCCCGGCGCCGTCTCCCGCTGGAACGCCAAGAAGGACCTCTCCTTCATCCCCCTCCGCCCCGAACTCGTCATCGAGGTCGCCTACGACCACATGGAAGGCGACCGCTTCCGCCACACCGCCCAGTTCCGCCGCTGGCGCCCCGACCGCACTCCGCAATCCTGCACCTATGACCAGCTGGAGAAGCCCATCGCCTACAACCTGAACGACATCCTCGCCAGATAGACGTCAGGGCGGTCCCATGGCAGTCGGGTCTTCGATGTCGTCGGTCTGGTTCTCCTTCTCCGGTGCCGCCCGGGGTGCGCAGTATCGGCCGCAGCCGCCGAAGCGTGTCACGTCCATCGGGGTGAAGCCGGCCACCGGCACCTGCGCCAAGGCGGCGATCATGGTGTCGCGCCAGATGGGGCCGGGGAGGGTGGCGCCGAAGACCGCGCCGTAGTAGTGGCCGCCGATGGTGACGTTGTTGAGCTTGTGGGCGATCGCTCCGCGGGGGTCGCCGATGCTGACGGCTCCGGCCAGGTTGGGCGTGAACCCGGCGAACCAGGCGCTTGACTGGTCGTCGTTGGTGCCGGTCTTCCCGGCGGCGGGGCGGCCGATCCCGCCGACACCGCTCATCGTGCCCTGGGTGAACACGCCGGAGAGGATGTCGGCGGTGGCGTCGGCGATCGCCGGCTCGAACGCTTGGCGGCAGCGCGGGCGATTGGTGGTGGTTTTGCCATTGCGGTCGGTGATGCCGGTGATGGCCATGGGCGCACAGTATTCGCCGCGTGCCGCGATCGCCGCGTACGCGGTGGCGACGGTCACCGGGTCCATCTCGTTGATGCCGAGGGTGAAGGTCTCGTACTCCTCCAACTCCTTGCCATCGGCGCGTTTGATGCCCAGGTCACGGGCGGTTTTCACGGTCTCGCACAACCCGACCTCGCGTTCCAGCTCCATGAAGAAGGTGTTGACCGACCCCCAGGTCCCGGTACGCAGGGTCCGGAAACCGGGAGCGCCTTCGTCGTTGGTGACGGGATGGGTGGGGTCGCCGACGTTGCCTCCGGCGCAGTTCTTGAAGGTGGTGTAGTCGGGGGCGCGGTAGGAACCGCCGACGGCGAAGCCGTCGTCGGCCTTCATGCCCTGTTTCAGCGCGGTGATCAGCGTGAAGGTCTTGAAGGTCGACCCCGCCTGGAAGCCCCCCAGACCACCATGCAGGTGATCGGCCACGATGTTGTACGACATTTCCTTTTTGCGGGTGGAGGTGCCGTACTTCCGGCTGGCGGCCATGGCCCGGATCATCCCGGTGCCGGGTTGGACGAGCGCCTGCGCCGCGACCGGGTTGTCGCTCGGATTGACCCACTTGCGGATGCCCCGTTCGGCCGCGGCCTGCATCCGGGGATCCAATGTGGTCTTGATCGTCAGCCCGCCGCGTTTGAGGAAGAGCTCCCGCTGCTCCCGGGTTTTGCCGTACGCCGGGTTGTTCAGGAAGTCGTGGTACACGTACAGGCAGAAATAGGGATAAGGGCTGGTCGCGCACCCTCCCGGCTGCGGAACGCCTTTGTAGCCGAGTTTGGTGGCTTTCGCCTTGTCCGCCTGCGCTTTGGTGATCTTGCCGAGTTCGGCCATCCGATTCAGTACGACGTTCCGCCGTTCCAGCAGCCGTGCCCGGCTCTCCTTGCCTCTGTCCGGGTCGGTCGCGGTCGGCAGTTGCACGGCTGCCGCCAGCGTCGCCGCCTGGGGCAGGTTCAGCCGCGAGGCCGGGATCCCGAAGAACCGCTTGGCCGCCGCCTCCACCCCGTTCGCCCCGGCGCCGAAATAGGCGATGTTCAGGTACTTCTCCAAGATCTGGTCTTTGCTGTACTTCCGCTCGACCGCCAGCGCGTACCGCAGTTCGATGAGCTTGCGGCTGTAGCTCGCCTCCAGCGCCTTCTCCTGCTCCTCCTTGGTGGTGGCGGCGTTGAGAAGCACCTGTTTCACGTACTGCTGGGTGAGGGTGGAACCGCCCTGGCTGACCCCGCCCGACCGCAGGTTGGCGGCGAGCGCGCGCAGGGTTCCCTCCGGGTCGATCGCGCCATGCTCGTAGAAACGGGAATCCTCGATCGAGATGATCGCGACCTGCATGATGTCCGCGATCCGGTCGAGCGTGACGACCTCCCGGTACTGGTCATAGAACTGGGCGATCTGCCTGCCCCGGGCATCGAGCACCTTGGTCCGCTCCGCCAGCGGGGGTTCCACGAGCTCGGCGGGGCCGAGGTCGAGTCCGCCGGACGCCACCATGATCGCCTTGCCCGCGCCCCCGACGGCGGGCGACACGATCGCCGCGGCCAGCACCCCGGCGGCCATGGCCGCCCCCACGAGGCGCACCACACTCCGCGCCGCCATCAGAGCCTGCCCAGCCCGCGGGCGAGGATGGTGGCGGTTTTCGCGATGACCTTCTCGTCGATCGGGGCGTACCTGGACTTGCGGTTGGTGTAGATCGACATGATGATCGGCGCGGCCGACTTGCCGGGCCAGATGACCGCGATGTCGTTCCCGGCGCCGTACACCGAGACCGAGCCGGTCTTGTCGCCGATCGTCCACGACTTGGGCAGTCCGGCGCGGATGCGCGCGTCACCGGTCCTGTTCGCGATCAGCCAGGTGTTGAGCTGGGCGCGATCCCTGGCGTCGAGCGCGTTTCCCGTGGTGAGCGCCAGCAGGTCACGGCCGATGGCGGCGGGCGTCGTGGTGTCGCGCCGCTCCTTGGGGTGCCACTGGTTGAGGCCGGGCTCGCCCCGGTCCAGCCGGGAGACCTGGTCGCCCAGCGTACGGAAGTACCTGGTCAGCCCGGCGGGGCCGCCGATCTGCTTGAGCAGCAGGTTGGCGGCGGTGTTGTCGCTCTGGGTGATCGCCGCCTGGCACAGGCGGGCCACGGTCAGGCCCTTCCGCACGTGCTTGCCGGTGACGGGGGAGTGCGGCGCCAGGTCGGCAGCCTTCCAGCGGATGACCTTGTTCAGCAGACCGGGGCTGGTGGTGCGGGCCTGGTGCAGGACGGCGGCGACGACGACCGCCTTGAAGGTGGACAGCAGCGGGAACCGTTCCCCCGACCGGTAGCCGATCGTTTTCCCCGTGCCGGTGTCGTAGGCGTACGCGCCGATCCGGCCCTTGAAGGACACCTCCAGCGCACGTAATTCGCGGCGCGCCCCATCCACTGCCGGGTCGGTACGGCTGGACGCGGCGGTGCCGGTCAGCGGGAGCAGGATGACGACGAGCAACGCGGTGATCACCGAACGCCGGAGACGCCGAATGGACATGGCCCCGAACCCTTCCATCACGGATCTTGTACGCCCGGCAGTCTTGCCCGCCCCTGTCGATACCGTCAAAGACAGATCCGAATGGATTTATGCGGAAATAGCATAGTTTCTGGTCATGGACCTGCTCAGCGCCTGGAGAGTTTTCGTCAACGTCAGCGAGCGAGGCAGCTTCACCGAAGGCGCGGCGGCCACCCGAGTGCCGCAACCGGTCGCCAGCCGCCGCATCGCCGCTCTGGAGAACCACCTCGGCGAGCGGCTGTTCGACCGCTCCTCGCGCGGCGCGGTCCTCACCCAGTTCGGGCGCGACCTGCTCCCGTCGGCCAGACGCCTGGTCCGGCTCGCCGACGACATGGAACACGAGGCCGGGCAGGCCAGGCTCAACCCGCTCCGCCTCGCCGTTCCCGGCTTCTGCGCCACACGCGACCTGGCGCACCTCGCCGCGGCCGGCCGCCGCGGCGGCGTCCCCCTCGACCTCCTGACCGCCGCTCCCGCCGAACGGGCCGAACTCGTCCGCACCCGCGAGGTCAGGGCCGCGCTGGTCGCCGTGCCCGGCACCGACGCGACCTGGTCGACGCCGCTCGGAGTCGCCGGGACCGCCGACCTTCCGGTGCGGACCCTCTACCTGGAAAGCCTCCGGGCGGGCCGCGCCGCACCGGCCTCACCGCGCCGCCGCGTCTGGATCCAGCCCGAGGACGACGTCCCGCACATCCGCGACCGCATGTTCCGCACCAGGGACGCCGTCGGCCTCCAGCCCGGCCAGGTCAGCGTCGCGACCACGCTCGTCGCGGCCGCCGCCGACGTGCTGTGCACGGAGGACCTCCTGCTGTGCTCGCCGACGCAGGCCGCCGAGCTGGGACTACACTGGCGTGCCCTCGGCGAGATCAGGCCGGTCCGCGGATACGTGGTCACCGCGGCCGTCGGGGACGATGCCGAACGCGTCCGGGCCCGGCTGGGGGACGCGATCGGCCGCTGCCTGGGTGCCGGGGAGAAAGGATGAGCGTGCGGAAAGTGCTCCGCGACCTCCGCGAGATGCTCGACGAGGCCGGGCTGCGTGGCTCGTTCCTGGTCCGGGACCTGCGATCGGGCGAGGAGATCGGCATCGACCCGGAGATCGAATACGCGGTCGCCTCCCTGGTCAAGATTCCGCTCGCGATCGCGACCCTCGAACGCGTCCGCCGGGGCGAACTCGACGGCGCCACCCAGATCCTCCTGCAACCCGGCAAGCCCGGCACCGGACAGACCGGACTCAGCCGGTTCCGCCACCCGGCCAGGATCGCCATCGACGACCTGCTCTACCTCGCCATGGCCATCAGCGACAACACCGCCACGGACGCGCTGTTCGCCCTCACCCCGCCGGCCCGGATCTCCGCGATCCTGCACGAACTCGCCATCCAGGGCATCGCCGTCCGCCACACCATGGAGGAACTGGTCAGAACCCCCGCCGACCGCCTCGACCCCGGCGACGGCCACCTCGCCCACTTCCTCGCCATCGAAGCCGGTACGGCCGGCCGAGGGCACCGCATCTCCCAACTCGACGTGACCCGCGCCAACACGGGAACCGCACGCGCCTTCCTCGACCTCCTGCAGGCGCTGTGGACCCCCTCCACGATCGACGCGTCCGTCGCCGAACGCGTAAGAACCCTGATGGGCGAGAACCTCATCCGCCACCGTCTGGCCCCCGACTTCACCTCCGACGCCTCCCGCTGGTCCTCCAAGACCGGCACGCTGCTCAACCTCCGCCACGAGGTCGGCGTGGTCGAACACGCCGACGGCCAGACCTTCGGCGTCGCCGTCCTCACCGAGTCCCGCGTCGCGGCCGTCAGCCAGCCGGGCGCGGAGGCCCTCATGGGCCATGTCGCCCGCACCCTGCGCGACCAACTACGGCACCTGTGAGCTTCGACCTTGCCGCCCTCGCGATGGACGATGTTCGAGCGTTACGTGGGAGTACCACGGGTTGGACCGGCCCTCAGAGGTGAGGGCCGGTCCCGAGGGTGACTAGCTGAGGAGTTCGGCGTTGAGGGTGATGGTGGTGCCGGTCAGGGCCTTGCTGACCGGGCAGTTGGCCTTGGCGGTTTCGGCGGCGGCCTGGAAGTCCTCGGCGGAGATGCCGGGGACGTGGGCGCGGACCGAGATGACGATGCCGGTGATGCCCTCGCCCGGCTGGAAGGTCACGTCGGCCTTGGTCTCGACGGACTGCGGCGGCGTGCCCGCCCCGGCCAGGCCGTGCGAGAGCGCCATCGAGAAGCAGGACGAGTGAGCGGCGGCGATCAGTTCCTCGGGGCTGGTCTTGCCGTTCGCCTCCTGGGACCGCGAGGCCCACGTCACGTCGAAGGTGCCAACGCCGGAGGTGTCAAGCGATACCGTCCCGGAGCCGTCGAGCAGAGCGCCCTTCCACTGAGTGGTCGCGGTACGCGTGGTCGCCATTGTCGATATCCCTTTCAGTTCTGAGACTGTTCATTGGCGACCCTAGCGCCGCCGCCGACCCGCATGGCGAACCGGCGTCCCCGTTTCGGACCCGGAGATTTCACACCCGCGCCTGATGGGCCCGGTGTTCAGCGCGTACCAGATCCTCCACCCGGGCCCGCAGTGCCAGGAACTCCGCACTCCGCCGTACCTCCAGGGTGCGCGGTTCAGGCAGATCCACCGTGATGTCCTGACTGATCCGCCCGGGATCGCTGGACAACACCAGCACCCGCTGCCCGAGAAAGACCGCTTCCTCCACATCGTGGGTGACCATTACCACCGTGGTCCCCACGTCCTGCCAGATCTGCCGGATGAACAGCTGCATGTCCTCCTTGGTCTGCACATCCAGCGCCCCGAACGGCTCGTCCAGCAGCAGCACCCGAGGCTGGCAGGCCAGCGCCCTGGCGATGGACACCCGCTGCTGCTGCCCACCGGACAGCCGCCCCGGCAACACCGAGGCGTACCGGCTGAGCCCGACCTCCTCCAGCAACCACGCCACCCGCTCGGCCCGTACGGCCTTGGGCACCCCCAACGCCTCCAGCCCGAAGGCGACGTTGCGCGCCACACTCCGCCACGGATAGAGCGAGGCCGTCTGGAACGCCATGCCCCGGTCAGGCCCCGGCCCGAGCACCTCCTGCCCGTCCAGCAGCACCCGCCCCCGGGTCGGCCGCGCCAGCCCCGCGATCAGGCAGAGCAGCGTCGACTTGCCGGACCCGCTGGCCCCGACCACGGTGACGAACTCCCCGGGCGGGATGTCCAGGTCGATCCCGTCCAGCACCGGCTGCCCCGGCACGTACTCGCGGGCCACCCCCTCCAGCCGAAGCCCGGTCACGTCGCCCACCGCCCCACCCGCGCCCGCAGCAGCCGGAGCGTGATGTCGATGGTCAGCCCGATCAGTCCGATCACGATGAGGATGGCGAAGATCCGGTCGGTCTGCAGGAACCGCTGCGCCCGGGTGATCCGGTACCCAAGACCCGAGGTGGCCGCGATCAGCTCCGCGACCACCACGAAGTTCCACGCGGCCGCGGCGTTCACCCGCATCGCGTCCAGGATCCCGGGCAGCGCGTACGGGAACACCACCCGCGCCGCCACCCGGCCCCGCCCGGCCCCGAGGATGGCCGAGACCTCCAGCAGCCGGGTCGGCACCTGCCGCACCGCGTCAGCGGTCATCAGCGTGTTGAAGAACACCACGCCCAGCACCAGCAGAGCGATCTTGGACGCCTCCCCGATCCCCACCCAGATGATCAGCAACGGGATGAAGGCCGAGGCCGGCAGGTAGCGCAGGATGCCGATCACCGGCTCCAGCAGCGGCTGCGCCCAGCCCAGGGTGCCCATCGCGAAGCCGAGCGGCACCGCGATGAGCACCGCCAGGCCGAAGCCCGCGCCGATCCGCCCCAGGCTGGCCAGCACGTCCGCGGGCAGGTCGCCGCTCTCGGCCATCTCCAGACCGGCCGTCCAGACCTCCGGCGGCGACGGCAGGAAGGTGTCCTCCACCAGCCCGCTGACGCTCAGCGCCCACCAGGCGGCCAGCGGCACCAGCACTGAGGCCGCCCGCAGGATCCAGGCGGTCCGCCGGGACACCTCCGTCTTGAGCAGCTTGACCCGCCGCGGCGTCACGGCGGGAATCTCCGGTCTGGTCATCAGGTCGGTCATGGCTGGACTGCCTGCACGAACTTCGGTTCGAACAGGCCGTCCAGCGGCGGCGCCGCGTCCACCAGCTTGGTGGACACCAGGAAGTCGGAGATCAGTTTGGCCTGGTTGGGCAGGTCGGCGGCGAACGCCTGCCGGTTCTGCTCCAGCGTGAAGATGGTGGTGCCCTGGTCGTAGGTCTCGTAGTCGGCCACCGACACCCCGGCCCGCTTGGCCATGATCTCCAGCGCCGCCGGCCGGTTGGCGCCGATCCACTCCAGCGTGTCGAACCAGGTCTCCACCAGCGCCTGCACGCCCTTCTCGTTCCGGCCGAGCAGATCCTTGGTGACCACCAGGTGGTCGGGGATGGCGCCGGGGAAGTCGGCCGAGGTGGCGATGGCGGTGCTGCCCTCCCGTTTGAGCGCGGTCGAGGTGAACGGCGCGAACGCGCCCACCGCGTCCACCTGGCCGGCCACGAACGCGGCCGCGGCGGCGTCGGTGAGCATCGGGGTGAAGGTGATGTCGGCCTCGGTCAGCCCGGCCTTCTGCAGCGCGAGCAGCAGCAGGTAGTGGTCCACGGTGCCCTGCTCGGCCGCGACCGTCTTGCCCTTGAGGTCGGCCGGGGTCTTGATCTCCGGTGCCGCGATGATCTGGTCGTTTCCGGTGGAGTTGTCGTTGACCAGCACGATGCTCTGCTGGGCCCCGCCCGCCACCGAGGCCAGCGTGTCGTTGAGCGTCTGGCTGTTGGCGTCGATGGTGCCGGTGGCCAGCGCGTTCAGCGAGTCGGTGTAGCTGTCGAAGTACTTCAGCTCCACCTGCACGCCGTTCTTCTCGAACAGCTTCTGTTCGGCGGCCACCTGCCAGGGGAACCAGCCCGGCCAGGCGCTGAAGCCGATGGTGATCTTCTCCGGCCCGGCGGCCGTGGCGGCGGCTCCGGTGCCGGGGTCGGCCGCGGGTTCGGCGGCGCAGGCCGTACCGAACAGGGAGAAGGCGGCCAGGATGGGCAGTAAGCGACGGAGCATCACGCCGCTCCCTTCTTTGTGGGGAGGTGACCCGAGCGGACCAGGCACCCGAGGGTGTCGCAGATCACGCGGGTGGCGATAAGGGAGGTGATGTCGGCGTTGTCGTACGGCGGGGCGCACTCCACCACCTCGATGCCGGCCAGCGGCCGGGCGTCGGCGATCAGCTGGATGAACTTGAGCACCTCGCGGGGGAGGAACCCGCCGGGCTCGGGCCAGCCGGTGCCCGGCACGAACGCGGCGTCCAGGCAGTCCACGTCGAAGGAGAGCCAGACGGCCTCGGCGCCGTCCCAGGCCACCTCCAGGGCCCGCTCGGCGGCGGCCTCGATGCCCATCTCCACGCAGTCGGTGACCGTCATGATGGTGGTGCCGCGCTCCCGGCCCACCTTGACGCCCGGGCGGGGGGCCTGCCAGCCGCCGATGCCGATCTGGACCAGGTTCTTGGCGGGCACGTTGGGAATGTCGGTGGCGTGGAACCACGGCGTGGTGTGCATGCGTTCGTCCAGGTCGGTCTCCTGGGTGTCGACATGCCGATCGAAATGAATGATCCCGACATTTCCTGAATGGTGTTCGGCGATGCCGCGGACCGTGGGGTAGCCGATCGAGTGGTCGCCGCCGAGCACCACCGGAAAGGCGCCGGTGCCGTACACGTGCGACACGCCCTTGCTGATCTGGTCGAAGGTCTTCTCGATGTTCCCGGGGATGGTGAAGATGTCGCCCAGGTCGCAGATGGTGATCGACTCCCGCAGGTCCACCCCGAGCTCGAAGCTGTACGGGCCGTACAGGGCGGAGATCCTCCGGATGCCCTGCGGGCCGAACCGGGTGCCGGAGCGGTAGGTGGTGCCCCCGTCGAACGGAGCTCCCAGGATCGCCACGTCATACTGCCCACAAAGCCTGACATCTTCGACATATGGCGCTTTGAGGAAGGTGTTGATGCCGGCGAAGTGCGGCAGTTCGCCCCGGGAGAAGGTGGGGATGGTCCGGTCCTTGATCGAATCGGCGCCGGGCAGGCCGTACTCCAGGCCCCGGGCGATCTCCCGCTCGTGCATGGTGGTAGGCAGTTGCGCCTCGCGTTCCACGGCGTAACGCGCTTCGGGGCCGTAATTGTTGTGGATGTGTCCCACGGGCACTCCTCATCGGGAAAGGCCTCATCGACAGAGGCAGCCGTTTATGACTGTCTCCCGGGCTTTTCTCCCGCCGTGGAACGACCGCGTCCGGCCGCCTGCACCTCTCGGACCAGCCTCGGAACGCTTTGGTCCGAGCGGAACCCTAGGTGCGCCCCACCCTTTCGGGATGAGTCCCATTCATGACACCTCCGTGGTGTTACCTCCGTGTTTCCGGTGAGTAAGCACATCGATTGCATAACTCTAGGTAGGTGTCCTGATCCTTTGTGTAATCGTGGCGGCACACGCGGACTTAATCCCGAGGGACGGTTACCGGCGAGGGGCTGGCGGTGACGGACGAGCACGACCACGACGCGCGGTTCACCCGCCTCTACAGCGCCTACTACGGAACCCTCCTGGCGTACGCGCGACGGCAGGTGGATCAAGGGATGGCGGAGGACGTGGTGCAGAAGACCTTCGAGATCGCCTGGCGCCGGCTCGACGAGGTGCCCGCCGGAGAGTCCGCGCTGCCCTGGCTCTACTGCCAGGCCCGCGGCGAGGTGGCCAACCGGCGCCGCTGGCACCGCCGCTTCGCCGAGTTCCTCCGGCGGCTGGAGGCGCAGGCCACGCCGCCGGGCAACGGGTCGGCTCCGCCCGACCTGGACGGGATCTTCGAGGCGGCCCGGGCCTGCCTGTCCGCCGCCGACCGGGAGGCCCTGCAACTGCGCTACTGGGAGGAACTCACCATCGAGGAGGCCGCCGTGATCGCCGGATGCACGCCGAACGCCATGGCCGTCCGGGTGCACCGGGCCCGGGTCCGCCTGGAACACCACCTTCTCCGCCTCGGCTACGGGGGGCTGCCGTGACCCCCGAGGACTTCCGCGCCCTGATGCGCCGCCACGACCCCGCCGCCGACCTCGCCACCGCCCCACCGGACCTCGCCCGGATGTACGCGATCATGTACGGCCGGCGGCGCCGCACCGGGGAACTGGTGCCGGTGACCGTGGCGCTGCTGATCGGGCTGGTGGCGGTGCTGATCAACGTCACCGCCGACGATCCCGTGCCGCCACCGGCGGTCAACTACCGGCTGGCCTCGACCTTCACCCTGCCGGCGCCGGGCGGCGGTAGCACCCAGGTGCCCATCTGCGCCACCCGGGCGCAGGCCACGGTGGCCAGCGCCACGCCGTCCGAGGGGCCGGACTATCCGACGGCCGGTCCGGCGCTGAGCCTGCTGGCCCAGGCCGCCGACGGGGCCACGCGGGAACCGGCCGTCGGTGACCGCTACGGGTACCTGCGCTCGCTGGAGTGGCGCATGGCGACCGAGGCAGGGCCGGCCGGGCAGGTGTCCCGGGTGCGGCCGTACCTGGTGGAGCGGTGGACGCCGATCGGGCCGATCGGGCGGATGCTGCGGCGGGAGTACCCGCTGGACGGGGGTGGGCGGCCCGGGGCGGTGCGGGAGTACTCGGCGGTCCTGACGCGGGCACTGCGGGGGCAGACGCTGCCGCGTTCCGCTCAGGGGTTGCGGAGGGCGTTGCTGGCGGCCGGGCCGGAGGTGGGGTCGGAGACCTATCGGCTGGCTCGTGCCTATCTGGACCTGGCGATGGACGACACGCTCACCTCGGCGCAGCAGGCGCGGATCTGGCGGCTGTTCGCCGGCCGTCCGGACGTGTGGTCGCTCGGGTCGATGGTGGGCCGTACCGGGCGGTCCGGTACGGCCTGGGCTTTCCGTACCCGGGACCCGCGGCCGGAGCAGTGGGTGTTGCTGGTGGATCGGGGGACCGGGCGGCTCATCTCGGTGGAGGCGATGCTGACCGCCCGGTCATCCCTGAACGTGTCCGTACCGTGCGTTTTCGAGTACCGGTACGTCCTCGCGCAGGGCTGGGTCACCGGGTACCGACGTCGACTTTAGAGCCCTGCTCGGTTGCGTCTGCGCAGGGCTGTCTTGTCGCTATGCCACCTTTAGATGGACATATCGCCAGGCGCCGATTTTTTCGTCCTTTGTGATGTCATCGTCGGCGTAGCCGGGGGCGAAGCAGCGTGGGGTCGCGGTGAGGGTCTTCTTGACGCAGAATCCCCTCTCGCGGTTGTTCCAGATGGATTTATACGGATATGCCGGAGATGCTTGGACATTTAGCCATTTGTTCTGGATGGTGGTGCCCCAGAGGTGGCTGTCCCTGCCCGGGCGGGCCCAGACGCAGAGCCAGCCGAGTTCGTCGCAGCGGGTGGGCAGGAAGGCGCGCAGCACGCCGCAGGACTCGGGGTGCACCTCGACGACCTCGACGATCTGACCGCCGCCGCCCTGGTAGACGACGGTGTTGGGGGGTTCCACCGCACCGTCGGGGCGGCGGGTGAGCTGCTCCTCGATGCCCTGGCGGAGATCGGTGGCGCACTGGTCCCAGGGGGTGGCGGTCGGCGACGGGCTGACCGGAGGGACCGGAGTAATCCAGCTGACCGACGGGGTGGCCGGAGTAGCCGCCGGGGTAGCCGAAGTGACCGGGGGAGTGGCCGAAATGATCGGAGCTACCGGAGGGCAGGCGGCCAACAGTGCACAAAGCACCATTTTCACTGAAATTTCTCCTCGGAGGGTGATAAATGCGATTCGCGCGCCGTTTTGGCCCGGGAACGGCGATCACGATAGCCGATGGCCTTTAGGGGTAGAGCGATAATCCTTGCCGTCACCCTGTAATACGCCCGCCGGGTGCCGACTTTTAGGGAGCAAGGTCGCTTTAGGAGGACAGATGGAGTCCCAATTGTTAACACTCGATTCCGTCGTACGCATGGAACTCGACCCCACCCCCGAGCTCACCCATGCCCTGAACGCCTTACGCGAGTTGCCCGCCCACATCGCCACCCGCCTGACCACCCACCTGGAGGGCATCTGGCTCGGCTCCGGCGCCGCCCCCGGCCTGGCCGGCCTGCTCCACCTCCCCGGGGGCACCGCCTCCGCCGGAGGGGTCCGCATGCTCGTCGGCACCGGCCCGCACGTGTCCGCCTCGCTCGCCCACCACCTGGTCGGCCACCTGCTCTACCGCCTGGACACCCGCGCCACCCACCCCGAGTGGCGGCGCATCATGAGCCGCTGCGTCCCCGTCCTCCGCCAGGACCACTACCACTCCTCCGAGGAATGGTGGGCGGAGTCGTACGCCCTGGTCGCCACCGGCCGCGCCCACCGCCTGCTCCGCCTGCTCTCCTGCGACGACGCCGTCGCCCGCTCCGTCTGGAACCACCACAAAACCTGCGCCAACAGAGAGCCCTGCCCATGACCGCCATCACCCACCCCGACGGCTTCCTCCTCATCCCGTACGGCTTCACCCTCCCCACCCTCACCGCCGACGGCGCCCTCCTCCTCGCCCCCTCCGACCCCCGCCACGCCACCCTCGCCCTCACCGCGATCCCCTGGGAGGACCTCCAGGACAACCCCGAAGTCTCCGCCTGGCTGATCAACCGCTGGCAGTCTCCGCGTCGGCAAGTTATGTAGGATCAATCTACGTAGATTGAATCTACATAGAAGGCGGGATGGCAGACTTCATCGGCAGGACGAGCGAACTGACGCTGCTGGACAAGCGCCTGAAGCGGGTGGAAACCACTGGCTCCGGAGTCGCCCTGGCGTTGCGCGGCCGACGGCAGGTCGGGAAGTCACGTTTGGTCCAGGAATTCTGCGACCGCGTAGGCGTTCCCTACCTGTTCTCAACGGCGACCAAAGGTGCTTCACCGGTTGAGGCGGTAGCCTCGTTCCTCACCGACCTGCGCGAGTCGGCGCTGCCGTCCGACCCCGAAATGGTTCCGGTGCTCGACAGCGGAAACTGGCCGGACGCGTTCCGGGTCCTGGCTTCGGTCCTGCCTTCCACCCCTTGCGTCGTCGTGCTGGACGAACTGCCCTGGCTCTCCGAGCAGGACAGCTTGTTCGACGGCGCCCTGCAGACGGCCTGGGACCGCCTGCTGTCGCCCCGGCCGGTCCTGCTCCTGCTTCTTGGCAGCGACCTGCACATGATGGAGCGCCTGACCGCCTACGACCGGCCCTTCTACGGCAGGGCCGACAACTTGATCCTGGGCCCGCTCAATCCGGCTGACGTCGGCGCGGCGCTGGGTCTCGGCCCGGCCGACGCCATCGACGCCCACCTGGTCTCCGGGGGCCTGCCCGGCATCCTGCGTAGCTGGCCGCACGCCATGCCCGCCCTGGACTTCCTTCGCCAGGAATCCGCCGACCCGGCCGCCCCGGTCTTCGGTGTGCCGGAGGCGGCGCTTCTGGCAGAGTTCCCCAACCCGGACACCGCACGCCGGGTGCTGCAGGCGGTGGGGGCGGGGGACCGTACCCACGCCACCATCGCCGCCAAAGCGGGCAGCCGGGAGGGCGCCCTGCCGTCGGGCACCCTGTCCCCGCTACTCCGGCGCCTGACCGAGGAAAAGCACATCCTGGCCCTTGCCGAGCCGCTGTCCACCCGACCAGGAAAGCCCGCGCTCTACCATGTCGCTGACAGCAACCTTCGCCTGTACCTGGGTATCCTCCGCCCGGTCTACGAACAGGTTCAACGAGGACGTCCGGACGCCGGGTTCCGCCTGATCGAACGGCGCTGGACCGCATGGCGGGGCCGTGCGGTGGAACCACTCATCCGCCAGTCCCTCGAACTCGCCGCCCTGACGGAAAACCTGCCCTGGCCCGAAGTGGAAACCGTAGGCAGCTGGTGGAACCGCCAGTTCGACCCCGAAGTCGACCTGATCGGCGCCGACCGCGCCCCCATCGCAAACCGCATCCACTTCACAGGCTCGATCAAATGGCTCAACACGCCCTTCGACCCTCATGACCTGGCCACGTCCCACCGCTCGGCAGCCAAGGTCCCCGGCTTCGAGCCAGGCATCACCGGCCTGGTCGCCGCCACCCTCAACGGTCTGCACCCCGACATCAATCCCAAACACGTAGATCTCGTATGGACCCCCGCAGACGTCGTCGCCGCCTGGCAGCAGTAGCCAGACAAGACCGGACATATATCGGCACCCTTGCTTCCGGTCTCACGAGCGACCTGGCCGCACCCGCCGGTGTGCGTCCCGGTGCCTGAAGAACTGAAAGACGCCGAAGGGCGGGACGAACGGCACTCGGAGGGCGGTCCTCCTTCCCTGGCAGGTGACTCTCGATTCGGCTGATGCTCGGTGTATGACGACCATGATGGAGCGCCGCCCTCCGGCGATGATCACCACAATCGCGGTACTCGGATTTCTCGGGCTCAGTGCGGTGGCAGGGGGCATCCTGCTGCTCGGTCCGTGGGCCGATGACCTGTTCCCGTCCGACTGGCTCGATCTGTTCCCACTCATCGACAGTTGGCTGATCCCCGGCTTGGTGTTAGGGATCGGGTTCGGCCTGGGGTCGCTGGTCACCGCATGCGGCATGTTCGCCCGCCTGCGATGGAGCATGCTTCGCCCCGTGGAGCGCTGGACGGGGCACCACTGGTCCTGGGCCGCGACATTCCTCCTGGGAATTGGGCAGGTCATCTGGATCGGCCTCGAACTGATCTACATGCCTGGGCAGTCCTGGCTCCATGCGCTCTACGGGGGCGTGGGCATCGCGCTCACCTTGCTGCCGTTCACACCGCAGGTGCGTCGGCAGTTGAGCGTTAAGAAGGTGGTCGAGGCGGGCTGATCTGTTGATCGTGAGGGCATGGACGGGTGGCGCACCGCCCCACGCGGGTGGGTAAAGCGCGCCATCGCATGGCGTCAGGTATCGCCTTCCGCTAACTGCCGCATTCGCGCGGCGTACTCCTCGAACGGCTCCAGACCTACGGCGGCACGTCGCTCATCCAATTGATCCGGGTCCTCTATCGGCCTTGGCCTCAAGCCATCGCCATCCTCGATGAACTGGGTTCCGTAGAGCTGGGGACGCCCGGAATTCACGCGGACCCGATCCTCAAGGTAGGCGAGATGGGAGGGCTTCGCCTCCCCGTTGGCGACCGCCTCCGTAAGAAGCGCGTGGAATTCGCGCTGGACCTCGGGCGAGGCGTCGGCATGCTGGGCGAGCAACCAGGCCGCCAGTTCTCCCCGCTCTCCGACCTGCGACAGGAGCGGCCAGCCACGGTCGCGTACCACCGACAGGAGCCACGCCGTGTTGTCCCGGTCGATCTCCACCCAGCGGCTCATGTGCTCCCGACTGGGCGGGTTCTCGATCGGCTGACGGATTTCCTGATCTACTTTCATCCGCCTCAGCAGTTCGGCAACCAGTTCATCGTCGGTCATGCCGGCAACCGTACGGCGTGACGGACCGCGCATCTGGCGTATCGCATTCCGGGCCTGGGATAGCGTCTTGGCCATGCGGCTTCTTCATGTGGGATGCGCGATGTGGACGCATGCGCCATGGCAAGGGCGGTATCTGCCGCACCCGCTGGGTCCCAGGGAGCGGCTGCGCGCGTATGCGGGGTGGTGCAACGCGGTGGAGGGGAACACCACGTTCTACGCGACGCCGTCCAGGAGCACCGTCGAGTCATGGGCGCGTCAGCTCAGCCCGGGCTTCCGGTTCCTGGCGAAGTTGCCCAAGATCGTCACACATGAGCGGCGGCTGACCGGGGCGGATGAGGAGCTGCGGGCGTTCCTGGAGGCGATCGAACCGCTGGGGGCTCGGGCGGACACGCTGTGGGTGCAACTGCCGGGCACGTTCGGCCCGAACGATCTGGGCGGCCTGGCCGCGTTCCTACGTCGGCTGCCGAGGACATACCAGTACGCCGTGGAGGTACGACACCGGGCGTTCTTCGAGGACGCGCGCGCTGAGAGCTACCTGGAGAAGGTACTGGCGGGTGTCCGGGCCGAGTGGGTGCCTTTCGACACGACGGTCCTCTTCGAAAAGCCGCCCGCCACCGACGCCGAACGCGAGGCATGGGGCAGAAAGCCGCGAATGCCACGCCGGATGACCGCCCTCACCGACCACCCGATCGTCCGCTACATCGGCCGGGACGACGCAGAACGTACGGCCGACGGCTGGCAGCCCTGGGTGGAACAGGTCGCCGGCTGGCTACGGGAAGGCCGCTCGCCGACCGTGTTCATCCACACCCCCGACAACGCGGAGGTACTGCCGCTCGCCCGCCGCTTCCACGACGACGTACGGGCCCGGGTCCCAGACGTCGAGCCGTTGCCCGAGCCCATGCCGGTGGAGCCGCTGACCCTGTTCTGACCGGTCATGGACTCCAGCGGGCGTTGGCCAGGTCGTAGAGCTGCTTGGTGTAGCCGTCGAAGTAGGGCCCGGTCCAGGTGTCGTACCGGTTGTTGCCGTCGGTGTCGCGGACCCGGCTGATGACCGAGTTGAGGTTGCCTACGCGGGACATCGGATCGTCGCCAGTGGTGTTGTATCCCCACAGGAATGGCGACCCGTCAGCACCTGGGGTGAACGAGCAGACCTGGTTGTTGATCGGGGGCCCCCAGCCGACATGCGCGTCGGCGCCCTGGTAGGGAGCGAACTGGCCGATGGTGCCGTAGCACCACTTCATGGTCCACCCGCTGTACGGCTTGTCGCCGTCCAGGTGCCCGTGGTGCGGATACCCGAACACATACCCGGTCTTGCCGACGCCCTGGTTCCAGGCCAGCCCGTTCCCGCCCACGAAGTCGCCGATGCGCTGGCAAGATCGAGGACGAGTCCACCGGTCTGACCCACATCGGCGCCCGTTACTACGACCCCACCATCGCCAAGTTCATCTCCACCGACCCCCTGCTGGACTACCGCAAACCCCAATGGGCCAACCCCTTCTCCTACGCCGGCAACAACCCCATCGGCCTGTCGGACGTCACCGGCCTGGGCATCGACGCCGGAAACGCCGCCGCCAACCGCACCCTGAGCGAGGACTACGACGGCAGCGGCAAGAAGATCACCAACAAGAAGGTCCGCGCCAAGCGCAAAGCCGACAACAAGGCCTACAACGACCGTCAGGAAAAGCGCCGCAAGGACGAGCAGAACCGCAAGATCACCCCACCCAAGCCCAAGGAAGAAGAGAAAGAAGACGACAGCTTCTGGGGCGCCATCGGCGGCTGGATCGAAGACAACGCCAGCACCATCGTCTCCACCGTCGCCGGAGTCGCCGTCACCGCGGGCTGCCTGGCCTTAACCGCCGGAGCCGGCAGCTTGGGCTGCATGGCCTTAGGCGGCGCCGTGGCCGGCTACGTCGGCTACGCCATGGACACCCCCGCCGAACAACAAAACCTCCTGGACGCCCTCGGCGCCATGACCGTCGGCGCGGTCACCAGCGTCGTCGGCGGCGTCCTGGTCAACAAAACCGCCGGCCTCATCGGCCGAGCCATCGGCAAAACCAGACCCAGCACCGGCTGTCCCAACAGCTTTATCCCTGGCACCCGCGTCCTGATGGCCGATGGCACCACCAAACCCATCGAACATGTCCAGATCGGCGACACGGTCCTGGCCACCGACCCCGAAAATGGGAAGACCGCTGCGAAGTCCGTCACTGCCGTCATCAACGGCAATGGCACCAAGAACCTCGTCCGCTTCACCAAGGCCGCAAGCTCTGACCAGCACAGTGGGTTCCTTGGTGCCTACAACAAGACCAGAGATGCGTCAGCTTTCCTCATCCTCAACGGGGTACGCGGTAACGGGCCAGCCCTCACAGACTCCGTTACCGCCACCGAGGGCCATCCCATCTGGGTTTCCGACCTGGGCGATTGGATCCCGGCAGAGCAACTCCAGCCCGGAACTTGGCTCCAGACCAGTGCTGGAACACACGTCCAGATCGCCGCCATCACCCGTTGGACCAGCCCTCATCAGACAGTCCACAACCTCACTATCGCCGACTTCCATACGTACTACGTTCTCGCAGGTAGTCAGGAAATTCTCGTTCATAATTGTGGCGAGCAGCTTGACTTCGCTCATGGGACAACTACGAAGCATGCGCAAAACATTGCGGCAAAGGGCTTGAGCTCCCCTGCTGCCAAAGAGGCATCTAGTGGCGGTAGTGTCGGACAGCCTGGTAACTTCTTTACCTATAGCGTCGCGGGCCCTGCTGACACCAACCTCAGCGTAGCGGCCCAGTGGGGAGTGACCAGGAACGGTGGGTCGCGGGATGGTGCGTCGGTTGTGATCACTCAAATGTGTAAGTGTACCTACAACCGACTGGTATCGGAGGGGCACATCACCAGCAGAGTCACTGGTGAAGGAATGCCTGCAGAGACTATATTCAGACCTGGGGCACTTCCCTTCTTGCGAGTCTTGACCCACTTCTCGTTGTAGGGAGCAGGAATGCGGAGCGGGCAGGAGTAGGGATGGCCTTTGATTGGATGGATGAAAAATTCCTACGGATCAATATCGTGTCCTGGCCATCTGGTGAAGTTCTCGGAGTAGGGCGCGAAAGAGCCCGCTGGGAGATCAAGACTCTCGAAGAAATTTCGACCGAGGAGCTGAAGCGCGGGCTGGAACGCCTGGCTGTGGCCCCTGTCGGACCTATATTGGCCACAAGATTTGAGGTCACCTCACCAGGTAACCTGACAATGGTCTGTGAGTATGACAGTTCCATACCGGAGCCGATGCGTCTCGGCGCGGCCTCAACTATCTGGCGGTCCCTAGATGAGTCGGTTGCCAGGCTGTGGATGATTGGATCCAGCCTACGGGCGCACTATCCCTATTTCGGGACGCAGCGGCGTGAACTTCTTGACCTTCTGCCGTCTGCCAGGCGGTTGCTGTGGCTAGCCGCGTCCCTGGCTCGCGCCGAGCCACTTATGGCTATTGTGGCTGGCAGGCCAAGTCGATTTCGCAGAATGGTGTCGGGCCTTGAAGGAGGAGTATTTGAAGAAGACGTGTTTCGAGACATTTCAATCCTTTCGTCTGGCATTGCAGATATATCTAAGCCGTGGGTGAAGCGAAGAATCGCTGCTCCGCCGATCAAGAGCGATTTGGGATTGCTCGTTTCTTCGGTGGGCGAACTGCTCGGCCGTGCCATCGAGACCCAGGCAACCGATGCTATTGCCAGATGCGCGGAAGAAATCCTGGACGTGCTTTATCTATGTGATACCTACTATGGATTGCCGGAGGGAAGTGAACTAGCCAAGCAGGAAGATCGAGCTTGGTGGACGGACATCGGTCGTTTGCGAGACGAGAGTCCGGATATGTTGGTCGCTATGGCCCAGACGGCGATTGAGTGTGCCAGCGCAGTCCATTCGGCTTGTGTAAAAGCGGATGTCAGGAGACAGTTCCTGGACGCCGCTGCGCCCCAGAGAAGCCCTTGACGCTCTCCTGGTTTCCCAACACAGGTCCCTGTTCGCAATTGTCCTGCTGAGATGCTGGCCTTCTCCGGGTGGATCTTTGGCGAACAGGAGGTAGAGTCGGCTCCCGGGCCGAACGCTCGGGTTGGTGATCTTCGCAGATTCAAGTCCGATGGCAGCTTCGATGAAGTGCCTTGCTCACGGCGAGCCCGACGCCGAGAGTGGACATTCTCTATATTCTCTTCCAGATCGCAGGTGGAGCCGTCGATCTGCCAGATCCGGGCTGGGCGTCCGACGTGCGGCGAGAGATTGAACTGGGGCTGCCGATCTATAGTGAAATCGCCGAGACCGGGACTCGCGGTGAGAGATTCCAGTGCATTGAGGTGATCTCAGCGTATTCCCGTGGAATAGCCGTGTTCGAAGTGGGTGAGGGCGAGTGCCGCTTTGGCGATGTCGCCGATTCTGCTGGGGCTGGCGGTGATGTGCTGGAGGGTGCGCCAGCGCTGGGTGAGCAGGGCGAAGCCGCGTTCGCCGAGGCAGCGCAGGCCGTGTAGAAGCCGGTTGTGGGTGCGGTTGTCCGGGGACAGGTCACGGCCGTCCTCGGGTTGCGGGATCGGGGTGTGAACGCCGTGGCCTGCGCCTTCGTAGGCGCCGTCGGCGAGTGTGGGGATGCCGTCGTGGGCGGCGAGGTGGTAGAGGGCCCCGAGAACCTCCTGGCGGGCTGCCGTCAGGTCGTGAACGGATCCCGGCGCGACGTGGGAGATCCACAGGGGGAATCCGTCGGGGGCGAACAGTGCCTGGATGTTTCCGCCGTGGGCGTGGGCTTTCCCGGAGTACCACAGGTCGATGCTCTTTCCCTTGACGCTGATCGTCTGCTCGGCGCATCGGTCGGAGGGGATGAGTTTGCCGTCCAGGATCAGGTGGGGCAGGTGGTCGGCGCGGGCGCGGTTCAGGGCTTGGTGGAGGCCGGGGGCTTGATCGGCGAGTACGTCGACGGCTTCGTGGAGGTAGCGGTAGGCGGTGGCGCGGGAGATGCCGTGGTCTCGGCCGAGGGCGGTGATGTCTCCGCCGTCACGGAACTATCGCAATGTGAATATGGCCTGGTGGAAGCAGGTGAGGGCTCTGCTGCCTTGGGGGTGTGCCGGCGGTGGCGTTCGGCGTGCAGCAGCCGGGCTAGGTGGCGGGCGAGTTCACGTGGGACGTCGAGCGTGGCACGATAGGGGATCACGTGGGGCCTTCCGGCAGGGACTTCTTGTGGTGAGAACCGTTCTACCGAGGGCCCCACACTCATTCCCACGCCCGGTCGTTCCGTCCGCGTGTCTACCTTGCCGGTGTTGTTTAGGCCACTGAAACGCCTTCTGTCCGGATCGAATTCTTCGAGATCACCTCACTGGTCAGGTCTATTCGCGGGAGAACGGAACGAAGATTAGGACTTTTGAGTGGTGACAGTCGAAGAAGCGCTTTCCAGTTTCCTCCGGGAGGCTGGAGAGGGCCTGTCGAGCATCTTCGCAGCCAGTTGTGTGGAGCGGACTGCAGGTATGTTCTTCCTCGCACGGACCCTAGATGACAGGAATGCTGGGGATGAAGACACCTTCCTCAATCTTCTTGAGGATTTGTGGCGAGGGGTGAGTCTCTCTTCAGCTGAAAGATCGGCGCGCCGAGAAAGAGTACTGGCATTTCCGGAACTGCAAGGAGGAGAGGAGCCGTCTGGTGTTCAGGCATTTGCGTATGATGCCATTAGTGCAATGTATTACTCCTATGCCTACTTGACGTCTGGCGACTCTGCCCACATCATCTACTGTTCCAGCAGGACACTGAATTCTGCTAGCTTTGTTGATGACGTGGCCGTAAGTGATTCTCGTCACTATGCTGCTGAGACCATGGCCCAGTTGGCTGATATTGAAATCCTAGCAAACTCTGCCGGGCGCATCGATGTAGATCTCATCAGGGATCGTTCCCGCACGATAGGGCGAAATCGAGTAGAAGCGCTGAATTCGGTGTTCCCCTGAGCCCTAACGAAAAGTCGGACCCATCGCGCCTTTCTGGCCGGCGGCCTGGCGTAGTCGCCTGGAGGGGGCCGGTTTCGTAATGCATGGAGCGGCCAAGAGGTTCCTTGCGGAGTTCGGCGGCATGTCCGTCGAACATGGCGGTGTTGGAATTTCGCGTGCCTGCAGGCAAGTTTGCCGAGTGGGGAGAACGGATTGGAAAACGCTTTACCTGATAGGTGAACTAGATCAGGGCCACTATGGTGAGAAAACAGGGCTTGTAGCCGGGGGCTTCTTAACTGAGTTAGTTACTGGGGCTGATGTCAGGGCCCCGGCGTATCGAGGTTTCGTCCGGGTTTGGTTTCTCCGGTACCGCTGAGCCTGGGGCGCGGGCTGCGTACGGAGTGAAGAGCGGGGTAACGACTGGCCAAGCGCCCAACGAGGAAGGGCACGGTTCCTGAAGATCAGCGGTGTCTGACGCCTTCGATCCTCGGGGGAAACCGTGCCCGTCGCTCCATCATCGCTGATCAGCGTGCCCGGGGTAGGCCAGATCAGCGGTGACGCTCCAATGAATCAGAGTCGGGAGCACGGACTTCTCGCCCGATTCCG
>NZ_JAHCST010000029.1 GCF_018476525.1 Acrocarpospora catenulata
ACATTGGCCGCGCCTCCGGCACGGCGGCCCGGCCGCTCTCAGCCGGCGTCTTCCCTCTCTCCGGTCGCTGCGCTCCCTACGTTCAGTCCAGACACCGGCGCGGCCGGGCAAACCCCACATACGACTACGGGGGTCGATTGCCGGGGTTGGGGTGACAAATACCGCGTGGACTGGGTGTGGCCGATAGGCTCGGGAGAGTACTCACGGGAATGGGGCTGGAGTTGGGCGATCTCGCCAAGATCTTCAAGGCGTATGACGTTCGGGGTGTCGTGCCGGATGAGTTCGATGAGGAGATCGCCGCTGCGGTGGGGGCCGCCTTCGTTGAGGTGACCCGGGCATCTGCGCTGGTGGTGGCGCGGGATATGAGAGAGTCGTCCGGGCCTTTGTCGGCCGCTTTCGCGCGTGGGGCCACCGCGCGTGGGGCCGATGTGATCGATGCCGGGCTCGGGTCCACCGATCTGCTCTACTACGCCAGCGGCAGCCTGGGGCTGCCCGGGGTCATGTTCACCGCCAGCCACAACCCGGCCAGGTACAACGGCATGAAGATGTGCCGTGCGGGGGCGGTGCCGATCAGCGGCGACACGGGGCTGGTCGAGATCAGAGACCTTGCCGCGCGGCTGCTGGGCACGCCGCTGCCCGCGCCGACCGGTGCCGTCACCGAGAAGAACCTGGTGCGCGGGTACGCCGACCATCTGAAGTCGCTGGTCGACCTGTCCGGGCTGCGGCCGCTCAAGGTGGTCGCCGACGCCGGCAACGGCATGGCCGGGCTGACCGTGCCCGAGGCGTTCGCGGGGCTGCCGATCGAGCTGGTGCCGCTCTACTTCGAGCTGGACGGGACCTTCCCCAACCACGAGGCCAATCCCCTCGTCCTGGAGAACCTGAGCGACCTGCGGGCGGCCGTGGTGGCGCACGGGGCCGACGCCGGACTGGCCTTCGACGGGGACGCCGACCGGTGCTGGGTGGTGGACGAGCGCGGCGAGTCGGTCTCGCCGTCCACGATCACCGCGCTGGTCGCCGCACGCGAGCTGGCCAAGCACCCCGGCGCCACGATCATCCACAACCTGATCACCTCCGCCGGGGTGCCGGAGATCGTCCGCGAGCACGGCGGGGTCCCGGCGCGCACCCGCGTCGGCCACTCCTTCATCAAGGCCGAGATGGCCCGTACGGGGGCGGTCTTCGGCGGCGAGCACTCCGCGCACTACTACTTCCGCGACTTCTGGTACGCCGACTCCGGCCTGCTCGCCGCGCTGCACGTGCTGGCCGCGCTGGGGGGCCAGGACCGCCCGCTGTCGGAGCTGCTCGCCGGATACGCCCGGTACGCGGCCTCCGGCGAGATCAACAGCGAGGTGGCCGACCAGGCCGCCGCCACCGACCGGGTACGCGCGGTGTTCGCGTCCCGGGACGGTGTTAGGTTCGATGAACTGGACGGTCTCACGGTGACCGGTCCCAACTGGTGGTTCAACCTGCGCCCGTCGAACACCGAGCCGCTGCTCCGGCTGAACGCCGAGGGCGCGGACGCGGACACGATGGCGGCGGTGCGCGACGAGGTGCTGAGAGAGGTTCGAGGGATTTGAAGATCGACGATTGGCTGCTGGACATTCTGGCCTGCCCCTCGTGCAAGTCCCCGCTCCGGGTGGAGGCGGAGAGCGAGGAGCTGGCCTGCACGTCCGAGTCGTGCGGTCTCGTCTACCCGGTGCGCGACGACATTCCCGTGCTCCTCGTAGACGAGGCGCGGAAGGCCTGACTCCCATGGAATGGCAGCCTGAGAAGCTCGACGACCAGGCCTACCTGGCCGCCGGGGACCCCTCGGGCCTGCTTCCCGCGGTCGCCTCCTCGGGCGCCCAGGTGCGCACCGCGTACCGGTCGGCGGTGGAGGCGTCGGCCGGCGTGGTGGCCGCCGACGGGCGGCCCCGGGCCATCGTGGTGGCCGGGATGGGCGCCTCCGGCATCGCCGGGGACGTGCTGGCGGCGGTCTGCGGGCCCGGCGCGCCGGTGCCGATCAGCACCGTGCGCGGTTACCGGCTGCCCGGCTGGGTGGGCGCCGCCGACCTGGTGATGGCGGTGTCCCGCAACGGCGACACCGAGGAGACCCTGGCGCTGGCCGCCGAGGCGGCCCGGCGCGGCTGCCGGCTGCTCGCCGTCGGCGGGCGGTCCTCCCCGCTGGCCGCGCTGGCCACCCAGACCGGGTCGCCGTTCGTGCCGGTGGTGCCCGTCGGGCAGCAGCGGACCACGCTCTGGAGCCTGGCGGTGCCGCTCATCGTGGCCGCCGCCTCGCTCGGCCTCGCCCAGGCCGACGCCGGGTTGTTCGAGAGTGTGGCCAAACGGCTGGAGGAGGTGGCGCACCGGTGCCGGCCGTCCAGCGAGTCGTTCATCAACCCCGGCAAGACGCTGGCCGAGGAACTCGCCGAGAGCATCCCGATGGTCTGGGGGACCTCCCAGTTGACCATGGTCGCCGCGTACCGGCTGGCCTGCCAGCTGGGTGAGAACGCCCGCTACCCCGCCCTCTGGGGGGAGATCCCGGAGACCGGGCACAACCAGATCGGCGCCCTGGACGGGCCGCTCGCGCAGCGCGACATCTTCGCCGACTCCCCGTCCCGGTCGCTCCGCCTGGTCATCCTGCGCGACACCGAGGAGCACCCGGCCGTCGCCCGCCGCCGTCAGGTCTCGCTGCGGCTGGCCCAGGACCGCGGCGTCCCGGTCTCCGAGATCGCGGCCGAGGGACTGCATCCACTGGAGCGCCTGGCCACGCTGATCTGCCTGCTGGACTACGCGGCCGTCTATCTCGCCCTCGGGTACGGCATCGATCCTGCTCCGGTATCGGCCATTACCGAACTGAAGACCCGGATTGGCCAATAGGATCTCCCTGGTCGAGTTCTGAGGGAGTGTTCGGGTGAGCGCGGGTGGCGGTACCAAGGCGATCATCGCGGCTTTGGCGGCGAATCTGGCGATCGCGGTGGCGAAGTTCGTGGCGTTCCTGTTCACGGGGTCGTCGTCCATGCTCGCCGAGTCGGTGCACTCGGTGGCCGACTCGGGCAACCAGGCCCTGCTCCTGGTCGGCGGCAAACGCGCGGCCCGCGACCGCACCGCGGAACATCCCTTCGGCTACGGCCGGGAGCGCTACTTCTACGCCTTCGTGGTCGCCGTGGTGCTGTTCACCATCGGCGCCGTCTTCTCCCTCTACGAGGGCTATCACAAGATCTCCCACCCGGAGGACATCTCCGCCCCCGGCTGGGCCTTCGGCGTCCTGATCTTCGCGATCATCGCCGAGTCGTTCTCCTTCCGCACCGCCATCATCGAGTCCAACCACGTGCGCGGCTCGCAGTCCTGGTGGTCCTTCATCCGCCACGCCAAGGCCCCCGAACTCCCCGTGGTGCTCCTGGAGGACCTCGGCGCCCTGCTCGGCCTCATCTTCGCCCTCTTCGGCGTCACCATGGCCGTGGTCACCGGCGACGGCGTCTGGGACGGCATCGGCACCCTCATGATCGGCGTCCTGCTGGCCATCATCGCCGTCGTGCTCGCCATCGAGACCAAGTCCCTCCTGATCGGCGAGGGCGCCGGCCCCGAGATGGAAGCCCGGATCCGCGCCGCCCTCGAATCCGCTCCCGAGGTCACCCGCATCATCCACATGCGCACTCTCCACCTCGGCCCGGAGGAACTCCTCGTCGCCGCCAAGATCGCCGTAGCGCACGACGACACCGCCGCCGAGGTGGCCCGCGGCATCGACGAGGCCGAACAGCGCATCCGCACCCAGGTTCCCATCGCCCGCGTCATCTACCTGGAACCCGACCTCGACCGCACGTCCGTATCCCCCAACGGCACGGCCTGACGGGACCGGTCAGCGGCCGCGCAGAAGGCGGAGGGCCTTTTCCTTCTCGAAGTCCAGGGCTCGGCGGGGGGCCTGGATTCTGCCTATCTTGAGGCCGAGGTCGCGGATGGCCTGGGCGACCGTGGGGTCGGTCAGGGCGCGGAGGGCGAAGGCCAGTTCGGCGGGGGAGACGTCGAAGCGGCGTTCGAGGTCGACGGCCTGGGTGACGGCAGCCAGTTCGTCGGGGCCGAAGCGGCGGTGGGAGCCGCGCTCGCGGACCGGGGGGAGCAGGCCGAGGGCTTCGCGGTAGCGGAGCATGCGGGGGGACATGCCCAGGCGGGCGGCTGCCTCCGTGATCCGCATCGCGGTCTCCTTATTTTGTGGCGGGTCTCCATGGTGGCCCCTCCGGAGAGGGTTCGGCGCAATCCTTACATTCTTGTGTGAGGTTTCGGCTGCTGAGTAGGCGGGATGGGGTGGTTGGACCGTAAACTCGCAGGCGTCGTTACGAGAGGGGACATCCCAGATGGACTTCAAGGTCGCCGACCTGTCGCTGGCCGACTTCGGCCGCAAGGAGATCCGACTCGCGGAGCACGAGATGCCGGGCCTGATGGCGACCCGCCGCGAGTTCGCCGCCGCCCAGCCGCTGCGGGGCGCGAAGATCATGGGCTCGCTGCACATGACCATCCAGACCGCCGTGCTCATCGAGACGCTGGTCGCGCTCGGCGCCGACGTGCGCTGGGTGTCCTGCAACATCTTCTCCACCCAGGACCACGCCGCCGCCGCGGTCGTCGTCGGCCCCGAGGGCACCGTGGAGGAGCCCAACGGCGTACCGGTGTTCGCCTGGAAGGGGGAGACCCTCGAAGAGTACTGGTGGTGCACTGAGCAGGCGCTCAACTGGCCGGACGGCACCGGCCCGAACATGATCCTGGACGACGGCGGGGACGCCACCCTGCTGGTGCACAAGGGCGCCGAGTTCGAGAAGGCCGGCGTCGTGCCGACCGCCGCCGAGGACGACCCCGAGGAGTGGGGGGTCATCCTCGACCTGCTCCGCCGTACCGTGGGCGACGAGAAGCGGTGGACGAAGATCGCCGCTGAGATCAAGGGCGTCACCGAGGAGACCACCACCGGCGTGCACCGGCTCTACGAGATGTTCAACAACGGCACGCTGCTCTTCCCGGCCATCAACGTCAACGACTCGGTCACCAAGTCCAAGTTCGACAACAAGTACGGCTGCCGCCACTCGGTGCTGGACGGCCTCAACCGGGCCACCGACGTGCTGATCGGCGGCAAGGTGGCCGTGGTCTGCGGCTACGGTGACGTCGGCAAGGGCTGCGCGGACGCGCTGCGCGGCCAGGGCGCCCGGGTGATCGTGACCGAGATCGACCCGATCTGCGCGCTCCAGGCGGCCATGGACGGCTACCAGGTGACCACCCTGGAGGAGGTCGTCGGTATCGCCGACATCTTCGTCACCTCCACCGGCAACTTCGGCATCATCACCGCCGACCACATGGCCCAGATGAAGCACAACGCGATCGTCTCCAACATCGGCCACTTCGACAACGAGATCGACATGGCCGGCCTGGCGCGCATCCCGGGCATCGTGAAGGAGGAGGTCAAGCCCCAGGTCCACACCTGGACCTTCCCCGACGGCCACCAGATCATCGTGCTGGCCGAGGGCCGTCTGATGAACCTGGGCTGCGCCACCGGCCACCCGTCGTTCGTGATGTCCAACTCCTTCACCAACCAGGTGATCGCCCAGATGGAGCTGTTCACCAAGACCGAGCAGTACCCGATCGGGGTGTACGTTCTGCCCAAGCACCTGGACGAGAAGGTCGCCCGCCTCCACCTGGACGCGCTCGGTGTCAAGCTGACCACGCTGACCAAGAAGCAGGCGGAGTACATCGGCGTGGACGTCGAGGGGCCGTACAAGCCGGATCACTACCGGTACTGACAGCAAGGCAAGTGCGGGGGAGTTCGTGGACGTGACGCTCGCCGACGCGGGAGAACGCCGGATCGGCTGGGCGTCACGCTCCATGCCGGTGCTGACGGCGATCGGCGCCCGGTTCGCCGCCGAACTGCCCTTCGACGGGCTGCGCATCGCGGCCTGCCTGCACGTCACGGCCGAGACGGCGGTGCTGCTCGGGACGTTGCGGGCGGGCGGCGCGCAGCTCGCGCTGGCCGCCTCCAACCCGCTCTCCACCCAGGACGACGTCGCGGCCGCCCTGGTCGAGTACGGCATCGCGGTCCACGCCCGGGCGGGTGTGGACCGCGAGACCTACTACCGCCACATCCACCAGGCGCTCGACCTCGAACCGCACCTGGTGCTCGACGACGGCTGCGACCTGGTCAACATCCTGCACACCGAACGACCGGAGATCACGGTGCTCGGCGGCTGCGAGGAGACCACCACCGGCATCATCCGGCTCCGCCAGATGGCCGCCGAAGGCGCGCTCAAGTTCCCCATGGTGGCGGTGAACGACACCCGGACCAAGCGCATGTTCGACAACCGGTACGGCACCGGTCAGTCCACCTTCGACGGCATCATGCGCGCCACCAACACCCTGCTCGCCGGCCGTACGGTGGTGGTCGCCGGGTTCGGCTACTGCGGCCGCGGCGTCGCCGAACGCGCCAAGGGTCTCGGCGCCCGCGTCATCGTCACCGAGATCGACCCCGTCAAGGCCCTCGACGCCGCCCTCCAGGGCTACGACGTCCGCCCGATGTCCGAAGCCGCGTCGATCGGGGACGTCTTCATCACCGTCACCGGCAACCGCGACGTCATCCGCGCCGAACACTTCACCGTCATGAAAGACGGCGCCATCCTCGCCAACGCCGGCCACTTCGACGTCGAAATCGACGTCCGCGCCCTCACCGACCTCGCCGAATCCGTCCAGTACGGCATCCGCCCCAACATGGACGAATACCTCGTCAACGGCCACCGCCTCCTCCTCCTGGCCGAAGGCCGCCTGGTCAACCTCACCGCCGCAGAAGGCCACCCCGCCGCCGTAATGGACATGTCCTTCTCCGCCCAGGCCCTGGCCACCGCCTGGCTGGCCCGCTCCCACAGCTCTCTGATCCCCGGCGTCTACGACGTTCCCCCGGAGATCGACACCGAGGTGGCCAGCCTCAAACTCGCCGCCACCGGCGTCACCATCGACACCCTCACCCCGGACCAGGAGACCTACCTGCACTCCTGGCGCCTGGGCAGCTAGACCGAGGGCGAGGGCTCCGGCGTCCCGAACGGCCAGATGCAGGGGGACGCCGCGTCAAGTATGGGTACATCGGAGTCGGTCCAGCTGAGGGCGACGAGGAAGTCATCCGGTCGGGTGCGCCCGGTGATGACCGTGCCGTTCGTGGACACACCCGCGACGATGTGGCCGTGCTGTTCCCAGTAGGCCTTCATTCGGTCGGCGATCTGTTTGGCCTGGCCCTTCGGGATGTTCCGGACGAAGTATGAGCGGCTGACGATGATGCGGTTTTCGGGGCCGCCATCCGTGGGATCGAGACAGGGATCGTCGGTGAGGCTGGGTTGGTACAGCTCCAGCTTGGCTTCAGGCGTGATGACGACTGCGAACTCTTGGATCAGTTGTTCTACGCGAGCGAGCGCCTGGGCCTTGGTCATGGTTTTGTCCCACCCTCTCACGGTTCCTCCAGGTCCCGTCGTGCCCGGCGCACAGCCAACGATGAGAAGCAACCCCGCGGTGATCAATCTGATCTGCCGGAACATCTAGCCTCCTGGCGGGGTGGGTGGCGCCTGAGGTGACGGCGAAGGCGGGATGGGAGGAGAAAGCACGTCGGCTCGCGGAGAGGGCACGGGCGGAGTCGGCAGCAGCGAGGGTGTGGCTGTCGAGGTGCGAACGGATGGTGGCAGTACTTCCTCCACCAGTTCGTAGTGGCCGCTGATGAGATAACCGATGTTCACCAGGGATGAGGAACCGGTGTTCCAGTAACTGGAGTGCGCGGCCCCGGTGGCGAGAAGCCCGCCGTCGGTTCCTTGGACGGTGAATTTACGCGCTCCGAATCGGGGATCGCCGGGGTCGGTGCCAAAGGGACCGCTGGGGTTCTGGGCGGCGAACAGAATTCCTCCGGGTCCCGTTTCGCTGCGGTACGGGACGTGGGCGAGGTCGGCCACCAGATCCTGAGGGGATTCGCCGACCCAGACCTGGTCGACACCGAGTTGGTCGGCCCTTCCGGCCCCCACGCCGGGACTGCCGACTAGGACAAGTTGGTCGGCGAATGTTCCGATTCTCCGCTTGGCAGTGATTCCCACGAGCAGGGAGCCGTAGCTGTGGCCGAGCACGGTTGACAGGGGGTCCTTCCCGACCTGGTGGGTGGCCCGGAGTCCGTCGGTGAACGATGCGAGCGCCCCCGAGCCCGTTACGGCGATGTTGACAGAAGCCACGGAGCGATCGGCCTTGAGCAGGCCGAAGTCCCACTGCGGGGCGTCGTATTCGAACCAGGCGATCGAGGCGACCTGCTTGTCTCCCGCCGATCTGTTGGCCTGCCGCCACATTATGGTGGCGCGTGCGGCATCGGAGGCGAAGCCATCGAGCTTCGTGCCTGTGCCGGGTACGGAGGTGACGATGTTGTCGGCGGTGTCGGGATTGCCATAGGAGATGGCGGTCCGACCCAGGTCGCTCTGGCCGTTCAGGCCAGCGAGGCCGATGCTGAGCAGTAGCGCGGGGGGCACACCATTGACGCCGCCGAGGGCGAGGCTTTTGTTGACGGCGTTCATCTGGCGGAGTTGCAGTTCGAGCTCCTCGATTTCCGCTGCCGCTTCCTTCGACGATTTCTGTAATTCTGCCAGGCGCTTGGTGACGGCGGCGTGTTGTTCGGCCAGATAGCGGCGGTTGGCGAGGTCCCGGGTGGCGGCGGGGATGCCGTTGAGGCTGCCGATTTCGTGGGGGCGGCCAGTGAGCAGTGCCGCTTGTCTGTCCGGAGGGAGTTGGCGCCACCAGGCGTTGATTCGGGCGGCGAGTTCGGGGTCCTGACCGGTGCGTTGGAGGTGCTGGAGTTTGGTGAAGGCCGTGGTGTCGTAATTGGCGGCGGCGGTCAGGAGTTTGGCGGTGCCGTGGGGGTCGGGGGCGAAGGCGCCGAACAGGCCGAAGGCGGTCAGGGCCGGGGAGGCCAGGCCCTGGGGCTCCTGCTGCAGGGTGGACAGACGTCTTCTCAGGTCGGGGACCTGTGTGGTGGCCCAGGTCGCGACTTCGGCGACCTGGTGCACCGGGGTGGGGGAGACACAGGCGGTCATCGACTCCACGGAAAGGCGTTGCGCGGCCTCGGCCAGGGACTTTCCGGCGCGGTCGAGATCCTGGACGAGGCGGGTCATGGCTTCGACGTCCATGCCGGCGAAACCATTCGCGGCATTGGCCGGGATGGTGATGGTGGCGGCGAAACGGGGGACGGGAAGGGGCTGGCCGCCCAGGGTGCGGAGACGGTCGGCGATCTGGTCGGCCGCTGTCTGGAAGGCCGACTGCATGCGGGTTCGCCGCTCGGTCAGGGCTTGGGTGAAGGGGCCTGCTCCGCCGCCGACCCAGGAGTGGGCGGCCATGTAGCGCATGCAGGAGTCCAGTACGGTGACATGTTCGTCCGCCAGCCAGATCACCCGTGAGAGGGCAGCCTCCAGCCCGGCCGTCTCGTCCGCCACGGGGAGTTACAGTGGCACACCCTAGAGTGCTCGGCAACCTCTATACCGAAGTGTTATGGCGCTAAATCACAGCATTTCTTGCAGGCGGCGGATTTCGGCGCTCTGTTCGGCTATGACGTCGTTTGCCCATCTGAGGACCTGCTCGTGGGAGCCGTTGATCATTTGGTTTTCCGCCATGGTGATGGCGCCCTGGTGGTGGGCGATCATCAGGGTGAGGAAGAGGTGGTCGAAGTCGGAGCCGGTGGCGGTGCGGAGGGAGGTCATCTGGGACTGGGTGGCCATGCCGGGCATGGTGGCGTGGTCGGCGTGGTGGTCTGGTTCGGGGAGGCCCTCTGTTTGGAGCCAGGTGGTCATGACCTTGATTTCGGGGCCCTGGGCGTCGTAGATGCGGTCGGCGAGGCTCTTGAGGCGGGTGGACTTGGCGCGGTCGGGGGCGAGGGAGGCCATCTCCAGGGCCTGGCGGTGGTGGACGATCATGTCCTGGACGTAGCGGACGTCGGTGGCGTTGACGGTGGGCGAGGGAATGGCGGGGATGGGGTCGCCCGGGCCGAGGGTCTTGGCGGGCTCGCCGGGCTTGCCCGGAACGATCACCGGCGCGGTGGAGGTCACCCGGGGAGGCTCCTCGGTCGAGGTGCAGCCGGTCGCGAAGAGCCCGGCACCTGCCGCCAGTGTGACTAACACCACACGCCACCGGCGGGCTCCTGGGAGCGCTACCACCCGCGGTCGGCCGGAGTCGGGCAACGCTGCCTCACGTGCCCGACCGGATTCCGGCAAGGCTGCCTCACGTGACCGGCCGGAGTCGGGCAAGGCCGTCACACGTGCTGGGCCGGAGTCCACACGTGTTCGGTCGGCGTCCGGGAGAGGTGTCCCGCATGCGCCAGGGGAGGCCGTCCACGCTGGTCGGACGTGCAGGAAGGCTGATAGTGCGTGTCCGAAAAGCAGGGAGGCTGCGCCTGTGCGGCCGGTGCCGGTGTGCTGGGTTGTGGTGTGGAGTGCCGTGCGCACCCGTATCCCCTCTCGCGTGGTCTGTGCGAACCTACGTTCCTGACGGTGTGACAGTAAAGCGACATGTCGTCAGAAATATGTGACACCTTGCCGGGTTGTCGGACCACCTGTGGAAAAGTGACGATCTGTTCGTTTGCAACCTTTTCTACCGGAGGTTCCCTGAATGTCCCCCCTCCGCAGGGTTGGTCGTCTGCTTGCGGTTGTCGGTGCGGCGGGTGCGCTCGCGTTATCCACCACACCGGCACAGGCTGACGTCCTTGCCCCTGGCGCCATCGACATGAGTGACAACGTCACCCACGTTGCCAACCTGCCACGCGCCGAGGCCGTGTCCGGCAACATCCAGACCGACATCGCCTTCCAGGGCGACTACGCCTTCGTGGGTAACTACAACGGTTTCACCACCTACAACATCAAGAACCCGAAGAAGCCGGAGATCGTCAGCTCGGTGTTCTGTCCGGGCTCGCAGATGGACATGTCCGTCTACGGCAACCTGCTGTTCGGTTCCGTGGACTCCTCGCGTAACGACGACTCCTGCTCCAGCGTCGCCCAGTCGGCTGCGGTCAAGTCCTCCTGGGAGGGCATCCGCATCTTCGACGTCAGCGACAAGGCGAACCCGAAGTACATCAAGTCCGTGGAGACCAACTGTGGGTCGCACACCCACACGCTGATCCCGGACAAGGCGGGCGAGAACGTCTACCTCTACATCTCGTCCTACAGCCCGTCGGCGTCCTTCCCGGACTGCCAGCCGCCGCACGACCTGATCTCGATCGTGAAGGTGCCGCTGGACAACCCGACGGCCGCCTCGGTGATCGCCACCCCGGTCCTGTTCCCGGACGGCGGTAACCCGGGCGAGAGCCTCCCGTACCCGTACCGGACCTCGGCCACCTCGGGCTGCCACGACATCACCGCCTACCCCGAGAAGGGTCTCGCGGCGGGTGCCTGCATGGGCGACGGCATCCTGATGGACATCAGCAACCCGGAGGCCCCGGTCGTCATCGACACCGTTCGGGATGACGAGAACTTCGCGTTCTGGCACTCGGCGACCTTCAACAACGACGGCAGCAAGGTCATCTTCACCGACGAGCTGGGTGGCGGCAGCGCGGCCACCTGCAACGAGGCGATCGGGCCGAACCGCGGCGCGAACGCCATCTACGACGTCGCCAACAACAAGATGTCCTTCAAGAGCTACTACAAGATCGGTCGTCACCAGGCCGACACCGAGAACTGCGTGGCCCACAACGGCTCGCTGATCCCGGTGAAGAACCGCGACATCATGGTTCAGGCCTGGTACCAGGGTGGCGTCTCGATCTGGGACTTCACCGACTCGACCAACCCGCACGAGATCGGCTACTTCGAGCGCGGTCCCGGTGCGACCCTGTTCGACGGTTACTGGTCGGCCTACTACTACAACGGTTACATCTACGGGTCCGAGTTCTCCAAGGGACTCGACGTCCTGAAGATCAATGACCCGCGTACCAACCAGGCCAACAGCGTCAAGATGGACATCTTCAATGTCCAGACCCAGCCCTCCTACAAGGAGAAGGGCAACGGGCAGCCTGGCGGCTGAAGCCGTTAGCGGCGGCCCTCGTCCCCGCGAGGGGCGAGGGCCTTCCGCGTCTCATGTCGATCATGTGATGATTCCGTGCCGGGCCGCTATCACTGACCGGCGGCACGGAGTCAACGGTTCCGTAACCAGGTGGTGACAGCCATGCTCCTGTCGGGTTGGGTGGGACGCACCGGGTTGCCGGTGGCCCGCTCCGCGAGTACGACTGGCTGGAACCCCATTTACCCGCGTCCGGTTCCTTACCAAGGCCAGTCACCTGAACCGGATGCGTTCCGGGCGGGTGCGCCCGGTGCGTCACCTCCCTCTGCGCGCCGGACGTACCCGCCTCCTAGGCGGGCGGCGCGAAGCCGCCTGGGGTGACACCCGGCGCGGACTCCGGGGCGGGGGTAGGGGCAGGGGCCGGAGGCGGCTGGTAGGGCTCCACAGCGGGGGCGGCGGTGGCGCGCATCGCCTGGGCCAGTCGGGCCGACTCGCGGTGGCGGCGTTCGGCCAGGACCGCGGCCAGGTACAGGTGTGGCGGCACGCCCGGTGGGGGCGGCGGGGCGACCACAGTGGCGACCTGGGCGGCGATGCGGCGGCCCATCTCGTACTGGGCGGCGGGGTTGAGCTGGGGCAGGCGGGCCAGGTACTGCCGGGCCATCGCGGCCAGTTCCTCGGTCAACCCGGACAGTTCCAGAGTGGCGGCCCAGGCCGCCAGCATCGGCGGCATCACCGGCGGCGGCGCGGTCCGGCGCGGTCCACGCTCGCTGATCACCACCGTGCCGGCGAAGACGTCGCCGAGGCGTTTGCCCCTGGGGTGCAGCAGCGAGCAGATCACGGCGGGGGCGGCGCTGAGGATGTAGATCTCCACCGAACCCGACAGCGCCCGGTAGAGCGCCTGCCGGAACCGTTCCGGACCCCCGTCGTCGGCGACGACGCGCAGGCCGAGCGCCATCTTCCCCGGCGTACGCCCCCGGGTGAGCGCCTCGAAGACCAGCGGGTAGCCCACCGTGACCAGCACGATCATTAGGATCACCAGGGCGTTCAGGATGGCCGTGTCCGGATCCAGCTGCCCGCCGATCATGGCGAGCCCGAAGCCCCCGGCCAGCAGCAGCGCGACCTGGATGAGCCCGTCGATCAGCCGCGCCCCGGCCCGGATGGGCAGCTGGGCGATCTGGACATCGACCACGACGGCGTCGCCGGTCACCACATCGGACACATCCCGAACCCTACTAGGCTCCCGATCGTGGACATCGACGCATTCGTCACCGCACACCAGCCCACCTGGGACCGCCTGGAGCACCTGGTACGGCGGCGGCGCGGGCTCGACGGCGCCGAGATCGACGAGCTGGTGGAGCTCTACCAGCGGGTGGCCACCCACCTGTCCATCGTGCGCTCGGCCTCCCGCGACCCCCAGCTGGTCGGGCGGCTCTCGGTGCTGGTCGCCAGGGCCCGGACGGTGGTGACGGGGGCGCACGCGCCCGCCTGGCGGGAGTTCCTGCGGTTCTGGACGGTCTCCTTCCCGGTGGTGGCCTACCGGTCCTGGCGGTGGTGGCTGGGCGCGGCGGTGGCCTCCACGGCGGTCGCGGTGCTCATCGCGGCCTGGGTGATCGGCGATCCCGCGGTGCGGACGGCGCTGGCCACCCCCGAGGAGATCAGGCAGCTGGTCGACCACGACTTCGCCGACTACTACAGCGAGAACCCGGCGGGCTCGTTCGCCGCCCTGGTCTGGGTGAACAACGCCTGGGTGGCGGCGCAGTGCGTGGTGTTCTCGGCGCTGATGGGGCTGCCGATCCCGTACATCCTCTTCCAGAACGCCGCCAACGTGGGGCTCATCGGTGGCCTGATGATCGACGCCGGCCGGGCGGACGTGTTCTTCGGCCTGATCACGCCGCACGGGCTGCTGGAGCTGACCGCCGTCTTCCTGGCGGCGGGGGCCGGGATGAAGGTCGGCTGGGCGGTGGTGGCCCCCGGGCACCGGCCGCGCGGCCAGGTGCTGGCCGAGCAGGGCCGGGCTGTGATGACCGTGGTCATCGGCCTGGTCGTGGTGCTGCTGGTGGCCGGTCTGATCGAGGCGCTGGTCACCCCGTCGTCGTTGCCGACCTGGGCCAGGATCGGCATCGGGGTGCTGGCTGAGGCGGTCTTCCTGACGTACGTGATCGTGCTCGGCCGCCGGGCGGCCAGGGCGGGCGAGATCGGCGACATCGAGGACGCCCCCGACTACGCTCCCGCGAGCTGAGCCAGAGGCGAGATGAGTTAGAGGCGTCCTGCCGCTTTCAGAGCCAGGTAGGCGTCGGCGAGGGCTGGGGCGGCGTCCTCCGGGAGGGCGTCCACGACCTCGACGCCGTGCCGCCGGAGGCGGGCGGTGATGCGGTGCCGGTCGGCGCGGAGCCGTTCCGCCGCCGCGGCGTCGTAGACCTGCTCGGCCGAGTCCCGGCGGGCGGCCAGTTCGGCCACCCGGGGGTCGGCGACCGCCGCGAGCAGCACCTGGTGCCGCCCGGCCAGCTGGGGCAGCACGGGCAGCAGGCCCTCCTCCAGGGCGGCGGGGTTGAGGTCGGTGAGCAGCACCACCAGGCAGCGGCGCCGGGCCTGGGCCAGCACCGCGGCCACCATGCCGGGCGCGTCCGCCTCCACCAGCTCGGCCTCCAGCGGGGCCATCGCGTTCACCAGCGCGGCCAGCACCTCGGTACGGGAGGTCCCGGACACCCAGGCCCGCACCGCGCGGTCGTGGGCCAGGAAGTCCACCCGGTCGCCGGCCCGGGCGGCCAGCGCGGCCAGCAGCAGCGCGGCGTCCATCGACCAGTCCAGGCGCGGCCACCCGGCCGGGTCGCCGGAGGTCGGGTCCACGCCCACCCGGCCCGCCGAGGTCCGCCCGGTGTCCAGCACGATCAGCACCCGCCGGTCCCGCTCGGGACGCCAGGTGCGCACCACCACCTCGCTCCGCCGCGCGGTGGCCCGCCAGTCGATGGAGCGCACGTCGTCGCCCGCCACGTACTCCCGCAGCGAGTCGAACTCGGTGCCCTGGCCGCGTACCAGCACGGGGTTGTGGCCGTCCAGCTCGCGCAGCCGGGCCAGCCGGGACGGCAGGTGGCGGCGGCTCAGGAACGGCGGCAGCACCCGGACCGTCCAGGGCGCCTGGTGCCCGCCCTGGCGCGCCGCGACACCCAGCGGCCCCACCGCCCGTACGGTCACCGTGGCCGCCCGGTGGTCGCCCCGGCGCAGCGGCCGGAGCGTGGTCACGATCCGCCGCCGCTCCCCGGCGGGCACGTCCAGCGTGTGCTCCCGGGGGACCGCCCGCATGCTGGGCGCCCAGGCGTCCCGCAGCCGCCCCCGGACCCGGCGGGGGCCGGGGTTCTCCACCAGCAGGGTCACCTCGACGGTCTCGCCCAGCCGAGCCGCCCGGTCGCCGAGCCGCTGGAAGCGCAGCAGCCGTACGCTCCCGGCCAGCGCCAGGTCCACCGCGACCAGCACCACCAGCACCAGCACCAGCAGCGCGAAGGCCAGCCCGGGCCGGGGCGCGAGCAGGACCAGCACCACGCCGACCAGCGCGATCAGCCCGGCCCGCCCGGTCAGCGCCACGCGAGCCTCACCGGGGGACCGGGACGGCCGCCAGGACGCCCTCCAACAGCCCGTCCGGGGTGGCGCCCTCCAGCTCCGCCTCCGGACGCAGCTGGATGCGGTGCCGCAGGGCCGGCCGGGCCAGCGCCTTGACGTCGTCGGGCGTCACGTACGACCGGCCGGACAGCCACCCCCAGGCCCGCGCGGCGGCCAGCAGCGCGGTGGCACCGCGCGGCGAGACGCCCAGCTGGAGCGCGGGCGACTGGCGGGTGGCCCGGGCGATGTCCACGATGTAGCCGAGCACCTCGGGTCCGACGTGCACCTGGCTGACCGCCTGCCGCCCGGCCGCCAGATCGGCGGCGGTGGCCACCGGCTTGATCTCGGTCAGGTCGCGCGGGTCGAAGCCGCGGGCGTGCCGGTCCAGCACGGCGATCTCCTGGTCGCGCGGGGGCAGCGGCACGGTCAGCTTGAGCAGGAACCGGTCCAGCTGGGCCTCGGGCAGCTGGTAGGTGCCCTCGTACTCGATCGGGTTCTGAGTGGCGGCCACGATGAACGGGTCGGGCAGCGGTCGAGGTGTGCCCTCCACGCTCACCTGGCGCTCCTCCATCGCCTCCAGGAGCGCGGCCTGGGTCTTCGGCGGGGTGCGGTTGATCTCGTCGGCGAGCAGCAGGTTGGCGAAGACCGGGCCCTCATGGAACTCGAACGCGGCGGTCTTCGCGTCGTACACCAGCGAACCGGTGATGTCGCCCGGCATCAGGTCCGGGGTGAACTGCACCCGCTTGAAGTCCATCGAGAGAGCGGCGGCCAGGGTGCGCACCAGCAGGGTCTTGGCCACCCCCGGCACGCCCTCAAGCAGCACGTGCCCCCGGCAGAGCAGGGCGATCACCAGGCCGGTGACGACGGCGTCCTGCCCGACCACCGCCTTGGCGACCTCCGCGCGGAGCGCCGCCAGCGCCTCCCGGGAGCCGTCAGGTGTCGTCACGAGTCTCGTACCTGCCTTTCGATGATGTCGAGATTGCGGGCCAGCGCGACCAGCCGGGCGTCGTCGGCGGGGGCGGAGCCGTACAGGATGGCACGGATCTGCCCGGCATCCTGCCCGATCCTGGCCGCCACCGCCGAGACGATCGCGTCGGGGGTGGCGGTGGCGGTGAGCCCGAGGCGGGGGACCAGCCGGTTCAGGGCGGCGGCGCGCAGCGCGTGGCCGGCCCGGTCGCGGGCGCGGCGGGCCCGGTAGAGGCGGCCGCGGCCCTCGGCGGTCTCGGCGGCGCGGACCACCACCGGGAGGCGTTCTGTCACCACCGGGCCCAGGCGGCGGCCCTGCCAGAGGGCGACCAGGACGACGGCCAGGACGAGGGCCAGCACCGCCCAGGAGACCCGGCCGGGGATGAGCTCCCCGAGGGTGGCGGTGCCCTCGCCGGTGCCCTGCACGCTGACCGGGACGAACCACACCACCCGGGGATGGGCGCCGGTGAGGTTCATGGCCAGCGCGGCGTTGCCGTCCTCGGCCAGCCGGGCGTTGCTCAGGAACTCGCCGGAGCCGAGCACGGTGACCGTGCGCCCGTCCCGCTGGTGGCGCAGCAGCGTGCCCTCGTAGCAGGTGGTGGCGCCGGTGGCCTGGTAGCCTTCCCCGCCGGTCAGCGCGCTCCCCGCCAGGGTGGCCGCCCGCAGGCCGCAGCCGGGCACGCGGACCGTGCTGGACTGGTAGTCGCCCGCGGTCACGCCGGGGGCCAGCGCCTCCAGGGCCTCGGTCAGCGGCTCCACCAGCAGCCGGTCCCCGGGCAGCGCGGCGATCTGGGCGAGCAGGTCCGCGCCGCTCAGGTACTCGGTACGGGCGACCACCAGCAGCGTGCCGGGGTCGGCGACGGCGCGCGCCTCGTCCACCGTGCGGACCTGCTCGACGACGACGCCCTCGTTCCCCAGCAGGGCCACCAGCGCGTGCGCGCCCTGCGGGGTGGTGGCCTCGGCGTCCAGATAGCCGCCAGGGCGGGGCCGGCCGAGCAGCACGATCACCGTGGCCAGCAGCAGCATCAGGGCGAGCACGGCCAGCGGGGCGCGCCAGGTCCGCCAGCGGTCCCTGACCCGGGGGGAGACCGGCGTGCTCACGACACCACCGGGACCGGCCGGGCCGTGCGCAGCCGCTCGTCCAGCGCGGCCAGCGTGGCGTACCCGTCGGCGGTGCCGGGCAGGTCGCCGTAGGTCACGTCGTCGAAGAGCCGGGCCGCGGCGGCCAGCGCGCCGCCGAACTCCGGCAGCGCAGCCCCGGCCTCGGCCCCGAACTCCGCCGCGGTACGGCCGGGCAGCGGTTCCACCACGGCCCGATCCTCCAGGTCACGCGCGATGGCCCGGAGCCGTTCCCGGATGGCGGGCGCCCACTCCCCGGCGGCGGCGTGCCGCTCGGCGGCGGCCCGGTGCTCGGCGGCGCTCGCGCGCCGTTCCCCGTAGAGTGCGCCCGCCTCGCCCGCCGCACGGGTGGCCTTCCTGGCGGCGCGGAGCAGCAGGAGGGCAAGAGCCAGCAGGATCAGCCCCAGCACGGCCAGCGCCAGCCAGCCCCCGTCCAGCCCGGCGGCCGAGTTGATCAGGTCGTTCAGCCAGCTCCAGAACCGGTCGCTCAGCCGGTCCAGCCACGACTCCTTCGGGTAGATGGAGTCGGCCAACTCCCGGATGGCCGCGTCTCTGGCCGCCTCCCGGCCGATCTCGACCGGGACGTCGGAGAAGACGATCACTACTGCTGCCAGGGGCCCGGGGGCGGCGGCTCGTATCCGGGGGAGCCGTACTGCGGGGGCTGCTGGTATCCCCTGGGCGCCCCTGAGCCGTACGCCGGGTGCCAGAGGTCCAGTGGCCCGGTGGGCTGCCCGCCCCGCTGGCGCTCCACCGCCTCGGTCTGCAGCACCAGGTCGAAGGCCTCCGCGCGCATCCGGCGGTCGGCGTACAGCAGCGCGTTGACGGCGGCCGAGAACGGACTGGTGATGGTTCCGGCGATGATGGCGCCGAGCGTGCCGAGCACCATCGACATCACGAAGCCCCCGTCCAGGCTGTCGGGAGTCGTGCTGCCGAAGGAGCTGAAGACCGAGAAGGGCGCGCTCACCGCCAGCGAGATGAAGAAGACGATCACCGCGGTCAGCAGCAGGATGCCGAACACCCGGAAGAAGTCTCCGCTGACCAGCCGGAACGAACGCCCGATCGCGGCGAACACGCCGATCCGTTCCAGGACCACCGCGGGCCCGGCCAGGCTCATCTTGACGTAGAGGAAGATCGCAGTGATGGCCGCGCCGACCGTCAGCAGGAAGCCGACCAGCACCACCGCCGGGCCGGACGTGGACGCTGCCAGTACGGCGATCAGCACGACCGGGATGAGGATGACGGCGAGCATCATGAGGGTCTGCAGCAGGCCCAGGCCGAGCAGCGGCAGCACCCGGCTCCGGGTCTGCCGCCAGGCCTCGCCGATCGTGATCGACTCGCCGAACACCGCACGGCCCACCACGCTGGTGAGCATGCCGGTCAGCACCACCGTCGCGATCACCGAGAGCACCGCGCCGAGCAGGGTGCCACCCAGGAAGCCGAAGAGCGGGGCGATCAGGTCCTCGGCGTTGCCCTGTTGGATGAAGGACGGGTCGGTCAGCCGCCCCAGCAGTGGCTGGAGTAGCGGCAGCTGGATGGCCAGGGCGACCAGCTCGGAGATGGTGACCACGGCGGCGGCCAGGCCCAGGGTGGCCCGCGGGTTGGACCGGATGGCCTGGACCGCGCCGTTGTACATGTCGCCCAGCTGGAGCGGGCGGAGCGGGATGATGCCCGGCTTCATCCCCCCGTACGGGTTGCCGTAAGGGTTGTAGGGGTTGTAGCCGTAGTACTGCCCGGGCGGGGCGGGCGGCGGGGGCGGCTGCTGACCGGGGGCGGCCCAGTGCGCCGGTGTGCCGTACGGGGGAGGCTGCTGGGCCGCCCAGCCGGGCGGCGGGACCGGGGGCTCGTAGGGACCTGGGCCGTCTGTCATGTCCTAATCCTGGCACGATGTACGGCTCAGCGGCGTCCCTGCCCTGGGGATTCCCTGGGTAAATCCCGCAGGTTCCTTGGCCCGGGGATGGCAGAATCCGGTCGCTCCAGCGCAGACTTGGAACGTGACCACACCATGGAGTTTCCAGGAACTCGGCCTTATCTGGTCAGATCATCGCGCGTTCCCTCACATGCGCCTAAACTCCACCCACTGTCCTGGTCGCGTATCGCCCACGGGGTGGTCGCGGGTAACCTTCCGATAATCCCGATATATCCGCCGATATCTCCCGATCTCCCGATCTGCGCTGAGTAACGAATGAGGGGCCATGAAAGGACGCGTGCTGGTCGTCGACGACGATGCCGCTCTCGCCGAGATGCTCGGCATCGTGTTGCGCGGGGAGGGGTTCGAGCCGTCGTTCGTCTCAGACGGTGACAAGGCGCTCGACGCCTTCCGCGACACCCGGCCGGACCTGGTCCTTCTCGACCTGATGCTGCCCGGCGCCGACGGCATCGACGTGTGCCGCCGCATCCGCGCCGAGTCCGGGGTGCCGATCGTGATGCTCACCGCCAAGAGCGACACCATCGACGTGGTGCTCGGCCTGGAGTCCGGCGCCGACGACTACATCGTCAAGCCGTTCAAGCCGAAGGAACTGGTCGCCCGGGTGCGGGCCCGGCTGCGCCGCACCGACGAGCCGACCCCCGAGATCCTGCAGATCGGCGACATCACCATCGACGTGGCGGGCCACTCGGTGAAGCGGCTGGACGAGACCATCAACCTCACCCCGCTGGAGTTCGACCTGCTGGTCGCGCTGGCCCGCAAGCCCCGCCAGGTGTTCACCCGGGAGGTGCTGCTCGAGCAGGTCTGGGGTTACCGGCATGCGGCCGACACCCGGCTGGTCAACGTGCACGTGCAGCGGCTCCGCGCCAAGATCGAGAAGGATCCCGAGCACCCGGAGATCGTGGTGACCGTGCGCGGCGTCGGGTACAAGGCCGGCCCCGCCTAAGCCGTACCGGCCGTACCCCCATGCCATCCCCCACGGCGACGCGGCGGAACCCTCCGGGCTCCGCCGCCAAGCCGCGCGTGAAGAAGCGCCGTACCCCGCGGCAGATCGCGCGCGGCGTGCGGCGGCGGGCCCGGCGGCTGGCCGGGCGGCTGCGCGGCGCCTACCGGCGCTCGCTCCAGCTGCGGGTGGTCACCAGCACGCTGGTCATCTCGATGGTCGTGGTGGCCGTGCTGGGCGTCTTCCTCTTCCAGTCGATCACCGACGCCATGATCGCCGGGCGGGTGCGGGCGGCCACCGCCGAGGCCAAGGCGAACGTGTCCAGCGTCGCCGGATACTTCTCGGTCTCCCAGAACGACGTGCCCAAGGACCAGGTCGCGCTGACCATGACCCCGGTGGAGCTGGCCGCCAGGGACCTGGCCGAGCGGGCCGGCTCCCGGTACAACGTGGTCATCAGGAACGACCGCCTGGTCGGCCAGGACCGGGCCACCGGCAACATCGACGCCAGCAGCGTGCCGGAGAAGCTCCGCCGGGACCTCAAGCAGACCAGGGAGATCACCCGGCAGCCCACCGTGCTGCGCTACCTGGACAACGCCAGGCCCGCCCAGATCGGCTTCGCGGTCGGCTCTCTGGTCTACGGCAGCGACGGGGTCTACGAGATCTACCACCTCTTCCCGCTCCAGGAAGAGGAGGAGACCCTGTCCTCGGTGCTCCAGCTGCTGGTCATCGTCGGAGCCGGCCTGGTGCTGCTGCTGGCCGCCATCGCCTCCCTGGTCACCCGCCAGGTCGTCACCCCCGTACGGCTGACCCGCCAGGCCGCGGAACGCCTGGCCTCCGGCCGCCTGGAGGAACGCCTGAAGGTACGCGGCGAGGACGACCTGGCCCGGCTGGCCACCAGCTTCAACGAGATGGCCGCCAACCTGGCCGTCAAGATCCACCAACTGGAGGAGCTCTCCCAGGTGCAGCGCCAGTTCGTGTCCGACGTCTCGCACGAGCTGCGCACCCCGCTCACCACCGTGCGGATGGCCGCCGACCTGCTCTACGAGGCCAGGGAGGACTTCGACCCGATGGCGGCCCGCTCGGCCGAGCTGATGCAGAACCAGCTGGAGCGCTTCGAGTCCATGCTGGCCGACCTGCTGGAGATCAGCCGGTACGACGCGGGCGCCGCCACCCTGGACCTGGAGTCGGTGGACATGCGGGACGTGGTGCTCCGCGCGGTCGGCGACTCCGAGGCGCTGGCCGAGCGGCACGCCACCCGGTTCGAGCTGCGGCTGCCCAACGAGCCCTGCATGGCCGAGTGCGACACCCGCCGGGTGGAGCGCATCCTGCGGAACCTGCTCTTCAACGCGATCGAGCACGGCGAGGGCAAGGACATCGCGGTCATCCTCGGCGCCGACCGGGACGCGGTGGCCATCGCGGTCCGGGACCACGGAGTGGGCCTGCGGCAGGGCGAGGAGAACATGGTCTTCGACCGGTTCTGGCGGGCCGACCCGTCCCGGGCCAGGACCATCGGCGGCACCGGTCTGGGCCTGGCCATCTCCCGCGAGGACGCGATCCTGCACGGCGGCTGGCTCCAGGCGTGGGGCGCCCCCGGCGAGGGCACCCAGTTCCGGCTCTCGCTGCCGCGCCTGGCGGGGACGGAGCTGAAGGGCTCGCCGCTGCCGCTGGTGCCGCCGGAAGTGGAGATGCGCCGGTCCTGGCGCGGGCAGGTGACCCCGGTGCTGTCAGCCGCGGCGGGCGAATCGGGGGGGTTCGATGGGGACTAGGCGGTTCGTCACGGGACTGGTCGCGCTCAGCGCCGCCTCGGCCTGCACGATCGTGCCCTCCAGCGGCAACCCGACGACGGTCGGCAAGGAGGACGCCGGCAGCGATCCGATGAGCCAGCCGTACGTGCGGGTGATCGTCTCGCCGCCCAAGCAGGGCGCCACTCCCGTGGAGATCGTGCAGGGCTTCCAGGCGGCGATGACCGGCTTCGACGCCACCAGCCAGAAGATCGCCAAGCAGTACCTTACCCCCGAGGCGCAGGCGAAGTGGAATCCGGCCGAGACCGACGCGGTGGTCTGCGACTGCAGGTTCGGGGTGACCAACCTGCCCGAGGCGGACGTGGCCGAGTTCGTGCTGCCCATCAAGGGCAAGCGCATCGCCACCATCGACCCGCAGGGCCGGTACCTGAGCGCTCCCGCCGACTCCGAGGGGGCGCCGCTGGTGGACAACATCACGCTGGTCAAGCTGAACGGCCAGTGGCGCATCGCCACGCCCCCGCCGGGCCTGCTGCTCCGCCCGGCCGACCTGGCCAGGGCGTACCGGTCGGTGGACCTCTACTACCCGGACGTGACCGGCGCCGGTCTGGTCACCGACCGGGTGCGGCTGGCCATCGACCCCGGCCGGGGGTTCGCCGAGTCGCTGATCCGGCGGCTGCTGCTGGGCCCCAGCGCGCCGCTGGCCGACGGCGTGCAGAACATGTTCCCGAAGAACACCAAGCTGCGCGGCATCCGGGTCGAGGACGACGCGGTGGTCATGGACTTCACCGGCGAGCTCGCCCAGCTGTCCGCCTACCCGGAGCGCCTGCGGGTGCTGAAGGCCCAGCTGGCCTGGACGTTCGCGGCGGTGGCCCAGCTGCCGATCGTGATCACCGTGAACGGGGAGCCGTTCCCCGGCGGCGGCCTGCCGTTCCAGCAGCGCGAGTACACCGCCTTCGACCCCGCGGTGCTGCCGCACGAGGCGCTCGCCTACTTCGTGCACAACGGCACGCTGATGAAGCAGGGCAGGACCTGGGAGGAGTCGCTGCCGGTGCCGGGCGCGGCCGGCCAGCCCAACCAGGCCTTCGACCACCCGGCGATCGCCGAGATCCCGTACAACCGGGTGGCCGCGCTCCGCCCCGAACCCGGTATCTGGGTGGCCGACCTGGCCAACGGCAGCCAGTGGCAGCGCTGGATCACCGGCGACCGGCTCACCCCGCCCTCCTGGGACCGGTACGGCGAGCTCTGGTCGGTGGAACAGCTCCCCGAGGGGGGATCCCGGGTGTGGCGGGCCCGCGAGGGCCAGGCGTTCCCCGTCAGCGCCCCCGGCCTGGACGCCGCCAGGGTGAAGGCGTTCCGGGTGGCCAGGAACGGCGTGCGGGCCGCGGTGGTGGCCGACAGCGGCGCCGGGGAGAGCGTGCAGATCGGCGTCATCGTCCGGCTCGGCGACTACCGGATGGGCGGCCTGGAGGAACTGGTGCCGCCCGAGCAGGACCGGACCATCGTGGACATCGCCTGGCAGGACGACAGCACGCTGCTGGTGCTGACCGAGAAGGCCAAGCAGCAGTCGCTGCTGGTGTACTCCATCGCGGACGGGGACGGGCCGGACACGCCCAGCGTGGACCAGCGGGTCAACTCGATGAGCGCGGCCCCCGGCCAGATCCTGGCCGCCGACGAGGACGGTGCGCTCCGCTCCTCCGACGGCACCAAGTGGGCGACACCCATCAAGTCGGGCGTCACGTACGCGCTCTACCCGCTGGGCTGAGCCTTCTGTCGGTGGCGGTCGGCATGCTGTGCGGGTGCTCGCCGCCCTGCTCGACCTGCTCCTGCCGCCGCGCTGCGCCGGCTGTGGCCGCCCCGGCGTTCTGGTCTGCCCGTCCTGTACGGCCCGGCTGCGCGGCGTGCCGTCGCCCCGGCTCCCGGAGCACCCGCCGCCCGGGCTGCCCGAGGTCTGGTCCGGGGCCGCGTACGCGGGGGTGGCCCGGCGCCTGCTGCTCGCGCACAAGGAGCACGGCCGGACCGCCCTGGCCCCCGCCCTCGGGGCGTGCCTGGCGGCGACCCTGCGGGCTGCCCTGACGCCGCGCAGCCCCGTTCTGCTGGTGCCGGTGCCCAGTTCCGGCGCGGCTCTGCGCCGCCGTGGTCATGATCCGGTGCGGCGGATGGCGGCGGCGGCCGTACGGGATCTGGCGGGGTGGCCGGTCGTCCTGGCGCCGGTGGTGCGGCAGCGGCGGCGGGTGGCCGACCAGGCGGGGCTGAGCGCGCCGGAGCGGGCCGCGAACCTGGCCGGGGCCTATGTGCTCGCGGGAGAGCCGCCGCGCCCGGCGGTGGCCGTCCTGGTGGACGACGTGGTCACCACAGGGGCGACGCTGGCCGCGGCTGCGGCGGCGCTGCGCGCGGCGGGGGTCGCGGTCCCGCTCGCGATCACCGTGGCGGCCACGGCGAAAGAACGGTCTGGGGCGCGTGTCCGCAACGCGACACGCCCGGGATGATCAGAATGCGAAAAGTCACATTGAGTAAAGGAACAATTAAATAACGGCCTGGCCGCAGGGTCACACCTCCATGTCCTGGCCGGTGCCCCAGCCCTGCTCAGCATGCACGAACACCGTTCGGTAAGCCGAATGACCTCCCCTGACACCCAATCGATCACCCCCGGCTTCGGCACGGAAAATCACCGAACGTGATCTTTTGGCGGAGCTCGCGGCTGACATTCGGCCCGGCAGCGACTAGCGTTCAGGACATGGCACCCGTTCGGGTCCGTGGTTGCACCGGACCGTTTTCCGTGCCCCCCGCAAGCGTGGGTGTGGCCCGGGATTCGGCCTGGCTAGCCGATGCCAGCCGCAGGCGAAACGGCCCACGTAAGGCGACTCTTGGTCGACCGATCACGGTGCGGCTTAGAGGTAAGTCCTGCCTTCCCGGGGGTCCAGATGTCCCCCGCCAGAAGAGAAGGGCAGTAGTGGCAAAGAGCCGCGAACCCCTCAGCAGGCGGATGTGGGGACGAAGACCAGGTCGGCCGGACGGGTGCTCCTTCATGTCAGTCGAGAGGCGAAGGGGGGCTTTGCGTGGACATCATCGTCAAGGGACGGCACACCGGAGTGAGTGACCGTTTCCGGGATCACGTGACATCCAAGCTGGCCAGAATCGAGCGTCTGGACAACAAACTCATCCGCGTGGATGTGGAGGTGTCCAAAGAGCGTAACCCGCGACTGAGCGATCAACGCGAACGGGTGGAACTCACCATCCATTGCAAGGGCCCGGCGATCCGGGCCGAGGCGGCGGCCGACGACCGGTTCTCCGCCCTCGACATGGCCCTCGGAAAGCTGGAGTCCCGCCTACGCCGGATCAGCGACCGGCGCAAGATCCATCACGGCAAGAACTGCCCCCCGTCCGTGGCCGAACTGACCGCGGTCCTCGCCGACGTGAACCAGGAAACCCTTACCGCCTCCGCCGAACCCGAAGCGACGTACGAGCACGTACCGCCACGCAGGTCCACCAACGGATACACCGAGCCCGTCATCCCGATCGAACAGGACGGCGACGGCCCGCTGGTGGTCCGGGAGAAGTTCCACCAGTCCGACCCGATCACCATCGACCAGGCCCTCCTGGAGATGGAACTGGTCGGCCACGACTTCTTCCTTTTCCGTGACAAGGAATGCGGCCAGCCCAGCGTGGTCTACCGCCGCCGCGGCTACGACTACGGCGTACTCCGCCTAGTCGAACCGTGACATCGGCCGCGCCTCCGGCACGGCGGGCCCGCTGTGACATTTGGCCCGCCTCCGGCGGGCCGGGCCCGGCCGCTTCGCAGCCGGTGTCTTCCCTCCCTCCGGTCGCTGGCGCTCCCTCCACTCAGTCCAGACACCGGCGCGGCCGGGCCGCGACATTGGGCGGCACGGGCACGGTAAGACGGTGTCGGAGGCGCGGCAAGTGTCACCCCCAATTTCGAACAAGCGTGTAATGATGGCGATCCGGCGTCCCTGGTCCCCCGTGGGGAGGAACAAACTGTGAGTGAGCGCAGCGAGCGAGACGAGACGCCCCGCTCCGCTGGTCGTGGTGAACCCATCCGTGTGCTGATCGTCGACGATCATTCGTTGATCCGGCGCAGCCTTGAGCTTGCCCTGGCCGCCGAGCCGGACATCGAGGTCGTGGGCGAGGCGGGTGACGGCCAGGAGGCGGTCGAGCTCGCCGAGCGCCTGCTGCCCGACGTCGTGTTGATGGACGTGCGCATGCCCCGGCGGGACGGCATCCAGGCCACCCGCGGCATCAAGGAGAGCATGCCGAGCGCCAGGATCATCATGCTCACCGCGAGCGACGAGGAGGAGGACCTCTTCGAGGCGTTCAAGGCCGGCGCCACCGGCTACCTGCTCAAGGACGTGCAGATCGACGAGGTGCCGGACGCGGTGCGCGGCGTGCACGGCGGCCAGTCCTTCATCAACCCCGCGATGGCCACCAAGCTGATCACCGAGTTCGCCAGCATCAGCCGGAAGGAGGCCGAGCGGCCGCCCCAGCTGCCGGTGCCCCGGCTCACCGACCGCGAGATGGAAGTGCTCCGCCTGGTCGCCAAGGGCATGAACAACCGCGAGATCGCCAAGGAACTGTTCATCTCGGAGAACACGGTCAAAAACCACGTCCGCAACATCCTGGAGAAGCTCCAGCTGCACTCCCGGATGGAGGCCGTGGTGTACGCGGTCCGGGAGCGCCTGCTGGAGATCACCTAGGAGATCGCCCAGGGCCTGATCAGACCACCCGCTCGATCCGGATGTCGGTGCACCCGACCCAGGAGGCCGCCTCCTGCAGGGCGAGGTGCACCGCGTCCAGGTTCTTGGCGTCGTTGTTCCTGGTCCCGGGCTCCAGGGTGACCTGCCGGGCGACCAGCGTGCCGTTCTCCCTGGCCGGGTCCACCCGGGCCACCAGTTTCCCGCCGGACAGCACCGGCATGGCGAAGTATCCGTGCACCCGCTTGGGCTTCGGCACGTACGCCTCCAGCCGGTGGGTCATGTGGAAGACGCGCTCGGTCCTGGCCCGGTCCCAGATGAGGGAGTCGAACGGCGACAGCAGCGTGGTGCGGTGCCGCCCCCGGGGCTCGCCCGCGGCCAGCGCGGCCGGGTCAGCCCAGGCGTTCGGGGCGTGGCCCCTGCCGTGCGCGCCGGTGACCGGCACCGGGGTCCCGCGCACCGACTTGGCGGGCGGCCAGCCCGCCACGTGCACCGGGACCAGCCCGGCGGCGCCGCTCAGCAGGGCCTCGTCCAGCAGGGCGGCGTGCTTGGCCCGGACCCGCGTGTAGTCGACCAGGTCGGCTCGGGTGGCCACGGCCAGGGAGCGCCCGGCCACCTGGACCATCCGGGTCACGCACTCGGCGTCGTCAGGCTCGGCGGCCAGCAACTCGGCGGGGACGACGCGCTCGGCCAGGTCGTAGACGCGCCGCCAGCCGACCCGTTTGACGCAGACCACCTCGCCGATGTCGAGCAGGAACTCGATGGCGATCTTGGAGTCGGACCAGTCCCACCAGGGGCCGCCGTTCTTGGCGCCGCCGATGTCGGTGGTGGTCACCGGGCCCTCGGCGCGCACCCGCTCCAGCACCTTGTCCACCGTGGGCGGGACCTCGTGCCAGCGGTATCTGCGCTCGCGGAACTCGCGGCGGCGGAAGCCGTACTGCGGCCAGTGGTCGATCGGGAGGACGCAGGCGGCGTGGCACCAGTACTCGAAGGCGTCGCCGCCCCAGTAGGCGCGCTCCACCCGGTCGCGGCCGATCGGGCCGAGCCGCGCGTAGGCCACCAGCTCGTGGGAGCGGGCCAGCACCGAGATGGTGTCCAACTGCACCGCGCCCAGGCGGCGAAGCATGGCGGGGGCGCCGCCACGACGGCCTTCCACACCCAGGAAACCCTGGGCGCGGAGGATGAGCCGCCGGGCCTCGTCGGCCGTGAGGTCCTGAACCGTATCCGTCACAGCGCCGATGCTAGAGGCAGCCACCGACAAAACGGCTACGCCGGTTAATCACCGGTTCACGCCCAACGGGGGGTCAGGCCTCCAGCGCCCGCTGCGTGACGTCCTTGTGCTCCACCGGCGAGTGGTGCTCCTTGGCCGCCAGCACGCGCGGGGCGTCCACGATGACGTCGGAGAAGATGTCGAAGACCAGCGCCAGCAGGCCGCCCACCGCGCTGATCCCGGCCCCGATCCAGAACATCAGCCAGTTCACGCCGCCGCCGAGGCCGGTCAGCGCCACGCCGCCGACGATGAAACCGATCAGGATGACCGAGACCGCCAGCCAGGACGTCGGGCTGCCCGCGTGACTCTGGTGTGTCGTGTCTGCCATTGCCGCCTACCTACCCGACTCGCCCTCGGACCGGAACCGGGGGCCTCGCTCGAACGTTTGTCAGAGTTGAGCCTATCGACATGCCCCCTTGCCCGCCGCGCCGCTCCCGCCTGTTCTTGGGTGGCTGTGCCAGGTGGCAGAACGGCCTACCATGGCCGTGGGGAAGTATGTCTCGTCCTCAAACCACGGTGGATGCGCCGGGGTAGACCTGCGAGGAGCTTTACTAAAAGTGGCAGCCATTCTCGACAAGATCCTTCGGGCCGGCGAAGGAAAGACTCTGCGTAAGCTCAAGCGCCTCGCCGAGCAGGTCAACTCCATCGAGGAGGACTTCAAGAGCCTCTCCGACGCCGAGCTGCGCGCGCTGACCGAAGAGTACAGGGAGCGTTACGCCAAGGGTGAGACCCTGGACGACCTGCTTCCCGAGGCGTTCGCGACGGTCCGCGAAGCCGCCCGCCGGGTGCTCGGTCAGCGGCACTTCGACGTGCAGCTCATGGGCGGCGCCAACCTGCACATGGGCAACATCTCCGAGATGCGCACCGGTGAGGGCAAGACCCTGACCTGTACGCTCCCGGCCTACCTGAACGCCCTGTCCGGCAACGGCGTGCACGTGGTCACCGTCAACGACTACCTGGCCAAGCGCGACGCCGAGACGATGGGCCGGGTGCACCGCTTCCTCGGGCTGGAAGTCGGGGTGATCCTCGCCAACATGCCGCCGGACGAGCGGCGCAAGCAGTACAACGCGGACATCACCTACGGCACCAACAACGAGTTCGGCTTCGACTACCTGCGCGACAACATGGCCGGCTCCATCGAGGAGTGCGTGCAGCGCGGCCACAACTTCGCCATCGTGGACGAGGTCGACTCCATCCTCATCGACGAGGCCAGGACCCCGCTGATCATCTCCGGCCCCGGCGAGCAGTCCGGGAAGTGGTACACGGAGTTCGCCAAGATCGTGCCGAGGCTCCGCCGAGGCGCCGAGGGCAAGGACGGCGAGGAGAGCACCGGCGACTACGTCGTCGACGAGAAGAAGCGCACGGTCGGCATCCTGGAGACGGGCGTCGAGAAGGTCGAGGACCTGCTCGGCATCGACAACCTGTACAAGCCGGAGCACACCCACCTGGTGCAGTTCCTGAACAATGCCCTGAAGGCCAAGGAACTGTTCAAGAAGGACAAGGACTACATCGTCGTCGACGGCGAGGTCCTGATCGTCGATGAGTTCACCGGGCGCGTGCTGCACGGCCGCCGCTACAACGAGGGCATGCACCAGGCCATCGAGGCCAAGGAAGCAGTGAAGATCAAGGACGAGAACCAGACGCTCGCCACGATCACCCTGCAGAACTACTTCCGCCTCTACTCCAAGCTCTCCGGCATGACCGGCACCGCGGCCACCGAGGCCAACGAGTTCCACCAGACCTACAAGCTGGGCGTGGTCCCGGTCCCGACCAACCGGCCGATGATCCGTAAGGACCAGGCCGACGTGGTCTACAAGACCGAGGACGCCAAGTTCCAGGCCTGTGTGGACGACATCAAGGTCAGGTTCGAGAAGGGCCAGCCGGTCCTGGTCGGCACCACCAGCGTGGAGAAGTCCGAGCGGCTGTCCCGCATGCTGAAGCACCAGGGCATCCGGCACGAGGTGCTGAACGCGAAGAACCACGCCCGAGAGGCGGCGATCATCGCCGAGGCCGGGCGGAAGAGCGCGGTCACCGTGGCCACCAACATGGCCGGTCGAGGCACCGACATCATGCTCGGCGGCAACCCCGAGTTCCGCGCCGACGTCGAGCTGCGCCAGCGCGGTCTGGACCCGGTGGAGACCCCCGACGAGTACGAGAAGGCCTGGCCGGAGGCTCTGGAGAAGGCCAGGGCGGCGGTCAAGGCCGAGCACGAGGAGGTCGTCGAGATCGGCGGGCTCTACGTGCTGGGCACCGAGCGGCACGAGTCGCGGCGCATCGACAACCAGCTCCGCGGCCGGTCCGGCCGCCAGGGCGACCCCGGCGAGTCCCGCTTCTACCTGTCCCTTGAGGACGACCTGATGCGGCTGTTCAACTCGGCCAGGGTCGAAATGATCATGACTCGGCTGAACATCCCGGACGACCAGCCCATCGAGTCCGGCATCGTCTCCAAGGCCATCGCCTCCGCGCAGCACCAGGTCGAGCAGCAGAACTTCGAGATCCGCAAGAACGTCCTCAAGTACGACGAGGTCATGAACCGCCAGCGCAAGGTGATCTACGCCGAGCGCCAGGCCGTGCTGGAGGGCGCCGACCTGCACGAGCAGGTCCGCACCTTCGTGTCCGACGTGGTGGACGGGTACGCGAAGGCCGCCACCAGCGAGGGCTTCGCCGAAGAGTGGGACCTGGACAAGCTCTGGAAGGCCTACGGCGAGCTCTACCCGGTCGGCATCACCGTGGAGCAGCTGGTCGAGGAGGCCGGCGGCTCCCGCGACGACCTGGACCCCGTGTTCATCGGCACCCGGATGAAGGCCGACGCGCTGGCCGCCTACGACCGCAGGGAGGCCGAGCTCAGCTCCCAGGTCATGCGGGAGCTGGAGCGCCGGGTCATCCTCTCGGTGATCGACCGGAAGTGGCGCGAGCACCTCTACGAGATGGACTATCTCCAGGAGGGCATCGGCATGCGGGCCTACGCCCAGAAGGACCCGCTGATCGAGTACCAGCGTGAGGGCTTCGAGATGTTCTCCGCGATGCTGGACGGCATCAAGGAGGAGTCGACCCGCTGGCTGTTCAACCTCCAGGTCGAGGTGCAGGAGAACCCGATCAGCTACGAGGCCGGGGCCGAGCCGAACGAGGCCGACCAGGCGGTGGCCGAAACAAGTTCGATCATCGCCAGGGCGCTCCGCCAGCCGTCCCGGCCGACCGAGATGATCTACTCCGCGCCCGGTGAGGGTGGCGAGGTCGAGGTCAGCCGGGTGCGCTCGACGCCGGAGCAGCGGGCCGCCTACGGCAACGTGGAGCGGAACGCGCCCTGCCCGTGCGGGTCCGGCAAGAAGTTCAAGCGCTGCCACGGCGACCCGAAGCACGCCAACGCGTAACCGAAGTAATACGAAGTAATCCGAGGGGCCCCTGCACCGCGCGGGGGCCCTCCGGCGTTCCTCAGGCCGTCTCCACGTCGGTGACCAGCCACTGCACGCCGTACCGCTCCAGGCGGACGGCGAGTACCCGGCTGCGGTGGCCGCAGTGGACCAGGAGGCACATTTCGATCGCGCCCTCGCGCGGGGACTGCACGTGCGGCGGCCCGGCCAGGGGCGGGCGGCTGGTGTCGATCATCTTTCCGGCCCGGACCAGTTCCGCGTAGGCCCGCTCGGTCAGCCGTTCCTGCACCGACTCGGGCGGTCGCCGCCCGGCCAGGATCTCGGCCAGCGCCTGTCCCAGCCAGCGCAGCCGCCGCTCCTCGGGCGCGTTCCCTGTGCTGCCGAGGATGAGCGGGCCGCGGGCCCGTACGGGTCGGTGGGCGAGGGCCAGCGAGCCATGGACGGGGGGAAGGTCGTACATCGCGTCTCCGGGAGGGGTAGGACAGTCGGACGCCTACCCAGAGGTTCCGGCCCGCCGCCCGGATACGGCTGTCGGCCTTTTACGGTGATTCGCCCCGGACTGGAACCCCAGCATCCGGTTACCGGTCGGCCGCAATCCCCTCGCCAGGCCGGGCCGGCCTGCCGAAGGCGGGCCCAATGTCACAGGTCCACGTCCGGTTCCGGTTCGCGGCCGGGCGTCATGATGTTCAGTCGCCGGATCAGGAAACTGAAGATCACGTAGTAGAGCACCGCGTACACCAGGCCGATGCCCATGATGAGCCAGAAGCGGTGGGTGTTGTCCTTTCCGAGGTTGAGCAGCGCGTCGGTGACCCCGGCGGAGAAGCCGAACCCCAGCCGCCCGCCGAGCGCCGCCACCAGGGCCATCGACACCCCGGTCAGGATCGCGTGCACGGCGAAGAGCACCGGCGCCACGAAGATGAAGGCGAACTCGATCGGCTCGGTGATGCCGGTGACGAAGGAGACCAGGGCCGCCGAGATCATGATGCCGCCCACGGTGCGGCGCCGGTGCGCGGGGGCGGCCCGCCAGATGGCGACGGCGGCGGCGGGCAGGCCGAACATCATGACCGGGAAGAACCCGGCCATGAAGGATCCGGCGCCGTCCGCGCCCTGCAGGTAGCAGGTCAGGTCGCCGGTGAACTGGGCGCCGCCGACCGTGCAGCCGGGGACCTGGAACCAGACGATGGAGTTGATGATGTGGTGCAGGCCGAGCGGGATGAGCAGGCGGTTGGCGAGGCCGTACACGCCGGCGCCGACCTCGTTGTGCTCGGCCAGCCAGGAGCCGAAGTCGTTGATGACCTCCCCGATGGGCGGCCAGATCAGGCCGAAGACCACGCCGAGCACCACGGCCGCGAAGGCGGTGACGATCGGGACGAAGCGCCGTCCGCCGAAGAAGGCCAGCCAGGCCGGAAGCTGGATGCGGTGGTACCGCTGCCAGAGCAGGGCGGCCGTCAGGCCGATGAGGATGCCGCCGAGCACCCCGGTCGGGTTCCCGGCCGACCAGTTGATCACCTGGGTCGGGACGCCGTCCGGGCCGACGACGGTCTGGGTGACCCGCTGGTGCACCACGTCGGCGGCGGGGGCGTCGAAGAACAGGCCCTTGGACACGCGGTCGAAGATGAGGTAGCCGACCAGGGCGGCCACCGCCGTGGAGGCGTCGGACCTGCGGGCGAACCCGGCCGCCACACCGACCGCGAACAGCAGCGGCAGCGCGGCGAAGAGCACGTCACCGGCGTTGGCCAGCACTTTGGCCACGTTGGCCATCCACCCGAACCCCGGCACGTCGGCCAGGCCGCCCGGGGCCGGGCCGTTGGCGCCCAGCATGTCGGGCTGGCCGAAGCGGAGCAGCAGGGCGGCGGCCGGGAGCACCGCGATCGGCAACATCAGCGACCGGCCGAGCCGCTGTAACACGTTCACCAGTCCGGCTACCCGCGTCGTGGTCATCGGTGGTCCTCCGCTGACTATCAATGAGAAAACCGTTCCATGAACAGCCACATCACCTCCGACCAGGCGACTCGCCGCGGTGGCTGTCCAGCTCACGCCTTTCTCATTGAGCCCGCCGTGGCTCCAAAAGGGTACGCAGCTGGTAGCGGTCCGCGCGGTAGGTGGAGACGCCGAGTTCCGCGCAGGTGCCGCCGGTGTAGGAGCGGCGCTGGAGCAGCAGCACGGCCCCGCCGCGGGGGAGCTTGAGCAGGTCGGCGTCGCTCGGGTCGGCGATGCCGGCGTCGATGGTCAGCTCGCCCGCGTCCAGCACCAGGCCGTACCGGGACTCCAGCAGCGCGTAGAGGGAACGGCCCGACAGGTCGTAGGTGTCCAGGTCGGGCGCCAGGGCCACCGGGATGTGCGCCCGTTCGATGCAGAGCGGCTCGCCGTCGGCAGTGCGGAGCCGCTCGATGAAGTGCACCGCGTCGCCGGGCGGGATGCCGAGCTCCCTGGCCAGGTGGGCGCTGGCCCGGACCACGCGGCGGTCCAGGTCGCGGGAGCCGGGCGCCAGACCGCGGGCTCGCATGTCGTCGCTGAACGAGGTGAGCTGGAGGGCCAGCTCGATCTTGGGCCGGGCGACGAAGGTGCCCTTGCCGGGGACGCGGTGCAGCCGTCCCTCGGAGACCAGGTGATCCACGGCCTGCCGCACCGTCATCCGGGACAGGCCGAAGCGCTGGCAGAGCTCGCGTTCCGAGGGGATCGCCGCGCCGATCGGGAGCTCGTTGCTCTCGATCAGATCGAGCAGAATCTCCCGGAGCTGGAAATACTTCGGCACCGGGCTGTCCGGGTCGATCTGGGCCACTGTTGCCTCCCCTCTCGCATTAGGTATGGTTCGTACTGGTCTAGTCCGGACTAGACCACAGGCCGGGAAAACCTGTCAACGTACGGACCGACCACGGGAATGCCTGATGACGACGACGAAGATGCGTAGCGAGATCGCCGAGCAGCCCGCCGCCCTCCGGGCCACCCTGGACGCCCTGCTCCCCCGGACGGGGGAGGTACGGGCGCTGGCGGACCGGACCCGGCAACTGCTCTTCATCGCGCGCGGCACCTCCGACAACGCCGCAGTGTACGGCCGCTACCTCGTGGAGGCACACGCCGGGCGCATGTGCGCGCTGGGCGCACCCTCCATCGCGACCACCTACCGGCGGCGGCTGGATCTGGACGGGGTGCTGGCGGTGGCGGTCTCCCAGTCGGGGCGGACCGAGGAGATCGTGGAGACCCTGGAATGGGCCAAGGACTGCGGCGCCCGTACCGTGGCGATCACCAACGGCGGCGACCAGAGCCCGCTGGCGCAGGCCGCCGACCTGGCGCTGTGCACGGTGGCGGGGGAGGAGAAGGCGGTCCCGGCCACCAAGACCTACACCACCCAGCTGGCCGCGATGGCGGTGCTCGCGCTGGGCCTGGGCGCCGACGTGCCGGCCAGTGACCTGGACCGGGTGCCGGACGCGGTGGAGAAGCTGATCGAGAACCCCGGCGACCTGGACGCGCTGGTGGAGGGCCTGGCGGACAAGCCGGGCGTGGTGGTCTCCGGGCGTGGCCTGGCCTTCTCCACCGCGCTGGAGCTGGCGCTCAAGCTGAAGGAGGCGTGCTACCTGCACGCCATGGGCCTGTCCTACGCCGACCTGCTGCACGGGCCGATCGCGGTGGTGGACGCCGACACCCCCGCCATCCTGGTCGCGGCCGGGGATGGGCCCACGCTGCCCGGCCTGGTCGCGCTGGCCGAGCGGGTGACCGGCGCCGGGGCCGCCGCGTACGGGGTGGGCGGCGGCGGGCGGCTGGCGGCGGTGGCCACGGCCGCGCTGAACGGCCCCGACCTGCCGGAGTGGGTCGCGCCGCTCGGCCTGATCGTGCCAGGCCAGTTGCTCACTGAGGCGCTGGCCCGGCGGCTTGGCGTGGATCCTGACTCGCCGCGAGGCCTGAACAAGGTCACCCAGACCGACTAGGGTTCCGATCACGGAACCGTAACGAGGAGGTCGAGATGGTGGCGGATGCGCGGGCGATCATCGCTGGGCTCGGTGGTGCGGAGAACATCATCGAGATCGAGCCGTGCGTCACCCGGTTGCGGACCGAGGTGCGGGACGCCTCCCGGGTCGACCAGCGGGCGCTGCGGGCGGCGGGAGCGCACGGGGTGATGGCCGCGGGCAACGTGGTGCAGGTCATCGTCGGCCCGCAGGCGGATGTCATCGCCAGCGACATCGAGGACCTCATCGGCTGATTTCGGGGGATGTAGGTGACGACGGTGCTCGCCCCGGTGGACGGCGCGGTCGTCCCCCTCTCGGCCGTGCCCGATCCGGTGTTCTCGCAGGCGATGGTGGGCCCGGGCGCGGCCATCGACCCGCCCAGGCGGCCCGGCAGGGCGCTGGCCCCGATCGCCGGACGGCTGGTCAAGCTGCACCCGCACGCGTACGTGGTGGTGGGCGGCGACGGGCGCGGGGTGCTGGTGCACCTGGGCATCGACACGGTGCAACTGAAGGGGGCCGGCTTCGAGCTGCTGGCCACCGAGGGCGAGATGGTCCGGGCGGGGCAGCCGGTGGTGGCCTGGGACCCGGGCATGGTGGAGGCGGGGGGCCGCTCCCCGCTCTGCCCGGTGGTGGCCCTGGACGCCACGTCCGGCGCGGTCGGCCCGGTCGCCGAGGGTGAGGTACGGGCCGGGGACGAGCTCTTCCAGTGGACAGAAACCGGTCCAGACCGTTCCCGGGATGTATAAGTAAATACGGGACAAGCTGCGACAAAGGTTGGTCTGGACCAGCCACCCAGAGGGGAGTGCGCCGTGGCCGAACGCAAGGTCACCGTCGAGTCCGAGGTGGGCCTGCACGCCCGCCCCGCCGCGACGTTCGTACAGACCGCGACCCGGGCGCCGGTCGACGTCACGGTGCGGAAGGTGGGCGGGGACGGGCGGGTGGCGAGCGCCAGGAGCATCCTGTCGGTGCTCGCGCTGGACGTCCGGTACGGCGACACGATCGTGATCAGCGCCGAGGGGGACGGGGCGGAAGCGGTCCTGGACCAGCTCGTCGAGATCGTCTCGGTGCCCTGACATGGGCGCCGTGCTGCGCGGCTCAGGCGTGAGCCCCGGCGCCGGGTACGGCCCGGTGTACCTGCTGGCCGGGGCCATCCCCGAACCGCCCGCCGGACAGCGGCACGACGGGGACGCGGTGGCCGAGAAGAAGCGGGCCACCGCCGCGCTGGCCCGGGTGGCCGACGACCTGGAGGCGCGCGGCGAACGCGCCGGGGGCACCGCCCGGGACGTGCTCTCCGCGCAGGCCATGATGGCCCGCGACCCCGGCCTGGAGGTCGGGGTGGCGGAACTGGTCGACACGGGCACGGCCGGGCCGCGCGCGGTGTTCGAGGCGTTCGGCCGGTACCGGGAGCTGCTGGCCGCCGTCGGGGGGTACCTGGCGGAGCGGGTGGCCGACCTGGACGACATCCGGGACCGGACCATCGCGGTGCTCACCGGGCTGCCGATGCCCGGGGTGCCGGAACACGCGGCGGAGCCGTACGTGCTGGTGGCGCGGGATCTGGCGCCCGCCGACACGGCCGTGCTTAACCGGGACCTGGTGGCCGCGTTCGTCACCGAGGAGGGCGGGCCGACCAGCCACACCGCGATCCTGGCCCGGGCGATGGGGGTGCCCGCGGTGGTCGGGTGCGCCGGGGCGACCGGGCTGGTGGCCGGTGACCGGGTGCTGGTGGACGGGGCCGCCGGCACGGTCACCGTGGAGCCCGCGCGGGAGCGGGTGGACGCGGTGCTCGGCGCGGCGGCGGCCCGGCAGGCGGCGCTGACGGCCACGACCGGGCCGGGGGCCACGGCGGACGGGTTCGCGGTGCCGCTGCTGGCCAACATCGGCGGGCCGCGCGACCTGGCGGCGGCGCTGGCGCACGGCGCGGAGGGGGTCGGGCTGTACCGCACCGAGTTCCTGTTCCTGGACCGGGCGGAGGCGCCGTCAGAGGTCGAGCAGGAGGCCGCCTACCGCGCGGTGTTCGAGGCGTTCCCCGGGGGCCGGGTGGTGGTGCGCACGCTGGACGCGGGGGCCGACAAGCCGCTGGCCTTCCTGCCGCCGCCGGGCGAGGAGCCCAATCCGGCGCTGGGCGAGCGGGGGCTCCGAATGTTCCGCAGATATCCGGACATGATGGCGAGCCAGTTGGGGGCGCTGGCCCGGGCCGTGACGGGCACCACCGCCTTGCCGTACGTGATGGCCCCCATGGTCGCCACCGTCGAGGAGGCGGCCTGGTTCGCCGAGGCGTGCCACCAGGCCGGGCTGGCCACCGCCGGGATCATGATCGAGGTGCCCTCGGCCGCGCTCCGGGCCCGCGACCTGGCCGCCGCCGTGGACTTCTTCTCCATCGGCACCAACGACCTCACCCAGTACACGCTGGCCGCCGACCGCCAGGTCAGTGCCGTCGCCGAGCTCCAGGACCCGTGGCATCCCGCGGTGCTCGACCTGATCGCGCTGGCCGCCGAGGGCGCGGCGGCGGCGGGCAAACCCTGCGGGGTCTGCGGCGAGGCGGCGGCCGACCCGGTGCTCGCCTGCGTGCTGACCGGGCTCGGGGTGACCTCGCTGTCGATGGGCGCTCCCGCGTTGCCCTGGGTCCGCGCGGCACTGGCGCGGCATACTGTGGAGCAGTGCCGTGCCGCCGCCGTCGCGGCCCGGGGCGCGACCACCGCGACCCAGGCCAAGGACGCGGCCCGCGGCGCGCTGCCCGGCCTCGCCGAACTAGGCCTTTGAGGCCCCTGAGACTCGCGTGCGGGTCCTCTTCCGGGTGATTCTCCTGGGAGAGGAGCCGCACGCACCATCACGGAGGGGCCTGGAAGGCTACGGTGATGGGATGCTCGGGCACCGAAGGGCCGCTTCCGTAGGCGCATTGCTTGCCGTGGCGGCCTGCTCCACCCCCTCGGCGATGACGCCGACCGCCGCTCCACCGGCCACGCCGTCCGCCGCGCCGTCCACCGCCGTGGTCCAGGCCACCGCCGCCGCGGACCCCCTGACCGGGATGAGCCTGCGCGAGAAGGTCGGCCAGCTCTTCATGCCCGTCCTGTACGGCTCCCGCGTCGACACCGCCCACCAGGAGAACCAGGCCAGGTACGGCGTCGCCACCCCCGCCCAGGTGATCAAGAAGTACCAGCTGGGCGGCATGATCCTCTTCCCGGGCACCGGCAACATCGTCGACGCCCGCCAGCTGGCCCGGCTGACCGCGGGGCTGCGCGCCGCCTCCCCGAAGACGCCGCTGCTGATCGGCGTGGACCAGGAGAACGGCCTGGTCTCCCGGCTCGGCGACGTGATCACCAAGCTGCCGGGCGCCAAGACCATCGGCGACACCGGCGACCCGGACAAAGCCCGCATCGTGGCCCGGGCGACCGGCGAGGAACTGCGCGCCCTCGGCATCTCGCTGGACTTCGCGCCGGTCGCGGACGTGAACGTGAACCCGCGCAACCCGGTGATCGGCCCGCGCGCGTACGGCGCCAGGCCCAAACTGGTGGCCGACATGGTGAGCGCCGCCGTCAAGGGCTTCCACCAGAGCGGGATCGCCGCCACCGCCAAGCACTTCCCCGGCCACGGCGACACCGCCACCGACAGCCACACCGCGCTGCCGGTCATCCACCACACCCGGGCGCAGTGGGAGCGTCTGGACGCGCCCCCCTTCCGGGCCGCCATCAAGAGCGGCGTGGACGCGATCATGAGCGCCCACATCGTGATGCCCAAACTCGACTCCTCCGGCGACCCCGCCACCCTCTCCCGGAAGGTGCTCACCGGCCTGCTCCGCGAGGAACTCGGCTTCAAGGGCGTGATCATCACCGACGCGCTCAACATGGACGGCGTGCGGAAGAAGTACGGCGACGGCGAGGTGGCCGTGCGGGCCGTGCTGGCCGGGGCCGACATCCTGCTGATGCCACCCGACTTCCCGAAGGCGTACCAGGCGGTGGTGGACGCGGTGGAGTCCGGGCGCATCTCCGCCAGCCGGCTGAACCAGTCGGTCCGCCGCATCCTGGCCATGAAGACCAAACGCGGCCTGTACGCCAAGGACTTCTTCCCCGACCCCAGCAAGGCCGCCACCCTGGTCAGAACTCCCGAACACGCCAAAGTCGCCCGCGCGGTGACCGCCGACACGGGGTGACCTACGCTGAGGACCGTGCTGAAGGGCGTGCTGATCGACTGGGCTGGGGTGCTCACCACCAGCATGGCCGACTCCATCGAGGAGTGGCTGAAGGACGACCGCATCGACGCGGTCACCTACCGCGAGGTGATGCGGGATCTGATCCTGCACGCCTACGAGGGTGTCCGCGACGGCGAGAACACCATCCACGCGCTGGAACGCGGCGAGATCACGGCGGCCGTCTTCGAAGAGGAGCTGGCCGCCCGGCTGGTCACGCTGGACGGCGGCAGGCCGATCGCCGACGGGCTGCTGACCCGGATGTTCGCCCGGTTCCGCCCGGTCGAGACGATGTACGAGATGCTCCGCCGGGCCCGCGCCGCCGGGCTCACCACCTGTCTGCTCTCCAACTCCTGGGGCAACCACTACCCGCGCCAGGGCTGGGACGAGATCTTCGACCATGTGGTGATCTCCGGCGAGGTGGGCATGCGCAAGCCCGAGCCGCGCATCTTCGCGCACGCGCTCGGCCTGGTCGCGCTCGCCCCCGAGCAGTGCGTGTTCATCGACGACATCGAGGCCAACGTCACGGCCGCCCGGAGCCTGGGCATCGCCGGGCTGCACCACACCCACGCCGACGCCACCATCACCGAGCTGGAACGCCTGCTGGGAACGCCGCTGCGACCGGGGTTCTCGCCGTAACCCCTGTGGTGCTGGCACACTCGTGAGGCGATCAGGCCTTCCGAGCACTCACTTTGGGGATCCCATGCGTGTCTACCTGCCGAGCACGCTGCCGGCCCTGGCCAGGGCGGTGGCGACGGGGGAGCTGGGCCCGGCCCCGCTGACCGGTTTCGCGGTGACGCCCGCGCTGGTCGAGTGGTACGCCTCGGGGGACACCGAGGAACTGGAGTACGTGGCGCTGAGCGAGGCGGCCAAGGCCTCCCTGCGCATGCTCGCCGCCGACGTGGCCGACGGCGTCGCCGTCCCCGCCCGCCGGGTGGTGGTGGCCGCCGAGGTCCCGGACACGGCGGTGCTGGTCAGTCCCGACCTGGACGACCGGGGGCGGGTCCGGCTGCTGGCCTCGGTGCCGCTGGCCGACCTGGCCTCGGTGCACGTGGACGAAGCGGCCGCGGCCCTGGAGATCGCCGAGGCCGTCGCCGCGCTGCCGGCCGCCGACGCGGGCGACGACGACGCCCAGTTCACGGTGGACGGCGCGGACGGGCACGAACTGCTCTGGTACGCCACCCAGGAGATCCCCGATCTGCTGGAAGAGCCGCCCGGCTAGACTGTGCTGCGCTATGACGCACATTGTTTGGGACTGGAACGGCACGCTCTTTCACGACACCGACGCCGTCGTGGACGCCACCAACGAGGTCTTCCGGCCGTACGGGCTGGGCCCTTTCGACCTGGAGGGGTTCCGGGCGGTCTACACCCGGCCGATCTGGGTGGCCTACGAACGCATCATGGGCCGGCCGCTCAACGAGGGCGAGTGGGAGCACCTCGACCACGGCTTCCACGAGCACTACCACCAGCTGATGCTCGCCTGCCAGCTGGCCCAGGGCGCCAGGGACAGCCTGCTGGCCTGGGAGCGGTCCGGGCGCACCCAGTCCCTGCTGTCGATGTGGCAACACGAACGGCTGGTTCCCAAGGTGGGCGAGTTCGGGATCGCCGGGCACTTCGCCAGGGTGGACGGGCTGCGCTCGGGCTCCGGCGGGCCGAAGGCCGAACACCTGGTGGCCCACCTGCGGGCGCTGGACCTGGATCCGGCCAACGTGGTGCTGATCGGCGACAGCGTGGACGACGCGCACGCGGCCAAGCACGTAGGGGCGCGGGCGATCCTCTACACGGGTGGCATGACCCGGCGGGCGGAACTGGAACAGGAAGGCGTTCCGGTGGTGGACTCGCTGGCCACGGCACTGGAGCACATCTAATCAGGGCAAACCATCCGGCATCGGATGGGGCAACCTGGGGGCGATGGCCGTACCCTGGGATTCCCCGCTCCCCCCGGAGGCCACGATTAACCGCCGCCTCGTTCTCTGGAACATCGACCTCACGCTGGTCGACGTCACCATCGTCACCCGTGACGCGTACGCCGACGCCTTCCGCATGGTCACCGGACGGCCGCTGGTCAAGCTGGCCGTCGCGATGGGGCGGCCGGACTCGGAGATCATCTTCGAGACCCTGGCCATCAACGGCATCCAGGTCGAGGACTACCACCTGCCCAGGTTCATCGACGCGCTCGCGGTGGCCTTCGCCGACAAGCGGCGGCGCCTGGACAAGGAGGGCAGGATGATGCCCGGCGCCAAGGACGCGCTGAAGGCGGTGTCCCGGCTGGACGGCGTGGTGCAGTCGGTGCTGACCGGGACGATCAAGACCAACGCCGTGCACAAACTGGCCGCCTTCGGCCTCACCAAGTGGGTGGACTTCGAGGTCGGCGGGTACGGCGAGGAGGTCTACCCCAAGGCCACCCTGCTCCAGGTCGCCCAGGGCCGGACCAAGGAGAAGTACGGTCACCGTTTCGACATCGGCAACACCGTGCTGATCGGCGACTCCACCCGCGACGTGCAGGCCGCCAAGATCGCCGGAGCCGCCATGATCGCGGTCGCCTCCGGCCGCTCCCGGGAGAGCGAGCTCCTGGAGGCCGGGGCCGACATCGTGCTCCCCGACCTGACCAACCCCTCCGAGGTGGTCGCCGCGGTGGCCCGCCTGACCACCCCAGCAAACCGCTGATCTGTCCCGACCTGCGGCTTCGCGCTATCTTCGAGCCCGCTGTCCGGTGCAGGATGAGCAGGTTGAAGGATGGGGCCATGCTTGAAGAAGGCGTTGCGGAAGGCGCCCCCCTCTGGGCGCCCACGGCGGAGACCGTGCAGGCTGCGAAGATCACGCGGTACCAGGAGTGGCTGGGCCGGACCGGCGACTACCACGAGCTGTGGCAGTGGTCGGTGGACGAGCCGGCCGAGTTCTGGACCTCCATCTGGGACTACTTCGAGGTGATCGGCTCCCGGGCGGACGGGCCGGTGCTCACCGGGTCGATGCCCGGGGCCGAGTGGTTCGCCGGTTCGACGCTCAACTACGCGGAGAACGCGCTGCGCGGCGACGCCGACCGCCTCGCCGTGATCTTCCGCGACGAGACGGGCGAGCGGCGCACCTACACGGTGGGCGAGCTGCGCGCCGAGGTGGGCCGGGTGCAGGCCGGTCTGGTACGGCTCGGCGTCGGCCCGGGCGACCGGGTGGCCGCCTATGTGCCCAACATCCCGGAGGCGCTGATCGCCTTCCTGGCCACCGCCGGTCTCGGCGCGATCTGGTCCTCCTGCTCGCCCGACTTCGGGGCCCCCAGTGTGATCGACCGGTTCACCCAGATCGAACCCAAGGTCCTGTTCGCGGTGGAGGGCTACCGCTACGGCGGCAAGTATTTCGACCGCCGGAACGTCGTGGCCGACATCGCCGCCCCGCTGAACGCCACCACCGTCTGGCTCGGCGGCCCCGGCTGGGAGGAACTGCGCGCCGAGTCCGCCGAGCCGGTCTTCGAACCGGTCCCGTTCGGGCATCCGCTCTGGATCCTGTACTCCTCCGGCACCACCGGCCTGCCCAAGCCGATCGTGCACGGCCACGGCGGTGTGGTCCTCGAACACCTCAAGGCGCTCTCCTTCCACATGGACCTGGGCCCCGGCGAGGTGTTCTTCTGGTACACCACCACCGGCTGGATGATGTGGAACTACCTGGTCGGCGGCCTGCTGGCGGGCGCCACCGTGGTGCTGTACGACGGCTCCGCCGCCCATCCCGGCACCGACGCGCTTTGGCGGGTGGCCGCCGAGGAGGGCGTCACCTACTTCGGCACCGGCGCGCCATACATCGTGGCCTCGATGAAGGCGGACGTGCGTCCGTCCGGCCTGGACCGGCTGCGCGGCATGGGGTCCACGGGGTCGCCGCTGCCGCCGGAGGGGTTCGCCTGGATCTACTCGACGGTCAAGCCGGACGTGCAGCTGGGCTCCTTCTCGGGGGGCACCGACGTGTGCACGGGCTTCGTGGGGCCGGTGCCGACGCTGCCGATCCGGGCCGGGGTGATCACCTGCCGGTGCCTGGGGGCCAAGGTCGAGGCGTACGACCCCGAGGGGCGGCCGGTGATCGACGAGGTCGGGGAGCTGGTGCTCACCCAGCCGATGCCGTCGATGCCGGTCATGTTCTGGAACGACCCGGACGGCACCCGCTACCACGAGTCGTACTTCGCCGACTATCCGGGCATCTGGCGGCACGGGGACTGGATCAAGATCCTGCCCGACGGCGGCTGCGTGATCTACGGCAGGTCCGACTCCACCCTCAACCGGGGCGGCGTGCGGATGGGCACCAGCGAGTTCTACCGGGTGGTCGAACGCTTCGAGGAGGTGGCCGACAGCCTGGTCATCGACACCGGGCAGCTCGGCCAGGAGGGGCGCCTGCTGCTCTATGTCACCATGGCCGAGGGCGCGAACCTGGAGGAGTCCCTCATCGCCCGGCTCCGCACCACCCTGCGGAGCGAGCTGTCGCCCCGCCACGTGCCCGACGAGATCATCGAGGTCCCCGGCATCCCCCGCACCCTTTCCGGTAAAAAGCTGGAGGTCCCGGTGCGGAAGATCCTGCTCGGCGTACCGGTCGAGAAGGCGGCCAATCCGGACGCGATGGCCAATCCAGAGGTCCTCAGTCACTTCCGGGCGGCGCCCTAGCCGGCGACCCGGGGGCGGGCGCACAATCCGGTGCGGGGCCCTCGCAACGGAGTGAGGTGTCATGTCCACACGTCTGGGCGACCGGCTCGACGCGGCGCGGCAGCGGGGCTTCGTCGGGCGGCGGCGCGAGCTGGCGGCCTTCCACGACCTGCTGGACCCGGGCAGCGCGACCCAGATCCTGCTCGTGCACGGCGCGGGCGGGGTGGGCAAGACGGCGCTGCTGCACCGGTACGCCTGGCAGGCGGGGCAGGCCGGCCGCCCGATCGCCTGGCTGGACGGCCACGACCCGGACTCCCGTGACCCGGAACTCCTGGCCGACAGGCCTGGCCTGGTCCTGCTGGTGGACGCCGTCGAGCAGGTGCCAGGCCTGGCCCGGCGGCTCCGCCAGGAGCTCATCCCACGCCTGCCAGGGGACGCGGCCGTGGTCATCGCGGGGCGGGACCGGCCCGACCCGGTCTGGCGGGCCGACCCCGGCTGGCGGGAGCTGGTCCGCATTCTCCCGCTCGGCAACCTCGGCCACGAGGACGGTCTGGCGCTGCTGGCCGCGCGCGGCGTGCCCGAGGAGGAGCGGGCCGCCGCGCTGGAGTTCACCCGGGGCCACCCGCTGGCGCTGGCCCTGGTCGCCGACGTCTCCGCGCAGCGCCGCTTCTCCGCCGTCTCCGCTCAGGAGGTGCTGGGCGAGCTGCTGCGCGGCTTCGTGGAGACCGTGCCCAGTTCCCTGCACCGCCAGGCCCTGGAGGCCTGCGCGCTGGTGCTGGCCACCACCGAACCCCTGCTGGCGGCCCTGCTCGGCCTGGACGACGCGAGCGAGCTGTTCGCCTGGCTGCGCGGCCTGTCCATCGTCGAGTACGGCTCCCGCGGCCTGTTCCCGCACGACCTGGCCAGGGACGCGCTGGCCGCCGAACTCGGCTGGCGGGACCCGGACGGCTGCGCCGAGATCCGCCGCCGGGCCGCCGCCTACTACCGGCGCAGCTTTTTCGCGGCCGGGCCCCCGGTGCTGCTGGATTACGTCTACCTGCACCGGGCCACCTCGGTGCTGGGCCCGTTCGTCACCGGCTACCCGCAGACCAGCGGCCTGTCCGCGGACCGGCCCACCGGCGCCGAGCTGGGCACCGTCGTCTCCTGGGTGCGCAAGCACGAGGGCGAGGAGTCGGCCCGGCTCTGCGAGCGCTGGCTGGCCCGGCAGCCGCCCACCGTGATCAGGGACGCCGACGGCACGGCGGTCGGCTTCTACCTGCTCATCGACGTGGCCGCCGATCCGGAGGACCCGGCCACCCGGGACCTCGCCCCCGGGCACACCCGGATGGTGCGGTTCTGGATGGACGGCCGCCACTACCAGGAGCCCTCCCCGGTCCAGCTGTTCATCACCACCCATCTGTTCCGCTCGTACCTGACCGAGGACGTCCCCGGGCGCACGCTGCTCACCTTCGCCGAGGCCGAGCCGTGGGAGCAGGGGTGCGCGCACGTGGGCTTCCACCGCGCGCCGGAGGCCGACTTCACCGTGGGGGAGCAGACTTTCGCGGTGTTCGAGCACGACTGGCGGGCGGTGCCGCCGGAGGTCTGGGTGACCCGGCTGGCCGAGCGGGACGCGCTGATCGAGCCGGTCACGGTGCCGCGCCGTGCACTGTCGGAGGAGGAGTTCGGGCAGGCGGTCCGGGACGCGCTGCGCGCCTACGGCCGGGCCGATGGGCTGCGCGACTCGCCCTTGCTCGGCATGCTGACGCTGCCCGAGGGCGATCCGGCGACCGGGCTGCGGGCTGTCTTCGAGGAGGTGGCCGCCCAGCTGGCCGCCTCGCCACGGGACCTGAAGGTGTACCGGGCCCTGCACCACACGTTCCTGCGCCCGGCCAGAACCCAGGCCGACGCGGCCGACCTGCTCGGGCTGCCCACCACCACCTACCGGCGGCACCTGGCCGCCGCCGAGGCCCGGTTCACCGAGCTGCTCTGGCGGCGGGCACGCTGATCACACACTCTGCGGGAGCTGGAACAGCCGTCCGGGATCGTAGGCGGCCTTCACCCGGGCCAGCCGGGCGGCGTTGGCGCCGTAGTACTGCTGCCGCCAGCCGGTCAGCTCCGGGTCGACGTAGTTGACGTAGGCGTGGTCGCCGAAGAACGGGCGCATCGCCGCGTGCGCGGCCCGGGTCCACGCCTTGGCCTGGGCGAAGTGCGCGTAGTACTGCACGCTGTAGAGGGCCTTGCGGTGCGGGAAGGCGGTGGCGTCCGGGGCCACCCTGGCGATCGCGCCGCCGAAGGCGTCCAGCAGCACGGTGTGCCGCCCGGACTTGGCGACCTGGGATAACAGGGCGGTGATCCCGGCGTCCGTGAGCGGCGCGTACGCGAAGTGCGACTTGGCGCTGAAGGTGTCCCGCACCAGCTTGCCGTCGCCGGTCTCGCCCGGTAACGACCCGGGGCGGTGGCACTGGGAGACCGAGTAGGACGAGCACCCCGCCATGATCATCATGGCCTGCTGGTACGGCGTCTGCCGCACGTACCGGCTGGCCGGGTCGCGGCCGACCCGGTCGGCCAGCCGTTGTAACTGGCGCTCGCAGGCCGACTTGGAGCCCAGGTACAGCCCGCCGACGGTCACGTCCAGGTCCGGGTCGTGGCTCAGGTGCAGGTTGGACCAGAGCGCGGCCGGGGCCGTGGGCGCCCACGCCTGCCAGGCGTGGAGCACGGCGGCCGCCCGGGACCACGGCCAGTGCAGGAAGAAGACGGTGACCTCGCGGATGGGGTGGGTGCGGAAGGTGAACGAGGTCGCTATGCCGAAATTTCCGCCACCGCCGCCCCTGGACGCCCAGAACAGGTCGGGGTTGCTGGTGGGCGAGCAGACCAGTTGCCTGCCGTCCGCCGTGACCATGCGCAGCTCGGTGAGGGCGTCGCAGGTCAGGCCGTACTGGCGGGAGACCACGCCGATGCCGCCGCCCAGGGTGAGCCCGGCCACGCCGACGCTCGGGCAGGAACCGGCCGGGATGCTCACGCCGGACTTGGCGAGCTTGGCGTACACGTCCACGAGCTTGGCGCCGGCGCCGACGGTGGCCAGGCCCGTCGCGAAGGCGCTGCCGGTGGGCGGGGGTGCCGCGTACCGGACGGTGGCCATCGGGGAGACGTCCACCACCAGGCCGGTGCCGGTGGACCAGCCCGCGTAGCTGTGCCCGCCGGAGCGGGCGGTGATGGGCAGGGCGTACCGGCGGGCGAAGGAGACGCACTCGGCCACGTCGGCCGGGCTCGCGCAGTACGCGATCCCGGCCGGCCGGATCTTGTCGAAGGCCGGGTTGAACAGGCGGCGCGCCCGGTCGTACACGGCGTCCGACGGGCGGACGAGCCGGCCGTCCAGGCCGCGGCCGAGCGCGCGCCAGTCCGGTGCCGTGGCTGTTGCCGAAGTCAGAGATGGTCCGGCGATGGCGGCCAGGCCGACCGGGGCCGCCAACGCCAGAAAACCCCGCCGCCCTAGCAGGGTGGGAGGTGAAGGTGGGTATCGCATGGTCTCTCCCCGAGAGTGGAGCTATCCCATGAGACGCGCGATATGGGGTTTTGGTTGGAGCGTCGGGTCAGATCATCGTTGTCCGATGCGCAGGGCCAGGGCCGGGCACATCTCCACCGCGCGCTGGGCCTCGCTCTTGGCCCAGGCCGGGACCGGGCTGTCGATGAACACGGGATAGCCATGGTGGTCCAGTTTCACGAGTTCGGGAACCAGGTGCGCGCAGAGGCCGTGACCCTGGCAGCGGGTCCAGTCCACCACCAGCCGGACGTCGGTGGAGTCCACGATGGGCAGCGGCAGCACTTCCTTGACCGGCCGCCCGCAGGTGCCGTTCAGCCGGTGCTCCTCCACGTCGTCCTTGAACGCCTCCAGCGCGGAGAGCACGAACCTGGAGGTTCCGTCCGGGTGGAAGCAGGCGCCCCGGCCGCGTACCGCGGTGGCCGCCTGCTGCACCAGGTCCAGCGCGCCCTGGGTGCCCACGGTCAGCTCGGCCAGCGCCCTGGCCAGCGACGGCAGGCCGATCCGGCAGGGGCCGCACTGGCCGGCCGACTGCGCGGCCAGGTAGGCGGCCACCCGGACCGTCTCGCCGAGCGGGCAGGTGTCCGGGCCCAGCGGGACGATGATGCCCGCGCCCAGCTCCCCGCCCGACTGGGACATGCCCCGGCGGGACACGATCGCGCCGTAGGCGTCCGCCGCGCTCAGCCACTTGCCGTGGTAGCCGCCGACCAGCAGGCCGTCGCCCACGTTGGCCTCGCACAGGTCCAGCACCGCGGCCAGCGGCAGGCCGGGGGTGACCTCCACCACCGAGGGGGCCACCACCGAGCCGCTCACGCTGAGCAGGATGGTGCCCGGCTCCTGCGCGGTGCCCACCGACGCGTACTCCTGCGGCCCGAGCTCGGCCAGCAGCGCCAGCTGCGCGAACGTCTCGGTGTTGGAGAGCAGCGTGGGCAGCCCGTTCACCCCGCTGTCGCTGGACCTGACCTTCCGCCCGGACGGCATGCCCAGCTCGCCGTTGACAGCCTTGACCAGGGCGCCGCCCTCGCCGGAGATGAACCGCTCCTGGATGCCGACCACCCGGACGTACCCGGTCAGGCCGCGCTCGGCGACGGCGGCCAGCATGGAGCCCTCGGCCAGCTCCCCGGCGGGGGTGGCCACCACCACCTCCTTGGAGTCCAGCGCGCTGGCCGCCAGCAGCGCGCCCTCCAGCACCAGGTGCGGCGAGCGGGTCAGCAGCATCTTGTCCTTCATGCTGGCCGGCTCGCCCTCCGCGGCGTTGACCAGCACCACCGTGTCGGAGGTTCGGGTGTGCGCGGCGACCGCGCGCAGCTTGCGGGCGAAGGGGAAGGCGGCCCCGCCGCGGCCGCGCAGGTCCACCTCCTCCGCGAGCGAGATGAGCGAGTCCACCGTCTCGCCGTCCAGCTGCCGGTGCACGCTGTAGTGGGCGTCCAGGTCGAGACGACGGTGGTCGTCCAGCCCGGCGGTGAGCCGGGCCGGACCCATTCTGCGGATCTTGGAGACGCGGTAGGGGATCATACGACTCTCCGGAGTTTGGAGGAGGTGCGTTCGCGGCCCACGATGCTGATCGGTTCAGGCACCGACTGCGGCGCCACTTCGGGCATCGGGAGGTCTTCCAGGTCCTCGGCCATGCTCGCCGCAGGGCGGAGCGAGGCCACGACCCGGAGGAGGAGTGCGGTGCCGACCGCCACGAGGCAGCCGACGTAACACCAGGTGACCCATTCGGCCGGGGTACGGCCGGCGGCCAGGCCGTGCAGTATCGACACGGGCCAGGCCAGGTAGGCCAGGTCGTGCAGGCCGCGCCAGAGCCAGGGGCGCTCGGCCTGCGCGAACCGGCCGCGCATCACGCCGGTGGCGACGACCACGATCATCAGGTCGGAGGCGATGGCCCCCGCCCCGATGGCCAGGTTCGTCGTGGGGAGCACCGATCCCCAGGGGGGGACCAGTCCGGCGGCGAGCTTCATCCCGATGTGGGTGATCAGGAACCCCACCCCGACGAGCGCGGCCGCGCGGTGCACGAGCTGGGCGCGCACCCGCCAGGGGATGGACATGATCACTCGTTCGGAGGCGAGCAGGCCCAGGCCGACCGTGGCGGTGAGGGCGACCAGGGAGAACACACCGGCGTAGAAGGTCAGGAACTCCTGCGCCGCGAGCATCAGCCCGGCGCTCAGCCCGCTTCTGGCGGCGAGCAGGGAACCGAGCATGACGATTATCACCAGGGTGCCCAGGGAGATCCGGACGGCCCTGTTCTGCAGGTTGAGCGGGGTGCCGGCACGGCGGTGAGCCCGTCTTTTGGACACTCGTTCCTCCGGGAGGGGGACTCTTGTTTGGGGGGTGCTGGGGCTCGGGGCGTGCCGAACCGTTGACGTCAGCAGCGGCGTCCGCGGTTGATGCACTGGACCACGAAGTTCATGAGCTGGTTGGACATCACGTTGTGGAAGTCCGCGTGGTCGGTGATCGGGCTGTGCCGTTGTTCGGGGAAGGCGTCCACCGCGAACGAGGGACCCTGCGGCACCTGGTACACCAGGGTCATGCGCAGCTGCGGGACCGCCTGGGTGCCGGACGGGCAGGCGCCGTTCCCGTCGGGGAACACCACGTGCGTGCGGTGGTTGGCGCTGTCGGTGTTCTGACCGTCCCAGCAGCTGGGGAAGTCCAGGACGCGCAGGAGCAGGCTGCCGCGTGGGCAGAGCGGGTACTGGGTGGTGAACCGGTTGGTGAAGCCGGTGCAGCTCCACATGGCCCGGGCGTTGGCGCCGCCGTTGGTGGCCGCCTTGGCGTCACCGGTGATCAGGCGGAGGAACCTGGGCATGGCCACCACCCGGCTGGCCCGGTTGCCGCGGAACTCCAGCACGACCTGGCGCGGGCGCAGGATGGTGCCGATGTTGCCGTCGGCGGCCCCGCCGAGCTCGGAACCGTCCTCACCGGGGGCCGGCGGCCGGATCTGCTGGGGCTCCTGCGACGGCGTCGGGTTGACGGGGTTCTGCTGCTGCCCCTGCTGCTGGTTCTGCTGGTTGTTCTGGTTGTTCTGCTGGTCCTGAAGGTTGGGGTCCTGCTGCTGACCCTGCTGGCCTTGCTGGCCTTGCTGGTTCTGTTGCTGGCCCTGCTGGTTCTGCTGGTTCTGTTGCTGGCCCTGCTGTTGGCCCTGTTGCTGGTTCTGGTTGTTGTTCTGCTGCTGGTTCTGCTGCTGCTGGTTCTGTTGCTGGTTGCGCCGGTTCTGCTGTTGCTGCTGGTTGAGCTCCTGGAGGAGGTCAGGCCTGCTCCGGATCACCGGCCAGAAGTACGCGGACTTGTCGCCGAACCGGCAGGTGGTCCCGCCTGCCGCCAGGCTCTGGTCGGTGGAGAACCCGTTGGTGGTCAGGTTGCCCACGTAGTCGTGCACGTGGTGGGCTCCGTTGGTCACGCCGGGGGCCACGATGTGGTTGTCGGAGTTGCGATGCCCGTTCTGGTTGCGGCCGCACTGCGAGGTGAACGAACCGCGACCGGCGCGGACGCCGGTGTTCCCCGGCGGAACCCGCCGGATGTCGACGAAGTCGCTGAGCACGGGCCCGAACTGCTCGTTGGCGAAGGCGGGCCCGGCGAGGATGGGGATGGGGGACCCGGGAAGCCCGGCGAGCGACCCCGCCAGTAGGACGCCAGCGACCGCTATAGAGCGTTTTCGCATGGATTCTCCTCTTGGAACTAGTACGAACTGACTAGCTAAGGCAGTGGGGTGGGGAGCGCGGCGTAGTCCACCAGGCCCGTCTCCTCAAGCAGCGTCATGTGCTTGAGGACGACCGCATTGGCCTTCGTGGCGAAGTCGCGGATCTTGTCGTTCTTGGTGCCCGCGCGAACTGCGGCGATGGCCGAGAAGACCTTGCCGTGCGCGGCGCGCAGCCGGTCGGCGAAGATCTGGTCGAACTGGGCGCCGGTCGTGCTGGACAGCTCGCCGAGCCAGCGCTGCTGGTCGGCGTTGGGTTCGTCGGGCAGCGAGACCCCGAGCTCCAGCGCCTCGGCGCGGACGTCCTCGTCGAGCTGGGCGTGATCTCTGACCAGGTGCTGGCCGGTCTCCTTGACCTTGGCGTTCGTCGAGCGCTCCTGCGCCCAGCGGCCGGCGGGGATCTCCCAGAGGCCTGCCCACCGCACCTTGATGAGCAGATCTCGGTCGGCCGGACCCAGCGGGCCCCACCGCGTCTGGGTCCAGCCCTCCTGTTGCGCCGCCTGACTCTGCGGCACCACCACGATGACGGCCACCGCCGCCGCGAACAGGAAGACTCCGAACACCACGAGCTCCCCAAACCGGAACCGCATGGCGCCTCCTCTCTTTCGGTGGGAGGTACGCGGGTGTCCGGGAGGCGGTTCAGCTCATTTTTCGGGCCCTTCAGCGCATAGTCAGAAATGACTGGAGTTACGGTAGTTGTGTACATCACACAAAGCCGGGTGCCACTATGTGCCTCGTGCGCCGACAACTCGACACCCGGTTCGAGCGGCTGGACCCCGACGACGAACCTGATCGGGATGATCGTCTGATCAGAGAGCTGTATGAGGAGTTCGGTGGTCCGTTGCTCCGTCAGGTCAGGCAGACGACCGGCAACGACCTGCAGTGGGCTGAGGACGTCGTCCAGGAGACGCTCCTGCGCGCTTGGCGTAACGCGCCGAAGCTGACGTGGGAGCGAGGGCTGCTCTGGGCCTGGCTCCTGACCGTCTCTCGCCGCATCGTGATCGACGGCCGTCGCCGGCGAGGCGTCCGTCCCCGGGAGGTGGAACCCCCCGAGGCGGACAGCATCGCCGTCCCCGACACGGCCGACCGCACGCTGGCGTCCATTGTGGTCGCCGAGGCGTTACGCGGCCTGTCGCCAGATCACAGGGAAGTTATAGAACAGACATACTTACGGGACCGCACAGTTAACGAGGCGGCGGAGATACTGGGGATACCACCGGGTACGGTGAAGTCCAGGCTCTACTATGCGTTGCGTGCACTGCGGGCGGTTCTGAAAGAGAGGGGAGTGGCCAACTGATGTCGGTCTTCGGGGAGTCCGCACACCACGACGTGGCGGCCTACGCCCTCGGGGTGCTGGACCTCGAAGACGTTCAGGGCTTCGAACTCCACCTCGCCGCGTGTGCCCAGTGCCGGGTCGAGCTTGAGGAGCTCCGTGAGCTCCCAGGGCTGCTCGACGAGGTCAAGTCCGAGTCACACCGAACCCGCCAGTGAGTTGACGCCCGGCCGGATTTCGGATGGGATCGGGGTCGGTGGCGAACCCAGGTCAATGGGGACCTGAGGGACACCCGCCGCCGAGGGAGTTCGGGATGTCCGAGGCAAGAGCCGTACCGACTCGCCGGACACTGGTGAGGACGGCGCGCGGCTGAATCGATGGCGACTACCGAAGCCTGCCCCAGCTCTTCGACCAGGAGCCCCAGTCGGGGGCCAGTGACGAACTCTCCTTCATCACCTGGCACCAGGTCCACGAGCTCTGGTTCACACCTCTCCTGCGCGAGCTGGAGCGGGCACGGAAACGCCATCGTCCCGGACGCGGTCTCCCCAGTCGGTGAAGTGGGTAGGAACGCTTACCCAACCATTCCTCTCCCGGTCTCGACCCAGCACCACCTCACAAGGGAGTGAGTTCCGAAATGCCGCTCGACACGGCTGAGGCGATGGATGATCTGCTCCGCACCGCGGCCGCGGCCTGCGTGACCGTCCAGGGCACGGGAGACGTCGAGGAGACGTTCCCGGTTCTGCGGGAGTACTACCGCAACGTTCCGCCCGACGACCTGAGCGACCGCGACCCGGTGAACATCTGCGGTCCCGCCCTGGCGCACCGCGACCTGGCCGCCGTGCGGCCGCACGGCCGGGCCCTGGTCCGGGCCTTCACACCGACCTTAGCGGCCAGCGGCTGGGACCCCGGATACTCGGTGGTCCAGATCGTCACCGACGACATGCCGTACCTGCTCGACTCGGTCACCACCGAGCTGGAGCGGCACCAGCTCGGCATCCACCTGGTGGTGCACCCCCAGCTCCGGGTCCGCCGGGACCTGACCGGGCGCCTGCTGGGCGCCGAGGACGCCGAGGTCACCGGTCTGGTGCTGACCGAGTCCTGGATGCACATCGAGATCGATCGGCAGGGCGACCCCGCCGAGCTGGGCCGGCTGGAGGCCGACCTGGCCCGGGTGCTCGAGGACGTGCGGGACGCCGTCGAGGACGGCTCCAAGATGTCCGCGCTGGCCCTGATGACCGCCGACGACCTGGTCGGCAACCCGCCGCCGCTGGACCCCGCCGAGGTGGAGGAGAGCGGGGAGCTGCTCCGCTGGCTGGCCGACGAGCGTTTCCTGTTCCTCGGCTCCCGGGAGTACCGGCTGGAGGCCGACGACACCCTCACCGCCGTGCCCGGCACCGGCCTGGGCGTGCTGCGCGCCGACCGGCCGGGGTCCGACAGCTTCTCCGCCATGCCGCCCGAGCTGCGGGCCAAGGCCAGGGAGAAGCAGATCCTGATCATCACCAAGGCCAACAGCACGGCCACCGTCTACCGGCCCGCCTACCTCGACTACGTCGGGGTCAAGCTGTTCGGCCCGGACGGCGAGGTGACCGGCGAGCGCCGCTTCCTGGGCCTGTTCACCTACGTGGCCTACCACGAGTCGATCTCCCGCATCCCGGTGCTCCGCAGGAAGCTGGCCGAGGTGCTGACCCGGGCCCAGCTCTCGCCGGACAGCCACGACGGCAAGGACCTGATCGAGATCCTGGAGACCTACCCGCGTTCGGAGCTCTTCCAGATCTCGGTGGACGAGCTGCTGCCGATCGCGCTGGGCGTGCTCCGGCTCCGCGAGCGGCGGCAGGTCCGGCTCTTCCTCCGCCGCGAGGACTACGGCCGGTACATCTCCTGCCTGATCTACCTGCCCCGGGACCGGTACACCACCAAGGTCCGGCTGCGCATGCAGGAGCTGCTGCGCACGGCGCTGGGCGGCACCACCGTGGACTACAGCGCCATGGTCGGGGAGTCCTCGCTGGCCCGCGTGCACGTGGTGGTCCGCGGCGAACGGGGCAGGCCGCTCGGCCCGCTCCCGGCGAACCTGGACGAGCTGGAGGCCAGGGTCGCGGACACCACGCGCTCCTGGGAGGACGGCCTGTCCGCCGCCATCGCCGAGCTCTGCCCGGAGGAGCAGGCCCCCGCCCTCGTCCGCCGCTACCTCACGGCCTTCCCGGAGGGCTACAAGGCCGACTTCCTCCCGGCCACCGCGGTCGCCGACCTGACGGTCCTCGAAGGGCTCTCCGAGGACGACCCCGACGCGATCGCCATGAACCTGTACGAGCCGGCGGGCGCCGCCGAGGGCGAACGCCGCCTCAAGCTCTACCGCCTGGGCGCCCCCGTCTCGCTCAGCCACGTGCTGCCGCTGCTCCAGCGCATGGGCGTGGAGGTGGTGGACGAGCGACCGCATGAGGTGGACCGGGACAACGACCCCGCCACCAAGGACGCCTGGATCTACGACTTCGGCCTGCGCTGCGCCCCGTCCGCGGAGGTCGACCCCGACGACTTCAAGCGGCTCTTCCAGGACGCCTTCGCCGCGCTCTGGCGGGGCGAGGTGGAGTGCGACGGCTTCAACGCCCTGGTGCTGGCCGCCGGGCTCACCTGGGAGCAGGCCGAGATCCTCCGCGCGTACGCCAAGTACCTGCGCCAGGCCGGGACCACGTTCAGCCAGGAGTACATCGAGAAGGTGCTGCTGGGCAACGTGCGGCTGGCCCGGCTGCTGGTCGGCCTCTTCGAGGCGCGGCTGGACCCGGGGCGCGGGGCCGACGTGCGGGAGGAGCTCTGCGCGGCGCTCCGCGAGGAGATCCTGGCCTCCCTGGACGAGGTGGCCTCGCTGGACGAGGACCGGATCCTGCGGGCCTACCTGGAGACCATCACCGCCACCCTGCGGACCAGCTACTACCAGCGGCCGGAAGGGCGGCGCAAGCCGTACCTGGCGCTGAAGTTCGACCCGACGGCGATCAGCGTGCTGCCGCCGCCCCGGCCCAAGTTCGAGATCTTCGTCTACTCGCCCCGGGTGGAGGGCGTGCACCTGCGGTTCGGCCAGGTGGCCAGGGGCGGGCTGCGCTGGTCGGACCGGATGGAGGACTTCCGCACCGAGATCCTCGGGCTGGTCAAGGCGCAGATGGTGAAGAACACCGTGATCGTGCCGACCGGCTCCAAGGGCGGGTTCGTGGTCAAGCGCCCGCCGGCCGGCGGGCGGGACGAGCTGCTCGCCGAGGGCATCGCCTGCTACCGGCAGTTCATCTCCGGGCTGCTCGACCTGACCGACAACCTGGTCGGCGGCCAGGTCGTGCCCCCGACCGACGTGGTCAGGCACGACGGCGACGACACCTACCTGGTGGTCGCCGCCGACAAGGGCACCGCCACCTTCTCCGACATCGCCAACGAGGTGGCCGCCGAGCACAACTTCTGGCTCGGCGACGCCTTCGCCTCCGGCGGCTCGGTCGGATACGACCACAAGGCCATGGGCATCACCGCGCGCGGCGCCTGGGAGTCGGTGAAGTACCACTTCCGCACACTCGGCGTGGACGTGCAGACGACCGATTTCACCGTGGCCGGCATCGGCGACATGTCCGGAGACGTGTTCGGCAACGGCATGCTGCTCTCCCCGCACATCCGGCTGCTGGCCGCCTTCGACCACCGGCACGTGTTCGTCGACCCCGACCCCGACGCCGCGGCGAGCTTCGCCGAGCGGCGCCGCCTGTTCGCGCTGCCGCGCAGCTCCTGGGCGGACTACGCGCCGGAGCTGATCTCGGCGGGCGGCGGTGTCTGGCCGCGCACCGCCAAGTCCGTGCCGATCTCCCTCCAGGTCAGGGCGGCCCTCGGCATCCCCGAAGGGGTCACCGCGCTCACCCCCACCGAGCTGATCAGCGCCATCCTCAAGGCTCCGGTGGACCTGCTCTGGAACGGGGGCATCGGGACCTACGCCAAGGCCAGCACCGAGTCGCACGCCGACGTCGGCGACAAGGCCAACGACGCGCTCCGGGTCAACGCCGCCGACCTGCGCTGCCGGGTGATCGGCGAGGGCGGCAACCTGGGCTTCACCCAGCGGGCCCGGGTGGAGTTCGCACTCGGCGGCGGCCTGATCAACACCGACTTCATCGACAACTCGGCCGGGGTGGACACCTCCGACCACGAGGTGAACATCAAGATCCTGCTCAACCAGGTGGTCCGGGACGGCGAGCTCACCGCCGAGCAGCGCAACGAGCTCTTCCGCGACATGACCGACGAGGTGGCCGAGCTGGTGCTGCGCGACAACCACGCGCAGAACGTGGTGCTGGCGGCGGCCCGCAAGCAGGCGCCGGAGATGCTGCACATCCACGCCAGGTACCTGCGCTGGCTGGAGCGGGCCGGGCTGATCGACCGGGAGCTGGAGGCGCTGGCCTCGGACAAGGCGCTGGCCGAGCGGCGGCAGGCCCGCCTCGGGCTCACCTCGCCCGAGCTGTCGGTGGTGCTCGCCTACACCAAGCTGCTGGCGGACCGCGAGCTGCTCGCCTCCGACCTGCCGGACGACCCGGCGCTGCGTGGCTGGCTGGTGTCGTACTTCCCGTCGGCGCTGCGCGAGCGGTACCGGACCTCGATGGACGCGCACCCGCTGCGCCGGGAGATCATCACCACCGGCGTGGTGAACGACATGATCAACTTCAGCGGGACCACCTTCGTCTACCGGTTCATCGAGGAGACCGGGGCCTCCCTGCCGGACATCGCCCGCGCCTACCTGGTCGCCAGGGAGGTCTTCGACCTGGCCTCCTTCCGGCGGCAGGTGGAGGCGCTGGACGGCCAGGTGGCGGTGGGCACCCAGCTGACCATGCTGCTGGAGGGGCGCAAGCTCTCCGAGCGCGGCACAAGGTGGCTGGTGAGCAACCGGCGCCCGCCGCTGGACCTGGCCTCCGCCGCCGACTACTTCGTCAAGGGCGCCAACGGGTTGCTGCCGCAACTGCCGAAGATGCTGGCCGGGCTGGACCGCACCGCGTACGAGGAGCGGCGGGACGCCTTCGTGGCCCAGGGGGTGCCGGCCGAACTGGCCGAGCGGACCGCGGCGATGGTGCCCGCCTACTCCACCTTCGACCTGGTGGAGATCGCGTCGAGCACCGGGCGGCCGGTCAACGAGGTGGCCGAGGTCTACTTCGACCTGGCCGACCGGATCCAGCTGGCCCGGCTGCGGGAGCGGGTGATCGCGCTGCCCCGGGACAGCCGGTGGAACACCATGGCCAGGCTGGCCCTGCGGGACGACCTGTACTCGGCGCACGCCAGCCTCACCAGGGACGTGCTGATCCACAGCAGCCCCGGGCTCGCCCCCGAGGAGCGGCTGGCCCTCTGGGTGCGGGCCAACGAGGCGGCGGTGGCCCGGTTCCGGCAGACGCTGCTGGAAATCTGGGAGAGCGACAACTTCGACCTGGCCACCCTGTCGGTGGCGCTGCGCGCCATCCGCACGCTCGTGGTCAGCAGCAGTCTGCCCCGCGGGGCTGCCTAGTTGCTGACGCTGCCTCTCGTCACCAGCCCGTCGTATCCGATGATCGCGGCGGGCGCGGTGGAGTCCCGGGGCGGCACCCTGCTCACGTACTGCTGGGTCTCCAGGATGCGGCGTTCCTTGATGATGACCTCGGTGAAGATGGTCCAGCGGGCCGCTTCCGGGATCTCCATGTGCATGCCCTGGGCGGTCCCCTCCGGGGTCCAGGTGGTGGTCCGGGTCAGGGAGTAGAGCAGCAGGCCGCCGCCGTCGGCGGTCCGGATGGCGAACACCGGGAAGCCGACGGCCAGCGCGAAGATCGAGTCATAGCCCACCTCCCGCCTCCGGAACTCCTTGTCCAGGCTGGCGATCTCGTCGTGGTAGCCGGTGGTGTGGGGGCCGGGCTCGATCAGGGCCGAGGCGTAACCGCCGCTGCCCTCCTCGGCCACGGTGGCGTGCAGCGGGCCCATCAGATGCGGGCTGATCGCGATGCTCTCGTCCCGGCTGTCCAGGGCGGTGGCGTAGCCCTCCGGGTCCAGCTCGATCTCGGGCAGGTCGGTTTCGAGCAGCGACTCGAAGCTGTTCTGCCAGATCCCGCCCTGCTGGACGAAGACCAGCAGGGCCTGCCGGGGATCTTCGCCGGGGGCGCGGCGCTCGGCCACCGCGGCGAACCAGAGCGGCGCCCGGCCGTTCTGCCGGGGGACGATCAGCGTGGGCTCGCCCCAGGTGTAGCGGGGCGGCTTGGACCGGCTGCCCCGGTACTGGGCGATGGTGATCAGGTCCTGCCCGTCCCTGGCCAGTTCCAGCGCCCAGCGTTCGTCACCGGTGACCCGGGCCACGTCGTCGACGGCCAGATGGTCGCGGAAGGCCTGTGCCGCCTCGTCGAGGGTGAGCGCGGGCGGCGCGGGGCTGGGGGAGGGGGCCGCCGTGGTGTGCGCGACCGGGCTCGGGGCGACCGGTTTCTCGGCCGAACTGGCCGAGCACGCCGACACGAAGACCAGGAGCACGGGGAGTAAAGCTCGGCGCACGCCACCTCCCCATTCCCCGGATGCCGGGCACCATCGTAGCCAGCCCGGCCGACCCGAACGGGTCCCACGTTCGCGTACGCTTATCAAGCGTGGCAGCCATCGATCCAGCCGAAGAGATTCACGAGCTTACCGGCACGCTGAACAGCATCCAGGACGTGCTCAACCTTGACGCCCTGCGCAAGCAGATCGTCGAGCTGGGCGAGCAGGCAGCCGCGCCCGACCTGTGGAACGACCCCGAGGCCGCGCAGAAGGTCACCAGCAAGCTCTCCCACCTCCAGGGCGAGGTGAACAGGGTGGAGGGCCTGACCGGGCGGCTGGAGGACCTGGGCGTGCTCTACCAGCTGGCCGCCGAGGAGGGCGACGAGGACACCCTGGCCGAGGCCGACCGCGAGCTGGCCGCCCTCCGCGCCGACATCGGCGCCCTTGAGGTGCGCACCCTGCTGTCGGGGGAGTACGACTCCCGCGAGGCCCTGATCACCATCAACTCCCAGGCCGGCGGCGTGGACGCGGCCGACTGGGCGCAGATGCTGCTGCGCATGTATCTGCGCTGGGCCGAGCGCAAGGGCTACGGCACCGAGGTCTACGACACCTCCTACGCCGAGGAGGCCGGCATCAAGTCGGCCACCTTCACCGTCAAGGCGCCGTACGCGTACGGCACGCTCCGCGGTGAGCACGGCACCCACCGGCTGGTCCGGATCAGCCCGTTCGACAACCAGGGCCGCCGGCAGACCTCCTTCGCGGGGGTGGACGTGGTGCCCGTGGTGGAGCAGACCGACCACATCGACATCAATGAGGACGATCTGCGGATCGACGTCTACCGCTCCTCCGGGCCGGGCGGCCAGGGCGTCAACACCACCGACTCGGCCGTCCGGATCACCCACCTGCCCACCGGCATCGTGGTCTCCTGCCAGAACGAGCGTTCCCAGCTGCAGAACCGGGCCTCGGCGATGGCCGTGCTCCAGGCCAAGCTGCTGGAGCGCAAGCGGCAGGAGGAGGCGGCGGCCATGAGCGAGCTGCGGGGCGAGTCCACCACGTCGTGGGGGACGCAGATCCGCAACTACGTGCTGCATCCGTACCAGATCGTCAAGGACCTGCGGACGGGGGTCGAGGCGGGGAACCCGTCGGCCGTGCTGGACGGCGACCTCGACGGGTTCATCGAGGGCGAGATCCGGTGGATGCGCCGCACCGAGGCGGGTCAGGAAGAGTAGACCTTCAGGGCCGCCAGCGCGAGCAGCAGCACTACGACAAGGACGAGCAGCACGGGGGACAGGCCCAGGAACCCGTGGTGGTGGACCTTCTCCCTGGCTGCCCGGCAGGCAGGGCAGCGGCCCTCGACAACAGGGCCGGCGCACGCGGCGCAGATCAAGTGTTCGCAGCTCATCGCAGCTTTACCCATGCTCTAATCGTTTTGTTTCCGTTATGGACGTTCCATGCCAGTGTTACCCCTAGACTGAGCTCTGGCCAACCGGAACGTCGATCTAGCGTAAAGAGACCGGCGCCCCCCGGGCTGGATGTCCCCCGCCCCCTAGACTGGCATGCCGTGATGCGCCCGTGATCCATTTCGATAATGTCACCAAGGTCTACGCGAATCAGAACCGCCCCGCCCTCGACCATGTCTCCGTGGACGTGGACAAGGGTGAGTTCGTCTTTCTCGTAGGGCCTTCCGGTTCGGGGAAGTCCACGTTCCTCCGTCTCGTGCTCAAGGAAGAGCGTCCCAACTCCGGCGCCATCCATGTAGCCGGGAAGGATCTCGCCCGGCTCTCCAATTTCAAGGTGCCGCACCTGCGGCGCCGTATCGGCTGCGTTTTCCAGGACTTCCGGCTGCTGCCGAACAAGAACGTCTACGAGAACGTCGCGTTCGCGCTTGAGGTCATCGGCAAGCCCCGGCGGTTCATCCGCAAGGTGGTGCCCGAGGTCATCGAGCTGGTGGGCCTTGAGGGGAAGGCGCACCGCATGCCCGACGAGCTCTCCGGCGGTGAGCAGCAGCGGGTGGCCATGGCGCGCGCCTTCGTCAACCGACCGATGATCCTGCTGGCCGACGAGCCGACCGGAAACATCGACCCCGCGACGAGCATCGGCATCATGAAGGTGCTCGACCGCATCAACCGGACCGGCACCACCGTCCTGATGGCCACGCACGACGCGGCCATCGTGGACTCCATGCGTAAGCGTGTGGTGGAGCTGGAAGATGGCAAGATCGTCCGCGACCAGTCGCGGGGTGTCTACGGCCAGGCGTATTAAGAAGAAGGAAGCATGCGGGCGAATTTCATCTTCTCCGAGGTCTGGATCGGCCTGCGCCGCAACCTCACGATGACCATCGCGGTCATCGTGACCGTGGCGGTCGGAATGGCACTGCTCGGCGTCGGGCTGATGATCAATTCACAGGTCTCGTCGATGACCGGCTACTGGACCGACAAGGTCGAGCTGTCGGTCTACCTCTGCAAGAAGGGCTCCCCGTTCGAGGCCTGCCGCGACAAGAGCGCGATCAGCCAAGAGCAGAAGGTCGCCCTGGAGGGGACCATCAGGGAGATGCCCGAGGTGGAGAGCGTGGTGTTCGAGGACGCCGCCAAGGCGTACGAGAACTTCACCACCTCCGACAGCAACCGTACGCTGGCCGCGATCGTCAAGGTCGAGGACATGCCCGAGTCGTTCCGGGTCAAGCTGAGGGACCCGGACACGGCGGCCGCGGTCACCGAGCGCATCGAGGGCCAGGCCGGGGTCTCCAACATCATCAACGAGCGTGACCTGCTGGACAACTACTTCGGCTTCATGGGCAAGCTGCAGTACATGGCGCTCGGCGTGGCGTTCCTGATGGTCTGCGCGGCCACCCTGCTGATCGGCAACACGGTCCGGCTCTCGGCGTACAACCGGCGGCGGGAGACCGGCATCATGCGGCTGGTGGGCGCCTCCAACGTCTACATCCAGCTGCCGTTCGTGCTGGAGGGCGTGATCGCCGGTCTGATCGGCGGCGTGTTCGCGGCGGTGCTGCTGATCATCACCAAGATCATGATTTTCGAGGGCATTCAGGTGTACATGCCGTCGCCGCTGGGCTGGGACACCGTGGCCGCGGTGATCACCGGGACCATGGCGGTCGGCGTGCTCATCTGCATCCTGGCCTCATTCATCACGCTCCGCCGCTATCTGCGGGTGTGACGAGCGCCGGTAGGCTCTCTACCATGCCACGTGAGACCGGGCGCAAGCTCATCGCCCAGAACAAGCGTGCCCGGCACGACTACTTCATCGAGGACACCTACGAGGCCGGCCTGGTGCTGACCGGCACCGAGGTGAAGTCCCTGCGGGCGGGCAAGGCCAACCTGACCGACGGTTACGCGACGGTCGAGAACGACGAGACGTGGCTGTACAACGTCTACATTCCCGAGTACAGCCAGGGCACCTGGACCAACCACGCCGCGCGCAGGAAGCGGAAGCTGCTGCTGCACCGCAAAGAGATCGGCAAGATCCTCGCGGTGCTGAAGGAGCGCGGGCTCACCCTGGTGCCGCTCTCCCTCTACTTCAAGGACGGCCGCGCCAAACTTGAGGTGGGGATCGCCCGCGGTAAGAAGGACTACGACAAGCGGCAGACCCTTCGCGAGAAGCAGGACAACCGCGAGATGGCCCGCGCCTTCTCCAACGCGGCCCGCCGCAAGGGGGGCCGCTAGGCCGTGACTCCCCGTGGTGCGGCGCCCCGCGCCGTGTCTCCTCATGTCAGGTCCCGCGCAGGGCTTCGTCCGGTACGGCTCGCGCTCGTGCTCGGCCTCCTCGCGCCGGGCCTGACCGCCTGCTTCGAGGAGCCGGCGCCGCACGAGGCCATCCGGGACTTCCTGGTCGGCTGGCAGACCGGCGATTACGCGATGGCCGCCCGCCGTGCCGACGCCGAGGAGGCCGGGGTCCGCAAGGCGCTCGGCGACTTCGGGCTGCACCTGGACGCCGCCTCGATCCGCTTCAAGCTCGGGCAGATCACCGTGGACGGCGAGAACGCCAAAGCGGCCTTCCAGGCCGAGGTGGACCTCGGCGAGAACACCCCGCTCTGGACATACGACAGCGTGCTGCCGCTGCACCTGGTGGAGGGCCGGTGGAAGGTGCGGTGGTCGCCCACCGTCATGCACCCCGACCTGCACGAGGGCCAGCGGCTGGCGGTCAAGGCGGACCCGCAGGGCCGCCAGCCGATCGTGGACCGCAACGGCGACACCCTGCAGGACGCCGACACGCTGTACGTGGCGCAGGTGATCCCCGCCCAGCTGGCCGACCCCGCCCGGCTCTGCCAGGACCTCGCCAAGATCACCGGCTTCGCCCAGGACCGGCTGCTCAGCCGGGTGCTGTCGGCCCCGCCGACCGACGCGGTGCCGCTGGCCACCTTCGGGCGGCGCAAGTTCGACGAGATCCAGGCCCAGCTCAACCGCATTGAGGGGTTGAAGATCGCCATCGTGCATCCGCCGGTGGCGCCCAAGTCGCCGGTGCAGATCGTGGGGCGGGTGACCGCGGTCACCGCGGAGAGCGAGCAGCAGCTGGGCGGGCCACAGCGGGCCGGGGACACGGTCGGCCGGGACGGGTTGCAGCGGGCCTACCAGGACCAGCTCACCGGCTCCACCGAGACCCGGGTGATCGTGCTGGACACCAAAACGGCCGATACGGTCAAGGAGCTCAAGTCCTGGCCAGGCCGGAACAACACGCCCGTGCAGACCACGCTGGACGCCGGGCTCCAGCAGGCCGCCGACAACGCGGTGAACGGCGACCTGCCGGCCGCGCTGGTCGCCGTGGACGCGCCCACCGGGCAGATCAGGGCGGTGGCCACCAAGACGCTGCACCAGGAGAATGACGCGCTGGCCGGGAAGTTCCCGCCCGGCACCACGTTCTCGGTGGTGGCCACCGACGCGCTGCTCAAGTCCGGGCTTGACGTCGGGCAGAAGATCCCCTGCACCGCGGACAGGACTGTGGGCGGGGCCCGCTTCCAGCAGACCGGGGTGATCTCCTCGGCGCCCACCTTCGAGGCCGACTTCGCGCACGGCTGCGTGACCGCGCTCGCCTCGCTGGCCCGCCGGGTGGACGAGCGCACGCTGGCCGCGAGCGCCGCCCAGTTCGGCATCGGGGCGAAGTGGGGACTGCCGTTGAACAGCTTCAGCGGGTCGACGCCCGGAGGGACTTCCGACGCGGCCCGGGCGAAGATCATCGCGGGGTCCATCGTGCGGGTCAGCCCGCTGGTCATGGCGCTGGTGGCCGGGGCGGTACAGTCGGGGACCTGGCATCCGCCCACCCTGGTCACCTCGCCCGCCGCGCCGGACCCGGTGACCGACTCCGACCCGCCGCCGTCGCCGCCCGACGCCGTCCCGCTGGACGCCGGGCGCGCCGCCGAACTCCGCGCCCTGATGCGGGTCGGCGTCACCTCCGGTTCGGCCCGCGCCGCCGCCGCTCCCGGCGATCCCGTGTACGGCGTGGCGTCCATGGTCAGCTACGTGGAGAAGAAGGAGCGGCGGCAGCTGTCCTGGTTCGTGGGGTGGCAGGGGGACATCGCGGTCGCCGTCATGGTGGAGAGCGCCGATCCGGCCGCGGCCGCCACGATCGCCGGGTCCTTCTTCAGCGGCACCCAGAAGGAGTTCTGAGAAATTCTCCGGGGCGAGCAACCATCCGGGGGTGGCCTGGCGTCTTCCTAGGTGACCGGGCTCCGCTTGGGGGGTTGCGGGCTCGGTCAATGTGATGAGGCTAGGGCTCCATCTCGGGGGGAGCCCTGCCGTCCGGACCGGCTCGACCCTGCCGGTCGGCCCCCGGGAGCTCCAGTGGCTTCCGGGGGCTTCGGGCGTGGTCGGAGGAATACCGGTTCGCGCGGGGGCGTTGCCCAGGGTAAGGTTGGGATCTCGGTTCTCTCGCTTGCGGGGGTCCGGGGTTTGATAATTCAACAGGGGGTGACCGGTTTCGACTTCGACATTTCAAGGCAGGGGAAGCGGGCCGAGGACTGCGGACATAACCTCGTTAACACTGTGACCGCAAAACAATAAGTGCCAATACTCAGAGCACTTCGGTTGGCCGGCAGCAGCTGGCCCTCGCCGCCTAATAGCAGCGAGTAATACCGTGTCAGCCCGGGACCGCCTCCGGCCCGGGATCTGGCATCGCTAGGAGGCTCAACCTGTAGGCCCGGTCGCGGGGCCGCCAGGGAAACCAAACAGCGACTGGGCCTGTCGGCGACTCGCCTGTGAGATCGCCGGGGCCGAGAAAATCGCAACAGGCTGCGCCCGGAGAAGCCCTGGCTCGGTGCCGAAGGACGCGGGTTCGATTCCCGCCACCTCCACGAATGGGACGACCCTGGTCGGAAGCTTGTGCTTCCTTCCCAGGGTCGTTTCGGTTGTTACACGGGGGGACGACCCCCCGAACCCCCGATGTGGGGGGGCGCCGCCCCCCACGCCCCCAGGTCGTTATGGTGTTTGCCCGTTGTTGGGTAGGCGAGTATTGGTTCCGCTCGTGACTGGGGGTCGCTGTCCCCACGCTCCCGGTGTTCGCGCGTTGCCCTATGGGGCGTGTAGGTGGAGACGTTTGCCGGAAAGGATCGCTTTGTTTGATGGCATGACGATCAGACGCGCTTCTCCAAGGCGGCCACGTCGGCGAGGTCTTGCGGACGTAGATGATTTCCAACCCTGGCTCCCGCCACTGCTACCGAAACAAAGATCACCGGGAGAGTGGGCCGCGGACGGTGCAGGCGTGACCGTCCGCGGCCGGTAGGACCTCATGTCAGCTGCGCAGGCTCCACTGCTGGTTCGAGCCTCCGTTGCAGGACCACAAAATAATCTTCGTGCCGTTGGCGGTGCCGCCGCCGAAGGCGTCCAGGCACAGGCCGGACTGCACGCCGGTGATGGTGCCGTTGGAGTTGACGTTCCACTGCTGGTTGGTCTGTCCGTTGCAGTCCCAGATGATCACCTGGGTGCCGTTCGAGGTGCCCTGGCCGTAGGCGTCCAGGCACTTGTTGCCGAACACCTGCAGCTGCTTGCCGGACGTGTACGTCAGTCGCTGGTTGGTGCCGCTGCCGCAGTCCCACAGTTGCGCCTGGGTGCCGTTGGCAGACGAGCCGCCGGTGATGTCCACGCATCGGTTCGACTGGCCGCCGACGATCTGCTGGCCGCCTCCGCTGCTGCCGCCGCCCTGCCTGACGAGCGACTTCGACTCGGCCGAGCGGTTCCCCTGGGCGTCCACCACGAAGAGCCGGTACTCACCATTCGACGTCGGGACGGCGATGGAGGTCGCGGTGCCGCCTGCCCTGGTCATCGTGTTGCCGGCGGCGAAGGACGTCGTACCCGAAGGGGCCAGCCAGACGGTCTTGGCCGCGTCGCCGGCGCTGCGGATGGGGATCGAGGTCGTACCGCTGCTGACGAACGTGCTGGCGGGCAGGACGTAGTCCGGCAGAGAGAGATTGCTCTGCGGGATGATGTTCCTGTACGCGTCCTCAAGTCCGGAGTTCACGGCGATGCCGTACGCCGGCGCCGGCCAGACATAGTCGGAAGACACGAGGATGTCCTGGATCGTGCTGTTCGGCAGGTTCTTGTTGGAGACCTTGTTGATCGGCCCGTATGTCTGCGTGATGCTCAGATCGTGCTTGCGCCCGAAATCGTCGGAGTTGATGAGCCACGTGATGTTCTTGTCCACGCTCAGGACGTTGTCGCGGAAGACCATGTTGCCCGAGCCTTCGTCCGGGTGGAGTCCGTACTTGTGACCGGACGGGACGCCCTGCATGTAGTTGTTGGTGATCGTGGTTCCCGGCTGGTTGCCCAGCGTGTAGACGGGAGCCGTGTCGCTCAGGCGCTGCACCGTGTCGATGAAGTGGTTGTAGCTGATGGTGTTGTTCCTCGCCGTGGTGGTCGGCCGGTTGGGCGCGATCGAGCCTGACGATCCGTCGAAGTTCCACCATCCCCAGCCGAGCGTCACACCGGACCACGGGGATTTCTCGATGCGATTGCGCTGAATGGACAGGCTGTCGGCGAAGTAGGCCGAGATGGGGCTGTGCCCGTTGAACAGCACCGCACTGTCGTAGATGTAGTTGTTCTTGATCTCGATGTTCTTTGGCGCTCCCTCGACCTGAGCGGAATACTTCTCGCGATTCGACGAGGTGTGGTCACCGATGTAGACGTGCTGCGGATGGCCCACGGTAATAGCGGATCCGGCGATGTCGTTCGTGTAGTTTCCGATCAGCTGCGTGTTCACCACGTCGTTGACCATGTTGATTCCGTCGACGCCGGTGTGCTGGACCCGGTTGTTCTGCAGGACGAGCCCGTCGGCGTTCTCGATCTGGATGATGCCGGGCGCCGTGTCGACATTGCGGTAGTAGTAGACGTGGAAGTTCTGCCTGGCATAGGCGAGTGCGCCGAGGTTGCCTTGCTGGGCCTGCTTGAGCACCGAGCCGGCCACGTTGAACAGGTTCCAGTCGGAGTGCTGAACCGTGAGGCCCGAGAAAGTGATGTTCCGGGCGCGCGCGCTCGTGGAGGTGCCGGCGACCTTCAGCAGGGTGGACACGTTGTTCGGGGCGAAAACGGCCGCCGTCGACATGTTCTCGGAGCTCGCCTTGTAGTAATACAGCGTCTTGCTCGTCTTGTCGAAGAAGAATTCGCCCGGCGTGTCCAGGAACTCGTAGGCGTTCATGACCTTGTGGGTGCCGCCGACCTGCGCGTTCCCGTTGAAGGCGCCCTGGGCGATGGCCGCTCCCGGCTGCTGGAACAGCGCGATGCGGTTCGAGCTGTCAGAGGTGACCTGCCGGACTCCCACGATGGCCGTGGTCCAGGTCGTCCCTGTTTCTATTTCGATGTCGTCCTGATTGTTCGCGACAGCCGGGAAGTCACTCAGGCTGTACTTCGATCCGGCGCACTGCGAACCCGATTCCCACGCCCACGACGCCTGCCCCGCTGTGATGTTGTAGGTTCCATAGCACCCCGCCGAGCTTATGGTCTTCGAGGCCATGAACGCTCGCTTGTCGTTGACATAGAGCGCGCGGAGCTTGTTGCTGCGATTCAGCGAGGCTTTCCAGATGTTACCGCTGTGCTGCGTCCATCCGGTTACCTGAACGCCGCCGCTGAGGATCGGCGTTTCGTTCTGGTACGCGGAGTAGATGACCCGGAAACCATTCGTGCCGGAGTCGGCCGGCGTGAAGTCGATCGTGCTGCTGACCGGATAAGTGCCCCCGCGAAGATAGATGTAGATGTCGCCTGTCATTCCGGAGTTGATCGTGCGGACGACGTCCCGCGCGCGCTGCACGGTTTTGAACGGTGACGTGATCGTTCCGGGGTTGACGTCGTTGCCGTCGGGGGCGACGTAGTAGGTGGCCTGGGTTCCCGCCGAGGCCGCTGAGCCACCCGCGAAGATCGGCAGCAGCACAGTGGCGACGAAGACCGTAAGCGCTGCTAACGCCTTTCCGGTGGTGGACAAGGCTGACTTCACGCTCTGTTCCTTTCGCTGGTTCCGGGCAGGATGTTCGCGCTAACACGTCGGCCGTGGCGGAACTCATCGGGGGTGCGATTGCGCGGACGTGGCGCCTGTCGTGCAGCCGAGGACATCGATCGGAGGGTCGTCCGCCCCCGTGCCGCGTTGATGAAGGTCGCCACCGCAAGGGAGCGGTCTCCTCATGGGACGCCCTGAGGATCCGTGGCAGACGGGGTGTGGTCATCGTCACGTCCAACACGTATGACGTATGCCGACTGATGTCTGAGGTAATGTCGCACTAACAGTGGTGTCTGACAACAGTGAACAGAAAGGAGCAGGCACACCTTCGCCCACTCCAGCGCAGACGCCGGGTGTTCTTCCACAAACAAGGGGAGATTCCGCCGGTCATGCGCCCGGCGTGATTTCACGACTCGCGGGCCCGATCTGCCAGGTCACAAGGCGTTGTCTACGTCGCCATATCGGTTCCCGCGCCCCGGCGCAGTCGCCTGTTCGGCGTCTTGGGCGCAACGGATCCCCGCTGGATCAGCCGCGTTCTGGGCAGGCGGGGAAGGGGGGAGCTCATTCGCTGATGTAACTTTCATAAACGAATGCGATCACGGTCACCAGTTCACTCAGCCATCCCCGTCACGGAACGATCGGAGGCGCCGGACTTGCGCTTCCGTTGTTGTGCGGGGGACGACCCCCGAGCCCTCCGATGTGGGGGCGTCGCCCCTCGTCGCAGGTTGCCGTGTCAGCGTGGGGTGGGGGATTGGGGGGTCTTTGTGTGGCCTGTGCACTTGGTGTCCCACTCTGGGATTCGGAGGAGGGCTGGGTTGGCTACGGCGCTTTCGCCGCGTAGGCCGCTGGAGGTGCTGGCGAAGGCTACGCCCTCGATGCAGATTCGGGCTATGTTGGGGAAATTGTCGGCGTTGCGGAAGACTTCGATGTAGTCGACGTCGCTGATTTTGTCTGGTGGGGCGTTTTCTTGGCCGCCGCGGTCGCCTAATTGCTCTGAGCAACCGGTTAACAGGAGTGCGGCAAGAACGGCTCCTGTCCAAGTGGCAGTCACTGAGTTTGCCATTTGTTACTCCCTGTGAGCGGCAAGGGGGTTGTCTCATGACGTCGGGTGCCTAGCTCCGACCTGACCACCGTATCCATATTTGGTCGACTGTGATCCTTTTGGGCTGGATGTGTCGGCTGGCGCTGACGTGAGCGGGTTTTTCGGGGCTTCGTGCGGTCGTCACGTTGTGGTGGGGACGACCTGGCCGGAGAAGTCGACGACGACGCGGTTGCCCAGGGGCTCCTTGAGGGTGAGTGAGGCTTCTCTCAGGCGGGCCGCCAGGCTCTGGGCGCAGTCGCCGAGGTCGGTGGTGGAGACTTTGAGGCCGATTGAGACGAAGGACGGGAATTCGACGGCTACGGGGGTGACCTGGGGGGCGGATACACCCGGGCAGGGGGTGCCCCAGCTCTCCATGAAGGTCGCGGTCAGGTTGCGGCCGTCGACCGCCAGGTCCACAACCATTGTGGAAGGGGCGGTCGATCCCAGTCGCCAGAAGTGGCCGGTGCTCATGGCGGGCCATTTCAGTGTGCCGCCTTCGGTGAGGCGGAATTCCCAGGCCGGGAGGGGGAGCGTGCCACGGTCGGTTATGAACGGGGCGACGATCAAGGTCGTGGCCGCGATGTGGGCTTCCGGGGCGTCGGTGATGGCACGTTGGGCGCGGATGGCGGTCAGGGCCTCCTGGGCGCTGATGAGGGTGACGTGCCGGGATGTGCCCTGGAGGGTGAGATGGGTCGATGGGGGCTGTCCTGCGGGAAGTGCTGTTTCCGCGGGGATGCGGCCCTTGCTCTGCGCGTCCGTCAGAGGAAGGGCGTCGAGGACGATCAGAGGGCGTTCGAGGGCGGAGGCGACGGGGAAGTCGCGCCAGACGTCGGCGACGGCTGGGGCCGGGGCCTGGGGTGGGGTGACAGGACCCGGCACGCACGCGGAGACGGTGAGCATGCACGCGGAGACGGTGAGGACGATGGCGAGGAGCGGGACGGACCTGCGCATGACGTCTCCCGTTCGGGGCCTCTACCGGGACAACGGATTCCGGTGTGGAGGGGTTCGGCACTCCTCGTTCTGCCCGTTCTGCTGATCGTTGGAGCGGGGCGCTGCGTTGGGGCAGGTGGGACAATTCCGTCATGTCTTCTGTCGTGTCCCAGGCGACCCTGCGGACCAGCCGGCTGACGCTGGTTCCGCTTCGTGACGAGCATCTGGAGTACGAAGTTGAGCTGGATGCCGACCCGGAAGTGATGCGGCATCTGACGGGGCGCGCCCGTACCAGGGAGGAGGTGGAGCTCCTGCACCCCAAGCGTCTCGCGGCCGCCGAGCGTGTTCCGGGGCTGGGGTTCTGGGCCGGGTTCGCGGACGGGGAATTCGTCGGCTGGTGGGTCCTGGAGCCGCCGCAACGTGCCGATCAGGGCCCGGTACAGGGGCAGGCCGAGCTTGGTTACCGGCTGCTCCGCCGCCACTGGCGTAAGGGACTGGCGAGCGAGGGCGCACGCGAACTGCTCCGGTACGGCTTCGAGGAACTGGGCCTGGACCGGGTGTTCGCCGAGACGATGGCGGTCAACGAGGCGTCCCGGGCGACCATGGCCGCGGTCGGCCTGGAGTACGTGCGCTCCTTCAACCTGGACTGGGAAGACCCGCTTCCCGGCTCCGAACTGGGCGAGGTCGAGTACGCGATCACCAGGGACAGGTGGCTCTCCTCGCCTTAGGTCAACTGGCGGGAAGCAGGTCGGCGGCGGCGAGCCCGCGGTGGAAGAGCCAGCGCCCCAGGGCGATGTACGCGTCGACGTCCCGGGCGGAGAGAAACTGGTTGAGCGTCGAGTGCCGGGGGAAGACCGCGCTGCCCGTGGCCAGGGCGACGAGGTCGCTGGGCATCTCCTGGGTGATGTGGGTGCGCAGCAGGATGAGGTAGGCGGAGGGGCTGTCGGCCGTGTCGTCGGGGTAGGTGAACCGGATCTTCTCCACGGGGGAGCGCGACTGCAGGAGCCTGCCGTCGGCCTGGAACTCGACGCCGAGTTCGGTGCGGGCGAGCGAGATCAGGCGGAGCAGGTTCCCGAGACGGAACTCGTCGACTGAGGCGTCGACCGCGAAGACCATGCGGCAGCGCCTGCGCAGGAGTTCGAGGATGCCGGAGTTGTCCCAGTGGCCCCCGTCGGAGACGAACACGTGGCGGTGCCGTACGGACAGGTCCCCCAGGGCCTCCCGCCAGGTGGCCAGCGGACCCGGTTCGTACCAGCCGTACGCCAGCCGCTGCCACAGCGAGCCCTTGGCCGGCTTCTCGGGGGTCACCACCAGGGGGTTCGGCAGCCACAGTCCCAGCCGCAGGTTCATCAGCGCCAGGGCGAGCCGGCCCGCCCGGCTGGTGTAGCGGCCCATGTTGGGCGCGATGACGGCGCCCGAGGCGGCCACGAGTGTCGCGGCGTCGAGGGTGGCGGCCAGCGAGGGCGAGGCGGCCTCCCCGATCGCGGCGCTGCCCACGTAGTTCGCCGAGAAGACGAAGGACGCGCAGCCCTCCCCTTCCGCCGACTCGTCCGCGCGCAGGTTGACCGAGGCGCACACGAGCAGCTGCGGCAGCCCGTCGGCGTAGGTGTCCTTGATCGACACCTGTGACAGGCGGACCGCGCGGCGCTGGGGAGCGGCGGTTCTGACGACGTAGGCGCGGTCGAGCCGCCGGGAGTAGACGCGGTGCAGCGAGGTCTCGTTGGCGTGCACCGCGACCCCGAAGACCAGCAGGAGCACGAGCGCGGCGGCGGCCACCGCGGCAGCTTCCGCGTACCCCATCTGGCTGGCCTGGCCGATCCAGAGCAGCAAGGGCAACACGACCACGGCGACCATGGACACGGCGAACAGCGTCCGCGCGATGTGGCGGAGCAGTTGCCGGGTCCGGCTGGCCGAGAAGTTCCACTGCGTACGGAACACGGCGACCGCGACGGCGACCATCAGTACGGCGAGCGCGGCGAGGCGGGTACCCGACGAGACGTCGAACACGCGCGTGTCGAGGACGTGCGTGGTGAGCGCGACGGCGTCGGGCAGCAGGAGCGCGAGGACCAGTCCGAGGACCACCCGCCTGGCGGCGCGTTCCGAGCGCCCGAATTTCGCCTCAAGGAGCGCCGCCATGACAGTAATCATGAGCGCGGCAGCCCAGCGCGGCTCGGGGAAACGCGCGTACAGCGACTCGGACTCGGGCACCAGCAGCTGGGCGGCCTGGAACACGACGCCGGCGAGGCAGCCGGCCAGGATTATCGTCGCGGCGAAGGGGACCAGGTTCACCAGCAGCGTGAGCGCGTAGCGGGACAGGCTGAGGAGCAGGTCGGAGGAGTCCTCGCCGAGGTAGCGGAGATTCCTGCGCAGGTGGGCCTCCTCCGGCGAACCCCGGCTCCACGGCGGCACCGGGCCCTCCGGCTGGGTGGCACCGGCGCGCCGCCCGAGGGCCCGCGCGGAGATGAAGGCGGTCGCCGTGTAGCTGCCGCCGGAGACGGCGGACACGTACCGGGAGCGGGCGAGCACGCCCGACTCCTCGGCGACCTGGAGCGCGCCGAGGCTGAGGCAGGCGGCGCGGATGCCGCCGCCGGAAAGGGCGATGCCGATCTCGTCCAGGCCGCTCGTGGTGTCGACGTACCGGTAGCGGGAGGGGGACGGCGGGTTCACGGCGACAGCTCCGGGATCCCCGAGGGGTAGACCGGTTTGGCGCGGGGAGACGACGGCCGGGTGTCCCTTGAGCTGTACTGGCGGACGAAGAGCGGGTGCAGGCAGTACTCCTCGTCTGGGGAGAGGATCATCTGCCCCTCCGTGGCGTAGGCGAACTCGGCGCGGAGATAGCGCTCGGTCTCATGGGTGTACCGGCCGAGGATGCCGACGTCGGTGAACATCTCGCGCACCTCCCGGTAGTCGAGCCCGAAGTCCGCCCTGATCGCGGCACGGTTGCACATCCGGTGCAGGTAGCCGTCGTCGAACCGGAACGGCAGGTACGGGATGAGCCGGCGGGCCACGGCATGCGCCTGCGGGTACCTGAAGTGGTTGGCGGAGAAGACCTCCGGACAGAGGGTGGCCTCGGCGTCGGCCACGGTGTCCAGGATCTGCGCGGTGTAGACGCGGGGGATCCCGGTCAGGGCGATCGCCCGATGCAGGGCCTCGTTGAAGATGTAGAGCACCTGGCGCGGGAGCAGCTGGGTGTGGCGGAGCACGTAGGCGATGGTGCTCTCCGGGGTGCCCGCGTGGTTGATGAGGCTCGGCGGGAGCACGTGGTCGATGAGCCGTTCGTGGTCGTCGTCGCGGATGCCCCGCAGTTCCCCGGGGTACCGCCGTGCCAGGAACGTCCGCAGCCGGGTGCCGACGGCCCTGAGCAGATCCTGCCAGTGCCACTGCAACACCATGCGTCCGCTGAAGTCCTTGATCGGGTTGGCGGAGACCTGGTCCAGCACGGGCCAGAGCTCGCTGGGGAAACAGCACTGGATGCGGAAATGGAGCTTGCCGGTCCGTAGCCCGATGTCCCCGACCAGGTGGAACAGGCCCTGGAGGATGCTCTTGATGCGGTCGATGTGGTCGCCGATGTTCTCCAGGGAGTCGATCAGTACGAAGACCGGCGTGCCGCGGGCGTCGAGCACCTCCTTCGCCGCGTCGACCACCTCGGCCCACGGCCGGTTGGCCAGCCGGAAGCCGCGTTTGAGGTTGTCCATGCCGATGACGTTCGGGGTGGCTCTGACGTGTTCGATCAGCCGCAGCGTGGTGAAGTCGAGCGCGTCGTCGTCGGGGCTGGAGGAGTTGGTGATCTCCTGGCGCACTCCCGCCGTCTCTTCCCACAGGATCTGGAGGGCGCGCTCGGGATCCTCCTTCTGCCGCGACAGGACCAGCCGGGTGATGATCGGCGACCAGAGGAGCATCTCCCAGAGTTGGGCCACGCCTTCCACCGTGAGGACCATCGAGGAGCCGATCAGGTCCGTCGCGGACTGCACCCGGGAGAAGACGCCCTGCGCGCTGAGCCGTATCGAGAGGTTCTGGGACTCGAACTCCCGGGAGAGCAGCAGCGCGGTCTTGCCGGAGCCGCGGCGCCCCACGATGAAGGTGGGCGGGTTGTGCTCCGACCGGAGGTGCAGGTTGACCCGGGTGTCGTACAGCGCCCTCAGGACCGAGGTGCTCGCGCTGTCGGAGATGGCGATGGGGCCGAGCGGACGCTGCGTGGTGAAAAGGGAGTCGATGCCGTCCCCGTCCACCATCGGAGGCCCCCTAGCCCAGCACGTCAAGGGTTGACTTGGCACTGACCATGCTCTGTCAGCGTGTCAGACCACCCTGCTGCCGCGAGACCGGGAAACGTCTCAATTGAATTCCACTGCGCCTGGGGAGGGGGTGGTGGCCGCCGGGGAAGGGGAGGCCGGCGGCCACCGGGTGCGCCGCTTTGCGGCGGCGCACCCACTAGGGGTTGGAACAGAGGGTTACCCGCCGGTGCCGACCTTCACCGTGGTCTTGTTGTAGTTCTTGCCGTTGCCGTCAGGCTTGTAGTTCTTCTCGACGTTGCCGGCGATGTCCACGGCGAACCAGTGGACCTCGACGGTCTTGTCGACGGTGATCTGCTGAGCTCCCTCGCGCATGCCCGAGGCGGTCAGCTTGAGGGAGTCCAGGGTCGGGCGGCTGCCGTCCAGGGTGTAGTAGACGTTGGCCGGCTCGCTGGTGGTGAAGGTGAACGTGGTGGCGGTGTCGGTCGTACCGGTGACCTTCAGCTCGGAGTCGGGCCGCTGGTTGTCGTTGGCGAAGGCGCTGGCGACCTCCAGGATGGCGATCTGGCCGTTGGCGAACTCCATCGCCTCCTCGTGGCCCTCGCTGAAGGCCGGCTGGAAGCCGACCGCGGTGAACCGCTTGGTGGTGGGGTTGTAGAGATCGGCGCCGACCTCGAAGTCCCAGCCGATGATGCCGCGGTTGAACCAGTGCTCGTCGGCGCTGTTGCCGGCCGCCGAGTACAGCACGTCCGGAACCGGGCCGGTGCGGCCGGGCCAGATCGCCGTGCCGCGGTAGGTCTGCACCGCGGACAGGATGTGGTCGGAGGCGGACCAGAAGTAGTTCTCCGTGCCGTAGTCGACCCGCGGCAGCAGCTCACGGCCGGCGGACTTGTAGGCGCCCGGAGGCCACATGAAGTAGCCGCCGTAGGAGTGGGTGTTCATCGCGAACTTGATGTTGGGGAACTGCGTGGTCAGCCACACCTCGTTGCGGGCCTCCGGCTCCGACAGCTCGGCGGGTCCGGCGAAGGTGTCGCTGGTGCAGCTCGTGGAGGCGCCGCTGTACCCGTCGAAGATGGAGCCGACGGAGAAGTTGCGGTTGAGGTCCACGCCCCAGCCGTTGCGGTTGGCGGGGTCGGCCGCGTTGGCAGCGCAGTGGTTGGTCATGTTGCGGCGCTGCATGTTGTAGTCGTACATCGAGTAGTGCGCGCCGTCGGGGTTGACGGTCGGCATGATGAAGATGTCGAGGTTGTTGACCAGCTGCTTGGTGGCGCCGTCGTGGGCGTAGTTGCGCAGCAGGCGCTCGGCGGTCTCCACGCAGGTCAGCGGGGTCACCCACTCACGGGCGTGCTCCTGGCAGTACAGGAACACACCGACCTTGGAACCGTCCCGGTTCTTGCCGATGCGCAGCGCCTTCATCTGGAAGGGTCCGCGCTTGACGGTGGCCGGGGCCTTGAGGAAGTCGGTCAGCTTCGTCGCCGCGGCCGCGGCCACCACGCCGCTGCCCGCGTTGCCGCGGTAGGTGCTCGCGGTCACCAGGGCCGCGGCGGCCGGGTTGGCGTTGACGGCGTCCACGACCTGCTTGGCGGTGCTGCTGATCGCGCCCGTGCCGCTGGTGGCCAGGCTGACCACGATGTCCTTGCCGTTGACCGTGACGGTCAGCGGGGCGGAGGCGGCGTTCGGGTTGACCAGCGCCATGCTGATGTCGTTGCCGCCCTCGTTGCCGTAGACCTTGGAGCTCACGTAGAGGGTGCTGGCCGCGACCGTGCCGAACTGCGCCTGGGCGAGCCGGCGGTAGCCGTTGGTCTGGTACGGCAGGTCGACGATCTCCGCCGTCTTCGGGAACTCCTTGGCCAGGCCGACGATGCGGTCGGTGAGCTCCGTCGGGTCCATGTAGTGGTCGACGAAGTCGGAGACGTAGTGCTGGCTGGGAGCCTTGCGCGGCGTGCCCAGCCACTTGCTCACGTCCGCCGTCACCGAGCCGCCGCGGTTGCTGGTGATCGTGACCTTGGTGGGGGCCTCAGTGATCGCCAGCGGCGAGCTGAACCGGTGGTACATGTACTGCCCGGCGTCGGTGAAGCGGGACATGGTGGCCGTGCCGCCCGAGTTGGGGGCGGTGCCGGGGCCGCTGTCCCAGGTGGCGGTGAGCACCGTCTGCGCGTCGGTCGCGCTCGACTTCACCTCGACCGACAGGAAGCGCTGGTTGTCCAGGCTGGTGAACCACTCCGCGCGCAGCACCGTGAGCGTGTCGGTGTCCGCGGCCAGGGCCGCGGCGACCCTCGCCAGGGCCTGGCGACGCTCGGCCACGTTCTCGGCGTAGTCGCTCTGGTCGGAGATGACGCCGCGGAGGTCGAATCCCAGGTCACGGAGGTCCTGGGCTTCCTGCGGGCTGAGGACGGCGTGCACCTCGATGCCGTCGTCCACGGGCTTCTTGTATTCGGCCAGGTCGACGCCCATGTCGTTCAGCCGGTCCACGCCTGCCTGGTCCGGGACGATGATCCGGATCAGGGCCACGCCGTTCTGAGTGTCGGACGGCTGGCGATCGGCGGCGACGTCGCTGACCGGAGGGGATGGGTCGGCGAGTACCGGAAGCGGGCTCAACGCTATCGCCAGGGGTAAGGCGAGCGTGACCGCTAGACGGCGGCCTCTTCTGCCGGGGGCGCTCCTCATGTGAGATTCCTCCATCTGGCGTGCCTGGCCAGGTCGGGGTTCAGCCTGGCGGGGGAGCACGCAAGTCGAAGGCAGTCTTCGCCCATCACAAGATCGCCGTCAAGCCGTCAAATCAACCGATTTCGGGATTTTTCGGTAACAGAATCATCTCTACGACTCTTCCGGGATATAGCACCCGGACCGTACAGGTACAGGTCAGGCCTAACCCGGCCCCATGAGATCGCCTCAGGGAGAGGGCCCGGGAGGTCGCCCGCCTGGTGCGTGCGCCCACTGAGCCGGAGCGGTTCCAGCAGGCGTACGTCATGGCCAGGAAGGCGTGGTGACCGGTCAGCTGTCGCGCGGAGCGATCGGGTGGGCGAGTTTGAGGGCCTGTTCGAAGTATGTGGTGGCGGGGGCGTAGCGGCCCTGGGTGAGGTGGGTTTGGGCCTGGGCGCAGAGGGTGGCCAGTTCGTGGAAGCGGGTTGTGGTGGTGCGGGCCCGTTCGCGGACGTGGTAGTGGAGGGGCGCGGTCAGGGCCAGGGCCTGGGTGGGCCAGTTGTGGCGGGTGGCGTGGATGGCCGTGGACAGGAGGTTGACGAGTTCGGCGTTGAGCCAGTCGAGGGCCTGGGTGCGGGGTGCCGGGTCCTGGTGGGGGGTGTGGGCGGTGGTGATGGCGCGGGTGGCGGTCTGGATGTAGTGGTCGAAGAGGCGGGTCAGCGCGGCGCGGCGGTCGTGGTCGGTGTCCTCGTCGGCGAGGGTGGCGGTGGCGTGGGCGCGGGGGAGGTCGTGGAAGCGGTAGCGGCCGGGGGTGGGCTCCTGGAGCAGATGGGCGTCCACGAGTTCGTCGAGCAGGCGGCCGGCGTGGTCGGGGGTGGTGCCGACCAGGGCGGCGGCCGCGTGGCGTTCGATGTCGGGGCCGGGGTGCAGGCCGAGCAGGCGGTACATGTCCTGCTGGCCGGGGGTGAGGTGCTGGTAGGACAGGTCGAGGGCGGCGGTGATGCTGAGCCGCCCGACTTCCAGCTCGCCCAGCCGGTTCTGGTGGTCGCGCATGCGGTCGGCGAGGTGGGCGGGCGTCCAGCCGGGGCGGACCCGCAGGCGGGCGGCGGCGATGCGGATGGCGAGCGGCAGGCGCCCGCAGAGTTCCACGATCTCGTCGAGCAGGTCCGGGGGCGCGTCGCTGACCCGCTGCTCGCCCGCCGTACGGGTGAACAGGGTGACGGCGTCGCGGCGCGGCATGACGTCCAGGGAGAGCGGGCGCACGTCCTCCAGGCCGGCCAGCCGGCGGCGGCTGGTGATCAGGATGAGGCAGTGGGGGGAGCCGGGGAGCAGCGGGCGGAGCTGGGCCTCCTCGGCCACGTTGTCCAGCAGGATGAGCATCCGCCGCCCGGCCAGCGCGGTCCGGTAGAGGGCGGCCCTGGCGTCCGGGCTGTGCGGGATGCGCTCGCCCGGCACGCCCAGGGAGCGGAGCATCTGGTCCAGTGCGTCGGCCGGGTCCACCGGTGAGCCGCCCCGGGTGAAGCCGCGCAGGTCGACGAAGAGCTGGCCGTCCGGGTAGCGCTCGGCCAACTGGTGGGCGGCGTGTACGGCCAGCGTGGTCTTGCCCACCCCGGCCATGCCGTCGATGGCGGCGATCACCGGCCCGCCGGGGTCGCCCGTACCGGCCAGGTCGTGCAGGAAGGCCAGTTCGGCGGCGCGGCCGGTGAAGCTGCCGATGTCGCGGGGGAGCTCCCGGGGGACCGCCTGCGGGAGCGGGGAGGGCGGGGCCAGGGCGGAGTGCCCGGCCAGGATCTGGTGGTGGAGCCGGCGCAGCGGCGGGCTGGGTTCCACGCCGAGCTCGTGGACCAGCCGGTGGCGCAGGTCCTGGTAGGCGCGCAGGGCCTCGGCCTGGCGTCCGGAGCGGTAGAGCGCGAGCATCCACTGGGCCTGGAGGCGTTCCCGCAGGGGCTGTTCCGCGACCAGCGCGCCCAGTTCGGCGAGCAGTTCGACGTGGCGGCCGAGGGTCAGCTGGGATTCGATCCAGGTCTCCTGGGCGGCCAGTTTCCGTTCCTCCAGGCGGATCACCTCGGTCTCCAGGCTGGGGTCGAGGGCGACGTCCTCGAAGGGGCGCCCGCGCCAGAGGCCGAGGGCGCCGCGCAGGCGTTCCGCGGCCACCACCGGCTGGCCCTCGGTGAGCGCGCGCTGCCCCTGGGCGGCCAGCTCCTCGAAGGTCAGCAGGTCCAGGTCGGCGGGGGTGAGGCGCAGTTCGTACCCGCCGGGGACGGTGGACAGCAGCGGTGGCTCCACCCTGCCCGCCAGGCCGAGGACCTGGCGGAGGGCGGAGACGTAGGTGCGGAGCGCGACGGCGGCGGTGCGCGGCGGGCGCTGCGGCCAGAGGGCGTCCACGATGTGGTCGACCCGGACGGGCCGGTTCACGTTGAGTAACAGGACGGCCAGCAGCACGCGCTGCTTGGCCGCACCAAGCCGGACCACACGGTGGCTGTCGGAGCGGACTTCAAGCGTGCCAAGTACTCGAAACCGCATGGACCGGCAATACCACACAATGTTCACTTAAAGGGATGTCTTGACTTATCGACGCACGCGGGTTATGCCGTTTTCTCGATACACCTCGCCTCGCTGACCTGCCCTTATCTCGAAATTTCATCGTTCGTGGTGAGATGTAATGGCAGTTTCGGGCCTATGGCCGTAAATGGCTTCTTGTATGAACCTGAGAGCCGGTTATCTCGGCATGTGAGAAAGTGTGGAAGTCTCATGTTAAGCCGCGCCTTTACCGGCGCTTGATGAGCTCGTTGCACTCTCGAAACCGGTCCGGACCGGAAGGACCGGCCAGAAGGGAGAGTGCGCATGCCTGGGCTGATCAGTATCGACGAGTGCGAGCAGCTCACCACCGAACACGTCCACGATCTCTACCGTAAGCACGTCAGCCGGAGCCAGGTCTCGCTGATGACCTCCTTCGGCTTCGGCCGGGAGCTGGTCGAGCGCGCCGAAGGGGCCTGGCTCTGGACCAGGAGCGGCCGCCGCATCCTCGACTTCACCGGGGGCGTCGGCGTGCTCAACCACGGCCACAACCACCCGCGCATCCTGGCGGCCCGCCGGCGATTCCAGGAACGGCAGCGGATGGAGGTGCACAAGACCTACTTCTCGCCGTACGTCGCCGCCCTCGGCCACAACCTGGCCCAGCTGCTGCCCGGCGACCTGAACATGTCCTTCTTCCCCAACTCGGGGGCGGAGGCCGTGGAGGGCGCGGTCAAGCTGGCCTACAAGTACCACCAGGGCCGGCGGCAGCGCGTGCTCCGCGCCGACATCGCCTTCCACGGCAAGCTGCTCGGCTCCGGCAGCCTGACCGGGGCCCGGCAGACCTTCCAGTTCCCGGGGATTCCCGGGGTCGGCGTCTTCCCGTACGGCGACCTGGACGGCGTACGGAAAGCGGTCGCCGCGGCCAGGAACGCCAAGGGCGGCTGCGACGTGTACGCCATCCTCATCGAACCCTTCAGCGCCTCCACTATGACCGCCTGCTCGGAGGAGTTCCTGCGCGGCCTGCGGGAGCTCTGCGACGCCCACGACATCGTGCTGATCTTCGACGAGATCTACACGGGGTGGGGCAAGACCGGCAGCCTCTTCTACTTCATGCGCTATCCGGGCCTGATCCCCGACATCGTCACCACCTCCAAGTCGTTCGGCGGCGGCAAGTCCTCCATCTCCGCCTACATCGCCAGGGAACCGGTCTTCCGCAAGGCGTACGACAACCTCACCGACTCGCTGATGCACAGCACCAGCACCACCTACTACGGCTTCGGCGAGGAGACCGCCACCGCCATCGAGGCCGTCAACATCGCGGTCGAGGACGACTACCCCCGGCGGGCCCGGGAGATCGAACGCATCCTCGCCCCCGGTCTGGACCGCGTCCGCAAGGCCAACCCGGGCACGGTGGCCGAGGTCAGAGGCTCGGGGGCGCTCTACGGCGTCTTCCTGGACGGCGGACCGAAGATCCTCGACCTGGCGGCCAAACTCGCCCCGGTCGGGCTGGCCCGCGACCCCAATTTCCGGATCAAGCTCATCACCTGCGCGGTCATCGACGCGCTCTACCGCGACCACGGCATCTACGCCTACTACACCCTGAACGGCGCCAACCCCCTGGTGGCCGCGCCCCCGCTGGTGGTGGAGCCGCAGGACGTGGAGTACTTCCTGGACAGCCTGGACCAGACCCTGGCCCAGGGCATGGTCCGGCTGCTGACCCGCTTCGTCCGGGAGAAGGTGACGCCGCGATGGCCGGCCGCATCGTAGTCACCGGCAGCGCGGGCATGCTGGGCGCGACCCTCGTCCAGCGGCTCGTCCAGACCGGCCAGGACGTGCTCGGCGTGGACCTGCGCCCCCGCGAGGGCCAGGGCGCGGCCGGGGACATTCGCGACACCCCCCGGATGGCCGAGCTGATGGCGGGCGCGTCGGCCGTGGTGCACACCGCCTCCGCCCTGCCCAGCTACCCCGAGCCGGAGATCCACGACGTCATCGTGAACGGCACCCGGAGCGTGCTCGACGCCGCCCGCCAGGCGGGCGTGCCCCGCGTGGTGCACATCTCCTCCACCGCCGTGTACGGCCTGCCCGAGCTGGTCCCCACCCCCGAGGACCACCTGCGGGAGCCGTACGACGCCTACGGCCGGGCCAAGACGGCGGCTGAGGAGATCGCGGAGAAGTTCCGGGCAGACGGTCTCTGCGTGCCGATCATCCGCCCCAAGACCTTCCTCGGACCCGGGCGGATGGGCCTGTTCGCGATGCTCTTCGAATGGGCCGAGCAGGGCCACGGCTTCCCCCTGCTGGGCAAGGGGGGCGCCCGCATCCAGATGCTGGCCATCGAGGACCTGGTCGCGGCGATCGAGTGCGTGCTGGCCGCGCCTGAATCGGTGGCGGGGGACACCTACAACATCGCCGCCGCCGAGTTCGGCACCCTCCGGGAGGACTTCCAGGCGGTGCTGGACGCGGCGGGACACGGCAAACGGCTGCGCTCGCTGCCGGCCAGGCCCGCCCTGGGCGTGCTGCGGCTGCTGGGCCGCACCGGCCTGTCCCCGGTGTACGACCGCCTGCTCTACAAGCTGCTCGCCGACTCCTACGTGAGCATCGACAAAGCCAGGGAACGGCTGGGCTTCCAGCCTCAGCTGTCCAATCGGGACGCCATCCTGGCCGCCTACGCCTGGTGGCGGGAGCACGCGGGGCCGCCCGCGCCCGGCGGCAGGACCAGCCGGGACGCCTGGAAGCAGGGCGCGCTCTCGTTCGCCAAGGTCTTCTTCTGAACCGGCCGGAGGTGCCCATGCGTGTCATCGAGCCCGTCCCGCCGGTGGCGGAGCGGAGCGGGACCTCCCCGCTCCGGGACCTGATCGCCCTGGTACGGCCCCTGCACGCGGCCAAGAGCGTGCTCCTGGTGCCGCTGGCCCTGCTGGACACCGGGCAGTGGACGCTGACCGCGCTCGGCCAGGTGGCCTGGGCGGTGGCCGGGTTCCTGCTGGCCGGGGCCTGCGTGTACATCGGCAACGATCTCCTCGACCGGGACCGGGACCGGCTGCACCCGGTCAAACGGCACCGGCCGATCGCCGCCGGAGGCGTCTCGGTCCGGGCCGCCTATCTGTACCGGGCGGGGCTGCTCGCGCTGCTGGCCGTGCTGGTCGCGGTGGGTCCCGGGCGGCCGTACTGGCCGCTGCTGGCCTACCTGGCGCTGAACGTGGCCTACAGCCGGGCGCTCAAACACGTGCCGCTGGTCGACGTGGGCACGGTCGCGCTCGGGTTCGCCCTGCGGGTGGTGCAGGGGTACGCGGCGATCGGGGAACCCATCTCCGGGTGGCTGGTGGTGACCGTCTTCTCGCTCTCGCTCCTGCTGGTCATCGGGAAACGCCGCCGGGAGCTGCTGGAGAGCGGGCCTGAGCACCGGCCGGCGCTGCGCGGCTACTCGGTGGAGCTGACCGGGCACCTGCTCCAGATCACCAGCGTGCTGGCCGCCGTGTCCGGGCTGATCTACCTGCGCAGCGAGGCGCCCCTGGGGCCGTACGGGCTGGCGGCCATGTTGCTCTCCACCCCGTTCGCGCTCTTCGCCCTCTTCCGGTACCTCCAGGTGGTGCTGGTGGACGGCGGCGGGGGCGATCCCGTACGGGGGGTGCTCCGGGACCGGGGGCTGGCCGTGACCGGTCTGGGCCTGGCCGTCGTGCTCGGGGTCACCCTCCTGCTGGCCAACCACCCGTCCCTGGCCGCGACCCTCCTGGGGGGAGCGAGATGACCCTGGTCTCGATCGTCATCCCGGCGCACAACGCCGCCAAGACCCTGCGCCTCTGCCTGGAGTCGGCGCTGGCCCAGACCCACCGGCCGGTCGAGGTGATCGTCGTGGACGACGCCAGCACCGACGACACCCGGGCGATCGCCGCCGCGTACCCGTGCACCGTCCTCGCCCAGCCGTACAACCAGGGCGTGTCGGCGGCGCGGAACGCGGGCGCGGCGGCGAGCACGGGCGAGGTCCTGTTCTTCCTGGACTCCGACGTGGGCCTGGCGCCGGACGCGGTGGCCGCCGCCGTGCGCCTGCTGGCCGCCGACCCGGGCCTGGGCTGCGTCTACGGCGTGTACGCCAAGGAGCCGCTGATCGACGACGGCCGCGTGGAGGTCTACCGCACCCTCCACCTGCACCACGCCCTCAGCCAGGGCGCCGGCCTGACCAGCACGGCGGTCTTCGCGCTGGCGGCGATGCCCCGGCAGGTGTTCCAGGAGGTCGGTCCCTTCGACGCCAAGCTCCGCAGCGCCGAGGACGACGAGTACAGCGAACGCCTGCTGGCCGCCCACCGCATCCGGCTCTCCGCCGAGGTGTCCGGGCGGCACGACGAGGCGGACCGGCTGCTGCCGCTGCTGGCCGAGCAGTACCGGCGGGCGCAGTTCCTCCGGTTCTCGGCGCGCAACCGCATGCGGCCGGGGGCGCTCAAGGTCAACCGCCTGGGCGGGGTGCTCGCCGCCGCGTTCACCCTGGCCACGCTCCCGGCGGCGCTGCTCTGGCCGCCCGCGCTCGCGCTGGGCGCGGCCGGGCTGGCCGCCTTCGCGGCGGCCGACTCGGCGCTGACCAGGTTCATGCTCAGGGAGCGGGGTCCCGGCTTCCTGCCCTACTTCATCGGCGTGCACTTCCTCGCCCACACGGCCCTGCTCTCGGGGGCCGCCGTCGGCTGGCTGCGCGCCACCTTCGACTCCTCGTTCGGGCCGACGCGCCGTCCGGAAAGCGTGGTGAACCGATGAATCCGCTGGTCTCCGTGATCATCCCCAACTACAACTACGGGTACGTGCTCGGGCAGTGCCTGGAGGCGGTCAAGGCGCAGACCTACGCGCCGCTGGAGATCATCCTGGTGGACGACTGCAGCACCGACGACTCGGTCGCCGTCGCCGAGGCACTGGGGGTGCCGGTGCTGCGCACCCCCCGCAACGGGGGCGTCTCCGTCGCGCGCAACCTCGGCGTCGAGCACGCCAGGGGCGAGATCCTGTTCTTCCTCGACTCCGATGTGGCCCTGGCCCCGGACGCGGTCGCCGAGGCGGTGACGATGCTCGCCTCCGACCCCCGGATCGGCGCGGTCTGCGGCAACTACGAGGCCGTCCCGCTCAACCGGGTCAGCCTGGTCCGGGAGTACCGCAACCTCTACCGGCACTACTGGTACCTGGTGGCCGAAGGCCCGATCAAGGGCTTCCTGCCGGTCGCCATCATCGCCATCCCCGCCCGCGTCTGGGCGGAGGTCGGGCCCTGGTCGGAGACGCTGCTCCAGTCCGAGGGCGCCGACATCGGCGAGCGGCTCACCGACCGGTACCAGGTGATCCTCACCTCGGCAGTGCGGGGCCGCCACGACGACGACGCGACCGCGCGGGTGGCGCTGCGCAAGGTGTTCACCCGCACCCGCCTGCACGTGCCGTTCTTCCTGCAACGCCGGTACGCGGCCGGGGTGGTCGGCTCGCCGGAGTCGGGGGCCAGCCTGTCCGCCGCGCTGTCGGCCGCCGCGCTGCCGCTGCCCCTGCTCACCGGCCTGGCCTGGACGTGGGCGGTGCCGCTGCTCTTCTTCCTGGCCTGGCTGGGCATCGACCGGCGCATGTACCGGTTCGTCTTCGCCAGCCGGGGCGTGGCCTTCGGCGTGTACTTCGTCGTCATGCACTACCTGGTCAACCTGACCATCGCCGCCGGGGCGGGCATCGGCATCCTCCAGTGGCTGACCTCCCGCTCCTTCCGCCGCCTCTACGTCAAGGCCCCCGCATGAACAAGCCTCGCCCAGGATCGGCCGACCGAAGCGCCGAGGCCCCCGGCATGGCCAGGCGCGGGGTCTTCGCTGCGCTTCGGCATCCTCCCGTGGCTGATCCCTTATCTGTAGAGCAAGGCCCCCGCATGACCAGACGCCGGATCTTCGCTGTGCTGAGGTGGGCCGCCGTCCTGTTCGTGCTCGGCTTCCTCGGCTACCAGCTCTGGCGGGTACGGCACGGCGTGGCCGACAGTCTCCGCCTGGTCGGCTGGTCCAACGCGCTGCTGGCGGCCGCGCTGGCTGCCGTCGGCGGGGTGCCCGGGTTCTTCGGCTGGCGGCTGCTGCTGGCCGGACTGGGCACCCGGCTTTCCCTTCCCGTGGCGGCCAGGGTGTTCTTCCTGGCCGGGATCACCCGCTACCTGCCAGGCGGTATCTGGCCGGCCGTTGCGCACGCCGCGCTGGCCCGCCCCCTTGGCGCACCGGCCGCCCGGCTGGCCGGGGCCTTCGTGGCCAGCCAGGGGCTCGGGGTGGTGGCCGGTCTCGCGGTAGGGCTGATCGCGCTGCCCTGGCTGGTGGCCGCCGACCCGCTCTGGTGGGCGCTGCTGCCGCTGCTGGGCGCCGCCGTGCTTCCGCTGGCCGCACCCGGGTTGCTCGGCCGCTTGCTCGGGGTGGCCCAGCGGATCCTGCGCCGAGGCGAGGGCTCCCCGGTCGCGCTGCCGGACCGGCGGACCCTGCTCGCGGTCACCGGGCTGATGACCCTTGGCTGGCTGATCAGCGGCGTGCACGTCTCCGTGCTCGTGGTCGCGCTAGGGGCCTCGCCCGCCGGGGCGCTCTCGGTGGGCATCGGGGGATTCGCACTGTCCACGGTGGCCGGGATCTTCACGCTGGTGATGCCGTCCGGGCTGGGGCCTCGGGAGGCCGTGCTTGGGCTCACCCTGGCCCCCCTGCTCACTGGGCCCGGCTTGATCACGCTGGTCGCCCTCAGCCGGGTGCTGATCACCGTGGCCGACCTGGTGTCGACCGCCGTCGTACTCGGGGTGCTGACCTGGACCCGTCGTTCCGTACCGCTGACCGAAGGAGCTTCGTCATGACCGTAACTCAGGGCCAGGTCCGGCATCTCGCCCAGCAGGTGCCCGCCGGGCCGGTGTCCGGCGCGCTGATGCGGGCGCTGGCCGCGCTGCCCTTCGCTGACCGGCCGTTCGCCTGGCTGGAGCGGCATCCGGCCGTACACGGTCTGGTGCTGTCGGCGTTCGGGCTGCGGCGGCCGATCTTCATCGACCACCCCGTCGACCCGCACCCCCGGTTCGGCCACGGCCGGCCCGGCCATGCCGAGATCACCGCGCTGGTGGAACGGAACCGCACCCGGTACGCCGACCGGCTGGCCAGGTTCGCCGCGCTGGCCCCCAGCCTGGCCGAGATCCCGCTCAGGGACCGCCCCAAGGGCACCACGCCGTACTGGGACAACGGCTGGCTGCCGCCACTGGACGCGCTCGGCCTGTACGGGCTGCTGGCCGAGACCCGCCCCCGCCGGTACGTGGAGATCGGCTCGGGCAACTCCACCAAGTTCGCCCGCCGGGCCATCCGCGACCACGCCCTGCCCACCCACATCACCTCCATCGACCCCGCGCCCCGCGCCCACGTCGACGGCCTCTGCGACGTGGTCGTCCGCAGCCCGCTGGAGCGCGCCGACCTGAGCGTCTTCGAAGGTCTCCAGGCGGGGGACATCGTGTTCCTGGACGGCTCCCACCGGGTGCTCATGGGCTCGGACGTGACCGTCTTCTTCTTCGAGGTGCTGCCCCTGCTGCCGCCCGGCGTGCTGGTGCACCTGCACGACATCATGCTGCCCGACGACTACCCGCCGGAATGGCGGTGGCGGCACTACTCCGAGCAGTACCTGCTGGCCGCCTTCCTGCTCGGCGACCCGGACCGGTACGACGTGGAGCTGCCCAACGCCTTCATCCACGCCGACCCCGCACTGAGCGCCGTGCTGCGTCCGCTGTGGGAGCGGCTCTCGGTCACCCACACCTACCGGCCCGCCTCGTTCTGGTTCCGGCTGGGGACATGACCGCCCGGGATGTGGCCGTTCGGCGCGCAGGCATGGTGCTGCGCTGGGCCGCGATCGGTCTGCCGGTGGCCTGGCTGGTCGTCGCCGTGGTCACCTGGCTGTTCACCGGCAGGTTCTGGTGGTGGGGCGGGGGAGCGCCCTTGGCGCTCTTCTTCCTCGTGCCGCTGCTGCTGGTGGCGGCCGTCCCGATGCTGCTGCTCGCCCGGTGGGTGCCCGCCCGCCGGGACCGGGCGCTGCTCAGCCTGGCGGTGGCGGCGCTGGCGCTCATCGTGGCCCGGCGGGTGCTCAGCGGGCGGAGCTGGCTCTGGGTGGTGCCCGATCTGGTGGTGCCGCCGGTGCTCTTCCTCGCGGTGCCGGTGGTGCTGCTGGCCGCCGTACCGCTGGCGCGTATGGGGCGGTGGTGGACGGCGGGGTGCGCGGCGGCGGCGCTGGCGCTCGGGGCGGGCCAGGCCGGGGTTGCCCTCCCGCGAACCGGGAGCCCGCCGCCTGCGGACGCGCTGCACGTGATCTCCTGGGACACCTACTGCTGGAACACGACGGACGACCCGGTCCGGTTCTTCCGGTACTTACGGAAATGGTCGGCCGACCTCTATCTGCTCCAGGAGCATTCGGGCTGCGGGCCCGGCGCGCCCACGCTCATTGATGACGACGGGGAGCTGCGGCGGGAGTTCCCCGGCTACCAGATCGCGGCGCTTGACGGGCTGCTCACCATCTCCCGGTTCCCCGTGGAGCGGCAGGTCGCGGTGGGGGCGCATGCCAACCCGTACGCGCCCAGTTGGCGGCACGCGGCTCTGCGGACCGACCTGCGGGTCGGCGGGCAACCGCTCTCGGTCTACAACGTGCACCTGTTCGACATGCTCTACCTCACCGCCAGCCCGCTCTCCCCGGCCTTCTACCAGGCCATCCGCGACCTGGACGGCGCGCGTGGCCGCCAGTTCGACGCGCTCGCCGCCGACCTGGACGGCAACCCGAACCCGGTCCTCGCCTCCGGCAACTTCAACGCGCTGCCCGGCATGGGCCAGCTGGACCGGCTGGACGGGCTCGACCCCGTCGACGGCCCCCTCTACCCGGCCACCCTCTCCTTCGGCGGGCTCCGCCTGTGGCGCATGGACTGGACCTTCACCTCGCCCGGCGTGGCCGTCCACCGGTACGAGCTGCGCTCCCCGGAGGGCATGTCCACCCACCACCTCCAAGACCTGCACATTTCGCTCAGATCCTCGGACACGAAGGTGTGATGCCCGATGGGCCCCCTGGTCACCGTCATCGTCCCGACCTACAACCACGCCCGCTTCCTCCCGCTGTGCCTGCAGGCCATCCAGGAGCAGAGCCACACGCCGCTGGAGGTCGTGGTGGTGGACGACTGCAGCACCGACGAGTCGGCCGCCATCGCGGAGGCCATGGGCGTACACGTGATCCGCACGCCCGGCAACAGCGGGCCCGCCGTCGCCCGCAACCTCGGTGCCGCCTGGGCCAGCGGCGAGATCCTGTTCTTCGTGGACTCCGACGTCGCCCTCGCCCCCGACGCGGTGGCCACCGGGGTGGCGCTGCTCGCCGCCGACCCTGAACTCGGCGCGGTCTGCGGCATCGAGGACCCCGACCCGCTCATCCGCTCCACCCGCACCGAGGACTACCGCGCCCACCAGCACCACTACTGGTCGATCGCCGCCGAGGGCGACGTCTCGTTCCTCTGGTCGGCCATTTTCGCCATCCGCGCCGACGTGTTCCGCGAAACCGGGCCCTTCAACCCCGCCCTCCGCTACACCGAGGAGGTGGACTACGGGCGGCGGCTCAGCGAGCGCTACCGGGTCCGCATCACCAGGGCCATCCACGGCCGCATGGGCCACGACCGCGAACTCACCGTCCTGCTGCGGAAGCTGTTCCACCGGGGACGTCTACGGGTGCCGCTCTACGCGCGCCGGCGCCGGTTCGCCCAGGGCTACGAGACGGCCTCCCGGGCCTGGGGGTCGCTGGCGGCGGTGCTGGTGCTCCTGACACTGCCCCTGCCGCTGGTTGCGGGCCCGCTCGCCGCCCTCGTCCCCGCGATCTTCCTGGCCGCCTGGGTGGCCGGTGACGCGGGCATGTTCCGTTTCGTATTCTCCAGAAAGTGCCCGCTCTTCGGGGCGTTCTTCGTCGCCGTGCACTATCTGGTAAGCCTCGTGATCATCGCGGGAGTCGCCGCCGGAGCCGTCCAGTGGCTGACCTCCGGCCAGTTCCGCGATCTTTATGAAGCGCCCCTGCCCGTGAGGAGCTGACCGAGTGGAGAACGCGGCGCCGCCCGTCGAGAACCCGGCCCCGGTCTCGGTCCGCTCACCGCAGGCAAGACAACGACGGTGGCCCGGCCGCCTGCTACTGATCGCCTGCGCGACCTGGCTGACCTTCGTGGCCCTGCACCGCCTGCTCACCGGCCGCTTCTGGCTCTGGCTCCTGCCCGACCTGGTGCCACCGATCTTCTATGTGGCCGCGCCGCTGCTCCTGTTCGCCCTCACACCCCTGGCCGGGCGGTTACGCCGCCGCTGCGCGCTTCTTCTGACGGCGTCCCTGCTCCTCGGCATCGGCCACAGCGGCCTCAACCTGCCCGGCGACCCGGGGACACCGCCGCCCGGAGCATTGAGGGTGTTCTCCTGGAACACCCTCTACTGGCACCAGGACGACGACCCCGACCGCTTCTACCGCTTCCTCAAGGACCAGCGAGCCGACATCTACCTGCTCCAGGAGTACCTGGGCTGGGTCGACGACCAGCCCCGCCAGATGAACGACCTGACCCGCCTCCGCCGGGAGTTCCCCGGCTACCACCTGGCCGTGGCGGGTGAACAGCTCACCCTGTCCCGCTTCCCGATCATCGCCACCCCACCTGTGGGCCTGGCGGCCGCCCTGACCCCCGGTTCCCCGTGGCGGACCACGTTCGATCTGGCCAAGACCCTCCGTACCGACCTTCGGGTCGGGTCATCGGTGCTCTCGGTCTACAACGTGCACATTCCCGCGCAGGCCGTACTGAACGAGAATCCGTTCCTCGCCTCGTTCTACACCGAACTACGCGACCGGAGCTCCCGGCGGGACGCGCAGTACCAGGGCCTCAGAGCCGATCTCGACCGCAACCGCAACCCCGTCCTGGTCAGCGGCGACTTCAACACCACCGCCGCCATGGGCGAACTCACCTGGCTTTCCGACCACCTCACCAGCGCCAACGAGGTCAACTCCTCGCTGTACCCGACCTCCTGGTACGCCGGAATCCTCCCGCTGTGGCAGCTCGACTGGACCTTCACTCGCTCGATCAAGATCCACGCCTACGACCTGCTCGACCCCGTGGGCCTGTCCGACCACCGCGCCCAATCCCTGCTCATCCAGCCGGTTCCGGAAATATCCGGAACCGGCTGACGGGTGATCAGCTCAGTCGCGGAGCCTCGTCCGTGAAGCCGATCTGGTCGTACGTGGTGGTGGACACGAGCTTCACCGGCGCGCCGGAGGCGGTCTGCTCGGTGCTGGTCGACTGCTCGGCGAGCGGCAGGCCGGTCTCCGGGTCGATCGTGAGGTGGATTTCGAGGCCGATTTCGGCGGCCTCGGCCCTGCGGTAGACCAGCCCTTGGCCGGATTGGCCGGACGGGGTGGTGACCGTTCCGGTGGCCGTGATGCCCGGCAGCGTGGACAGCAGCTGGTAGGTGGCGGAGCGGACCTGCGGGCTGGTGGGCACGTGGCCGATGATCTCGAAGCAGGCGGCGGTCACCCGGGCGTCCATCTCCGCGTTCAGGTCGATGGTCGGCCACTTCTTGGCGAACCCGGTGATCCGCTCTTCCAGGTAGGCGCGGAGCGGTTCGGCGGCGGTCGGCAGGGAGTCCAGCTCGGCCTGGGTGAGCGGCATCTTCACCAGGAACGGGCGCGTGCCGCGGCCGGTGCGCCGGTTGACCTCCCGCGGACCGGGTTGGTCCTCGACGCGCATGCCGGGGAAGACCTGGCCGTTGTCCTCGTGGCCCGGCCACACCCACGGCCGGGGCGACCCGGCGGCGCGCCAGGCCGCCTCGTCGGCGGGGGTGGCCGGGACCGCGCCCAGGTACTGGCTGATCGACCAGCTCTGCTTGCCGGGCACCTGGCTGAGCCACTCCTCACTGGCGAAACGCTGCTCGATGACGTACTGGTTGGTCGGGTCGAGCAGCTGCGTGCCGGTGGTGACGCGGCGCGCCCAGTACGTTCCCGAGGACGGCGACTTGGCGGCCGAGGCGGCGGCGGCCAGCAGAATGCGCTGGGCCGACGGCTCCTCGGTCGGTGCGGTGACCCCGGGCACCAAGCCGGGCGCGCGTGGCGCCCCGCCGGAAGCGATCACGACCGTGGTGGCGGCGGCCCCCGCGAGCACCAGGGCGGTCGTCGACCACAGGGCCGCGCGCAGCGCGGGGCGGGCGGCGCGCCGGGCCTTCGGCAGAGGCCGCACCGGGGGTTCCGCCACCAGGGCGAGCAGCCGGTCCCGGCCGGCGGCGGTCACCTCGGCGGACGGACGGGGGGCGCCGAGCAGGTCGCGTACGGCGGTCAGGTCATCCATTGGACTCCTCCAAGGGGTTGCTGCCGCCGAGCGCGGCACGGACTTTCCTGCGGGCGCGGTTGAGCCGGGACCCCACGGTCCCGGCGGGGATGTCCAGCGCGCGAGCGGTCTCCTCATGGGTGAGACCGGCCAGCGCGACCAGCAGCAGAGCGTCCCGGTCCCCATCGGAAAGCTCGGCGAGTGCCGCCGCGAGCCGGCCCTGCACGCCCGCCGCGTCCACCCGCGTCGCCACCCGATCCTCGTGGCCGTTCTCGGCCTCACCGTCCGCCGGAAGCCGGAGCAGGGCCCGCAGCCGCCGCGTCTCACTCCGCCGGTGGTCCGACACCAGCCGGGTGGCGATGCCGTACAGCCAGGGGCGGACCTCGCCTCGGGCGGGGTCGAAGGAGTGACGCTTGCGATAGGCGGTCAGAAAGGTGTCAGCGGCGACCTCGTCGGCGACCTGGCGGCCCAGCCGGGCGGCCACGTACCCGTAGATCTCGGCGAAGTGCCGGTCGTAGAGCGCCGCGAATCCGTCCGGATCCAGCTTCGTTAGTGGATCGCCCACGTCGGAGAGTGCTGTCATGCGGTGTCCCATCTGTTGGGTTACACCCTGTACTCCGTCGAAGGGCAGATTCGTCTTCACGGGATTGACTGATGGCGCTCCCGGCCGAGCGATGTTGCCGGGCCGGGAGCGTTGGGGACGACAGTGGAAACCTTCAAAGGCCGGTCAGCCGCGGCGCCACTTCTGGTTGGCGCCGCCGTTGCACTGCCAGAGTTGGAGGGGGGTGCCGGTGCCGCCGAAGCCGGTGACGTCCACGCACTTGTTGGCCTGGGGGTTGACCAGGTCGCCTGCGCCGGACAGGACGAACTGCTGGGCGGGGTTGCCGCTGCAGTGGGCGAGTTGGATGGCTGCGCCGTTGGCGGTGGAGCCCCAGGCTACGTCCATGCAGAGGCCGAAGGCGCGGATGGTGCCGTCGCCGGGGAAGGTCCAGTTCTGGGCGTTGGTGTTGTTGCAGTTCCAGATCTGGAGGCGCTGGCCGTCGGCGCCGTTGGAGTTGGGGACGTCGATGCACTTGTCCTGCCAGCCGATGATGCGGCTGACGTTGCCGCCGCCGGTGGTGGTCAGGCTCAGGCCGTACGCGCCGAGGATCTCATTTACCGGCTGGTAGAACGTGGTGCCGCCGGTGGAGCAGTTGCCTGAGCCGCCGGAGGTGACGCCCTGGGCCTGGTTGCCGCTGATCCAGGCGCCGCCGGAGTCGCCGCCCTCGGCGCAGGCGGTGGTCTGGGTGAGGCCGTACACCAGGGAGCCGGAGTAGTTGACGGTGACGTTCTTGGCCTGGATGACGCCGCAGCGCCAGCCGGTGGTACGGCCGGATCGGCAGATGGAGGAGCCGGTGGCGGCCTCGGTGGAACCGGTCACCGAGACGTTGCCGCCGCTGTAGTTGTTCACCCACGGGCGCGGGGTCCAGTTGCTGTTGGTGCGCACCCAGGCGTAGTCGTTGCCTGGGAAGGAGGAACCGGCGAAGGTGCCCTGGGCCACGTTGTTGTAGCCGAGGGTGGGGTTGCCGGCACGGCCGCAGTGCCCGGCGGTGACGAAGCCGCCGTTGTTGACGGCGAAGCCGACCGAGCAGAGCGTGTTGCCGTTGATGACGTACTGGTCGCCGCCGCGGATGTCGTACAGGATCTTGGCGGGCTGGGCGGTGATGACGCGGACGGCGGCGGGGTCGACGGCGCCGGACTGGATGAATCGGTCGGCGGCGGCGCGGTCGGTGGCGCCGACCACGACGGTGTTGGTGGCCGCGTCCACGTACCAGTGGTGGACGTCCGTGCCGGGGGCGGTGCGGTCGAGGGTGGACTTGAGGGCGGTCAGCTGCTTCTCGCTGCGGGTGACGAGGGCCGGGGTGGCCCCGGCGGCGCGGACCAGGGCCGCGTCGGCGTCGTTGAGGACGCCCACGGTCAGGCGTCCCTCGGCGGGGGTGTACCAGGCGCCGGCGAACCGGTCGCCGAGGCGGGTGCGGATCTGGCCTTCCACGACGGCGGCCGCAGCCTCGTGGGCTTGGCGGATCCGGGCCTCGGTCGGGGTCAGGCCGAGGTCGCGCTGGAGTGCCTGGTCGGGGCTGGGGCTGGGTGCGGCGGCGGCGGGTAAGGCGGGCAGGGCGAACGCCACGGCGAGTAACGCCGCGCTGGTCAGGACGGTTAATCTCACGGCAGGGTCCTTGATCGCTCGGGGGGTGGACGGTGCGTGAGAGCGCTCTCAGTAAAGAAACTTTTCATTTAGCGCGAGCGAAGTCAATACGCCCTGTCAGGGAATGTGACAGATTGGTTCAGCCGTGCCGTCCCCAGTGCAGCAGCCACCAGGTGTCCTTGTCGCCGGATATTTCGGCGAACGGGCGGACGGATCGGCCGCGGAGGTCGACGATCGTGACCGTCCAGGGCTGCGGGGTGGTGTTGTAGACGAGCAGGTGGTCCTCGTTGAACCAGCCCCACGTGTGCGCTCCGGTGGGCAGCGGGAACGTGGCCCTGGTCGCGCCGGTGGCGGCGTCCACCACGCAGACGGAGGTGGCGGGGCGGGCGCAGAGTGCCGCCAGCAGGCGGCCGGAAGGGGAGAAGTCGACGTCGGAGGCGTCGGCGTGGCGCAGGTCGGTCAAGGTACGCCGGACGGTGCCGTCCGGGGCGTACACGCGCAGGCCGTCCGGGGCGGCCGACAGGACCGACCCGTCGGGGGTCCACTGGAAGTCGCCGAGGTCCTTGGTGTCGTCGAGGGTGGTGACGGTCGTCGCGCGGGTGTCCACCTCGACCACCGCGAAGCCTCTGACCTGGTTGTTCTCGCTCTCGTAGAGGGTGAGCAGCACCCGCTCGCCGTCGCGGGACCAGGCCGGCGTGCGGACCAGCAGCGGGAGGTCCACGGTCGGGATGGTGTGCTTCGCGCCGCTTGCCCGGTCGGTGATCTGGAGTACGTTGCCGTCCCCGACCGAGCCCGGATTGCGGTAGACGGCGGCGATCGTCGTACCGTCCGGGGAGACCACCGGATCGCGGAAGTCCGCCTGCCGCTCGAAGGTGTCGGTCCCCGGCACCCGGATGTACGTGGGCACCCGCAACTGCGTCTCCCGCACCAGGAACGTCGTCAGCTTGACGGGGTCGCTCGCATGCTCGTGGAAGACGGCCCGCAACGCCGGGACCTCGACTGCCCGGGTGTCCTGGGCGGGCGGGCCGGACAACCGCAACTCGACCGGCGGAGGCGGCCGGGTCAGCAACACGACGGTGGTGGCGGTGATCGCCACAGCCCCGAGGGCCACGGCCACCGCCGCCCGCCGGCGCCGCCGTCGTGGCGGCTCGGCCGGTTGGGCGGCCTCCGACCCGAGCAGCCGGAGCAGCACGTCACCGGCCCGGGGCCGCGCCGCCGGATCCTTGTTCAGGCACGCGGCCACCAGCTCCCGGAGATCCCCGTCCAGATCCCCCAGATCGGGTTCCCCGCGAAGAATGCGGTTCAACACGGCCGGTACGGCATCCGCCCCGAACGCCGGATACCCCGACGCCGCGAACACCATCGTCGACCCCCAGGCGAACATGTCCGCCGCGGGCCCGGGCGGCGTCTCGCGCAGTTGCTCCGGCGCCATGTAGGCGGGTGTCCCCAGCGGCCCCTCGGAGGTCGCCTCCGCGTTCACCACCCGGGCGATCCCGAAGTCGATCACCCGCGGCCCGTCCCGGCTGAGCAGCACGTTGGCCGGTTTGAAGTCCCGGTGCACCACCCCCGCCTGGTGGATGGCGGCCAGCGCGGTCACCGTCCCGGCCGCCAGCCGCCGCAACTCGGCCCCGCGCAGGGGGCCTCGCTCCCGGACCGCCTCCAGCAGGGTCGGCCCCGCCACGTACTCGCTGACGATGTACGGCACCCCGTCGGCCGTACCCGACTCCAGGACCTGCGCGGTGCAGAAGGACGCCACGTCCGGCAGCACCTCGGCTTCGCGCAGGAAGCGGGTGACCGAGCCCTCGTCGGCCACCGCGTGCAGCACCTTGACCGCCACCTGGCGGCCGGACTCGCTCTCGGCCAGGTACACGACGCCCTGCCCGCCGGCGCCCAGCCGGCGGATGACGGTGTACGACCCGATCCTCATTTCCTGGTGAAGAACAGCTGGGTGAACCCGTCCGGGGAGTTGTTCAGTTCGGCCAGCACGCGGACGGGCTTGCCGGTCAGGTCGATGACCTCCACCGTGTAGACGCCCCCGTCCTGGTGGCCGATGATCAGGTGGGTCTCGTCGTACCAGCCGATCAGCCCGCCCTTCCTGCCGGGCACCGTGCCGCGCCGTTCACCGGTGGCCGCGTCCCAGAGGCAGGCGGCCAAGGTCTCCTCGCAGCCGCTGGTCATCAGGGTGCGGCCGGAGGGGGAGTACCAGTCCCAGCCGGTCACCTTGCCCACCCAGTGCATCGACCAGGTGAGCCGGCCGGACAGGTCGCGGAGGCTGAGGCCGTACCGCTCCTCGGGGGTGATGTACAACGAGGCCACGCCCTTGCCGTCGGGTGTCCAGCCGACGGCCGGCATGGACGCCAGGCGCATCTCCTCCGGCAGCGCCAGGAACTGGGCGATGTCCTCGGGGTTGGCGGTCTCCACCACGGTGGCCTTGCGGGCGACCGGGTCGACGGTCATGAAGCCGAGCGGGTACGTCCGCTGCGCGGTCTCGCTGTGCCAGAGGGTGAGCAGCAGGGTGCGGCCGTCGGGGGACCAGAGCGGGTAGTGCGCGGTGACCGGGGAGTTCACGGTCGGCACGCTGAAGGTGGCGCCGCTGGTCCTGTCGGTGAAGACCACGTCCAGGCGGTCCCGTTCGGCCAGGTAGAACTCGTTGAGGGTGGCCAGCCACCGCCCGTCCGGGGAGGCGACCGCCACGTCGTGGTCCTTGCCCGCCCGCGTGTACGTGGCGCCGTTCAGGACGTACGGGATGGTCTGACCGTCGGCCTGGGTCAGCCGGTAGGAGCTGAGCCGGAGGGGATCGTCCGGATGCTGGTACAGGGTGCCGCCGGAGTCCGGGAGCGCGACCTCCGTCAGCCCCGTGGTCGGCACCACCGAGGAGGTGGCCACCGGGGCGGCGGCGGGGCTGCTCGGCGCGGCGGTGGCCGCCGCGGGTGCGGTCGGCGGCGGCGTGAGCAGGTAGCCGCCCGCCCCCGCCACCAGGGCCAGCCCTATTCCGGCCGCCACCAGCAGGCCCACGCGGGAGCGGCGTTTCGGCGGCGGTGACGGCGTCGGGGCGGTGGGCTCGGGCAGCGCGGTGTCCAGCGTGCCGGAGTGGCCCAGCAGCCGGAGCAGGGCCTCCTCCGCGGTCGGCCGCTCGGCCGGGTCGGGGGCCAGGCAGTCGGCCACCAGGTCGCGGAGCGGCCCGGTCAGCGAGCCGAGGTCGGCGGCGCCGTAGGAGAGCCGCCGATCGTGCTCGGCGTCGAAGGGCGCCGTCCCGGTGGCGGCGAAGACCATCATGGCGGCCCAGGCGAACACGTCCGCGGCGGGGCCCTCTTCCTCCTCCGGCCGCCGCCAGACGTCCTCGTCGAACGCGGTGACCGGCCGGGTCCGGTCGGGGTTGAGCAGCCGGGGGCCGTCCGGGCCGAGCACCACCTTGGCGGGCCGTACCCGGCCGTGGTGCAGGTTGGCGCGGTGCAGCGCGGCGAGCGCGGTGGCGGTGGCGATGGCCAGCCGGTGCAGCGCGGTCCCGGCGAGCGGGCCGCGCTCGGCCACCTCCTCCGCCAGGGTCGGGCCCGCCACGTACTCGCTGACCACGTAGTCGCGGCCGACGTCCAGGATGTGCGCGGTGCCGACGGCGGCGGTCTCCCAGATCCGGGCCACCGCGTCCCGGGCGCGGCTGTCCAGCGGCTTGGCCAGCCGCCGCAGCGTGACCCGCTCGCCGGTGGGCGACTCGGCCAGGTAGACCCCGGGCAGCCGGCCGAGTAGCGGGTACGGCCCGAGGCGCTCCGGATCCTGGGGTTCCAGAGGGAGGACGGGGGGCATCGCGGGTCAGCTCCTGGTGTAGTACAGCAGCAGATCGTCGGTGTCGTCCTTGGCCGCGATCTCGGCCAGGACGCGCTGGGGGCGGCCGCGGAGGTCCATGGCCACGATCTTGTGGGTCTTCTCGCGCGGGTCGGCGACGATCAGGTGCGCGTCGTCGTACCAGCCGTAGAGCAGGGCGTTCTGGTAGAAGACGGCGACGGAGGCTTGGCGGACCCCGGTGGCGGTGTCCCACGCGCAGAAACTTCCGCCGCTGGGGCAGAACGTCACGAACCGCTGTCCGGACGGGGAGTACATGCGGCGGCCGTAGGTCTCGCCGACCCAGTGCAGCAGTTTCTGCCCGGACCCGTCCAGGCCGCGTACGCGCAGCCCGTGGCGCTTCCCGGCGCGGTAGCCGATCACCACGCCGGACCCGTCGGGCAGCCAGGCGTAGTGGCCCTCGCCCTCGGTGGTCTCGTCGTCGGTGTCCACATGGGTGGTCTTCCTGGCGACCGGATCCACCAGCAGGAAGCCGCTCGGCGTCTCGTCCTTGGTCACCGCGGTCAGCAGCAGCTGTTTCCCGTCCCGGGACCAGGTCGGGCGCAGGACGCCGCCGTAGGGGGTCAGGTCCACCGCGTAATCGCCGACCACCAGCGCCGCCGGGGTGAACAGCGCCAGGGTCCGGCCGTCGGGGGAGAGCGCGGGTTCGGCGTTCTTGATCGATAACTTGGTGAACTCGGCGCCGTCCCGGACGTAGGTGTCCGCGCCGACCCGGTAGGCGGTGAGCCTGGTCGGGTCGGCGGGGTTCTCCAGCAGCGTCATGTCCAGCCCGGGCACCTCGACCCGGGAGGTCGGCGGCGCGGGGGGCGGCGGCTCCGCCGAGGCGGCGACCGTGCTCACCCCCGCCGCCGTGGCCGTGCTCGCC
>NZ_JAHCST010000003.1 GCF_018476525.1 Acrocarpospora catenulata
GTGCTGGGCGGCAGCCGACCCTCCCGGCGGAGCCGGGTCCGGACCCGAAGGGGTCAAGAGGGTGGGTGGGTGGGAGATCCACCCCAGACGACGGCGAAGCCGGGGACGGCCGGCGTTCTGCGGGCGTCGAAAATTTGTCGGCAGACTTTGGGATTCAGCGGGAGAGATTCGGACAAAAGCTGACGGCGTCCCTGGAATGGGACGCCGTCGCCAGTACGTCGTACCGGGTTACCAAGCGTGCACCTTCATCTGTCTAGCGGGGCAAGCCCGTGTCGACACGCCTCCCGCGGCTGGTCGCGCGTGGGTACCCGGCAGCCGTACCCGGACACCTGGTCCGTGAGACCTTTCTACGTCGGATCCATGCACTTGGGAACCCCTTGAAGCAAGACCTTTACAGACTGCCCCCCTGCTCTACGGACCCATCTGAAGCGATTTGTCATAACTTGAGGCAATGGATCGTTATAGTGATGCTTGATCACTGAGGGTGATTGCCCAGCGGCAATCCCCCTGACCACAACCCAGCCCCACACCTCCAAAAAAACTGGCGCAAATTGCAGATTGCAGCTCGACGAAACTCGCGTGGATCGGGCAGCATACGGTGGTATCTCCCAATGTGGGAGTGACTGCGCACAGGGCACCTATGCAAGTCCCTTGCCATGCCCTGGTCAACTGATGAAAGCTTTCTTCTGAAACGGGACCGGCTCTACCCCCCCGGAGCCGGACCGGTCGGCGACCCCCGCTCTCCCCCCCGGCGGGGGTCGCCCTTTTCTCTTGACCTCCCCCCGCGACCCAGCGTCGGACACACCGTCGACCCCGCCCCGGAAACCCACCCCCGGCCGTACGAGAAGCCCGTGGTTTTCCACAGCAAGCGAGTTATCCACAGCCCGCCCCCGCAGCCCTCGAAGTGCCTCGCAGATCCCGCACAGTGGTCTCCCTCGACGGGAGGAGACCTCGATGCACCGTCCGCTGGCCATCACGGACGACCAGGACCTACTCGACGACCTGCTAAGGCTGGCCGCCGCAGCAGGCGTGGAACTCGACGTGGCCCACGTCGCGGCCCGAGCCCGCCCCCAGTGGCGCACGGCACCCCTAGTGGTGGTCGGCACCGACCTGGCCGAAGCCCTGGCCGCAACCGCCCCACCGCCCCGCCAGAACGTCCTGCTGGTCACCCGAACCACCGAAGACCCCGCCAGCTGGCGCAGATGCGTGGCCGTCGGCGCCCAGACCGTCATCGAACTCCCCGAGTGCGAGCGTCTGCTGGTGGCCGAGTTCGCCGAGGCCGCCGAGCCGTCCAACCGATCCGGAACCGTCATCTGCGTCACCGGCGGCCGCGGCGGTGCCGGAGCCACCGTCCTGGCGGCCTCACTGGCCCTGTCAGCGTCCCGATCGGGTCTGCGTACCCTCCTGGTCGACGCCGACCCCCTGGGCGGCGGCATAGACGTGGTGCTCGGCGAGGAGGAGGCGTCCGGCGCCCGCTGGCCCGACATCGTCGGCAGGGAGGGCAGGGTCAGCTACGGCGCACTACAACGCGCCCTCCCCACCTTCGGCGAACTCACCGTGCTGTCCTGGCACCGAGGCGAGCCCCTGCGCATCCCCAGGGAAGCCATGCGCGCCGTGCTGGACGCCGCCCGCCGCGGCTGCGACCTGGTCGTCGTCGACATCCCCCGGCACATCGACGACGCCGTGTCCGAGGCCCTCGCGAGAGCCACCGCCACCCTGGTCCTCGTCCACGCCGACGTGCGCGGCGTACTGTCCGCCGCCCAAACCCTGGCCTTCCTGCGCCCTCACACCGGCGACCTGAAAGCCGTGATCCGTACCGGATCGCTCGACCCCGACGTGGTCACCACCTCGCTGGGGCTCGCCGGTTGCCTCGTCTGCCCCGAGCAACGCGGCCTCACCCAGGCCCTCGACCGCGGCTTCGCGCCACCGCTCGGCAACACACCTCTCGGCCGCTTCTGCGCCACCGTGCTTGACCATGTGGGAGCCACCCATGACCGCCCCTAGCCCCGCCGCCACGGACCTCGCCAAGGCCGCTCCCGAACTCGTCGAAGCGGTCCGCGTCCGGCTCGCGCGCACCGGGGAGGAACCCACTCCCGCCCGGGTCGCCGCCGCCCTCCGCGCCGAACGCGCCGTGCTCGGCGACGCCGAGGTCCTCGCCATCGCCCGTACGCTCCGGGCCGACCTGATCGGCGCAGGCCCCCTGGAGTCCCTGCTGGCCGCCCCCGGCGTGACCGACATCCTCGTCAACGGCCCCCAGGAGGTCTGGGTGGACGACGGCAGCGGCCTGCGCCGTACCCCGGTCTCCTTCCCGTCCGACGAGGACGTGCGCCGCCTGGCCCAGCGCCTGGCCGCCGCCGCGGGCCGCCGTCTCGACGACGCCTCGCCGTACGTGGACGCCCGCCTGGCCGGCGGCGTACGGCTGCACGCCGTGCTGCCACCCGTGGCACCCGAAGGCACCTGCCTGTCCCTGCGCCTCCCGCCCCGGCACACCTTCGCCCTGGAAGACCTCGTGCCCGCCCCCTTGGCCACCGCGCTCCGCGCCATCCTCACCGCACGCCTGGCCTTCCTCGTCACCGGCGGCACTGGCACCGGCAAAACCACCTTGCTCTCAGCGTTGCTCTCGCTCGCGTCCCCAACCGAGCGCCTCCTCCTGGTCGAGGACTCCGCCGAACTCCGCCCCGACCACCCACACGTCGTCCGCCTCGAAGCCCGCCCACCCAACCTCGAAGGCGTCGGCGGCGTGACCCTGCGCGACCTCGTCCGCCAAGCCCTCCGCATGCGCCCGGACCGCCTGGTCGTAGGCGAGGTCCGGGGAAACGAGGTGGTGGAGCTGAATCTGAGGAAAACACCTATACTCACGGCATGCCCCCCAGCGCAGACGACACGACACGGGCCGGGATCTACTGTCGCCTCAGCTACGCCCCCGACGGCAGCCTCGAAAAGGTCGAACGCCAGGAAGCCGACTGCCGCCAGCAGGCCGCACGTCTCGGCTGGCCAGTCGATGATGACCACGTCTACAGCGACAACTCACGGTCTGCGTGGCAGAGGACCCGCAAACGCCCACAGTGGGATCGCATGCTCGCCGACATCGAGGCCGGCGACATCAACGCGATCATCGTGTACCACGGCGATCGGCTCGTCCGGCAGCCCTGGGATCTGGAACTGCTCCTGAAACTCGCCGACACCCGGCACCTACGCCTCGCAAGCGTGTCCGGCGTCCGCGACCTGATGTCCGAAGATGATCGGTTCGTCCTGCGGATCGAGGCCGCCCAGGCGTGCCGGGCGAGCGCCGACACCTCACGCCGGGTCAAGCGGGGCTGGAGGGCTCGCGCCGAGGCCGGAAAGCCCGTTGGGGGCGGGAAGAGGCCGTTCGGGTGGGGCATACCTACCGACCGCATCGGGCGCACTGGACGGCCCATCTACGACATCACCAAAGCTGTACCTGGCGAACACGCCATCCTCCGCGAGGCGGTCGAGCGGCTGATGGCCGGCCAGTCCCAGGGCGGGGTGTTGGCGTGGATGAACACGGTCTCGACCACATCCCAAGGCAAGAAATGGTCGGGTCAAGCCCTCAAGCACCTACTCAAATCCCCACGTCTCGCTGGCCTCATCGACGTGGCCGGCCAGCTGTATGAGGCGCAATGGCCGGCCGTCGTCACGCCAGAGGAATGGGAGGACCTCAAACTCCTGCTGAAAGAGAAGGAGGACTCCATCCCCTACTACGGGAGGGAGCGACGGTACCTGCTCTCCGGAATCGCCGAATGCTGTTCGTGCGGCGGCTTCATGCGCACGAAGCCGTCTGGCGGGCGCAATCGTAAGACTTCCCGCCTCTACTACTGCTGGGATTTGACCTGCACGGGCAGGGTGGCGCGGAACGTGGAGCACCTAGACACCTACGTGACATTGCGGGCCCTACGACGGCTGAGCGAGCCCGACCTCATGGAGGGGGTAGTCACCCAGGACCCCCGTGTCGCGGCCGAAATCGTCGCCCTGGAGCGCCGTCGCGCAGAGTTGAAGGCGGCATTCTCTAAGCTCGCCGACCATCCAGACATTGATCCAATGGTGCTGGCCGAGCAGTTGACGAGGGTCAACGGCCGGATCACGGAAGCGCGGGCCCGGCGCACCTCCAACGAGCGGGAGCGCCTCCTCCTCCGCATGCAGGGAATGACGCGGGAGCAGTGGGACGAGACCCCGATCGACGTCCGGTCCTCGACCGTGCGCGCTCTATTCCGAGTGATCATCCTTCCCGCAACCTGGCGCGGCCCCGGCTTCGACCCCGACAGCGTCCAGTTGATCCCCGTAACCGCATAACAGCAGGTCGAGACAGCATATAGCTATATGGCCATAGGTTGAATGCTCCCTATGGGCAAATACGGTGCCGGGCGTGACCGTCGACCGAACCGCGTACGAACCTATGTACCGGCAGGTCGCCCGCATCCTGAGCACGCAAATTGAGGACGGCTCCTACCTTCCGGGCGAGTTGCTCCCTTCGGAGCGCGAGCTGGCGACCGCGATGGGCGCGAGCAAGGACACCATCCGGGATGGGCTGCGGGTCTTGCGCGCCCGCGGCCTGGTGGTCACTGTCAAGGGAGTGGGCACCAAAGTTGCTGCCCGTCACGAGCTCCACGAGCACGAACTCTCCCCCGACGCCAAGGTGACGGCACGCATGCCGACCGCCGCAGAGCGGCGGCGGTTCCGAATCTCTGAGGGCGTTCCGGTCTTCGTCGTTGAGGACGCCTCAGGTTCGATTGTTTTGCCTGCCGACCGGACGGTTTTGCGGTCTGGGGGAGAGCCACAAACGAGGCGGGGATCCTAGGCCCCACCGAGGGCCTGGCGTTGCCGCCTTGAGCGGGTGACCCCGGGTAATAGGTCTGCCCGGGGTCACCCGCGGGCCGCACCGCGCGCTGGGTGGCGGCCCCGGGAGGAGTCCCCCGGCGGCGCGGTGCGGCGGCCCAGGGCATCCCTCGCCCGATCGCGTCAAAATGTGCGATCCCGGACATCGTAGACGCGACATGGCGTAGTGTCACGACTACCGCACTGGGCGTTTCCTGCCACAGTTTCGGCCTTACGTTCCGGCGAGAACCTCGTAGCCGTTCCAGTCCGTCGGGGGAGTGGATTTCGGACACCTTGATAGAAAGCTATCTTCCTCCGACTACATGTAGTAATGGCTGGTGAGCGGGAGGGTTACCAGACAAACGTTCGGGTTAAACCGGTCCACAGGAGATACTTTCGCACCCGGCCGAAGCGACCTAAAGTGGTCTTTCGCGAGAGGCCCCGGGAGAAAAAGTCGATCGCGCCGACGGGAGCACCCGCTTGTGGGGGAGGGATGATCCCGAGAGAGCAAGGCAACATGAGTAAGCTGATCAAGAGTAAGTCCCACGTCATGCTTTCCCGACTCATGTGGGCCTCGTGGGGGGTCGTCACCCTTGAGACCCTCCTCGACCTCATGCACACGAAAGCGTTCATGGGGCTCCTGGCCGCAGCTGGCGCACTGACAGTGTCGGCGCTGCTGGCGAAGAGAGCCGCCGCCGCCGAAGAACGCGCCGCAGCCCAGACAGACGCCATAGCGCGAGCGATCCGCGACCATGCCACGGTAGTCACCGAGAACGCTGTCGCGGCTGTGGAGGAACACACTCGGGTGATCACCGAGCGGGTCCTATCCTTCCCCAGCATGTACCAGCTCGGGCTCGAAGGCGATGTGAGTGCCCGGATGGCGGCCAGCGACCGAGTCGCGCGCATGACCTCGACGGCTCCGGACACGGGGCCCTTCGGCGCGGTGCGCTAGCTGGAACGAGCGAAGTAGGAGTGGGCGCCCTCGGCGTTTACTCCTGCTCTCGTCGCCGTCGCGCTTCTTCGAACCGGAGCGCCCGGTTCTCCAGGTAGATCCGGATCATCTTGACCTTGGCATCCTGGGGGATGTCCAGTGCCTCGATCTCCAAGATGTGAGGGTCTGTCGGCGGAGCGTCAGGGATGATCAGTTGATTGGCATCGACGCCGCGCTCCAGCAGCACCTCTCCGATCGACTTTCCTTCGGCAGCGGCATCGCGCCGCAGGTCGGCGATGACCTCGTCGTGGGTTGCCGCGTGCCGGACTGGCAGCTCGTCCGCGGTGGCCACGCCTGCGATCACGAGCATTTCCCCGAGCCCGTACCCGAGTACTCGGCCGATTCCTCGCAATGCGTCGATCTCCGGTACGCGATCCCCGCTGAGGGTCCGCGAGAGGACGGAAACGCCGATGCCGGCTTCGGTAGCGAACCGCGTCTGCCCTCCGCGCTCCAGCAGGTACCCTCGCTCGGTCAGCTGCTCGCGGAGCCAGGCACCGAATTGGCCTGCATTGTTGCCCACGGGCAAGGATGATAGCGCCTCTGTTACCCGCATGACCATGCGCTCCTGAGTGAGCTGCGACTGGCCAGCGCCTGTATTGCCATGAACACCCCTCTTGCCGAGCGGGAAAAATCATGGGCAGCTCCTTGCTTCAAGACAACAAACGCACTAGGTTGTTGGTTGTCGGCAAGCAAAGAGCTTTCCTTGACGGTACTCGGGAGGCCCACATGGCGCAACGCGCAAAGCTGCGTCAGGACCGATTCGTAGACAGAGCCCGCGAAATCGGGCTGGTATCGCAGGTACAGCAGGCCCAAGCCATCCGCACCCACCCGTCGATCCACTGCCGGGCGCTCAAGGGGGCTCGCGAGCTCAGCGGATCTTACGTCCTCGGTGTCTTGCTGACCGTGGGGGACAACGCCACCCGGGAACTCATCGACGACCTCTTCGAACTCCCGGACGCCTGATGAGGCCGCCTCGTCTCTGCATGACCCTCGACGAGATCGCCCGTGCGGGCTGGGAGGACGGGGCGAACGACCCGCCGCTCACCCCCACGCAGCGGACCTACCTGATCGCCCTGCTCGGCCCTCACATCAGGGCCTCGATCGCCAAGCGCGCCGTCGCCAGCAGCGACCAGACCAGCACCGCCGCCTGAACTACGGCGGGCCCCGACCGCCGAATCCGCCCAGACATCGAGAACGGAGCACCCCCGATGCTCGACCAGAACCAGCGCGAGGACCGCTACCTCGCCCAGACCGGCCGCACCACCCTGACCGCCGCGCAGCGCCGCCGCCTCCAGCACAAGGCCGGACACCAGCTGGCCGACGCTGCCGCCGCCCGCGAGGAGAACTCGCAGACCCGGGCCGCCGTGCGGGAGCGCCGCAAGGCCGCCAGGGAATCCTTCTCGACCGCCCAGCGCACGCTCTCGGGCCTGCTCGCCCGCTGAAAACCAAGCGGGCCCCGACCGAATAGCCCTCGGTCAGAGGCCCGCGTAACCCAGCTCAACCATCCGATTTCTGAAGCTCAGAGAGGAGCCGGGAGTGACATCGTCTCACACCCCCGCCTCGGAATTCCTGTACGCGGTCCGGATCATGGACGGCGACACGATCGTGGCCGACCGCACCGAGCCCACCCCCGTCCTGGAGAAGGCCCGAACCCAGCTGGCCAAGCTCCAGTACGCCTTCCCCGCCTCGGTCCTGGTCATCTCGGAACCCGGCTCCTACAGCCCCGGGTGGCAGGTGGCCACCGACGACCTTTTGCGCCGCATGGCCTACGCCCGCGCCGCCGACACCATCACCAAGCTGGTCGGGCGTGCCGACCTGCCCCTGATCGACTGGGGCATCAACGAGCACTACGACGGCTCGGTCCGCCTGTACGCGAACACCTCCCACGCGAACATCACCGCCCTCGCGGACGCGATCGGGATGGACGTCGTGGAGAAGGACGGCCGGCTCGACGGCAAGGGCACCTTCGACGGCATCGACCTCTGGGTGTACGCCTACCGGCCCGCCGCCGAGAGCAAGGCCGCGGCCTGATGGATCTGCACCTGAACCCGGACGGCCCGCGCACCCCCGACTACACCACCGCGGTGGCTCTGGGGCTCACCGAGTGCGTCCGGGTCCTCAACTCCCACACCCGGGACGCCGCCGCGCTGCCCGACCCGCAGACTATTTACGAGGTGCTCGGCGACCTGCACGCTGGCGCGGCCAAGTCCGACCAACTGCTCCAGCAGATCAGCCGCCGCTTGGGTGAACTCCTGGAATCGGACCGTCTGGCCGACGACCGGGGTAACCCGACGGGCTCCGTGCTCGCGGCCGTGAACTCGCTGGAGGCCGCTCGGTCCGCCGCCTACCAGCTGGCCAGCCACCTGGAGCGGGCCCACCTCGCCACCGCCACCCTCCACCTTCGGGAGGGGCAGTGAGCACCCAGGCCCTCGACATGTCCGCACCCGCCATCCTGCGGAGGGCGGCCAACGTGTACCGCACCAACGGGCGGTGCGAGGGGGCGTACTACGACGTCGTCCAGGAGTCCTTCGGGGTGCCCGCCAAGGACTGCCGGGTCTGCGCCATAGGCGCCATCAACATCGCCGCAGGCGCGCACCCTGAGGGCGTCCTCAACAGCAGTGGTCTCCGCGCCCGCATGGCTCTCGCAAAGCACCTGGGGCTTGGCCGCCACCTCGTCGGGCTCGACGTGGACCGGGACGACCCGCACGACACGGACGGACCCGGCTACGCGCTGATCAACGCCCTGGCGACCTGGCACGACCTCGCTGCCCGCACCCTCGACGAGGTGGTGGCCGCCCTGGTGGCCGCTGCCGACGCAGTCGAGCGGGGTGAATCGCGGTGACCGTGATCCCCCTACCTGCGCAGACCCACCTGCACCTGGCCGCCCGCGAGGTGGGCGCGGACGAGATGGCCCTGTCCTTCCCGCTGGACGCAGACGGAGTCAAGCGCGTCCTCGCCGACGCAGGGATCACCAACCCGGCGCTGGCCGCCGCCATCGACCTGGGCAGCCCGTCGGCGTTCGCATCCATCCCCGGCGGCCAGGTCGGCGTCATCCGCTGCGACGGCGACTGCGAGGCGACCCGTGCCGTCCTCGCGGCGGAAGGGACCGGTGGCCGATGAGCGTCCACACCGCCACGCTCGCCGCAACGGTCGCCGCCGTCCTGGACGGCGTGCCGGTCGCCGACTGCACGCCCGTCATCAGCCAGCCCCAGGACCGGTGCCACGTCCTGGTCACCTGTGGGATCGACGAGTTCTGGCGCGGCATGCCGTACACCACCCAGCACCAGCTCGTCTCCCGCGCACTCGAACACTGGCGGTTGGCGCTGGCCAACACCGACCTCGCGGTCGAGCCGTGGTGGCCGGGGGTCAGCAGGCTGGCTGCGCTGGTCGTTGCCGACCAGGACCACATCGACGTGGAGTCCAGGTGGGCGCTCGCCTACCTGTCTCAGCAGCAGCGGGACGGTGCCCGATGACCGCCCTCACCCCTGATCTCGCCGCCCTGGGGCAGGCCCCACCGGCCCCGGCGGCGACCCCCGGCGCGGAGGCACACCCCTCCGCCTCCGCGCCGGGCGTGCTCCCCGGGGAGACTTCCCCCTCCCCGGGTTCCGCCTCCGTTGAGGAGGTGCTGGAGGCCCTGCACTGGTCCGAGGTGGACGACGAGCTGACTGGCCCCGACCGGTCCGAGGTCGCGCACGACATCGCCTGTGGCCGGGTGACGGATGCCGCCCGCGTCCTGCTGTGCGGGAGGCGGGTGCGATGACGACCGCCACCGACCTGGTCATCCCCGGCGTCTACGACATCCCCGAGGAGCAGTACCACGCCGATCCCGTCCCGTGCGGCAGCCTCTCATCCTCGGGTGCCCGGAAACTGCTGACCCGCTGCCCGGCCGTGTTCATGCACGAGCAGCTCAACCCGCCCGAGAGCACCGCCGAACTCGACCTCGGCAAGGCCGCCCACCGGATGGTGCTGGGTGTCGGCCCCGAGTTCGTCATCGTGGACGCCAAAGACTGGACGACCAAGGCAGCCCAAGCCAAGCGGAAGGCCGCCCGCGCTGACGGTGCCGTCCCCCTCCTGACTCACCAGTGGCAGACCGTTCAGGACATGGCGTCCGCCCTCCGTCGGCACGAGCACGCCGGCGCACTTCTGTCGCCTGGTCATGGCGACCCTGAGCAGACTCTGATCTGGCGCGACGCCACAACAGGTGTGTGGCGTCGCGCCCGCCTCGACTTGCTGCCCCGGACCACCCCGGGCCGGATGATCCTCGTCGACTACAAGACGACCAAGAACGCCAACCCGCAGGTGCTCGACAGGACGATCCACGAGTACGGCTACCACCAGCAGCACGCCTGGTACGTCGACGGGGTGCTCGCGCTGGGGCTGGCCAGCGAGGTCGTCATGGTTTTCGTCTTCCAGGAGAAGACACCCCCGTACCTGATCACCGTGGCTGAGATCGCCGCGAGCGCCGTACGGATCGGGCGCGACCGCAACCGGCGCGCACTCGACCTCTACCGCCGCTGCGTCGAGACGGGCGAATGGCCCGGCTACAGCAGCGACATCGCCTACGTGTCCCTGCCCTACTGGGCCGAACGCCGGGAGGCCCTGGCATGATCCCCAACGGTAACGGCGCGCCCCCGCTGCCCGCCCCCACCCGCATCGGGCAGGCCACCGCGGTCGAGCAGTCCCGCGCGGTCGCCGAAGTCCACGCCGCGATCATCGTCGCCCAGCAGTGCCCCCGCGATGTGCAGGCGGCACGCCAGGCGATGCACGACTCATGCCAGCAGATGTTCATGGCCGAGAAGGCGTTCTTCCGGTTCCGGCGCGGCGACGGCCAGATCAGCGGCGAGACCGTGCACCTGGCCCGCGAGCTGGCCCGCTGCTGGCAGAACATCCAGTACAACGTGGGGGAACTCCGGCGCGACGACGCCGCCGGCCAGTCCGAGGTCATCGCGTGGGCCTGGGACGTCCAGATGAACACCAGGTCGAGCACCACGTTCATCGTTCCGCACGGCAGGGACAAGGACGGCCAGGTCGTCCCGCTGATCAGCCTGCGGGACATCTACGAGAACAACGCCAACGCGGGCGCCCGCCGCGTCCGGGAGATGATTTTCAACGTCCTCCCGCCGTGGTTCATCGAAGAGGCGAAGGAGGTCTGCACCCGCACCCTGGCGGGTGGCGGCGGCAAGCCGCTCGCGCAGCTCATCGACGAGGCGCTTCTCACCTTCGCCGGGCTGGGCGTGTCCGCCGACCAGATGGAGCAGAAGGTCGGCCGCCCCAAGGGCAACTGGAACCCCTACGACCTCGCCCAGTTCCGGGTGATCTACCGCAGCCTCCAGCGCCGCGAGGTCACCGTGGAGGACGAGTTCCCGCCCGCGCGGGTCACCGCGGCCGAGGTACTCCAGGCCGCCCAACAGCCTGCCGCACCCGCGCCCACCGAGCAGGTCACCTCCGAGCAGACCTCCGAAGGTGACAGCGGGAGGACCGGCGAGGGAGCGGATGGCTGGCCCCCGGTCACCAAGCCCGGGACGGGCGGTGATCCGGCATGAGTGACGTGTTCGCCCGCGGCCGGTCCGGCTCCTTCGAGTTCATCGACGCCGACGCGGTGCTCACCCCCGTTGAAACCGACGCGTTCCTTCGCCGCCTCAACAACGAACTCGCATGGGCGCATCTGGCCGTCCGTACGGCACGCGCCCGCGAAGTCGAATGCGAGAAGGCGTTCATGGTGGCCAAGGCTCCGGTCCTCCTGGAGGAGGAGGTGCCCAAGGTCGGCAACCGGGCCGGCGAGATGAACAAGACAGCCGCCGACGCCTGGTGGGCGGAGCGGCTCCCGGAGCCGTACTGGGCGCTGCGCAGCTCCCAGCTGGAGCGGCGCAACGCGCAGGACTACGCGACCTTGGTGCAGAACCAGGTCGAGATCATGCGCTCGCTGAACGTCAACGCCAAGGCCATCTACGAGTCCTACCGGGGCGGTGGCCGATGAGCCTTCTCCCCGTCGCCCTCGGCCGCGTCGCCGTCGCCGACCTGCCCCGCTGGCCCGCCTACCAGTACTTCGCCATCAACGCGGGCACCCAGGAGCGATACCTCGCCCTTCACGCGGACCGGCAGACCGTCACCGACGGCGACTTGGCCCACGCCCGCCACCGGGACACGGACTGCTGGACCTGCGCGGACAACGACAAGAACCACCACGCGGCGCAGCAGCGGGAGAACCGGCTGGAGACCGCCTACGGCATCCTCCAGAGCGGGATCTACCTGCTCCGTCGCCCCCACCTGGAGCCCGGTCTTTTCGATGAACCGGGCGACCCCGCCAAGCGGCTGGCCACGCTACTGGCTGGCTTGGAGAAGCTCTCCGCGCGGGCCGGAAAAGTCTTCCGGGGGGAGCGGTGAAGCGCCGCGCCCGGCTGGAGCCGGGCAAGCTGCTGGTCCGCCGTACCGAACTGAAGCGCGGGGACTGCCAGATGAAGCGCACCCCGCTCCGCTCGGTGTCCGCCAAGCGGGCTGCGGAGAACCGGCGGCGCCGGGAGATGAAGAACGAACTCTGGCCTGACGGCATCCGGCCGCGGTGCGTCGTCCCCTGGTGCGCCCATCTGGCCGACGACATCCACGAACCCCTCACCCGGGCGCGTGGCGGACCGATCGACCACCCCGACAACTCGGAGCCGTGCTGCCGCGACCACAACGGCGAGCTGACCCGCGAGCCGGAGTGGGGCTATCGGTACGACCTGCTCATCCACTCCTACGACCAGCGTCCGCTCGCCCAGCAGGCGGCCGACCGGCGGGCCAAGCTCGCCGCCTGGGCACCCCGGGAGGCGGCATGAGCTTCAACTGCGACCGCCGCCGTGAGCGTTTCGTCGCGTACCGCCGCCAGGGCCTGATGGTCAAGGAAGCCGCGGAAAGGCTCGGCGTTTCCGAGCGGACTGGCCACCGGTACGAGCAGTGGTATTGGCGCACGAAAGGCGTCACTGAAATGCGCCGCCGCGAGGCCAATTGGATGCGTCCGTTGATCCTGGCCCACCTGCGCGCCTACCCGGACCAGCTGTTCAGCGCTTGGGACATGGTGCGCAAACTCGGCAAGCCGACGAACCAGGTCACGGCCGCGCGGACGCTACGCGGCCTGGCCGCTGACGGGCTCGTGGAGCTGGTCGTGGGGCCAACCTGCGAGTTCGACCCACGCCCCGCCCGCCGCTACCGGCTTGCATCCTCTGCGCTTCGGGAGGTGGCGTGATCCTCCCCGTTGACGACATGCGCTTCTGCCCCTGGGAGGGGGAGACCCTCCCGGCCGGCCACGACTGCATCGCGGGCCCCGCGCCCGCTCCCATGCGGCTGACGCTCGACGAGGTTGAGGCCGCCTACCTGGACGCGCTGGGGGAGGGCGGGGTGCTCGGCGAGCACGCCCGTGTCGCTCTCGGTGCCGTCCCCGATCTGATCGCCCGCATCCGCCGCGCTGAGCGTGAGCTGGACGGCTGGCGGTCCCGACCCGCTGGAGGCCCCCAGTGACCGAGAACACCGACACGCAGGTGATTCCTGCCGTGCCCACCCCTGCCGCTCCTCCGCACGTGAAGCGCCGCTTCCGGGAGATCGCCGCCCAGGAGATGGCGACGATCCGCGCGACCGCCGACGCCGGGATCGCCTGGTGGCAGGCCGCGCTGGAGCGGGTCGAGGCGGAGGTGCCCGACCCCGCCCCGTACCGGATCGGCCAGCCGCCGTACACCCCCACCACCACCGACACCCCCTCGGGGAGGACGCCGTGAAGGACTTCCACATCCTGGACATTTCGATCGACCCGGGCCACGAGGGTGTGTGGCCGGGCATGGAGCCCGCCAAGGTGCGGGCCGCCTACGACAAGGCTGCGGGCACGAGCCCGCTCCCGGAGCAGGTGTTCAGCAAGGACGCGCTGCTCGCCCGGGGCGGTAGCCGTGGCTGACCCGCTGTACTGCGCGAACGAGGACCACGTCCGCCCAGCCGTCGCCCGCCTCTCCTGGCCGTGCGGACGCTTCAACCCGACGCTCGCCTGCCGCGAGGACGCCGCCAGAAGCCTGCGCGAGTCCATCGCCGACGGCTACACGCTGCTGGTCGAACCCATCGAGATCAGGGAGCGCCCCAAGGGCCCGCGCGACTACGCGCCCGCTGTCCGCGAGGTGGCCCGCCTTTACCGCAAGTCCTACGGGGAGCCCGTCCGGGCGATCCTCTTGGCGGCCCCGGACCTGCTTAGTTACGACGAGCTGCCGGAAACGCTGGAGGAGCGCCGGGCGCTTCCTGCCCGCTTCCACACGCCGGTCTGGCTCGACACGTGCACCCCGAAGGTGTGGGTCTGCGCGGTGTGCTGGGACGAGGGCCAGACCTATGGGTGGCCGTGCAAGACGGCGGTCGAGCAGGGCGGGGAGGTGTTCGCCCGATGAGCTACGCCCATTTCTCCTCTGACTGCGGCGAGCACCACGACCTGGTGGTGGACTTCCACGGCCTCCGCCCGGAGATCGTCGTCCTGTGCGGCAGCACGAGGTTCTTCGACACCTTCCGGTCGGAGAACCTGCGCCTCACGCTCGCCGGAAAGATCGTGCTCAGCATCGGGTGTGACACCAAGGCCGACGACGACATCGCCGAGATCTCGGACGTCGAGCAGGCGAAGACCGACCTGGACGAGCTGCACAAGCGGAAGATCGACCTGGCCGACTCGGTGCTCGTACTCAACGTCGGCGGCTACATCGGATCGTCCACCCGCTCCGAGGTCGAGTACGCGCTGAGGCTCGGCAAGCCCGTCGTCTACCTGGAGCCTGTAGGCGCGGAGGCGGTGACCTCCCGTGCCTGAGCAGACGACCGCTCCCGCCGAGTCGATGCCGCCAGGCCGCCTGGCCGAGATCGAGGCGACCATCCCCGACGGTCAGTTCGGGGACCACTGGACATTCACCCCCGGCGAGGACGCGAACCGCAAGGGCATCTGGGTCGTCCTGGACGACGACAACCAGGTGATCGCCACCGTCCCTATGGGCGACGGCGACCCCGACCCGGGGGCGGACCTGGCCGACTTCCTCGCGGGCGCCCGCACGGCCGTACCGGAGCTGGCCGCCGAGGTGCGTCGCCTCAACGGCGTGGTGGGCTTCCTCGGCCGCGAGCTCCAGCGGGACGCCCAGAAGACCGTGGACGCGGTCCGGGCCGAGGCCGCAGCAGAGTCGTGCGACCACTCCTTCCCGTGCCAGCCTCCGCACGGGTCCGTCTTCAACCCTGGCCCGTGCCGCCACTGCGGCCTGCCGTATCTGGTCGCGCAGGGGATCGACGAAATGGAGGAGGCCCGCCGGGCCCTCGGCGACCACGCGGCGCTCCGCCACCGCGCCCACTCCGGTGACCTCGCGGCGTGCGGGGAGCAGCCGTGCACGGCCATCCGTGCCGCCCTCCAGGGTCACGCTCCGGCTCCGTCGCTGGGGCGGCATGTCGCCGCCCTGGTTGCCTGGCTGGACTCCCACAACCCTCGCACCGACCACGAGATCGCCTGCCGGGTCATGAAGACCGCAGGCGAGGCGGGGGAGGCGATCGAAACCTACCTGGCCGCCGTCGGCCAGAACCCCCGCAAGAAGGGCACGGGCACGCTGGACCACGTCCGTGATGAGCTCCTGGACGTCGCCGCTACCGCCCTGGTGGCGGCGGCCAGCCTGGAGCCCGGCCGGGCAGAGCACACCATCGACGCGGACCTGCTGGCCCACCTCGCCTACCTGTGTGACCGGGTCGGGGCGGGTGAGACGCGGTGAAGGCGGACTTCTTCTACCGGGACCTCGATCGGTTCAACGCCGAGTTCGAGCGGCTCGGCGCGGTCGCCGAAACGGCCGACGGCTTCAAGTACATCGACGAGTCGAAGGCCCCCGCCCGCTTGGTGAGCGCCTACCGGATGCTCGGCCGCTTCGGGTACGCCAACGGCCTTTTGGGGGGTAGCCGTGGCTGACAACACCGCCATCGAGTGGGCCGACCGCACCTGGAACCCCGTGCTCGGCTGCGTCAAAGTCTCCCCGGGCTGCGACGGCTGCTACGCGATCACCCAGGCTCACATCCGGGCATCCAACCCGCACCCACGCGTGGCCAGCGCGTTCAACGGGCTCACCCAGCGGACCCCGGAGGGACTCGACTGGACGGGCAGAGTCAACCTGATCCGCGAGCGGCTGGGCGAGCCCTTCACCTGGCGCAAGCCGCAGACGGTGTTCGTGAACTCCCTCTCGGACCTGTTCCACCCGGCGATCCCCGAATCGTTCATCGCCGACGTGTTCCAGGTGATGGCCGCGACACCGCGGCACACCTACCAGGTCTTGACCAAGCGGCACGGCCGGATGCGAGGGCTGCTGCGGAAGTGGTCGCCCATCACGGGCGCCCCGCCGTGGGTGCACACGGGGCCGTGGCCGCTGCCGAACGTCTGGCTCGGAGTGAGCGTCGAAGACCAGGAGCGCGCCGAACTCCGCATCCCGGCGCTGTTGGAGACCCCCGCTGCTGTGCGCTGGATCTCGGCGGAACCACTGCTCGGGCCTGTAGATCTCCGCAACCTCAAGGCGAGGAACGGCGCTCTGATCGACTGCCTCGGCGGCGATGTGAAGACCCCCGGCGGCGAGGTCTACAGCGGCGCGCCGAGCGTCCTCGACTGGGTCGTGACCGGGGGTGAGTCCGGCAAGGGCGCCCGTCCACCCCACCCGGACTGGTTCCGGCGACTTCGTGACCAGTGCCAGGAGTTGGGCACGGCCTTTTTCCTCAAGCAGTGGGGATCATGGCGGCCTCAGCCCAGGTACGCGACCGACGACCGCCACCACGTGGTCATGGTCGACGGCCACGACCGGGGCACGCCGTGGCCCGGCTGGAGGCTCGACCAGCCCGACGCCGTGGTGATGGAGCGGGTCAGCAAGAAGTCCGCCGGGCGCGAGCTGGACGGACGCACATGGGATGAACTCCCCGGCGCCCGCGAGGTGGTGGTCCAGCATGGCTGACCTGCATCCGGTGGTGGCCGCCTTGGCGCACCGCACCAAGGTGCTGGGGCTGTCCAACCAGCAGCTCGCGCTTCGCATCGGCGTCAGCAAGACCTGCGTGAAGCGCTGGCTGTCCGGAGACAACATCCCCTGCTTCGGCCCCGCCGTCCGGTGGGCACAGGTTGTCGGCCTGCGCCTGGCCGCCGTGGACGGCAACGAGGTCTGGGCCGAAGGGATGGGGATTCTCTCATCTCTTGCCGAGTTCCGGCGGCGGCGCGGGATCCGGCAGGGCCAGGTCGCCCGCGTCCGGGACATCGCCCAGGCCAGCATCTCCCGGCTGGAGCACAGCCACGCCCGAGGTTTGGACCCGTTCCTGGTGAGCGTGGACGACCAGCTCGCCGCCCTCGACCTCCGGCTCGTCGTGCTCGCGGAGAGGGGGCGCAATGCTGCGTAACACCCTCCGTCTGGCCCGCTCCTACGCCTGGGAGTGGGGGCCGCTCGCCGCGGTCTCCGCCGCCGCAACCTGGGTGATCGTCCGCGCGGATCTGCCTGCGCTGGCTGTCGGCGCCTTCTACACCTCCCTGGTCGTCATGCAGGGCGTGCTGGTGCGGGCCCGCTGGGAGCGTGACGTGCTGGCCGACGAACTGGCCGAGCTGCGCGCCCGGCTGGAGCGGAGGCGGCCGTGCTGATCCCCACCTGGGCGGTGCCCATCGTCGGCGTCCTGGCCCTCTTTGGCTTCGTCTTCCTCTGCCTTGTCGCCGGGGCGGTCTGGCTCGCCTGGTGCGACGCCCGCGCTGATCGCCGCGACCGGCGACACACCGCCCGCCACTCCAAGAAGCCCGCCACCTCTGACGACGCGGACGGGCTGATCTCCGACACCACGAGAGGGGTCGCAACCTGATGTTCCGCCACGACTCCAACTTCATCGAGGTCCAGGACTGGTTCTGTGGTGCCGGCGGGTCCTCCCAGGGGGCCGAGGTGGTTCCCAACGTCAAGGTCACGCTCGCCGCGAACCACTGGGATCTGGCTCTCGACACTCATCGGGCGAACTTCCCCGATGTCCGCCACGAGCAGGGAAAGATCCAGGAGTCTGACGTCCACACCTGGCCGGTATCGCACATCCACTGGGCGTCCCCCGAATGCTTCCCCGCTGGGACTCTGATCCTCACCCGCCGCGGCCTGGTGCCCGTGGAGGACGTGCGCGAAGGCGATGTGGTGTTCACGCACCGTCGCCGCTGGCGACCCATCACCGCGACTATGAGCCGGCCCGCTGACACCGTCATCGTGCGCGGAATCGGCTTGGCTGGCGGCCTGGAGACCACACGTGAGCATCCCTTCTATACGCGGCGGGCTCTGAAGGTCTGGGACAACGGCTCTCGGACCTATCGCCGCACCCTCACCTCGGAGTCGAAGTGGACGGGTGCCGGGGACCTGGGCGGCCACCTGTGGGCCACGCCGGTCGACTTCGGGGCCGAGTTGCCGACGCCGGAAGTCCCCGGCCGAGGCGTGGAGTTCGACGCGGACTTCTGGTGGCTGGTGGGCCGCTGGCTTGGCGACGGCTCCATGCGCCTGTCGCCGAAGACCGGCGATGGGCTCCCAGCATTGCCGCGCCGCGTCTCACAACCGGCCGGGTCGACGTGCCTCGTGTGCGAGCAGCCTGCCCGCCCGGACGCTCGCAGCACCACGGGCCGCGTCGCGCCGTACTGCTCGGACGCATGTAAGAACACCCAGAAGCGGCAGGACCCCCGCCGGGGACGCTACGAGTTGACCATCGTGTGCGGCTTCCACGAGGCCGACGAATTGGCGAAGCGACTCGGTGCGGTCCCCGGTCTTCGTTGGCAGCGGCGGAACCTGCGGACAGCCGCGGCGTTCACAGCGGCTCACCGCGGATTGGTCGAGTGGCTTGCCGAGCACTTCGGTCAGCACGCGCACGGCAAGACGGTTCCAGCGTGGGCGCTCACCATGCCCAGCGCATGGCGAACTGCACTGCTGGACGGCTACGTCTCCGCTGACGGGCACGTCGCCCATGCCACCCAACTGACGACCGTGTCCAAGAAGCTGGCCATCGGCATGCGGATGCTGGCGAACTCCCTCGGCCAGATCGCCAACGTCGCCGGACCCTACGTCCGGAAGGGCGCGCGTGCCATCGAGGGTCGTCCCGTCCACGAACGGCCGAACTGGTCGGTCTCCTGGATCACCGACGGCCCCCGCCATGCCTTTACCTCCCAGGACGAAGGCTTCCGCTGGGCGCCGGTCAAGTCGGTGACCGATGGCCGTCGTGTCGAGGTCTTCAACATCTCGGTCGCCGAAGACGAGTCCTATGTCGCGGACGGCATCGTCGTGCACAACTGCACCAAGTGGTCGATCGCCAACGGCGAGAAGCGCACCTTCCACCGCTCCCGCCAAGACGAGCTGATCCCTCGGGAGAAGACCGAGAAGGAGATCACAGCCGAGGAGTCCCGGGCCCTCATGGAGCAGGTGCCCACCTACCTCGAAGGCGTCGTCTCCCGCGGACGGCTGGTCCTGGCCGGCATCGTCGAGAACGTCATCGACGAGCGCGAATGGGATGGCTTCGACGACTGGCTCCGCCGCTTCCACCGCATGGGCTACAAGACCCGCGTCATCGCCCTGAACAGCATGCACGTCCAGCCCGTACGCACGCTGGCCGCCCCGCAGAGCCGGGACCGGCTGTATGTCGGCTACTGGCACCGCTCCCTCGGTCGTGACCCCGACTGGGACAAGTGGCTCCGGCCGCTCGCCTGGTGCCCGGTGTGCGACGAGATGGTCCACGCCATCCAGTCGTTCAAGAAGACCCACAAGGACATGGGCCGCTACCGCGCCCAGTACCTGTACCGCTGCCCCCGGATTTCGTGCAGGAACGCCGTGGTCGAGCCCCCGGCTCTCCCCGCGTGGGAGGCGATCGACTTCACCCTGCCGACCCGGCGGATCGGCGACGGCAAGCCCGGCAAGAAGTTCCGGCCCTACGCGGAAGCGACCGTCGCCAGGATCGAGGCCGGGATCAAGAAGTTCTGGGTCCCGCTGCTCGTTCCGGCGGGCGGCACGTGGAACACGACGGCCTACCCGGTGACCCAGCCCTTGAGGACCCGGACGGCGACCGAGAACGACGCCCTGGCGGTTCCGCCGCTGCTGGTGCCCGTCGAGGGCCGCGAAGGCAAAGCGGCATTCCCGGCGACCGAGCCGGGCCGGACGCAGACGGCACGGAACGAGACGGGGGTCGCCTTCCCACCGTTCCTGACCTTGCTGCGGTCCGGCCGGCCGCGCAACACCGACCCGGCCGTTGACCCGCTGGCCACGATCGTGGCGGACGGCTCCAACCACGCCTTGGTCGAGCCGCCACCCTTCATGATCCCGATGCGTGGAGGGGGCGACAAGGAGAGGGCCCGGCCGATCAGCGAGCCCCTGCACACGGTCACTGCGGGCGGCAACCACCACTACCTGGCCCAGGCGCCGGAAGCCCTGCTGATCCCGTACTACAGCACCGGTAGGGCGCGACCCGCCTCGGAGCCGATGGGGACGGTGACCACGCTCGACCGGTTCGGCGTTGCTACCACCGACCTGCCGGAGATCGACGTCAACGAGGTCCGGTTCAGGATGCTCGAACCCAGCGAGATCGCTCGGGGCATGGCGTTCGCATCCGGATACGTGGTGCTGGGCGACAAGCGCGACCAGGTGACCCAGCTCGGGAACGCCGTCACCCCGCCTGCGGCCGAGGTGCTCGTCTCTGCCCTGGTGGAGGCCATCACCGGCGAAGAGCTGGGGCGGGGGGTGGCAGCGTGACGCTCGCGCACCCCTCTACCCTCACCCTGCCCGAGAACGCACCGTCCGGGCCATGCGAGGGACAGTCCGCCCTCATGAACCCGGATCCCGCCAACGTGCTCGGGGTGCATCGGGCCGTCGAGGTCTGCCTTGGCTGCCCGGTCTTCGTCGAATGCCTGACCTGGGTGATGGCGCTCAAGGACGACCGAGACCCCGGCGGCGTCATCGCTGGCCTGACTGAGCCTGAGCGCCACGAGCGGCGCCTGAACGCCGGTCGTACATGCACCGCCTGTGGCGAGCACCGGGCGGCCGACCAGTTCGGCTTCCATGACCGGGAGACCGGCCGCCGCCGGGCCATCTGCAAGCCATGCACCCAGGCCGCCAACCTGGCCCGCTACCACGCGCAGAGGAGAGCGGCATGAGGGACCACGTTGTGCTGCCGTCCGGCTGGGTGCGCCCCTGGTTCCCGGCCGGGGTCTCCGTTCGGGAGTCCACCTTCGATCGCGGCTGCGTCATCGAGGGCCACCTGTTCGACGACTGCGAAGTCCTCCTGCGCCGGGTGTCCGAACCCGTCGAGGGGTGCGGCTGGCTGGACCCGCGCCAGCCCGGCACGTGTGAGGACTGCATCGAGCGATTCGACGAGGCCCTGGCCTCCGAGCTTTTCCACGACGAGGACTGCGACTGCTCGCCGTGCGAGCAGCGCGCGAAGGGCCGTACGGCGGCCGGGAGCGAGCAGAAATGAAACTCTCCATCGACCCCCAGACCCTGGCCGAGACCGTCACCTGGGCGGTCCGCGCCATCACCCAGCGCCCGGCGATCCCCATCCTGGCTGGCCTGCTCTTGGAGGCGGCCGACGACCAGCTCACGGTCAGCGCCTTCGACTACGACTTCGTCCTCCAGGCGACGGTGACTGCCGACGTGTCCGAGCCCGGCCGGGTCGTGCTCCCGGGCCGGGTCCTGGCCGAGATCGCCAAGGACCTGCCCGGGGGGAACTTCGCGGACCTGGCCTTGTCCGGCCGCGAAATGGCGATCACCTGCGGGCGTCTGTCCTACACCCTGGTCTCCCTCCCCGTCGAGGACTACCCGAGCATCCCCGAGGCCCCGCCCATCCTGGGCACCGCTGACGGCGCCGTCCTGGCCACCGCCATCCAGCAGGTCGCCACGGCCGCCACCAAGGACAACACGCTGCCCATGCTGACCGGCATCCGGTGGGACATCTCCGAGGACACGCTCAGCCTGGCCGCCACCGACCGGTACCGGATCGCCGTCCGCGACCTGCCATGGACCCCCCACGTCACCGGCAAGGTCGACGGCGTGGTGGCCCCTCACGGCCATCTGCTGGACGCGGCCAAGGGTGGCATGCGCGGAACCGTGTCCGTCGGCTGGGACGGATCCCGGATCGGGTTCCAGTACGAAGGCCGCACCGTGATCACGCGGCTGCTCGACTCGCAGTTCATCGACTACACGTCGCGCACCGAGTACGGCGACCTCCCGATCCTGGCCACGATCGACAGGGCCTTGATCATGGGTGCGGTCAAGCGCGCGGCCCGGGTGGCCGAGAAGAACACGGCGGTCCGGCTGGCCTTCAGCTCCGACGAGGTGCTGGTGCAGGCGGGCACCGCCGACGTGGCGCGCGGCGCCGAAACCGTGCCGTGCGAGCTCACTGGTGCAGACGTGCACGAGATCGCGTTCCAGCCTCAGTTCCTGCTGGACGCACTCACCGGGGTCCAGCAGGACAAGGTGCTCATGCACATGCAGCCCGGCAACAAGCCCGCCCTGATCAGCGGTCAGGAGAGCGACTCCTACCGGTGCCTGGTCATGGTGCTGAGGCTCGCATGAGCGCCCCGATTCTCGACCTCCCGGCGTTCGCCGACGAGGTGCAAGACGCCCTTGAGGTCGCCGGGCACGAGCATTGGACCGTGTCCGGCGACGGATTCGCGATTCTCGAACACGAGTCGGACAGCGATCACGTCCTGGTGATGGACAAACGCACCGGCCTGCTGCGGGTCGGCGACTGGTCGACGATGAACCGCCAGCGCCTCGCCGGGGTCGAGGCGGATCTGCTGGCGGCTGGGTACGGGGTCGACTGGTTCGAGCGTCACGGCGAAACCGTCGGCCTGCTAGTCCGTCCCCGGCAGGTGACGCCGTGACCACCTATACCGAATTCCTTGAGGCCAAAGCTGCTCTCGCTGCCACGAGCGGGCTGGACGTCGACCTGTCCGAGGTTCACCCGGTCCTGAAGCCTCACCAGCGGGACGCCGTGGTGTGGGCGGTTCGCGGCGGCCGGCGCGCCGTGTTCGCGAGTTTCGGCCTCGGCAAGACTCTGATCCAGCTGGAGATCGTGCGCCTGGTGCTGGCCAAGCTCGGCCGCGGCCGCGGTCTGATCGTGCTGCCGCTGGGCGTCCGCCAGGAGTTCGTCCGCGATGCACGTCTGCTCGGCCTCGAAGTGCGGTTCATCCGCACCGTCACCGAGGCATCGGCTGGAGGCATCTATCTGACGAACTACGAGTCCGTCCGGGACGGCAAGCTCGACCCGCGGGCCTTCGACGTCGTCAGCTTGGACGAGGCCGCCGTCCTGCGCGGGTTCGGCGGGACCAAGACCTTCCGCGAGTTCATGAAGCTGTACGAGGGCAGCGACAACTACCGGTTCGTGGCCACGGCCACCCCGTCCCCGAACGAGTACATCGAACTCCTGGCCTACGCGGCGTTCCTCGACGTCATGGACGTTGGGCAGGCCAAGACCAGGTTCTTCAAGCGGGACTCCACCAAGGCCGACAAGCTCACCCTGCTCCCGCACATGGAGGCCGACTTCTGGCTGTGGGTGTCCTCGTGGGCGCTGTTCCTCCAGAAGCCGAGCGATCTGGGCCACAGCGACGAGGGCTACGTCCTGCCTCCGCTGGAGGTGGTCTGGCACGAGGTGCCGTCCGAGATCCCTGCCGAAGGTGTGGTGGACCGCAAGGGCCGGACGGCCCTGTTCGCCGACGCCGCGATGGGTGTGCAGGACGCCGCCCGGGAGAAGCGGGAAAGCCTCCAGGCCCGCGTAGGCGTGATGGCGTCCCTGGTCGCCGAAGCCCCCGAGGACCACTTCCTGCTCTGGCACGACCTGGAGGCGGAGCGGCACGCCATCGCGGCCGCGATCCCCGGCGTGACCGCCGTGTGGGGCTCCCAGGACTTGGACGAGCGGGAGCGGCGGATCATCGGCTTCTCCGACGGTGAGTTCCGGCTGCTGGCGACCAAGCCGGTCATCGCCGGGTCGGGGTGCAACTTCCAGCGGCACTGCCACCGCGCGGTCTTCCTGGGGATCGGGTTCAAGTTTGCCGACTTCATCCAGGCGATCCACCGCATCCACCGCTTCCTTCAGGACCGGCCGGTCCGCATCGACCTGATCTACACCGAGGCCGAGCGGGAGATCCGCAAGCAGCTGGAGCGCAAGTGGGCCCAGCACGACGAGCTGACTGCCCGCATGGGCGACATCATCAGGGAGTACGGGTTGTCACACGAGGCCATGGCCGCCCACATGCGGCGATCCATCGGAGTGGAGCGGGTCGAGGTCGCCGGCGAGTCCTACCGGCTCGTCAACAACGACACCGTCGAGGAGACCTCCACCCTGCCCGGCGACAGCGTCGACCTGGTCGTCACGTCGATCCCGTTCGCCACCCAGTACGAGTACACGCCCTCCTACAACGACTTCGGCCACACCGAGGACAACGCCCACTTCTGGCGGCAGATGGACTTCCTCACGCCCCACCTGCTGCGCACGCTGAAGCCCGGCCGGGTGGCCGCCATCCACGTCAAGGACCGGATCGTCCCCGGCGGCATGACCGGGCTCGGCTTCCAAACGGTCCAGCCGTTCCACGCCGAAACGATCAGCCACTTCACCGGGCACGGCTTCGCCTTCCTCGGCATGAAGACGATCGTCACCGACGTGGTCAGGGAGAACAACCAGACCTACCGCCTCGGCTGGACCGAACAGTGCAAGGACGGCACCAAGATGGGCGCCGGGCTTCCCGAATATCTGCTGCTGTTCCGGAAGCCGCCCACCGACGCGAGCAACGGCTACGCCGACGAGCCCGTCGTCAAGTCCAAGGCCGACTTCACCCGGCACCGCTGGCAGGTCGACGCGCACGGGTTCGCCCGCTCCAACGGCGACCGGCCGCTCGCCCCCGAAGACCTGGTGGGGCTGCCCGCCGACGAGGTGTTCCGCCTGTTCCGGGACCACAACCTCACCCACGTCTACGACTACGAGGCGCACGTGGCCGCGGGCGAGGCTCTGGAGGCGAAGCGCCGCCTGCCGTCCGGGTTCATGCTGCTGCAGCCGCCGTCCTGGCACCCCGACGTGTGGACCGACGTGGCGCGCATGCGGACGCTCAACATGATGCAGGAACGCAAGGGACAGCAGTTCCATTTGTGTCCATTACAGTTCGACATCGTCGAGCGGCTCATCAACCAGTTCTCGATGCGGGGCGAGCTCGTGTTCGACCCGTTCGGCGGGCTGATGACCGTGCCCTACTGTGCGATCAGGATGGGCCGCCGAGGCCTCGGCGTGGAGTTGAACCCGCAGTATTTTCGGGACGGGGTCGCCTACGTGGAGGCCGCCGAACGCGAGGCATCCCTGCCCACACTGTTCGACCTGGTCGACCTTGAGACCAGGGAGTCGGCGTGAGCGGGAACACTCGTCCGGCGACCTACCGCCGGTCCACGTACTCCCGCAGGAACTGGCGGATCAGTTCGTACAGCGACACGCCTTCCGCCTTGGCTTTGGCCATGGCGGCCTTCCACAGGTCGTCGTGCACTGGCAGGCCGCGCATGCGCACGCCGTCGGCACGCTTTCCGGGCACCTCAAGCCGTCCGGGCGGTGCGGGCCACCCAGTCGGGGACGTCGAGGGTCTGCTCCTGGCAGAACGCGACCAGGTCGATTCCCCCCATGACGTGGAGCACCTCAGCGTCGTCCAGGGCGCGGGCGGCGAGTTTGTCGAAGGCTCCCGCGTCCAACGCCTCCAGGTCGCCCGCCTCGGCGCGCATGAGCGCCTCGATCATGGCGATCGTGGCGGCGTCGTCGCGCCCGGTCGCGTCGATGATCCGGTCTGTGTAGGTGCTCATTTTCGGTACCTCTCTCGTGGGTGTATCTACACCATAAACCGGTGTAGATACACCGTCAATCCTCGGGGCGCGCGATGACCGCGATCCCGCGCCGGATGCGCCACCTTCCGCTCGACAAGCACGGCCGGGTCTGCCCATGGTTCATCGCCTGGGTGAACGGCCAGCCCGACCACCGGCTGATCGGCCCCGGGAAGATCGAATGCGCCTTGCGATACTCGGCCTGCTGGCTGTGCGGGGAGACCCTCGGCAACTACAAGGTATTCGTGCTCGGCCCGATGTGCACGATCACCCGCACCACGGCGGAGCCGCCGTCCCACCGGGACTGCGCCGAGTACGCCGTGCGCGCGTGCCCGTTCCTGACCACGCCGGCGATGCGCCGCCGGGAGCGCAGCCTGCCCGAGGGGCATCGGCCGCCGCCCGGACTGTCCATTCCGCGCAACCCGGGCGTGATCGCCCTCTGGGTTACCTACGACTTCGAGGTCTTCCCGGACCCGGATGGCCGGACGCTCCTCTCGGTGGGTGACCCGGTGGCCGTCTCGTGGTGGGCGGAGGGCAGGCAGGCAACCCGCGGCGAGGTGCTCGCCTCGGTCGAGTCAGGGCTCCCCGCTCTCCGCGCTGAAGCTGACGCGGAAGGCACTGAAGCGGTCGCTGACCTGCTCGGGATGTACGCCGCGGCACTCGAACTCCTTCCTCGGGAGGCGGCGTGAAGACCGGCACCAAGAACCGCGCCTGCGTCGGCAAGAAACGCAACAAGGACCGGGCCGCGGCTGAGGCTCAGATCGAGCGGGAGGTCACCCGGGGCACCTCCCGCGACCGGCTGATCATCTATCGCTGTGATCACTGTGGTCACTGGCATGTAGGCCACGTCGGCAAGCGCCTCGCCCGCAAGCAGGCATCTGAATCTGCGAGGGGGCGGCGCCGATGAGGTGGCGCAGGGTCCCCCTCGACGAACTCGCTCAGGCCTGCGCCCGGTGCGGGCACCAGAACGGCGGCCATGTCGACAGCCTGGAGCGCACCCGCTCTGGCTGGCCCATCTACGACCCCATCTGGGCCGACGCCCTGGGCGCGTGTTCGGTCCCCGGCTGCCCATGCCGGGGACGTACGAACGACCCGGCCACCCGGATCGAGCAGTCGGCCGTACCGGTGGCCGACCGGGTGCCGGTCCTGACGCGCCTGAGCGGCCCGTGCACGGCCGGGACAGGTCCGTGTGGGGCTCTACCCACTCGCCCGTACCCGGTGGGTCCACGCTGCGCTGAGCACGCTCCGACGGCCATCCGGCAGACGGCCTCCCAGAGGCCCGCCGAGCGACTTCGGGAGGCGGCATGAAGGCGGCGATGGACGCGGTAGGCGGAATGGTCACCGCCGACCTCCAGGTGGTCGTGATGGCCAACAAGCAGCGGGTTCTCCACAGATCGCGGGTTATCCACAGATCCATCCACAGGACGGCGTCTGTCGGTCGGGCGGGTCAAAGTGCTGTTGGCGCGAGCAAGGGCCAGCGAAGACAGGACCCGCCCCGCGTCCGCCCCGCATAGCCCTACCCCCGAGGGAGCACCCCCATGGCCATCGGCAAGCGCCTCCGCTTCCAGATCTTCCGCCGCGACAACTTCGCCTGCCGCTACTGCGGGCTCACCGCCACGGCCGGCGCGGTCCTCGAAGTCGACCACGTCAAGCCGCGGTCCGAGGGCGGCCGGGACGTGCCGACCAACCTGGTCACCGCGTGCGAGGGCTGCAACTCCGGCAAGAGCGACGTCCCGCTGGGCGCCCCCGTGGTGGCCGACGTGCCCCAGGCTGACTTCCGGGCGGTGCTGGCCGCACGCGAACCCCGGGAGGACGAGGAGCCCGTCCTCGACCCCCTCACCGAGTGGGCCTGCGAGATGGAGGTCGCCTGCGGCCTGCGGTGGCACGTCTACACCGTCGATGCCGGACTCACCGTCAGGGAGTCTCATGAGTTCGGCGTCTCCCTCATCCTGGCCATCGCCTGCGGTTACACGGAAGACGAACTGGTGGCCGCTACGAGCCAGGCAGGTGAGGCCCGCGAGACCGACCTCTTCCGCTACCTGCCCGAGCGACCCGATCCGCGCGAAACGACCGAAGAGATCGACTACTACGTAGACGCCCTGGCCTACCTCGACAGCTTTATCCCACTCGAACGGCGGCTCCTGATCTGGCGAGTCCGCCTGGCCGCGGGCGACCACCAGCCAACCCGCTCCGACCTCATCCGGGCGGCAGCGTCTATGGGGCACTGGCAAGTCGTCGAGCAGGGGCGCGACCACGAACAGCTGCGGGACTGGCTGCGCCACCTCCCGGACGGTGTCGGCTCGGATTACCTCCGCCAGGCCGCCGCCCGCTGGGACGAGGCGAACGTCGGGATAGCTGGCCAATCCGCCATGGAATGCCCCAACGAGGTGCTCGAACTGGCTGTGAGCCTTGCGCTCGGCGCCAGCGTGCCCGGCTGAGAGACACGCATGCCGCGCCTATCGCCTCGAACCCTGAACGGAGCCGTCAAGCACATGAGCGTCGAAGCAATGAAGTGGGTCCTGGAGGATGCTCCGGACTTTCCGCCGCATCTGCTCGGCGTGCTCATGGGCTTGGCCAACAAGGCAGACAGTGGAGGCCGGGCTGCATGGCCGGGGCAGGCGACGTTGGCCCAGTGGGCGAAGAAGGGTGAGCGTGCCGCACGGAAGGATCTGGCCCAGCTGGAGGAGCTGAAGCTGATCCGGCGTGGCGACCAGTCGCTGGTGGCTCATCTCGCGGCCGACGAGCGGCCGGTGGTGTGGGACTTGGCGATGGAGCGGACCCGCGAATTGGAGGGGAACTGTAGTTCCGCCCGGAACCACAGTTCCGGGGGGAACCCAGAGCCCGGCCCCGACAACACCGCAGATGAGGGCATTTCGGGGGGAACTGTGGTTCCGGGCGGAACTACAGACCCGGGCGGAACTGTAGGGCAGAGGGAGGGGAACCACAGTTCCGCCGATACGTCCGGTGATACACCCGGTGGTTCTCTCCCTACGGGAGAGAACACCAACGCGGGTACGCGCGATACCGGATCCGGGGGGACCAAGCAACCCCGTCGTCGGCGAACCAAGGCCGAACGCGACGAACTCGACCAGCAAGCGCAAGATCTCGCCAAGAAGTTTCGCGAGCGGTACAAGAACTCCCAACGCTTCGTGGCGATCATGACAGTGATTCGGGGCGCCCTCGGCAATGGGTTCACCCGCGACGAGGTCGCCTTCGCCCTCGACCGGCTCGGGCGCGAGAAGAAGCCCGTGTCCGGTGCCAGCATCCAGTTCGCCCACGGCCAGATCGAGGAGGAACGGGAGCGGGCTGCTGTCCGCACGGATAGGGCGAGGGCCTCGCCGCGCCCCGCCGAACCCCTCCCCGCTCGTGGCTCCTACGACGCATCCAAAGTCTTCGGGAACAGGAATAGATCATGACCGTCACGCCCCTCGTCGACTGGCACGACGAGCACCGTCGGCGCCGCCTCGCCGCCTTCCAGACCCGCCGCCCGCTGCTGCTACGGCACAAGGGCCCCCTCCGCGATGAGATCGCTGAGTGGGGATCTCGCCTGTTCGACAACACAGCCCGGACCTTGGTGCTGGTCGGCGGCACCGGAACGACCAAGACGTGGAGTCTGTGGGAGGTGCTGGAGCGCGCGGTGGCCGCCGGGTACGCAGGCTCGATCGTGTTCGCCACGGCCGCGGACTGGCAGGAGGCGGTAGGGCCGCCCGTCGACCGGCAGGCGCTTCGCGTGATGCGGCAGGCCGGCGTGCTGGTGCTGGACGACTTCGGATCCACGCGGATCAACGAATGGGCGGTGGACTGCCTAACCCCGGTCGTGGATGAGCGCTGGTCGTGGGGTCGGCCGACCGGCATCACCTCGAACCTGACCGACTTTGATGAAGCGCTGGGCGAGCGCGGGGAGCGGATCACCTCCCGGCTGGGCCACGAGGCCGCCGTCGTGGTCCTGGACGGGGCAGACCGGAGGGCGGCCGGATGACCGACGACACTGACGGGTTCGCCAACGAGTGGACGGCCGGCCCCGAGGTCATCGCCGCGGAGATGGCGATCCTGGGGGCCGCGATCGAGTGGCAGGAGGCGCTGGAGGAGGCGGTCACCCTGCTCCGGCCGGACGACTTCTACCGGCCGGCCCACCAACTCGTGTTTGCCGCCGCGAAGGCGATCCTGGATGACGGCCGGAAGGTCGCGCTGGCGGCGGTGATGGTCGAGCTTCAGGACCGCGGGGAGCTCGCCCGAGCCGGTGGCGGGGCCTACCTGCACGACCTGATGCGAGCTGCCTGCCTGCCCGCTTCCGTCGGCTGGTACGCGAGCCGGGTGGCGAGGGACGCCGACCGGCGTGGAGCCTGGGCGGCGCTCACGTGGGGGATCCAGGAGACCGGCAGGTCCCGATGGGACGGCGGCGCCACCTTGGACCTGATCCGCAAACGCCTGGACGAGGTGGCGGCCGGCCGGGTGGGGGATCTGCCGCTGAGCGTCGCCGACGAGATGGTCTCCCTGCTGGAGGACCTGGAAAACCCGCCGGAGACCACCCCCGGTGTTGTGCCGCCGTACCTGGACTTGGCCGCCCTGCTGGAGGTTTTCCGGTCCGGCGAACTGATCGTGGTCGGGGCGAGGCCGTCCATCGGGAAGACCACCGTTGCGGCAGACATAATCCGGTCGGCCGCGGTCCGGCACGGGCAGCGCACGGTGATGTTCACGCTGGAGATGACCCGCCGCCAGGTGCTGGAGCGCATGGTGGCGGCCGAGTCGGGCGTGCAGTTCAGGGCGATCAAGCAGAGGCAGTTGTCCCCGGCCGATCTGGACAAGGTGGCCGAGGTGGGCGCGAGGATCGCTGCGGCGCCGCTGACGATCGACCACACGCCGGGCTGCTCGATCGAGCGGATCCGGGCGACGCTGCGCACCCTGTCCCGGACCGGGCCGCTCGGCCTGGTCGTCGTGGACTACCTGGGGCTGATGGCGCCGCCGAAGGCGGAGACCAGGCAGCAGGAGGTGGCGGCGCTCTCCCGGGAGTTCAAGGTGCTCGCCGGCGAGTTCGACGTGCCGGTGGTCCTGCTGTCGCAGCTCAACAGGGAGCCGGAGAAGCGCTCTGACCGCCGCCCGCAGACCGCGGACCTTCGCGACTCGGGGGCCGTCGAGCAGGACGCCGACGTAGTGATCCTGCTCCACCGGGAGGACCACTACGACCCGGACTCGCCGCGAGCGGGCACCGCCGACCTGATCGTGGCCAAGAACAGGAACGGCCCCACCGCCACGATCACCGTGGTCAACCAGCTCCACTACGCCCGGTTCGCCGACTTCGAGGACGTCCAGGAACAGCGCGGCCGCCCCGACCTACGGGCCGTGCAGTGAACACCCCCCAACGCAAGGAGATGACCGTGGGCATCGACTCAGGGCTTCAGGCCGCGGCCGCGCGCAGGGACATCGGCGCCGTCGTCCGGCAGGTGGCCGACCGCCTGGCCCCGCCCGCCGACGTCGTAGACCTGAGCACCGTGAAGTACTTGACGGTGCTTGAGATAGCAACCACCCTCCGGGTCGCCCGGATGACCGCCTACCGGCTGATCCACCGGGGCGAGCTGCCCGCCATCAAGGTGGGTCGGCAGATCCGCGTCCCGGAGCACGCCTTCCAGGAGTACCTGCGGGACAGGTACGCCGACGCGGGTCTGGCACTCGCGGGAGGCCAGGGTGCGTGAGCCCAAGCTGGTGCGCGACCACATCCCCGACCTGATCCGCTCCCGGGGCGGGGACCCGATAGTACGGCAGGCCGCCCCCGGTGAGGTCGGCGACCTTTTGCGAGCCAAGCTCGGCGAAGAGGTCGAAGAGTTCCTGGCGTCCGGCGATCCGGAGGAGCTCGCCGACATCCTGGAGGTTGTCTACGCCCCTGGCCGACCACGCGGGTGTGGATGTCGCGCGGCTGGAGGGCCTTCGCCGGGTGAAGGCGGCCAGCCGTGGAGCTTTCGCCGAGCGGATCGTCTGGATGGGGAACCGCGGGTCGGATGGGGGTCGGGATGGCTGACCGGTGCGAGCTGACCGAGCTCATCAGGGAGCAGTGCGCGCACTGCCGTCCGGCCCCGCCGCCTGAGCCCCGCCTGTACGGCAGGTGGTTCGCAGCCCAGTTTCCGGGCGACTGCGCCGGGTGCGGTGAGCGTTTCGAGGAGGGCGACGAGATCCGCTGGGACGGGGAGGGCGGCTACCTGGCCGAATGCTGCGGAGGCGACGATGCCTGAGATCCCAGCGGAAGCCCATTCCGCGATCACCGCCGCCCACATCGCCGGACTGTCCACGCCGGAGCACGACAACCCTGCCTTGGTCAGGCATTCGGACGGGCGGTTGGAGGTCGTCGGAGAACCGTATCGGGTGATTCTCCGGCGGAGCGACCTGGAATCCCGGTCCTTCAAGTGCCGAGAGCCGGAACGGCAGGCCGAGATCGCCAATGAGCGCGAGGAGGCCCTGATCTGGTGGGAGGAGAACCATGGGTGACATCCCAGAGAAGGCTGTCCAGGCGGCAGCTGACGCGATCAGCCGGAAGCTGTTCTCTGAGCCGCCGTCGGGCGGCACGTGGATGGACCACGACAAGGAGTTGGCCCGCGCTGCGGTGGAGGCGGCGGCGCCGATCCTCGCCGCGCACATCGCCCACCTGATCCGCGTCCACAAGCCCGCCAGCAACCTGCGGCGGACGTTCGTGAGCGGGATCAACTGCGCAGCCAGGGTCGCCAGCCGGGCGTTCCAGCCGAAGGGAGATCGTGGTGCCTGAGCGCATTCAGCTCCGCCGTACGAAGGGCTGGCGTAAGCCGGAAGGTGCGGTGGTGGTGAGCCGCCCGAGCAGGTGGGGCAACCCGATCCGGATCACACCCGAACGCAGCGCGCACCACGGACGCCTCATGTACCGCGTCCACGGCAGCCTGCTCGACCACCACGGCGGGCCCGCCTACAACGGCCTGGACACTGCGCGCTACTTCGCAACCAAGTTCTTCGAGGCGGATCTCCTCCACGGTGTGTACGGCGACGCCTACCCGTCCGTGGAGGAGATCCGGCGCGAACTCGCGGGCAAGGACCTCGCCTGCTGGTGCCCGCTCCCGGCGCCGGGGAAGTCGGACGACTGCCACGCCGCCGTCCTGCTGGAGGTCGCAAACCCGGAGGTGGCCGATGCCTGAATTCCCTCTGTGCGCCAAGGACGACCCCCGCGTCCCGGTGGTGCTCAACATCCTGCGCAAGAGCGCGTTCATAGGCGGCAACTTCACGCTCGACTCCCGCCGGATCCTGGCTGCTCTCGATAAGGCGTTCGAGCCCGCCGCCCCGGATGGGCCAGGAACGCACCCAGCGTCCACGAGCGAAGCCGAGTCCACCTCTCAAGGGGTGATGGGGCGACCGGATGACTCGGGAGGCGCTGGGGCGCTCTCAGAGCTTCACGAGCTCGCCCACAAGCGTGGTGACCACGCGATGCTCATCGGCCAAGCGCTCGACCTGAGTCAGGCGAAGCTGGGGCGGGCCGAGGCGGCCATCGCCCGCATCCGTGAACTCCACCAGCCGCTCAAGCGTGCCGGGATCATGATCTGCACCGAATGCTCCGGGTGGAACGGGTCACGCTGCCGAGGCCAGGTAACCCCACACCCATGTCCGACGTTGGACGCCGTGGAAGCGCTGCCGGACGGCTCGGCGTATGCCCGCGAGCCCCTCGGCTGGATCGTTGTGGAGCGCACCCACGTCGGTGATCACGTTCACGGCTTCCTGCACGACTCGCGGGCGGCGGCATCCCGTGAGCGCGACGAGGCGAACACGTCGGCGGAGGCCGCAGGCGTGCCGGTTGACTTCACGGTTGCTGTCGTCGTCGGGGAGGCGAATGGCGATGCCTGACGACTTCGTGGTGCTCATCACCGGCTCCCGGGACTGGACCGACCGGGAAGCCCTCCACTTCGCCATCTTGGAAACCTGGCACGACGCCCTCACCGAGGGTCGCAAGGTGAAGTGGCGGCATGGCGGATGCAAGACCGGCGCGGACGCTCTCGCCGACGAGTTGCTCCGCCAGCACGGGTTCGTCCCCGAGGTCGTGGAGGCCGACTGGGCGACCTGCAACGGGCCCAAGTGCACGCCGCGGCATCGCCGCCGGCGCATCGGCGGCGGCACGTTCTGTCCGGCCGCGGGCTTGCACCGTGACGCCCGCATGGTGGACATGGGCGCCAACCTCTGCCTGGCGTTCATCATGCCGTGCATCAGAAAGGACTGCCGCCGCCCGCAGCCGCACGGCTCTCACGGTGCCTCGTTCACGGCCGACCGTGCAGAGAAGGCGGGCATCCCCACCCGCAGATTCACCCCGGAGGCAGGATCGAAATGAGCCCTTATGCGCCCGGAACGCATGTCGAATATTCGATCGACTACACGGAGAAGTCCGCGCTGGGCGGCACGGTCAAGGTCGTCTACCCCGTGGTGCACAAGGACCACCCGGACAGGGCGGTCAACGCCCATCTGGCCGCCATCCGGACCCGCCACTACCAGCGCCAGGCGGGCCTGCCGGAGGACGCCACGGCGGTAGCCCGCACCGTCACTGCCACACCGTGGGCACCGGTCCATGCGGAGGAGCCCAGCGACGAGCAGGTTGCCGAATGGGTGGGCCAGGTGGCAGACCCGTACGCCCGCGAGCTGATCGTCAACGGCTACACCGGGCAGGAGCCGACCCGGTGAGGGCCTACCTCGCCGGCCCAATGCGGGGGATCAAGGACTTCAACCACCCGGCCTTCCACGCGGCGGCCGACCGGCTGCGGGCCCTCGGCTACGAGGTGCGCAATCCGGCCGAGCACGACACCGTGCACCAGGCCGCCGACCCTGACGCCGCTCGGGCCGCACTGCGGGAGTGCATGGCCTCCGACCTGGCGTGGATCGCCGCTCATGCTGACGCCGTGGTGGTCCTGCCCGGGTGGGAGGGCTCGCGGGGCGCCCAAGCCGAGGTGGCGGTCGCCCGGTCGCTCGATCTGCCCGTACTGCCCATGGACGAGGTGCTGCTGTCGTCCATGCCGCCTACCCCCTAAGGAGACATCAGATGACCGGAGCAGAACTGATCGCGGCCGAGCGGCAGCGCCAGATCGAGCAGGAGGGCTGGACGGCCGGGCATGACGACCAGCACACCCGAGGGCAACTCGCGGGGGCGGCAGCCGCGTACGCCGTCGCCGCTGCCCGGATGTCCGGGGCCTCCGTCTGGACGGCTTGGGCGGATGAGGTGTGGCCGTGGTCGAGGAGGGCGTACAAGCCGGTCCGCGACGATCCGATCGGGACGCTCGTCAAGGCGGGGGCGCTGCTCGCGGCCGAGATCGACCGGCTGCAGCGTGCGGCCGTCACGGAGGACTGCGACCATGCATGATCCGCTCGTCGTCGCCTTCGTGATCCGCCGCCCGTGGCCGTACAAGACCAAGTCCCCATATCCGGGGCGCTGGCGGATCGGCTACTCGCACTGGAATCTCGCCGGGCACGGCTTCTACTTCCCGTCGGCTGTCACTGTCTGGCATCGCGAGCCGGGCGGCCACGACTCGGGCGAGGTCTGCAAGCAGCACTCCCGAGTCCAGGACGCTGAAGGTAACTGGCAGTGGAAGTTCCACCATGGGTGGCGATTTCACATCACCCACTGGAAGATCCAGGTCCACGCTCTCCAGAGGCTCCGCCGCCGCTTGCTTACCCGCTGCATCTGGTGCGGAGGGCCTTCCCGCAAGGGCGATCAAGTGGACGTCTCCCACTCCTGGGATGGGCCGCGCGCACCTGCTCGTTCATTCACTGCCCGCGCCCGGACGCGGTTTCCACCCTGTTGGAGGACAGGGAGGTCGAGCACATCGTCCAGTTCGGCGCGGAGACCTTCACGGTCCGCCACCCTCTCCGCGAACGGCTGGACGACGCGCTCATGGAGTGCGCCCTGCACGACCACATCGCCAACCTGGACGGTCCGCCCGTCAAGCCCGGCCAGCACGGGCGCGTCGCGACGGAGAGCGCTGGACCTGGGAGGCGGTGTCGTGAAGTTCTGGAGGCGCAAGCCGCGTGAGCCCCGCCGTGCACATGGAGAACTGTCGGTCGAATGGCCACCTGCGGAGCCTCCCATCCCGCCTGGGGCCCTGCTCGTGGAGCCTTCGGTGGACGAGCGGGCTGCCATCCGCCGCATGGTCAAGCTCGCCCGGGAGATGCGTTCCTGGTGCAGCCCTCACGGGTTCGCGATCCACTGCTCGGACGTCGTTGCCGAGACGATCCTGAACGAGCCGGGCCGGATCTGGGGGTCGGGCGAGGTCCTTGTCGAGCTGGAGCGGAGGCTGGCGACGTGAAGGTCCACTTCCGCATCAACTGCTCGTACGTTTCCCAAGGTCGCTCTGATGCCACCTGCAAAAACGTGAGAGATCGATCATGAGCGGAGCGGCTCCCCTTGACCGCACGTCCCGAGGAGCCGCCCGAAACCCGCCTGCCGACGGGAGTCCCCAGCACGGTACCAACGCAAGGAGCCCGGCATGCCTCGAACCGCCCCCGCCGTTTGCTCAGCCGTACACAAGACTGACCCGGACCGGCCGCGCCGCGCCGCCGACGGCCTCAACCTGTGCCGGGGCTGCCTCAAAGGCATGCACCGCAACCTGTCCGACTTGCCGTGGCTGCACGCCGAGGTGGTCACCTCCATGCCGACCACCCGCGCCACCGGATCGGCCCCAGTGTCTGGCTCGCGTACGCCCGGCTTGCCGGTCAACCTCAGAGCGGGAGAACTCCACAGCCAGATGGGCCACGATCTGCGCACGATCGCCGGCTGGGTGGCCAAGGACCGGGGAATCCACCTGCCGGTGGACGGCCGGGTCGGCTCGGTGTGCGCCTGGCTGGCCAAGCACGTGAACTGGCTGGCCGCCTCCCAGTACGCGGCCGACGTGCGGGGCGTCCTCACCGAGCTGGTCGGCCGCGCCTGGGCTGTGATCGACCCGGACCGGCGGCCGATGGAGGTTGGTCCGTGCGTGGAGCTGGTGGACAGTACGCCCTGTGATGGGATGCTGTGGGCCAGCGTGCTGGACGTGGGCGACCCGCGCCCGTCGAAGATCTGGTGTGACGGGTGCGAGCTGGAGCTGACCCCGGAGCAGTGGTACCGGTTCGGACGACGGTACGAGGCGAGGCGCCGGATGTCGGCATGATGCGCGCTGGCCGTCAGACGGAGGCCGGCCGTCCTTCCTTCCGCGCCCACGAGGCGGCCCACCGCCGCACATCCCGGCCCGACCAGATCTTGCCGGAGGCGAGGTTCGCGACGGGAGCGGGGAAGTCGGTGCGCTTGGTGAGCTGGTCTGCCCTCTGGCGGCTGATGGGGCGGTCCGTGAACATGGCGGCGATTTCCCGCACTCCCATCAATTCGACCGGCAGAGCCCGCGCCAACTCGTCGAATTCGTGCTGTGGCATGGCTTCGATGTGGGCGAGGCGCACGGACAAGCCGTATTCGCGCAGCGCCGTGACCACTTCCCGGGCCGCGATGTCGATCGCGCGGCGCACGGTGGACTCTTCCACATCCATCTGTACGGTGAGCCGGCCGGCCACCGGCTGTTCGCCGAGGTATGCGACGCCCCCGTGTCCGTGCACGTGGGCGAGCCGCCCGGTCAGGTGCACGCCGAGACCCTCGGTGAAGTCGGTGCCGGTGTCGGCGTCGACGCGCACACTCCACATCGTCGTCACAAGGGTCCCTCTCATCGGGGCGGCCAGACGAATCCGGCACGCCGGAGTATGGCTATGGCGTTGCGGAGACTGCGGTGGTCGCTCGGGGTGGCGGGCAGCGTGGTGATGAGGCGGTTGTCGGCGTAGACCTTCCAGTGGCCTGAGCCGCCCATTTTGACCTCGAACCCTTGCCGGTCCAGTTCCCCGAGGATCTGTGCGATCTCCTTGCGGCCCATGATGCCGTTTCCCTTGCTCTCTGTCAACGAAAGTTCGTATGCTCCAAGGGTAGCTAAACTATTGACAATCCGCAATGGTAAGCGCAGACTTGAGGTAGTAGGACAGGAGGTCAGGGACATGTACGAGATCGGGACAGAGGTCCGCTACCACGGCAGCATCGAGTCCATGCGCGGCGAGATCTTCACCGTCGTGGAGCACTGCTGCTCTGGTACGCGCCACCGGATCGACGGCTCTCGCCTTCTCCACCACGTCCGCCACCAGAGCATCACGCCTGTGGCAGAGGCTGACCCGGTCGCCGAGTTGGAGCGCGCGGTCTCGGACCAGAAGCCCGTCATGATCACCTACGTCGCGGTGGACGGCGAGTGGACCACCCGCGTCATCGAGCCGCACGCCGTCACCTGGACGCCCCGTGGACGCGCAGTCGTCCGCGCCTACGACCGTCTCCGCGCCGACCTCCGCACGTTCCGGGTGGACCGGATCCAGTCGCTGACCGTCCTGCCCGACGCCTTCCGCTTCGACCCGGCGCAGAAGTCGGAGGACCGCGCGCTCGCCCGGATCCGCGCCGAGATTGCCCAGGTGGCCGACCACGGCTACATCGACTCCGCCCGCTGGACCCCCGACCAGATCGCCCTCTAAAACCCCTCACGAAGGGATCAAGAACATGGCCACTGACGTCAACGAAGCCTTCGCCACCGAGAAGCGCACCCAGCTCGACCAGCGCCGCGCCGACCGCGATGCCCGGATTAAGGCGCAGGCGGATCGGGCCGCCAAGCTTGAGGCCGACATCGCGTCCGGCCGCCTGGTGTCCCTCGGCGGGAACCGCTACCGCGTCACGGAGGGCTGGGACGCGGGGGAGACCATCACCGTCCGCCGCAACAGCGTGGGCCAGGTCGCCGAGGTCGTCGCCGAGCACGGCCTTGACGTGGCCGCCGACGGCACCGTGGCCCTGTACAGCGCGGTTCCGACCTGGCACGGCCTCGGACAGATCATCCCCGGCGGCACGACCTCGATTGACGAGGTGCTCCGTCTCGCCCAGATCGACTGGGAGGTGGCCAAGCGGGAGGTCCGCTACAGCTTCATGGCGGACGGGGAGGACAAGCCGACCCTGCGGACCGCCCCGGGCTCCTTTGTCACGGTGAGGGAGGACACCGGCGCGGCGCTGGGCGTGGTCGGCACGAAGTACACGCCGATCCAGCAGCGCAGGATCTTCGGCTTCCTGGAGGAACTCGTGTCCCAGGGCGTGCTCTGGCAGTCGGCGGGCCCTCTGGACGACGGGCGCAGGGTGTTCGTCTCGCTCAAGGTCCCGGAGAACATCGTGGTCGACGCGGGCGGGATCAACGACGAGATCCAGTTGTTCATCGTGGCGTTGAACAGCCACGACGGGCGCAGCAAGGCCGAAACCGTGGTCACCCCGTGGCGGCCGGTCTGCCGCAATACCGAGCGTTTCGCGGTGCGCGACGCCGTCACCCGCTGGGGGATCCGGCACACCTCGGGCGCGCTGGACCGCCTGGAGGAGGCTCGGCGCAGCCTCGGCCTGACCCTCGCCTACGGCAAGTCGTGGGCGGAGGAGGAGAACACGCTGGCTCAGACGAACATCGTGTTGGACGAGTTCGACAAGCTGATCGCGGACCTGTGGCCGCCCTCCGAGGAGGAGGAGCCCAGCACCCGCACACAGGGGATCGCCGACCGCCGCCGCGAGCGCCTCCACGACATGTTCGCCACCGAGTCGGAGCGCCTCGGCCGGACCGCGTACGCGGCCGAGCGGACCATCACCGACTACTTGGACAACGTCGCCCCCCGGCGGCCGGGCAAGTCCCTGTCCCTGGAGTTGGCCCGCGCGTCGGCCGCCCTGGTGGGCGTGGACGACGACGTCAAGACCAAGGCGCACAAGCGGCTCATGCTGTTGGCCCGCCGCTAACAGGACCTGGGGTGGCCCCGAGGGGAAACGGGGCCACCCCACCAGCTCACCCCGCAACGAAACGGAGGCCACAGTGCTCCGGGAGACCTACAAGGGCCGGAAGGTCGTCATCAAGAAGGGCCGCGACTGGGGAACCGTAGCGGTCCACATCAACGGTGTGCACTGCTGGGCCCGCGTGTGCACCGCGGAGGCCGCGCTTGCACAGGCGAAGAGGGACATCGACTTCGTCGGCGAGGAGATCGACGGGGCGAGTTGGGGCCCGGAATGGTACGCCCCCGGCACGTACGAGATCTGCGACGAGGGGCACCCGCGAGCGATCGGCGGGGCGTGCACTCACTCCTACTGCAACCGCGAAACCCCGGAGGATGATCATGTTTAGGCCCGCAGACTTGCAGGAGTTCGCCGCCCTCTTGGAACAGGACCTTGAGGAGCAGTCGGGCTGGGGCGTGCAGGCGACGCTCGGCGTCGTCGTCGGCCACCAGATTGCGCCGGTCCTGCCACGCCTCTGGCTGCCTGACGGCGCACAGCCGGCGTCCGCGCTGCCGCTGCTGTCCGCGCGGGACCTCGTGAAGTTCGCACGCGCCACGGGCCCGGTCGCCGACGGCCCGGTCCAGCTGGTGTTCCTGGCATGCGAGGCGTGGAAGACGCTCGGCACGCTGACTTCCGGCCAGCACGCGCTCGCCCTGGCCGGGATCACCCCGGCGAGCGTGCACCCGGAGCGGGTGGAGACGCGCATCGTGTGGGCCGCCTCGCCGGACGGGACGGTGGCGTACGCCTCCCGGGTGCGCGGCGCGTCGCAGGCCGAGGCCGGGGTGGATGCGCCGGGAGCGCGCCAGTCGCCCACCCCGGCTGCTCTCGCCGCGCTGGCCCGCGCGACCAGGAGCCTTTGGTAGCCGCTCCTACTAGAAACCACGCTGGACATCGCCCCAGTTCAGCCCACTATCGCACCACCGACAGTGGGCTGAACTGGGGAAACATCTGAAGGCGAGTAGCCTAATGTCCCCCCGCATCCCCAAGCGCATGAAGGGCTGCCCCGTGCACGGCGGCTTGGCCGTACCGGAGGTGGCCGCCCGCCACCTTGACCCCGACTATCGGCCGCTGTTCGGCATCAACCATCCGGGCCGCGTCAACAACTGCCTGATCAACCGGCTGTGCGGCAACTGCGGGACCCCGCTGTCTTCCCGGCCCGGCGGCAAGTACGCGCTGCTGCTCCGCCCCGCCGACTTCGGGCGCGGCTACTCCTCCGAACCGGCCCTGCACCCCTCCGACTGCGCGCCGTATGCGGTCTCCGCCTGTCCGCTCCTCAACGGACGCCTCGCCAGCTACCCCACTCGGCGCCGCGACTTGGAGGCCGAGCGCTGCGGAGACCCGGAATGTGACTGCCGCCTCTGGACCAACGCTCCCGACCATCAGGAGCGGGCCGGCGCGGACGCCTCGCCCTTCTATGCGGCCATCTACCGCCAGGAGGACTACCGCCTGTGCGTGGGGGAGAAGCGCGGACGTCAGGGTGTCCTGCTCGGTGTGGCCGCCGCCGGGGTCGAGTCGCTGAGCGTCAAGCTGGTCACGAAGGGGGATCCGTCGTCCCTGGACTTCGCCCGCGCCCTGCTCTTCGGTCTGCCGCTCAGCGGCTAGGGCGGGCGGCCAAACTGGATCGCTGACCGCCCGCCGAGCGGTGGCTACTCCATCAGCGCGTGAAGCCCGACGATGGTGCCGCCGGCCGCCGCCAGTCCGGCCACCACAGCCAACGGCGCGGGCACGCCACCGAGGAAGCTCAGCCCGCCGATGACCAGTCCAGCCAGGATGCTCGCGATCAGGATCAGAACGGTACGGCGGGGGAGAAGCGGGTCGGGCTGGCGGGCACCAGCATCGTCAGGTAGGGCCACCGGAACTCCTCTCAAGGGGGGAAGGGGGATTCCGGGCCTTGAGGAAGGATCAGGAGACCTATCCTGACGTGCGTCGCTACACTTGCACTTGTACAAGAGCGCGGTAGCAGCCGTCAGGCCCAAGGCCCGGCTGACATCAGCCCGAGCGCGGACCGAGGCGGGAACCTCGGTCCGCGCGAGGCTGACGACTCCAGGATCTTAACCGGATCACGGCCGCCGTCGTGGCGATTCTTGGGTGAGCTGTGAAAAATCCGCAGCCTCGGTGCCACTCGGTCCGCGTCGGTACACACAGGGGACCTCGGGGAGAATCCGGATCTGCCGGTCTTTGCAGGTCACACCACAGCCTCTCTATTAATGGGTCGTTATTAGCCCCCGTTAATGGGTCGTTATTAGCCCCCGTTATTAATCCCTAATGCAACAGGCTCTGGTTTATTTAATGGATTCCCGCGCGGGGGCCTGGTCCCCCCCTACGCTGTTTGGCCGCCCGAGTCCGCAGGATGGCTCTCAGCGCGCCCGACAGGTCTCCAATCCGCCCGGACTCTGTCGGTGGCACCTGGCACAATCACCGCATGCCGCTCCCGCTCACCCTCTTCACATGCCCGGTCACCGGGGACGTGATCCTCGTCCCGGTCGGCACCGTCCACATGCGGCTCACGCCAGAGCAGCAGCGAGAACTTGTCGACGCGCTCGTAAACAGAGGCGCGGCAGCGTGAGCCCCGAAGTCCAGGCCGCCATAGTCGGGGCAGCCAGTGCCGCGCTCGTCGGGCTTGGAGGCACGGGCCTCTTCCAGTACCTCAAGCACCGCAGGGAAGACCGAGACGCCTACGAGAAGGCCCTCCGGGACGTGCTGACCCGGGCCGTCGTCTTCCAGATGGCCTTGCAGGTTTTCCGCGCCGGATGGCACGGACGTCGCCTGCCCGGCACGAGAGGCCGGCTCGCCAACGACTTCCATCTCCTGTTGCCGCCGATGGAGCGCATCACGGACGCCCTCAGCGTCGTTACCCTCTCCCGGGCGCGCAAGCACAGGCTGATCGTGCAGGCGGCTGGGCCTCTGACGGATGAGGTCGGAGCGCTGATGGAGGCGCTGAACGAGGACGAGGACGCATACACGGCCAGACGGGAGGCGTACAACAAGGCGTTGAGGGAGTTCCGTCGCGAGGTCGACCGGCGCAAGGACTTCTGGATGCCGAACCCGTTCCGGCCCGCCATACGGACCGGGAGCCCTGGGAGAGAATGAGGCCATGACCGGCCGCCGTATCTCCACCGCCGCCGCCTCCCGGCTGTACGGCATTCCGGCCCGCACGATCCGGCGATGGCACGCCGAGGGGCGCATCACCGGCCCGGAGGTGGACAAGGGGCGGCACCTGTGGCTCCAGTCCGAGATAGACCAGCTTGCTCAGCTGCGCGGAACCTCCCGCTTGCCAACATCACGGTGAATGACCCATCCTGAGTGGCAACGTGTAGAAGTGTGGCCCGGCCCTGGCAGCCGGGCCTTCGTTATGTACGGCGTCCGGCTGGTGTGGGACACGGTGGCCGCAGCCTGGGACGCACCGGACGCCGAGCACGGGCGACCCTACTTCCAAGAAGCGCCCGATGTGAGACGCATCTTTGCTTGGCGTGATGACCCCGACCAGCCGTCCGAACGCCTGACCGTCCGAACGCAGTCCTCGATGTCCGGGAGGTGAGCCGATGTCAGATGTACGAGGCGGAGGCGGCCGCTACGACCGCGACCCCGAGGTTGCCAAGCGCGACGCCCGCGCCTGCGAGCTGCGAGCCCAGAACAGGTCCTACGCGGAGATCGCCGCCGAGCTGGGCATCAGCAAGACCGCCGCCTACGAGAGTGTCCAGCGCGCCCTCGCCGAGACCGTGCGCGAACCGGCCGGCGAACTCCGCCAGCTGGAGCTGATGCGCCTCGACGAACTCGCACAGAAGGCGCGCGAGGTCATGAACGCCACCCACTACGTGGTGTCACAGGGCAAGGTGGTCCGCCTCACTCGGGCTGGTGCACCGCTCGAAGACGACGCCCCCGCGCTCCAGGCCATCGACCGGCTGCTGCGCATCCAGGAGCGACGGGCCCGCCTGCTCGGACTCGACATGCCTCAGCGCGTCTCGATCGAGGCGCAACAGCTCGGCGAAGACGTGCGTGGCCTGATCGCGGCGCTGCTGATGGGCGACGAAGTGGACGACGGCGAGGACGTGCCCGACCTGGACGACGATGACGACGGGGACCCCGACACGGACTGACCTGGAGCGCATCCAGGGCAGCATCGACGAACTCGTACGCGCAGGCGACACCCGCCGACTCCGGGCAGCGCACAAGCTGCTCAAGAGCGCGGTGGACCGGAAGCGGATCGCCGAGCGGGCCCGGAAGTACCTGGCAGACCCAGTCGGATGGGTGAAGCGGCGGCTCAAGCAGATCGTCTGGTCCAAGCAGCGGGAAGTCCTGGAGAGCGTCCGGGACAACCGGCGGACGGCGGTTCAGTCCGGGCACGGGGTCGGCAAGTCCCACACCGCGAGCCTGGCCGCCTCCTGGTGGCTGGACGTTCACCCGCCCGGCGAAGCGTTCGTGGTGACGACCGCCCCGACGTACGCCCAGGTGCGGGCGATCCTGTGGCGGTACATCCGGCGCATCCACAAGGCCGCCAACCTCGCGGGCAAGGTCAACCAGACCGAGTGGTGGATCGACGACGAGATCGTGGCCTTCGGCCGCAAACCATCTGACCACGACGAGTCCGGGTTCGTGGGCATCCACGCCCGCTTTGTGCTCGTCATCCTCGACGAAGCCTGCGGCGTCCCGGCTCAGCTATGGATCGCTGCGGATGCGTTGACGACGAACGAGGACTGCCGGATCTTGGCGGTCGGCAACCCCGACAACCCGGCGTCGGAGTTCCGGAAGGTCTGCAGACCGGGCAGCGGCTGGAACGTCATCAAGATCAGCGCCTTTGACAGTCCCAACCTCACCGGCGAGGTCGTCCCGAAGGACGTCGCCCTCGCCCTGGTCGGCCGGGCCTGGGTCGAGGAAAAGGCCAAGGAGTGGGGCGTCGACAACCCGCTCTACCGGAGCAAGGTGCTCGGGGAGTTCAGCGAGGACAGCCAATGGCAGGTCGTCCGTACGAGCGACGTCGCCGCGTGCCGCCTCGACCTCGAAACCCCGCACGCGCCGTCCGAGCTGCTACCCGTCGAACTCGGCGTGGACGTGGGTGGCGGCAGTGACGAGACCGTCATCCGCGAACGCCGCGGCCGGGTGGCCGGCCGGGAGTGGCGGGACCACACCGACCGGCCCGAGGTGATCGCGCCGATGATCCTGCAGGCGATCCGGGAGACCGGCGCTACCGCGGTGAAGGTGGACTCGAACGGGGTCGGGTTCGGCGTCGTCGGCGAACTCCGGAACATGGCCGCCCGCGGCCTGCACTCGGCGCGGATCTACGGCGTCAACGTCGGCGAGGCCGCCCGCGACGACGTGCACTTCGAGAACCTGCGGGCGGAGATCTGGTGGATGGCCCGCGAGCTGTCCGAAGAGCGGGCATGGGATCTGTCCACGATGGAGAACGCGGACACGACGGTCGCGCAGCTGCTCGAACCCCAGTGGGAGATCACGCCCAAGGGCCGCATCAAGATCGAGCCGAAAGACGACATCATCGAGCGCACCGGCCGCTCCCCGGACAACGCCGACGCGCTGAACCTCGCCTACTACGTGCCGAGCGACGCGACCACGGACTACATGGATGAGCTGATGAGGGGGAGGGCGGCGTAGATGAGTAAGTGGTGGCTCTGCCCGAACACCCCTCGGTGCCCGCACGCCGGTGTCGTTCACGACATCGAGGACTTCGACGACCCGACTCCGCGCTGCTGCGTCGAGGGATGTTCGTGTGGGGAGGCACGCGTTGAGTCGTCGGCGTAGGCGCTCCCAGATCAGCAAGGCCGCACCGGGCGGGGCTCTCCAAGGCCGCGTCGTCTTCACCGCTGACCAGGTGGCCGCGCTCATGCAGGGCCAGAGCGCCGGCCAGTCGGCCGCGCCGATGGCGCGCCCCGAGGAGTGGTTCCGCTCCCCGTTCGGGCCCGGTATGCCGCTCACCCCGGCGCCCATCAACACGCCCCGGCCGGACACCGACAGGCCCGAGCCGCGACTGTGGGACTACCCGGTCAGTTGGAACCTGGATACGGGCAGGAAGCGCCTCGTCCCCTGGCATGTGCTCCGGAGCGCCGGGGATGCCCCGCTGATCCGGCAGTGCATTCAGGTCCGCAAGCGCGGCCTGACCGGTCTCGGGTGGGACATCACCATCAACCAGTCCGCCATCGAGGCCGCCCAAGCGGACGGCGCCAGCCGCGCTGACGCTGAAACGACCCTCCGGGAGCGGCTCGGCCCGGACATCGCCCGCCTCGTCGAGTTCTGGTCCTGCCCCGACCGGGGGAACGGGTTGGAGCTCGCCGACTGGCTCGGGAGCCTACTGGAAGAGCACCTGGTGCTCGACGCCGTTGCCATCTACCCCCGGCAGACCTACGGGGGCGGCCTGTACAGCCTGGAGTTGCTGGACGGGAGCACCATCAAGCCGCTGCTCAACGAACGCGGCGGCCGACCACTGCCGCCGCACCCCGCGTACCAGCAGATCGTGCACGGCTTCCCGCGCGGGGAGTGGATGGCCGACGCTGGCGAGGATGGCAGCGTGACCGGACTGGCGGCCGACCAGCTCGTCTACCGGAAGTACACGACCAGGACGTGGACGCCCTACGGATTTAGCCCTGTAGAGATGGCCCTGGTGGACCTGGACCTGTACCTGAAACGGCTCGGGTGGATGCGGGACGAGTACACCCCGGGCGTGCAGGCTGAGACGTGGATGCGGATCCCGGCGGCGGTCTCCTGGTCGCCGTCCGAGCTGCGCGAGTACGAGCGGGCGCTGAACGACGACTTCAGCGTGAACCGGTCGCGGATCCGGTTCACGCCGCCGGGCGCGGAGCCGGACTACGGGTCGGATGCCGGGGAGCGGTACAAGCCGGACTACGACCTTCACGTGATCAAGCTCGTGTCGTCGCATTTCGGCGTGACCTTGCCGGAGCTCGGGTTCTCCGAGGCAAAGGGCCTGGGGTCGAGCGGCTGGAGCGAGGGCCAGGAGGCCGTCCAGCATCGGCAGGGCGTGCTCCCGACCGCGCGCTGGCTGGAAGCGCTGGTGACGGGCATCAGCCGCCGCTACCTGGGGATGCCGCGGGAGCTCCAGTTCACATTCCTGGGGCTGGAAGATCAGGACGCAGAGGTGGCGGACAGGATCGCCGAGGCGCGCGTCAAGTCCGGGCGGTTGACCTATAACGAAGGCCGCGACCAGCTCGGCTTGCCCAGGTATGCGATCCCGGAGGCCGACAAGCCCGCCATCGTCACCGCCTCCGGCCTGTCCTTCCTGGAGGGCTCCCTGGCCATGCGGGAGGCCGGTCGCGAGGCGGCCGAGCGGATGGCCCGCGAGGGTGGACAACCCGGCGGCCCCAGCGAGCCGAAATCTGGGCGTGACCAGGAAGAACGGCAGGACAAGACGGGGGACGTGGAGAAGGCCGCCGTTCCTGGCTCGGAAGGCTCGATCGGCCCGTTCCCCGACGAGTACAACCAGCCCCACGTCTACGCCCGAGACATCCACTCGGGCGCCGGAAACTGCGTCTGCGGACGGGCCCTGTCCAACCCCAAGCACGTTGAGGCCGCCCCGGGTGTGCCCACTCCCGAGGACAGGGCGAAGGCCGCTGCCGAGCTCGCCGCGTTTCGCCGCTGGGCCCGTAAGCGCGTCGAGCCGGGCCGGCAGTTCGAGTTCGCAGGGCACCGTGACGTGCTCCTGGCGCTCGCGCCCGACCTCGCCGAGGACGACCGCGTCACTTGGAAGGCGGCGGGCCCTGGCCCAAAAGCGCGAGCCGTAGGTGGGCCGGTTGGGGCCCCGACGACGCCCTGGCCCATCATTACGTCCCGCTGCTGATCGAGGCGCTCGGTGGGGCGATCGACGCCGACGCGCTGGCTCGGGAGTGGGCGGCATCCCGAGGGCTGAAGGCAGCTCCGGACGTACTGGCCTGGCTGGACCGGGTCCCTATCATCGGCGCCATCACCCGGGCCCTGCGGCGTGTCCTGGAGCCGCTCTGGTCCGAGGCCTGGCACGTCGGCGTCGTCGCCGCCCAAGACGCCATCGCGCCAAGGGCCACCAACGTGGCCGTCGACTGGGGCGCCTGGGAACCCGGCGACGCCGAGGCGGCCCAGCGGCTCTACTCGGGGGCGCGTGGCCTGCAAGACCTGCTCGACCGCGACGGCATCACCACCATCAAGTCCATTGCCGCGAACCGCATGAACGACCTCGCCGGCGAATTGGAGGAGGCCGTCGCCGAGGGCTGGTCGGCCGACAAGCTCGCCGACCGGATCCGGGACATGCTACGTCGGCCCGACCGCGCCGAGATGATCGCCACAACGGAGATCGCCCGTGTCATCTCCACCGCCTCGCTGGAGCGCTACCAGGCGGCCGGGATCGAGTACGTGGCCTGGGACACGGCCTACGACCGGGACGTCTGCAAGACCTGCCGAGAGAACGAAGACGCGGGCCCGATCCGGATCGGCCAGCTCTTCCCGGGCGGCCGGATCGCGCCGCCACAGCATCCGCACTGCCGGTGCGCACCGCAGCCGGTGATGGACGGTCCGGACCTGGAGAAGCGCGCGGCGTGGGATCCGGCCAAGCACCCGCGCGGGCCGAACGGCCGCTTCATCGGCCGCACCGCGTTCGCCAACGCCGCGGAGAAAGAGCTCGGCAACAAGGTCCTGGCCCAGAAGCCGCGCCGGTTCACCGACGCCCAGGCAACCAGCTGGCTGAAGGACCACAAGCCGCACCTCACCCACCAGCAGCGCTCGGCGGTCGAACGGTACACCGGCGACTCCTTCGTGGAGACCAACCGAGAACTACGCGCCGGGAAGACATCCGCGGCAGACGTGGCCACCCTCGACGGCGCGATGCGGCCAATCAGCGAGGCGATGATCCTCACCCGGGTCGTCCAGCCGGACGCGTTCGGCTACCGCAAGCCCGGCGATGTGAAGGGCCTGGTCGGCCGGAAGATCTCGGACCGGGCGTACATGTCCACGGCGGCGGGCTCGCCGTACGCGGGCGGTCTGGGCGGGGTGACGATGCACCTGGTCGTCCCCGAAGGCACCCCGGCTCTGCCGCTGGCCGCCCTATCGGAGAACGAGCACGAGCGGGAGATCCTGCTCGGGCGAGACCTGGAGATGGTCGTCGCCAAGGTGACGCCGAACGACCGGTACGGCGTGGATATGTTCGTCATCGTCCTGCCGAAGACCACGGAGAAGGCGGCCAAGGCGGACCCGCGCCTCAGCGACGCCGAGTTCACCGACGTGGGCGAAGCGCCCGCGTTCCTCCTCGACCCCGAGGTGGTCGAGTTCCTGTTCGGACAAGGAGCAGCAGCATGACCATCACGCACGCCTACGCGGCCGACATCACGAAGTTCGAGCGGGACGCCGATGGCGCGCTCATCGTGTACGGCAAGGCCACTGGGCCCCAGCTCGACCTGGACGCCCAGATCTGCGACCCGGAGTGGCTGAAGAAGGCCATGCCCGCGTGGATGGAGTTCGGCAACATCCGGGAGATGCACGGCCCCATCGCGGCCGGCGTCGGTATCGAGCTGGAGGCCAAGGGCGACGACTGGTGGCTGAAGTCCAAGTGCGTGGACCCCGGCACCGCCCGCAAGATCGAGCAGGGTGTGCTGAAGGGCTACAGCATCGGCATCAAGGGCCCGAAGGTCGTAAAGGATGCCGCCGCCCCGGGCGGTCGTATCGTCGGCGGGATCGTCGCGGAGACCTCGTACGTGGATCGGCCGTGCAACCCGACCGCGACTCTGATGATCGCGAAGATGGCGGGTTCGGGGCAGCTGGCGCCCGTGGACCTTGATGGCGAGCCGATCGTCCAAGACCAATCGAAGGCAGACGATACGGCAGACGATGCTGCGGGCACCGTGGCCGGGTTCGACCGGGACCGCGCGGAGCGCCTGCTCAAGGCCGTCTCCGCCGACGGGACTATCGACGAGCAGCCGGACATCGACGGCGCCGTCCAGGCGATCGCTCTGATCGCTGGCCTGATCCAGGCTGAGGCTGCCGAGCTAGCCGCAGGCTGCTACGGGGAGACATGGGACATCAGCCTGCTGCTGCGCGCAGTGGAGGTTCTGAAGCTCTTCGTCGAGCGCGAGCGTGCAGGGGCCACGTCAGCCGCCACCGCTGGGACTGTGACCGCAGACGTCGACCTGGCCGCGGTCCCGGACCTCACCAAGACTGCGGGCGGGGGCGTGACCCTGGAAGGCCTGGCCGCCACCGTCGACAAGCTCACCGAACTGGTGAAGCGCGCCTTCTCGCAGGCCGAGCGTGACGACGCGGCCGACGACGGGACCGCGATGCCTGACGGGTCATTCCCCATCGTCAACCGCGCCGACCTGGAGAACGCGATCCGCTCGGCCGGCCGGGCCAAGAATCCGGCGGCGGCCCGGCGGCACATCATCGCCCGCGCCCGCGCGCTGGAAGCCGCCGATCTGATCCCCGGCGACTGGACGAAAGCCGCCGACCCGGACACAACCACGACCACCGAGACTCCGGTCTCGAAGGACGAGCTTGCCGAGCTTGCCGAGCTCGTGAAAAACGCCGTAGCAGAGGCCACGAAGCCGCTGGAGGAGAGTCTGAAGACGCGGGACGACCGCGTGAAGGCGCTCGAAGTGGAGCTGGCGAAGGTCAAGGCGCAGCCGATTCCAGGCGGCCCGGTCATCACCCGGACCGCTATCACCACACCCCCGTCAGGCGAGGCCGACAACAAGGCCGCCTACTACCGGCACCTGGCTGGCCAGGTCAACGACCAGGCGGCCAAGGCGGGTTATCTGAAGCTCGCCGCCGAAGCCGAGCGCGGGTAACCCTTCGTCAAGGAGACACGATGCCGTACGCAGTTCCCACCCCGTCGGAGATGTTCTCCGACTCCGCCTCGGGGCGTGACGTCGCCGAGCGTTTCGAGACCTACAAGACCGTCCTGTCGTCGCAGCACCGCAAGGCACTGGCAGGCGGCGAGGTGTTCCAGCCTGGCCTGGGGATCGTCGCGGACGCGGGCCATCAGGCTGAGCTGGTCGCCGCCCGCGTGGAGGCCATCACCAAGGGCCTGTCACCTGACGCGCTCGCCTCCATCCAGGGTGAGCTGGACCAGCTCAAGGCCGTCAGCGCGGACCTCGGCAAGGACTGGACGCTGACCAACCCCAACTCCACGGGGCTGGTCCCCTACGACCTGGAGGCGCCCGCGAAGCTGCTGGTGCCGCGCGCGACACCGCTGCGGAACACGATCGCGCGCAGCAAGGGGCAGGGCACCGCGAAGCAGTTCAAGCGCATCCTCGGCTGGTCCAACAGTGGGACCGGCGGTGTGGCCGACCAGATGGCGTTCATGGACTCCGGCAGCATCTCCACGGGGTTCGGTCCGATCAACCTGCGCCGCGGCGCGAAGATCTCCTACGCGTCCGACTCCAAGAGCGTCGCCTACGTCGAACAGGGCCTGTCCGACTCGGTGATCTGGAAGGCGCAGTTCGCGGGGCAGGGCTTCCAGGACATCCGGTCCCTGTCGCAGACCGCTCTGCTATGGGCGACCATGGGCGCGGAGGAGCGCGGCATCCTGCTCGGCCGCGGCGCCTCCGGCAACGGATACGCGGGCGCCATCAGCGCGCCGGTCATCTCGATCGCGTCGTCCGCGTCCGGCGGGGCTGTCGCGGCGGGCACCTACTACGTGAAGGTCACCGCTCGGGGTGGTGGCGGTGAGTCCGTGGTGTCCAACGAGGTCAACACTGGCGCCCTGTCCGGCGGCGCCAACCAGTTCACGGTGACGGTCGCGACCGAGCCGACCGGTGCGCTCGGCTACAACCTCTACGTGGGCACCGCCTCCAACGGGGAGACGTTCGTCACGAGCTTCGCCGGGAACACGATCACCGTTCTGGTCACTCCGGCGACGGGCGGCGCGGCAATGCCCGTCGCGGACTCCAGTGCGAACGCCAACGGCTACGACGGGTTCCTCACCGTCCAGGCGGGCGCGGACTCCGGCTACTTCAAGCGGCACAACGCGTCCATCGCCTCGACCGGGGACGAGTTCCTTCAGGCGGCGTTCATCGGCATGTACGGCGCGAACGCGGTTGGCACGGCCGACCGGCGCCTGGCCGACCCCGATGAGGTGTGGCTGGACGGGCAGATCCGCAAGGTGCTGGGCGACTACCTGAAGAAGACCGCCGCTAGCACGGCGTACCGGATCGCGCTCACCGAGAGCGACGCCACGGGCGGCGCGACCGTCGGCTCGGTGGTCAACGCGGTCGCCAACCAGGTCACCGGCAAGATGGTGGACCTGAACGTGCACCCGTACATGCCGATCGGGTGCGTGCTGATCCGCTCCAAGACCCTGCCGGTGCCCGACTCTGAAGTCAGCAACACCACCGAGGTGGTCAACGTGCAGGACTACATGGCTGTGGATTGGCCGGTGATCCAGTACACGTACGACTCCAGCACGTACATGTACGGCACGCTCGTGCACTACGCGCCGGGCTGGTCCGGCCTCATCGTCGGCGTCCTCCCGTAGCAGCCGCCCCGCCATCCACGTGGTGAGGCCCCGCGCACCTCGCCGCTCGGGGCCTCACCCATACCCGCGAAAGGATCACCATGCAGCCGACCATCGGCCGAATCGTCCACTACACCCTGAACGCAGGGGACGCCCAGATCATCGAGTCTCGGCGCGCGCAAAGCGACCGCGTCGGCAACCATGTCGAGGCGGGGCAGGTGTACCCGGCGCTCGTGGTTCGCGTCTTCGACCCGTCCGCCCCCACCGTGAACCTTCAGGTCTACCTCGACGGCGACGACTCCTACTGGGCCACGTCGCGGACCGAGGGGGACACTCCTGGCTCGTGGTCCTGGCCTCCGAGGGTCTGACCATGGAAGAGCGCCCCCCCGCCGTGGCGGACATCGTCCACTACGTCAGCTACGGCACGCCCGGAGGCGAGCACCCGAGTACCTGCCGGGCCGCAATCATCACTGCCACACCGGACCCAGACGGCAGCGTCGTCGACCTGTGCGTGCTCAACCCGACAGGTCAGTTCTTCAACCAGGGAGTCGAACTCCACAAGGGTGGCGAGACGCTGGGCGACCTGGAATGCCCCAACCGGGCGCAGCACGGCAGCCCGTTCCGGTACTGCGGGTGCGGGTGGATGGAGTCCCATCTCATGGGCGGCACGTGGCACCGGCGGGAGGACTGCTCGTGAAGGTCGTTGCCCCCGCCCGCGCGTGCGTCGAGGTGGACGGGCTGTCCGGCCGCCGCTACCGCGCCCGTGACGGCATCTACGAGATGAGCCCCCGCGACGGGAAGGCGTTCGTCGCCGCTGGCGGGTTCGTTCCGTCGCTGTCCGGAGCCACCTCCCGCGCCACCGGCTACCGGTGCTCGTGCGGGTTCGGTTCGTTCTTCACCACCTGCTCCCGCTGTGGCGGGACCTGCACGAAGGAGCCGTGATGCCCCCGAGGAAGAGGAAGCCCGCACCCCTACCTCCTGTGCCTGGCGTCGAGGAGAACCCGCCCGAACTGTGCGGGACCTGCTTCCCCGCAGGGCTGGATAGCCAGCCCGAAGGGGCGACCGTCATCTCCTGTGCCCACGGCGCATGGCGAGTCGAGGACTTGGTCAAGCAGGAGCCCAAGGAGCCGCCGCCCGACAACCCGGAGAAGACCGAGGGCAGCGAGAGCCGGGGAGACAACGCCGAGCATCCGTGCCCCGAGCATTTCCCGGCAGGGTTCACCAAGGGGGTGTTCAGCGCCTGCTGCGAGCACGGCCTGTGGTACGCCCCGGCCGAGCTGCCCGCCGACGGGAGCGGCGAGCGCGTGTCGCCTGGCACTGGTGAGGTGATGGTCGCGGTCGAGGGCGACGAGCTGGTGGGCGACGGCTCCGGCACGACGTTCCCGCCGGCCCACTCGGACGGTAAGGGCGACGGCGGCCAGTGAGCCAGCTGGTCAGGCCGTACGTCACGAACGCCGAGTTCCGGTCCAGCCCGACGTGGCTGGACACGGAGAACCTCGTCGTCGGCGGTGACACGGTCGCCCAGGACGCCGAGCTCGCCAACACCCTGCTCAAAGCCAGCGCGTGGGCGACCGGGGTGTGCAACCAGAGGTTGGACGCCCACCAGGTGCTGGAGCGGATGCGCGTCACCCCCGACCAGTACGGCCGGGTCAGCATCCACGCCGCGGTGAAGCCGGTGCGCAAGGAAGCCGTGACGGCGTTCTCGTACGGCCAGCCGGGCAGCATGACCCCGCTGACGGACTTGTCGGCGGTGTGGGTCGAGGACGACGTGCAGATCCTCGTGCAGCTCGGCGGCCCCGGGAACTTCGGGCCCGCTTTGGAGTTCGGCCCCCCGCGCGGCCAGGTCGAGACGTTCGTCCAGCTCGGCTACGTCGGTGGGTGGACATCCACCACCCTGGCCGGGTCGAGCAGCTCGGGCGCGGCCTCCATCACCGTGGCCGACCCGGTCGGCATCTACCCCGGCGACGTCCTCCGCATCTGGGACCCGGGCGACGAGGAGGCCGTCCAGGTCGGCCCCAGCTACACCCCTGGCAACCCCACGGTCCCCCTGGTGGGCGCCACCGGCGCAGCGCACGGACCCGGCGCGGGGGTCAGCGCCATGCCTGCCGACGTCCACCAGGCGGTCATCTGCCGCGCCGTCTCCATGCTGCTGCGGTCCGAGACCGGCGGCGCCGGCGACTACCTGGAAGCGCCGTATGGGCCGACCGCCGCCACCGGCCCGGGGCGGTCGAAGGCCATGGAGTTGGTCGCGGAGGCCAAGCATCTGCTCAGGCCGTACAGGCGGGTCCGGTGAGCAGGGCCAGCGTCCGGGCGGGCATCGCCGAGTTCTTCGGCGGCCCCCTTATCGCCGGTCAGGACGTCTACCGGGGCGGCCCCCTCCAGGCGTACGGCCTGGCCACCGTCCGAGCCGCACAGGCCAAGCAGATCCCGGACACCGACTACACGGCCGGTCTCCCGTCCGGTCGCGCCATGGGCACGGTGGGAGTGGTCCACCTGGGCATCTCGACCGAGCGGCGGGTGGCGCTCGGCGGTGAAACTGGCGGGTGGAAGCACCGCGTCTACCAGGTGACCCTGCACCTCTACCACCTGGCCAACACGCCGACGACTGAGGCGGTCATCGCCGACCTCGACGAGCTGCTGGAGCGCGTCACCGCCCGCATCCACGGGGACCGGACGCTGGGCGGGACCGCCCTCCAGGCCGGAGAGAGCAGCGCGGGCATCAAGACCTTCCTCGGGGAGCCTGCCATCAGCGGGACACCCGAGCGGATCCGCACTTACGCGTCGGTGGCCTTCGACGCCGACGTCTACATCAAGGCATAGGAGCAACTCATGGCCCTGTGGAGCTTCCTCGGCTACGAGGAGATCACCTACCCCGACTACGTGTACGCCGGTCCAGGCGATGAACCGACCGTGCTGGTCGGCACGCCGGGCCTGGTGCTCGACCTGCCGGAGGGGCTCGCGCCACCGGGTGACGGCCGCTGGGAGTCCGCCGAGAAGCCGAAGAAGACCAAGACCGCGCCGGCCGTACCGCCCGCGCCGAGCAGCCAGGAGGACTGAGCTGTGACAGTGACCCCGGTAGCACGCCGGTTCGTCGGGATCGCCAAGGAGACCGTGCCCGGCACCGCGGTGGCGATGACGGCGACCATCCCCATCGAGAAGTTCGACCCGGCCGACGACGTCACGATGCTGGACGATCAGGCCCTGCGTGGCAGCATGTCCAAGCAGTACGGCCAGGTGGCCGGACCGGTCGCCAGCACATGGGACATGGGCGGGCCGATGTTCGGCGACGCCATCGGCCATCTGCTGTTCAACGTGTTCGGCGAACTGGCGACGACGGGTGCCAGCGCCCCGTATACGCACGCCTTCACCCTGCTCAACTCGGGTGCCGGACAGCCGCCGACGCACACGTTCACCGACCGGACCGGCGTACCGGCCACGAGCGGCGCCCGCCAGTACCCGTACAGCTGCCTGTCCGAGTTGACGGTGACGTGGAATGCCGAGCAGCTGTGCACCTGGGAGGCGAAGGCGACGTGCTGGCCGTCGGTGGTGCCAGGTGTCGCGCCGACGAACGCACTGTCCTCCGTCGCGCCGGTCCCGTCGTGGCGGGCGGCGGTCGGCATCGGCGGACCGGCCAGCGGCGGTACCAAGGTGGACAACATCAGCGAGCTGGCGATGACGTTCACGCGGGAGGTCACCGCGTACCACACGGCGGAGGGCAAGCAGTCCGCGTACGTGATCGCCCGTGGCCCGATCGATGTGACCGGCAAGTTCACCAGGCTCGCCGAGACGGAGAGCAGCATCCTCGACTACCTGGACAACGTGCAGCCAGCGCTTCAGGTCCTGCTCAGCAACGGGGGGGCTGGGGGCGGCCTGGTTAGCGTCCAGGTGGACATGGCGAAGGTCGGCTACCGAACCGCGAAGATCAACGCTGGCGGGACCGTCTTCCAGTACGACGTCGAGTTCCAGGCCATCGCCAACTCGACCAACATCGGCGCGAGCGGCGGCCTGGCTCCCGCGAAGGTCACCGTCCAGAACGCCGTCACCAGCTACTAGGAGATCAACCCGTGCCACGCATCACCCTGCCCGGCGATCAGTGGGCCGACCTCATCGACCCCTCGGACCTGCGCTCCGGAGACATCAAGGCATACCGCAGGTCGATGCCGGTCGGCGGCGTCATGACCTACGGAACCCTCGACGGCATGCGGGACGTGCTGCTCCGCCGCCTCATCACTAACTGGTCCGTCGAACTGCCCATCCCGAGGGACAACCCCGGCGATGACGAGCAGCCGGGCAGCCTCGACCTGCTCCCCATCCCCGCCTACCGGGCACTCATCGACGCCCTCGACCCATACATGGACGTGTTCAACCCGGACCCGGACCCAAAACCCTCGCCCGAGTCCGCTGGTACCTCAGCGGACAAGACGTCGAGCTCGGCGACGAGCTGACCGACGCCGTCACCTACGCCCTGTACGCCACCCGGTTCGGCTGGACCCCCGACCAGGTGGACGCCCTCCCGGCCACGGTCGAGCCGTGGTTACTCCCGATCGCCACCGAGATCGACAAGGTGAGGAGGGCACGCCGTGGGTGATGTGGACGCGGACGCGCTGATCGTGGCGCTGCGCGCGATGGGCGACCGGTCGAGCGACGGCGCCCGGGCGGCGGCCGACGCCATGGCGCTCGGCGCCGAGCGGGAGATCAAGCGCACGCTGCGGACGACCAGCCACCCGAAGGGCGCGCCGACGCCGTCCGCGCCCGGCACCCCGCCGTCGCTCGTCTCCGGCAGCCTCCGACGCAGCGTGAAAGCAGGCCGGCCGCGCCAGACCGGCGCCGCGCGGTGGGAGGCCAAGACCGCGCCCACCATCGTCTACTCGCGCATTCACGAGCTGGGCGGCTGGACCGGCCGCGGGCACCGCTCTTACCTGCCGCCGCGGCCGTACGTGCGGCCGACCCGTGCCCGGCTGGTCGCCTCGGGTGACCTGGAGCGGTGGGCCAATCGCGCGTTCGCCGCGAAGGTAGGGCTGACGTGACGGAGCTACCTCCCGCAGTCGCACGGTTCGTCGCCGACGCCTCCGGGTTCGAGCGTGGCACAAACCGGGCCGTCGCCGATGCCGAGAAGTTCACCCGGGCAGCCACGAAGTCGGCCCTGTCCGCGCGCAAGCTGGGAATCGAGGCGAAAGAGGCGGCGGAGAAGGCCGCCCGTGCCCAGCTGCTGGCCGCTCAGGCGGCGGAGAAGGCGGCGAAGGGGTTCGGCAAGGAGGAACATGCCGCCGAGCTCGCCGCGAAGGCTGTACGCGAGCTGGAGCGCGCCGAGATCAAGCAGGCCGCCGCAGCCCTCGCGTCTGCTGAGGCGAGCAGCAAGGCGGCAAAGGCGCACCAGGCGCTCGCCCGAGACACCGGGAAGGCCGAGAAGGCGCTGGAGTCGATCGGAGCGCGCGGTCCAGCGATGACCGCGCTGCTGGCTGCGGGGCTGCTGGCGCTGCCGGTGGTGGCGCAGCTGGCGGCGGCGGGGATCACTGTCGGGTTCGGTGCGGGCATCGTCGGCGTGGGCATCGCCGCCGCCGCGCAAAGCCAGCGGGTGAAGGACGAGTTCTCGGCGCTGAAGCAGGACGTCAAGGCCGAACTCCAGGACACCGCCCGGCCGCTGGAGGAGAGCCTGCTCAAGATCCCGGGCGTGACGCGCAAGGCGCTGGCTGAGACGAAGCCGGAGCTGTCCCGCTTCTACGAGCAGATGGCTCCGCAGGTGGACACCTTCGTGGAGCGGACCGCGGAGTCCGGGGCGCGGGCGCTGGAGCGGGCGCTCCCACCCCTCGAACGCGGGTTCGGCAGCTTCCTGGACTCCTTCGGCTTCCGGAGTGACGCGATCTTCGGGAACCTGGAAGGCACCATCTCCAGCCTGGCCGAGACGGTCGATGAGCACGCCGACGACATCGTCGCCTCCATCGAGCTCATCACCGGCGCGCTGAAGGCGACGGCGGACGGGATCGGCTGGCTGGTAGACGAGTGGGACCGGGAGATGGGGCGGGCTGAGTCCCTGCTGCACTCCTTCGGCGGCGCGGCCGGGGGCGCCCTCGGGGCCATGGCGGGGGACCTGGACAACTCGGGCGCGGCGGTCCAGCGGGCGGCTGAGGCCGCAGTGGAGGCCGCCAAGGATGCCGCCGCCTCTGCGGGAGGCTGGCGGGAACTCGGCGGGGTGATGCGCGGCACGGCGCAACTGGCGGACGATCTCCGCAAGGAGATGGACGAGCTGAACGGCATCCACCGGGACGCCAGCGCGGCGGCCAGCGACTACCAGGAGGCCGTGGACCGCGCCACCGCGACGATCAAGAAGAACGGCGACGCCTGGTCACTCAACACCGAGAAGGGCCGCCAGAACCAGGAGGTCATCCGGGGGATGGCCGAGACCGCCGAGCAAACCATCCTCGGTATGGTCCGGGAACACCGCACCATCGGCGAGGTTTCCACTGCCTACGACAAGTACCGTGATCAGCTGATCAGAGCGGCGATGGATGCCGGGCGCACCGAGAAGCAGGCGCGGGCGCTGGCGGACAGCTGGCTGTCGATCCCCGAGAGCGTGCGGACGGAGGTCGAGGCCGAGACCTACCAGGCCAGGGTCGCGTTCGGGGAGATCTTCTCGCAGATGCGGACCATGGCCAACGGTGTCACGATCCCGGTCTACTACCGGCAGTACGGGCCGGGGAAGTCGCCGGTCGGCGGGACCGGCATCCTGGGCCGCCAGCCGTACATGAACACCCCCCGGAAGGCCGATGGCGGCCCCGTGGTCGGCCCCGGCGGGCCGCGTGACGACCAGGTGGCCATCTGGGCCAGCAACGGCGAGTACGTCATCAACGCGGCCTCTACGAGGAAGCACCGCGGCGCGATCGAGGCCATCAACGCGGACCGCTTCGCGGACGGCGGCCCGGTCGGGCGCACCCACTACGCCTCGGGCGGACAGGTCAAGGTCGGCGGGGTCCCGGTGCCGGAGACGAAGTGGCGCGACATCGGCACGATCCTTGGCAAGGAGTTCGTCAAGGTCATGACCGGCAGCTCGTCGGAGATCGCGAGCATGGACCGGCGGCTGGAGAAGGCCATCGCCAAGCTGTTCGCGGGCAAGAAGACCAGCCTGGACGACAAGCTGATCGCCTACCTGGACAAGAACAGCAAGCACCTCCAGGCGCTGTCAAAAGAGCGGGACGCCGCGAAGAAGTCCCTGGAGGAGGGCAAGCAGTACGCCGGCTCGGTCACCTCCAGCGCGCGCAGTTTCGCCGGGCTGACCTCGCTGGACGGGCCGATGAACGCCGCCGGGATCCAAACCGGGCTCGCGCAGAAGGCGGGCACGCTGAAGGCGTGGGGCGTCGCGATCAAGAAGCTGGCCGCCCGGGGCCTGTCGCCTGCGCTCATCCGGCAGGTGATCGACGCCGGGCCGGAGCAGGGCCTTGAGCTGGCGAACATGCTCCTGAGCGCGGACAAGTCGACGTGGGCCGGGATCAACAAGGTCCAGAAGGAGATCGACTCCGTCTCCACATCCCTGGGCAAGAGCAGCGCGGACATCCTCTACGACAGCGGGAAGATGGCAGGGCAGGGCTTCCTGTCCGGGCTTCAGGCCAGCCTGAAGAGCCTGGACAAGGAGATGGACAAGCTGGCCAAGAGCATGGCGGCGAGCCTCAAGAAAGCCCTGAAGATCAAGTCTCCGTCGCAGCACCCCGACATCCGGTTCGCCGGCGCGATGACCGTCGCGGGCGTGGCGGCCGGGATGGCCGAGAACCTGCCCGTGCTCGACCGGTCCAGCGCGCTCCTGGCGGCACGCCTGGCCCGGCCGCGCATACGGCCCGCGGTCGCCCCCCCGGTCGCGCGCGGTGGCCGACCGGGGGCGGCAACCGCCACCGGGGAGGCGCCGATCGTAAACGTCAGGGTCGTCCTCGACGGCCGCGACCTCCGCGCCGGGGTGCAGACCGAGGTGCTCCGCTACGAGCGGCGCAACGGCCACAACGGGCTGAACAAGAGGCGCTGATGCCCGCCACCACCGCCAACCAGTGGACCGACTCCTTCGCCGTCGCCGGCACGTTCGTCATCCCCGACCCGATCAACAGCTCCCGCACTGTCTTCGTGAACCCGACCGCGGGGAACTGGCTGGTCGCCTTCGTGGGCTGGCGCACCGGGGCCGGGGCGCAGACGACCCCGACCGTGCATGTCGCCGACGACGCGCACAACCTCTGGATCCCGCTGGCGAGGGTCAACAGCGCGGGCGGCGGGTGTGCGATCTGGGTGGCGCCGAATCCGAGGAAGGCGCGCAGGGTGTATGTCGCGCCGACCGACTACGTCACCGCCCTGGTCACCAACGTCACCGAGTACGCGGGGATGGGCCAGCATCTCCAGCTCGCCAGCACGCCCGTGAAGGGCTTCACCAATGGCGGCACCAGCCTGGCCCTGGGTGCGCTGTCCGCGCCCGCGTCCGAGGCGCTCACGCTCACCTGCGCGGGCACCGACAGCACCACCGCCACACTGACCTCGGCGACCGCCGGATGGACCTCCGGAACCGCCGTCGCCGCCAGCAACGGCGCCGACACCATCTCAGACGCCCGGCTGCTGCCGCGGTGGCAGTCCACCACCGGGGGCCCTTCCGTCACCTACACCACGTCCGCCAGCTGCAACATCCACGCCGTCTCCGTCGCTGTCCTGGTCGCCGCGCCCACCCCCGCCCAGTCGAACCCGAACTGGCCGATCGTGCGCTTCGAGGCCGGGTTCGGGTCCGGGCAGCAGGCCCCGCGCGACGAAATCACCTGGACGAACCTGACGACCCGGCTGCTGTCCCTGGACACCTCCCACGGCAAGCAGTTCGAGCTGAGCGGCGTCGAGGCCGGCACGTCCCAGCTGAGGCTCCGCAACGACGACGGCGCGCTTGACCCGGAGAACGCGTCGTCGCCGTACTGGCCGGACGTGCTCGACTACACGCCGGTCCGGGTCACCGCCACCTGGCAGGGCCGTGTCTACGGGGTGCTGCACGATTTCGCCGAGAGATGGCCTCAGTCGTGGCGGGACCCGCATTGGGGCGAGGTCAACATGACCGCGATCGACGCCTGGGCCACGCTGGCGACGAAACTGACGGCCGCTGTCGAGGGCGAGATCCTGCTCGATGCCCCGTACGGCTACTGGCCGCTGTCCGACCCCGACACCTCCACCGTCGGCAGCAACCTCGCCCCGAACAACCCCCGCTCGGTGGTGATGACCCCGAGCAAGGAAGGCATTGGCACCAATGTGCAGGTCGGGTTCGGCGCGGACGCCTCCGCGTTGAAGGGGTCGGCGGGTACGGCGTGGGCCCAGTCCGGCCTGACCACTCTCCAGGGCCTCAACGGGTACAGCCTCGTGTACGCCCCGGCCATGGACATGCCGCTCCTGACCGGCGCTGGCGTCACGGTGGAGGTGTGGGCGCGGCACGCGGCGGGGACGCAGCCGACCAGCGACCGGGAGATCTTCGTCCTGAAGGAGACCGCCGGGTCGATCATCACCCTGTTCATCAACAGCAGCGGGTTTGTGGCCGTGGGCAGCTGGAACGCCACGACGCACACCCGCTCCGACACGGTGACCGCGTACGCGCCGACCGACGCCTACGTTCACTACGTCCTGGCCGTGACCACGACCACCTGGACGCTGTGGATCAACAGCCAGCAGGTCGCGTCCGGGTCCGGGACCCACGCCAGCAGGCCACACTGGTTCTCGATCTGCGGGCAGGCCGACCAGCGGTTCCACGGCCGCATGTTCAACGGCTCCTTCGCCCACGCCGCGATCTACCCGCGCCGTCTGCCGTACGGGCGGATGGTCGCCCACTACTGGTCGGGCCTGGCGGCGATGGAGCGGGACTCGGCGGACCAGCGGATCGGTCGGCTGCTGTCGTACGCGGGCTGGGGGCAGGCTCGGGCGATCTCGTACACGACGTACGCGCCGTACGCGCCGGCGGTGGACATCGCCGGGCGGCCGGTCTCCGGTCCAGTGCAGGACGTCGCCGACAGCGAGGGCGGCGTCCTGTACGTCGATGGCCACGGCTACCTGCGGTTCACGGCAAAGCAGTACCGGTACGGCCAGCCTCCCGCCTACACCTTCGGCGACCGCCCCGACCTGGGCGAGGTGCCCTACGACATCGGGATGGAAGCGGACTGGGACCCGGCCCAGTCCTACAACGACATCACCGTGACCCAGCAGTACTACGGCACCTCGACCCGGGTCACCGACGCGGCGTCGATCCAAAGGCGGGGATGGCGGGACACCGAGCGGCAGAGCCTGCTCGCCGACGCCGAGGCCGCGGCCGACCAGGCGCGCTACCTGCTCGACAAGTACAAGACTCCAAGCCGGCGCATCCAGACGATCATTCTCGATCCGGCGGGCAACCCGGGCATCTGGCCGGCGGCGCTGGGGGTCGAGCAGGGCGATGTGGTCCGGGTCAACCGGCGACCGATCGGCGCCCCGCCGATCTCCGGCATCTACGAGGTGATCGCCAAGGCGCACAGCGTCGACTTCGGGGAGGGGAAGTGGAAGGTAATCCTCTCCCTCGGGCCCGGCGACCCGGACGTCCTCATGGTGGATGACCCGGTGTTCGGCCTGCTCAACGGCTCCAACGTGATCGGGTGGTGAGCTGATGCCGTACCCAGTGCCCAACCCCCGCACGTGGGGGGCGGAGTTCGTCACCCCGCCCAAGCTTCGCGACCTCGGCGACTCGATCGCCTTCTTGCGACAGAAGCCGTTGTTCCAGGGCTACCAGGCGACCGCGCAGGCCGTCCCCGATCAGACGTACGTGCCCGTGAACATGGACGTGGAGACGCTCGACAACTGGGCCGTCCACTCGACGAAGGACAACCCGAGCCGGTACCCGGTGCCGGTGGACGGCTGGTACCTGGTCATGGGCCACCTGTTCGTCGACTACACGGCCGGATCGTCGGGCTTCAGCCACTCGATCAGCTTCCGCGCCACACAGAACGGCTCCGCCACCGACTACCGCGGCGAGACCCGGCCCGGCGGATCCACCCACCAGCCGGGCGTGTACGGCGCCGAACTGCTCCAGCTGAGCAAGTCCACCTCGGACTACGTGGAGATGCTCGCCTGGCAGAACACCGGGACCACGCGCAACCTGGTCGCCGACGTGAGCAGCTCGAACATCAAGTCCAGCGTGATGAGCGTGGCGTGGGTGGCGTCGCTGACCGGAACGACCGGCCTCGCGGTACCCTCCCCCGCGGCGTGGACGTCGCCGCTCACGTCCGCCCAACTCAACGCCTACCGCGACCACGTGCGGTTCCTGACGTATCCGCCGATCGCCCGGCTGGCGCTCAACTCCGGCCAGGGCATCCCCACCCAGGCGTGGCCCAACGGCACCCCCATCCAGTTCGACGCCGCCACCGTGGACAACTACGCAGGCTGGAACGCAGGAGTGAACCCGACCCGCTACAGCTTCGCCAGGAGCGGCGTCTACTACCTGTACGGCATGTACTCCTGCGCGAGCAACGCGACGGGTACCAGGGGGGTCGGCCTGCGCATCAACGGCGGCACCACGGTGTGGGGCTGCCACGACATGCCGTGCACGGCCACCGCGCCCGCGCACCGCGTCGCCGCCTCCCGCACGGTCCGCGTCACCGCGGGCGACTACGTGGAACTGATGGCCTTCCAGTCCTCCGGGGCGACCCGGAACACACAGGGCCCGCACGCCGTGCTGATCGTGGTCTGGAAGGGCGCCTGATGTCGCTCCAGCCGCCGGAGGTGCCCATCTTCCCGGCCCGCTACGGGCCGGCCGCTGCCGACTTCAACGCTTGGCTGAAGGACCCGGCCACATTCCTGGCCGCACCACCGTGGTGCTCGGTCCGCCGCACCACAGCCCAAGCCATCCCGTCCGGCACCTGGACAACCATTCAGTTCAACCAGGTGGACGCCGACGGGTACAGCGGCTGGGACGCCGTCAACTTCCGGTACGCCGCGCAGGCGCCCGGCTGGTACCTGGTCACCCTCAAGGTCGCCGCCAACGTCGCCGCGGGCGGAACGACGCACGCGCTACTGCCGGGCATCGTCACCACGGGAATCCTGTATCAGGGCAACGAGTCCTGGCAGGTCACCACCGACACCGCCGGGATGGTCACCACCCAGCAGTTCGTGTACCTCGCCCCCGGCATCGACTGGGTGGCGGGCCAGATCCACATCGCATCGGCGGCGCTATCCACGCCGACCGCGACCGGGCAGCAGCCGCAGATGGACATCGTCTGGTGGAGCGTGTAACCCATGGCCCAGCCTGCGTTCGAAGCGGCCGGCACCTACCTCACCGGCTCCGGTACGTCGGCGGCGGTCGCGGTCCCGTCGGGGGTGGCAAACGGAAAGATCGTCATCGTAACGATCTTCATCAACTCCGGCACGGCCGCCATCACCCCGGCCGCCGGTTTCGCCCCGGCCGAGGGCTCACCGAGTGCGATCACCGCCGGTGGCGGCAACCACGCCCTGCACGTCTTCTGGAAGAGAGCCACCGCGGCCGACGCCGGCACCTACACCTTCTCGTGGACCGGCTCGATCGTCCGCGAGGCAATCGCCACCCTCTACAACAACTGCGTGGCCAGCGGGAACCCGTTCGACTCTCCGACCAGCACCGCGCAGGACACCGGTAGCGGCAGCGTCACCCCGGCCGTCAACGTCACCACCGCTGGCCCAGACAGACGGCTCATCTGGGCGGCCACGAACTGGGCGGGCGGCACCTGGACGGCGCCGACCAGCTTCACCCGAAGGGCGCAAGGCGGCAACGGCAACTTCACCACCTGCGACGCGCCCTTCCCCACCCAGGGAGCCTCGGGGAACGTCACCGGCTCCGCGACGGGCTCCGACAAACGGTGCGCGTGGCTGGGCGCCCTCATCGGTACCACCTCGGGCGCGCCGGACCGGCCGCCACCACAGATGTCCCAGTACGGCTCGTACTTCTAGGAGAGACATGGCTCGCTACTTGACCACCGTGGTCAGCACGGCGGCGATCGTCGCCACCGCACCTTCGGGCGGCTCGGCGAACGCGCTGTTCGCCAACCTCAACGCGTCGGCCACCTCCGGCCACAAGCTGCGCCGGGTCACGCTGGGCGTGGTCGCGGGCGCGTCCGTGCCCACCAGCCAGCAGCTCCTGGTCGCCGTGGTCCGCACCACGGCGCGGGGCACCGCCACCGCGACGGTCACCCCGAAGGCCATGGACCCGAACGGGCCGCCGTCCTCGATCACCGGCCTGGACACCGCCTGGAGCGCAGTCCCGACCGCCACCTGGACGGCCAGCAACTGGCTCTACCAGATCCCCTTCAACTCGCAGAGCGGCGTGGACCTGCCGTTCGAGCTGCTGGAGGAGTTGATCTGCCCTACCGGCGTCGCCAACGGGCTGGCCTTCATCAACACCACCAACGCGCTCCCGGCCGGCCACTCCTACAGCCTGACCGTGGAACACGAGGAGTAGGAACCGGCGGGCTGAGGGAGCGGCATGTCGAGGCGCTGGCGCTGGCCGCGCTCGCGGCGCGGCGTCTTCCTGGTGGTGCCACCCGCCGCCCAGGACGCGCCGCCGCCCGAGCTGCCGCCGCGCCTGCTGGAACTGAGCGGGCCAAGGCCTCGCTGGGGCCGGGCCCGCAGGAGCGTCTTCCTGGCCGTCCCGCCGCTGGCTCCGGCGCCGGTCCCGTACGTCCGCAGGCGCGCGTCCTCCTGGCCGGTGTCCCGGGCCGGGGTGTTCCTGGCCGTGCCGCCCGCTCCACCCACCGAGCCGCCACCGTGGATCCCCGGCATCGTGCGCACCCGGGTACGGGTGAGCTGGAGGACTCGCCGCGCCTGGTGGACGCCCGTTCCGGAGACTGCCGCACCGCCCACACCACCAGCCTGGGTGCCCTCGTTCACCAGCTCGCCGCGGCCGACCACCCCACCGCCGCGGCGCGGCCGGTGGCTCACCTGCCCGCCACCTCAAGAGCGGCCGCCCGCGCCCACCGCCCGCGCTCGTCGGCAGTGGCCAGCCTCCCGCCGCGGCGGAATCACGGACCCGCCCTGGCCGCTTCCTCCGGTGGCTCCTGCCCGGCCTCCGGACAGGATTGGACGCCGCCGGACGCTCTCGTACGTGCCGCGCCGGGGACGGTGGAGCGCGCCGCCCTGGCCCCAGGTAGTCCCGCCCGCGCCGCCGGTATGGGTGCCGCCGCACATGGTTGGCCGCCGTCCGCGCCCGCCAGCTCGCCGCGGACGCCTCATGCTCTGCCCGCTCGTCGGCCTGGCCCCGCCGTCGGTGATGCTGCGCGCGATCCGCGCCGAGGTGCACGGGCCGGCGCGTTCCGGCCCGGTCCCGTCCGGGCCCGCCGTACACACGCATTCCGTCGTCGGCCCGGCTGTCCACCGCGAGGTGACCGGGCCCGCTACCAGCCGCAACGTCTCGGGAACGGGGGTCTGATGGCCACGGTGTTGCAGAGGGAGTCCACGGAGTTCATCTACAGCGGGGTGGATGGCGATGTGCCCAGCGTGGGCGCTGAGATGGCGTTCCTGGCCGCCGCTGTCCGGCCGACGTCGGGGGACTGGGAGCAGGCCGTGCTGGTGCCGGACAACTCCCACCCGCTGTGGGCCGATGCCGTCGCCTCTGGCCTGCTCGGCGACTACTACGTGGCCATCCTCGTGGGCGCGTACGGCGGGACGGGCGTGGTCCTGGCCCCCGGCGACTACCAGGTGTGGCTCCGGCTCACGGACACCGTGGAGCAGCCGGTCAGGATCGCGCCGACCGCCCTGGAGATCGCATGATCAAGGTGAGCGTGCCGTACGAGCACGACCCCGCCGACCTGTCTCCCATCCACCTCGCGGTCCTCCCGCGCGGTGCCCGACCCGGCGAGGACGACTGGGTGCCCGCCTACCGGGACACGGTGGACGGCCGCCGGGTGGTCTGGGCACGGTTCGAGGACCCGGCCGGCGTGGTGTGGCTGCGGACACGGGACGGGCAGCGCGAGGTGACCCGGCTGTGATCCGCCGCCCTGGCCCTCTCTCCGAGCACCCCTTCGAGTTGCTGTTCGGCGCGCTGGCCGCGGTTTCCGGCCTGGTGGCCACGCTGGGGATCGTGGCGAGCGCGAGCATCAACGCCGCGCTCCCGCTGCTGGCAGTCCGGGCTTGGGGCGTGCTGCAACTGGCGGCGGGGGTGCTGATGGTGGTCGGTGTGCTGCTGCCGTACCGGCGTCGGGCCTCGCTGGTGGTGGCGTGGCGGCTGGAGCGGGCGGGGCTGTGGCCGCTGGCGGCAACGGCGCTCGTGTACGCGGTGGTGGCGGTCAGCCATTCGGGGGTGCGCGCGTTGCAGGCGGCGGTGGTGTACGTGGCGCTCGCGCTGGCCTGCATCGCGCGGGCGCGGGCGGTCACACGGCTGGAGCAGGCGCTTCTTTCGGTGGAGCCGCCGGATGTCGACCGTTGACTGGCTCACCCCGGCGGTCATCGCGCTCCTCGCCGGGGGTACGGGCCAGCTGCTGACCACGCTGGTGCGCGCCCGCATCGATCTGCGCAAGGCCAAGACGGACGACCAGCGGGCGCCGATCGACCTTGACGCCGCGGCGCTCGGCGGGGCCGAACTCGCGGTCGGCTCGGTGGTGACGGCACTCCGCGAGGCCGAGGCGCGCATCGGCCGACTGGAGCGGGAGGCCACCGAGAAGGACCGGCGGATCGAGCACTTGGAGCAGGACCTGAACCGGGCGCACATCCGCATCGGCCGGCTTCAGGGCGAACTCGACCGCCTTCGTCCGCCATCGCTCCCCGAGCTTCCGTAGCAAGACGGACGCCCGGTTGGGCTATTGACGTCCGGGGTGGTGCGGGCCGACGCGGGACCCGGACTCGGTGTGACCGAGCACATTCACCCTCACCAGGAGGAGCTATGCCCATTGATCTGGTCCCCCGCAGCGCGTGGCGTGCGCGCTCCCCGAAGGGCTCGTACACGCCGCTGACCTCCACCAAAGGCGTCAAGGTGCACTACACGGGCGGGCGCATCGACCCCCGCATGCTGGACGACCACAGCCGATGTGTGGCCGCGGTCCAAGCCATCCAGGCGCACCACATGGATGGCAACGGCTGGATCGACATCGGGTACTCGGCCCTGGCCTGTTGGCATCGGAAGGTGTTCGTCGGCCGTGGCCCCCGCCGCGTGCCCGCCGCCAACGGTTCCGGGTTGAACTCCGGCCACTACGCGGTGTGCGGCCTGGTCGGCAACTCCGGGCTGGTCGAGCCGAACGACGCGATGCTGCACGCGATCCTGGACGCGATCGAGTGGCTGCGCGCCGAGGGCGGCGCCGGGCGGGAGATCAAGGGACACAGGGACGGCTACTCCACGGACTGCCCCGGGGGGCCGTTGTACGCGTGGGTGCAGCGCGGCGCTCCCCGGCCGGGCGGACAGCCCAAGCCCTCCCCGGCCGGCGATGACAACCCGGTCCCGGAGTTCGCGCGGACGCTGAAGGTCACGAGTCCGATGATGCGCGGCGACGACGTGGCCACCTGGCAGCGCGGCGCGAAGCGGTTCGTCCCCGCCTTGAAGGTCGACGGCTGGTACGGCGCCGATTCCCGCCGCGCGGCCGAGACCGTACAGCGCACAGTCGGCATGCCCGTCACGGGTGTGGTCGACGCCGAGACCTGGCTCCTCACGTGGGTGTGGGAGCCGGAACCCAAGAAGGAGAAGTCATCGTGAGGAAGATCCTCGCTCTCGTTGCCGCCGCGCTGCTCGCGTTCGGCGTCTTCGGCGGCGCCCTGGCTGCGGCAGCCCCGGCGGAGCCCGCGAAGGCGTACGGCGGCTGCGTGTCGAAGAGCACCGGCTACCTGCGGGTGCTGGAGCGGAACAATCTGGCCAAGAGCACGGTGGGGGCGTGCAAGTCCACCGAAAGGAAGATCACCTTCCCGTCTCGGACCGGCCTCATCAAGGGCGACAGGGGGGCGTCCGCGTACGAGGTGTGGCGGGACACCAAGCTGGCCGACGGCACCCAGCCGAACAAGGCCAAGACCGAGGCCGACTACCTGGCGAGTCTGAAGGGCGCGACCGGACCGGCCGGCCCGAAGGGTGACGGCGGTCCCGCTGGCCCGGCCCCGGTGAAGCTTGTCTTGAAGTACGGCGGCAAGACGGTGAACTGCACCAAGGACGCAGCTGCCACCGACCTCACGTACGAGTGCGCCGACGCCCCGACGTCATAGTCGACACCTCACCCCTGCTCGTCCCGCCGACGTACGGCGGGTTCGTCCCCCAAGGAGGGGCATCCATGAAGATCTTCGGCCGTGAGCCTGCCGCGTGGTTGCACGCGCTGCAGGCCATACTCGCCTTCGCCACCACGCTCCCGATCGTCCAGGCATGGGGGCTCACCCAGGAGGCCGCGGCGGTCGTGATGACGATCGCGGGCGGTGCCGTCGCCGTCTGGGTTGCCGTCGCGACCCGGCCGTTCGTGGTCAGCGCGCTCACCGGAGGAGTCCAGACCATCCTCACCGGGCTGATCGTGTTCGGTCTGCCGCTCTCCCAGACGTCCGCCGGCGCGGCCGTGGCCGCCCTCAACGTGGTCCTCATGCTGCTGCTGCCGCTGGGCATCACCCCGGCCGCCGACCCGGCGCCGGGATTTGTACGGGCAGAACGGCGCCTCGTCAGATAGACCCCCGCTTCGCGGGTGCCTCTCCCCGGTGACTGAACGCCTCGCTCCACCTTCGGGTGGGGCGAGGCATTCTTTCGTTTTGGCGGCGATCCGCGAACCCATAGGCCGCTGACCAGGGAGCATATTCGCCGTGATCATTTCCGGAGGCCGATCATGAAATGATCGTTATTTGGCGCTGGAGCCATACGAGTGAATGTTGTCGGTAGCCCCCGGAAGAATCGAGGCATGAACGACTTGCTCGACGCGGTGCAGTGGGGCCAGGTACCTGGATACCTAGCCTTCGTGGCGGTCTGCATCCAGGGCATTCGGAAGTGGTGGAACCGTCGCAGGGTGGTGGCAATCGGTCCACAGGAGGAGACGCGCAAGTCTCTCGTGACGGCCCGGACGCTGTTCGCGGATCTAGCGGCCAAGCCTAGGCGCACGAACTGGTTCATCGACGAGTGCCGCCGCCGAACTGCTGAAACTCTACGAGACCTAGCAGATCAGACCGGTGATCGCCTGTTGCGTGAGCACGTGCGCGCCGCTGCCGATTCCTGGGACGCAGCGTTCGCTGAATCGCCCGGTGAGCGTGAGGTCCCATTCCGGTTCGTGGGCGTGCCTCGCAGCCGCGAAGACATTGAGGGGGAGGCCGAAGACCTGAGACGACTCGATGCCGTGACGGATCACGCTCAGGTGGGCCTCGAAGCCGTCAACCACGGAATCGCCCGACTCAACGCGCTCGAACGGAAGGTACGGGGCCGAGGCTAGCGTGCACCGGAGGTCAACGGCGGTACACCCCCGTGCGAGGGCATTTCCCCGGAGGGCTGGAACGGCCCGCTCGTCCCGTTTGCAGGTGGGCGGGGCGTTTCGTCGTATCGAGGACATGAAGAGGGTTGCTGGCGACCCAATTTCTTGGGGTTTCAGGTCCTCTAGCGCGCTGGTGTGGCAAGCTTTGAGGCGCACGTTGTTGCAAAGCAGAACTGGGGCTCGATCCGCCGAGGCCGTCGAGTTACCAAGGGGTGTCCCTCCGGATTGGGGTGCCTCCCGGATCTGTTTGGGCAAGTACCACCGCGTGCCACCACAGTAGGGGCTATACACACGCGTTCTGCGTGGCCTGACGGTTGTCCGGACAACCGTTGTTCGGGTCACTGCGGAGCGCGTTTTTTGTTGATCTAACAGAAGGGAGAAGGCGTGGACCGGGAAGTCCGGGGCGCCGACGAGGAAGGCGCGGCCGAGGATACGGCGACCGCTGCGGTTCGGGAAGGTGGGCGGACAGTCCGGGAGGCGTTGAGCAGCACTCCCAAGACCGTCCGCCTAGTCGCGATCGTCGCGGTTGCCACCGCGGCGTTCGCGGGTGGTTCGGCGACGGCGTCTTCGCAGGACGCGTCGCCGGCGTGTCACATAGATGTGGTGGTTGGGCCCCCGGCTGTAGGGGGTGTCCGCATCTAGATGTAGCGCCTCCTATCGCATGGTAGGGGCTGCGCCGCAATGAGGCCCTGACTTCGCGTGAGGTCAGGGCCTCGCGTATGCCTTTTGCCGGTCCATGACCGGTGTGGACGTACTCTGCGCGGGTGATTGGGAAGTGGTGCGGACCCTCGGGGATCGAGGTAGAGGTGATCATCCTGGATCAACGAGCCTGCTTGCGCGTCACCCGCCTCAACCAGCACGGTCGCTACCTGCTGGCCTACTGCGGCACTCCGCAGGAGGTGGCCAAGCATGTCGACCTGGCCGACCTCGTCCAGGTCATCCCCCTTCCAGCGCGGCCCGGCCAGCCTCGGTGAGCACCAGCAGGCAGCCCTGGACCGGGACCTCCTCCCCGTAGGCGATCCACTGCTGCGCTTCCAGGACAGCGAGGGTGGCCGGCAGGATGCCGGAGCGGCGGGGCGACAGTCGGTTGTGGTAGACCTCGCCATCCCGGATGCGTTCGAGGACAGCTCGCTGGGCCGGGGTCGGGCGGCGGCGTTGGGGGCTGGTCATCCAGGTCACCTCTGGCCGGGGGGCGGATTTCCTGATTGTGCCAGCCGCAGGACAGCAGGTCATGGACGGGGGTCTGGCCGGACAGATGGCCGAGGAGTACCGTGGCGTGCTGTAGCACCCCTCCCAGGGCTTAGAAGCGCCTCCACCCGTCGCGGGTGGGGGCGCTTCGCTGTTCCCGGGACCGGTCAGGAGTGGAGGATCTCCCACAAGAACCGGGCGATCTGTACGGCGAGCGGGCCGAAGTCCACGATCGCGCGTCTGATTGTGCGTCTGAGGTGGTCCCATCGTGTGGTCATGGGGCCAGCTTCTCGGGCGGCCTGGGGTGACCTGTGGGGTCGCGAGTGGGGTCACCGTTGGGGCGACCTGTGGGGTGACGTGCTGGCAAGCGTCAGGCGAAGGAGCCCGGCCGAATATCCGACAAATATCGACCACACGTTCGGATCGCGCTAGGCTGATCCACGGCCCTGGGCGGTGGGGAAGCCGACCCAGGGCCGTCCTCTCTACGTCGCGGGCGCGCCTTAGTCCCAGATCAGCCTGGCAACTCTGGCCGTCCCCTCGTGGGTCTCCACCTCCTCTGAGGTGACGAGGTACTTCTGCCAGCCCACCTCGGCGCAACCGTCCTGATCGAGTCGGTACCGACCGACATGACCGTCCGAGTCGCCATATCTACACATGATGAGGATCATGGTGCGTACGGTAGGGCGGATCGCGACTAGTGTCCTCGCTCGCCGAGCGCGCTCGGAAAGAGCTGGATTGCGATCCGGACAAGATCGCCCCCACCTACCCGTAATCCCGGTTATGGGTAGGCGGGGGCTAAAGACGTGCCGGGAGCCGTGATCATCTGTAATGATCTAGCGTATGCCCATTCGCCTACTGCCCAGTGCCCTACGCGACCATGTGGTCAGAGAACTCAAAGACGTCCACGCTGCGCTACATCACATACGGAGCATGGGGAACGAAGGTCAGCGGTGGCACGCGTATCTAGATTGGGTTGCTACGGCCTGCTCCAAGTTGAGGCCCCTGATCGGTGCGGAAGATCTTGAGTCGCTCATCCTCACCCGACGGCACTGGACTGTCATGGTCCAGCCTTCCCCTGGCATCATCATGACGCTGGAGTTGGACGAAAGGGAATCGGACCTCCGTACGGCCATCGATGAACTGGAGCAGCAAGCGGCACATTGGGGCGACGGGGACGCGCTGATCGTGACGGACACTGGCGTCTTCCTCAACGGGCCCGAGCTGCCTGACCTGGACTTGGCCCCCGACATTGATGCTGCGGAGGGCGAGAGGATCCGCCTGATTGTGCCGATGATAGTCATCGACGAGCTCGACAAGCTGAAGCTCCACAACAACAAGGACGTTCGTAGCCGTGCCCGACGAGCTCTCCGCGATATCAGCCGTCTCGTCGTTGACATCGACCGCCCCAACTTGCTTCGGGATGCAGAGCCGCCATCGGTGACCCCTGCCAGGGGGCTACGTCGCGGACGTGTCCGAATCGAGATCATGTTCGATCCTCGTGGTCATATCCGTTTGCCGATCAACGACGATGAGATCGTTGATCGCGCTCTAACCGTCCAGTCATTGGCGGGACGCGAGGTCTGGCTGGCCGCGTACGACACCAACCAATGCCTGCGTGCTCGCGGCGCCGGACTGCTTCCGCTCCAGCTGACCCATAACTCGGCCGATGGGGGGCAGTGAACCCACGCCCTAGGTAGGCCGACGACGCTGCTGATTGACGATTGCGGACAATCCGGGAACTGGTCCGTATCAGCCGACGGCTATGAGCTTCTCAACCTCGGGCTGGAATTCGTCGTCCATGGTGACGTCCAGCCAGCCGCGTAGGCCGAGCAGGACAAGGGCGCGCACGATCGATTCGCGAGTAAGGGGTGGCTGGCGGTTGACCTTCCACTTCGCGACTGCCTGAACAACCTCGGTCGCGGTCGGGCGGCGGCCGTGCCGGTGCAGGAGAACGCCAGCGGCGTAGTGCACAGAGGCGGCAATCTCGGCATCTTGTGCAGTCATCCGAGCCACTAGATCCACCGTGCGTTCGATGGCCGGCCGCCACTGCTCCATCTGGTCGCGGTACGTCTCCACCGCGTCGCGGTAGGTGGGACCCACGCGGACCTCAAACATACGCCCTTGTTGACGCTCCACCAGGAGACCGTTGTTCTGGAGTCGCGCCACCATCTTCTTGACCTCGGCCGCGTATGGGCCGTAGCTCGCTGCTTCGTAGGCGAGCCCCGTCGGTACGCCAGCCTGCGTGGCGAAGTAGACGACCTTCATGAAGAAGACGCGTCCCACTGGCCAGTGGTACTCCTGCCGCTGGACGCGATCGAGGATGGCCACAACAGAAACCCACTCTGGCGCCACGAACCGTGCGCGTTCATCATCGGGCTGCGGGTCTGCGGCGGCGTCCAGCGTGAGTTGCTCGGGCTGGACGGCGATGTCATGCGGGGCGTAGAGCTGAACCGGGATCCCCAGGCGGGAGAGGTATCGATAGAGAGTCGGGCCCACGACGTCCCACTCCAGTTGACCGTTGCCGCAGCCGAGCGGCGGGACTGCTATAGAGGTGATGCCCCACTCCCGGTAGTGGCGTTCGAGATGTTGGAGGCCCGCGACTATGTCCTCCAACCTGCTCACGGCCCGCCAGTGGTTTTTGGTGGGGAAGTTGACGATCAGGTGGTCGTCGGCCCGGAAGACATAGGGCTCTCCCAGTCGCACCTCGCCGCGGTCGCACCGCTGGACGTAGTCCTTGAACATCTCCGGGTACCTGCGCTTGAAGGCGAGTGCGATGCCCTTGCCCATGATCCCGACGCAGTTGACGGTGTTGACCAAGGTCTGGGCATGCGAAGCGAGAAGATCACCCGACGTGACGTTTACCAGGGATGACTCATCCGAAGAAGACATGGGGTTTCACCACCACTCCCAGCCCCGCAGCCAATGATTGGCACACTTGTTCGCTTCGTGCGTTGTAGACGTAGCATCCCATCAGATAGGCGGGAGGAACATAGCCGGGGATGAGAACTTCTGAGCATCTCTGCCGCTTTCGCTCCGCTTGATCCCATGGGTTATCGTCTGTCCACCATTCAGCGTATACGCGCTGTTCGTCCAGGTGGGTGAGGCCCTGGGGGGATGCAAAGAACCTGGTGCCCCCTGTCGCGGCGTTACCATCTGTGACTACAGCCCCCGGGATGTCTAAGACTGAGGGGTTCACTCGAACGACAGCCGTGGCATGCCGGCGGGACCTTCTCACATACATCATCGGGTTCCGCGCATCGAAGTACAGGTTCGCGTAGTCGTGGAGCCACAGGCCGTTAGAGAGGCGCACCTTACGGCGCAGATCCTGCACGCTTGTCTCGGCAATTGAGAGGTGCGGCACTGACTCCGCCTGGTTGTGACATAAGATCCCGAGCCTGGCGATGGAGTGCAGGTTGTCGAAGGGCGTGATGAAGTGCAGTTCGGTAACCAGGCTGCGATCCATCGCCACCCCCGCCGCTCCCACCTCGCCGCATGCACGGCACGGATAGAGATTATGGCGTGCTCGGGCGACCGGGCTGTCATCGTGGCCAACGCTGCTTCACTGCGCTCCCGGCAGTTCGGCGGAACCGCTCGGGCCGAGTTCGGGAATGTAGCGGTACAGCGTCGCCCGGGACACGCCGAGGAGTTTCGCGATGCTCGCCACGGTCTCCTCGGGCTGGGTCAGCAGCCGGCGGGCGCGAGCCACCATTTCCGCGTCCATCGCTGGCGGCCGGCCGAGCCGCTGCCCGCGGGCCCGCGCGGCAGCCAGGCCCTCGTGTGTGCCCTGGACGATGAGTTCGCGGATGAACTCTGCCAGCGCGGCGAAGACGTGGAAGACCAGTCGGCCGCCGGGGGTGGTCGTGTCGAGGGCTTCATGGAGGGATCGGAAGCCGACGCCGCGGCGGCGAAGCTCACCGACGATGTTGATGAGGTCCTGAAGGCTACGGCCGAGTCGGTCGAGCGACAGTACGACGAGTGTGTCTCCGGGGCGGAGGTAGTCGAGGCATGCGGCGAGTTCTGGCCGGTCGGTGTTCTTCCCGGAGAGCTTGTCCGTGAAGACGCGGATGCATCCGGCGGAAGTAAGTGCGAGGTCTTGCCGGTCGAGGTTCTGTTCGCGGGTGGAGACCCGCCCGTAGCCGACGAATGTTCCGGTGAGGATCGCTGGCTCGGCGAGTGGGGGGTCCACGGTGGCGGTCATGGCGCTCCGGTGTCGCTGAATCGGTCGTCGGGGACTTCTGAGACGTCAAGATTTCTGAACACGTTTCTGAGACACGAATCCGGCCCCGTGCCCCCTCCCCGAGGGCTCGGACAGATCTTGTTCAGAAACGGTCGATTCTCGACAAGATCACCTGTGCGGGTTGAGAGCCCGCCACGCCTGCCGCCATGCATCGCTGGGAGGCGGGGCAGGGGTGTAGCGGCCGGTGTCGGGGTCGAGGTAGCCCCAGCCTCCGCGCACGCCGGGCGCGGTCGCCACCATCAGGGTGAGCGTCTCGGGCTCGTGGAGGTCGGTCACCTCATGGAACAGGTCCCGGGGCAACTCGTTGGCGTCGCCAGGCCGGTGTGCGGCCTCCACTACCTCCAGGTCGCCGCCGGTCAGGGTGTAGCGGTGCTCCGTGTAGCCCCCGCTGAGGATGTGCGCGGTGAACGGCCACGGATGGCTATGCGGCCTGGGCGCGCCGCCGCCGCGCAGGTCCGGCTCGTACCAGAGGTTGACGCGCCTCAATAGGTCGGGATGCTCCTGGAGCGTGAATTCTGCCTTGTAGGGGCGGCAGGTCTCCTCGTCCGGCACGAGCCCCCACCGCGCCGAGTCCGTCCACTGTTCCCAGGTCAGCGTGACGTCCGGGGCGTGCACGGCGAGCCCGGCCGCGGCCGACTCATACTGGCGGACGGTTACGGTTAGGCCGGGAAGGAGGATCACGGGGTCGATCATCGAAAGATCCTTTCGGAAGGGCTGGGGTGTGTGCCCCAGCCCACGTGAGCGGGCGGGGCGCGGGGGTGGGTCAGGCGGAGAGTTCACGCAGAGCGTCCTCGACGTCGTGGCCAGGCCCGTCCGGGCGCGGCCGTGCGGCCACCATCTCCCGGTAGCCGGGGACACGGGTGCGAAGGAACACGGTCTCCCTGATGCTCGCGGCCAGCTGGCGCAGGTCCGCGTCGTCCAGGTCGGCGAGCACCGCGGCGTAGACGTTGAGGAGCATGTGCTCGCGCTCCTCGGGGGTGAGCAGGGCGAGGTCGGCGGCGGCCTTGGCGGTGCGGGCCTGCTGCGTCAGGAACTCCCGGACCGCCTCCCAGCCGATGAGGCGATGGATGGCGAGCTCGTCGGTGGTGGTGCGCCAGCCGGCGAGCTTCAGTTCCCACTGGCCGGCGCTGGCATACCAGGTGGTCCCCACCTCGGTGTGACCGTGGTCGTCCAGAAGGAAGTCGACATCGATGGCGTCCCGGTGCGTGCGCCAGTCGGCGTACTGCACCTGGACGTGCGGCAGGCTGTGGCCGAAGTCGACCGCAGCCTGTACGGGGGGCGGGAGCGTGGACAGCGCCTTGCACTCCCGGCACCGCAGCGAACCGTCCTGCTCGGCGCGGAAGTGCCTGGTCATGCTCTCGCCGGGCTGGTCGAACTCCTCGCCGCAGCCGCCGCACGCGACGGTCACGCACGGCGTGGCCAGCTGCTCGGCGTGCGGCCTGGCACCCCACTCCGGTGCCGCCCGTTCTGCGGACGCCTGGTCGGGGAAGTGGGGGTCGTCCGTGACGAGCGACGGGAGGATCCAGCAGGGCGGGTGTGGTGTTTTGGTGGTGGTCATCACGATGTCCGTTCGGGGGAGTGCCCCGCCCGCCGAGCAGGCGGGGGCGGGGTTACATCTGGTTCAGGGTGTGCTGCATCAGCGCGAGGCTCTCGTTGATCTGCCCGAGCAGGCGGTCGGCCTCCGTGACCCGGCTCCGCAGCCGGGCGAGGTAGTCGATATGCGCCTGCTCGTCGACCTCGGGGACGAAGGGCGCCAAGTACGCCATGATGGGGTCGCCTTCTCTTGAGGGAGTGGGGCCCCGCCCGCAGTCCGGCAAAGATTTCCGGGCGGGGTCACCACGGGTGCAAGGGCTAGGCGGCCTTCGGGAGCTTCCGGCCGCCCTCGTTGACCAGGTCCTTGAAGCCCATGCCCGGCCGGAACTTGGGGACCCAGGACTCGGCGACCTGGACCGGCTCGTCGGTGGACGGGTTCCGCGCCTCGCGGGCCGGGCGGTGCACCATCTCGAAGCTGCCGAACCCGGTGATCGAAACCTTGTCGCCGTCGGCGACCGCGCCCTGGATGGTCTCGATGATGGCGTTGACCGCCTCGGTGGCCGTCTTCTTGTCGCCGACCCGGTCAGCGATCGCGTCCACGAGTTCCTTCTTGTTCATGGTTCTCCTCTGTGGGGTGGGGAGCAGGCTTGGGCTGACTCCTCCGGACACCCGCCCGGCCCGGGGGAGGGCGACGGGCGAGCATCCGCAACGTCAGCTCAGCCGAGCAAGTCGGCGAGGGCCTTTTCGGTGACCTGCTCGGAGCTGGCCATGAACTGGTAGCCGCTCGCTCCAGGGCGCATCCGGTCGAGCCGGATCCGCGTCCGGCTGCCTCGCATGTCGCGGACGTTGCCGTAGTACTTGCCGTCCGCCTGGAGGTTCAGCTGGCGCTCGATCTCCAGGGTGTTGGTCAGCGTCTCGACGACGGCGTAGCCGTGATCCACCGCGACCACGCGGACAGAGCGGCCGTGGCCGCGCCAGCTCGTGTCGGCCCACACGGAGCCCACCTGCACCGTGATCTCCATGGCTTCTCCTCTCCGGATCTGTTCGGTGCTGTAGTTGTAGGAGCGGCTAATTGCGGAGGTCGGCCAGCAGGCCGGGGAGGTCGTCCGGCTTGACCAGGACCTCGCAGGCTTTCCCGCCGACGCTTGGGCCGATCACGCCCTTCTGGAACAACCGGTCCATGAGCTGCTTGGCCTCCTTGGGGGGAAGCCGGAGCTTGCGCTGGAGCATCGACATGGAGCCGAACTGGGTGGTGACGATCAGCTCGGCCGCCTGTACCAGCAGCTCCAGGTCCTCGCCGGTCTCCCCGTCGTTCCCTGTCTCCTGCTCAATTGGCTCGATCGTGGGGACGCGAGGCTGGTAGGTGGGGTCGGCTTGCTGCTTGCAGTGGGCGACAATGCGATCGACTTCGGCGTCGGAGACGTAGGCGCCCTGCAGCCGCGTCGGCGTGCTGGCATCGAGGGGCAGGAACAGGGCGTCTCCCTGCCCGACCAGTTCCTCTGCGCCGGGCTGGTCCAGGATGACCCGCGAGTCGGCCAGGGAGGAGGCGGCGAAGGCCAGCCGGGACGGGATGTTGGCTTTGATCAGGCCGGTCACCACGTCCACCGACGGCCGCTGGGTGGCGACCACCAGGTGGATGCCCGCCGCGCGGGCCAGCTGGGTGATCCGGACGATGGAGTCCTCCACGTCCCTGGGAGCGACCATCATCAGGTCGGCCAGCTCGTCCACGATAACCAGCAGGTATGGGTACGGCTGGTAGACGCGCTCGCTGCCCGGCGGGGGCTGGAGCTTGCCCGCCCGCACGGCCGCGTTGAACTCGTCCACGTGCCGGAAGCCGGCGGCGGCCAGGTCGTCGTAGCGGCGGTCCATCTCCCCCACCACCCACTCCAGGGCCTCGGCGGCCTTCTTGGGGTTGGTGATGATCGGGGTGATCAGGTGGGGGATGCCCTCGTAGGGGGTCAACTCCACCCGCTTGGGGTCAATGAGGACGAACCTCACCTCGTCCGGTGTGGCGCGGGCAAGGATGCTGCACACCAGGCTGTTGATGCACACCGACTTGCCGGCCCCGGTCGCGCCGGCCACCAGCGTGTGCGGCATCTTCGCCAGGTTGGCGATCACGGGGCGGCCTTCGATGTCCAGACCGAGGCCGACGACGAGCGGGTGCTGCTCGGCTTGGGCGGCGGGGGAGCGGAGCACATCGCCTAGGGCCACGGTGTCCCGGTCGGTGTTCGGGATCTCCAGGCCGACGGCGGCGTAGCCGGGTGCCGGCGCCAGGAGCCGCACCAGTTTGGTCCTGGCGGCAAGACGGAAATCGTCACGCCGCGCGGTGATCTTTGAGACGGGGACGCCCTTGCCGGGGGTGACCAGATATCGGGTCACCTGGGGGCCGCGGATGAAGTCGGTCACCGCCGCGTTGATCCCGAAGGATTCCAGGACGCCGTTCAGGGCGGCCACCATGGCGTCGGTCGCCGCGGTCCGGCCGCGCGGCGGTGCCCCTTCCTTGAGGGCGTCGGTGCCGGGCGCGGTGTAGTCGTCGAGCGCCGGTTCGGGCTGCGGCTGGCGGCGCCTCCCCTGCTCGCGGGGGCGGGCAGGCTCCGGCTCCGGCTGCGGGGGCGGGGCGGGTTCGGCCGGTAGGGGTTCCTCGTCTGCGTCGGCCTCCTCCTGCTGGTCGGGCTGGTGCTGGTCGTCATCGCCTCTCCGGTACCGCGCGGGCGTCGGCCCGGTCGGAGTGGCCGGCTTGGTGCGGCGGAAGGCGAGGACCAGCCCACCCGCGCCGAGCGCGACCAGCAGGAGCGCCCAGAGCCAGGACGGCAGCAGCAGCGCCGGAACGGTAATGACCAGCCCGGCCATACCGCCCGACGCGGCGAGGGCGTCCCATTGGCCGAACACGGGCAGCCCGGCGGCGAGGTGGGTCAGCCCGGTGATGGCGGCCGTAGCCATCGCGAGCCCGGCACCGCGGCGGATCGTCTCCATCTCGGCGTCCGGCCTGCGCAGGATGCGGGCGCCCAGCCATACCAGGTAGGCGAGCAGCAGCCAGCCCGTCCAGGCGCCGAACAGCACCCGCACGGGGAACACCTGGTAGCCGTAAGGGATGGCCGCCACGATGGCGCCCGCCACCAGGCCAGCCCCCACCTCGTCACGCCGCTGGGTGGCGAGGACCTTCTCGGGTCCGCCGGTGGTCGAGCGGATGACGGCACCCACCCCGCGCGCCACCTTGCCCAGGGCGCGGCCGAGGTCGCCGTTTCCCCGCCGCGCAGCGGGTCGGCTGACGGTCCGGGATGCCGTCCGGGTGGCCGGCCGCCGTGTGGTGCGTCTCTTGGCCACTGGGCTCACCCTTCCCGCACGAACTTGACGACGATGAGGGCGATAATGCCGACCACGATCGCGGTGGCCGCGGCGAAGCGGACCAGCCACGACGGGCCGAGCAGGACGAGCGCGAGCAGGAGTATGAAGCCAGCAGGGAGCACCATCTGCCGGGAGAGCACGGCGTCGAGCAGGCCCCGTCCGCCCACGGTGAGCAAGCCGCGCCCGGTTGCCGCCCAGTCCTGCCCTGCCGGGGTGGGGGCCTCGGACGGCTGGCCACCAGGCTCGGCGGACGGCAGCGCGGTGTCCGCGGCGTCTCGCTCGGCCTCGGCCAGGGTGAGCAGGATGGAGGCGGCTTCGGCGCCGAACTGGGGGGCGGCCCACGAGGCGTGGATGTGCTCCAAGTGCTCGGCACGGGTGGCGCGGTCGGTGACGTACGCGAGCGGGTGCAGGGCCTCCACCGTGTCCCACGTCGGGTCCGAGGGCTCGTAGTCGGGGTGGGAGAGCAGGAGTTCGCCGTCGGCGACGATCCTGACGAGGCGGGCGCGGGCGTGCCTCCCGGCGGCCTCTTCGGCGTCGGCGAGGTCGGCGAGGAGCTTTGCTCGGTGGAGGGGCTCGGTCGTGGCGCCGAGGTCGGCGATGGCGGTGGTCATGTCGTCTCCGATGTGCGGCCCCATGTGCGGGCGCGGATGGTGAGTGTGCGGTCACGTTCTGTTCGTGTGCGGCGCGTGTGCGCATGTGCGGTGATCTTGTGCGGGTATGTGCGGTCACGCTCTGTAGATGTGCGGCGTGCGCGTTGATCTTGCGCGGGCGATGTGCGTAAGGTGTGCGGGGCACGTGCGCCCCTTACGCACATCGCGAAATCCCCTATAGAGAAAGACGGCCCCCCACGCCGATGTGCGGCGCACCCGGCGTCCCGTCACCGTCCGTGAAGCGGGCCCCGGGCGCCCCCGCGCCCGCGCGCTCGAGCGGCGAGCGGACCAGATCCCAACCGCCGTCCTCCCTGGCCTGGATGCAGCCCAGGTCCGCCCATCGGTCGGTCTGCCGGTACAGGAACCGTCGGGACCGGCCCACCCGGCCCAGCCACTCCGTCAACTGACTGGTCTCCAGACCTCGAGACCCCGACCGGTACAGCCTGTCGAGCAGTTCGTCCCAGACCCGCTGCGCCTGCTCGGGCGTCAAGTCCGGCCGCTCCTCGTCGTCCTCCTGTCCGCCGTCCTCGACGTCGGTGCCGATTTCAAGATCGGGGTCCACGTCGGCCCAGTCGTCGGCGGTGGCGTCCTCGCCGAGGTGCCGCTCGCGGGACTCCTCCATCTGGCGGCGCATCTCGGCGAGATCCTGCGCGTTCTCCTCGTCGGCCTGCATTGCGGCCTCCTGTTCCTGGTCGAAGTCGTAAACCCGACGTCCGGGCATGGGCTGCTCGGGGCGCGGCGCGGGCACGCTGGCCCCCCAGACCCGGCCGGAGTGGCGGGTGCGCCGCGCGTATAGTTCACCGAACAGCTGTTCGGTAACGGTGTCCATGGGGTCGCGGACCTGCGCTCCGAGACGGACCGCCTCGGTCAGCTGCTCGTCGAGAGGATCGAAGATCCGCGCCATCGTGGACCACATCCGCTTGGGGGTTCCCAGGCCGGCGATGTAGCAGTAGCCCGGCTTGCTGGCGCCCCAGAGCGGCAGGCCGTCCTTGCCGAGCGCGCGGAGAGCCTCGTCAGGCAGGACGTGGCCCGCGTCGTCGGGCTCGGTCACTCCGAAGCAGATCCCGGACCCGTGCAGCTTGCGAACGGTTGTGGAGACCTGCCGGTAGATCCAGTCCTGGGTGCTGCTCACGAACATGATCCCGGCGCTGCCGGCGTCGGCGACCGCGTTCTCGTACTGGGTCTGGAACTTCCTGAACGTCTTGGACTCCTCGATGTGGATCACCAGGAAGTTCAGGCTGGATCGCAGGCTCCAGCGGGCCAGCCCTTCGCGGGCCAGGTGAGCGGTTCTCCCCTTGATGACGTGGGCGAGCCGGGCCATGAACAGGCGGCCTTCGTCCTCCTCGGTGATCACCCACGTGAATCCTTCGACGATCGGCCCGAACGTCTGGAGCTCCTTGGTCAGGTCGATGCCGATGATGTTGAGGCGGCGCTTGGCCATGAGAGAGGCGAGGAAGACCCGGGCGAAGATGCTCTTGCCCGCGCGGGTGGTGCCGCCGACCTTCGTGTGGGAGACGTCGGCGGCCGACCGGTCGCTTTCGACGTCGCCGACCAGGCGCACCATGGCCAGGCCGGTCTGGTATTCGCCGACCGGGAATGGGTCGGTCGGCAGGCTGCCCAGCAGGTCACGCACGCCAGGCCACGGAATCGGCCGGGCCAGGTTGTCGCGGGTGGCGATCTCCATGTAGCCGACGCCATCACGGTTCTGGTCGCGCGCCAGATGGGCGCTTCCCGGTACGGCCCGAGCGTCCGCCGACAGCATAGGTACCAGGGCCTGCGCGTCGTCGATCGTGCCGCCCGGCAGGGTCCTGACCTTGGCTCGGACCACGCCTCGCTCATCTACCTCGGCCTTCGAGAACTGCACCCGGGCGGCGGAGATGGCCTCAGCGAGTGGGTTTGGCGCGGTCTCGCTGGTGGCGCCCGCGTACTTCTGGCCCCTCCAAATGATCCACAGCGCCCACACCACGAGCGAGCAGCACAGGTAGGGGATCCACATGATCCGCCATCCCAGCACCGTCACCAGGACCAGCATCGCGGTGGCGCACCCGCCCGTGACCCCGACAAGGATCTTCAGGTGGGGGCGCGGTCCGGCCGTCGACAGGCCGAACCACGTCAAGGCGGCGCCGATCAGCGCGAACACGAGCGCCAGCAGCGGCGTCACGACCGGATCGCCGCCGAACCCCCACCTTGCCCCGGCGCACAGCAACGCGAACACAACACACCCGATCAGGGGCGTGACTAGCGGCAGACCGTGCACCAGCCACCAGCCGCCATCCACCCGCAGGGCGGGCTCCGCAACCTGCACACGCTTAGCCATCTCACTTCTCCGTCCGATAGCGGCCCTGACGGCCCGACTTGCCGTTCTGCGCCGGATCGGTCTCCAGCGCGATGTACTCCTGGTGGACCATCGACATCCGCACCGCCGTCTTGGCCGCCTCCAGCACGGCCTCGGCCGACCGCTTGCCGTGCCCCGACAGGCGGAAGCTGAGGAACATGCGGTCCCACCAGCCCACCCGGCCGCCCTTCGGGTCCCGCTCGCGCAGCCATCGGCCGGCCTCCGCCGCGTCCTCGGCGATCAGCAGAGACAGGTCGCACATGATCGTGCGCACCGCCTCCAGGTAGCGGCGGTACTCCTCGTGGGAGCGGCCCAGATCCGCCTGCTCGAAGACCGCAGCCGCCTGCGCGAGCTTCCCTGACCTGCTCATTTGGGGCCCCTCGCCTTCTTCTCCTTGGCCTCGAATTCGGCGTGTACGGCGCGCATGGCCCGCAGCGCGTTGATGGCCAAGTGGAGCTGGTCGGACAGGTGGCGGCCGTGGCCGCGGGTACGCCGGGCCAGCCGTGTGCGCTCGATCCACGGCACCCGCTTGCCCTTCTTGGGCTTGCGCCTGGAGAGCCATGTGGCGGCGATCTCGGCGTCCTGGTGGCCCATCATCGCCGCGGTGGTGAACATGGATTCGGCGAGGTCAAGGTAGTCCCGGAACGCGTCGTGACTGCGGATCGGCTCGGCCTGCTCGAATGTCGCAACCTTCGCGGCGAACGTGCCGACGGCCTGGCCTTGTCCCTGGTTCTGGTCCGCCATCACAGGTCTCCGATCACGTCGCGGAGCAGCCGCAGAGCGGTGCCCTTGGTGGAGGTGTGGACGATCAGCCCGGTGGGGGTGCGCCGCGACATCGTCGAGTCGGCCGCGGCCCGACGCCAGGCTGTGCGCACCGAGGCGACCCGGCCCCGGACCGTGGCGTTCTCGTCGGTGCAGAAGGCGACGACCAGCGTCACGGTGACCAGGGCGGCCACCGTGACGTAGTCGAGGATGATCTGCCTCATCACGCCCCCGGGCTGGTCAAGGCGGGGACGGCGGGGTGGGCCAGCAGCACGACCGGCCGGGCGTCGGCGGGCGGGAGCTGGCCGTGGCGGTCCAGCACGTGCCGCACGTAGACGAGCGGGTCGGTGTGGCCGAGCGCCTGGCCGGCTACCGCGGCGCGGGCGGCGGCCAGGAGTTCGGCGTAGTCGGCGGCGGTCTGCGCGGCGAGGTCGGAGCGGGAGAGGGTTGCAGTCATGCCGCACCCCCGTACAGCTCGTCGCGAACCTGTCGGGCGGTGGAGGTGGCGCACTTGAGAGCGGCGCGGATCTTGTCCACTCCGGCGCCCTCCGGGAGCACTCCGGCGGCGATCAGAGCCCGCACGCGGGTCGCCTTCTGGGCGATGTCGTCGGGGTCAGTCGCCCCCGACTCGACCCCCGACTCGAAGTCGGCGTTTCCCCTGTACGATCCGCCAGTCGCCCCCCGACTCGCCCCCCGACTCCAGCGGCCCCCGAGGGCGGGTGCCGGAAGGTCGGAAAGGATCTTCCAGAGGGTGGGCAGGACCCAGACGGAGATCACGGCGGCGACCGGTCCCAACGAGTGGACGATCAAGTCGAGGAGGCTGAAGCCGTCCAGCTTGAACGCCGGCCAACAGTTGAGCACCAGCGTGAGCGACAGCAGCACCAGCTCCACCCGGAACAGGCGCTTGCCTTCGGGGCTCTTGCGGTCCACCACCTTGTCGCGCATCGCGGAGTACGCCTGCACCCCGACGGCGGCCAGCAGGGGCAGCGACAGGACGGCCTCGACGCCGAACGCCGCCCACCATCCGAGGTCGCCGTAGTGGAGGTCGAGCGCCTTCGCCACGCTCGCCTGCACACCGATGCTGCTCACCGCGAGCGCGATCCCGGCCGCGGCCAGGGTCATGCTGGTGGTGATCCGGCGGACCTTGGCGTCCCGCCAGGCAAGCGCGGCCGGGTCCTGTGCCAGCTGGTGCAGACGCGCGGCCTCCCAGGTCTGGCGCCGGCGCTTGCGCACCTTGTCGGTGTCGAGCTGGAACGGGGTGTCGTCGTCCTGGAGGTCGGCGAGCAGGTGCGCTTCGGCGACCTCCTTCCGCAGGCGCTCGACGCGCTTGGTCTCGCCCCCGTGGAGGGGCACGACGGGCCGGGGTGCCTGGTCGGCCATGAAGAGGTCGAGTTCGGCCAGGCCGCGGGAGACGTCCTCCGGGCTCGGCTCCGGGGTGGGGGTCGTGATGGTCATCGGTCCTCCTTTCGGAACCTGCGGCGCCACGGCCGGGCCGGGCGGGGGTGGGAGGTTTCGGTGAGGGCGGCGCGGATGGCGGCCAGCTCCTCGTGAATGGCGAGCAGCGCCAGCACCTGCGCCTGCTGCGCGGTGGCCTCCGCGAACGCGCGGCGCACCTCCGTGTGGGGGTGCCCGTACGGGCGGGAGTCGGCGAGCTGGTCGCGCGCCTGTGTGAGGTGCGAACGCGCATCCTCGACCAGCGACTGGCCGGGAGGCGGCGGGCCGTAGAGGTCCTTCATCACGCCGCCTTCCGGGCCTGGCGTACGGCGGCCTGGCGGCGGCCGCGCCGGATGTTCCACCGCTGGCGGGCGGTCTTGCCGCCGCGCACGCCGTGGATCTCGGAACGCTGGAGGTTGCGCTCCTCGTGCAGCGCGAGCTCCAGGCAGAGCGCCCGGACGGGGCAGCCGTCGCACAGGGTGCGGGCATGCTCCTCGTGGACGGCCCTTTCGATCAGGTCCAGCGCGGGGTCGCCGGTCGGGGCCGGCTCGTCCGGGAACCAGGCGTCCGGGTCGGGTGCGTTCCGGCAGGCGCCGCGCGTGATGACGGCGAAGCGGAGATCCGAAAGGGTGTTCGCTGGCGCTTGGGCGCGCCGAAGCTGTATCAACGTCATGTCCTCGGTCCTGTTCTGCCAGGTCGGGATGTTCGGCCCCGGGGTGGGCGGTAGGGTCGCCTGCCCCGGGGGTGCTCAGGGGGCTAGCTGCTGGCGTCTTCCTGCATGTCCGGGCCCGGGATCGTGCGCCGGGTGCCGTCGGCGGCCTCCACCACCCACTGGCCGGTGGAGAAGTCGCCGTCGACGATCCGGCCCTTGAAGACGGGGCCGTTGAAGGGGAAGGTCTTCACGTTCTTGCCGATCGACTCGGCGGTGCGCCGGGCGAAGTACTCGTCGTCTGCGCGTCCCATTCCCGATCTCCTACGTGTTGCGGTTGAAGTAGGGGTCGCCGCTCGGCAGCGAGAACCAGTTGCCCTCTCGGCGGAGCCGGGCCAGGCGGCGGTTCAGCGTCGTGCACTCGTCGCGGTGGTCGCTGGGCTCGTTGGAGTCCTTGAGGCAGCTTCCGCAGCGGCAGTGGCGGCTCTGTCCGATCCCGCAGCTGGCGCATATCGAGGCCATAGGGCCCTCCTCTCGGGTGGTGGGCCCGCCCGCCGTGTGCGGGGGCAAAGCACGGCGGACGGGCGGTCTATCGGCTGCCGGGGTGGCAGTCTGGTGCGGGGTGGCTGGCCAGAGTCCAAGGCATTACGCCCTGGGACCAGCCCTGCAAGATCACGTCTTTGTCGCAGCGGCACCTCGCTGTGCCGCCTGGTCTCTGACCGGGCTCGGCAGGGACGCAGTGGTCCCAGCCGTTCGGGTGGAGCCGGCCAATCACCCACACGACCGGCTCGTCCTGTTCCGGCGCCCGGATGGTCACCGGGTGACCGAGCCGCCTGGTCACGGCAGGGGTTCCTGCCGTTTCGCGGCCTGCCGCTTCTCGTCCTCCGCCGTCAGCACCTGGTCCATCTGCTGTGCGTTGGCCGAGTCCACGGTGCGGGAGCACTCGGCGTTGTACTCGGCTTTCGTGAGCTGGTGGTGCCAGGTGGCCCAGTAGCGGCCGGTGCTGGACGTCCAGATCGTCCACCCGGGGTGGGCGGTCCGGAGGTCGGCCAGTGTCAGATCGGCGGGCGGTTGGTCGGCCCGGCGCTCGGTCATGGGGGTGACGATACGTCGACTTGCCTTAGCTAGTCTAGTGCCTGCTATATATCAGTCAAACAGTTGCTCTAGATCAGGCAAGCGTGTGTAGTGCAAAGATAGGGCTTGTAATGGCACATCTAGCCTGCGAGCGTGCTACGTCATGGAGGACCGGTGCCTCTGTACCGCCAGGTTGCCGACGTGATCCGAGCTCGGATCACAAGCGGCGAACTGCCGCCTGGGCATGCGATCCCCAGCGAGCACGAGATCGCCCATGAGTTCGGCGTGTCGCGAATCACCGCGACCAAGGCGACTCGCGTGCTTCGCGACGAGGACGGGCTAATCCATACGGTCCAAGGGAAGGGCTCGTTTGTCGGCTCGTCCGATGTGACTCGGGTGTCGAAGCCGCGACTCTACGAGAAGATCGCGGCAGAGATCGCCGGGGAGATCCAGGCGGGTAGGCCCGCCGTGGATCAGGCGCTTCCCTCTGAGATGGCGTTGGGCCAGCGGTTCGGGGTGGCGAAGGGCACCATCCGTCAGGCGATGGCCCTACTGCGTGAGCAGGGGTGGGTGTTCACCGTGGCGCACCGGGGGACCTTCGTCTCAGACCCGGAGAAGTGGCCTAGGTAGATCTCCGGTCGCCTCCCGGCCCGGCCGCCCTGCAGACCTGGCAGTCAGCGCGGCGGCACGCCGTTGCGGGCTCCTGGGGCTCGGGAAGGGTAGCCGGGTCGTTTGGGGCGATCCGCAGCGCCACAATCCGCTGGACGGCGTCGAACAGGATCTCCTGCTCGTCGTCGGTCAACGACGCGGCGATGCCCTTCCCGGTGACCGAGTCGGCCATCTCCAGGCCGTAGAACTCGATCAGTTCGAGGGTGAGGGCGGCACCGGCGTGCAAGCCGACCTCGTAAATCGGGATCGTGAGATCCTTCATGCTGGGTCTCCTCCTGTTGTGGCAGTAGGGGATCAAGGGCCAGGCCGGTGGTCGCACACCGGCCTGGCCCGGCTTGTCTTGCTCTGGAGTTATCAAGGATCAAATCAAAGCATCGTACGATGCTTTGTCGTACGACACTGACGGTAGACGCGGCCTGGTGGGTCGTCAAGCAACTGTCGTACGTCAGTTGATGAATTGTCGTACGCCACTGGGGTAGTGTGTCGCTATGTCACCAGAGAGAGACACCGGGCCAGCGGGCCGTATCGCCGACGCCTTGCGAACCGCCATTCGCGATGGCCGGATACCGCCAGGCGGCAAACTCCCACCCGTCCGAGACCTGGCCGACCAGCACGGCGTGAGCCGAAACACGGCGGCGAAGGCTATCGCCCAACTGCGAAAGGAGGGCCTCATCACGACGAAGTACGGCAGCGGAGCATATGTGCGGGAGCGGCACCCGATTCGACCTCTTGGGCCGGACCGTTACGCCCGCAGTCGTTGGCAGTCCACGGTCGTCCAGGCGTACGCCGACGATCGACTGGCGGACATTACCGAACAAGCTGGCGGGCAGACACAGGAAGTGAACCTCGTCGAAGCTGGCGAGCGTGTCGCTTCGAGGCTCGGGGTTGCCCCTGGCGCGCTGGTGTACGAGCGGGATCGCACCATGTCACGCGACGGCGTGTCCACGCACACCATGACCAGCTACTACCGGCGGGAGGATGTCGAGGGGACCCCCTTGGTCGATCCCCGGCCGGGGATCGCCGGTCAGCGAGGTGGTTTCGCGATCCTGTCGGATCGGGGCCTGGAACCGCACGAGATCACCGAGGATCTGCGTGCGCGGATGCCGACAGTGGATGAGGCGACGCTCCTCGAACTGCCGGACGGCGAACCCGTGGTTGAGATTCACCGCGTCACGCGGACCGCTGAGGGGCGGGTGGTCGAGTACGCCGTGGGCGTCCATGCGGCCAGCCGTTTCCTCTGGTCCTACACCTTCGCAATCCCGGACTAGCACGATGGTGATCAAGGGCTCGCCGGATGGGGGACCAGCCGGCGAGCCCGTCTTTTTTGGCAGAGGCTCGGAACTGCGGTTCCGGGCGGAATCCGCTCGGAGTCCAGCCGGAAGCGGGAACGGAACCCGAAGACCATTCCGGGTGGAACGGTGGTACCTCCCCCTAGCAACTTGCTAGGCGTTTGCTACGGGGTTGCTATCGAAGCAGCCAAGCAAACCGCCCGGGGTGCTCGCGCCGTTTGCTTGCCGGAACCCCCGCTCATGCGCCACGCACTCAAGTCCGCGCGCCGCGCAGATAAGTCTGCGCCGATCAACGAAAGCCAGGTCGAATGCCCCCCGACATGGACGAAGCCCGCCCCCAGCCCGGGGCGGGCTCCAAGGTCCAAGACCTCAACTCCCAGACCACGATACGCCATCGAGGACGCCCCGCAGCTCCACTGCGAGGATGCGAATGATCCGCCCTGATGACGACACCGCCCCGTTCGTTTCGCGGTGGAACACGCTGATCCGCGTCCTCCTAGTTGAGTCATCGGTCAAACTCGTGGCCCGTACGGCGATGGACTATGCCGACTTCAACACCGGTGCGAACTGTCACCCGAGTAATGATCGATTAGCGCGGGACACCGGGTACAGCGAGCGCACCATACGCGACGCATGGAGCGTGCTTCGCGGGCTCGATCTTGCGGAACGAGTCGCTACGGCCGTAGCCCATGCCCGGCTCGCTGACGAATACCAGCTCGTCATCCCAGGCGACTGGCGGGGGCTGCCGACGATCGGCCCGCGCGGTCGCAAGTTCACCTGCCTGGGCTGCGGGAAAGGCTTCAATCCGGCTGCGCATCAGGCGAAACGCAAGCCAGATGGGCAGGTCCGCTTCGATGTCTCGCGCTTCTGCTTCTGCGCGGCAGCGCGTGGCGAGCACACCAGTCACTGCTTACGGCTCTGGGATCTTCAACGGAAGCAGCGCGGCGAGAAGCCGTGGCGGGACACAGCGGATAAATGGGCACTATTCCGGCAGGCTCGGGGCGACGATTGGTGACTCGGCGAGTACCGGAAACCATTTCCGGTACCGGCAGTGGTTTCCGTGAGTACCGGAAACCATTTCCGTAGATACTGGAAACCATTTCCGCGAGTACCGGAAATGGTTTCCACCCAACGTCCCATAGAACAAACCATCGAACGACCCATGTGAACGGCGGCGCGCTCCGCGCGGCCCACGCTGGCGCGTGGGCGCGAGAGAGGATGATCGAACCCAGCTGGGAGGCGGGATCTCCCGGCACACTGGGCTCATGACCACGACGCCGCCGCGCACCAGCCTCTCCGAGGATGAGATCACCGCCGCACTCGCCGAGCTGCCGGAGTGGACCAGGGAGGGCAACGCCATCGTCCGCACCGTGACCCATCCGGACTTCGGGGTAGCGCTCGGATGGGTCGTCCGCGTTGGCCTCATCGCGGAGAAGGCGGACCACCACCCCGACATCGACGTCCGCTACAACCAGGTGACTCTACGGCTCTGGACCCACACCACCGAGGGAATCACCACGTCGGATATTGACCTCGCGAAGCGGATCGACAAGACCGTGTAGCCGCTGGGCGGCACTAGAGCCCGAGCCACATCACTTTGAGGATCTCCACATGCCGCCGATCCTCAAGGATCATGTACGTGACCATGCCCTGCTTTCGTGGCCCGAATGCCAGGGTCAGAATGTTCGCGTTGGGGTTGTCCTCGTTCAGTGACTTCCCACTCCACGGGGCGACGCCGAGCACGGCCAGGACCTCCAGGAAGGGCGCCAATGCGTCGAACGGTAAGACGTCGGCCTGCTCTTGCGCTTCGTCCCCGTACTCGACCGCGTACACCTACGCGCCCCGGGCCAGGCGTGCGCGTATGCGCGCCTCGACATCCTCCCCGGGGACACTCTTCACGGACTCTCCGCGTCGGAGCTTGCCAACTCTCTCCCACATCCGGTGGCGTCCTCGCGGATCGCGGAGCGAGTCGCAGGCGATCAGCCACCACGTGTGGATGAACTCGTCCAACACGGCCCAGTCGTGCGTGGCCCGTGCTTTGTCGACGACAACAGGGAGGCTTGCCTCGAACGCTTCGATATCACAGGGGTGCGACAGAACCGCCCTGATCGCCAGCACGTTCTTCTCCGGGCGGGCGGGCCGGCCAGGTGAGGGTTCGTGCGGCTGGGCTGTCATACGACGACTCTAGCTGTGCGCTAAGTACCTGTACATTCCGCTCGCTCGTATGCGCAGGCTATGGCCCCCGGGCTGTTCCGACCTCGAGCCCCGGGCGCGGGGAAGCGACCTGGGGCTCTCGCTACGTCATGGCGAAGTCAGGCCCCGGTGTCAATCGCGAGCTGGCCGCTGCGGAGTTCGGCGGCAGAGTAGTCCACCGGGTCGCGGTCGCCGATCTTCAACCCGTAGAAGGGCGAGTCCGCCGGTACGTCCGCGATCGAGAAGTGGAACACGCACCGCTGGGTTTCCGGCGGGCTGTCGCCGAGCGTCAGAATGCCCACCCCGAGAGTTCCGATACCGACGGTTTTACCAGTGTTATCGGACAACACCAGCCGTAGGCCAGGCTTGATGTCCTCACTCTGACGGCTGGTGTAGCCGCACTCTTCGCCTTCCTTGTTTGACCAGGACGCGCCGAAGGCGAGGACCGTACCGGACGCGGTGAATGTGGCGGGTGCGCTTGGCGTCGGCGCGGCGGCCTCGGTACTCCCGCACGCGGCGATGGTCAGGGTGAGCAGGGCGGCGGTCAGGGCTCGCACAGGGCCTCCCGGGAGTGAGGGGTACCCACTAGATGCCCGAACGGGCGGCCGGGTTGCCACCAGCCGTCGATCAGGTTGGAGCCCCAGCGCACACCGGGCACGGGGTGGCCGTCATCCTGCCGTCCGCCACGTGCACCACCCGCCGCGAGCCCAGACAGTACCGGCACGCCAGCGTCGCAGCGACCGACGGGTCCGACCAGACCTTGTGCTCCCACACGGCCGGGAGCGGCGGCGGCTCGCACTCCTGGCCGCGCTCGGCCGGCTCATTGTCCTCGCCGACCCAACCCCGACCGCCACAGAACCGGCACGCCAGATGCAGGGACCCCAGCCTCACGCCGCGGGTCCCTCCACATTCCGGACACGTGATCCGGTCGCTCACTACCGTCGTCCCGTCCCGTTACACGCGCTGCACGGCACCCAGACCGCCTGTGCTGGCCCGGACCCGTTCTGATTGACCCATTCTCCACACGCACCCAGGCAAACATCGCAGATCGGAGGCGGCGGGGGAGTCTCCTCATCGGCCACGATGTGGACGGTACGCCGCATAATCGCGATCAGCGAGCGGTTCCCGCAGCGTCGCCGGTTCGGGGACGACCAGAATCCTGCCTTCTGGGTCAGATGTCCGCCACTTCCACCGTCCACGCGCACAGCGTGCCGTTCACCTGCAGGTGGAAGGTTCCCGCCCGATACTGCGGGGTGCGCTTATCGGCCTTGGTGCCGATTTCGTTCGCCACCAGATCGACGATCTGCGTTCCATCCATGACGGTGATCGACATGGCGCCCTGGCCCGCCACGTTGTTTGTGCAGTCGAAGGTGTAGTGGACCTCCCACGAGTCGTCCACCGTGAACCGCTGCGTGTTCTTCTTGCCGTCCCCGCTGTCGGTCAGCAGCACCCCGCGCGGCTGGGCCGGCTGGGATGAGGCGGCGGCAGCCGGCGGCGGCTCCGTGCTGGGTGCGGTCCCCGTTGAGGGCTGCTCCGCGGGGGGCTGTTCGGCCGGGGGTTGCTCCGCGATGGCGGTCCCGCCCGTGGCCTCCTGGACGATACTCGACCGGGAGTCCGGCTCCGTTGCGACGGTCGTGGCCGTGTCGTTCACCGCCAGCAGGACCGCGCAACTGCCGAGGATGGTCAACGCGACCGCCCCGACCACGACCAGGATCAGCGCGGTGTTGCTGTGGCGCGGCGGCGGGGGAGGGGGCGGGTAGTACCCGGGCTGCTGGCCGTACGGGGGCTGACCGTATTGCTGGGACATGGGGGGCTCCAGGGACAGGCTGGCGTTGACCCTTCGTGGACGGATGGTCTATCAACGTGGTTGACGTCGTCGCCTCTCTCGCCCAAATTTTCATCGCGCTGTTATCGGCCAAGTGTTGGTGTTTATTCGAGATTCGGCGACCTCCTCAGCGCTTTGAACACCGGCCACGAAGGCGGTTGCGGCACCCTCCACGCCAACACCGCCGCCGATGTCCCACCCCGCCTGGAAGCCCTCGCCTGCGCCGCCGGCCTCACCCGCGAGGCCGTCCACAGCCAACTCGCCGCCGCCCTCGACGCCGTCATCCACCTGACCCGCCACCCCCAGTCAGGCCAACGCCAGGTCTCCGAAATCTGCCTCCTCCAACGTTCCCCCTCCGGCTTCGTCACCGCCCTCCCCGCCCTGACCTCGACCCCCACCGGCACCCTCCAAGCGGGCCCAGCCCTCCCTTTCCTCAAGTCCCGCTGCCCCACCCTTCTCTGATCACCATGACCGTGAAACTCAAGGCCCAGCGGCAGGGAGGACATCCCTTGAAGGAGGTCGCAGGCACCTTCGTGGTCTGGTCGCAAATGCCCAGTGGAGTTCAGTCGCGAGAAGGGGGAGAGTTAGGTGGGTGCCTTCGGTTGGGGCCTGGTCGCGACTCTGACGGGCGGTATCGCAGGCTGGCTATGGTTCGGCCCAACGCGAGCATCTGCACGACTGACCGCGATCGCCAGCAGCCCAACCCGCCCATGGCCTTCGCTCCTGTACGGCTTCCGCCGCACCCGCCCGGCCAAACAGGCAGCCGCATGGCGCACGTCATCGATCGAACTATGCCAAGCCATCGCGGCCGAACTGGCCACAGGCCGAACCGCCGGCGACGCCCTGAGCCGCGCGATCACCTCGACCGACTTCCCCGACCCCACCAGAATGACGCCAGTCCTGGCAGCCGCCCGCGACGGCGGCGACATCGCGACAGCCCTACGCCAGGCAGCCCCTCCCACCGGCGGCGAAGGGCTCCTCCGCCTCTCCTCCTGCTGGCACGTCAGCACCACCATAGGCGGCGGCCTCACCACCCTCATCGAACGAGTAGCCACCTCCCTCCGAGACCTGGAAGCCCACCGCCAGGACATCTCCGCCCAACTAGCAGGCCCCCGAGCCACCGCCCGCCTCCTCGCCGCCCTCCCCGCCCTAGGCCTCCTCCTGGCAGCCGCCCTGGGCATGCAGCCCCTCCCCTTCCTCTTCACCACCCCCGCCGGCCTCGCCTGCCTCATCCTCGGCCTCACCCTCAACGCCCTCGGCCTCCGATGGACCAACCACCTCGTCACCAAAGCCGAACAGACCTGCCTCTAACCCCGCCCATCACCTCCTCTCAATCGCGTAGGAGGACCAACCCGTGAGCTGCCCACGCGCCCGCCGCTTGAGCCGGCTTGAGCGGAGTCGCCATGTTTCGCCCGTGCCGGATTCGATGACGGTCGCCTTCTCGCACACGGGTGAGAGTGCCTCCGTGGTGGGTCGTGAGGCGGTGAGAAGGCTGGGTGCTCGAAGAAGGGCGCTCGTCCCATGTTCATCTTCGGAGGCTGTGGTGTTTGTTCTCTTGAGTGCGGTGTTGGCCGCGCTGGCCGTCTGGGCCTGGCCTGTCCGCCGGAGGCCCGAGGATCGGCTTTCGCGAGTGCGTGAAACGCCGGGGGAAGGAACCGCGCGCAGGAGCGTGGGCACCCGCGGAGGTGGCGCATCGATGACCGGTGACGTCGTGGGTGATGTGGACGCAGTAGGGGTGGATGGGCGTGGGTCTGCGGAAGTTCGCGCATACGGGGCTGTGGCGATTGTCGCCGGGCCTGCTGGCGTGCTGACCTTTCTCACAGTGGGCGGGTTGTTTGGGGTGGTTGCTGGTGTCTTGGTGGCTTCAGGATTGATTGTCGTAATTCGACGGAGAGAATCGCCGGACGCTCGTCGCCGAAGGGAGCAACTCACGGCGGATCTGCCGTTCCTCGCGGATCTGGTGGTGGCGTGCCTGCGAGCGGGCCAGCCCTTGAGCGGGGCCGTCGACACGGCCTCCAGGGCCGTTGGAGGCCCCCTGGGCGCCCGTCTCTCATGGATAGCGGCTCAGATGCGCCTCGGCGCCGACCCGGCATCCGCATGGTTGCTGCTCGCTGACGAGAAGCCACTGGCGACGTTCGCCCGAACCATGTCCAGAGCCATGGAAAGCGGCGCTCCGGTCGCGGACGTACTCACCCGCCTTGCGGAGGACGCCCGCCACGCCCACCGCGCGACCTCATCCGCCACCGCCCGAAAAGCAGGAGTCCACGCCGTCGCACCACTCGGCCTGTGCTTCCTGCCCGCCTTCGTCTTCCTCGGCATCATCCCCGTAGTGGCAGGTCTGGCCACCCAGGTCCTCATGCCTTGAACGCGAGTGTCAACGAACATGCCGTTGTCGAGATGGACGGCCAGTAACCGTCCTGGCTGACGGCCATCAGAAATCGCGCAGAGCCGAGCCCAAGAGAGTGCTTACTGCGATCCTGGCAGTGACCTGTACCCATCCGGCACTGAACTCCACTCGCCTAACGCCAACCCCGCCAATACACAGGCGCCGCACCTGTGGATGAAGTTATCCACAACTGTGGACAACGCCCCCCTGTCTTGTGACTGAAGGCCGTATCGGCTGGTCAAAGTCCCGGGAAGTTATCCACAGCCTTTCGGATATCCACAGAATCGCATTCGGCCCCAGCGAGAAACGGCAAGTACATGCACTCTGAACGTGGCTGCGGACGGAGGGCCCGTCCCAGGCTCGTAGGAGGCCCAAATGCGCGTGCGGACCACCGAGCACCCCCAGAACACCCACCCGCTCCATCCAATCCCACCCGCCATCTCACCTCGCCGACACTCCACCCCCACCCCATCGGATCAGCGGGTTGCCCTGCCCTTCAGCATCGTCGGTTCGACTGGCACGCCCAGGCTGGTAGTGCGGGAGACCGGCGATTCGCAGCCATTGGATCGATCCCGGCTTGCCGGAACGGCCCCATCGATGCACCAGCCGGTAGCGACGCGTGACCGGAGCTTGCCAGCGGGCGGTACGACCCCTCGCGGTATGCGCCCGGCGGGTGGTACGCCACCTCGCGGTATGGGCTCGGCGGGTAGTACGGCACCTACTGGTACGGGCTCGGCGGGTGGCACGGCCCCTCGCGGTATGCGCTCGGTGGGCGCTATCTGCTCCGTCCATGCCGTGGCATCGCGAAGTGCGGTTGTCCCCGCGCCGCGTCCCGCGGTCGAGTCCACGCATGAGTTCGGGGCGGGGAACGTTCGGGCGGCTGTCTCGTCGCCCCCGGCCGAGGCTGATCAGAATCAGGGGACTGTCATTCACGTGGATCGTTGGCCAGGTCGCCAGGGCCAGCTGGTCCTGGTGGAGGGAGGTGGTGAAGCGGCGAAGGTGCTGCTTCCCAAGACTCGGCGACAGCGGCTCAGCCTGGTGAACCGCGCCCGGAACCTGGGTGTCCAGTGGACGCTCGCCGCCCGCACGCGAAGCGACGCCGGCATGTCCACCGCCGAATACGCCGTCGGAACGATCGCGGCCTGTGGCTTCGCAGCCCTGCTCTTCAAGGTGGTGACCTCAGGCGAAGTCCAGCAGATGCTCTCCGCCCTGGTCCAGAAGGCCCTCAACCTGGCTGGTTAGTCCCCGAATCAACCGAATCTCGACAGGGCAACCCCCATGAAACGCGCCCTCCGACGCTTGCACCTCCTCGGCCATGCCTGTAGCTCGCGCCTGCTCGGGCATGCTTGTGGCTCGCGCCTGCTCGGGCATGTCTGTGGCTCGCGCCTGCTCGGGCATGCTTGTGGCTCGCACCTGCTCGGCCACGCCTGCGGCTCGCACCTACTCGACCATGGCCGTCGCTCGACGGGTGACGCGCTCAACCTGCAGGCCAGCCAGTTCATCCCCCAGAGTCCCAATCCATGCCGTCAAAACCCACAGCTCGATCTTGAGGTATGTGAGCCGACTCGGCCGATCCCCGGGTCGAACCCCCGAATCCGTGATTCTCACGAAATCCCTGAGCCGGTGCATCCGGTAGACCACGTCGCTCCGAGCCGGGGCCGCGGTCGGGTGCGCGGTCGGGTGCGCGGTCGGGATCGCAGTCGGAGTCGCAGTCGGCTTCGGGTTCGGGGTCACGCATGGGTTCGGGGTCGCGCATGGGGGCGCGGTTGGGTTCGGCGTCCCGGTCAGGTTTGGGTTCGGGGTCGTGGATGGGGTGGCGGTCGGGTTTGGGGGTGGAGTTGGGTTGGGAGTTGGGCTCGGGGACGGGGCTTTCGCTGGGTTCGGCGTGTTCGTCGGGGCATGGGGGATGCGGGGTCGGTGACTGCCGAGATGGCGGTTGCCTTGCCAACGCTGGTGGTTGTTCTCGGGGCGGCGTTGTGGGCCATTGCGGTGGTTTGTGCGCAGCTTGAATGTGTGGACGCGGCTCGGGCCGGTGCTCGGGCCGCGGCCCGCGGGGAATCCGTCGAAGCTGTTCGCGAGGCGGCAATTCGCTCGGCTCCCGATGGAGCGAGAGTTACAGTCGCCATCGGTGAAAATCTTGTCCGAGTAACAATAACCGCAGATATAGGCCCCCGAGTGGGTCATATCGTCTCCCCGATAACCGTTGTCGCTTCCGCGTCATCAATATCGGAGCCAGGGCTGTCGCTCTAAGCGCACCCACAAAGAATGTAGAAGGTCACCGCTTCTCCCCATTTACGCCAGGGGTGACGACTTCCCGCCGTGCGGGCTCTCAGGGCGGCGGTGAGCACGACGACGCCGATCGCGTAGATGGCTCACAAAGAATCAGTGTTGAAAAGAGGAGTAAGGACGCATAGAGGAAAGTGGGCGCGGAGGAAAGCGGCACGGAGGAAAGTGCATCGAAGAAAGGGTGGATGGAGGAAAGGGTGGATGCTCGGGAGCGGGGGAGCGGGACGGTTTGGGTGGTTGCTGTTATGGGGGTTGTTTGGGTTGTGGTGGTGATTATGGTTTGGGTTGGGGTTGTTCGGGTGGGGCGGCATCGGGCGCAGGTTGCGGCTGATCTTGGTGCGCTGGCGGGTGCGAAGCAGGCATTTGTTTCGGAGGATGTTGCTTGTGGTGAGGCAAGGCGTGTGGTTGAGGCCAACACCGCTCAGTTAACGTCCTGTGTGGTTTCGGGCGGCGTAGTTGATGTTTCCGTTGCGGTTGCGATGACGCTCCCAGGATTGGGTGCGCGCATCGCCACCGCTTGGGCAAAAGCTGGGCCTGCCGAAGTTGGTCTCCCCTGAAGCATTTACATGCGAATCGGCTAGGGCTGGCTGGACACGCTGCACGGCCTGGTCAACTTCCCGTCGCGGCGGCCACTTTTTGCGTGGCCTTCACCCGTTCGGCGGAGCGGTGGCTGGCATGACCCTCAAACAAGATTTATCGCTCTCGGGGTGGGACATACTGTGAATGATGACGTCCCACTCCGACGGCCGGGTTACCTCGCGGCGTTCTCTATCGCCTCGGTTTCCGCGATAGAGGAACTATTTCGATCAGGCGGATAAACTGGGACCGTAGGGGGCGCTCCACCCACCCGCAGATCCAGCGTGTCCTCCGCTGTTCCCGCCGGTCCCTGGCGGCCACTGGGACAAATTGGATGATGAAGGTAGGACTAGGTCTCGCTGTTCTCAGGTTCGGGTTGTAGGAGGATGTTGAGTAAGTGAATGGCGCCCTGTTTGTCTAGGGGCTCGTTGCCGTTGCCGCATTTTGGAGACTGGATGCAGGACGGGCAGCCGTGGTCGCACTCGCAGGCGGCAATGGCGTCTCGGGTCGCGGTCAGCCATTCCACGGCATTCGCATAACCGCGTTCCGCGAATCCGGCGCCGCCGGCGTGGCCGTCGTAGACGAACACGGTCAGCAGCCCGGTGTCGGGATGGAGTTCGGTTGAGACGCCGCCGATATCCCATCGATCACAAGTCGCGAACAGGGGCAGAAGCCCAATCGCCGCATGCTCTGCCGCATGTGCGGCCCCACCAAGATCGATGTCCCGCTTCTTCGCAGCCCGGCGCCCCGGAGTCCGCCCCCGAGCCATCCCACCATCTGAACTAAGCAGTTCCTGAGGCACCTCAGCAGGACCAAGAACACCCTCAAGCGGAGCGGAAACAACCCCAAGCGAAACGGAAACAGCATCACGGGAAGCGAAAAGGGCCCTGTCTTGAGTGGCATCCCCTTGAAGGGGGTCGCCTTGAAAGGGGTCGCTTTGGACGGGGTTGCCTTGGACGGGGTTGCCTTGGACGGGGTTGCCTTGGACGGGGGCGCCCTGAAAGGCGTTGGCTTGCGTGGGGCCATCTTGGATGGCGTTGGCTTGCGTGGGGCCATCTTGAACGGCATCGGCTTGCGAGGGGCCGCTCTGAACGAGGTCGGTTTGGTTAGGGCTCAGTTGGTTGGTGGCGGACTTGTCGGTCTGGGGGAGGGCCGTGTTGGGGAGGGTCCACCAGGCTGAGCGGGTTTGGAGGGTTCGGGGTGGGAGGGTTAGGGGGGTGTCGCCGAGGAGTTCGCCGGATTGGGTGTGGCGTTTGGAGTAGGAGATGACCTGGCGGGTTACCTCGACGGTGCCGAAGTGGAGTTCGCCGGGGCCCAGCGGGCGGGAGCGGAGGGATTCGATGATGCGGATCTCGGTGATGTCGCGGGCGAAGGTCGAGTAGTCCGGCTGGGCGGAGGTGACCAGAGCGACGCCGGCGTCGAGGTCGAGTTCCTCGACGAGGAAGGTGTCGCCGCGATGGAGGTGCACGGCCCCGGGATGCACGGTGCTGTGCGCGGACGCCTCGTCCACGGTCCCGAGCAGCCGCCCGGTCTCCACCTCCACGATCTGGATGGGCGCCCCACCGGACCCCCGGATGTCAGCGAGATCAACCGCCCACTCCCGGCTGGTCCAGAACCACCCGGTGGTCCGCCGCCGCAACAACCCCTTCCCCACCAGCTCATCCAAAACCCCAGCCGCAGCAGGACCAAAAATAGAAAGGTCCTCATCCGTGAGCGGTATTTCGGACGCCGCCGCACAGAGATGCGGCCCCAGGACGTACGGATTGTCCGGATCCAGCACCGTCGCCTCAACCGGATGTCCGAAAAGCGCCTCCGGATGGTGCACCAGATAGGTGTCCAGCGGATCGTCCCGCGCGATCAGCACCGCCAGCGCGTCCTGCCCGTCGCGCCCCGCCCGCCCGGCCTGCTGCCACAGCGAGGCCCGCGTCCCCGGCCACCCCGCGATCAGCACCGCGTCCAGTCCGGACACGTCCACCCCGAGCTCCAGCGCGTTCGTGGTCGCCAGCCCGAGCAGTTCCCCCGACCGCAGCGCCTTCTCCAGCCCCCGCCGATCCTCCGCCAGGTACCCGGCCCGGTAGGCCGCCACCTTCTCGGCCAGTCGCAACTCGGGCAGCACCGGCGTCGCCGCCCCGGCCCGGGACGGCCGGGCGTGCACCCCCAGCGACAGCTCGGTGTCGTGCAGCTGCCCCCGGGCCGTCAGCGCCACCGTCTCGGCCGCCCGCCGCGACCGTACGAACGCCAGCGTGCGCACCCCGTCCAGGACGAGATCGGCGAGCAGGTCGGCCGCCTCGGCGGTGGCGGTGCGCCGGACCGGAGCCCCTCCCTCGCCGCGTAGATCGGTCAGAGGCGGCTCCCAGAGCGCGATGGTGGTCGCACCCCTGGGCGAGGCATCACGTGTCACCTCGGCCATCTCAAGCCCCGTCAGGCGCATCCCCGTCGTCCCCGGCTCACTCGCGGTGGCCGAGGCGAGGAAGAAGACCGGGCGGGAGCCGTACTTGGCGGCGACGCGGCGCAGGCGGCGGAGGATCTGGGCGACGTGCGAGCCGAACACGCCGCGGTAGCCGTGGCACTCGTCGACCACGACCAGCCGGAGGCGGCGCCAGAAGGAGTTCCAGGCGGCGTGCCGCGGCAACATCGACCGATGGAGCATGTCCGGATTTGTCAGGACGTAGTTGGCGTGGCGGCGGGCCCAGGCGCGGTCCTCCGCGGGGGTGTCGCCGTCGAAGGCGGCGGGGCGTACGCCGTCCAGGCCGAGGGAACGGACGGTGCGGAGTTGGTCGGCGGCGAGGGCCTTGGTCGGAGTGAGGTACAGGACGGTTGAGCCCTGGAGGAGGGAAGTGACCGCCGGGACCAGATAGGCCAGAGATTTTCCGGATGCGGTGCCGGTGGAGATGATCACGTTTTGGCCACGGTGGGCGTGCTCGGCGGCGGCCAGCTGGTGCGGCCACAGGCCGGACACCCCCAGTCCCTCCAGCCGCTCACGCACCGTCGGGGGGACCCAATCCGGCCACTGGGCTTGACCTGCCTGACGTGCTGGAACATGCTCCACGTGAGTGACTCTCCCGTGCCGTGCCGGGGTCATCAGCAAACGATCGAGGAGTGGTCCGTTCCGGCCAGGCACACCCCTGCTGAGGTGCGCGGGTGACGAGGACCGATTCATTGGTTTCCACCATGGCATCTGCGGGGAGAGTCGCCCGGAGTCGGGATTTCGTATAGACACTGAGGCGTGGCGTGGTTGAATGCCGCGCGTCAGGATCGTGTTTTCCTAAGGATGCACGATCTGCATCGGACCTACGCAGGCAAGGCGCTGGAGGATCTGTGGATCTGAAGTTGGACCACCGTACCGAGGACCGTCTCACCATCGTCGAGGTCGAGGGTGAGATCGACGTCTACACCGCGCCCAGATTGCGTGAGCTGCTCATCGACCTGGTCAACAAGGGCAACTTCCATCTGCTCGTGAACATGGAGAAGGTGGACTTCCTCGACTCGACCGGCCTGGGTGTGCTGGTTGGGGGGCTCAAGCGGGTGCGTGCCCACGACGGCTCCCTGGAACTCGTCTGCACCCAGGAGCGCATTCTGAAGATCTTCCGGATCACCGGGCTCACCAAGGTCTTCGGGATCTACGCCTCGGTGGACGAGGCCAAGGAAGCCCACGGCCGAGACAAGTAGTCATGGCCACCGTCGAGCTGACGTTCAGCGCGCTACCGGCGCACGTGCGCACGGCGCGGTTGGTCGCCACGGCCATCGCCCGGCGCACCGGGGTGGCGGAAGCGCTGCTGGACGAGGTGCGGCTCGCCGTCGGAGAGGCGTGCTCCCGGGCAGTTGAGGCGCATCGCGTCCACTGCCCGGGGGAACCCATCCGCATCGAGCTCCGCGACGATTCTGGGCGGTTCGAGGTGACGGTCACCGACCTCGCCCCGAACGACGATCTCAAGCCGGCACTCAACGGGTTCCGCCCGCCGGAGGCCATGTTCGGGATCGTGCCGGAGTTGCCCGGTCTGGGCATCGCGGTGATCACCGGGCTGGCCGACGACGTCGAGGTCTCGCCCGGCCCCACCGGTGTCCGCATCCGGATGAGCTGGCCCGCGGCCACCGCCAACGGGGTCCCGGCCCACTGATTCGGTACGGCTCATGCCGCGGTCGGGCGCATCCCGGTACGTCACGCTGGGTAACATCATGCCGACATTCGGCTAGGAAACCCGGCAGTCACCAAGATGTCAGACGCCCGTAGGTAAATATTTTAAGTAGGCCCGCATCCCGGCCCCGCCGACCTTTCCCCCCTGATACGATCATGCCGGAACCCCAGGTTACGCCCTGTCCGTAACCTTTTCGACATCGTACTGACGGCGGTCAAATACCCTGTTTGGGAACTGCCGCATCCGGTCCTTACTGGACGCGGCCCCAATTGGCGGGGCCCCAGGGCTTCATATCCGTCCACAGGCTGCGTAGACTCCCCGCACCGGCCAAGGTATTGCGGATATGCAACCGGAAGCGGCACTGCCAACCACCCGGAAGTGCGCCGCTGACGCCCCAATCGCGATAGGGCCCCGTAACACTGTTGAGGCTGCGCCTCCCGGGCAGGACCTACCCGTCTGGCCGAGGAGGACGGAATTGTCTGCCTATCAAGCCGCTGTCAATGACGCAGCGGTATCCCTGAGCGGCTCCCACCTCACGATCGTTGTCGTGGTGGCCGCCGTGGCCATGATCGCGCTAGCCGTCGCAGGCGGCCTCGTGCGCGAGGTGCTGGCCGCGCCCCAGGGCACGGAGCGTATGCAGAACATCGCGAGAGCCGTACAACAAGGAGCTGCCGCCTACCTGACGCGGCAGTTCCGGACGCTTGCCATCTTTGTGGTGCTGATCCCCTTCCTGCTGCTCCTGTTGCCGGCCGAATCGACCGGTGTCGCGATCGGGCGCAGCGTGTTCTTCGTGGTCGGGGCCCTGTTCTCCGCGCTGACCGGGTTCATCGGGATGTGGCTGGCGGTGCGGGGGAACGTCCGCGTCGCCGCCGCCGCCCGGGACGCCGGTGAGAAGACCGCGATGCGGATCGCGTTCCGTACCGGCGGCGTGGCCGGTATGTTCACCGTCGGGCTCGGCCTGCTGGGCGCGGCGATCGTGGTGTTCGCCTACAAGGGTGACGCGCCGAGCGTGCTGGAGGGCTTCGGCTTCGGCGCCGCCCTGCTGGCCATGTTCATGCGGGTCGGCGGCGGCATCTTCACCAAGGCCGCCGACGTGGGCGCCGACCTGGTCGGCAAGGTCGAGCAGGGCATCCCGGAGGACGACCCGCGCAACGCGGCCACCATCGCCGACAACGTGGGCGACAACGTCGGCGACTGCGCCGGCATGGCGGCCGACCTGTTCGAGTCGTACGCGGTGATGCTCGTCGCCAGCCTCATCCTGGGCAAGGCGGCCTTCGGCACCGAGGGCCTGGTGTTCCCGCTGATCGTTCCGATGATCGGTGTGATCACCGCGATCATCGGCATCTTCGTCACCTCGCCGCGCTCCGGCGACCGGAACGCGATGGCGGCGATCAACCGCGGCTTCTTCATCTCGGCCGCGATCTCGGCCGTCCTGGTGGCCGTCGCCGCGTTCGCCTACCTCCCGGCCTCCTTCGCCGAGCTGTCCTCGGCGGCTCCGGCCATCCAGCAGCTCGACGCCAACCCGCGGATCATCGCGATCGGCGCGGTGCTGGTCGGCCTGGTGCTGGCCAGCGCCATCCAGATCCTCACCGGCTACTTCACCGAGACCAACCGGCGTCCGGTGAAGGACATCGGCGAGTCCTCCCGGACCGGTCCGGCGACCGTCATCCTGGCGGGCATCTCGGTCGGCCTGGAGTCGGCCGTCTACTCGGCGCTGCTCATCGGGGCCGCCGTGTACGGCGCCTTCCTGCTCGGCTTCGGCAACGTCACCGTGGCGCTGTTCGCGGTGGCCCTGGCCGGCACCGGCCTGCTCACCACGGTCGGCGTGATCGTGTCCATGGACACCTTCGGCCCGGTCTCCGACAACGCGCAGGGCATCGCCGAGATGTCCGGCGACGTGGAGGGCGAGGGCGCCCGGGTGCTCACCTCGCTGGACGCGGTGGGCAACACCACCAAGGCGATCACCAAGGGCATCGCCATCGCGACCGCCGTGCTGGCCGCGACCGCGCTGTTCGGCTCGTTCCGCACCGCGGTCGAGGGCGAGCTGGCAAAGGCGAGCGCCGGGGTCAAGGACGCGCTGGGCGGCTTCGCCACCTTCAGCCTCAGCGTGGACTCGCCGAACACGCTGGTCGGCCTGATAATCGGCGCCTCGGTGGTGTTCCTGTTCGCCGGTCTGGCGATCATGGCCGTGGGCCGGGCCGCCATGCGCGTGGTCTTCGAGGTGCGCGACCAGTTCCGCAGCAAGCCGGGCATCATGGACGGTTCGGAGCTGCCGGACTACGGGCGGGTCGTGGACATCTGCACCAAGGACTCGCTGCGGGAGCTGGCCACGCCCGGTCTGCTCGCCGTGCTGACCCCGATCGCGGTCGGGTTCGCCCTCGGGTACGCGCCGCTCGGGGCATACCTGGCGGGCGCGATCGCGGCGGGCACCCTGATGGCGGTCTTCCTGTCCAACTCGGGCGGCGCCTGGGACAACGCCAAGAAGCTGGTCGAGGACGGGCACCACGGCGGCAAGGGCTCCGAGGCGCACGCGGCGACCGTCATCGGCGACACCGTGGGCGACCCGTTCAAGGACACCGCGGGCCCGGCCATCAACCCGCTGATCAAGGTGATGAACCTGGTCGCGCTGCTGATCGCGCCGGCCGTCGTGGTGTACGCGGACAACGTGGCGCTCCGGGTCGGGGTGACCGTGGTCGCGGTGGCCGTCGTGATCGGGGCCATCCTGGTCTCCAAGCGGCGCTCCAGCGGGGACATGGCTTCCCCCGACAACAGCAAGGAAGAGCTCGAGCCGGTCGCCAGCTGATCTTCTGATCCGCTGACCGCACTGAGGGTCCCCCGCGACAGTGGGGGGCCCTCAGCTGTTCATAGACTCTGGTTCCATGGACAAGTCCTCCGGCGGCCGGAGCCTGATGCTGATCCTCCTTGCCATGGTGGCCGTGCTCGCGGCGATCGTGAGCCTGGCGCTCTGGGCGGCGCCGTGAAGACCCTCATCGTGGTACGGCATGCGAAGGCCGAGCACACGGCCGGAGTGCTCGACTTCGACCGGTCGCTCACCAATCGGGGGCAACGGAACGCGCGTGAGGCGGGCGAACTGCTCGCGCCGTTCGATCCCGATCTGATCCTGGCCTCCTCCTCGCGACGGACCAGGGAGACCGCCGAACTGCTCGGGCTGGCGGCGCCGCTGGAACTCGACCGGGACATCTACGAGGCGTACGCCGACGAGCTGCTCGGGCTGATCCGGCAGGTCGCGCCCGAGGTGGGGACGTTGGTGCTGGTGGGACACAATCCGAGCGTGCACGAGCTGGTGCTGGGGTTGACGGGCGCGCAGGTGGACACCTTCCCGCCCGGGGCGTACGCGGTGATCGGGGTGCCCGGGAGCTGGGCCGACCTCGACCCCGGGACGGGCACCCTGGTGGCCACGCATCGGCCGTAGCGCCATGGCCGGGGTCGGCGACCGTCGGCTGGCGATGGGGTACGGGCTCGTCGCGGCGCTGGGGGTGACGATTCCGCTGGTCGCCGGGGTTGGTTTCGGGCATCCCGTACTGGGGGGAATTGTCGCGCTTGGCGCCTGGCTTGTGGCGGTCCGGGCAAATATCGACCCGCCGGGGGTGCGGGTCGAGTACATGCTGGTCGGGGTTCTGTCGTTGGCGTTCGGTACGGTCCTCGGCATGCTGGTGGTCGAGCGGGAGTGGGTGCTGGTCCTGGTCGCGCCCGTGGTGGCGGCGGGGAGCATTCTGGTGCCGCTGGTGGGGCCCACCGCCGCGCTGGCGTTGCTGATCACGGCCGCCAATCCGCTGCCGGTCGATCTGTGGGGGCATCTGGGGCTCACGTTGATCGGGGGCCTGGTGGCGGCGGTGCTGGTGACGCTGTCCTGGCCGTGGCGGCGGAGCCGGCCGCTGGGGACGATCCTGTCCGAGGCGGCGGAGGAGGTCGCCCTGCTCCTCTCGGCGACCACCTCGGCGGACTGGGAGGCGCAGCGGGTCCACGCGGCCTCGGCCGTCTACCTGGCGCGTACGGCGTGCGCCCGGCGGCGGTGGCGGGGGCGGTCCCGGGAGTCCGAACAGGTCGCCACGGCGCTTCGGAAGATCTTCTATGAGGCTGTGACCTTGCGTGACCTGTTCCAGGCGACCGAGGGGAAGGTCACGTCGGAGCGGGTGGGGCTGGGGGAGCTCGCCGGATCGCTGGCCGCCGCTGTTCGGTCGGTGTTCGGCACGGTGGAGGATCTGCCGCAGGACTGGGGGATCGGGGCGTTCACCGCCCGGATCGAGGAGTTGCGGGGGGAGCGGCTCGCGGATGAGCGTGACCTGTTGCTGGTGGTGTTGCTGCGGCAGATCGGGCATACGGCGGAACGGATCCGGGAGGACGTCGAGGAGGCGCGGCCGGCGGCTCGGGCGGTGCGGCTGGGAGGGCTGTCCCTTCCCCGGCTGGATGGGAGTGGGTGGCGGTCGCGGCTGACCCTGGACGATCCCGGGTTCCGGCATTCGCTGCGGTTGGCCCTGGGGACGGCGGTGGCCTGCCTGGGCATCGTGGTGTTCCAGCCGTTGCACGCGCAGTGGCTGGCGGTGACCGTGTTGCTGACCATTCAGCCGACCTATGGGGAGACGTTCGCCAAGGTGTGGGCGCGGGTCGGGGGGAGTGTGGCCGGGGCGCTCGTCGCCGCGCTGGTGTTGCTGGTCGCGCCCGGGTACTGGGTGCTCGCGGCGATCATCGCGGTGTGTGCGGCGCTGGGGTTCGGGTTGGTGGTGGTGCATTACGCGTACTGGGCGACGTTCATGACGTTGTGCGTGCTGTTGCTGATCGATTTTCAGACGCCGTTGTCGCCGGGGATCGCGGCTCTGCGGGTGGGGTTGACGGTTGCCGGAGGGGTGATCGCGCTTGTTTGCACGCGGTTGTTGTGGCCTCGTGGGGAGGCGGTGCGGTTGCGGGAGCGGGTGGCGCGGTTGTTGGAGTCGCATGCCGCGGCGGCTCGGACCGTGGCTGGGGTGAGCCGGGGGGAGCGTAGCGAGGAGAAGGCTACTGACCGCATCAGTCAGGCCGCCCGCGACGCGGACGCTGTCTCGGTGGCCCTCGCGTACATTCCCCACGAACCCGGGGCTCTGTTGCCCGAACACCTCGAAGGCGTGCTGGACACGGCCACCCGGGTCCGCGACGACCTGATCACCCTCACCACGGTCCTCCGCGAGCACTCCGGCGACGTCGGCCCCGCCCCCAAAGTCCTCGACGCGGTCGCCGACCGCCTGTCCGCCGGCGCCGAAGCCATCAGAACCGGCGAGCCCTACCAATCCGGCGGCGACGTCGACACCCGCCTCGCCGACCTCACCCGCTACCTCGGCAAACTAGCCACCACCCGCCTAACCGAAATCACCACCACCCCCACCCAAACCCAAACCAAAACCCGCAAAGCCCTCCTCCACGCCACCGCCACCAACCACGCCCTCCGCCAACTCAACACCGCCTCCTCCCACCTCGTCCAACAAGCCACCACCGCCCCCTGACGTCCCTCACCGACCGTGGTTCTCCCACCCGCCCACCCTTCTGGCCCTGACCCTGCCCAGCTTCCGCCGGGACGGATGGTTACCGTGGAACTCCCACCCACCCTGGGTGACCTTCGGTCGGACCCGGCTCCGCTGGGCGGGGCGTTGCGGGCTCCGTGCCCTGGCCACATGCGGCGCAAGCCCCAGCCTGGTCAGCGTAGAAGTGATCTCCGACGCCCTGGCCGCAGCACGGCGTTCGAATCGGCCAACGAGGCCGGTGGAGCCGGATCTGCGACCGAAGGCCGAAAGGTGGGTGGGAGTCCCGGCAACCAATGTTCGGGGCGTTTGGGGCGGTAGCTGACGCGGCTCCACTCCACCTCGGCGGAGTCTGGGCCCACCGGGCGCGTGGGCTTCCAGCTCGTGGCCGGGATCCCCGGCTTGGCCGCCGCTCTGCGTGACCGGGCCGCCCCTCACGGCGGAGCCGTCCGACCGGAGGTCAGTGATGGGCTGGGTGGGTGGGGCCTCACGGTAATGGAGGGGGCGGGTGGGTGAGTTAACGAGGGCAACCGGAATCGTGCGTATCAACGCGGCAGCCGACCATACGGTGGGGCTGGGTCTGGCCGGAGGTCGAGTGAGTTGAGCGGGTGGGAGTCCCGGCAACCAATGTTCGGGGCCGTTGGGGCGGTAGCTGACGCGGCTCCACACCACCTCGGCGGAGTCTGGGCCCACCGGGGGCGCGGGCTTCCAGCTCGTGGCCGAGATTCCCGGTCTGCCCGCCGCCCTGCGGGACCGGGCCGCCCCTCACGGCGGTGCCGGGTCCGACCGGAGGTCAGTGATGGGCTGGGTGGGGCCTCACGGTGATGGAGGGGGCGGGAGAACGGCGGCAACCGGAATCCCGCGTGTCAACGTGGCGGCTGGTCACCCGGCAGGCGTGTCAACGTGGCGGCTGGTCACCCGGCAGGCGTGTCAACGCGGCCGCTGGCCACCCAGCGGGCGTGTCAACGTGACGGCTGGCCACCCGGCGGGTCGGGTCTGGACGGAGGTCAAAGTGGGTTGGGTGGGGGGCTGGGACGGCCACGGTAAGCAACCACTCCGGTGGGAGTAGGGACCGGACCCGGAAGGTCGATCAGGGTGGGTGGGAGGCGGCAGGCATGGGGAACCCCGGCTGGGGAGGGGCGCAGCCGGGGTTTGGGAGGGGTCAGGTTTCGGTTAGGCCGTCTTCGGCGTCGGCGGCTTCTACCTCTTCGCGGGAGATGCCGAGGAGGTAGAGGATGGAGTCGAGGTAGGGGACGGTGACGGCGGTGTCGGCCGCTTGGGCTACCACGGGTTTGGCGTTGAAGGCGATGCCGAGTCCGGCCGTGGCGAGCATGTCGAGGTCGTTGGCCCCGTCGCCGATGGCCACCGTCTGGCTGAGCGGGATGCCGGCCTGGAGGGCGAAGCGTTCCAGGGCGCGAGCCTTGCCGGGACGGTCGACGATCTCCCCGGTGACCCGCCCGGTGAGACGCCCGTCAACGACTTCGAGCGTGTTGGCGGCGGAGTAGTCGATGCCGAGATCGGTCACCAGCGCATCGGTGATCTGCGTGAACCCGCCACTGACGATCGCGAACCGGTAGTCCAGCCGCTTCAGGGTCCGTACCAGAGTCCGCGCCCCAGGCGTGAGCACAACCTCCTTGACGACCTTCTCGAAAACCTCCTCCGGCAGCCCTTCGAGCAACGCCACCCGCCGCACCAGCGACTCGGCGAAGTCGAGCTCCCCCCGCATGGCGGCCTCGGTAACCCGAGCCACCTCCTCCAGGTTCCCGGCATGCCGGGCCAGCAGCTCGATCACCTCCCCCTGGATGAGAGTGGAGTCCACGTCCATCACGATGAGCCGCTTGGCGCGCCGGTGGATGCCCCACCGCTGCACGGCCACATCCACCTGCTGCTGGTACGCCTCGGCCGCCAGTTCAGCCCGGAGCGAGGCGGGGTTGGCCCCGGAGACGGCCATCTCGATGCAGGTCACCGGATAGCTGGACAGCCGTTCGATGCGGTCGATGTTGGCCCCGCTGGCCGCCACCCGCCCGGCGATCCCGGCCATCGCGGAGGGCAGCAGCGGCGACCCGATCACGGTCACCTGGAGCCGCCCGCGGCGGCGCTTCTCCTTGGACGCGGTGCCGGTGGTCAGCTCCAGGTCCATGTCGAGGTCGGCGGCCACCTGCTCGATCGCCGTCCACAGCCCGCCGATGGTCCCGCCGGTGCGGGTGGACGGGCCGCCGGCGTAGGCGACCAGGACGCCGAGGGTGAGCCGCCCGCGGATGACGACCTGTTCCACGTCGGCGACGGTGACCGGGAATCCCGCGAGTACGGTGAAGAGTCTTGAGGTTACCCCCGGCCGATCGGGGCCGGTAAGGGTGATGAGAAGGGTGCGCTGGTTCATCCGGATCTCTGAAGTGAGCGGGGAACTTACGACGCCTCCACGCTACTGGTCCCTGGTCGACGCCCGCTCACCAGGTTCACCATCCGGACGCATCCGCAACGCCGGTAGGAGATCTGACCGTCATTTCCGCGTGTCGTCATGTCCACATGAAGATGAACCTGTCGGATTCCCGCGGTCGCTACACCGTGGGAATCGCGAACGACGCCGCCGAGGTCAGGGCGGCGCAGCGGTTGCGTCACGAGGTGTTCGCCGGGGAGATGGGCGCCCGGCTGGACTCGCCGGTCTCCGGCCTGGACGTGGACCGGTTCGACGCCTACTGCGACCACCTGCTGGTGCGCAGCGGCGAGGAGGTGGTGGGCACCTACCGGATGTTGCCGCCGGGCCGGTCCGACCGCCTCTACTCGGACACCGAGTTCGATCTCGGCAAGCTGGCCTCGATCCGCAGCGGCCTGGTCGAGGTGGGCCGTACCTGCGTGCACCCGGACCACCGGGGCGGCGCGGTGCTGGCGCTGATGTGGGCGGGCATCGCCCACTACATGGTGGCGGGCGGTCACCAGTGGCTGGCGGGCTGCTGCTCGGTGCCGCTGGAGGACGGCGGCGCGGCGGCGGCCGGGGTGGTGGAGCGCGTGGGGCTCGGCCCGGACGAGTACCGCGTGGTCCCGCACAACCCCTGGCCGGGCGCGACCCCGCCGGAGCGGTTCGTGATGCCGTCGCTGCTCCGCGGCTACCTGCGGCTGGGCGGCTGGGTGTGCGGCGCCCCCGCGTACGACCCGGGCTTCGGCACCGCCGACTTCTTCGTGCTGCTCTCGCTGGCCAACGTGGACACCCGTTACCTGCGCCACTTCCTCGGAGAGTCGTGATGACCGTCACAGCGATACCGCCCGCGGTCACCCCCTGGCAGCCGCTGGCTCCCTGCGAACCGGAGACCTGTGTCTCCCCTGCGCTGACGGAGGCCTCCCGCGCCCGCCGCGTGGCCAGGGCCGTGGGCGCCGTCACGGTGCTGCTGGGCGGCGTGCCGGTGGCGATGGCCGCCCGCTGGATGAGCATGCCCCGGCGGGGCCGGATCACCCGCGGCTGGGCCCGGCTGCTGCTGCGCGCCCTGGGCGTGAAACTGGAGCAGACCCGTGGGTTCGCCTATGTGGCCGGCGTGCCTCTGCTCAGCGCGGTCCCGGACACCTCGGGCACGCTGCTGGTGGCCAACCACGTCTCCTGGATGGATCCGCTGGTGATGGCGGCCACCATGCCCTGCCGTCCGCTGGCCAAGAGCGAGGTCGGCGAGTGGCCGGTGATCCGCACCCTGGCCAGGGGCGCCGGCGCGCTGTTCATCCACCGCGACCAGTTGCTCACGCTGCCGCTGGCCGTGGCGGGCGTGGCGGGCGCGCTGCGGGACGGCGACACCGTGGTCGCCTTCCCCGAGGGCACCACCTGGTGCGGCACCGACATGGGCCCGTTCCGCCCGGCCGTCTTCCAGGCCGCCCTGGACGCGGGCGCCGCGGTCCGCCCGGCGACCATCCGCTACCACGAGGGACCGGCCTGCTCGGCCCGTACCTCCTACGTCGGCGGCGACAGCCTGGTCGGCTCGATCGCGCGGACGATCGGCACCAAGGACCTGACCGTGACGGTCACCCTCTTCCCCCCGGTACGGCTGACGCCCGCCGGCCGCCCGCACGAGGCCAGGAAGGCCCTGGCGGGAGTGGCCGAAGCCCAGGTTCGCACCGGCCTCAATCCCACCCCGCACCATCACCAAATGATCGCCTAGCCTTGGCGGCATGGGGCAAACCATCGTCGTACGCGACCTCCACAAACGGTATGGCGACGTCCATGCCGTGGACGGCGTGTCCTTCTTCGTGGAAGAAGGAGAGTTTTTTGGAATTCTCGGCCCGAATGGCGCGGGGAAGACCACCACGTTGGAGATCATCGAGGGTCTCCGCCAAGCCGACGCCGGCACCGTCGAGGTGCTCGGCCTGTCGCCGTGGCCGCGTAACCCGCGCCTGCTGCCCCGGATCGGTGTGCAGCTCCAGGCGTCCTCGTTCTTCGAACGGCTGACCGCCCGCGAGCAGATCCGCACCTTCGCCTCCCTGTACGGCGTGCCGCCCGCCAAGGCCGACGAGATGCTCGCCGTGGTCGGCCTGGAGGACAAGGCCGGCACCCGTGCCGAGCAGCTCTCCGGCGGCCAGTCCCAGCGGCTGTCCATCGCCTGCGCCCTGGTGCACGACCCCGAGGTGCTCTTCCTGGACGAGCCGAGCGCCGCCCTGGACCCGCAGGCGCGCCGCAACCTGTGGGACCTGCTCCGCTCGATCAACAAGGCCGGCCGTACCGTCGTGCTGACCACCCACTACATGGACGAGGCCGAGTCGCTCTGCGACCGGGTGGCGATCATGGACAACGGACGCATCCTGGAGCTGGGCCCGCCCGCCACGCTGGTCCGGGGGCTGGACAGTGCCACCCACATCAGCCTGGAGACCGGCACGCTCGCCCTGGCCGACGCCCGCGAGCTGGCCGGCCCGGAGGCCGCCGTGGAGGACGACGGGGTGTCGCTGAAGATCGCCACCCACGCGCCCGCCACCGTGCTGACCGCGCTGGCCGAGCGGAACCTGCTGACCGGCATCCAGGTCCGCGGCGCCACCCTGGAGGACGTCTTCCTCAACCTCACCGGACGGGAGTACCGCGCGTGACCCCCCTCAGGTCGCTCTCCCGGGCCATGCTGTACGGCTTCCTCCGTGACCGCATGGCCCTGTTCTTCGCCATCCTCTTCCCGTTGATGTTCCTGGTGCTGTTCGGCACGATCCTGGCCAACCCGGGCACCTCCAAGTCGGAGATCATCCAGGTCGGGGCGGTGCCGCTGCTCGACAACGCGCCCGCCGCCCGCGAGGTCCTGGAGATCAGCAAGGCTGACGACCTGGCCGCGGCCCAAGAGAAGGTGCGCCGGGGCGACGCCACCGCCGCCGTCCGCCAGCAGGGCGACAAACTGGAGCTCTACTACAGCGCCGCCGACCAGGTCAGGGCCGGGACCGTACAGGGGGTCTTCGGGCAGCTGGTCGGCCAGGCCAACATGGCCGGGGTGCCGCAGCGGTTCACCCTCGCCACCGAGCAGGTCGAGGACAAATCGCTCAATACCATCCAGTACATCACGCCGGGCCTGCTGGCCTGGGCCATCTCCATGGGCGCCGCGTTCGGGGCGGCGGCCACGCTGGTGACCTGGCGGGAGAAGAAGATCCTGCGGCGGCTCCGGCTGGCCCCCGTGCGCACCGGCACGATCGTGAGCGCCCGGGTCGGGGTGAGCCTGGCCATCTCGCTGCTCCAGACGGCGATCTTCCTGGGCGTGGCCAGCCTGCCGGTGTTCGGCCTCCAGCTGTCGGCCTACTGGTGGATGGCGGTGCCGCTGGTCATCGCGGGCACGCTGGTCTTCATGGCGATCGGCATGGTGGCCGGCGGCCTGGCCAAGTCGGCGGAGGGGGCGACCAGCGTCGCCAACCTGATCGTGCTGCCGATGGCCTTCCTGTCCGGGGCGTTCTTCCCGCTGGACGCCGCGCCGGGCTGGCTCCAGACGCTCTCCAACATCTTCCCGATGAAGCATATGACCCAGGGCATGCTGGATGTCCTGGTACGCGGCCAGGGCCCGGCGAGCGTGCTGCCCGAGCTGGGCATCATCCTGGGCTTCGCGCTGGTCATCGGGGTGGCGGCGGTACTGATCTTCCGCTGGGACGACGTCTGACGCGGTGATCGCACGCCTTACTTCACCACGACGGTCTTGACCTTCTTGGTGTAGATCCAGCCCTTGATGCCGAGCTCCTTGAGGGCCCTGCGGTCCAGGTCCTCCGCGCCGCTCGGCACGTCGTAGGCGATGGCGCCGACCTGGCCGACCTGGGTGCCGCGGGCGTTCTTCTTGAGGCGGAACTTGATCGACAGGACGTCGGAGTCGCCCACCTCAAGGACGTACGGGGCCCAGCACCAGAACTCGCGCCCGGCCCACTCGCACTCGGTGCCCTTCGCGCCGCTCCAGTAGATCTTCTTCTTGGTGTCCACGGCCTTGGGCAGGATGCCGCCGATCCAGTAGTAGTCGGCGTCGTGCGGGCCGGTGTTGGTGGCCTTGAAGGAGTAGCTGACGAAGCCGCCGGCCTTGGCCTTCTTGGTGTACTTGACGTTGCTGATCTTGAAGATCGAGAACGGCTCGTCGACCTTCGCGGCGGCCGGTGCCGTCGCGAAGAGCGTGGCACCCACCACGGGGGCCAGCGCGAAACTCGCGATCTTGACGATCGTGTTACGCATGCGGATGTCTCCTGTGAGGACGAAGGGGAGCATGCGGAAAGCAGCCCCCGATTGAATCGCAAAGATTTTTACCAGTTCTTGGGGCAAAACGTAAACATCTTTTGCTTTCGATTCGGCATCCTGCCGCATGCCACTTGGAGCGGCCTTGTGTCCCACTGGTGTGGCCGAATGGTAATCAGGTAATTGCTCTATGTGACATCGAGAGGTGGAGTGCGTCCTCAATATTGCGGAGGGTGGGCAAGCGACTGCGTTCAGTGTTTCTGGCGTATGTCGGGGCGTGAATTATTGAGTGTCCCGAGTTGATAACAATTGCCCAGAAGTTGCCATCAAAAATGCTGTGCAATTACGTCAAGCCGTACCGATACGCAATTTCTTATCGGAGAGCCGGGCGGATGTCAGCGTTGGTCGAGCATGACGTCGATGCTGTAGTCCTGGGCCCGGTAGGAGTGGTCGCCGTACTCGATGGCGTTGCCCATCGCGTCGAAAGCGGTGCGGGTCATGGTGAGGACGGGTTCGGCCGGCTTGAGGAGGAGATGGCGGCGTTCCTCGGTGGTCGGGGGGCGGGCGCCGATGGTCTGGTGGGCGACGACGGGGCGGGCGCCGCGGTCGCGCAGCACGGCGTACAGGCCCTTGGTTTCGAGGACCGACTGGGGGATTCCGGCGTAGGGGGGCGGCAGCCAGTTGCGGAGGATGGCCAGGGGGCGGTCGTCGGACAGGCGCAGGCGGACGATGGCGAGCAGTTCGACGTCGGGGGCGAGGTCGAGGGCGGCGGCCACGCGTTCGTCGCGGACCCGTTCGTGGCGCAGGACCCTGGTGGCGGGGCGGCCGCCGGCGCGTTCCAGGTCGTCGTAGAGGCTGGTGAGCTCGGCGCGGCGGTGCACCTTGCGGTTGGCGACGGTGGTGCCGAGACCGCGGCGGCGGAGCAGGAGACCTTGGTTTACCAGTTCCTGGATGGCTCTTCGTACCGTGGGCCGGGAGAGGCTCAGCCGTTCGGCGAGCGCGATCTCGTTCTCGAACGCGTCGCCGGGCTCCAGCTCCCCGCTGGAGATCGCGGTGCCGAGCTGCTCGGCGAGCTGGTGGTACAGGGGAACGGGGGAAGCTCGGTCGATCGCCACAGCCACTTGTCTTGCCACGAGGTACATCTTACCTCTGTATGACATTAAGCAAATATGTCAGGACAAACTCTTGACGCAACATTCGGTTAACAGGCAGGCTCACAGCATCGCGGGCGGCTGACCAGAGCCTTCGGCCGGCCGCGGTGCGGTTCAGCCACTGGATAGGACGGGACGCGCATGCGCATCGGACTCGCGGGTGTCGGACGGATCGGCGCCTTCCATGCGAGAACTCTGCAGGCCCTTGACTTCGTCGACGAGCTCATCGTGACCGACGCCGACCCGGCGGCGGCCAAGGCGGTCGCCGCCGAACTGGACGTGCCGGCCGTCCCTGACGTGGCGAGCCTGCTGGCCTCCGGCGTCGACGGCTTCGTGATCGCCACGGCCACCCCCGGCCACGCGCCGCTGCTGCGCCTGGGCGTCGCCGCCGGGATCCCGACGTTCTGCGAGAAGCCGGTGGCGGGCACGCTCGCCGAGACCATCGCGCTGGCCAAGCTCGTGGCGTCGGAGGACGTGCCGGTGCACGTCGGCTTCCAGCGGCGCTTCGACGCCGGCTACCAGCGGGCGCGGGAGGCCGTCGCCTCCGGGGAGCTGGGCTTCGTGCACACGATCCGCGCCAACACCCACGACCAGGCCCCGCCGCACGCGTCCTACATCCCGACCTCCGGCGGCATCTTCCGCGACTGCAACGTGCACGACTTCGACATCCTCCGGTTCGTCACCGGGCGCGAGGTCGCCTCCGTCTACGCCACCGGCGGCAACAAGGGCGCCGCCTTCTTCGCCGAGGCCGGGGACGTCGACACCGGCGGGGCGCTGCTGACCCTGGACGACGGCACGATCGTCCTGGTCTCCTCGACCCGCTACAACGGCGGCGGCCACGACGTGCGCATGGAGATCCACGGCGAGCGGGGCGCCATCGCCGTCGGGCTGGACCACTCGCTGGCCATGCGCTCCGCCGAGGAGGGCGTCGACTTCCCGCGCGGCCCGCGGAAGTGGTCGTTCATGGAGCGGTTCCTGCCCGCCTACCAGGCCGAGCTGACCGCGTTCGCGGACGTCGTGCGCGGCGTGCGGCCCTCGCCCTGCACCGTCCAGGACGCGCTGGAGGCCTTCCGCGTCGCCGAGGCGTGCGAGCGGTCCCGGGCCGAGGGCAGGCCCGTCGCGCTCTCCGAGATCGAGGGGATCTGAACCATGACCACCACCACCCACGTGGCCGACCGTGTCGCGGGCGCCCCGATCTCCTGGGGCGTCTGCGAGGTCCCGGGATGGGGGCACCAGCTCCAGCCCGACGCCGTGCTGCGCCAGATGCGCGAGCTCGGGCTGTGCGCCACCGAGTTCGGCCCCGAGGGGTTCCTGCCTGACGACCCTGCGGCCAAGGCCGCCACCCTGGCCTCGTACGGCCTGCGGGCGGTCGGCCAGTTCGTCCCCGTCGTCCTGCACGATCCCGGCCACGACCCCCTGCCCGAGGTCGAGCACGCGATGACCGGCCTGGTCGCGGCCGGCGCCTCGACGGTCGTCATCGCCGCCGCGACCGGGCGGGACGGCTACGACGACCGCCCGGTCCTGGACGAGCACGGCTGGGCAGCCCTGCTGGGCAACCTCGACCGGATCACCGACGCCGCGTCCGCCCGCGGCCTGGTGGCCACGCTCCACCCGCACGTCGGCACCATGGTGGAGAGCGGCGAGGAGACCGAACGCGTCCTGGACGGCAGCCGCGTCGGCCTCTGCCTGGACACCGGCCACCTGCTCATCGGCGGCGGCGACCCCGTCGCCATCGCCCGGCGCCACCCCGGCCGGATCGCGCACACCCATCTGAAGGACGTACGCCTGGACTGGGCCCGGCGCGTCCAGTCCGGCGCGGCGAGCTACACCGAGGCCGTGGCGGGCGGCATGTACGTGCCGCTCGGCGCGGGCGACGTCGACATCGCGGCCATCGTCGCCGCGCTGGAGGGGCACGGGTACCAGGGCTGGTACGTCCTGGAGCAGGACACCATTCTGGCCGGACCCCCGTCCGGCGACGGCCCGGCGGCCGACGTACGGGCGAGCCTGGACCACCTGCTGGCCGTTGGGGCAGGCACATGACCCCGTACGACCTGGTGGCCATCGGCCGGTGCGGGGTGGACATCTACCCGCTCGACCACGGCGTCGGCCTGGAGGACGTCGAGCGTTTCGGCAAGTTCCTCGGCGGCAGCGCCACCAACGTCACGGTGGCCGCGGCCAGGCACGGCCGCCGGGCGGCGATCATCACCAGGACCGGCCGGGACCCGTTCGGCCGGTTCATCCACCGGGCGCTGCGCGGCTTCGGCGTCGACGACACCTTCGTCACCGAGGTGGACGGCCCGCCGACCCCGGTGACCTTCTGCGAGATCTTCCCGCCGGACCGCTTCCCGCTGTACTTCTACCGCTACCCGACCGCCCCCGACCTGATGATCGAGGCCGACGAGATCCCGCTGGAGGCCGTCCGCACGGCCGGGGTGCTGTGGGCCACCGTCACCGGGCTCTCCCAGGAACCGTCGCGGTCGGCGCACTTCGCCGCCTGGCAGGCGCGCGGCCGCCGTCGGCACACCGTGCTCGACCTGGACTACCGGCCCATGTTCTGGCCGGACCCCGGCGAGGCCGCCGCCCAGGTGGGCAAGGCGCTCGACCACGTCACGGTGGCGGTCGGCAACCGCGAGGAGTGCGCGGTGGCCGTGGGGGAGAGCGAGCCGACGCGGGCGGCCGACGCCCTGCTGGAGCGCGGTGTGGAACTGGCGATCGTCAAGCGGGGACCCGAGGGCGTGCTCGCCGCGACCGCCGACGAGCGGGTCGAGGTGCCGCCCTTCCCCGTGGACGTGGTCAACGGGCTCGGCGCGGGCGACGCCTTCGGCGGCGCCCTGGTGCACGGCCTGCTGGCCGGCTGGGATCTGCGCCGCGTGGTGCGGTTCGCCAACGTGGCCGGGGCGATCGTCGCCTCCCGGCTGGAGTGCGCCGACGCGATGCCGGCCGAGGCCGAGGTCACGGCCGTCATGAACGGCCGGCTGGAGGGGGAACGATGACCACGACCTGGCGCCCGGACACCGGGCGGCTGACCGAGATCCGGGCGCGGGAGCCGTGGCGGATCGCCGGCGGGTGGGCCGCGCGGCGGCGGCGCGAGCTGCTTGGCCAGGACGGCCGGCTGCTCATCGTGGCCGCGGACCATCCCGCCCGCGGCGCGCTCGGCGTCCGCGACGACCACCGGGCCATGGCCTCCCGCAGCAACCTGCTGGAACGCCTGGCGGTGGCGCTGTCCCGGCCGGGTGTGGACGGCGTGCTCGGCACCCCCGACATCCTGGACGACCTGCTGCTCATGGGCGCGCTGGAGGACAAGGTCGTCGTCGGGTCGATGAACCGGGGCGGCCTGCAGGGCGCGGTCTTCGAGCTGGACGACCGGTTCACCGCGTACACGGCCGACGAGATCGCCGCCCGGGGCCTGGACGGCGGGAAGATGCTGACCAGGATCTGCCTGGACGATCCGGGCACCGCGGCCACCATGGAGGCCAGCGCCCGCGCGGTAACCGCGCTGGCGGGCCACGGCCTGATGGCCATGGTGGAACCCTTCCTGTCCGTCCGCGAGGAGGGCAGGGTACGGAACCTGCTGGACCCCGACTCGACCATCACCTCGATCCACATCGCCGCCGGGCTCGGGGCCACCAGCCGGCACACCTGGTTGAAGCTGCCGGTCGTCGAGGACCTGGCGCGGGTCATGGACGCCACCACGATGCCCACCCTGCTACTGGGCGGCGACCCCAGCGGGCACCCCGACGAGACGTACGCCGCCTGGGGAGAGGCCCTCCGCCTGCCAGCCGTACGCGGCCTGGTCGTCGGCCGGGCGCTGCTCTTCCCACCGGACGGCGACGTGGCCGCGGCCGTGGACATCGCCTCCGGCCTGGTGCACGGGGGTGGCTCGTGAACCGCTGGGTCCGCCCGTACGGCACCGCCGCCGACGGCCCGTTCGAGGTGTCCATCACCGGCGCGATCGAGGGATGGCGGCACACCAGCCTGCGCGTGGCCACCCTGGCGGCGGGGGAGGAACTGCGCCTGCCGACCGGCGACACCGAGATCATCGTGGTTCCCCTGTACGGCGGCGCCGAGGTCACGGCCGCCGGACACCGGGCCCGCCTGGCCGGGAGGGACAGCGTCTTCGCCGGCCCGACCGACATCGCGTACGTCCCGCCGGGCACCGACCTGACGGTCAGGGCGACGGCGCCGGCCAGGATCGCGCTGTGCGGCGCGCGGGCGGCCAAGCGCCGGACACCCCCGCAGTTCAGCCACCTGAAGGCGGCCGACGTCCCGGTGGAGCTGCGCGGCGCCGGTCAGGCCTCCCGCGAGGTGCGCAACTTCGGGATCCCCGGCGTGCTGGACGCCGACTCGATCATCGCCTGCGAGGTCGTCACCCCGGCGGGCAACTGGAGCTCCTACCCGCCGCACAAGCACGACGAGGAACGCGACGGGGTGGAGACCGAGCTGGAGGAGATCTACTACTTCGAGGTCGGGCCCGAGCCGGGGGCTCCCGACGGTGCCGATCCGGTCGGCTACCACCGGGTCTACGGCACGGCCGAGCGGCCCATCGACGTCCTGGCCGAGGTCCGCTCCGGCGACGTGGTTTTGGTGCCGCACGGCTGGCACGGCCCTGCCATGGCCCCGCCCGGCTACGACCTCTACTACCTGAACGTGATGGCCGGCCCCGGCGCGACCCGGGCCTGGCTGATATGCGACGACCCCGCCCACGCGTGGGTGCGCCGGTCGTGGGCCGGGCAGGACGTCGATCCCAGACTCCCGATCGGAGGATCACGATGAACACGGGCACGGTGCGCCTGACCGTGGGCCAGGCCGTCGTACGCTTCCTGACCGCCCAGTGGAGCGAGCGGGACGGCTACCGCCAACGGCTCTTCGCGGGGTGTTTCGGAATCTTCGGTCACGGCAACGTGGCCGGGCTGGGGCAGGCGCTGCTCCAGCACGAGCTGGCCGGGGGCGCGGAGCGCCTGCCGTACGTGCTGGCCCGCAACGAGCAGGCCATGGTGCACACGGCGGTGGCCTACGCCCGGCAGCTCGACCGCCTCCAGACGTGGGCGTGCACCGCCTCGGTCGGCCCCGGCTCGACCAACATGCTCACCGGGGCCGCGCTGGCCACCGTCAACCGCATTCCGGTGCTGCTGCTGCCCTCCGGCACGTTCGCTACGCGGGTCGCCGCGCCGGTGCTCCAGGAGCTGGAGGTGCCATACGCGGCGGACGTGACCGTCAACGACGCCTTCCGCCCGCTGTCGCGCTTCTTCGACCGGATCGACCGGCCGGAGCAGTTGCCGTCCGCCCTGCTCGGGGCCATGCGGGTGCTCACCGACCCGGTCGAGACGGGCGCGGTCACCGTCGCGCTGCCCCAGGACGTGCAGGCCGAGGCCTACGACTGGCCGGTGGAGCTGTTCGCGGAGCGGGTCTGGCGGGTGGCCAGGCCGCTCCCGGAGGCCGCCGACCTCGCCGACGCGGCGGCGCTGGTCAAGGCGGCCCGGCGGCCCATGATCGTGGCAGGCGGCGGGGTGCACTACTCCGGCGCGGAGGACGCGCTGCGCGCGCTCTGCGAGGCCACCGGCATCCCCGTCGGCGAGACCCAGGCGGGCAAGGGCGCGCTGCCGCATGGCCACCCGCAGGCGATGGGCGCGGTCGGCTCCACCGGTACCACCGCCGCCAACGCGCTCGCCGCCGAGGCCGACCTGGTCATCGGCGTCGGCACCCGGTACAGCGACTTCACCACGGCCTCCCGCACCGCCTTCCAGGACCCGGCCGTCCGCTTCGTCAACATCAACGTCGCCCGGTTCGACGCCGGCAAGCACGCCGGGCTGCCGGTGGTCGCCGACGCCCGCGAAGCCCTGACCGCGCTCACCGCCGCTCTCGACGGGCACGCGGTGGACCCCGCGTACCGGGAACTTCAGGCACGGTTGTGGCAGGACTGGGACGCCCGGGTGGAGGCGGCCTACCACCCGTCGGCGGAGGTCACCGACGCGCTCGCCGACGGCGTGCTCACCCAGGGCGCCGTGCTCGGCCGCGTCAACGAGCTGTCCGACCCGCGGGACGTGGTCGTCTGCGCGGCCGGGTCCATGCCGGGCGACCTGCACAAGCTGTGGCGGGTCAGGGACCGCAAGGCCTACCACGTCGAGTACGGCTACTCGTGCATGGGCTACGAGATCCCCGGCGGGATCGGGGTGCGGATGGCGGATCCCAGCCGTGACGTCTTCGTCATGGTGGGGGACGGCTCGTACCTGATGATGCCGTCCGAGCTGGTGACCGCCGTGCAGGAACGGATCAAGGTCATCGTCGTCCTGGTCCAGAACCACGGCTTCCACTCCATCGGCTCGCTGTCGGAGTCGCTCGGCTCGCAGCGGTTCGGCACCGCCTACCGCTACCGCGACCCGGCCACCGGCCGCCTAACCGGGAGCAGGCTGCCCGTCGACCTCGCCGCCAACGCCCGCAGCCTGGGCGCCACCGTGATCGAGGTGCGCAGTCCCGCCGAGCTCGACCAGGCGATCAAGAACGCCAAGGCCGCGGACGGCGGACCCATCGTCATCCACGTCGAGACCGACCCCACCGTGCACGCGCCGGACAGCGCCGCCTGGTGGGACGTCCCCGTCAGCCAGGTCAGCGACCTGGACACCACCCGTGCCGCGTACGAGGAGTACGCGGCACACAAGACCACCCAGCGTCCCCTGCTGGCTCCGATCGAGCCGATCGAAAGGACCGACTCGTGAGCAGACCCGCCATGATCGGCAGCGCCCCGGACAGCTGGGAGGTCTGGTTCCCCGACGACCCCCTCCAGGTGCCCTGGGAGCGGTTCCTCGACGAGGTCGCCGCCGCCGGCTACACCCGCATCGAACTGGGACCGTACGGCTACCTGCCCACCGATCCCGCCCGGCTCCGCGACGAGCTCGCCACGCGGACGCTGACCTACCTGCTGTCCTGCGGCCCGCTGCGCTGAATCCCCGGTAATCCCCATCCCACACGTCGGCCACGACCCCGAGGCGAAATATCACGACACCACCCCCCATGTCCGTCCCCGGCCAGGTGGCGGATAACGAAAGGCAGAATGCAGTGGCCCGTACAACCCGTATCGCAGTTCTGGTGACCGGCACCGTGGCCGCGCTGACCCTGGCGGCCTGCAGCTCCGGTGGAGGCCGGCAGACGACTCAGGAGAGCGCCGCCGCCGGGACCGCCACCACCCCGACGATGACGATCGCCTTCATCACCCACGCGGCCCCCGGCGACACCTTCTGGGACCTGGTCCGCAAGGGCGCGGAGGCCGCCGCCCTGAAGGACAACGTCGACCTGCAGTACCAGGCGGACCCGGACGGCGCCAACCAGGCCAACCTGGTCCAGTCGGCGATCGACAAGAAGGTCGACGGCATCGCGGTCACGCTGGCCAAGCCCGACGCCATGCGGGCCAATGTGACCAAGGCCGGCCAGAGCGGTATCCCGGTCGTCGCGCTCAACGGCGGCATCGACGCCTGGAAGAGCATGGGCGTCCTCGGCTACTTCGGCCAGGACGAGAAGATCGCCGGAGCGGCGGCCGGTGAGCGGCTGACCGCGGACGGCGCCAAGAAGGCGCTCTGCGTCATCCAGGAGCAGGGCCACGTGGGCCTGGAGGCGCGCTGCGACGGCGCGAAGTCGACCTTCGCGGAGACCGAGAAGATCTACGTCACCGGCACCGACATGCCGAGCGTCCAGGCGGCCATCACCGCCAAGCTCCAGCAGGACCCGGCCATCGACCGGGTGCTGACCCTCGGCGCGCCGTTCGCGCTGACCGCCGTCAAGTCGGTCAAGGACGCCAGCAGCGCGGCCAAGGTGGTCACCTTCGACACCAACAAGGAACTCGTCACCGCCATCAAGAACGGCGAGATCGAGTGGGCCGTCGACCAGCAGCCCTACCTGCAGGGTTACCTCGCGGTGGACAGCCTCTGGCTCTACAAGGTCAACGGCAACACCATCGGCGGCGGCCAGGCGACCCTGACCGGTCCCGCGTTCATCGACAAGTCCAACGTCGCCGCGGTCGAGAAGTTCGCCGGCAACGGCACGAGGTGAGGTGACATGACTGCTGCGGCAACAGAGCCGGGCAGGACGGAGGCGGCCCGGGACGACCGGGTCGCCCGCCGTTCCCTGGCGGCGCGGCTGCTGAGCCGGCCGGAGGTGGGGTCCCTCGTCGGCGCGGTCGTGATCTTCCTGCTCTTCATGGCGGTGGCGGTGCCCTTCCGCAACGTCGCCAACGTCGGCACCATCCTGTACGGCGCCTCGGCGATCGGCATCATGGCCGTCCCGGTGGCGCTGCTCATGATCGGTGGCGAGTTCGACCTGTCCGCCGGTGTCGCGGTGACCACCTCCGGCCTGGCGGCCTCCCTCATCGCCTGGAACTTCGGCCTGAACGTCTGGGTGGGCGTGGCCCTGGCGCTCGTGCTGTCCCTGGCGATCGGCGCCTTCAACGGATGGCTGTTGCTGCGAACCGGCCTGCCCAGCTTCCTGGTCACCCTGGGCACCTTCTTCGTCCTGCAGGGCATCAACCTGGGCGTCACCCGCCTGCTCACCGGCAACGTCGCCACCGCCGACATCAGCGACATGGACGGCTTCGCCGCCGCGCAGCGGATCTTCGGCTCCGAGGTCGTCCTCGGGCCGGTCACCCTCAAGGTCACGGTGCTCTACTGGGTGGTGCTGACCGCTCTGGCCGCCCACGTGCTGCTGCGGACCAGGACCGGCAACTGGATCTTCGCGGTCGGTGGCGACGCGGCCGCCGCGCGGGCGGTCGGCGTCCCGGTCCGGGGCACCAAGATCGGCCTGTTCATGGCCGTCGGCTTCTGCTGCTGGCTGTCCGGCATGCACCTGCTGTTCCAGTTCAACACCGTGCAGTCCGGCGAGGGCATCGGCAAGGAGTTCATCTTCATCATCGCCGCGGTGATCGGCGGCTGCCTGCTCACCGGCGGCTACGGCTCGGTGGTCGGCGCCTCGGTGGGCGCGCTGATCTTCGGGATGACCCAGCTCGGCATCAACTACGCCGGGTGGAACCCCGACTGGTTCAAGACGTTCCTCGGCGTCATGCTGCTGCTGGCGACGCTGGTGAACGTGTACGTCAAACGGAAGGCGGACCTGCGATGAGCGTCCCCGTGCTCGAACTCGACGAGGTGGGCAAGAGCTACGGCAACGTGCACGCGCTGCGCGGGGTGAGCCTGCGCGTGCGGCAGGGCGAGGTCACCTGCGTGCTCGGCGACAACGGCGCGGGCAAGTCCACCCTGATCAAGATCATCGCCGGACTGCACGACTACACCGACGGCGCGATGCGGCTGGACGGCGCCGACTGCCGGTTCGGCTCCCCCCGGGCCGCCCAGTCCAGCGGGATCGCCACCGTCTACCAGGACCTCGCGCTGGCCCCCCTGATGTCGGTGTGGCGGAACTTCTTCCTCGCCAACGAGCTGCGCAAGGGACCGCTGCGCATGCTCGACATCGCCAGGATGAAGCGGATCTGCCACGAGGAGCTGGCCAAGATGGGGGTGGTCATCCCCGACCTGGACCGCCCGGTGGGCAGCCTGTCCGGCGGCCAGCGGCAGTGCATCGCCATCGCCCGCGCCATCTACTTCGGGGCCCGGGTGATCATCCTCGACGAGCCGACGGCCGCGCTCGGCGTCAAGCAGTCCGGCGTGGTCCTCAAGTACGTCGTCAAGGCCCGCGACGCCGGCCTCGGCGTCATCTTCATCACCCACAACCCGCACCACGCGTACCTGGTCGGCAACCACTTCGTCATCCTCAAGCTGGGCCGGGTCGTCCTCGACGCCAACCGCGCCGAGCTGACGCTGGACCGGCTGACCGCCGAGATGGCCGGCGGCCAGGAGCTCGCCGAGCTCAGCCACGAGCTGCGCGGCACCGGCCCCGGCAACCAGGAGGTACCCACGTCATGAACGGATCCCCGCTCCGGGTCGGCGTCATCGGCGTCGGCCTGATGGGCGCCGACCACGCCGAACGGCTGGTCCACCGCATCACCGGGGCCGACCTGGTCGCGGTGTCCGACCCCGACACCGGCCGGGCCGCCGCGCTGGCCGCCCGCTACCCGGGCGTCCGGGCCGTCGCCGACCCGCTCGCCCTCATCGCCGACGAGGGCGTGGACGCCGTGCTGATCGCCTCGCCCGGCGGCGTGCACGAGGAGCAGGTGCTGGCCTGCGTCGAGCACGGCAGGCCGACCCTCTGCGAGAAGCCGCTGACCATGGACAGCGCCTCGTCGCTGCGCGTGGTCGAGGCCGAGCGCAAGGCCGGTCGGCCGCTCGTCCAGGTCGGCTTCATGCGGCGCTTCGACCCCGAGTACGCGGAGCTGAAGCGCCTGCTGGACACCGGAGACCTGGGCCGGATCCTGCTCGTGCACAACGTCCACCGCAACCGGGTCGTGCCGGACTCCTTCCGGTCCGAGATGATCGTCCGCGACTCGCTGGTGCACGAGGTGGACGTGTGCCGCTGGCTCTTCGACGACGAGATCGAGACCATCACCGTCCTGGCACCGAAGCCGACCGGGCTGGCGGCGGAGGGCGTGCTCGACCCCCAGGTGGCGATCTTCCAGATGACGGGCGGCGGCATGGCCACCACCGAGGTCTTCGTCAACAGCCAGATCGGCTACGAGGTGCGCTGCGAGGCCGTGGCCGAGCGCGGCAACGTCACGATCGGTCTGGGACAGGGCGTGTTCGTCCGCCAGGGCAACCGCTACGGCGGCGCCATCCCCGACGACTTCCGCGACCGCTTCGGCCGTGCCTACGACCTGGAGGTCCAGGCGTGGGTGGACGCGACCCGGCGCGGCGAGGTCACCGGGCCGACCGCCTGGGACGGCTACGCCGCCACGGCGGTGTGCACGGCCGGCATGGAGTCCCTGGCGACCGGACGGGCCGTCCGGGTCGACCTGGCCAACCGCGCCGACGTCCTGGGAGGTGGCCGGTGGGCCGCGCCTGCCGTCCTCGAAACCCCCGACCGCTACGAAGGATCATCGTGAGCATCGCACCCACCCACGGCGGCGCCGCGCGGCGCTTCCAGCACGAGGTGGAGGTCGGCATGGTCGGGATCAACGTGCCGATCCCGGTGCCCGTCGCCTACTACTCCTTCGGCGGCTGGAAGAACAGCCTCTTCGGCGACACCCACGCCCACGGCAGTGAGGGCGTGCACTTCTTCACCCGCGGCAAGGTCGTCACCTCCCGCTGGCTGGACCCCAGCCACGGCGGCCTGAACCTGGGTTTCCCCCAGAACGACTAGCGCACCACCAGAGCCGCCGCCGCCAGGATCGACGCGCCGAGCACGGCCTGCTCGAAACGGGCCTGGCTCATCCGCCGCGCCACCCGGACCCCGGCCCATCCACCCACCACGACCAGCGGCGCGAGGACGGCCGAGCGCACGACCGTCGCGGTGTCGAGCAGCCCGAGACCCGCGCTGAACGGCAGCTTGCACAGGTTCACGCCGCAGAAGAAGTAGGCGACCGTGCCGAGAAACCGCCGCTTGTCCACGCTCCGCGCCACCAGGTACAGGGTCATCACCCCACCCGCCGCGTTCGCCACCATGGTGGTGAACCCGGCGGCCAGCCCCGCCCCGGCGGCGGGCACCCGCCCCGCCATCAGTCTCGTCAGGTACGGCGGGCGGTTGCGCACCGCCAGCTGGACGAGCGCCAGGGCCACCAGCAACCCGCCGATCAGCCGCCGCAGCACGCCGTCGTCCACCGCCGCGAGGAACGCCGTGCCCAGTACGAGCCCGGGCAGCACCGCGGGAACCAGCCGCCACACGATCGACCAGTCGCAGTCGCGCCGGTAGTGCCACACCGCCATGAAGTCGCCGACGATCAGTAGGAGCAGGATGGCGGCCGTGGACGCCTTGGCCGGCATCAGCGTGGCGAAGATCGCGATGGACACGCTCGACAGACCGCCGATCGCGGTCTTGGCGAAGCCGATCAGCAGCGCCGCCACCCCGAACAGAATCGCGACGGTCACGCTCATCCGGCGCTCCCGTCCGGAAGGCGTACGGGGCTGGTGGTGGAGCGCACGATCAGCGTGGGCGGCACGACCGCGGGGGCGGCGGGCGGGCTGCCTTCCTCCAGGCGTGCCAGGGCGCGCTGGATGGCCAGGCGGCCGAGCGCGTCGGCGTCCTGCCTGATCGTGGTGAGGGCGATGTGGGCGTAGGAGGCCGCGCGGATGTCGTCGAATCCGACGACCGACAGGTCTTCCGGGACCCGGCGGCCGGCCCGCCGTACCGTCTCGATGAGGCCGAGGGCGCAGCGGTCGTTGAAGGCCGTCACCGCCGTGGCGGGTGTGGACGAGGCCAGGAGCTCCGCGGCGGCGCGCGCGCCGTCCTCCTCGGCGATGCCCCCCGTCAGCAACGGCGCCTCCGCCAGCCCGAGCCGCCGGACGGCGGTGTGGTAGCCGCGGCGGCGCTGGGCGGCGCCCGGCGCACGGCCGCCGTCGGTGTGGACGATGGCGGTGTGGCCGAGCGCGTGCAGGTGGGTCACGGCCTGGCGGAGGCCCTCGGCGTCGTCGGTGCGGACCACGTCCAGGCCGGGGACGCGCACGTCGCGTGCCAGGCTCACCGTCGGCAGGCGGCCGGCGAGCTCGGCCAGCGCGCCTGACGACAGCCCGGAGCCGATCAGGATGACGGCCTCGCAGCGCTCGGCGAGCAGGGCGCGCACCGCCTCCTCCTCGCCGCGGCGCGGGGTCACCCCGCTCAGCACCACCTCGTACGCCGAGCCCTCGGCCGCCGCGTACAGGCTGTCGACGAGGTCGCCGTGGAAGGCGTGGCCGACGCCGAACACCACGCCGAGCATGCGGGTGCGGGTCCTGCCGAGCCGGCTGGCCCTGCGGTCCGGCTGGTAGCCGAGTTCGGCCGCCGCCGCCAGCACCCGTTCGCGGGTGGTGGGGGAGGCGCCCGCCGTGCCGCGGAAGACGATGGAGACCAGCGCCCGGGAGACGCCGGCCAGGGCGGCGACGTCCTCCATGGTGGGGCGAGAGGTGCTCATGGCCGCACACTCTACTAGAGCGCTCTAGCGCGGCGTGGCGGACCCTCTCCGCAGTCGGCCCGCCCCGATGACCGTGAACGCGGTCAGGCTGGCGACCACGAGGAACGAGATCGGCAGGGACGTCACGTCAGCGATCAGGCCGATGGCCGCGGGGGTGGCAAGACCGGCGCCGTAGGCGATGGTGGCCACGCCGGCGATCTGCTGCGCGGGGCGCGGCCCGGCGTTCCCCGCCGCGGTGAAGGCAAGGGGGACGATCACCGCGACACCCAGCCCGATCAACGCGAACCCGGCGATCGCCGGCACCGGAGCCCGCGACACCGCCACGGTCAGCGCGCCGGCCACCGCCAGGACTCCCGCCACCCGTACCGTGACCACGGGTCCGAAACGATCGACGACCCGGTCTCCCGCCAGCCGCGCGAGCGCCATCGTCAAGCTGAACCCGGTGACCGCGGCGGCGGCGACTCCCGCGTTCGCCCCGGTCACGTTCGTGAGGTAGATGGCCGCCCAGTCGAGCCCGGACAGCTCCCCGAACACCGCGCAGAAGGCGATCATCGCGATCAGCAACACGGCCTTGGACGGCAACGCGAAGTGGGGGCCTTCGTCGACCTCCCGGTCCGGCATCTCGAGGAGCCTGGGACCGGCGGCCACCGCGATCACCGCGAGCACCAGCGCGATGATGCCGAAGTGCACGCGCGCGTCCAGATCGGCGTGCGCCGCCAGGATGCCCACGGTGGAACCGAGCAGTACCCCGATGCTCCACATGCCGTGCAGTCCCGACATGATCGACTTGCCCAGCCGCTGTTCGACCATCACCCCCTGCTCGTTCATCGCGACGTCGGCCAGACCGCCGGTGGCCCCGTAGACGACCATGGCCGCCCCGAGCAGTACGACACTCGGCGCGAGCGCCGGGAGGATCAGCGCCAGGCACCAGCACACCATCAGCAGCGGCGTGACGACCCGGCTCGGGAAGCGATGGCTGATCACCCCCGAGAACTGCATGGCCGACAGCGACCCGACCGCCGCGAACAACAAGGCCAGCCCCAGCCCGCCCGGATCGGTCCCGAGCCGCTCGGCGATCCACGGCAACCGGGTGGCGAAACTCCCCGTCACCGACCCATGAACCGCGAACATGACGGAAACCGAGACACGCCCTGCCCGAACCCTGTCCACTCAGACCCCTTTCGCCCTCTCTGGGCGAGGGGTGGTGACACCTTACTGGGGATCTCCGATTGGTTGCCGTGGAACTCCCACCCACCCACCCGCCTGACCCTTCGGGTCCGGACTCGGCTCCGCCGGGAGGGTCGGCTGCCGCCGCGACGTGCGAATGATTGGTTGCCGTGATTATCCGCGTGCCCTTCGGCCAGGAGGAGTTGCGCCGGGTGGGTGCGCGGCTCGGTGGTGGCGTGGAGAGTCGGCTCTGGAAGCAATCTTCTAGAGCGCTCTAGATTCACGTCTTGACGGTGGCCTTCCGCCACGTCATTCTCGACTAGAGCGCTCTAGTCGAGTTCTGGCAGAAGGAGTCTCGTCGTGTCATTTCCCGTTCCGCTTCCCGAACCGGTCCGCTTCGCGCTGATCGGCGCGGGGCGTATCGGCGCCTTCCACGCCGCCACGCTCGCCCGCCGCCTGCCGGAGGCCGAGCTGCTGTGGATCGCCGACTCGGCTCCGGGCGCCGCCGAGCGGCTGGCCGCCCCACTCGGCGCGGCGGCCACGGCCGACGTCGAGGCCGTGCTCGCCGACGAGCGGGTGGAGGCGGTGGCCATCACGTGCTCCTCCACAGCCCACGCCGACCTGGTGGCGCGGGCCGCCGCGGCCGGCAAGGCCGTGTTCTGCGAGAAGCCGATGGCGATGACCCTCGATGAGGCGGATGCCGCGATCGCCGCCTGCGCCCGGTCGGGCGTGCCCCTCCAGGTCGGGTTCAACCGCCGCTTCGCCGCGGACTTCGCGGAGGCCAAGCGGATCGTCGGCGAGGGCGGCGTCGGCACGCGGCAGCTTCTGCGCTCGCTCACCCGCGACCCCGGCCTGGCCGACCCCGGCGCCATCCCACCCTGGACGATCTTCACCCAGACCCTCATCCACGACTTCGACACCCTCAACTGGTTCAACGCGGGTGCGACCGCCGTCGAGGTCAACGCGATGGCCGACGCGCTCGTCGCCCCCGGCTTCAAGGACGCCGGGCTGCTGGACACCGCCACGGTCACCATCCGGTACGACAACGGCGCGCTCGCCACGGCCGAGGCGAGCTTCTCCGCCGCCTACGGCTACGACGTGCGCGGCGAGGTCTTCGGCTCGGCCGGCATGGTCACGGTCGGCACCCCCGCCCAGCCCGGCGTCCGGCACTGGACCCGTTCCGGCGTCGCGGGCCCGACCGTACGGGCCGACACCGACCTCTTCCCCGCCGCCTACACCGCCGAACTGGCCGCCTTCTGCCAGGCGGTCCGCACGGGAGCCCCGACCGCCGTGGACGGCCACGACGCCAGGGCCGCCCTGCGCGTCGCGCTCGCCTGCGTCGCCTCGGTCAAGCGCGGCGGACCGGTACGTCTCGACGAGATCGACCGGGTGCCCGCGGAAGGGCGGGCCGCATGAGCGTGCGCGGCGCGCAGCGCCCCTTCACCCTGGCGGTCTGCGCCGAGATGGTCTTCCGCGAACTCCCGATGGCCGACCGGATCCGCCGGATCACCGAGCTGGACTTCCAGGTCGAGATCTGGGACTGGTCCCGCCACGACATCGCCGAACTGGCCGCCCTCCGCGCCGAGGGCGCCGTCTACTCCTCGATGACCGGCTACGTGCGCGGCAGCCTCACCGACCCCGCCGGGGCCGAGGAACTGCTGGCCACCGCCGCCGAGTCCGTACCGGTGGCGCGGCGGCTCGGGATACCCCGGCTCAACCTGCACGGGACCGGCCTGGACCGCGACGGCCTGCCCGTGACGCCGGCCGCCGAGACCACCGGCGAGATGTGGCTGGCGGCGTCCCGCACGCTCGGCCGGATCGCCCGCCTCGGCGCGGAGCACGGGGTCACCTTCGTCCTGGAGAACCTGAACACGGCGGTGGACCACCCGGGCGTGCCGTTCGCCCGCGCCCGCGACTGCCTGGCGCTGGTCGAGTCGGTCGGCAGCGACCACCTGCGGCTGATGCTCGACCTCTACCACGCCCAGATCGGCGAGGGGAATCTCATCGACCTGTGCCGCCGCGCCCTGCCCTGGATCGGCGAGATCCAGGTGGCCGACGTGCCCGGCCGCTGCGAACCCGGCACCGGCGAGATCAACTACCCGGCCGTCGCCCGCGAACTGGCCGCCTTCGGTTACACCGGCACGATCGGCCTCGAAGCCTGGGCCTCCGGCGACGACACCACGGCGCTGAAGTCCTTCCGCGACGCCTTCACCGTCGGTTAGAGGATGAGGTGGCTGTCGCCGAACTCGTGCCAGAGGTAGCCCTCCGCCAGCGCCGCCTGGTAGGAGCGCGTCAGCAGTTCGGTTCCGGCGATGGCCGACAGCATCAGCAGGTGGGTGGAACGCGGTTCGTGCAGGCCGGTGATCAGTCCGTCCACCGCGCGTACGCCTTCGGCCGGGGTGACCAGGTGGGTGGTCCAGCCCGAGCGGGGACGGATCCGGCCGTCCTGGGCGGCGGTTTCCAGGGCGCGGACCACGGTGGTGCCCACGGCGATCACCCTGCCTCCTTCTGAGCGGGTGAGCTCGACCAGGTTCGCGGTGCGGGCGGGGACGGTGAAGCGTTCCGCGTACGGGGGTTCGTCGTGTTCGGGGGAGGCCACCCCCGTGTGCAGCGTGATGGGGGCCACGCTGACGCCACGGGCGACCAGGCGGGTGACCAGGTCGGGGGTGAACGGGCGGCCCGCGCTGGGCATCTCGGCGCTGCCGGGTTCGACGCCGAAGGCGGTCTGGTAGGCGTCCAGTGGCCAGTCCCTGGCCACGTAGGAGTAGCGGATGGCGGTGCCGTACCGGGACAGGTAGGCGGGGACCTCGCGGTCGAGGCGGGCCCGCCAGAGGCGGGGAGTGTGGGGGGCGATCAGGCGCAGGGTGGCCCGGCCGGGGAGGGGCAGCCATTCGCCGGGGGCGCCGCCGGAGTAGGGCTCGGTGGCGGTGGCTGTTCTGCGGCGGAGTTCGACCAGCCACTCGCCGGAGGGCAGCTCGGTGGAGAAGTGCACGGCCAGCCGGTCAAGGCGGACGGCCGCGGGCAGGGTGGCCGAGTTGTTGACCACCAGCAGGTCGCCGGGGGCGAGCAGTTCGGGCAGTTCGGCGAAGGTGTGGTGGGTGATCTCGCCGGTGGCCCGGCGGGAGACCAGCAGCCGGACCGCGTCCCTGGCCAGCCCCCTGGCCTCGGGCGGTTCGTGCGCCTCCAGCACGCGCGGGATCGCGAAGTCGACGCTCACGCCAGGCCGTCCCTGGTGAAGCGGCCACTGGCCGGGCGGCGGGCGGTCAGCCGGACCAGCGCGGCGGCGACCACCTCCGGAGGGTCGGCCTGGGCCGCCTCCGCCGCGCCGATCGCCTCGGCGAGCATCTGGGTCCGCATCTCGCCCGGGTCCACCCACCAGACCGCGACCTCGGGCTCCTCGGCGGCCAGCACGTGGGAGAGCTGTTCCAGCGCGGCCTTGGTGGCGCCGTACCCGCCCCAGCCCTCGTACGCCTCCACGGCCGCGTCCGAGGAGATGTTGAGCAGGGCGCCTTTGCGGCGGCGCAGCACGGGCAGGGTGGCCTGGATCAACCCGAGCGGCGCGAGCACGTTCGTCTCGACCAGCTCGCGCAGCGCGGGGAGGGGGTAGTCGGCCAGCGCCGGCATCGGCCCAAGACCGCTGGCGTTGTTCACCAGCAGATCCAGGTCGGGTACGGCCGCCGCCAGCCGGTCCCGGTGCGCCGGATCGCCGACGTCCCCGGGGATGGCGGTGGCCCCGAGCGCGTCGGCGACCGCCTGAAGCTCACCGGCCCCGCGTGCGGTGAGCGTCAGGCGCCACCCGTCGGCGGCCAGCGCTTCGGCGAGCGCCCGGCCGAGCCCACGGGACGCGCCGGTGATCAGTGCGTGGTTCATTTCGGACCTCCGGTGCGAGTAACGGGTGGACTCTCACGCTAGGAAGGCGGCCCTACCCCCGGCATCGGACGGAAGGCCGGGTCAGGGCGGGTTCATCGGCCTAGGACGGTGGACCGAATCGCACTGTCAGTGCCGGGACCTAGAGTGATGAGCGACCGGGGGTGAGGAGCATGGTGGACGAGGACGCGCGGGACGCGGTGCTGCACGCGGTCAGCTCCGCCGTGCTCGCGGTCACCCGCCACCTGTCCGCCCGTGAGGTGCTCCAGGTCATCGTGCGCTCCGCCGCCCGCCTGCTCGACGCCCGCTACGCGGCGCTCGGCGTGCCCGACGACCAGGGCGCGTTCGCGGAGTTCGTGGCCGAGGGCATCTCCGACGAGCAGTGGGAGGCGATCGGCCCGACCCCGAGGCAACACGGCATGCTGGGCGCGATGCTCCGCGAGGGCGCCCCCGTGCGCCTGCCCGACCTGCGGCGCGACCCCCGGTTCGAGTGGTGGCCCAAGGCCCACCCGGTGCTCAAGGACTTCCTGGGCGTGCCGATCGTGGACGGCGAGCAGGTGCTCGGCATCATCTTCCTGGCCAACAAGCGCACGCCCGGCGGGTTCACGGCTGCCGACGAGGAACTGCTCACCCTGTTCGCCGCGCACGCCGCGATCGCGCTCACCAACGCCCGGCTCTACGAGCGCAGCCGCGAGCTGACCGTGATCGAGGAGCGCACCCGGATGGCCAGGGAGCTGCACGACGCGGTCACCCAGAAGCTGTTCTCGCTCCGCCTCACCGCCCAGGCCGCCGCCGCCCTGCTGGCCACCCATCCGGAGCGGGCGGCCCGCGAGCTCGACCAGGTGCAGCGCCTGGCGGGGGAGGCGCTGGCCGAGCTGCGCGCGGTGATCGTCGAGCTCCGCCCCGCCGAGCTGGACCGGCACGGCCTGGTGGAGACCCTGCGCAAGCACGTCGCCCTGCTCGACCGGCTGCACCCGGTGGAGCTGACCTTCACCCTGGACGGCGCCCTCCCGCGCGAGCTGCCCGAGGCCGCCGAGCTGGCCGTGCTCCGGGTGGCCCAGGAGGCCCTGCACAACGCCGTCCGCCACGCCGAGTCCTGCACCATCCAGGTGCGGCTCACGCCCACCGGCCGCCACCTGGTGCTGGAGATCATCGACGACGGGAAGGGGTTCGACCTGGTGGACGCCGAATCACGCGGGCTCGGCCTGGCCTCGATGCGCGAGCGCGCGCTGTCGGCCGGGGGCTCCTTCGAGGTGGCCGGGAACCCTCCGGGCGGCACGGTGGTCCGGCTGGTGGTGCCGGCATGATCCGGGTGCTGATCGCCGACGATCACCCGATCGTGCGCCAGGGGCTGCGCACGTTCCTGGCGGTCCAGGGCGACATCGAGGTGGTCGGCGAGGCCGCCGACGGCGCCGAGGCGGTGGCGCTGGCCGGTGAGCTCGCCCCCGACGTGCTCCTGCTCGACCTGAAGATGCCCGGTCTGGACGGTCTGGGCGCGCTCACCGAGCTGTCGGCCCGGCGGATCCAGGTGCGCGCGATCGTGCTCACCTCGGTGACCGACCGGGCGGACGTGGCGCCCGCGATGCGCGCGGGTGCGGCCGGTTTCCTTTACAAGGACGTGGATCCGCCCGCGCTGGCGCAGGCGATCAGGGCCGTGCACGGCGGCCAGGTGCTGCTGGCGCCGGAGGCTGCCGACGCCATGCTGGCCGGTCCCGCGGCCGACCGCCGCCCGGACCCGCCGCCCACGCCGGTGCTGCTCACCGAGCGCGAGCGGGAGGTGCTGGGGCTGATCGCGGGCGGCCGGTCCAACCGGGAGATCGCCCGCGAGCTGCACGTGGCGGAGAAGACGGTCAAGACCCACGTCTCCAACGTGCTGATGAAGCTGGGCGTACAGGACCGCACCCAGGCGGCCCTGTACGCGGTGCGTCACGGGCTGGCGCAGTAAGGGTCAGGTGCCCTTCTTGCGGTTCCGGTCGGGGGTGCGGTCGGCCTTGGGGCGCGGGGGCGGCGGCACGTACACCCGGGAGCCGGGGGCGATGATCTTGGTCTTCACCGTGCGGGTGGTGATCCAGCCGTCGATGCCGAGCTCCTTGAGCTGCCGCTTGTCCAGGTTCTCCGCGCCGGTCGGCACGTCGTAGGTGATCGCGCCCAGCTTGGCGGTGGCGGTCCCCCGGGTGCCCTTGAGCAGGGTGATCTGGATGGTCAGCCAGGTGCTGCTGACCTGCCCCTGGTCGGGGTCGACGTCCTTGTCCGGGTAGAGGATGGGCGGCGGCCAGCACCAGAACTCCCGGCCCTCCCAGAAGCAGTCGGTGCCCTTCGGCCCGCCCCATTTCAGCTTGGTCACGATGCCCTTGGGCAGGATGCCGCCGATGTAGTAGTAGTCGGCGCTGTGCGGCCCCAGATTGGTGATCTGGAAGCTGTAGGTGATCTTCCCCCCGGCCTTCACCTTCTTCGGGTAGCTCACGTTGTGGATCTTGAAGTTCGCGTAAGGCGCCCGCTTGGTGGCCGCCGGGGCCGCCGCCGGAGCGGCTGCCGGAGCCGCCGCGGCGGCCGGAACGGTGACCGCGAACGGTGCTAAGAGCGTGAGCCCCGCGAGCATGCCGGACATACGGCGCATGGAGTCTCCGTAGAACGAGTCATGGTAATCCCCGATTTCTCAGATGATTATGACTTCGCAACCGCCTGACTCAAGAACCGGGATCTTCCCTTACTAGAATCTTCCCCCGTAAATTGGATCTTTCGGGGTGATGGGGGGGAGCTCGACGTGCCGCTGACCCAACCGCTCCGCCCGGGAGATCCGGCCACGCTCGGGGCGTACCGGGTGACCGGCCGCCTCGGGGAGGGCGCCCAGGGCGTGGTGTACGCGGGCACCGGCCCGGACGGCACCGCCGTGGCGATCAAGCTGCTCCGGGCCAGGATCGGCGAGGGCGCGGTCACCGACGCCGACGGGTTCCTCCGTGAGATCGCCGCCGCCCGCCGGGTGGCCCAGTTCTGCACCGCCCAGGTGCTGGACGCCTCGATGGACGGGGAACATCCGTACATCGTCAGCGAGCTGGTCGACGGGGTCTCGCTGCAACGGGTGGTGCGGGAGGAGGGGCCGCGCCGGGACGGCGCGCTCTACCGGCTGGCGGTGGGCACCATCACCGCGCTGGCCGCGATCCACCGGGCCGGGATCGTGCACCGCGACTTCAAGCCGAGCAACGTGCTGCTCGGGGCGGACGGGCCCCGCGTGATCGACTTCGGCATCTCGCGGGCGCTGGACTCCTCGGTGACGCTCTCCAGCGGGGTGGTGGGCACGCCCGCGTACATGTCGCCTGAGCAGATCGCCGCGCAGCGGGTGGGGCCGCCGTCGGACATGTTCAGCTGGGCGGTCACCATGATCTACGCGGCCACCGGGGTGCCCGCGTTCGGCGTGGACAGCCTGCCCGCCGTGATCTACCGGGTGATCAACGACGAGCCGGACGTCTCGAAGATCCCCGAACGGCTCCGGCCGCTGGTGCAGTCCTGCCTGGCCAAGAACCAGGACGAGCGGCCAACCGCGGCGGAGGCCCTGTTCTCGCTGCTCGACCAGCAGGCCACGGACTCCCCGAGGCCCGCACCGGCGGCGAGCGGCGCCCCGGCCATGGAGATCGATCTGGACCGCTCGATGAGCGCCGGTCTCCGGGTCGCCGCGACCGACTCCCTACCGCCGACCCCCTCACCGGCTCCGGTCAATCCCTTCGCCTCGCCCTCCTACGACCCGGAGGCCGAGGACTCGGTCACGATCCAGGCCAGGCGTCCCGAGCCGTTATCGCCGCCCCCGCCTCCGCCGCCTCCACCCCCGCTGCCGCCGGTCTTCCTCCCGGACAACGGGGAACAGCCGCCCAGGAAACGGGCGGGGCTGGTCACCGGGGCGCTGGTCGGCGCGGTCGCGCTGGCGGTGACCGCGCTGCTGGTGGTGCCCGCCCTGGTCGACGGGGACAAGAAGGCCCAGCAGGCACAGTCCACGCCGATGGTCTCCTCCTCGGGCATCGTCGTGCCCGCCCCCGGCGTGTCGAACACGACCGATCCGGTCGCCTCCCCGTCGCCGACCATCGAGAAACCCGGGCCGATCAGCGCCGCCACCGCGCCCCCGACCCTCGGCAAGGAGATCGGCAAGCCCCTCTCCGGCCACCGAGGGGCCGTGTACTCCGTCACCGGGGCGACGGTCGGCGACACCCCCGTGCTGGTCTCCACCGGCACCGACCGCCAGGTACGCCTCTGGAACGCCGACACCCGCAAGCCTATGGGCAAGGCCATGACCGGCCACGGCGACGAGGTGTACGCGGTGGCCGCCGCCACCGTCAGCGGCCGCCCCCTGGCCGTGACCGGCAGCCGTGACGGCACCATCCGCGTCTGGGACCTGAAGAAACGCAAACCCGTCGGCGGCGCGCTGTACGGCCACAGCAACGCCGTCTACACGGTGGCCATCGGCAAGGTCGGCAGCCGCTGGGTGGCCGCCTCCGGCGGCGTGGACGGCCGCATCCGCCTCTGGGACCTGAAGAAGCGCAAGCCCATCGGCCGGGCCATCAACGCCCACCGGGATGTGATCAACTGGCTGGCCTTCGGTGACCTGAACGGCACGCCGATCATCGTCTCGGCCAGCGAGGACCGCACCCTCCGGGTCTGGAACGCCAAGACCCGCAAGGCCGTCGGCAAGGCGTTCCGCGACCACAAGAAGCCGGTCTACTCGGTCACCACCGGCGACTTCTCCGGGTTCGACATCGTGGCCTCCGGCGGCCGGGACAACAAGATCCGCATCTGGGACCCGAAGACCGGCAAGGCCATCCAGAAGACCCTCACCGGGCACAAGGGCACCGTGTACTCGCTGGCCTTCGCCAAGGTGAACAACGAGTACCCGATCCTGGTCTCCGGCAGCACCGACGGCACCATCCGCCTGTGGGACCTGCGCGCCTTCAAGGCCATCGGCAAGCCGGTCAAGGCCCACAAGGGCGGCGTCTTCTCGGTGGCCGTGGTCGAGGTGGACGGCCGGCCGGTGATCGTGTCAGCGGGGAAGGACCGGCGGCTGAAGGAATGGCGCCTGGAGGGCGTGGACCTTGTCCAAGCGTCGTGATCAGTGCGTTCTGATCAGTGCGTTCTGAGCTCGTCGATGGCGTGATGGGCGGCCACCCTGGCCCGCCGCACCGCCCGGTCGAGTTCCCGCAGAGCCTCCGCGCGTGCGGCGAGCTGGCCGGAGGTGAGGCCGCGCTCCTCGGCCAGCCGGAGGGCCAGGGCCAGCCGGGCGGTCAGCGCGCCCAGCCGGTGCGCCCGCCCGGGATAGCCGGGGGCCAGCGCCTCGGCCGCGCCGTCCAGCGACGGGAAACCCTGCTCGGGGCCGTGCACGCCGGTCAGCACCTCGGTGGCCGAGCGCATGGTCAAGGTCAGCGCCCGCTCGGCCTCGGCCAGCTGCGGCACGTCGGCGTCGGCGGAGGCGGCGGCCATGCTCACCCAGCGCACCCCCGAGTACGACGACCCCCGCTGGTCGGCCGTCGGCACCAGACCCACCCGCCGACCGGCCAGCACGGCGATGGCCGCCTGCCCGGCCGCCACGGCCTCGCGGGTGAACGCGGGCGGGCCGGTCAGCCCGAGCGGGTCGCCGGGCGCGGGCAGCGCCAGCCGGAACCCGGCCAGCCCCTCGCCGCGCAGCTCGGCCAGGAATCCCCGTAGCGGCACGTCGGTGAGCTGGGCGATCGGCTCGGGATCGAGCAGAGTGGAGGCCGCCACGGCCGCCGGCACGGCCACCAGTTGCGGGCCCGCGGCGCGTTCCAGCCGGTCCACGGCCTCGTCCAGCCCGGTGTGCCCGGCCAACCAGGCGTTGCCCCAGGCGACGAGGGTGGCGGAGATCGGTGAATCGGTGCGCACCCGATCCACGATATGCGCTCTCCCTGCAATAGGTTTGGTCCCGAGCTACTCGTCATGAAGGGGGACTGTCGTGGGCGGTCAGGTGCTTCGGATGCGTGAGGTGGCCGTCCGGCGCGACGGCGCGGCGCTGCTGCGTGGCATCGACTGGACGGTCCGGGAGGACGAACGCTGGGTCGTGATCGGCCCCAACGGCGCGGGCAAGACGACGTTGCTCCAGGTGGCGGCGTCGTTGTTGTTTCCGACCGAGGGTTCGGTGGAGATCCTCGGCGAGCGTCTCGGGCAGACCGACGTCTTCGAGCTGCGGCCCAGGATCGGCCTGGCCAGCGCGGCCCTGGCCGAGCGGGTGCCGCCGGAGGAGAAGGTCATCGACCTGGTGCTGACCGCGTCGTACGCGATTCTCGGCCGCTGGACCGAGGAGTACGACTCGGGCGACGTGACCCGCGCGGTGGAGCTGATCGACCAGCTCGGCTGCGCGCACCTGATCCGGCGCCGGTTCGGCACCCTCTCCGAGGGAGAGCGCAAACGGGTGCAGATCGCCCGCGCGCTGATGCCCGACCCGGAACTGCTGCTGCTCGACGAGCCCGCCGCCGGGCTGGACGTGGCCGCCAGGGAGGACCTGGTCAGGCGCCTGTCCGCGCTGGCCCTGGACGACAGGTCGCCCACCATGGTGCTGGTCACCCACCACGTGGAGGAGGTCCCGGCCGGGTTCACCCACATCATGCTGCTCCGCCACGGCGCGGTGGTGGCCCAGGGCCCACTGGAGCAGGTGATGACCGCCGACAACCTCACGGCCACCTTCGGCGTGCCACTCAGCCTGGACCGCGGTGCCACGGGCCGCTGGTACGCCCGGCCCAGCTAACAGTGGCCTTTCTTGATTAACGAGAAACCCATCCCATAGACAGCCGCCCCGCCTCCGACCAGAGAGCTCGCCGCTGCGGCTGTCCAGATCACGACTTTCTCGTTAATATGTCACCTTTCTGTCCGTAAAAGCACTGAACCAAATAGCATTCCAGTCGGGGTCAAAGACTGGAGTGTGTCCATGGTTCAGCTCATCGCCGCCCTGATCGTGGTCGCCGTCGCGGGGTTCGTCCTGGCCAGAGCGATCAGAATCGTGCCGCAGGCAACGTCCAGAATCGTGGAGCGTTTCGGTCGTTACCACCGCACCCTCAACGCCGGCCTCAACATCGTGGTGCCGTTCATCGACCGCGTCCGCGTCGAGGTGGACCTGCGCGAGCAGGTCGTCACGTTCCCCCCGCAGCCGGTCATCACCTCCGACAACCTGGTCGTCTCCATCGACACCGTCATCTACTTCCAGGTCACCGACCCCAAGGCGGCCACGTACGAGATCGCCAGCTTCATCGTCGCGGTGGAGCAGCTGACCGTCACCACCCTGCGGAACGTGGTCGGCGGCATGGACCTGGAGCGCACCCTCACCTCGCGCGAGGAGATCAACACCGAGCTGCGCGGGGTGCTGGACGACGCCACCGGCAAGTGGGGCATCCGGGTCAACCGGGTGGAGCTCAAGGCGATCGACCCGCCCGCCTCCATCCAGGACTCGATGGAGAAGCAGATGCGGGCCGACCGGGACAAGCGCGCCGCCATCCTCACCGCCGAGGGCAACAAGCAGTCCGCCATCCTGACCGCCCAGGGCGAGCGGGAGGCCGCGGTGCTCCGGGCGCGCGGCGAGGCCGAGTCGGTGGTGCTCCGCGCGCAGGCCGACGCGGAGGCGCGGGCGATGCGGGCCAAGGGCGAGGCGGACGCCATCGCCATGGTCTTCAAGGCCATCCACGAGGGCGCCCCGGACGACCGGCTGCTCGCCTACCAGTACCTGACGACGCTGCCCGAGATCGCCAAGGGCGACGCCAACAAGCTCTGGATCGTGCCCTCCGAGATGGGCCGGGCCCTGGAGAACCTGGGCGGCCTGTTCAGCCCGCCCAAGAATGAGCGCACGGCCATCCAGCAGGACGGTGGCACCCCCGCCTCATGATCCGGTACGGCGGTCGCCGTAGCATCGGGCGACAGCCGTACCGGAATTGGGGGATATGTGACGCCGCTGGAAGCGGCCGCCGTGCTGGCGGCCGGGGTCGGGGCCGGTGGCATCAATGCCGTGGTCGGGTCGGGCTCGCTCATCACGTTTCCGACCCTGGTGGCGATCGGGTACCCGCCGGTCGTGGCCAACGTGTCCAACAACATCGGGCTGGTGCCCGGCGGGGTCACCGGTGTGCTCGGGTATCGGGCGGAGCTGACCGGGCAGCGGGCGCGGCTGGTCCGGCTGGGCACCGGTTCTGTGCTCGGATCGCTGGTCGGCGGATTTCTGCTGCTCTGGTTGCCGGAGTCGGCGTTCAAGGTGATCGTGCCGGCGCTGATCGCGGTGGCCCTGGTGCTGGTGGTGATCCAGCCCTGGCTGAACCAGCGGCTGGTCCGGCGGCGCGCTCACGCGGTCGCCGGGCCCTGGCTCTGGCTGTGCGTGTTCGCGGCCGGGATGTACGGCGGCTACTTCGGGGCCGCGCAGGGCGTGGTGCTGATCGGCATGATGGGCCTGTTCCTCGATGAGTCGCTGCAACGGCTGAACGCCGCCAAGAACCTGCTCTCGCTGCTGGTGAACACGGCGGCCGCGGTGCTGTTCGTGCTGATCGCCGAGGTGGACTGGACGGTGGTGGCGCTGATCGCGATCGGGTCGGCGGTGGGCGGGTTCCTGGGCGCGCGGATCGGCCGGCGGCTGCCCGCCCCCCTGCTCCGCGGGGTGATCGTGGTGGTCGGCGTCCTCGCCATCATCAAGCTCTTGTCCTGAAAAATGCGTACATATGCTCGAAAATGGGTATGCCGAGGGTGTGAAAGGCGATCGGGTAGAAATCGTCATCGACGCGGGGGGCACCCCGCGGAACTATGAGGTCGTCGCCACCAAGGCCGGGCGCCGGGTGGAGGTGACCACCGGGCGGGGCATCGTCGAGGTGAGCGAAGTCACCAGGAACGGCACCCCGGTGCGTACCGCCCGCTTCATGTCCAGTCGCATTCTGGCGCTCGTCGAGCACCCGAAGGATCAGGTCAAGGAGTGAGGTGGCCGCGCGCCACCGACGTCTCCACCAGGTCGACCGCGAACGCCCCCAGGGTGGGTGAGCCCTCCTCGATGATGGCCACCTTCTCCCGCACCTGCCGGGCGGTCACCTTGTAGAGCGACCAGGTGCCGCCCTCGTTGTGATGGTTGGCCATGATCGGCGCCAGCCGGTCCAGCGCCTTGGCGAACCGGGCCTCCGGCGTCCTGCGCTCCTCGAACTCGTCCCAGAGCGCCCGGAACTCCGCCGCCTGCTCGGGCGGGAGCAGACCGAAGATCCGGTCCGCGGCGGCCTGTTCGAGACCGGGCTGGGCCTCGACCGCCGCCTGGTCGTAGATGAAGGTGTCCCCGGCGTCGATCTCCACGATGTCGTGCACGAGTAACATCCGGACCACCCGGTCCAGGTCCGCCCCGGGAGGCGCGTGCTCCGCCATGACCAGCGCGAACATCCCCAGATGCCAGGAGTGCTCCGCGTCGTTCTCGCGCCGCGAGCCGTCGATGAGGGTGTTGCGGCGGATCACCCGCTTGAGCTTGTCGATCTCCAGCAGGAAGGCGATCTGGTCGTGCAGGCGGCTCTGGGCGTGCGGGCGGTTCTGGTGGTGCGCGGTGGTCACCCGGAAAGCCTAATCCGGGATGATCACTCCGCGCCCGCCGTTGACAGGATCACCGGCACCCCGTTGAAGACCGCGTTGCCGGAGAGCGGGTCGATTACGTCCTCGTCGGTGAGCGTGTTGACGTTCACGCCGGGGTGCTTGGCGGCCACCGCCTGGGTGCTGTCCTGGTGGCCCCAGCCGTGCGGCAGGCTGACCACGCCGGGCATGATCGTGTCGGTCGGCTCCACCGGCACGACCAGCTCGCCCTTGGCCGAGCGCACCCGCGCCTGGCCCGCCAGGCCTAGCCGGGCCACGTCGGCGGGGTGGATCTGGAGCGTGCACCGGTTGCTGCCGCCGACCAGCGGGTCCACGTTGTGCAGCCAGCTGTTGTTGGAGCGCAGGTGCCGCCGGCCGATCAGCACGAACTCGGGCGCCGGTTCGGCCAGCCGGGCGCGGAGCCGTACCAGGTCGGACAGGATCGGGGCCGGGGCCAGTTCGATCCGGCCCGAGGCGGTGGTCAGGTTGCCCGGCAGGCGGGGCTCCAGCGGGCCCAGGTCGATGCCGTGCGGGTGGTCCAGCAGGGTGCGCAGGGAGAGCGTGCCGCCGTTCCACTCGCCGTACGGGCCGAGCCGGAGCATCGCGTCCAGCCGGCGTTCCGCGCCGGTGGCCCCGGTCAGCGCGGCCCGGTCGCCCGGGGTGTCGCGGAGCAGCTGGTCCAGGATCAGCTCGTCCAGCGCGGCCGGGTCGGCGTCCGCGCCCTGCCCGGCGGCGATCATCGCCAGCCGGGCCAGGATCTCGGTCTCCGCGGGCCCTCCGTCCAGCGGTAGCACCGGCGGCGAGTAGCGGGCGTAGTTGCGCACCGCGAAGCCGAGCAGCGCGAAGTCGAAGTGCCCCGCCTGGAGCATGCGCGGCGGCGGCAGGATCACGTGCGCGTGCCTGGTCGTCTCGTTCAGGTACGGATCGACGCTGACCATGAACTCCAGCCGCCGCAGGGCCCGCTCCAGCCGCCCGCCGCCCGGCGCCGACAGCACCGGGTTCCCGGCGATCGTGACCAGCGCCCGGATCCGCCCCTCGCCCGGCGTCTCGATCTCCTCCGCCAGCGCCGCCACCGGCAGTTCGCCGTTGGCCTCCGGCAGCCCCCGCACCCGGCTGTGCCACCGCCCGGTCCGGTACGGCTTGCGCCGCGGCGGCCCCTCGGTGGCCGGACGCGGGAACATCACCCCGCCGGGCCGGTCGAGGTTGCCGGTGAGCACGTTGAGCACGTCCACCAGCCACTGGGTGAGCGTGCCGAACTCGGCCGTGCAGGTGCCGAGCCGGGCGTACACGGCGGCGGCCGGGGCGGCGGCCAGCTCCCGGGCCAGCCGGGTGATCACCTCGGCCGGGACCCCGCAGGCCCGCGCGGCGGCCTCGGCCGGGAAGTCGCTGGTCGCCTCGCGTACCTCGTCCAGGCCGTTGACCGGCGCCGACACCCGGACCAGGTCCTCGGCGAAGAGCGTGTGCGCGATCCCGGCCAGTAGGAAGGCGTCGGCGCCGGGCCGGACGAACACGTGCTCGTCGGCCAGGTCGGCGGTGCGGGTGCGGCGTGGGTCGACCACCACCAGCCGGCCGCCGCGCGCCCGCAGCGCCTTCAGCCGCCCGGGGAAGTCCGGCGCGGTGCAGAGCGAGCCGTTGGACTCCAGCGGGTTGGCGCCCAGCATCAGCAGGTAGCTCGTGCGGTCCAGGTCGGGGACCGGGATGGTCAGCGGGTGGCCGAACATCAGCCCCGCCGAGACGTGCTTGGGCATCTGGTCGGCGGTGCTGGCGGAGAAGACGTTCCTGGTGCCGAGCGCGCGGGCCACGGCGGGGCCGTACAGGGCGCCGGCCATGGTGTGGGCGTTCGGGTTGCCCAGGTAGATCGCCCGCGCCGGCCCCGGCACCGCGCCCAGGCCACGCTCCACCACCGCGTACGCCTCCGGCCAGGAGACCTCGCGCCACCCGTCGCCGTCCCGGACCATGGGGGCGCGGAGCCGGTCGGGGTCCTCGTCCAGGCGGCCGAGGGAGGCGCCCTTGGGGCAGATGAAGCCCCTGCTGAACGGGTCCTCGCGGTCGCCACGCACGTCGGTGACCTGGCCGTCGTCGTCGAGGGTGAGTTTCAGGCCGCAGACGGCCTCGCAGAGCGGGCAGGTCCGGTAGACGGTGCGCACGGCGGCTCCTAAAGCTCGGCCAGGCCCCGGGGGAAGCCCCCGCGGGAAGCCCCAGAACAGAATATGGCTCTGGGGCTTCCCCCGGCGCCCTGACGCCCCCGCGGATCGCCAAGGCACCCCTCCCGGGCCGGTCTCTGTCCACCCCACGGAGACCGGCCCGGCCCAGATCAGCTCAGCGCGGCCATCCGGCCGACCTCTTCCAGCTCCCGGACGATGTCGAATCGGGGGTCGCGGTAGTGCCGGGCGCCGAACCCCGACCGGGTGATCGTCCACTCCAGCTCGAAGGCCCACCGGTCCTGCGCGGCGCAGAGCCGCCGGTCCATGCCGTCCAGAAGCAGAATGAGCTGGGCCTTGCATAGCAAGAGTGCGTGTGTACCGTGGAGAGACATAGGAGACTCCTTTTCGGTGGCTTCGAGCGGAGCTCTCAGGCCGGGTCGTCGGTGGCAGCCTTCGACCCGGCCTATTTCTTTGCGCCGTCGCAAAGAGGGGTGATAGCTGATGGGGTCGGCGCCATTGCCGGGTTCGCAGCCCCCGCTGCAAGATCATCGGTGGGGGGTAATGATCTAGAGTGAACCTTCCTGTCTCGATCGTCGCTCAGAAGAGAATTGTCGGCAAGACATGACGTAAGAAAAAATGCGGAATACACTGCAACAGCCGGTGCAATTTGCATACGATGCGGGTGGCCCCTCCGTAGGGGCCGGCCAGCTCGCTCGAGGTGCGAAGGGACGGTGGTTGGAATGGCGTATGTCGAGACTCCGGCCCCCCGTCGGCGGCGCCTCGCTCAGGAACTGCGCCGTATCCGCGAAGCCACCGAGATGACCGGTGAGGAAGCGGCTAGGCGTGTGGGCTGGTCCGCCGCGAAGGTCAGTCGTATCGAGACGGCGAAGACGTTCCCCAGCGAGGACGACATCGTCACCCTGGCCAACCTGTACGGGGTTGGCGGTGTCGTATTAGGGGATGTGCTGAAACTCCGTAAAGATGCCACCCAAAAAGGCTGGTGGGAGAAATACAACGCCGCCCTTGATCAGGGCTATATGGCGTATCTGGGACTGGAAGCCGAAGCCATCGTGATGCGGAACTGGGAGTCGACCATCGTTCCCGGTCTTCTCCAGACGGAGGGGTACATCAAGGCGCTCCTTGGGAAGGTCCTGCACCCGGTGAACCAGATCCCGCCAATCTGGTCGCATCACCGTGTCGAGGCGCGACTGGAGCGCCAACGGCGGCACCTGTACGGGCCGGAGCCGGTGACCCTGCACGCGATCATCGACGAGGCGACCCTGCGTCGCACCGTCGGGGGCCCGAGGATCATGCTGGAGCAGCTCCAGCACCTCGAAGCCGTTTCCGAGCGCCCCAACGTGAAGCTCAGGATCATCACCGAGCGAACGCAGTCACCAGTGCCGACAGGACCATTCGTGCATTTCACTTTTCGTGACTTCCCTGACACCGTCTACCTGGAAGACCTCATAGGCGGGCGTTTCGTCGAGGACGCGGAAGACGTCTTCTACTACGAGCGAGCCTTCGAGCACCTGACGGAGGTGGCTCTCGACGAGCCCAGATCGCGGCTTCTCATTCGGGACACGATGGCGTACTGGCAGACATAGGCGTCTCCAGCACGCGGGATGGATAGCTCGATATGAACACCGACGGCGTCGCCTGGAAGAAGAGCTCCTTCAGCGCGAACGGCAACTGCGTCGAGGTCGCTCGCCTGCAGAACGGAAATGTGGGGGTCCGGGACAGCAAGGACCGGGACGGCCACGCCCTGGTCTTCACGCCCCGCGAGTGGGTGGCCTTCGTCAAGGGTGTGAAGGACGCCGAGTTCGATCTTTAGCAGTAAAGACGGCCCCAGTGCTGGAACACCGGAGCCGTCCAGGAACCACCCATCGGGGCCGGCCCGCCTCTCTCACAAACCGAGCCGGTCCTCCGGCCGGCGGCACGCAAGATCATGAGCCGTCGGACTGGCCCATCATTCCACGGCTCGCAGGGTGCCCCCGCACGACCGCTACCTGGGGATATTCATGGCAATCGCCCGCGACGTCACGTTTCCGCCGGATCGGCAGCGCACGGTTGTAGTGGTGTGTCGGCAATCGGGCAATATGGCTGGATTGCACTAATTTATGTTCTTGAGTAATTGCTCACGCGCCTTCATCCTGATATCGCCTTCGAGGTAAAGGGGTGGGGAGTGCTGAAGATCGACCTGTCCGAGGCCGACTGGCGCAAGAGTCGCTACAGCATCAACGGGAACTGCGTGGAATTCGCGCGACTGGACGCGGCTCACGTAGGGATCAGGGACAGCAAGGATCGCGACGGGGCGGTTCTGATCTTTGCTGTGTCCGAATGGGCGGCTTTCATCAACGGAGTGAAAGCCGGGGAATTCGAGGTCTGAGGGCCGCTGGCCGGCCGCGGTGAGGCAAGGCCCGCGCCCGGGCTGGGGCGCGGGTCTTTCTGGTCGTAAACCTGAAGTCTCAGGGGTTCTCCGCAGTCCAGTCTGCCCAGAGGCGGGCCGGGGATGGCATGCTCAAGCCCGTGAATACCCCGTTGTTGCAGCGCAGTGTTGTGCCGATCGCCCTCCTCTCCCTGCTGGCCCTTGGTTGCTCGGCCGCGAAAGGAGAGGACGTCAAGGAGCCCGTGGCGGACGACTCCCCGGTCGTGTCCGAGACGCCGAGTCCCAAGCCGGAGCGCCGGCCGTACACGATCGCCTTCGGTGGGGACGTGCACTTCGAAGGGGTGCTGCGGAGCAGGCTGGACGCCAATCCGCGGACCGCGCTCGGGCCTATCGCCAAGGTGCTGAGCAAGGCCGATCTGGCCATGGTGAACCTGGAGACGGCGATCACCACGGGGGGCACCCCGGCGCCGGGCAAGCAGTACACCTTCCGGGCCCCGGCGAGTGCGTTCACCGCGCTCAAGGCGGCCGGGGTGGACGTGGCCTCGATGGCCAACAACCACGGCATGGACTACATGGAGAGCGGGCTGAGCGACTCGCTGGCCGCGATCAGGAAGAGCAAGTTCCCGATCGTCGGCATCGGGCGGAACGCGACGGAGGCGTACCGGCCGTTCCGGGCCACCGTGAACGGCAACCGGGTGGCCATCATCGGCGCCACCCAGGTGCTGGACGCCGAGTTCATCAGCGCCTGGACCGCCACCGGCAGCAAGGGCGGCCTGGCCTCCGCCAAGGAGGAGGACCGCCTGCTCCGGGCGGTACGGCAGGCCCGCAAGAACTCCGACACCGTCATCGTGCACCTGCACTGGGGCACCGAGCTCCAGAAGTGCCCCAACGAGGCGCAGCGCTCGCTGGCCCCCAAGCTGATCGAGGCCGGCGCCGACGTGGTGGTCGGCGGCCACGCGCACATCCTGCTCGGCAGCGGCTACCTGGGCCGCGGCTACGTCAACTACGGCATGGGCAACTTCGTCTTCTACAACTGGGGCCCGGAGACCGGGCAGACGGGGGTGCTCACCCTCACGATCAACGGGCGCCGGGTGCTGAAGGACCAGTGGACCCCGGCCCGGATCAACGGCGGGGTGCCCATCCCGGTCACCGGGGCGGCGGGCCAGCAGGCCGTAGCCAACTGGCGGGCGCTGCGCGGCTGCACCGGCCTGACCGCCAAACCGTCATAAGTCCATTAAGTCCCAGGGGTCACTCAGGTCGTCTCCTCTTTTTAACTGTTCCGACATGGTGTCCGAGCGCGGCGCCGGACTACGGTCCCCTCATGACGCAGCGGTCCGGGTACATCCTTGACGTTCTGATGGCCGAGTTCGGTGATTCCATCGCCCGGGAACCGGCCGCCTTCCGGCGGAAGTTCCGGAAGATGGCGGCCACCCCGTTCGCCTTCTACCGGGGGAGCGCCTGCCTGTTCTACGCCGACCTGTCCGGTGACCTGGCCGACGACGCCTACCTGGACGATCTCACCCGGCGGGTCTGGATCCACGGCGACCTGCACGCGGAGAACTTCGGCACGTACATGAACGCCTCCGGCGTGCTGGTCTTCAACGTCAACGACTTCGACGAGGCGTACGTCGGGCCCTACACCTGGGACCTGAAGCGCTTCGCGGCCAGCGTGGCGCTGATCGGTTACGCCAAGGCCCTCTCCGACGAGGTGATCACCCGGCTGGTGGCCGACTTCGCGCACTCCTACCTGGCCGAGCTGACCGGCATCGCGCACGGCGGGGACGACGCGATCGGCTCGCTCACCCTGGACACCACCACCGGCGTGCTGCACACCGTGTTGCAGACCGCCCGGCTCAACACCCGGGTGGCGATGCTGGACCAGGAGACCACGATCGACAACTTCGAGCGGCGGTTCACCCTCACCGAAAGCCGCCTGCCGGTGGACGCGATCACCCGGGCCACCGTGGTGGAGGCGTTCCAGGAGTACCTGGGCACCCTGCCGGGGCCGCTCAACCCGGTGGAACACGTGATCAAGGACGTCGCGCTGCGCAAGGGCATCGGCATCGGTTCCGCCGGGCTGCCCTCCTACAACCTGCTGCTGGAGGGGCACACCCAGGCGCTGGAGAACGACGTCATCCTGTACATGAAGCAGGCGCAGGTGCCGGCGGTGGCCCGGTACATCACCGACGAGAAGGTGCACCGGTACTTCCGGCACCAGGGCCACCGGACCGCCGAGTCGCAGCGGGCGCTGCAGGCGTACGCCGATCCCTGGCTCGGGTACACCGTGCTCAACGGAGTCGGGCAGCTGGTGGCCGAGGTGTCCCCGTACTCGGCGGACCTGGACTGGAGCGACGTCAGCGAGCCGGAGGACCTGTCCTCGGTGGTGCTCGACCTGGGCCGGGCGGTGGCCCGGATGCACTCGGTGGCCGACGACGAGTCCAGCCACGACCTGGTCGACTTCTCCACCGAGGAGGCCATCGCGGCGGTGATCGGGGAGGACCGGGAGGGCTTCGTGACCATGCTGGTGGACTTCGCCCACCGGTACGGCGCCCGCGCCCGCCAGGACCACCAGCTCTTCGTCGACCTGTTCCGCAACGGCCGATTTCCCGGACTGTGAGCGGACTGTAGGGGAATAGATCTCTCCGATACCTAGCCGAGTGGGCAAAATAGAAGAATGTCCAGCCAGCCTCTTGACTGCGATGATCTGGAAGCCACCTCGTTACGCCGCCGCCCCACCCAGCGCCGCAGCGCCCGCCGGGTGGAGCGCATGCTCGACGCCTGCGCCGCGCTGCTGGACGAATCCGGCTACGAGGCGCTGTCGACCACCCGCATCGCCGAGCGGGCGGGCGTGGCGATCGGCTCGGTCTACCAGTTCTTCCCCGACAAGCGCGCCATCAGCCAGGCCCTGACCAGACGGAACGTCGAACTCTTCGTGTCCCGCGTCGGACGCAGGTTCATGCTGGAGGACTTCGACGGCTGGTGGGGCGCGGTGGACGCGATCATCGACGAGTACGTCGAGATGCACCGGACCGTGCCCGGCTTCCGCTCGCTGCACTTCGGCGACGCGGTCGACCTCAACCTGCTGGACTCGGTCTCCGACAACAACACGGTGATCGCCGGCCGCCTGCGGGCCATGCTCCTGGAGGAGTACGGCCTGGCCGACAGCGAGCGCCTGGATCTGGCCGTGCTGGTGGCCGTGGAGGCCGGGGACGCGGTGCTGAAGCTGGCCTTCCGCCGGGATCCGAACGGGGCTCCGGAGATCATCGAGCAGGCCAAGCAGATGGTGCAGAGCTACCTGTCACGGCAGTTGGGGTCGGGGTTGTAGCGGGATCCGAGGCAACCGGGCCGGGGCCGGGGGACGATCGGTTCGGTGCGTACGCGCACCTCGGTCACCCTGCGTGGGTCGCCACGGCTGCACGGGGCGCCGGCCGGCCGGGTCGCCTGTTCCAGTTCGGTCAGGCCGCCGATGTGCGCCCGCAGCCGGGCCAGTTCCAGCTTGCTCTGGTCGTACGCTTCGAATTTGGCGGAGGCGTACCCCGCGAAACCGGGGAGCACTGTGGCGAGCGCCGCCGCGCAAACGATCGTGAAGGCCGTCTTTCCGGACCCACCCACTACAGCCCCCTCACCGTCGACGCATCTCAGGCAAGGGCCATCATGCCCGACACCTGGAACGACACACGCTAAGTAGCCGTTTCGGGGCAAATCGTGACTAGAGGAATGCCTGCGGTTGTCCAGCCAAAGACGGTCCGCTCTCGATAGCCTCATCCTGTGGCACATGTGACTCGGGAGCAGCTTGATCGACTGCTCGAACAAGCCCTCCTCCTCGACGACCACGGTGCCCTCGCCCGCCAGCTGGACAATTTGGCCCAGTCGTACGAAAGCGGCGAGGTGTCGAGGGCGGCGATCCTGATCCTTGCGGCGGAGGAGTGGCGGCAGTCGGGGCAGCCCGCGGCGGCGCTCGACCGTTTCAAGCAGGCGGCCGAGGACGGTGGCGAGGTGCCGGTGGACCCGCGCGCGGGCATCGCCGACACGCTGTTCGAACTGGATAGGCCGGACGAGGCCCGCGACATGGTCTCGACCATCCTGGCCAGTGGCTGGAGCCCGGCGACCGCGCTCACGGTGGCCGAGACGCTGGCCGCCTACGGGGACCTGAACGGCGCGCACGAGTGGGCGACGCGGGGGGTGGACTCCTGCCCGCCCGGTCTGCTCCGTGAGGCGTTGCTGCGCACCAGGTACCGGATCCGGGTGGACCTCGGCCTCCCGGAGGACGACCTGGACGCGCTGCTCGACCTCTCCCGCTAAAAACGATCAAGGGGCCGCCCATCGGCGGCCCCTTGATCGTGTGCTGCGGACCCGTCAGGGAATCAGCCGGGTGCCGAGCAGGTGCTGCGCCAGGTCGGTGAGACCCGCGGTCGCCCTGCTGTCCGGCAGTCCGGCCTTCCTGGGCAGCGCGGGCGTCCTGGGCGGCAGCGCGACCGTCCGGCCCAGCCGCACCCCGGCCGGCTGCTGCGCGACCTTCGACACGGACTTCGACACCGCCTTCGGCAGGCCGAGCACGGGGGGCAGCCCCGCGGCCGGTCCGCCCGACCCCCAGGCCGCGAGCCCGCGCGCCAGCGGCACCCTCGGCAGGCCCGGCAGGGTGCGCACGCCCGGCAGTTCGGGCAGCGCGGCCACCCTGTTCACATCGGTCAGGCCGGGCACCCGGTGCACGGCAGGGATCACCTGCGGCAGGCCCGGCAGGCCGGAGGTGGCGGCGGCGCCCGCCGCGTCCGCGACGCTCAGCAGCGCGCTGGCGCGGCCAGGGCCCGGCATGGTCAGGGTGTCCAGCGTCGCGCACGGGATGCCGGACAGCACCCCGGTCCGCCCCGCCGTGGTCATCGCCGAGGCCATCGCGGTCCGCCCGGTGGCCCCCGCCGCCACGTCCGCGGTGGCGGTCAGCTCCCGGGCGGTCCGGTTGGCCGTGTCGATCGCCGACGACTTCACGGTCGAGCAGGTGTGGTCCGCCCACGCCGGCTGGCCCCAGCTGAGCACGGTGAGCGCCGCCAGCGCGGCGCAGCCCCGGCGAATATTGCGTGACATACACGTCCCCCTGGTCGCTTACAGTAGTCCGACGATGGCCGAACGTAGCAGCGAGACCAGGGGGAGGTGTGCGCTTGCCGGAACAGTGGGGAACTCCTTACCCAGCTCCCTACCGGGTTTCGGCGGCTCGGACCGCCGGGCGGATGATCAGCGAGTCGCTCCCGGCGTCCAGTTCCACCAGGATCTCGTCGCCGTCCCTGATCTCCCCGGCCAGCAGCTCCTTGGCCAGCTGGTCGCCGATGGCCGACTGCACCAGGCGGCGGAGCGGGCGGGCGCCGTACAGCGGGTCGTAGCCGGTCAGCGAGAGCCAGTCGCGGGCGGCCGGGGTGACGGTGAGGGTCAGCCGGCGCGCCGCCAGCCGCCGGGCCAGGTGCTCCACCTGGAGGTCGACGATCTGGGAGAGCTCCTCCGAGCCGAGCGCGTCGAACAGGATCACGTCGTCCAGCCGGTTGAGGAACTCCGGCTTGAACGCCGACCGCACCGCGGCCATCACCGCCTCCCGCTTGGCCCCGTTCTCCAGCTTCGGGTCCACCAGGAACTGCGAGCCGATGTTGGAGGTCAGGATCAGGATGGTGTTGCGGAAGTCGACCGTGCGCCCCTGGCCGTCGGTGAGGCGGCCGTCGTCCAGCACCTGAAGCAGCACGTCGAAGACCTCCGGGTGCGCCTTCTCCACCTCGTCCAGCAGCACCACCGTGTACGGCCGGCGGCGCACCGCCTCGGTGAGCTGGCCGCCCTCCTCGTAGCCGATGTAGCCGGGGGGCGCCCCGACCAGCCGGGCCACGCTGTGCTTCTCGCCGTACTCGCTCATGTCGATGCGGGTCATCGCCCGCTCGTCGTCGAACAGGAAGTCGGCCAGCGCCTTGGCCAGCTCGGTCTTGCCGACGCCGGTGGGGCCGAGGAACAGGAACGAGCCGGTCGGGCGGTCCGGGTCGGAGACGCCTGCCCTGGCCCGGCGCACCGCGTCCGACACCGCCTGCACGGCGGCCTTCTGGCCGATCAGGCGCTTGCCCAGCTCCTCCTCCATGCGGAGCAGCTTGGCGGTCTCGCCCTCCAGCAGCCGGCCGGCGGGGATGCCGGTCCAGGCCGAGATGACCTCGGCGATGTCGTCGGGGCCGACCTCCTCCTTGACCATGGTCTGCTCCCGCTGGGCGGCCTGGGTGGCGGCGGCCAGCTCCTTCTCCAGCCGGGGCACCTCGCCGTACATGAGCCGGGCGGCCTCTTCGAACTTGCCGTCCCGCTGGGCCCGCTCGGCCTGGCTGCGGGTGTCGTCCAGCTGCTTCTTCAGGTCGCCGACCCGGTTCAGGCCCGCCTTCTCCTGCTCCCACCGGCCGACCAGGGCGTTCAGGTCCTCCTGGCGGTTGGCCAGCTCCTCGCGGAGCTTCTCCAGGCGCTGCAGGCTGGCCTCGTCGGTCTCCTTGGCCAGCGCCAGCTCCTCCATCTTCATCCGGTCCACCACACGCTGCAGCGCGTCGATCTCGACCGGGCGGGAGTCGATCTCCATCCGGAGCCGGCTGGCCGCCTCGTCCACCAGGTCGATGGCCTTGTCCGGCAGGAACCTCGCGGTGATGTACCGGTCGGACAGGGTGGCCGCGGCGACCAGCGCGCCGTCGGCGATCTGCACCTGGTGGTGGGCCTCGTACCGGCCCTTCAGGCCGCGCAGGATGGCGATGGTGTCCTCGGCGCTCGGCTCGCCCACGTAGACCTGCTGGAAGCGGCGCTCCAGCGCGGGGTCCTTCTCGATGCGCTCGCGGTACTCGTCCAGCGTGGTGGCGCCGATCATGCGCAGCTCGCCGCGGGCCAGCATGGGCTTGAGCATGTTGCCGGCGTCCATGGCGCCCTCGGCGGCCCCGGCGCCGACCATGGTGTGCAGCTCGTCGATGAAGGTGACGATCTGGCCGTCGCTCTCCTTGATCTCGTTCAGGACGGCCTTCAGGCGCTCCTCGAACTCGCCGCGGTACTTGGCGCCGGCCACCATGGCGCCCAGGTCCAGCGAGACCAGCCGCTTGTTGCGCAGGCTCTCCGGCACGTCACCGGCGACCATGCGCTGGGCCAGGCCCTCCACCACGGCGGTCTTGCCGACGCCCGGCTCGCCGATCAGCACCGGGTTGTTCTTGGTACGGCGGCTGAGCACCTGGATCACCCGGCGGATCTCGCCGTCCCGGCCGATCACCGGGTCCAGCTTGCCGTTCCTGGCGCGCTCGGTCAGGTCGACGCCGTACTTCTCCAGCGCCCGGTAGGTGTCCTCCGGGGTCTCGCTGGTCACCCGGGTGTGGCCGCGCACCTTCTCGAAGGCGTCCAGCAGCGCGTTCGGGGTCGCCCCCTGCGCCTTGAGCAACTCGGCGACCGGCCCGCCGTCGGTGGCCAGCCCGACCAGCAGATGCTCGGTGGAAACGTAGTCGTCCTCAAGTTGCTTGGCGCGCTGCGCGGCCGTGTTCAACACGGTGAGCAACTGGCGGGACGTCGCGGGCGCCGCGACCGTCGCCCCCTGCGCCTTGGGCAGGCCCGCCAGCATCTGCTCGGCCTGAGTCCTTAACGCCTTCCAATCGGCGCCAACGGCTTCCAGCAGCGGGACGGCCGTGCCCCCCGTCTGCGCGAGCAACGTGGTCAACAGGTGCGCGGGCGAAATCTCAGGGTTACCCTCGGCCGCAGCTCGCCGCATGGCCCCCGCCAGAGCCTCCTGGCTCTTCTGGGTGAGCTTGTAGTCCATAACATTGCCTCACTTCGTTCGGCGGCCCGGCCGCTCCGCAGCCGGTGTCTTCCCTCTCTCCGGTCGCTGCGCTCCCTGCGTTCAGTCCAGACACCGGCAGCGGCCGGGCAATTCCTACATATGACTGGGGGAATTAGCCGGGGGGAAGTTGGTATTGGATGAGGGCCCTGATCATGGTGAGTTCGCCGCGGAGGCGGGCCAGTTCGTCGCGCTGGCGGAGGTTCTCTGTCTCGAGTTCGAGGATGCGCTTGATGCCGGCCAGGTTGATGCCCTCCTCCTGGGAGAGGCGTTGCACCTCGCGCAGCAGGATGATGTCCCTGGTCGAGTAGAGCCGGCCGCGGCCGGCGGTGCGCCCCGGGCTGACCAGGCCGAGGCGGTCGTACTGGCGGAGGGTCTGCGGGTGCAGTCCGGAAAGCTGGGCCGCCACCGAGATGACGTAGACGGGTGTTTCGTCGGACAGGTCGAAGAAATTGGCGTCCATCGGCTACTCGCTTCTGGCCTGCTTGATCAGTTCCTCTCGCAGGTCCACTCCCTCGGTCGCGTCGCGGAACTGCTCCAGCGCCGCGCGCGCCTTGTCGTCCAACCGCTCCGGCACCGTCACCTGGATGGAGACCAGCAGGTCGCCCTTGGTGCCGTCCTTGCGGGCCGCCCCCCGGCCGCGGACCCGGAAGGTACGGCCGTTCGGAGTGCCCTCCGGAATGCGGAGCGTGACCGGCATGCCGCGCAGCGTGGGCACCTTGATCTCGGCGCCCAGCGCGGCCTCCGGGAAGGTGACGGGCACGGCCACCGTCAGGTTCTCCCCGCTGCGGCCGAACACCGGGTGCGGCTGCACGTGCACCACCACGTAGAGGTCGCCGGCGGGCCCCCCGTTCTCGCCGGGCGCCCCCTTGCCCTTGAGTTTGACACGCTGTCCGTCGCTCACCCCGGCCGGGACCCTGGCCTGGATGTTCCGGGTGCTCTTGCCCCGGCCGCTGCCGTCGCAGACCGGGCACGGGTCGTCGACCAGCAGGCCGCGCCCCCGGCAGTCCCGGCAGGGCTCGGAGAAGGCGAAGTTGCCCAGGTTCCGGCTGGCCGCCCCGGTGCCCTCACAGGTCGGGCAGACGCGCGGGGTGGTGCCGGCCTTGGCCCCGGTGCCGGCGCAGGCCGCGCAGGCCGCCGAGCTGGTGAGGCGGAGGGAGACGGTCGCGCCGTCCACCGCCTCGGCGAAGGAGAGCGTCACCTCGGACTCGATGTCCTGACCGCGCCGGGCCCGCCCGGCCGAACTCGGCCGCTGGCTGCCGCCCCGGTTGAACAGGCCGCCGAACAGGTCGTTGATCCGGTCCCCCGCGCCGGTGTGGCCGGCGGTGCCCCCGAACAGGTCGCCGAAGTCGAAACCGCCGCGCGAGCCGCCGGGCGCGCGGCCGAAGTTGCCCAGCCCGGAGCCGAAGAGCGTGCGGGCCTCGTCGTACTCCTTCCGCCGTTTGGTGTCGGAGAGCACGTCGTACGCCTCCGAGACCTCTTTGAACTTCTCCTCGGTCTCGGTGTTGCCCTTGTTCGCGTCCGGGTGGTACTTCCGGGCGAGCTTCCGGTACGCCTTCTTGATCTCGTCAGCGCTCGCGGTCTTGGGCACACCAAGGACGGCGTAGTAGTCCTTCTCCAGGTAGTCCTTGGTGCTCATCTACCGCTTCCTCCGCGTCTGCTGCGCATATATGGTCGGGTCCCCTCCCGTATAACCGGGAGGGGGGTTCCCGGGGAAGATCAGTCTTCGTCGGAATCCTCGGCGAGGATGTCCCCGCCGCTCTCCGTGGCGGGCGTGCCGGTGCTCTCGCCCTCCTCCGGCTCGGCCACCGCCACCCGCGCGGGACGCAGGATGCGCTCGCCGATCCGGTACCCGGGTTGGAGGATCTCGACGCAGGTCGGCTCGGTCACCTCGGTGGAGTAGCTGTGCATCAGCGCCTCGTGCACCGTCGGGTCGAACGGGTCGCCCTTGACGCCGAAGGTGGCCAGGCCGAGCTTGCCGACCGCCGCCTCCAGCGACTCGCTCACCTTGGCGAAACCGCCGGTGAGCTCGCCGTGGTCGCGGGCCCGGCCGATGTCGTCCAGCACCGGGAGCAGCTCGGTCAGGACCCCGGCCACGGCGTGTTCCCGGACGAGGGTCCTGTCCCGCTCCACCCGCTTGCGGTAGTTGCTGTATTCGGCCTGCAGCCGTTGCAGGTCGGCCGTGCGTTCCGCGAGCATCTCCGCAGCCACTCCGTCTAGGGCGCCACCGAGGCCACCCGTGGGAGCGGGGGTCTCGGCGGCTTCTGGCGACTCTGCCGACTCGGCAGGCGCGGGCTCCCGCGCCTCCAGGGTCTCCGGGTCGATCTTGCGGTTGTCGCGGATCACCGGCTCCTGCTCGGAACCGTTCTCGCGCGCGGTCACTTGGCGCCGCCCTCCCGCTTCGGCTCGTCGTCGACGATCTCGGCCTCGACCACGTCGTCGTCGGCCTTGGCCTGGCCGGAGGCGTCGGCCCCGGGGCCGGGGTTGGCGCCATCGGCGCCCGCGGCCTGGGACTGCGCGTAGATCGCCGAGCCCATCTTCTGGCTGACCGTGGCCAGCTTTTCGGCGGCGGCCCGGATGGCGGGGGTGTCGGTGCCCTCCAGGGTCTTCTTCAGCTCCGCCAGCGCGTCGTTGACCTCGGTCTTGATGTCGCCGGGGACCTTGTCGTCGTTCTCCCGGAGGAACTTGTCGGTCTGGTAGGCCAGCGAGTCGGCGTTGTTGCGGACCTCGGCGTCCTCCCGGCGCTGCTTGTCGTCCTCGGCGTAGGACTCCGCCTCGCGCATCATGCGCTCGATGTCCTCCTTGGCCAGGGCGGAGCCGCCGGTGATGGTCATCGTCTGCTCCTTGCCGGTGCCAAGGTCCTTGGCGCCGACGTTGACGATGCCGTTGGCGTCGATGTCGAAGGTGACCTCGATCTGCGGGATGCCGCGCGGCGCGGGGGCGATGCCGGTCAGCTCGAAGGTGGCCAGCTTCTTGTTGTACGCCGCGATCTCGCGCTCGCCCTGGTAGACCTGGATCTGCACGGAGGGCTGGTTGTCCTCGGCGGTGGTGAACACCTCGGAGCGCTTGGTGGGGATCGTGGTGTTCCGCTCGATGATCTTGGTGAAGATGCCGCCCTTGGTCTCGATGCCCAGCGACAGCGGGGTCACGTCGAGCAGCAGGACGTCCTTGACCTCACCCTTGAGCACGCCGGCCTGGAGCGCGGCGCCGATCGCGACGACCTCGTCCGGGTTGACGCCCTTGTTCGGCTCCTTGCCGCCGGTCAGCTCCTTGACCAGGTCGCTGACGGCCGGCATACGGGTGGAGCCGCCGACCAGGACCACGTGGGCGATGTCCGAGACCTTGACCCCGGCGTCCTTGATGACCTGGTGGAACGGGCCCTTGCAGCGCTCGAGCAGGTCCGCGGTGATGCGCTGGAACTCGGCCCGGGTGAGCTTCTCCTCCAGGTGCAGGGGGCCCTCGGCGGAGGCGGTGATGTAGGGGAGGTTGATCGAGGTCTCGGTCTGGCTGGACAGCTCGATCTTGGCCTTCTCGGCCGCCTCGCGGAGGCGCTGGAGGGCCATCTTGTCCTTGGACAGGTCCACGCCGTGCGCGTTCTTGAAGCGGGTCACCAGCTCGTCCACCACGCGCTGGTCCCAGTCGTCGCCGCCCAGGTGGTTGTCACCGCTGGTGGCCTTGACCTCGACGAAGCCGTGACCGTCCTCCTGGCCGACGTCCAGCAGGGAGACGTCGAAGGTGCCGCCGCCGAGGTCGAAGACCAGGATGGTCTGGTCCTTGTCCTTGTCCAGCCCGTACGCCAGGGCCGCGGAGGTGGGCTCGTTGATGATGCGCAGGACGTTGAGGCCCGCGATGGTGCCGGCCTCCTTGGTCGCCTGGCGCTGCGCGTCGTTGAAGTAGGCCGGGACGGTGATCACGGCGTCGGTGATCTTCTCGCCCAGGTAGGCTTCGGCGTCCTGCTTCAGCTTCTGCAGCACGAAGGCGCTGATCTGCTGCGGGGTGAACTTCTTGCCGTCGATCTCGACCGACCAGTCGGTGCCGATCTCGCGCTTGACCGATCGGATGGTCCGGTCCACGTTGGTCACGGCCTGGCGCTTGGCGACCTCGCCAACCAGGACCTCGCCGTTCTTGGCGAACGCGACCACGGACGGCGTGGTCCGCGAGCCTTGCGCGTTCGCGATGACGGTGGGCTCACCGCCCTCAAGGATCGAGACGACGGAGTTGGTCGTCCCCAGGTCGATACCTACCGCACGTGCCATGAGTACGTCCTTGTAGTCAAAGTTGAGTCGGTCCGACTCAATACTGGAGGTGGGTCATCCCGCTTGTCAAACGCGACCCTGTCAACCGTCTTGAGTCTAGTTGGCTCAACCCTCAACCCGCGCGAAAAGTTCCCGGGCTGACATACACGGCGGTACCGGTGGTTAACGGGCGCCGTCGACTACTTTCCGCTTGCCCAGGGGGGCCTTGAGCTTGATGATCGTGCTCTTCTTGACCGCGATCATGATGCACATCCCGTTGTCCTTGATGGAGCCCTCGTACAAGGTGACGGTGACCTTCTTCTTGGTCTCCGTCACCTTGACCCGCGCCAGCGGGCGGCACTCCTGTGGCCCGCCCCACCAGGTCACTTTCAGCGACTTCTGCTTGTACGGCTTCGCGGAGATCCACTGCACCTTGTGCTGGTTGACGGTTCCCGGGGTGGGTTTGACCGGGCCGGCGGCGGCCTGGGCGGGAGCCGTGCCGAGCAGCAGGACCAGAGCCGCACTCAGGGCGGCGGCGAGTTTTCTCACTTGGCACCGTCCACGACTTCGCGCCCGTTCAGGGGCTTGGCGAGCTTGACGATGGTCGCCTTCTCGATGGCGATTTCGATGCAGACGGCCTCCTCGTCGGTGGTGCCCTCCCAGAGGGTCACCGTCACGGTGGAGGCGGTCTCGGTCACCTCGACCCGGTCGAGGGAGTAGCAGGGCTCGACCCCGGAGGTCCAGGTGATCTTCAGACCCTCGGCCACGGGGGTGGCGCTGGTCCAGGGCACCTTACGCGGATTGATCGTGTTCCCGACGGGGACGGCCATCGAGGGCCCGGCGCTGGGCACGCCCGAACTCGCCGGAACGCTGACCGGCTGGTCGGGGTTGGCGGCGCTGTCCACGGCTCGCCCCTCTCCGCAGGCCACCACCGTCGACAGCAGTAGCGCGATTAGCCAGATCCTTCTCATGACCTTATGACGGCCGGCCCCCGAGCGAGGTTCATATACCCATTGACTCCGGTATGACCCGGGCTTAAATTCAACGCATGATGAATTCAACCGGCCCGGCGGTCTCGGTACGGGACCTCCGGGTGACCCGAGGCCGCCGCGAGGTGCTCCACGGGTTGACGTTCGAGGTGCCCAGAGGCCAGATCACCGGCCTGCTCGGCCCCAGCGGCTGCGGCAAGACCACCCTGATCCGATCGATCGTGGGCGTCCAGGTCGTGGCGGGCGGCGAGGTCACCGTGCTCGGCCAGCCCGCGGGCAGCCCGGCGCTCCGCCGCACTATCGGCTACTCCACCCAGAACCCCGCCATCTACCGCGACCTGTCGGTGCGCGAGAACCTGCGCTACTTCGCCGCCGTACTCGGCGCGCCCAAGGACGACGTGGACCGGGTGCTGGAAGAGGTCGGCCTCACCCCCTACCAGCGGCAGCTGGGCGGCACGCTCTCCGGCGGCCAGCTCAGCCGGGCCAGCCTGGCGGTCTCTCTGCTCGGCAGCCCTGAGCTGCTGCTGCTCGACGAGCCCACGGTCGGCCTGGACCCGGTGCTCCGCAAGGAGCTCTGGGAGCTGTTCCAAGGCCTGGCCGAGCGCGGCACCACCGTGCTGGTCACCAGCCACGTGATGGACGAGGCGGCCCGCTGCCAGCGGCTGCTCATCCTGCGGGAGGGCGAGATCCTGGCCGACGACACCCCCCGTGCGCTGCGCGAGCGGACCAGGACCCTGGACATGGAGGAGGCGTTCCTGCGCCTCATCGAGGAGAGGCAGGCCGCGTGAACGCCACGATCACCCTGGCCACCGCGCGCCGGATCATGACCCAGCTCCGCAACGACCGCCGCACGGTCGCGCTCATGAGCCTGGTCCCCACCCTGGTCATCACGCTGCTCTACTTCGTGATCGACGACGAGCGCTCGTTCACCGCCTGGGCGCCCATCCTGTTGTGTGTCTTCCCGTTCCTGGTGATGTTCCTGGTCACCTCGATCAGCACGCTCCGGGAGCGCACCTCCGGCACTCTGGAGCGGCTGATGGCCTCCCCGCTCCGCCAGCTCGACCTCCTGATCGGGTACGGTCTGGCGTTCGGCTTCATGGCCGTCCTCCAGGTCTCGCTGGCGCTGGCCGTCTCGCTCACCTGGCTGGGCCTGGAGCTGACCGGACCGCTCTGGCCGCTGGTGCTGGTGGCGCTGCTCAACGCCCTGCTTGGCACCGCGCTCGGGCTGCTGTGCAGCGCGTTCGCCCGGACCGAGTTCCAGGCCGTGCAGTTCATGCCGGTGGTGATGATCCCGCAGCTGTTGCTCGGCGGCATCCTGGTCCCCCGCGACCAGATGGCCACCGTGCTGGAGTGGATCTCCAACGTGCTGCCCATGTCGTACGCGATCGAGGGCATGAAGCTGGCCGTGGTCAGCGACGACCTGAGCGGCGACTTCTGGCGGGACGTACTGGTCGTCGGGGGCTCCATCCTCCTCGCCCTGGGCCTCGGCGCGGCCACCTTGCGCCGCCGCACCCCCTAGATCGGTAGGCTGCGGGCGATCCCCAGAACAACGAGGTGTGACACGTCATGATCGCGATTCTCGGTACCGGCAAGATGGGCGAGGCCCTGCTCTCCGGCCTGGTCAGGGCGGGGCGCAGGCCCAGCGAGATCATGGTCACCGCGCGCCGTGAGGACCGCGCCAAGGACCTGACCGACCGGTACGGCGTGCACGTGTGCGGCAACGCCGAGGCGGCGGCCACCGCCGACACGCTCATCCTGGCGGTCAAGCCCCAGGACATGGGCGCGCTGCTGACCGAGATCGCCCCCCACCTGCCCCCCGGCCGCCTGGTCATCTCGGTGGCCGCGGGCATCACCACCGCGTTCGTGGAGGCCCGGCTGGGCGAGGCGACGCCGGTGGTCCGGGTGATGTCCAACACGCCGGTGCTGGTGGACGAGGCGATGAGCGTGATCTCGGCGGGGGCGCACGCCGCCGAGGAGCACATGCGCCGGGCCGAGGCGCTGCTCGCGCCGGTGGGCAAGGTGCTGCGCATCCCGGAGTCCCAGCAGGACGCGGCGACCGCGCTCTCCGGCAGCGGCCCGGCCTACTTCTTCTACCTGGTGGAGGCGATGGTGGACGCGGGCATCCTGCTGGGCATGCCGCGGGCCGCCGCGCTGGACATGGTCACCCAGTCCATCGTTGGGGCGGCGATCATGCTCCGCGACTCAGGCGAGCATCCGGTGATCCTGCGGGAGGCGGTCACCTCGCCCGGGGGCACCACCATCTCCGCCATCGCCGAGCTGGAGCGGCACCGGGTGCGGGCGGCGTTCCTGGACGCGATCGAGGCGGCCAGGGACCGGAGCCGGCAGCTGGCCGCCGGGTGAAAATCGCCTGATGGACCCCTGGTCACCTGGCGAAAAACCATTTAATGGTTAACAAACTTTCCAGATAAGCTTTGCCCTCCTGGACGTATTGGGGGGCAAAGTGGCGCAAGCCGTACAAGTCACGCCGGGGCTGTGGACGCGGGACTTCTCGCTCTACTTCGTCGGGCGGGCGGTGGCGCTGATGGGCGACGCCATGCTGCCGGTCGCGGTCACCCTCGGGGTGCTCAGGCTCTACGGCTCGGTGGGGGTCGGCCTGGTGCTGGCCTGCTGGATGGGCGCCTTCGGGGGTCTGGTGCTCTTCGGCGGGGTGTTCGCCGACTGGTTCACCGCCAGGAAGATGATGATCGGGGCGGACCTGCTCCGGGTGGTCACCCATCTGGTGGTGGCCGTGGCCTTCCTCACCGGCACCCCCGCGCTCTGGCTGATCGCGGTCATGTCCCTGCTCAGCGGGGTCGGGGCGGCGCTCTTTCAGCCCGGCGTGAACAGCATGATCCCGCAGCTGGCGGCGGACCCGCAGCGGGCCAACGCGGTGCTCCGGGTGGCCGACGCCGTCGCCCGCCTGCTCGGCCCGGCTCTCGCCGGGGCCGTGGTGCTGGCCGGGGGCCCCGGCCTGGTGTACGCGGTGAACGCCGGCACCTTCGCGGTCAGCGCGGCCTGCCTGCTCGCCCTGCGGGTGCGCCTGGCCGCGGTCGTCGGCTCCCAGCTGATCAGGGACCTGCGCGAGGGCTGGCGGGAGTTCCGGGCCAGGACCTGGATGTGGGCGGTGATCCTGGTCTGGGTCGTTTACGGCGTGTTGCTCTTCGGCCCGATCTGGCCGCTCGGCGCCGAGCTGGTCACCGGCAGCCTGGGCGAGGCCGCGTACGTCGCGGGGGTGAGCGCGGAGGGCGTCGGCAGCGTGCTGGGCGGCCTGGTGGCCATGCGCTACCGGCCCGCCCGCCCGCTCCTCGCCGGGGCGGTGGCCATGATCGGATTCATGGGCATGCCGCTGGTGATCGCGCTCCGGCTGCCGCTGCCCTGGCTGCTGACCGGGATGACGCTGGCGGGCGCGGCCTGGGCGTTCTGGTCGGTGATGTGGGCGACCAGCGTGCAGACCCAGGTGCCGGGGGAGGTGCTCAACCGGGTCACCGCGTACGAGGTGGCGGGGTCGGTGCTGAGCATCCCGATCGGGCAGGCGCTGGCCCCGGTGGTGGCCGCGCGGGTGGGGGCGGAGACGGTGGTGCTGTTCGGGTTCGGGGCGGGGTTGCTCGGCATCGCCGTCCTGGTCGGGACGCCCGCCGTGCGGAACCTTCAAGCCATTCAAAAGGGCGAGTAATAGCCACATTACGATGGGTCAGGTGGCGATCCGTCGCGGAATTCCCCCGCTTCTCGTCCTCACCTTCCTGCTCACCGGCTGCACCGGGGACGAGCCGCCGAAGGTGCAGCTGGCCCAGGTCGGCCGGGCCTCGGTGAGCGAGGTGGTGGAGGCGCCGGGCACGGTCGGCGCCCGGGCCACCGCGGCGCTCACCTCGCCCGCCGCCGGCACGGTCGACAAGCTCTACGTGAGCGACGGCGACACCGTGGAGAAGGGCCAGCTGCTGGCCAGGATCGACTCACCGGCCGCCAAGGACCAGCTCGACCAGGCCCGCGAGGCCGACCGCCAGGCCAGCGCCAGACCGGCCACCGCCCCCGCCTCGGTACGGCTGCCGCGCCTGCGGCTCCCCGCCGCACTCGACGCCGAGGTGCGCCACTGCTTCGCCAAGGCCAGGAAGGCGGCCCGCAAGATCGAGGACAGGACGGTACGGGAACACCTGCTGACCGCCCTGGACGCGGCGCAAGCCCAGCACAAGGCCCAGCAACGCGCGCTCAGCGAGATCGTGAACGGCCTCAACACCTCCGTACAGCAGGTCTCCGGCCAGCTCGGCGCGGGACTCGGCGGCCTCACCGCCTCGATGAGCTCCCTCCAGGCCGCCTCCCGCACACAGACCAAGGCGGCGGTCAAAGCCGCCAGGTCCACGGTGAAGGCGCTCACCATCAAGGCCCCCTTCGACGGCGTGGTCACCCTCGGCGGCGGCAGCTCCGGCGGCCAGCCGAACCTGGGCGCGCTGCTGCCGGCGGGGCTGAGCGCGGGATTGAGCGCCCCCGCGAGCACCGGCCGGTCCAGCGGCGCGATCGCGGTGGGCGTGCCGGTGGCCGCCGGGGACACCCTCCTCACCGTCACCGACATCTCCGAGCTCACCCTGGCCGCCGACGTGGACGAGACCGACGTGCTCCTGGTCAAGGACGGCACCTCGGCGGTGGTCGAGTTCGACGCGGTCCCCGGCGGCAGCTACGCGGCCGAGGTGACCGGGATCGGCGTCACCCCCAAGGAGGGCGCCACCGGCGGCGTCAGCTACCCGGTCCGGCTCACCCTCGGCCCGGGCAGATACGACGACGGCACCGAGGCGCCCGCCCCCAAACCGGGCATGAGCGCCGTCATCCGCCTCACCGTACGGGAGGCCGTGGATGTGGTCGCGGTGCCCACATCGGCCATCGTCACCAGCGGCCGGGAGAACGTGGTCTGGGTGGACAACGAGGGCCGCGCGCAACGCCGTACCGTGAAGCTCGGGGCCCAGGGCGACACCATGGTCGAGGTCCTCTCCGGCCTGAGCGTGGGCGACCGGATCGTGGTGCGCGGCGCCGACACCGTACGCGACGGCCAGGAACTGGCGTGACCGCCTTCGAGGCGATCGGGCTGACCCGCTCCTACCAGTTGGAGGGGGTCTCGGTGGACGCGCTCCGCGGCGTGGACCTGACGATCGGCGCCGGGGAGTTCGCCGCCATCATCGGCCCCTCAGGGAGCGGCAAGTCCACCCTGATGCACCTGCTCGGCTGCCTGGACCGGCCCACCTCCGGCATCCTGCGGGTGGGCGGCGTGGACGTGGCCACCCTGGACGACGGCCAGTTGGCCGACCTGCGCAACCGCACCATCGGCTTCGTCTTCCAGTCCTTCCACCTGCTGGCCAGGACCACCGCGCTGGACAACGTGGCGCTGCCGCTGGTCTACCGGGGCGTGCCGCGCGGCGAGCGGCGGAACAGGGCCAGGGCCGCGCTGGAGGCGGTCGGTCTGGAACACCGGCTGGACCACCGCCCCTCCCAGATGTCCGGCGGCGAGCAGCAGCGGGTGGCCATCGCCCGCGCCCTGGTCGGCGACCCCCAGGTGGTGCTGGCCGACGAGCCCACCGGCAACCTGGACTCGCGCAACGGCGCCGAGGTGATGAACCTGCTGCGGCGGCTGAACGGGGAGAACGGGGTGGCCGTGCTGCTGGTCACCCACGAGCGGGAGGTGGCCGAACAGGCGCACCGCCAGATCCACGTCAGGGACGGCCGGATCGAGCACGACACCGGGGGCTCGGTGACGCTCGCGTGAGAACCGCAGAAGCCATGCGCATGGCGCTGGAGGCGCTCCGGGTCAACCGGCTGCGCAGCGCCCTCACCATGCTGGGCGTGATCATCGGCGTCTCCGCCGTGGTGATCCTGGTGGCCATCGGCACCGGCGCCAAGGACGCCATCGAACGGGAGATCGCCGGCCTGGGCAGCAACATCATCCTGGTGGTGCCCGGCCAGCTGAACTTCGCCGCCGCGCCCACCCAGAGCCGCCTGGACCTGGGCGACGTGGCCTACATCCGGCGGGTGGTCGGCGACCCGACCAGGGTCACCGTCTCGGTGCAGTCCGGCGAGACCATCCGGGTCGGCCGCCAGGAGGCGTTCGTCACCGTGGTCGGCACCGACCAGTACGTGCCCAACGTCTTCGACCGCCCGCTGCGCCGGGGCAGGTACCTGAGCGAGACCGACGTGGACACCCGCCGCCGGGTGGTCATCCTCGGCTCGGAGGTGGCCGCCCGCCTGTACGGCGACGTGGACCCGATCGGCCGTCAGGCCACCATCTCCGGCGTGCGGTTCCGGGTGATCGGCGTGTACGAGACGGTCGGCGCCACCTTCGGGGTGGCCAGGGACCAGGAGGTGCACGTCCCGGTGACCACCGCGCAGCGGCTGATCGGGGTGGCCCGGATCAACGGCATCGGGATCGGCGCCTCCGGGCCCGACGAGATCGAGCCGCTGCGGGAGCGGGTGGTGGACGCGCTGGTGCAGCGGTACCCGGGGGAGAAGTTCTCGGCGGTCACCCAGACCCAGCTGCTCGGCACCATCGGCAGCGTGCTCGGCATGCTGACCGGCGTGCTGGCCGCCATCGCCGGGATCTCGCTGCTGGTCGGCGGGGTCGGGGTGTCCAACATCATGCTGGTCAGCGTGCGGGAGCGGACCAAGGAGATCGGCCTGCGCAAGGCGCTGGGCGCGCGGCAGCGGGACATCCTCGGCCAGTTCCTGATCGAGGCGGTGCTGCTCACCACCATCGGCGGGGTGCTGGGCATCCTGCTCGGGGTGGGCGGCTCGCTGCTGATCCAGGCGCTCTCCCCGGTCCCGGCCTCGATCACGCTCTGGTCGGTGGCGCTCGCCTTCGGGGTGTCGGCGGGGGTCGGGGTGTTCTTCGGGGTGGCTCCGGCCCGCCGCGCGGGGCGGCTGGACCCGGTGGTTGCGTTACGTGCGGAATAGGGCCGTACGGTAATTTCGTGGGCATGAGCGACGCGGTGCGGGTGGTCTGGGACGACGCGCTGACGTCGTACAACTTTGGGCCCAGCCATCCGCTGGCGCCGGTCCGGGTGGAGCTGACCATGCGCCTGGCCCGCGAGCTGGGCGTGCTGGACGCGGTGGAGCTGACCGGCTGCTCGCCCGCCACCGACGACGAGCTGGCCCTGGTTCACCAACGGGACTATCTGGAGGCCGTGAAGCAGGTCTCCAAGACCGGCCGTCCCGACCTCGCCTACGGCCTGGGCACCGCCGACAACCCGGCCTTTCCCGGCGTGCACGAGGCCGCCGCGCTGATCGCCGGGGCCAGTCTGACCGCCGCCAGGGCGGTCTGGTCGGGCGAGGCCCAGCACGCGCTGAACGTGGCCGGCGGTCTGCACCACGCGATGCCCGCCACCGCCTGGGGCTTCTGCGTCTACAACGACCCCGCGGTGGCCATCGCCTGGCTGCTCGCCCAGGGCGCCACCCGGATCGCGTACGTGGACGTGGACGTGCACCACGGCGACGGGGTGCAGACGGCGTTCTACGACGACACCCGGGTGCTCACCATCAGCCTGCACGAGTCCCCCCGCACGCTCTTCCCCGGCACCGGCCGCCCCGAGGAGACCGGTGCCGACGGGACCGCCGTGAACGTGGCGCTGCCCGCCGGGTGCGGCGACCGGGGCTGGCTGCGCGCCTTCCACGCCGTGGTGCCGCCGCTGCTGCGCGAGTTCCAGCCCGAGATCCTGGTCAGCCAGCACGGCTGCGACAGCCACGCGCTGGACCCGCTGGCCAACCTGACGCTCAGCCTGGACGGCCAGCGTGCCGCCTACCAGGCCGTGCACCGGTTGGCGCACGAGACCGCAGGAGGCAGGTGGGTGGCCACCGGGGGCGGCGGCTACGAGCTGGTCCAGGTGGTGCCGCGGGCCTGGACCCACCTGATCGCCGAGGCCGCCGGGGTGCCGGTGGACCCGGCCACCCCGACCCCCGAGGCGTGGCGGGAGTACGCGCGGCGACGGACCGGGGAGCTCCCCCCGTTGGTGATGACCGACGGCCGCGTCCCGGACTACCGCGACTTCTCCGAGGGGTACGACCCCGCCGACCCCGTTGACCGCGCGATCATGGCCACCCGGAACGCGGTCTTCCCCTGCCACGGACTGGACCCGATGCCATGACGCCCACGCGCGAGGATTTGATCGAACAGCTCGTTCAGACCAAGGTCGCCGGGGAGGTGGCCACCCCGCGGGAGAACAACCTCGACCACTATCGTTCGTTCGCGCTGCGCGACCCGCACTACCAGTTCGGGCTGACCTTCGAAGGGGCCTGGACCTACCGGGACGTGCTGGCCCTGATGGCCAAGTCGGCCGGGGTAGTGGCCGATCCTGAGCACCGCAGCGGCCAGGACACCATCGACCCGGAGCGCACGGTGGCCGCCCTGGAGGCCATGGGGGACCGGATCGCCGACGCGTTGCGGCGGCCGGGGAGCAGGTTCCTGCTCGCCACCGGGCACCCGACCGGGATCATGGTGATCCATCTGGCGCTGGGCCGGTTCCTCCGGGAGCGCGGGGCCACCGTGATCACCCCCGCCGAGGGCTGGGCGTACCTGCCGAACTCCTACGGGCGGCGGCGCCGGATCCGGTACGTCGAGGACGTGGCCCTGCTGGAGGACGGCGGCGCGCTGGTGCACACCCACGACCCGGCGCCGATGCGGGCCATCCTGGAGGAGGAGCGGCCGGACTTCGTGATCGCCGACCACGGCTGGGCGGGGGCGGCGGGCGAGGCCGGAATTGTCACGGTGGGCTTCGCGGACAGTAACGATCCGGCCCTCTTCGTGGGGGAGGCCGAGGGAAAAATCGCGGCGGCTGTGCCGCTTGATGACAATGTGCGGCCCAGATATTACGCACCGCTGACCCGGTACCTGGTCTCGTGGATCGCCGCTGGGCTTTAGGACCTGCTGTTAATGGGGTTTCACGCCCGCTTTTGCACCAGTGTGTCGACCGGTTGCCAACTTTTTTGTGATCCTGGGCGACTCTAATGTGAGAGAAGTTGGTCCGTTCCAAGATCAAGGCGAGGGGCACGGTCCGGCTGCTGGCCAGCGATTTTGCCGGTTTCAGCGGTGCGAGGCTCCGAGGACTGATGAAACGGGGGGTTTGCCTACTCGGAGTCCCGACTTACGCTGACGGCAGTACACGTGCGTGAGCAATGGCACCAGTGGGGATAACCCGTAAACACGTGCGGAAGAGGCGTCCGATGGGTGCAGGCGAAAGACCTCTCAGCGAGGTGAAGTTCCTGACGGTGGCCGAGGTGGCCACGGTCATGCGGGTGTCCAAGATGACGGTGTACCGGCTCGTGCACTCGGGTGAGTTGCCGGCCATCAGGGTAGGCCGCTCCTTCAGGGTGCCCGAACAGGCGGTCCACGACTATCTGCGGGATGCCTTCATCGAAGCTGGGTGAAGGCCCGCGACACGACCAGTGATCAGGCACTAGGAAGCGGGATCCGGTCGGCGCCAGCCAGGCGCGCGGCTCGGTGAAGGCTACGCGGGAACCCCCCAGGGGAGCGATCGACCGTCGATCGCCGGTAGTCTGTTGTGCCGGTGTGCAGGGGCCGGAAGCGGCCCCGGCACAGTGGTCCGGCATCCGTCTACCGTCACCTGGGGGTCCCGTGGGCTCTGTAATCAAGAAGCGCCGCAAGCGCATGGCCAAGAAGAAGCACCGCAAGCTGCTCAAGAAGACGCGGATCCAGCGGCGTAACAAGAAGTAGCCGCGGGAACGCTCGCCCCGGTGCTGGGCGAGCGAGCGTCGCATCACCTCTGCGAGGCGACGATGGGCAACACCGTGCTCGTCACCGGCGTCGCTCGATACGTCGGCGCCAGGCTGGCGACCGCCCTCGCGGCCGACCCGGGCATCGACCGGGTCATCGGAGTCGACACGGTGCCGCCGACCGCGTTCGCGCGTAGTGGCGGCGCCCAACTCGAGTTCCGCGGGATCGATCTCCGCAGCTCCGACCTCGCGAAGGTCATCGGCACGGCCGACATCGACACGGTCGTGCACATGACCCTGCTCAGCGGGCCCGCCCGCAGCCGGTCGGCGCTGAAGGAGCACAACGTCATCGGCACCATGCAGCTGCTGGCGGCCTGCCAGCGCTCCGCCACGGTGAGCAGGGTGGTGGTCCGCTCGACCACCGCCGTGTACGGTTCCTCGCCCGCCGACCCCGCGGTCTTCACCGAGGAGACCGAAGCGGCGGAACCCCCCGCCACCGGCTACGCCAAGGATGCGGTGGAGGTGGAGGGCCACGTCCGCGGCTTCGCGCGGCGCCGTCCCGACGTGGCGGTCTGTACGCTGCGGTTCGCCAACTTCATGGGCCCGGGGGTGGACTCCCCGCTCACCCGGTTCTTCGCCCAGCCGGTGCTGCCCACCGTGCTCGGCTTCGACCCCCGGCTCCAGTTCGTGCACGAGGACGACGGCGTGGAGGTGCTCCGCCGTGCCGCCGGGGAGGACCATCCCGGCACCTTCAACGTGGCGGGGGAGGGCGTGCTGATGCTCTCCCAGTGCCTGCGGCGGGCCGGGCGGGTCGCCGTACCGCTGCCGTCCCCGACCTTCCGGGTGCTCGGCGAGCTGGCCCGGGCCAGCGGGCTGCTGGACTTCTCACCCGAGCACCAGGCGCTGCTCACCTACGGCCGCGCGGTGGATCCGTCCCGGCTGTGGGCCGAACTCGGCTGGACCCCCACGTTCAGCACCGCCGACGCCTTCGCCGACTTCCTGGCGCGGCACCGATGAAGGACCCGCTCGGCTTCGCGTTCCGCCGGTTGGGCGGCCAGTACGAGGTGGACGAGTTCGGCTTCGACGCCGAGCTGACCGAGGCCCTGCTCGAGGTGCTCCGGCCGCTCTACCGGTGCTGGTTCCGGGTGGAGACGGCAGGCCTGGGCAACGTGCCCAGGGGCGGTGGCGCCCTGGTGGTGGCCAACCACTCCGGCGCCCTCCCGCTGGACGCGCTGATGCTGCAGGTCGCGTTGCACGACGAGGCCGGGCGGACGGTCCGGCTGCTCGGCGCCGACCTGGTCTACCGGCTGCCGGTGCTCAGCCACCTGGCCCGCAAGTCCGGCCACACGCTGGCCTGCCCGCCGGACGCCGGACGGCTGCTCGGCAGGGGCGAGCTGGTCGGGGTCTTCCCGGAGGGCTTCCGTGGCATCGGGAAGGCGTTCTGGCACCGGTACCGGCTGCAGCGGTTCGGGCGGGACGGGGTGGTGGCCACCGCCCTGCGGGCGGGGGTGCCGATCGTGCCGTGCGCCATCGTGGGGGCCGAGGAGATCTATCCGAAGCTCGGGGACCTCGGGGTGGCCGCGCGCGTGCTGGGGCTGCCGTACCTGCCGGTGACGCCGTTCTTCCCGTGGCTGGGGGTGCTGGGGCTGGTGCCGCTGCCGTCCAAGTGGCTGATCGGGTTCGGGGAGCCGATCCGGACCGACGGGTACGATCCCGGCGATCCGCGGGCGGCCTTCGAACTGACGGACCATGTCCGGGAGACGTTGCAGCGGCAGCTGCGCGCGTTGCGGGCCCGGCGCGGGCCCGCCTTTCCCCTTCCCGCCCTGCCGCGGCTCGCCTGGTGACTCAGTGGGAGCGGTAGTGCCTGCGGAGGGCGATTCCGGCGGCGATGCCGCCCGCCACCGCTCCGGCCGCCGCCGCGACCGGCAGGCCGATCATGGTCGCCTTCCGCCCGGTGCGGAAGTCCCGCACCTGCCAGCCCTGCTCCCTGGCGTGCTCCCGCAGCTCGCTGTCGGGGTTGATGGCGTACGGATGCCCGACGATGGACAGCATGGGCAGGTCGTTGGCCGAGTCGCTGTAGGCCGAGCAGCGGGACAGGTCGAGACCCTCCACCCGGGCCAGGGCGCGGATCGCCTCGGCCTTGGCCGGGCCGTGCAGCAGGTCGCCCACCAGGCGCCCGGTGTAGGCGCCGTCGGCGGTCTCCGCGACGGTGCCGAGCGCGCCGGTCAGGCCCAGCCGCCGGGCGATCACCTGGGCCAGCTCCACCGGGGTGGCGGTGACCAGCCAGACCCGCTGGCCGGCGTCCAGGTGGGCCTGGGCCAGCGCCCGCGCGCCGGACCAGATGCGGTCGGCCATCACCTCGTCGTAGATCTCCTCGCCGAGGGTGACCACCTCCTCCACCTTCAGGCCCGCCACGAACGCCAGCGCCATCTCCTTGGCCTTGGCCACGTGCTCGGGGTTCTCGTTGCCGCGCACCCGGAACATGGCCTGGCCGAAGGCGAACTTGACCAGGTCGCCGGTGGTGAACAGGCCACGCGAGGCTAGGCCCCTGGCGAAGTGGTAGATGGACGCGCCGCGGATCATCGTGTTGTCCACGTCGAAGAACGCCGCCGCGGTGAGGTCGGGGTCCGCGCTCGGGGGCGGCGCGGCCCCCGCGGCCGCCACCTCACCCGCGATCTCTGCCGGATCCTGCCGTCTCAGTAGCCGCCTCATAGCCCATCAGCTTAACCGCCGACCTGGGCGATTTCGGGTACGCGCTGTTAGCGGCGTATGACGGTTCAGTACTAACGAGAAACGCGTGATCTGGACAGCCGCAGCGGCGAGTCCTCTGGTTGGTGGTCATGCGGCTGGCTATGGGACGGGTTTCTTGTCAGTAGCTGCCTGCTGTGTATCCCTCGATGTAGGTCAGGTACTTGTTGGCGCGCTCGCGGTTCTCCTCGTCCATCTTCGGGAGCATGGGCTCGATCTTGTTCCGCTGTTCGCGGGCGAAGATCCGGACCTTCGGGTCGGCCTTGGCGCGGGGTTTGACCCGGTTGAGGGCGGCGCGGGTGGTCTTGTCCATGTCCTGGAGGGTCTGCTGGAGCAGTTCCTTGCGGTCCGGGGTGGCGGCCTGGAGTAACGCGGCAGCCTCGCTGGCCCGGGCCCTGGCCGCCGTCATCTGGCGGTCCAGCCGGTCGGCGTCGTCGGTGGAGAGGGTGAGCAGGGTGGACTCGGCGGCCCGCTTGAGCGGGTAGAGCAGGTCACCGGGCACGGTGGAGTAGGTGATTATCGCGGTGACCACGGTGGTCACGATCATCGCGCCCAGGGCGGCCCAGGGGCGGAGGCGGATCCATAACGGCACGGGCTTGATCTCGGGACGGTCGTGCGGCGGCGGGGTGGCCCTGACCCGTTCGGCCTCGTGGGTGCGGAGCAGCTCGTCACGGAGGCGGGCCCGGAACTCGGCCCGGGGGCCGCTGCCCAGCCGGTGGCCCAGGCCGCCGAGGCGCGCGAGGACGTCGCCGGAGAAGCGACCGGCGCGTCGCCGTCGCCACCACCCCATGGGACGCTCCCGCGTTTTCTGTGATCCACGCCCTGCGCAGTGCCCAACGACGCGCGGGCGGCAGAGGTTACGGCACGTGTCTTAACCGAGATCCTTGGGCAGCGCCCGGGCCAGCGCCTTGATCGCGCGGAACTGGAGGGCCTTGATCGCGCCGCTCTTCTTGCCCATGGCGACGGCGGTCTCCGCAAGCGACATTCCGTACAGGAAGCGAAGAATCACGCATTCCTGCTGTTCAGGGCCGAGTTGTTGCACGGCACGCATCACATGCTCGTTCACCATGTTGGTGACGACCGCGTTCTCCGGGATGTGCGGGCCGTCCAGCGGGGTGTCCAGCACCTCGGCGGTGGAGACCTCCAGGCGGTTTCGGCCTGATTTGAAATGGTCGGTCACCAGGTTGCGGGCGATGGTCACCAGCCAGGCGCCGAAGTCCTTGCCCTGCCAGGTGTAGTCGGTGATCCCGCGCAGCGCGCGCAGGAAGGTGTCGCTGGTCAGATCCTCGGCGAGCGGGTGCGACCCGACCCGGAAGAAGACGTAGCGGTACACCAGGTCCACGTACCTGTCGTAGAGCATGCCGAAGGCCTCGGTGTCTCCGGTCTTCGCCCGTAACACCAGCGTGCGCATCTCATCGTGTTCGGGGGAGACGGTGCTTGCGGTGTTCGGTTCGGGCACATCGGCCAGTGGAGCGATCCCGGCCAGGGGCCACGTGTTCTGCATCCGGGTATCCCAGGGGGAAGGGGAAGTCGGCGTGCTTGCACACTCTAGAAATCAACGGCAGATAACACAATCCACCCGGCCCAGGAATATCAGGCAGACGTCGCACCTGGGCATCAGGGGGCATCGGCTACCCGTCCGACGGTAATGTCCGGCAGCATGGGGGCACCATGGAAGTCCTAGTCGCAGTCATCGCCTTCGCGGGTGCCCTGTTGGCCGCCATCACCACTGGCGCCCTGATCGGGCGCCTGCGCGACGAGGCGTCCGGGTGGCTGACCGCCTGGAGCATCACCACCGCCGCGCTCTGCCTCTCGCTGGGGGCGGTCGCCGTCGGCCACCTGCTCGGCTTCGGGCCGCTCACGTTCCGGGTTTACCAGATCGGCGGCGCCCTGCTGGCCCCGGTCTGGCTGTCCGTCGGGCTGATCCAGCTGCTCGGTGAGAAGCGCTCGGCCCGGTTCGCCGGCTGGCTGCTGGGCGGCGGGCTCACCCTGGTCGGCGGCGTCATCCTGGTGCTCGACCCGGTCGACGGCGGGTTCACCAAGGAACTCCCGATCGGCAACAAGCACTGGGACCTGTGGCCGGAGTGGCTGCTGCGCGGCGTGCACGGCCTGGTCGGGCTGATCCTGCTGATCTCCCTGATGGTGGCGCTGGCCCGCTGGCGGGGCGGGGACGACTACGACGCGGACAACATGAACGCGACCGTGGTGCTGGCGCCCACCGGGATGGCCGCGGTCGGCTCGCTGGTGCTGGGGGTGCCCGGCCTGTTCGTGGCCGTCCTGATGGGCGGTCTGGCCGCGGGGATCTGGTACGCGGTGGCCCGGCCGCTCGCCCCGTACGAGGACGAGGAGGAACCGGCGCCCGCTCCTGCTTCTGCCCCGGCCCAGCAGCAGCCGTACCAGGCGCCGCTGCCGCAGCAGGACTGGCAGGACTACGGCCGCCGCGCCGAGCCGGAGCTGCCGCCCCAGATGCCAGGGCAGATGCCCCGGCAGATGTCACCGCGCCGGTCCGGCCTGGGCGACCTGGTGGCCGAGTACCGGGCGGGCGAGCAGGGCGAGGTGGACTACGCGGCCCGGATGCAGCCCGGCACCGACGGCTTCGGCGGCCCGCCCCCGGGCGCGCCCCCCGGCCCGGACGTCTTCGGCGGCCCGATGACCGGCACCATGATGCCCGCCGACCGCTTCGGCGGCGGCACCCCCGAGTACGGCATGCCGGCCCCCGCCCCGGCCCCCGAGTACAACATGCCGGCCACCGGCGTGCTCTACCCCGGCGCGGCCCCCATGGGCGGCCCGACCGGCGCCCCCAAGGCCGCCTCCGCCAAGCCGTCCCCCAACATCTACGGCCTGCTGACCGTCTTCACCCTGATGGACGGCGCCGGGGACGCCTTCGACAAGCTGGCCGAGGAGACCGTGGAGGCGGTCCAGCTGAACGAGCCGGACACCCTCGTCTTCGTCTGCCACGGCGTGAAGTCGGCGCCGCTCCAGCGCATCGTCTACGAGCTCTACCGGGACGAGGTGGCCTTCTCCGAGCACCAGCGGCAGCCGCACATGGAACGCTTCGCCACCGAACGCCAGACCCTGGTGCTGGCCACCAACGTGATCGAACTGAGCGTGAACGCGGCGAAGGTGGTGCCCCTGCCGTCGGCGTTCCGGCTCTAGTTCGCCAGCGCGGCCCGCAGCCGGGCCTCGTCCACCCGCCAGTAGTCGTGCTGCACGCCGTCCACAAGTGTGACGGGAATCATGTCGCCGTACTTCTCCAGGTCGGCGGGGTCGGCGGTGATGTCCCTTTCCTCCCAGGGCACCCCGAGTTCTGTGGCAACCCGGGCGATGATTGCGCGGGCGTCGTCGCAGAGGTGGCAGCCGGGCTTGCCGTACAGGGTGATCTGATGCGCCATGGCACCCAGAGTATGGGGGCGGATGTGGGACCGGCGTCCCCCAGTGGCACAGTGAGTGAGCACGGACGAATATGCCTCGACTTTGTGCAGCGCTTCACAAAGGCACTAACCTGAAGGTTGTTCTGTAACCGTCGCATCCGTCCTCGTGCGGCCGGGGATCTCCGGCCGCCGGCCCCCTGGAGCACCGGCAAGTGATCCGCCGTATCCCGCAAGCTCGCGAGCGTGGCATCCCCGACGCCACCGTCGCCAGGCTGCCGCTCTACCTGCGTGCCCTGAACGGCCTCGCCGAGCGCGGCACGGCGACCGTGAGCTCGGAGGACTTGGCGCTGGCGGCGGGCGTGAACTCGGCCAAGCTCCGTAAGGACCTGTCCCACCTGGGGTCGTACGGCACCCGGGGGGTCGGCTACGACGTGCAGTACCTGATCTACCAGATCTCCCGGGAGCTGGGCCTGACCCAGGACTGGGCGGTGGCCATCGTCGGGGTCGGCAACCTCGGCCGGGCGCTGGCCAACTACGGCGGCTTCGTCTCCCGGGGTTTCCGGGTGGCCGGGCTGCTGGACGCCGATCCCGCCGTGGTGGGCGACCACATCGCCGGCCTGACGGTGGAGCACTCCGACGGCCTGGAGGCCGTCATCCGCAAGCGTGGGGTGTCGATCGTGGTGATCGCCACCCCGGCCGCGGCGGCGCAGCAGGTCTGCGACCGGGTCATCGGCGCCGGTGTCACGAGTATCTTGAACTTCGCCCCCGTGGTGCTGACCGTGCCTGACGGAGTCGACGTCCGCAAGGTGGATCTGTCCATCGAGCTGCAGATCCTGGCGTTCCACGAGCAGCGAAAGATAAATGGGGGGCCGTTGATGGCCGAGGACTGGGCCGGGGAGGCCGGATGAGCATGCTCGTGGTCGGGCTCAGCCACCGGACCGCGCCGGTGGCTCTGCTGGAGCGTGTCACCGTCTCGGGTGAGGCGCTGGTCAAGCTGCTGCACGACGTGCGCCAGGACGCGCACGTGGCAGAGGCGATGATCGTCTCCACCTGCAACCGGGTCGAGCTCTACGCCGCCGTGGACAAGTTCCACGGCGGGGTCGCCGCGCTGACCGGCCTGCTGGCCACCCACTCCGGCATCCCCGAGGAGCGGCTGACCAGGCACCTCTACGTGCACTACGAGGAGCGCGCCGTCGAGCACCTGTTCTCGGTCGCCTGCGGCCTGGACTCGATGGTGGTCGGCGAGGGCCAGATCCTCGGCCAGCTCCGCGCCGCGCTCCGGCTGGCCCAGGGCGAGGGCGCCGTCGGCCCGGCGCTGAACGAGCTGACCCAGCACGCGCTGCGGGCCGGGAAGCGGGCGCACAGCGAGACCGGCATCGACCGGGCCGGGGCCTCCCTGGTCGGGGTGGGCCTCCAGCTGGCCGGGCGGGTGCTCGGCGAGATCGCCGGACGCCGCGCCCTGGTGGTGGGCGCCGGCTCGATGAGCGCGCTGTCGGCCGCCACCCTGGCCAGGGCCGGGGTGACCGACATCGTGATCGCCAACCGCACCTACGAGCGCGCGGTACGGCTGGCCGAGACCGTGGGCGGCCGGGCCGCCGAGCTGGCCGAGCTGGACGCCGAGCTGGCCGAGGCCGACCTGGTGATCTCCTGCATCGGCGCCGGAGTGCGCTCGATCACCACGGACATGGTGCTGACCGCCATGCGCACCCGGACCCGGCCGCTGTTCCTGCTGGACCTGGCGCTCCCGCACGACGTGGACCCGGGCGTACGGACCTTCCCCGGCGTCACCCTGGTGGACCTGGAGTCCATGCAGCAGGCCGGGGTGGGCGGCGACGGCGGCCGGGGCGAGGAGATCGAGGCCGTCCGGCGGATCGTGGCCGAGGAGGTCACCGCCTACCTGGACGGGGCGCGCGCGGCCCGGGTCACGCCCACCGTGGTCGCCCTGCGGAGCCGGGCCGCCGCGGTGGTGGAGGCCGAGCTGGGCCGCCTCACGGCCCGCCTGCCCGACCTGGACCCGCGGCAGCGTGAGGAGGTCGCGCAGACCGTGCGCCGCGTGGTGGACAAGCTGCTCCACGAGCCGACTGTGCGTGTCAAACAGCTGGCGGCGTCCCCGGCGGGGGATCATTATGCGGAGGCGCTGCGCGAACTCTTCAATCTTGACCCGAAGGTGCCAGACGCGCTTTCGCGGATGAACCGGACGGAGATCGAGCAGTGAAGCTGAGGCTGGGCACGCGCAGGAGCCTGATGGCGACCACGCAGTCGCGCCAGGTGGCCGACCGGCTGACCGCGCTCACCGGTCGCGAGGTGGAGCTGGTCGGGGTCACCACGCTGGGGGACGTCAGCAAGGAGCGGCTGAGCCAGCTCGGCGGCACCGGCGTGTTCGTCAGCGAACTGCGCACCGCGCTGCTGGACGGCGAGGTCGACTTCGCCGTGCACTCACTCAAGGACCTGCCCACCGCCGCCGCGCCGGACATCGTGATCGCCGCCATCCCGCCGCGCGACGACCCGCGCGACGCCCTGGTGGGCCCCGCCAAGCTGGTCGACCTGGCCCCCGGTGCCCGGGTGGGCACCGGCTCGCTGCGCCGCATCGCCCAGCTGCGCGCCCTCCGGCCCGACCTGGAGTACGTGCCGATCCGCGGCAACGCCGACACCAGGATCGGCAAGGTCACCGCCGGCGAGCTGGACGGCGTGGTGCTGGCCGCCGCCGGGCTGACCCGGCTGGGCAGGGACGGGGAGATCGCCCAGATTTTCGACGCCGACGAGATGCTCCCCGCCCCCGGGCAGGGCGCGCTCGCGGTGGAGTGCCTGGCCGAGCGTGCCGACCTGACCGAGCTGCTGGCCGTGCTCGACGATGACCGTACCCGCGCCGCCGTGACCGCCGAACGGGCGGTGCTGGCCACCCTGGAGGCCGGTTGTTCGGCCCCGGTGGGAGCCTTCGCGGTGAGCGACGGGCACACTGTGAATCTGACCGCCGTCGTGTCCGCCCTGGACGGCACGCGCGCGGTCCGCAAGTCCGCCTCCGGACCCCGTACGGCGGCCATGGCACTAGGCAGTCAGCTCGCGGCCGCCATGCTCGCCGACGGGGCCGGCACGTTGATGGGGGCCCTTTGAGTAGCTCTGATACTGGATCCGTCACGGGATTCGTGGCATTTGTCGGAGCCGGCCCCGGCGACGAGAACCTGCTCACGCTCCGCGGCGCCGACCTGCTCGGCAAGGCCGACCTGGTGATTCTGGACCGGGAGGCGCACGGCGCGCTGCTGCGCCACTGCCGGGCCGGGGTGACGGTCGCCGATCTGGCCGAACTGGCCGAAGGCCCGGAACCGGTCATCGCGACAGCGGTGCGCGACGCGCAGGCCGGGCACACGGTCGTGCGGATCGTTCCCGGCGACCCCTCCTTCTTCTCCTCGGTCGCCGAGGAGGTCGCGGCCTGCGCCAAGGCCGACGTCGACTTCGAGATCGTGCCCGGCGTGCCGCCCGCCACCGCCGTGCTGACCTACGCCGGGATCCCGGCGGCGGCCGGGGTGCCGGAGTTCCGCATCGTGGACGCCGCGCAGGTCTCCGACTGGGCGCCGCACGCCGCCTGCCAGGGCACCCTGGTCATCTACAACGGCGTGGCCGAGGCGGTGCCGATCGGCAAGGCGCTCATCGCGGCCGGCAAGCCCGACAGCACGCCGGTCGCGGTGACCAGCGACGGCACCACCACCGAGCAGTACACCGTGGTCTCCACGCTGGGCCGCCTGGGCCCCGACCTGAAGCACGCCGGCATGACCGAGCCCGCGCTGATCGTGGTGGGCGACGCGGTGGCCCAGCGGGAGAAGCTCTCCTGGTTCGAGATCCGGCCGCTGTTCGGCTGGCGGGTGCTGGTGCCGCGCACCAAGGAGCAGGCGGCCGGGCTCTCCGAGCAGCTGCGCTCCTACGGCGCGGTGCCCGAGGAGGTGCCCACCATCTCGGTGGAGCCGCCCAGGACCCCGCAGCAGATGGACCGCGCCATCAAGGGCCTGGTCACCGGCCGTTACGAGTGGGTCGCCTTCACCAGCGCCAACGCGGTCAAGGCGGTCCGCGAGAAGTTCGACGAGTACGGTCTGGACGCCCGGGCCTTCGCCGGCCTGAAGGTGGCCGCCGTGGGCGAGGCCACCGCCCAGTCCCTGGTGGAGTTCGGGGTCAAGCCGGACCTGATGCCCACCGGCGAGCAGTCCTCGGAGGGCCTGGTGGCCGAGTGGCCGCCGTACGACTCGATGCTGGACCCGATCAACCGGGTGCTGCTGCCCAGGGCCGACATCGCCACCGAGACGCTGGTGGCCGGGCTGACCGAGCTCGGCTGGGAGTGCGACGACGTGACCGCCTACCGTACGGTCCGGGCCGCGCCGCCGCCCGCGCCGATCCGGGAGGCGATCAAGAGCGGCGGCTTCGACGCCGTGCTCTTCACCTCGTCCTCGACCGTGCGCAACCTGGTCGGGATCGCCGGCAAGCCGCACAACGTCACGGTCATCGCGGTCATCGGCCCGCAAACCGCCAAAACCGCCGAGGAGTTCGGCCTCCGGGTGGATGTGATGGCCGACAAAGCCTCGGCTTCGGCCTTGGCGGCGGCGCTGGCGGAGTACGGTGCCAAGCAGCGCCAGGCGGCCGTGGCCGCGGGCGAGATCCCGCGGCGGCCTTCGCAGAACCGGCGCGGAGCCCGACGCCGAGCAAAGTAGATCTGTTTGGGGGAATCCCTGTGAGCGCTGAGTTCCCGGTCGCGCGGCCCAGGCGGCTGCGCCGGACCGCCCCGCTGCGCCGGATGGTGGCCGGGACCCGGCTGCATCCGGCCGAGCTGATCCTGCCGCTGTTCGTCAAGGAGGGCATCACCGAGCCGCATCCGGTCGGCTCGATGCCCGGCGTGCTCCAGCACACCCGCGACTCGCTCCGCAAGGCCGCCCACGAGGCGGCCGAGGCGGGAGTCGGCGGGCTGATCCTGTTCGGGGTGCCGCTGCACAAGGACGGCCGGGGCTCGGCCGCCGACGACCCCGAGGGCATCGTGCAGCTGGCCCTGGCCGACCTGGCCGCCGAGGTCGGGGACGCGCTGGTGCTGATTACCGACACCTGCCTGGACGAGTACACCGACCACGGCCACTGCGGGCTGCTCACCCCCGCCGGCGAGGTGGACAACGACGCCACCCTGGAGCGGTACGCGTCGGCCGCGCTGGCCCAGGCCAGGGCGGGCGCCCAGGTGATCGCGCCGAGCGGGATGATGGACGGCCAGGTCGCCGCCATCCGGGCCGCGCTGGACGGCGGGGGCTTCCCGGAGATCCCCATCCTGGCCTACTCGGCCAAGTTCGCCTCCGGCTTCTACGGGCCGTTCCGGGAGGCCGCCGAGTGCGCGCCCCAGTTCGGGGACCGCAACGCCTACCAGCAGGATCCGGCGGGTCCGGTCGGCGAGTCGCTCCGCGAGGTGCGGCTGGACCTGGCCGAGGGCGCCGACGCGGTGATGATCAAGCCGGCCCTGGCCTACCTGGACATCCTCCGCCAGGTGCGGGACGTGGTGGAGGTGCCGGTGGCCGCCTACCAGGTGAGCGGGGAGTACGCGATGGTCGAGGCCGCCGCCGCCAACGGCTGGATCGACCGGGAGCGGGTGATCATGGAGTCGCTGGTGGCCATCAAGCGCGCCGGGGCCGACCTGATCCTGACCTACTGGGCCACCGAGGTCGCCCGCCGCCTGGCCTAACCGAGCCATATCTGAGGTAGTCGGGGTCTTATCGGGGGGTCGCCCTGCGGTCGCGCACCCGCACCGGGCATTATCTGGTGCAACACCAGTCACCCCCGGGGTGGCTGCGCCATTCCATGAATCGCGGGGAGGGGCCCGATGGTGGGGGTACCGCTGGCACGCAAACGCCGCACGCACCGGGCACCGCGACGGATCACCTCGGTGCTCGGGTACGCCGAGCTCGGCTGGGCCGCCTGCCCGGGCGCGCACCCGGCCACGGAGGGCCACCGGGCCTGCTCCTGTGACCGGGTCGGCTGTCCTGACCCGGCCGCCCACCCGCTCTCGCCGGCCTGGCAGCTCCAGGCCACCACCGACCCGGCCCTGCTGACCCGGTGGTGGGAGCAGGACCCCGAGGCCAACATCATCCTGCCCACCGGACGGGTCTTCGACGTCTTCGACGTACCCGCCGAGGCGGGCATGACGGCCCTGGCCGCCATGGACGCCACGGGTTTCCCCACCGGCCCGGTCGCCGCGAACGGCGACCGGGTCCTTTTTTATGTGGCCACCCGCGGGGCGCCGGACGACGAGGACGAGTGGTGGTCCTGCCAGCTGGACTGCGGTCCCGAGACCATCGACTCCTCGCCGGGGCTGCGCTGGCACTGCCGGGAGAGCTACGTGCTGGCGCCGCCGTCCACGCTGGTGAACGGGTCGGTGGTCAGCTGGCTGCGGCCGCCGGACGGGCGCCCGTTGCCGGATCCCCTGCGCGTGCTCGACCTGATCGCGGACTAGTCTCTTGACCGTGAGCCGTACCGAGAAATCCCAGGAACTGTTCGCCCGCGCCAGGTCGATCGTGCCGGGCGGGGTGAACTCGCCGGTCCGCGCGTTCGGGGCGGTGGGGGGCACGCCGAGGTTCATGGCCTCGGGTCAAGGGGCCTACCTGACCGACGTGGACGGCAACCGCTACGTGGACCTGGTCTGCTCGTGGGGCCCGATGATCCTGGGCCACCGGCATCCGGCCGTGGTGGCGGCGGTCGAGGCGGCGGCGGCGCACGGGTTCTCCTACGGCACGGCCACCGAGGGCGAGGTGCTGCTCGCCGAGGAGCTGGTCTCCCGGGTCGCCCCGGTGGAGAAGGTCCGCCTGGTCAGCTCCGGCACCGAGGCAACGATGAGCGCGGTACGGCTGGCTCGGGGGTTCACCGGCCGGGCCACGGTGATCAAGTTCGCCGGGTGCTACCACGGCCACGTGGACGCGCTGCTGGCCTCGGCCGGGTCGGGGGTGGTGACCTTCGGGCTGCCGGACACCCCGGGCGTCACCGGCGCGTCGGCGGCCGACACGATCGTGCTGCCCTACAACGACCTGGCGGCGGTGGAGCAGGCGTTCGCCTCGTCCGAGATCGCCTGCGTGATCACCGAGGCGTGCCCGGCCAACATGGGCGTGGTGCCGCCGGCCGAGGGCTTCAACCGGCGGCTGCGCGAGCTCTGCACCGAGCACGGGGCGCTGCTGATCATCGACGAGGTGCTGACCGGGTTCCGGGTCTCGGCCGCCGGCTGGTACGGGCTGGACCCGGTGCCCGCCGACCTGATGACCTTCGGCAAGGTGATGGGCGGCGGCCTTCCGGCGGCGGCGTTCGGCGGCCGGGCGGACGTGATGGCGTACCTGGCTCCCGAGGGCCCCGTCTACCAGGCGGGCACGCTCTCCGGGAACCCGCTGGCCAGCGCCGCCGGTCTGGCCACGCTGCGGGCCTGCGACGCGGAGGTCTACGCCCGCGTGGACGCGGCGGCCGCCCAGGTGGGTGAGGCCGCGTCGGTCGCGTTGACGGCCGCCGGCGTCCCGCACCGGCTCCAGCGAGCCGGCAACCTGTTCTCGATCTTCTTCACCGATCAGCCGGTCCTGGATTTCGCCACCGCGAAAACCCAGAACACGGCTGCCTATACGGCGTTCTTCCACGCGATGCTGGACCAGGGCGTCTACCTGCCCCCATCGGCCTACGAGGCATGGTTCCTCTCGGCCGCCCATGACGACGAGGCCCTGAACCGGGTGGTCGAGGCCCTCCCGCTCGCCGCGAAAGCAGCTAGCTCACGTCTTTGAGCCGGGCTTCTTGGCGCGGGACTGGCGGGCGTTGCGGGCGAGGGTCTCCAAGTAGGAGGGCCGGGTCTGGGCAGGGTTCTTCGTGAAGAGGTTGTTCAGGATTCTCATGGCTTCATTTTCTCGTGCCTTAACTGTGAAGCACAATCGAGATTTTCTTAGGTGGATGGTTTAGACTGGCTACATGTTGGACTTGCACCGGTTGAAGGCGCTGCACGCGGTCGCGACCTACGGCTCGGTGGGTGCGGCGGCCGAGGCGCTGATGGTGACGCCCTCGGCCATCTCGCAGCAGCTGGCCAAGCTGGAGCGGGAGACCGGCGCGGTGCTGGTGGAACGGAACGGGCGCGGGGTCAAGCTGACCGACGCGGCCGGGCTGCTCGCCGACCACGCCGAACGCATCCTCGCCCTGGTGGAGACGGCCGAGGCCGACTTCGAGGCGCTGCGCGGCGCGGTGGTGGGCAAGCTCACCATGGCGGCCTTCCCGACCGCCATGCGCGGGATCCTGCCCGCGACGATCTCCCTGCTCAAGGAGCGCCACCCGGAGCTGAACCTGCTCGTACAGGAACGGGAGCCGGACCGGCAGGTACGCGACGTAACCCGGGGAGAGATCGACCTGGCCGTGGTGCAGGACTGGGTCAACCGGCCGATCGCCATCCCGGAGGGCCTCTCCCGGGCCTCGCTGGTGGCGGACGTGGCCGACGTGGCCGTGCCCGCCGACCACGAACTGGCCGACCGGCGCGAGGTGGCGCTGGCCGACCTGCCCGGCGACCAGTGGATCGTCTCCTCACCCAGTACGGTCTGCCACGACTTCCTGATGTTCCTGATCAGGTCCTCGGAGAAGGAGCCGTCCATCGTCTGCACGGCCGACGAGTACCCGAGCCAGCTGGCCATGGTCGCCGCAGGCCACGGCTACGCCCTGATCCCCCGCCTGGGGCGCGGGATCGTTCCCGAGGGCGTCCGGCTGGTCCCGATCGCGCCCCGGCCCATCCGCCGCGTCTACGCCCTCTGGCGCACCGACGCCGCCCGCCGCCCGGCCATCCGCGCCGCCGTGGAGGCCCTGCGCACCGCCTGCCTTCCGCTGGAGAGCGAACCGGCGTCCTGAACCAGGAGTGCCGGATCTCTGGGGAAAGGGCCTGACACAGTAGGCTGGCTTGACCATGACTGATACCACCGTTGTTCATCTGCTGCGCCACGGTGAGGTGTACAACCCCACTGGGGTGCTGTACGGAAGGTTGCCGGGCTACCACCTGTCGGACACCGGGCGGGCCATGGCGGACATGGTGGCCAAGTCCATCGCCGGGCGGGACATCGTCGCCGTCTGGAGCTCCCCGATGGAACGGGCGCAGGAGACGGCGGCCCCGACCGCCGAGGCGCTCGATCTGCAGGTCGTGCTCGACGATCGCCTGATCGAGGCGACCAACGTCTTCGAGGGCAAGCGATTCTCGGGGGGCGTGTTCCGCGACCCCCGCAACTACTGGCACTTCCGGGATCCGAGCCGGCCGTCGTGGGGTGAGGCGTACCGGGATGTGGTCGCCCGGATGAAGTCGGTGATCGACGACGTGCGGGAGGCCGCGCGGGGCCACGAGGCGGTGCTGGTCAGCCACCAGCTGCCGATCTGGATCATCCGGCTGGCCGCGGAGAGCCGCCGCCTGATGCACGATCCCCGGCGGCGGCAGTGCGCACTGGCCAGCCTGACCAGTTTCACCTTCGAAAGGGACCGGCTGGTGAGCATCGGCTACACCGAGCCCGCCGCCACCCTGCTCAGAGGGGACCCGCTGCCGGGCGCGTAGCCACCGGTGTGACCAGGTCAGGCGCCGAGGAGGCAGACGACGCAGGCGTTGCCGTCCACGCCGCCGGCGCCGCCGCCCATGGTCTCCACCAGCCCGATACGGGCGCCCGCCACCTGGCGCGGGCCCGCCTGGCCGCGGAGCTGCCGGACGATCTCGAAGATCTGGGCGACCCCGGTCGCGCCCAGCGGGTGCCCACGGGAGAGCAGGCCACCGGAGGGGTTCACCGGCTGGGGCCCGCCGAGGACGGTGTGGCCGTCCAGAGCGAGCCGGCCGCCGGCCCCCTCGGGTGCCATGCCGAGCGCCTCCAGAGTGACGATCTCGCCGATGGTGAAGGCGTCGTGCACCTCCAGCACGTCCACGTCGCCGATGCCGACACCCGCGGCCTGGTAGGCCCGCGCGGCGGTCTGCGCGACGAGGTCGAAGCCCCACACGCGCGGGCTGTCGTGCCCCCAGGCGGCGCCGGTGCCGAACGCGGTGGCGAGCACCGGCACGTCCCGCGCGCCGCGCCGCCGGTCGCCCACCACCACCGCGGCCGCGCCGTCGGAGATCGCGCAGCACTGGAGCAGGGTGAGCGGGTCGGCGATCATCCGGGAGGCGAGGACCTCTTCGGCGGTGACCGCCCGGCGGTGCTGGGCGCGGTCGTTGTGCACCCCGTGCGCGTGGTTCTTCACCGACACGGCGGCCAGTTCGGCGTCGGTGAGCCCGAACAGGTCCTGGTAGTGCGCGGCGGACATGGCGTAGAGGGCGGGCAGGCCGAGGCCCGCCCGGCCCTCGTGGTCGCGCCGCTCCACGGGCAGCGCCCCGGTGAACCGGGACGTCAGGTGCTCGACGCCGACCACGAGCACCTGCCGGTGCCGGCCTGCCTCCAGCGCCGCGCACGCCTCGTGGAAGGCGTGGGTGGAGCTGGCGCAGGCGTTTTCCAGCACGGTGATCGGGAGGCCGGCGATGCCCAGCCGGTGCAGCGTGCGCTGCGCGACGCCCGGCTCGCCGAAGCAGGTGCCGACGTAGACGGCGTCGACCTGGTCCACCTCCGCGTCGCGCAGCGCCTCCAGCACGGCCAGGCGCACCAGCGACGCCGTACTCTCCGCGGGCTGCTTGCCGAACGCGGAGCTGCCCGCACCCCAGACCCAGACGTTCACCGCGCCTCCTCAGGAATGGCTTCGAAGAGCGGGTCGCCGTGCTCGGAGAGCCCGGCGCCGCGCACCCGCGTCCCGGCGCGCAGCCGTTCGGCGGGCGGGCCCGCGAGGTGGCCCAGCAGCCGGGGGCCGCCGTCGAGGTCGACGTAGGCCAGCGCGGTGGGCGCGGGCCTGCCCGGCAGCGGGACCCGCAGGATCGTGGACGCCCACACGGTGCCGCGCAGCGGGAAGCGCTCCGTGTCGAGCGGGCCGCGGCAGCGTGGGCACCAGGGGCCGTCGAGGGCCAGCGGCGCGGCGCAGTCCCGGCACCGCCACCCCGCGAGCGCCAGACCGGCGGAGTCTGGGACGATCAGCGGCCGCGAGTCGGGCAGCGGGGGAAGGCCCCGGTCCCCGCTCATCCGATGTTCCGCTGACGGCCCGCCCAGTACGGCCGGCGCAACGCCACCTTGTCGATCTTGCCGAAGGGCGTCTCCGGCAACACCTCACGCACCTCGATCGACTTCGGGCGCGCGTACCCGGCCAGCTGTCCCCGCACCCAGGCCAGTACCTCCTCCACGGCGAACTCCCCTGAGACGGGGACCACCACGGCGTGCACCGCCTCGCCCCAGTCGTGGTGCGGGATGCCGATCACCGCGACCCGGCTGATCGCGGGGTGCTGGACCAGCACGTCCTCCACCTCCCGGCAGTAGACGTTCATGCCGCCGGAGATGACCATGTCGTTCTTCCGGTCCTGCAGGTAGAGGTAACCGGCGTCGTCGAGATAGCCGATGTCTCCGGTACGGACCCAGGGACCGAGGAACTTGGCGCGGGTCGCCTCCGGATCGCCGAGGTAGCAGTCGAGAGCGTACGGCGAGCGCAGGCAGATCTCGCCGGTCTGCCCCGGCGGGACCGGTGTGCCCTCGTCGTCCACCACCTGGACGTCGGTCATGATCGACGCCTGCCCGCAGGAGCCCAGCAACTGCGGCCGGGCCGGGTCGTGGTCGCTCTTGGGCAGGCGGGTGCCCCAGTTGGGCACCTCGGTCTGGCCGTAGAGCTGGATGAACACCGGGCCGAGGACGCGCAGCGCCTCCGCGAGCCGGGTCGGTGAGATCGGCGCGGCGCCGTACACGACGGTGCGCAGGCGCAGCGCCACCTCCGGGCGGCGGGCGAGCACGTCGAGCAGCCGGTAGATCATCGTCGGGACCAGGAAGGTCCAGGTGATCCGGTCGCGGTGGAGCAGTTCGACCGTCTGCTCGGCGTCGAAGCCGTCCCGGATGACGATGGTCGCCCCGCGCAGCAACGCGGACTGGGCGAACAGCCCGGCGGCGTGGGCCAGCGGCGTCATCAGCAGCAGCCGCTCGTCGTGCAGGATCTCGGCCTCAAGCAGCTGCGCGTAGTGCAGCGCGACGGCCGAGGACTGGGTGTGCACGACCCCCTTGGGCAGGCCGGTCGTCCCCCCGGTGAAGTAGATCGCCGCCCGGTCCGCAGGCGCGGGGAGGCTGAGCCTCGGCAGGTCCGGGACGTCGTCCGGGAGGTCGGCCAGGTGTGCCACCTCGGGGACGGCGGGCCCCGGGCCGTCGGCCACCTGTACCGGTGCCGGATCCACTCCCGACTCGGCTGCGGCCCCGAGCGCGATCTCGGCGAGGCCGACGCCGAAGACCAGCACCTTGGCCTGGGTCCTGGCCAGGATGTGGGCGACGGTGGCCTGCGGCAGCATGTGGTTCACCGGCAGCTTGACCGCGCCCAGCCGGGCGATCGCGACGTCGACCACCACGAACTGGGGGCAGTTGCGGGTGTGGACGGCCACCACGTCGCCCGTACCGACGCCCAGTTCGCGCAGTTGCCCGGCCACCGCGAGCGACCAGCGGTCGAGCTCGGCGAAGCTCAGCCGGCGCTCGCCGTACTCGATGGCGGTCCGGTCCGCGTGGCGGCGCAGGGCATGGTCGAACTCCTCACCCAAGGTGGTACGCACGGCTCCTCAACCTTTCCTTGCCTGACAAACGGGCAGGTCCACGGTGGCGGTACCGGTCAGCACCTCGGTGCCGCCGGGACCGCGCAGCCACACCCGTAACCGCACCCGCGACCCCTCCCCGTCAGCCACCTCGCCCCCGGCGGTCACCTCGTCACCGTCGAACACGTTGCCGAGAAACCGGACCCGCACCTCGCGCAGCGCCGCCGACGAGCCCGCCCACCGGGTGATCGCGCGCACCACGTACGCGACGTTCAGCCCGCCCTGGTTGACCAGCCGGTCGCCCAGACCGGCCGCGCGGACCGCCGCCACGTCGAAGTGGATCGGGTTCGGGTCGGCGGTGAGCAGGGTGAACACCCGCATCGGGCCCGCCTCGACGGTGGTGCGCACCTCGGGCAGCACGCCGTCCCACGGCTCGGCCGTCATGGCGCCCTCCGGACCAGGACGAAGCTGCTGGTGGCCGAGGCGGCCACCGTGCCCGCCGGCTCGTGCAGGTCGAGCCGGAAGGTGAGCACGTCGAAGACCCCGGACCGGCGGCCCGTCCTGCGGTCAAGACCGGTGACCTCACCCGCCACCGTGTACTCGGTCGCCGGGCGGAGCGGGACGATCTGGGACAGGGCCACCTCCCCGAAGAGCACGCCGTCCTCGACCCGCGCGTCGGCGAGTCCGATCAGCTCCGCGATGGTGGTGCCCATGCCGCGCAACCCGGCGACGAGAATCCAGGTGGGGTCGAGGACCCCGTCGTCCGGGTCGGCGCGCATCGCCTCGTGGCCCAGCCATGCCTCGTGCGGCTCGATCCGGACCCGCCCGCCGGGGAGCCGGTACCCGACCAGCCGGTCGGACAGTTCGGCCGCGCTCGCCGGGTTCACGGCTGTGCGGGCGCCACGGCGAAGTGGGCGATGTCGGTGATGGCGGCGGTGCGCTCGTCCGCCCAGACCGCCCGCACCCGGACCCCGCCGCGCAGCGCCTTGCGCGCGGCGTCCACGTCGCTCAGGTCCACTCCGCCGACGAAGTGCATGAGCAGCGAGTGGGTGCCGTCGATCTCGATCGCGCCGACCGCGTACGGCGCCTGCGGGCCGCCGTCGAACCCCTGGTAGACGATGGTCGCCGTGCGCAGGGTGCCCACCGGCTCACACTCCTGCCACCTGGTGATCGGTTCGTAGCAGGCCTCGCAGTAGCTCTGCGGGGGCAGATAGGTGCGGTCGCAGTGGTCGCAGGTGCTGGCGAGCAGCTTCCGGTCGCGCAGGCCGCGCATGAACCGGCTCCAGGCCCGGCCGAGCCGCACCCGGTAGTCGATCTCCCAGCGGACGTCGTGGATCAGGGCCGCTGTGCTGGTCTCGCTCATGATTTTTCCTCTCGGTGGCTCTGCGTCACAGGTCGACCCGTTCCAGCACGGTCGCCGTGTGGAACTGGAAGAACGTGCCGCCCGTGCTGTGCGCGAGGCCGCGGCGCGCGCCCTCGACCTGACGGGCGGTGGCCTGGCCCATCAGCTGCGTCGCGATGTGCGCGACCGGCGAGATCTGGCCGGCCACCCCGGGGTTGGTGCACTGGATGCCGCCGGAGAGGTTCACCGGGAGGTCGCCGCCGTACCGGGTGACGCCCTTGCGGAGCAGCTCCGGCGCGCCCCCGTACGGGCAGAGCCCGAACGCCTCCATCAACATGAACTCCATCGGCGCGTACGGGTTGAACAGCTCGACGACGTCGAATTCGCTACGCGGGTCGACGACCTGGGCCTCCCGGTAGGCACGGCGGGCCATCACCTCGACCACCTCGAAGGTCGAGAAGTCCCGCCGCTTGCCGCCGAGGTAGCCGTCGCTGATGGACTGCGCGGCGGTGATCCGCGCCACCGGATGCCCGGCCTGCCCGCCTACCACGCTCTCGGCGCCGACCACCAGGGCGATCGCCCCGGACGAGACCGGGCAGACCATGCCCAGCCGCAGCGGGGTGGAGACCATGCGGGCCGCGTGCTCGGCCGAGAGCGCGCTGGTGACGTGGGCGAAGGGGTTGTGGTCGGCGTTCTCCCTGTTCTTGGTGGCCAGCAGCTCGAAGTCGGCGTCGGTGACGCCGTACCGCTCCTGGTAGGCGGCGGGGAAGAAGGCGCCCATGTGCACCGCGCCCATGCCCAGCGGCTGCTCCATCACCATCGGCGAGTTGGTGTTGATCACGGCCTGCAGGTCGACCGGCCCGTCGAAGGTGTTGGGCGCGACGCACAGCACGCGCTGGGCGAACCCGGCGCGGATCAGCGCGGCCGCCTGGTTGGGCAGGTGCCCGCCGGTGGTGCCGCCGGTGCAGATCGGCAGCACGGTGGTGTACGGCGGCAGGCCCAGCGCGGGGGCGATCGTGCGCGCCGCCACGCTGGACGCCTCGAAGCCCGCGATGTCGCCGATGATCACCACATCGATGTCCCGCCGGTCGCAGCCGGCGTGTTCGAGGGCCCGGTCCACCGCGAGCCGGCAGAGCTCGTTCTTGGACAGTTCCTGCCGCCGGGGGGAGGTGGCCTCGGTGAAGCCGACCCCGGCGATGACCGCGTGGTCTCTCATACTCCCTCCAGCACCAGGACGTTGACGGTCGAGGAGACCAGCCCGCACAGGTCGTCGGCCGCGTGCACGACCGCGACGCCGCCGTGGTCGTCGGCCAGGTTGTCGAGCGTCTCCACCACCCGCAGCAGGCCGTTGGCGATGCCGGGGTAGTTGGCGCGCACCCCGCCCGAGCGGTTGATCCTAGGCGCGTCCAGGCCGTCCAGGTCGAGCGCGGACCGGATCTCCGCGCTGAGCGCGGGGCTCAGGTCGGTGAGCTCGACCGAGCCGACCTGCTCGGCCGGATGGTCGAGGCCGGCCATCGCGTAGGCGCGCGTGCGGGCCACCGCGGTGGCGGCGCCGGGGTCGGCGAGCCAGCCGGGGTTGGCGGTGGCGGGCGCGGTCGCCGAGCCCCAGCCCGCGATCCTGGCCCGGGGGCGGGGGCAGCGGCGCGCGGACACGCCCGCGGCGAGCACCACCGCCCCCACCCCGGCGGACGCGGCGGGCAGCATGAGCTCGGTCAGCGGCGCGACCGCCATCGGCGCCGCGGCCACCTCGGCGGCGGTCACGGCGGGGCGGGTGCCGCGCCGGGCCGCGCCCCGGGTGATCTCCGCCGCGGTCGCCGCCGCCAGCTCCTCGAACCTCGCCTGGCCCGCGTCGATCCGCTCGGCCGCGTGCAGGCCCAGGGTGACCGACGAGGTCATGCCGACGGGGCGGTCGAGGTGCGCGTCGAAGGTGTAGCTGCTCACGTGCTGGTCGAGCCGGCGGACGGCGCGCTCGGCGAGGCCGCCGATCTCGGGGACGTGGATGCCCGCGACGATCGCGAAGTCCACGGCGCCGCCGGCCAGCCCGGCGAGGGCCACCAGCAGGGCGGCGGAGGCGTCGCCCTCGACCCGCAGCTCGTCGTTGAGGTAGCCCGCCGCCGCCGGGGCGGTGAGCGCGTTGGAGATCGACCTCGCGTCGTACAGGTCGAGCGAGCTGGTGATCGCCAGGCCGATCTGGTGACGGCGCACACCGGCGTCCCGCAGGGCGGCCGAGCAGCACTCGAAGACCAGCTCGTCGAGTTGAAGGTCGGTGTCGTCGCCGACCGTCCGCCACGCCGATCCCACGACGTACAGATCAGGTGTCAATGGAACCTCACCCGGAAGTCTCCCTGCTTAGTTATTGGTTAATCACTAGCGTGCAGTCTAGGCATGACGTCGCTCGCGCGTAAAGACAGACCCCCCGCTTCGCGGCAATCACGCCCTTTTCGCCTGGGGAGATGTGGCATCATCGTCGAGGGGTGACCCTCCCAGGGGTACGTGGCGGGGTTCGAATCGCGTAGTGTGGAGCGCAGATTGACTGTTCACAAAGGCCGTTCCCGGGGCGAGGTGGCCTGAGATGACCGACCCACGCGGCCGTGTCCGCGACCCGGCCCGCCGGGACCGGATTCTCGACGCGGCCACCGAGCTCATCGCCCAGCACGGCTACCTCGGGGTCAACCTGGCCGACATCGGGACCGCGGCGGGCATCGTCGGATCAGGCATCTACCGGCACTTCGACAGCAAGGCGGCCATCCTCGTCGAGCTGTTCGACCGCGTGGTCGACCGGCTGGTCACCGACGCCGAGGCCACGCTGCGCACGGTCAGTGAGCCGCGGCAGACACTGGCCGCGCTGGTCCGCGCGCACGTGGCCTTCACCATGGACGAGCGCGATCTCTGCCAGATCTACCTGCGGGAGTCGCGCAACCTACCGGACGGGGACCACCGGCGGCTGCGCTGGAAGCAGCGCCACTACCTCGACCTGTGGCACGACGTGCTGTGCGCGGTCCGGCCCGAGCTGGACCCGGCGCACGCTCAGGTGCGGGTGCACGCCGCGATCTCCTGCATCCACTCGATCCTGCGCTACCGCAGCCCGCTGCCCTACGAGGAACTCGCCGACCAGCTCACCGAGGCGGCCTGCCGGGCCCTCGGCATCACCGTCACCGCCGCCGCGGACCAGCCGGACACCGCCACCGCGGCCTCCTGATCAGGCCGGCGGGGCAGGACGGGTACGGGCGTTCAGGGCCGCCAGCACGGCGGCGGCGTCGGCGACCATCGCGGGGAGGAACTCGGCGACGTCGACCAGGTCGTCGATCGCGCCGCTGACCTGCCCGGCGGGCAGGATCCCGCCGTCGACGTCGCCGTCCCGCTGGGCACGGATCAGCCGCTCGTCCTTCCAGGCGGTCAGCGCGGCCAGGTCAAGACCGCCGCCGGCCACGATCTCGGCGAGCTCGTCGACGCCCCGGCTGGGCAGCGCCCGGGACGGCCCGTAGATGGCAGGGAAGGTGATGTCCTCGCCCTCGCGGGCGGCGAGCACGCGCCGGGCGTAGGCGGGATGCCAGTCGGTGTTGTCGCGGCTGGCCACGAACCTGGTGCCCAGCGCGACCGCGTCGGCGCCCAGCGCGAGGGCGGCGGCCATCGTCGCGCCGTCCCGGACGCCGCCGGCCAGCACCACCGGGCAGTCCACGGCGGCCGCCACGCTCGGCCCGAGCACGAACGTGTGCACGGGCCGCGCGTGGGTGTGGCCACCCGCCTCGTACCCGGAGGCGACGATCACATCGGCTCCTTCGCGACGTGCCCGGATCGCCTGCCTGGTGCCGCCGACCTTGTGGGCGTGGAGCAGCCCGCTCTCGGCGATCAGCGGGCGCACCACGCCGGGCGGCCCCGCCGAGGTGGTGATCATCCGCAGCCGCCGGGCGATCTCCGGGTCGCGGACCGCCTCGACCACCGCCCCCACATAGGCGGCGCTGAACGGGAGCACCTCGCCGTCGGCGGCGGTGCCGACCGGCACGTTGACCGCGAAGGGCCGGTCGGTCAGCGCACAGGTCTCCTCGATGTAGCCGCGCAGGATCGCGGCGCCCCTGGCCGGCTCCTCGCTCACCCCCGGGATGCTGACCGTCCCCAGCCCGCCCGCGTTCGACACCGCGGCGGCGAGCCGTACCGTCCGGTACGGCCCGAGCCCCTCCTGCACCACCGGATGGGTGATGCCCAGCAGGTCGGCGAACCGGCTGGCGATGGTGACCGGCGCGCTCACGCCGCCCCCGTCCGGGCGCGCAGCGACCCGTAGGTGATGACGCCGTCGGCGTCCAGGACCAGGAGCCCGTCGACCTGGGTGCGCATCGCGCCCTGGTCCTTGCTCCGCTTGGCGGTCCGCGGCACCTCGTCGACCAGCACGTACAGCCGGGGCCGTTTCCACCGCTCCAGCTCCCGGATGCAGTGCTCGTCCAGCCGGTCCCGCGCCTGCTCCTCGGTGATGCCGTGCCGCATGGCCACGAACGCGGCGGGGACCTCGCCGAACCGCTCGTGCGCCACGCCGACGCAGGCGGCGTCCTGGACATCGGGGTGGTTGCGGAGCGCCTCGTCCACCTCCAGCAGGGACAGCTTCTCCCCGCCGGCGTTGATGATGTCGTCGGTGCGGCCGCGGATGAAGTACCAGCCGTCGGGGTCGCGGTAGGCCCGGTCGCGGGTGTGCAGGTAGCCCTCGTCGTCGAACGCCTCTGCCGTGCGCTCCGGATCCGCGAGATATCCCGGGGTCACCACGTCGCCACGGATGCACACCTCGCCCTCGACGTCGTCGCCGAGCAGCCTCTCGCCGGTGAACGGGTCCTTGAGCGCGACCTCGCAGAAGCTCCGGTTGGGCCGGCCGGAGGAACCCGCCGGTACCTGCGTCTCCTCGCCGTAGTAGAGCGACGGGCCGAGTACGCAGACCGGCATCGCCTCGGTGAGTCCGTACATGTTGCCGACCTGCGCGCCTTTGGCCAGCAGCGCGTCGCGTACGTCGGCGGGGACCGGCTCGCCCGCCACGTAGGTCCGCAGCCCTCGCAGGTCGAGGCCGGGCCAGCGCGGGTGGCGCATGAGGTCCCTGGCCATGGTGGGGATGATCCAGTAGGCGAAGTTCGGCCGGTGCGTCTCGATGATCCGTACGACCCGCTCGACGTCCCAGCCGCCGCTCCACAGCACGGTGCCGCCCGCCATGGCCAGCCGGACCGTGTCGTGGATGCCGCCGCTGTGGTACATGCCGACCAGCGAGAGGTTGCGGGTGCGGCTGTCGATGCCGCCCAGGAAGATCGCACCCCAGGCCGAGGCGCTCAGCGTGCCGTGGGTGAACCGCACGCCCTTGGACGTGCCGGAGGTGCCGGAGGTGAAGTTCACCGCGGCCAGGTCGTCCGCCGAGCGGGGCGCGATGCGCAGTTCCTCGGGGGCCGCGGCGGCGAGTGCGAGCAGGTCGCGGAAGGGCGTCCCGTCCGGGGCGGTGCCCGCGACCAGGACGTGCTCGACGGTGGGGCAGGTGGCCAGCAGTCTGCCCAGCTCCAGGTGCTCGGGGGCGACGACGGCCACCTTCGCGCGGCAGCGATCGGTGTCGCCGAGCAGCCGCTCGGGGCGCAGCTTGTGGTTGAGGCCGCTGAAGGCCGCGCCCACGCCGACGGTGGCCCAGAAGACCGCCATGTGCACGTGGTCGTCGGGCATCGCCGTGACCACCATGTCGTCCTGGCCGACGCCGAGTTCGGCCAGGACGTTGCCGATGCGGTTGGACAGGGCGCGGAGCTCCCGATACGTCGTCGAGGCGCCGTCCGCGTCCACCACCGCGACGTTGTCGGGCGTCTCCCAGCAGGTCCGCTCCAGCCACCAACTCAGGTTCATCGTTCGACTCCAACCGCGTCGGATTAGTGATAGTCGAATCACTATGGTGGTGCATGATAAGTGAGGACTTTCCTCGGGTAAAGCCTCCCTTCGCGGTCGCCTCGGCGGGGCGGTCCGCGGCCCGGCGATGTCCGGTCGCACCACGATGAGCTGAGCTGACGTTGTGAATCCGAGTCCAAGTTGGGGCTTTACAGCGCCCCCGCGTGCCGCCTACGGTCCCATAGTGAATGACCAATCTCTAGTTTCGCCCCCACCGGAGCGCGCCGTGGGGTGCGTGCCGTTCCGCAGTGCTGCGGACCGCGACGACGGACGCCGAGCACGGCGTGTCCGCGGACCCCGGCCGTCCGACCCGTAAGGAGCCACATGGGGGACTACCTGCGCGACGCCATCACATTGGGCGGCGTGTACGTACTGTTCAGCCTGGGCCTCACGCTCTCGTGGGGAGTACTGAACATCCTCAACCTCGCGCACGGCAACGTACTCGTCGCCGCGGCGTTGAGTGCATACCTGCTCACCACCCAGGTCGCTCTGCCGATGGCGCTGCTGCTGCCCGCGTGCATGCTCGTGGGGGCGCTCCTCGGCCTCGGGCTGGAACTGCTGGTCTTCCGGCCGATCCGGGCCCGCGCCGCCGACGAGGAGAGCACCCAGTTGGCTGTGCTCATCGGCAGCGTCGCGGCGGGGGCGCTGCTGTACGCGATCGCCGAGCGCATCACCGACGGCCGGGTGCGCGCGGTCGATCCCGGCACGTTCACGGTCACCGACTACCTGGTGGCCGGGGTGCGGGTCAGCAACCTGCAGCTCCTGATCGTCGGGGTCTCCCTCGTGCTGAGCGTGCTGCTCGCGCTGCTGGTCAGCCGTACCCGCCACGGTCGCGCCCTGCGCGCCATCGCGGTGGACAGGGTGACCTGCGGGCTGCTCGGCGTGCCCACCGCGCGGCTCGCGGCGGTCACCATGGCCACCGCGGGGGCGCTGGCCGGAGCGGGTGGCCTGCTGCTGGCACTCCACCTCGGCTCGGTGGAGGCGAGCATGACCGAATCGCTGCTCCTCAAGGCCTTCGCTGTGATCATCATCGGCGGGGTGGGCAGCGTCGGGGGCGCGATCCTCGGGGCGTACCTGCTGGCCGGTGCCGAGGTGTTCTCCGTCGCTTACCTGGGCTCCGGCGTCCGTGACGCCGTGGTGTTCCTGGTGATCCTCGGGTTGCTGTTGCTCCGCCCGCAGGGTTTGTTCGCCCGTACCGCCTGGCAGCGGTCATGATGCTCGCCGCGGCCGACTGGTTCGGCGCGGGCGACAGCACGATCCGCACCGCGTTGGTCTACGTGCTGCTCGCGTACGGCATTCACCTGGCGCTGCGGACCGGGACCTTCTCCCTCGCGGCTGTGGCGACCTACGGCACCGGCGCCTACACCGCCGGTGCGCTGGCGCTGGACGGGTGGTCGCCCGTCGCGGCGGTCGCGGCGGCGGTGGTCCAGGCCGCGGTCGCCGGGCTGGTCCTGGCCCTGGTGCTCGCCCGGCTGCGCAACCTGTACCTGGCGATGGCCACGCTGGCCGCGGTGCTGCTGGTCCACGTGCTGGCTCTGGAGTGGGAGTCGGTCACCGGGGGCGCGCTCGGGCTGCTGGGCATTCCGCGCGGCGTCACGGTTCCCCAGCTGTTGGTGATCGTCGCGCTCTGCACGCTCGCGGTGGCGCTCGGGGAACGCGGGCGTACCGGCCGGATGCTTGAGGCGCTGCGGCTGGACGACCAGCTCGCCGCGAGCGTCGGGATCGACGTGGTGCGGGCGCGGCGGGTGGCCTTCGTGCTGAGCGCCGCGCTCGGCGGGCTCGCCGGGTCGCTCTCGGCACTGCAGTTCAGCGTGCTGACCCCCGACGAGATCTCGTTCGCGCTGATCGTCGACGTCCTGACGATCGTGGTGATCGGCGGCACCGCCGCCTGGTACGGCCCGCTCATCGGCGCGGTGGCGCTGGCCTGGCTGCCCGAACTGCTCCGCTGGACCGGCGACCTGCGGCCGATCGTGCAGGCCGCGATCGTGGTCGTCCTGGTGGTCTGCGCCCCTGACGGCGCGGCCGGCCTGATCCGCGCCGTCGCCGCTCGGCTGCGCCGTCTCCGTCGCCGGGAGAACGGGCTGGACGTCGTACCCGCCGTGGAAGGAGCCGTCCGATGACCGCCCTGATGGAGCTCCACGACGTGGCGGTCCACTTCGGTGGGGTCCGCGCGGTGGACGGCGTGAGCCTCACGATCGGCGAAGGCTCGGTGCACGGGATCGTCGGCCCGAACGGCTCGGGCAAGACCACGCTGCTCAACGCGATGTCCGGCCTGCAGCCGCTCACCGCGGGCCGGATCGCCCTGCGCGGACAGGATGTCACCGGGCTGGCCGGCCACCAGATGAGCCGGGCCGGAGTGGTGCGGACCTTCCAGTCCATCCGGCTGCTGCCGTCCCTGACCGTGTACGAGAACGTCCTGCTCGGCGCGGAGCACACCCGGGGCCGCCGTCACACCGCGGAGACCACCGCCGGCGCCCGGGCGGCCCTCGCCCGGCTGGAGATCACCCACCTCGCCCGGCGACACCCGGACGAGCTGTCCTACGGGACCCGCCGCCGCGTGGAGATCGCCCGCGCCCTGGCCGGATCTCCGGCGCTGCTCCTGCTGGACGAACCGCTCGCCGGGATGAACCGGTCGGAGCGCACCGAGCTGATCGACACCCTCCGCCGTCTCGGCGGTGAGGGCGTCACCCAGGTCGTGATCGAGCACGACGTGCCCATGCTGCTGGACGTCTGCGACCACATGTTCGTCATGAGCTCGGGCCGGCTGCTGGCCGAGGGCCATCCCCCCGACGTGGTCGCCGATCCGCGGGTCCGCGAAGTCTACTTGGGACGCCACCATGACGCTGCTTGAGGTCAACGGGCTGGTCGTACGCTACGGCCGGCTCACCGCGGTGCACGGTCTCGACCTGACCGTGGCCGAGGGCGAGGTCGCGATCCTGCTCGGCGCCAACGGCGCGGGCAAGAGTTCCACACTCGGCGCGATCAGCGGCGTGGTGCCCGTCGCGGCCGGTGAGGTGCTCTTCGCGGGCAGGCGGCTCTCCGGACGGCCCCCGCACGTGATCGCCCGCAGCGGGCTGGTCCAGGTGGCGGAGGGACGGCGGATCATCGGACCGCTCACCGTCCGGGAGAACCTCGAACTGGGCGGTTACGCCGTGCGCTCGGCACGCCTGCGGGGCGAGCGCATCCGCATGGTGACCGACCTGTTCCCCGAACTCGGGCCGCTCGCCGACCGGCCGGGCGGCCTGCTGAGCGGCGGCGAGCAGCAGATGCTCGCGATCGGCCGGGCCCTGATGGCCGATCCGCGGCTGCTCATGCTGGACGAGCCGTCGATGGGCCTGGCGCCGGTGGTCACCGACCGCGTGATCGACGCCGTCGCCGACATCGCCGCGCGGGGCACCGCCATCCTCATGGTCGAGCAGAACGTCTCGGCCGCCTTCCGCGTCGCCACCACCGCCCACGTCATGGAGCGCGGCGAGATCACCCTGTCCGGTCCCGCCTCCGAGGTCGCCGGCAGTCCGCACGTGCTCCGCGCCTTCCTCGGCACCGCCGACACCCCCCAGGTAATAGAGGAGACCACGCCATGACCGTTCGCTTCCGTCGATGGCCGTCGGCCGTCGCCGCGCTGCTCGCCGCCACCCTGCTCGCCGGATGCGGCGGCGGCGCCGACACCTCCGGTTCGGCCGGTACGGCGAGTCCGGCCCGGCCCGCCGAGTTCAGCATCGACTTCGTGCTCGACCAGACCGGTGTCGTCCAGGTGTTCACCGGCGCCGTGAAGGAGGGCTGGGACCTGCGCATCGACCAGGCCAACCAGCAGGGCGAGCTGCCGGGGACGACCCTGCGCACCCGCATCCACGACACCCAGAGCGACCCCAAGGTCGGCGCCGGCCTGATGTCGGAGGTGGCCGCCTCCGACGCCCCTCTCGCGGTGTTCGGGACCAGCAGCTCCATCGCTCCCGCGGTAGCGCCGATCGCCCAGTCGGCGGGGCTGCCACTGGTCACCCTCTACTCCGGCGGCCCCGGCGTGGTCGACGCGGGCGACCACGTCTTCCGGGTGACCGCGCCGCAGTCCTCCTACCACCACCTGCAGAGCGCCTACTTCGCGAGCGAGGGGGTCAAGCGCGTCGCGATCGTCTACAACAACGACGTCGGCACCCTGAAGAACCTGGCCGAGGAGTTCTACCCGGAGGCGGCCGGAAAGGACGGCTACGAGATCGTGCACAGCGCCGGGGTGTCGGCGAAGGCGACCGACCTGTCCGCGGAGCTGACCGGGGTGCTCGCCGCCAAGCCGGACGCGGTGCTGATGCTGGTGCTCAGCCAGCAGAACACCTCCATCGTCACCCAGCTCCGCCGGGCCGCCTTCCCGGGCATCATCGCCGGTCAGCCCGGCATCGGCCGGCAGGCGCTGGAGGCGCTCGGGTCCGCCGCGGACGGCGTGGTCTATCCGATCGACTTCACCGCCGACATCGCGGCGCCGTCGGGCAAGGCGTTCGCCGAGGCGTACCGGGCCCGCTACAACAAGGACCCCGACACCTTCGCGGCCTCCGGTTACGATGGCGCGACCATGGTGATCGAGGCGTTGAAGGTGACCACCGGGTTCGACCGGGAGTCGATGCTCGCGGCGCTGAACAAGGTGGCCGCCGCCGGTTTCGACGGCGCCGTGGGTCCGCTGCGCTTCGAGAACCGGGACGCCAGGGTGGCCGGGATGATGGTGCGCTGGACGGAGGGCCGCGAGGTCCCGCTGAACGGCACCGGAGGCTGATCGACCATGGCCATCGATGTGGAGCGCCTGATCGACCGGCGCAACGACGACCGGTGGAACCGGATGGCCGTCGGGGACATCCTCGAACGCGTCGCCTGGGCCGAGCCGGACAAACCCGCGCTGATCGCCGCCCCCGAGGCGGTGGCCGACCCGCGGTACGCGCGGGTGGGGTACCGCCAGGGGGACCGCCTGGCCAACCAGGTCGCCAACGCCCTGCTCGCGCTGGGTCTGCGGCGCGGCGACCGGGTGGCGATGTTCTGCGAGAACTCGGTGGAGGCGTACCTGGTGAAGCTCGGCATCGCGAAGGCCGGCCTGGTCGCGGTGCCGATCAACACGATGATGGCCGGCGATCTGGTGGTGCACATGCTCCGCCACGTGGCGGCGGAGGTCGCCGTGGTGGACGCCGACCACTGGGCGGAGCACGGCGCCGCGTACCAGGCCGCCACCGGGATCATGCCGGTGGCCGGGATCCGCGGCGGCGTCCCGCTGCCCCCGGGGGTGCCGGAGTTCCACGACCTGGTCCGCGACATGCCCGACACCGAGCCGGACGTCCGGATCCACGGGGACGACATCTGGGAGATCCTGCCGACCTCGGGCACCACCGCGATGCCCAAGGCCGTGATGGTCTCGCACACCTACTCCTACTCCGCGGCCTTCGCGCACGCGCTGTCCTATACCCGGGGACTGGCCGTGGAGTCGCAGGTGCGCATCTGCACCTACCTGCCGATGATCTTCCACATCGGGGACCACGCCTACCTGCTGGCCGCGTTCCTCTCCGGGGGCACGGCGGTGCTCGGGCGCAGGCCCACCGGCGCGGCGATCGCGGCGACCGTCACCCGGGAGCGGATCACCGCGCTGTGGGGCGGTTCGCCGCAGTTCCTCGCCGAGCTCGCCCGCGCGGTCCGGGACGAGCCCGGCCGTTTCGACCTGTCCAGCATTGAGGTGATCATCTACGGCTGGTCGGCGATGCCGCCTGAACTGACCGACGAGCTCACCGAGATGTGCGGCGGCCGGGTGCAGTTCGTCGGCATCTTCGGCCAGACCGAGGCCATCGCCTGCCACCGGTTCTGGCCCAACTCCCGGCCGGAGCTGCACCGGCGGACCGCGCCGCAGACCAACTACGTGGGCGTCCCCGCGCCGCTGCTCGGGTCCACGGTGGTGGACGCCGACGGCCGGTCGCTGGCGGACTCGCCAGGGGTGCCGGGCGAGGCGGTGTACCGCTCCCCGGCGATGTTCTCCGGTTACTACCGGGACGAGGCCGCCACCCGGAACGCCTTCCGGCACGGCTGGTTCCACAGCGGTGACATGTGCAGTTACGGTGAGGACGGGCTGCGGATCATGGTCGACCGCTACAAGGACGTGGTGAAGTCCGGCGGAGAGAACGTCTCCAGCATCCGGGTGGAGTCGGTGCTCGGGCAGCATCCCGCGGTGTCCAGGGCCGCGGTGGTCGGCGTGCCGCACGAACGGTGGGGCGAGGAGGTCGTCGGGGTGGTGGTGGCGGAGCCGGGCGCCTCGCTCGACGAGCCCGACGTGATCGCCTTCTGCCGCGCCAGGCTGGCCGGCTACGAGACGCCGAAACGCCTGGTGGTGCTGGACGACCTGCCGAGCACGGTGGGCGGAAAGGTGCTCAAGTACCGGCTACGCGAGATGCTGCGCGACAGGCCCCCGACATGACCGGACCGGACGTCGGCTACGCGGTGTCCGACGGCGTCGCGGCCGTGACGATCAACCGCCCCGAGGTGCACAACGCCTTCCGCGAGCAGACGATCCGGGAGCTGATCGACGCCTTCGACCAGGCCGACGCCGACCCGGAGGCCGGCGTGGTGGTGCTCACCGGCGCCGGCGCGGAGGCGTTCTCCACCGGCGGCGACGTCAGGATGGAGGACGCCTTCGACCCCGCCGAGGGGCGCAGGATGGCCCGGCTGCTGATCAGGCTCGCCGAGGCGATCAGGGGCACCGGCAAGCCGGTGATCGCGAAGATCCGCGGCTGGTGCGTGGGCGGCGGCAACGAGCTCATCCTGCTCTGCGACTTCGCGATCGCCGCCGAGTCGGCCGTCTTCGCCCACACCGACTCGCGGCTGGGCAACTCCCCGATCTGGTACGGCACGCAACTGCTTCCCCGGCTGGTCGGCGACCGCCGGGCCAAGGAGATCCTCATGCTCGGCCGCCACTACCCGGCCGCCCGGGCCGCGGAGATGGGCTGGATCAACGAGGCGGTGCCGGACGACGAGCTCGACGCGGCGGTGGACCGGTGGTGCCGGACGCTGCTCGACGCCAGCCCCCAGGCGCTACGGCTGACCAAACTTTCCGTGGACACCACCGCGGACCTGTCGCTCCCGTCGGTACGGCACGGCTTCGAGACACTCAGCCACATCTACGGCAGCGCCGAGTTCCACGAGGGCACCACCGCCTTCCTGGAACGGCGTCCGCCACGCTTCCGCCGCTCAAACCCCAGAACCGGGGGCACCGAGATGGGACGGTAGAGTGTCGTTGCTCTACTGGCTGTAGAACAAGAGGATCTTTCCGCCGTGCCCATGAAACCGCTCGTGATACTGCTCGCCGTCCTGGCGCTGGCCGGGTGTGCGGGTGGTCAGACGTCGGGGCAGCCGGCGGCCGGGGACACCAGGTTCGTGGCCGGGGACGGGAAGATCCAGATCTTTGAGCCGGGGGAGCGGAAGCCGGCTCCCGCCGTACAGGGGCAGGCGCTTGACGGGTCCGCCGTCGGGATCACCAAGGACAAGGTGGTCGTGCTCAACTTCTGGGCGTCCTGGTGTGCGCCCTGCCGCGCCGAAGGTCCCATCCTGAAGGACGTCGCGGCCCGGACCAAGGCGAACGGGGTCGAGTTCCTCGGGGTGAACTTCAAGGACCAGAAGACCGCCGCGCTGGCCTACGATCGCACGCTGGAGCCGGGGTATCCGAGCATCCACGACCAGCAGGGGCAGGTGCTGCTGGGATTCCAGGGCACCGTGCCGCCCGCGGCCATCCCGTCGACGCTGATCATCGACAGGGACGGCAGGATCGCCGCCCGCGCGCTCGGCGCGGTCAAGTACCAGGCCCTGCTCGACGCCGTCACCAAGGTCAGCAGTGAATCTCTTTGACGTGAATCTCGCTGACACCGTCGCCTCCGGTTCGCTGCTGATCGCGCTGCCGATCGCGCTGCTGGCCGGTCTCGTGTCGTTCCTGTCGCCGTGCGTGCTTCCGCTGGTTCCCGGCTACCTGTCGTACGTGACCGGGATGACCGACGACCCCCGCAGGGGGCGGCTGGTGCTGGGCAGCGGGCTTTTCGTGCTCGGGTTCGCGGCGGTCTTCGTGGTCGGCGGCGCGCTCTTCGGCGGGCTCGGGGCGGCCCTGCTCGGCAACGCCGCGACCATCACCCGGGTGCTCGGGGCCCTCACCATCGTGCTCGGCCTGGCCTTCCTCGGCCTCATCCCGGGCCTGCAACGCGACTTCCGGGTGCACCGGCTGCCGGCGGCCGGGCTGGCCGGAGCCCCGCTGCTCGGCGTCGTCTTCGGCCTGGGCTGGACGCCGTGCATCGGCCCCACTCTGGCCGTCGTGCTCACCCTCTCCGTGGACCAGGGCAGCGCCGCCAGGGGCGCGCTGCTGGCGTTCGGGTACGCGCTGGGCCTGGGCCTGCCGTTCGTGCTGGCCGGGCTGGCCTACCGGCGCGCGCTGCACACCTTCCGTGCGGTCCGCCGCCACTCCCAGCTGATCACCCGGATCGGCGGGGGCATGCTGGTCGCGGTCGGGCTGCTGCTGGTCACCGGCCTGTGGGGTGAGCTGATCGCGGGCCTGCAGGTCTGGGTCGGCGGATTCGAGCCGGTGATCTGATGACCGTCGTCGACGAGGAGCAACGGCAGAGCGCCCCCCGCCCGGTCGGGCTCGGGGTGGTCGGGTGGCTGCGCTGGGGCTGGCGCCTGCTCACCTCGATGCGTACCGCGCTGATCCTGCTCTTCCTGTTCGCGCTGGCCTCGGTGCCCGGCTCGGTCTTCCCGCAGCGCGGGGTGGACCCCGGTCAGGTGGCCCGGTACTTCCGCGACGATCCTGGCAAGGCCGAGTGGCTGGACCGGCTCTGGCTCTTCGACGTGTTCCGCTCGCCCTGGTTCGCCGCGATCTATCTGCTGCTGTTCCTGTCGCTGATCGGGTGTGTGCTGCCGCGCACGCTGACCCATCTGAAGGAGATCCGGCGGCGTCCTCCGGCCGCGCCGCGCAACCTTGGGCGATTGCCGTACAGCGCGGAGTTCGAGGGTGAGCTGACCGTCGAGGAAGCCGCGGCGCGGCTGCGGAAGCGGCGGTTCCGGGTGGACACCGGGCCGGACTGGGTGGCCGCCGAGAAGGGCCACCTCCGCGAGACGGGGAACCTGGTCTTCCACGTCGCGCTGCTGGTGCTGCTGCTCGCGGTCGGCGCCGGCGCCCTGTACGGCTACCGCGGCAACGTCCTGGTGGTCGAGGGCGACGGCTTCGCCAACACGGTGGCCGCCTACGACCGGTACGTGCCCGGCAGCGCCGTCACGGCCGAGTCGCTGGAGCCCTTCTCCTTCACCCTCGACGACTTCCAGGCCAGCTACATCGCGCCCGGCCACGAGAAGCAGGGCCAGCCGCTGGACTACTCGGCCCGGCTGAGCGTCCTGGACACCCCCGGCGCTCCCGCGCGCACCTTCGACCTGCGGGTCAACGTGCCCCTGGACGTGAACGGCACGCTGACCTACCTGATCGGTCACGGTTACGCGCCCACCTTCCGGATCACCGACGGGGACGGGCAGGTGGCCTTCGAGGGCGCGGTGCCGTGCCTGGTCTCCAACACCGGCACCTACGAGTCCGAGTGCGTCATCAAGGTGCCGGACGCCAAGCCGCAGCAGTTGGCCTTCCTCGGGCGGTTCCTGCCGTCCACGCTGCCCGCCGGGGAGGCGTGGATCTCCGTCTTCCCCGGGGCCGCCAACCCGACCGTGCAGATCTGGCCGTTCGCGGGCGACCTGGGGCTGGACTCGGGGGAGCCGCAGTCCGTGTACGACCTCGGCGCGCACAAGAACATCAAGCCGCTCGGCACCATGACCGTACAGCCACGCCCGCTGGCCGTCGGGGAGTCCATGGACCTGCCCGGCAACGCCGGGAAGATCGAGTTCACCGGCGTCAAGGAGTGGATCACCCTCCAGACGACCTACGACCCGGGCCGGCTGCCCGCGCTGCTGGCCTCCATCGCCGCCGTGCTGGGCCTGGTGTTCTCGCTGACCGTGCGGCGCCGCCGGGTCTGGGTGCGGATGAAGGACGGAAGGGTCACGGTGGGAGGATTGACGCGCACTGAGGGCGCGAACTTCGCCGACGAGTTCGCCGAGATCACCGACTCCCTCCGGGGTCCCACTTCAGGAGAACGGGATGTCCGCTGAAAACCTGGCCACGCTGAGCGATCAGCTGATCCTGGCCGCGATCCTGCTCTACCTGGGTGCCATGATCGGGTACGCGCTGGAGCTCGCCTTCGCCCCCAAGCCCGCTCCCGTGCTGGTGGCCGCGAACGGGGACACCATCGAGCGGCCCGAGCCGCCGGTCGCCTGGCCGCTCCGGGCCGGGGCCATCGGGACCTTGCTGGCCTGGGTGGGCTTGGCGGCCAACGTGGGCGGCACGCTCACCCGGGGGCTCGCGGTCGGGCGGTGGCCGTGGGGCAACATGTACGAGTTCGTGGTGGCCATGGTGCTGGCCGCCGTGACCGTGTTCCTGGTCATGCAGGTGCGGTATCCCGTACGGTTCCTGGGCGCGTTCGTCTGCGTGGTGGGCGCGGTGGGGCTGGGGTTCGCGGCCCGCGTGCTCTACACCCAGGCGGGGCCCGTGGTGCCGGCGCTGGACTCGTACTGGGTGGCCATCCACGTGTCGGCGGCGGTGGCGGCCAGCGGGCTGTTCATCGTCGGCGGGGTGGCGGCGGTGCTCTACCTGGTGCGCGGCGACGGGCTGTCCCGGCTGCCCGGCAAGGCGGAGCTGGAGCAGGTGGCGCACCGGGTGATCGTGATCGCCTTCCCGATCTGGACGTTCGCCGTGATCTCCGGGGCGCTCTGGGCGGACAAGGCGTGGGGGCGGTACTGGGGCTGGGACCCCAAGGAGGTCTGGGCCTTCATCACCTGGGTCGCCTACGCCGCGTACCTGCACGCGCGGGCCACCGCCGGGTGGAAGGGCAAGGCGGCGCTGATCGTGTCGCTGGTGGCCTTCGGGTGCCTGATGTTCAACCTGGTGGGCGTGAACATCTTCTTCGGCGGGCTGCACTCGTACGCGGACGTGGCCAAGTAGGTGCGATCAGTCCTCGTCGCGTAGGCGGCGCTCCAGGTTCCGGAGGAACTCGGGGTCGTCGTCCGGGCCGCGCGGGGGTGTCTGAGGTGGTTGCGGCGGGGCGGGCGGGGCGGGCGTCGCCGACGGTCTTCCCGCCAGGAGCCAGAGCAGTCCGCCGAGGGCCGGGATCACCGTGATGAGCACCCACATGCCCTTGGGCAGGCCGCGGACCTGCTCGGCAGGGGTCGTGATCACGTCGAAGAGGCAGTAGAGCCAGAAGGCCAGCAACGCCAAACCGACCACCACGTTAGCCATGTCCAACACGTTAGGCCATGGTCTGGTGTGATCGGTGTGCCATCGCGATAGCCGTACATCATTAGGGATGACTCTGGCAGAACCACATCGTACGGTGGATCGGTACAAGCACCTTCCCGACACAGAGAGAGGTGCGATGGCGCAGCAGGGCGATGGAGGCCGCCACCGGCGAGGGAAACGGTGGTGGCAGCGGGGCCAGGTGGGGGCCACCTATGTGTCGCCTTTCCGTGGGGTGGAGACCGCTGACCAGCGGTCGGACAAACATCAGGAACGGCATCCTGAACGACATCCGGACAGACGTCCGGAAACGCACATCGAGCGCGGGTACGCGGTCACCGCCCCGGTGGTGGACCGGCCGCAGTACACCTGGCGCGACTTCGAACTCGACGACCAGCCGGCCAGGGCGGCACCGCACCGCCCCGACCGGCCCGACATCCGGGACGGCAGGCGGCACTGCGGGGCGCTGGAGCGGGTGCTGTACCGCCAGTGGGACGCCGCCGACGGGCCGCCCTCGGCGGACGCGGTGCGGGCGGTGGACAGCCTGGCGCGGCTGCCGGACCGGCTCAAGGAGATCCTGGCCACAGGGTTGGACGGGATCTACGTCGGCCGGGGTGGGGTGCCCGATCTCGACGACATGGGGTACCTGCGTGGGGCTCCGTTACCGTCCGGGCGGGCGACCTGGGATATCTGTGCCGGTGCGTACGGCGATCGCAAGATCGTTGTGGGGGATCGGCCGAGTCCGACACCCGATGTCATGATGCATGAAGTCGGGCATGCGCTGGACGATGTGGACGCCCGTCCGGGAGAGTGGGTTTCGGACTCACCCGAGTTCGCCGCCCTCTACGAGGAATGCCGTCCGTTACTCGCGTCGGCCTTCCACAAGCAGCCGGGCAACCTCGGCCGCAAGGAGTTCTTCGCGGACGCCTTCGCGGCCATCGCGTCGCGGCAGCGTCCAGCTCTGGTGGACATGCTCGGCGGGAACACCCGGACGGCTCTCAACGTGATGCTCTTCTTCAACCGGCGCTACGGAATCTAGGTGGTCCAGCAATGTTCGTGATCCGGCTCGCTGACGGGACACTGCGCGTGCCGCAGTCGTTGACGAGCGATGACGGGCGCCTGATCGGCAACGCATATGTCGAGATCGCCCCAGGCGAGCCGGACTACGACCATTACCTCACCGAATCCATAACCGAAGAGGAAGAAGCCACCCGCCGCCGCCGCTGGCAGGACGAAAACGACGCTTTGGAACAGGAGTTCCTGGCTTTCAAAGCCGAACAAGATTGACTACTCCCCGTACGGCAGCGGGTAGATCCACGGTAGCCGAGGGTGGGTGGAGAGAGGGAAGCGACCGGCTGAGAGCGGTCGGGTCGCCGCGGCGGAGGCGCGGCCTGTGTCACGTGACACAGGTGACCCTGCGGCGTGTGGGGGGGCTCGCAGGATCACCTCGCGCTGGTCAGGTTCAGCCTGGTAAGGCTTAGTGCAGGTGCTACCAGTGGTGCTGGTGTGTGAAGCTCGGGTTTGGTGCCAGGTAAAACTGTGGTGCGTCAGACTCGCGGGGAGTCGCCGTTCGGCCGATCGGCCGTCAGGACGTCCTCTCCGCGAAGGAGGGCGTGTACTTCCGACTCGCGGAATCGCCGATGCCCTCCGGGGGTACGGATGCTGCTGATTCGCCCCGCCGCGGCCCAGCGTGTCACGGTCTTCGGGTCGACCCGGAAGAGGGCAGCAACCTCTCCAGGGGTCAGCAGTCGCTCGCTGCTACTCTCCACAATCTCTCCCCCTCGCATCCCGCGTCCTGCAGCGGGCGGACAGGTAACCAGTGTGCCGAGCGAAGCCTGATTTATCCGTGGTTTTCAGAGAAGATCACGGGTTGTTACCGGCTCAGTGCCCGATTGTTATATGATAGAGCCTCTTTGGGGCGCTCATGGGTGTTTCTTTACGAAAGCGCCACGATGGGAACCCTAGCAGTGCTCGCGTGGGATGCGAAGAGCGTCCACGATACGGGAGAGTGACGTAACCTCGACGCTGTGCGCGCGGTTATCGTTTACACCCTCTCCCGCCTGGGCCTGTTCGCCATCGCTCTGGGCGTGCTCTATCTCCTCGGTCTGCAGACCTACGCACTGCTGATCGCGGCTGTTCTGGTCAGTGGACTGGCCAGTTACGTACTGTTGTCAAAGCAACGGGACGCGGTCAGCACGCGGATCAGTGAGAGGCACCACCGGCCGGAGGGCAAGTGAGGAGCTAGCGCATCGGGAACATTCCGACTCGGGCATGGTACTCACGTCCGAGCCGTGTGGTGTCGCTTCCCACCAAAAGCCCGTTCTTTACCGCGAGAAACGCTTTCACCCCGATTCCACGCTCCCGAGTGGGATTCCAGGCAAGGGCCTTACCTGTCACCGGATGGATAGCCCCGATACCCGGCCGGGACACCGCGCCCTTACCTGCGGTGTCAGCCCCGAGGGGGTTGTCCAGCCAGCGCTGATGCCCGCCGACGTACACCGCCGCGCCGGTCGCGGCCACCGCGTAGAGCGAGTCGCCGCCGGTGTGGTTCACCCAGGTCGGGCGGATGTTCGTGCCCCGCGCGTACGTCTCGAAGCGGGCCGCGGTGTCACAGAGCTTGCCGGTGCCCGGCGCCGGGCCTCCGGTGGTGACGACCACGAAGTACCGCCCGTCCGGGGACAGGTCCAGCCCTCGTACGTACGACGGGAAGGCCTTGCGGCACTCGGGGGCGTACGCGGCGGTGTGCCAGTCGGCGACCCGGCCGGTGGTGAGATCGATCACTCCGAGCTGGGGGCGGGCCAGCCCGTCCAGCGTGGTGAAGGACCCGTCCAGCACCAGCCGGTTCGCGGTGGCCGCCATCGCGGTGACCGTGGTCTCGCCGCCCCGGCCGTCACCGGGAGTGACGTGGAAGCCGGGGTCCACGGCGCCGGTGACCGCGTCGAGCCGGGCCAGCGCGATCCTGGTGGTGCCGCCGATCCGGTTGAAGTCCCCGCCGACGAAGAGGTGCGGCCCGTGCCGTACCAGACTGGTGACCTGGCCGCCGTAGGTGGCGGCGGTGAAGGCCCGGTCGGGCGACCCGTCGGCGAGCGAGAGTCTGACCAGCCCGCGACTGAACGAGCCACCCGCGAAGACCGTGTTGCCCGGCCCGGGGGCGAGCGAGAGCACCGGTCCGTCCATCTGCGGCCGGAAGCCGGGGTCGATCCGCCCGGTACGCAGATCGAAGGCGAACAGGTTGTGGCGCGCCAGCTTGGCGCGACCGCCGGCGTTCTGGACCGTGCTGAACTTGCCGCCGACGACGACCGTCCGCCCGACCACGGCCAGCGCGTTGACGATGCCGTCGAGCACGTGCGGCGTGTGGTCGACAGGGTTGGCCGAGACCACCTTCGACTGTTCAACACCCGCCCAGGCCGCGCCACCGGGAAGCAACAGCGCCACCGCGACTACGGTAAGCAATCTTCTGCCATGCATTCCCTCAGTCCTAGCACACTTAAAGTAGTCGCATAGTCACGTTAAGCAATTGGCGTGACCACTTGGGCTTGGCCGCGCCCAGAGCGGAGGAGGGAGGACACAGGCTCCCCGGCGGCCAAGCCCCGCCGATCCGGAGGATCGGCCGATGTCACAGCCCCCTCTAGGCTTGGGTCATGACTCGCGCTTTCCTCGACAAGCAGCCGCATGAAGTTGCCGCGATGTTCGATCGCACGGCCGAGCGGTACGACCTGGTCAACGATGTTCTCTCGCTGGGCCAGGACCGGTTGTGGCGGAAGGCCACCGCGCGGGCCGTGGACGCGGGTCCCGGGGAGCTGGTGCTGGATCTGGCCGCAGGCACCGGCACGTCCACCGATGCGTTCACCAGACTCGGCGCGCGGGCCATCGCGTGTGACTTCTCACTCGGCATGCTGCGCACGGGGGTGGCGCAGCGGGGGAGTTCCGGGCTTTCCGGAGGCGTCAACGGCGTGAGCTTCGTGGCGGGGGACGGGCTGCGGTTGCCGTTCGCGGACGGGGTCTTCGACGCGGTGTCGATCTCGTTCGGGCTCCGGAACATGGCCGACACCGGCCTGGCCCTGACCGAACTGCTGCGCGTCACCCGTCCCGGCGGCCGACTGGTGATCTGCGAGTTCTCCCGGCCGACGCTGCGCTCCTTCGACGTGGTCTACCGGCAGTACCTGATGCGCCTGATTCCCCCGGTGGCCCGCGCGGTCAGCTCCAACCCCGACTCCTACGTCTACCTGGCCGAATCCATCCGCGACTGGCACGACCAGGCCGAGCTGTCGAAGATCATTCAGACGGCAGGCTGGAGCCGGGTCGCCTGGCGCAACCTGAGCATGGGCATCGTCGCCCTGCACCGCGCGACCAAGCCCGAGTCCGCCTGATTGTCACCCGATCGCGACTTTTTCGGACGTCTCGCGAATTAACAGCCACCCTTTCGTTTCCAGTCCCAGGGGATGCCCGGCGCAATTCCCTCCGGCAATCGGCTTTCCAGGCCGAATATGTTTGCCCGGCCGCGCCGGTGTCTGGACTGAACGGAGGGAGCGCAGCGACCGGAGAGAGGGAAGACACCGGCTGCGAAGCGGCCGGGCCGGCGAGCCGAAGGCTCGCCAATAAACACAGACTGGAAAGCCACGTTATCCTGGGCTATTCACACGTATTATGGGCTGGTTTGCTGGAGGGAGACTGCCGGTGGCGCCGGAACTCAGCCCGACCGTCTGTCGGCGTCGTCTCGCGGTAGAACTGCGCCGGTTACGTGAAGCCGTCGGCCTCAGTGGCGTTCAGGTCGCCGACCAGCTCAAATGGTCCACCTCGAAGATCTCCCGCCTGGAGAACGGCCAGATCCTGCCGCGCGAGCGCGATGTGCGCACCCTGCTCACGCACTACCGTATCGGCTCCACCACCAGCGAGTTCCTGCTCGAACTCGCCTCCAGGGCGGAGAGCAAGGGCTGGTGGGACGCCTACGCCGACACGCTGCCGGAGTCGTACGTGACCTACGTCGGCCTGGAGTCGGCGGCCGAGGAGATGCTCACCTGGCAGTCCCGCGGCATCCCCGGCCTGCTCCAGACCGTCGCGTACGCGCGGGCCCTGAACAGCACCGAGACCTTCACCCGCCTGTCCCCCGGCGAGGTGGAGCGCCGCACCCAGGTCCGGGTACGGCGCCAGGGCCTGGTCATGGACGGCACCCTGAAGGTGAGCGCCGTGGTGGACGAGTCGGCGCTGCTGCGCAGGTTCGGCACCGAGGAGGTCATGCGGGACCAGCTCCGCCACCTGCACGAGCTGGCCGGGCTGCCCAACGTCTCGGTCCGGGTGCTGGCCCTGGACGGCCCCCACCCCATCGACTCCGACAGCTTCGTAATCCTGAAATTTCCCGAAATCAACGGTTTTGGACCGCTGTATGGGGACGTGGTGTACCTGGAGAGCGTGGCGGGCGGCACGTTCCAGGAGGACGAGGCCACCACCTACCGGTTCCGGCTGCTCCTGGACCACCTGCGGGACGCCGCGTTGACCGAGGCCGAGTCCATGGAGCTGATCGCGGCCCGAGTCGGCCTCTGAACGGCCGCAGCGGCAGTCAAGTCGGGGCACCAGTCAAGTTGCCCGGCCTTAGCCTGGAACGACCTGTAGTGTTGTTGTAAAGGTGCTTTGTAAACCCCTGCCGGATTTCTCAGCGGGAGATCGCGGGTATACCCACCCCGGTTTCCGGGAAGAGGATGCGGCGATGGCGGCAGCCAGTGGCAAGCGGATCGATTGGCGTAGGAGCACACTGAGCGGCGTGAACGGGGAATGCGTGGAGGTGGCGTTGGTCGGCAACGCCGTCGCGGTCCGCGATTCCAAGCACCCGAGCCGTTCTCCCCTGCTCTTCACGCCGGGGGAGTGGACGGCATTCCTGGCGGGGGTGCGCGCCGGTGAATTTGACCTGTCAAATTGGGAACCCGCCGAGCCAGATTACCGGGAGTGACTGACAGGACTGGTGGATTTGGGGGATCATGGCATCCCGTCGTACCCACCCCCGCCCTGTCCCTGGGACACGGGCGTCTTCATAATTGGAGAACGTTCATGCAGTCGCCGCACGACTGGTTCAAGAGCAGCTTCAGCAGTGTCAGCGGTGAGTGTGTGGAGGTGCGCTTAGGCGACCGGGTGGGGATGCGCGATTCCAAGAACCCCCAGGGCGCCGTCCTGGACTTCCCCCGCGACGTGTGGGCCGACTTCATCGCCTCACTCAAGGCTGAGTAAAACCTGCGTAGATCCGCGGGCAAGCCCCCCGCGCCGGAGGCGCTGCCCTGGACGCAGCGGCCAGGGCCGCCACGCCCGGAGGTGCGGGCGATGACACTCCCCGAGCTAGAGTGGTTACCGGCTGGTATCCAGCTACCCCCTAACCAATCGGTTGCAGGTAGGACTAGACTGCGGCGCGACAAGTTTGTGAAGAGGTTCACAAAGGCACGAAAGCCTTGACCCCCTGGCTTTCGTCCTAGGACAGGACAGGTCCCGTGAGCGAGTCAGGACCCGCTGCGAAGCGGAGCGCGGTGGACGCCGACGTGATCGTCGTTGGCGCCGGCCCCGCCGGGTCGACTACTGCCTATCACCTGGCCCGCTCAGGGCTCACCGTGCTGCTGCTGGAGAAGACCAGATTCCCGCGCGAGAAGGTGTGCGGCGACGGTCTCACCCCCCGCGCGGTCAAGGAACTGCTCGCGATGGGCGTCGACGTCGACGCCCCCGGGTGGACCAGGAACAAGGGCCTGCGCGTGGTCGGCGGCGGCCGCTCCTTCGAGCTCTCCTGGCCGGAACTCCAGACCTACCCCGACTTCGGCCTGGTCCGCACCCGCCAGGACTTCGACCAGATCCTCGCCGAGAACGCCGAGCGCGCCGGCGCGATCCTCCGCCAGGGGGCCAACGTGTCCGGCCCGCTGCTCGACGAGCGGAGCGGCCACGTGATCGGCGTGCGGACCCAGTCCGGCGAGGAGTACCGCTCCCGCCTGGTGGTCGCCGCCGACGGCAACTCCACCCGGCTCTCCCTGGCCATGGGCCTGCACAAGCGCGCCGACCGCCCGATGGGCGTGGCGGTCCGCACGTACTACACCAGCCCCCGGCACGACGACGACTACCTGGAGATCTGGCTGGAGCTCTGGGACGGGGACCGTCTGCTCCCCGGGTACGGTTGGATATTCGGAGTGGGCGACGGGACCTCCAACGTGGGGCTCGGCCTGCTCAACACAAGTGAATCTTTCAAGAACATCGACTACCGCGACCTGGTCCGGCGATGGGTCCGGCACATGCCCGCCGACTGGGGTTTCACCGACGAGAACATGACCGGCCCGATCCGGGGCGCGGCGTTGCCGATGGCCTTCAACCGGCAGCCGCACTACACCCGTGGCCTGGTCTTGGTCGGCGACTCGGGCGGCATGATCAACCCGTTCAACGGCGAGGGCATCGCGTACGCGATGGAGAGCGGCAGGATCGCCGCCGACACCATCGTCACGGCGCTGGCCAAGCGCACGCCGGCCGAGCGGGAGCGCACTCTGCGCGCGTATCCGGGGATACTCAAGGACGCGTACGGCGGATACTTCACGCTCGGGCGGCTGTTCGTGGAAGCGATCGGCAAACCGGGGGTGATGAGCTTCCTCACCCGGCACACGCTGCCGCATCCGGGACTGATGAGGTTCGCCATGAAGCTGCTCGCGAACCTCACCGACCGGCGCGGCGACGCGTCCGACCGGATCATCAACGCCCTGTCCAAGGTCACACCGCCGGCATGACTATCGTGAATCGAACCATCATGATCTCTATCACCGAGAGGACGCCTTAAGCGATGGAGCTCTACGCGCCCATCCTGGTGCTCGCGGTCCTCGCGGCGGGATTCGCCGTCTTCTCCGTGAGCATCGCCCCCTTCACCGGGCCAAAGCGCTGGAACCGCGCCAAGCTGGACGCCTACGAGTGCGGCATCGAGCCCACTCCGCAGCCGGTCGGCGGCGGCCGCTTCCCGCTGAAGTACATGATCACCGCGATGCTTTTCATCGTCTTCGACATTGAGATCATCTTCCTCTATCCGTGGGCGGTGGCCTTCGACAAGCTCGGCGTGTTCGGGCTTGTCGAGATGGTGCTGTTCATCGTCACCGTGCTCGTGGCGTACGCCTACGTGTGGCGCCGCCGCGGCCTGGACTGGGACTAGTCATGGGTCTTGAAGAGAAACTCCCCAGCGGGTTCGCCCTCACCACCGTGGAGAAGGTGGCCGGGTGGGCCAGGAAGCGCTCCGTCTGGCCGGCCACCTTCGGCCTGGCCTGCTGCGCCATCGAGCTGATGTCCACCGGCGGCCCCACCCACGACCTGGCCCGGTTCGGCATGGAGCGGGCCTCGGCCTCGCCCAGGCAGGCCGACCTGATGATCGTGGCCGGCCGGCTCTCCCAGAAGATGGCGCCGGTGCTCCGCCAGATCTACGACCAGATGGCCGAGCCCAAATGGGTCATCGCGATGGGCGTCTGCGCCTCCAGCGGCGGCATGTTCAACAACTACGCGGTCGTGCAGGGCGTGGACCACGTGGTGCCCGTGGACATCTACCTGCCGGGCTGCCCGCCCCGGCCGGAGATGCTCATCGACGCGATCGTGAAGCTGCACGACAAGATCCAGAACACCAAGCTCGGCGCGCAGCGCGAGAAGCAGGTCCAGGAGCTCGAACTCCAGGCGCTGCGCACGCTGCCGCTGATCGACCAGGGGGCGGCCCAGTGACCGACAACCTGCCGCAGCACACCCCGGCCCCGCAGGACGAGCCAATCGCCAGGACCGGCATGTTCGGCGTCACGGGCACCGGCGACACCTCCGGCTACGGCCGTCTGGTGGTGCGCCGCGCGCCCCAGCTGGACACCCCCCGTCCGTACGGGGGCTACTTCGACGAGCTGGTGGACGGCCTCGGCGAGGACCTGGTGACCCGGGTGGTGGTGGACCGGGGCGAGCTGACCCTGCACGTGGCCAGGGAGCGCCTGGTGGAGGCGATGCGGAAGCTCCGCGACGACCCGGCGCTCCGGTTCGAGCTCTCGCTCGGCGTCTCCGGCGTGCACTACCCGGAGGAGACCGGCGAGGAGCTGCGCGCGGTCTACCACCTCTGCTCGATCACCCACAACCGCCGGGTGCGGGTCGAGGTGGCCGCGCCGGACAGCGACCGGCACATCCCGTCGACGGTCTCGGTGTACCCGACCCACGACTGGCACGAGCGCGAGACCTACGACTTCTTCGGCATCATCTTCGACGGGCACCCGGCGCTGACCCGCATCGAGATGCCCGACGACTGGGACGGACACCCCCAGCGCAAGGACTACCCGCTGGGCGGCATCCCCGTCGAGTACCGCGGCGCGGAGATCCCGGCGCCCGACCAGAGGAGGTCGTACGCATGACATCCCAGACCGAGGAGACACAGGCTCAGGCTCAGGCGAGCGACGCCACCGAAGGCCGGGTCTACGACGTCGCGGGCCAGGACTGGGACGCCATGGTCAGCACCGTGCTGGACGCGGACGAGGAGCGGCTGGTCATCAACATGGGCCCGCAGCACCCGTCCACGCACGGCGTGCTCCGGCTGGTCCTCACCCTGGACGGCGAGACGGTCACCGAGGCCCGCACGGTCATCGGCTACCTGCACACCGGCATCGAGAAGAACATGGAGTTCCGGACGTGGACCCAGGGGGTCACGTTCGTCACTCGCATGGACTACCTGTCGCCGATCTTCAACGAGACGGCGTACTGCCTGGCCGTGGAGAAGCTGCTCGGGATCACCGACCGCATCCCCGCCAGGGCCGAGGCGATCCGCGTCATGATGATGGAGCTCACCCGGATCTCCTCGCACCTGATGGCGATCGGCACCTACGGCATGGAGCTCGGCGCCACCACCCCGTTCCTGTTCGGCCTGCGCGAGCGCGAGATGGTGCTCGACGTGATGGAGTACATCACCGGCCTGCGGATGAACATGGCCTATATCCGGCCGGGCGGGGTCAGCGTGGACCTGCCCGCCGGAGCGATGGACAAGGTCGCCGAACTGCTCAAGGAGATGCCCAAGCGCATCAAGGACATGCGCAAGATCCTGGACGCCAACCCGGTCTACACCCGGCGGACCAAGGACATCGCCTACCTCGACCTGACCGGCTGCATGGCGCTCGGCATCACCGGGCCGATGCTGCGGGCCGCCGGGCTCCCCTGGGACCTGCGCAAGTCGCAGCCCTACTGCGGGTACGAGACCTACGACTTCGAGGTGCCCACCGAGGAGTCCTGCGACGTGTACGGGCGGTACCTGGTCCGGGTGGCCGAGATGGAGGAGTCGCTCAAGATCATTGAGCAGGCTCTGGAACGGCTGGCCGGGCCACTCAAGGCCGGCCCGGTGATGATCGAGGACAAGAAGATCGGCTGGCCCGCCCAGCTGGCCCTGGGTCCCGACGGCCTGGGCAACTCGCCCAACCACATCGCGCACATCATGGGCTCCTCGATGGAGGCGCTCATCCACCACTTCAAGCTGGTGACCGAGGGCTTCCGGGTGCCGGCCGGCCAGGTCTACGCCTCGGTGGAGTCGCCCCGCGGCGAGCTGGGCGCGCACGTGGTCAGCGACGGCGGCACCCGGCCGTACCGGGTGCATTTCCGCGATCCGTCCTTCACCAACCTGCAGGCCGTCCCGGCCACCTGTGAGGGCGGAATGATCGCCGACGTCATCTCGGCGGTCGCCTCGATCGACCCGGTCATGGGAGGTGTGGACCGGTGAGCTACGCACCCGAGGTCCGCGAGCGTCTGGAGAGCGACGCCAAGGAGATCATCGCCCGCTACCCGCGCCCGCGGTCGGCCCTGCTGCCGCTGCTGCACCTGGTGCAGTCGGAGGACGGCTACGTCTCCGACGACGGCCAGGAGTTCTGCGCGGAGCTGCTCGGCCTGACCAAGGCCGAGGTGGTCGGCGTCTCGACGTTCTACACCATGTACAAGCGCAGGCCCGCCGGTGAGTACCACGTCGGCGTCTGCATCAACACGCTCTGCGCGGTGATGGGCGGCGACCAGATCTGGTCGGAGCTGACCGAGCACCTGGGCGTCGGCCACGAGGAGGCCACCGCCGACGGCAAGGTCTCGCTGGAGCGGCTGGAGTGCAACGCCGCCTGCGACTTCGCCCCCGTGATGATGGTCAACTGGGAGTTCTTCGACAACCAGACCCCCGCCTCCGCCAAGCAGCTGGTGGACGACCTGCGGGACGGCAAGGACATCACGCCGACCCGGGGCCCCAAGCGGCTCTGCACCTTCAAGGAAGCCTCGCGGGTCCTGTCCGGTCACCCCGACGACCTGGCCGGCGAGGGCCCCTCGGCCGCCGGCCCGTCCCTGGAGGGCCTGCGCATCGCCAAGGCCAACGGCTGGGAGGCCCCCAAGTGACCACGTTGACCCCGGTCCTGACCAAGAACTGGGACCAGCCCAACTCCTTCACCTTGGAGGGTTACGGCGACTACGCCGCCGCCCGCAAGGCGCTGGGCATGGACCCGGACGCCGTCATCCAGGCGGTCAAGGACTCCGGCCTGCGCGGGCGCGGCGGCGCCGGCTTCCCCACCGGCATGAAGTGGGGCTTCATCCCGCAGAACGACGGCAAGCCGCACTACCTGGTGGTCAACGCCGACGAGTCCGAGCCGGGCACCTGCAAGGACATCCCGCTCATGATGGCCAACCCGCACGCGCTGATCGAGGGCATCATCATCACCTCGTACGCGATCCGGGCCAACCACGCCTTCATCTACGTGCGCGGCGAGGTCCTGCACGTGATCCGGCGGCTGCACGCGGCGGTCCGGGAGGCGTACGAGAAGGGCTATCTGGGCACCGGCGTGCTCGGTTCCGGCTTCGACCTGGAGCTGGTGGTGCACAGCGGCGCCGGGGCCTACATCTGCGGCGAGGAGACCGCGCTGCTGGACTCGCTGGAGGGCTTCCGCGGTCAGCCCCGGCTGAAGCCGCCGTTCCCGGCGGTGGCCGGCCTGTACGCGGCCCCCACGGTGATCAACAACGTGGAGTCCGTCGCCTCGGTGCCCTCCATCGTGGCCAACGGCGCCGACTGGTTCGCCGGCATGGGCACCGAGAAGTCCAAGGGCTTCGGCATCTTCTCGCTGAGCGGCCACGTCACCCGCCCCGGCCAGTACGAGGCCCCGCTCGGCATCACCCTGCGTGAACTGCTCGACATGGCAGGCGGCATCCGGGAGGGCCACCAGATCAAGTTCTGGACCCCCGGCGGCTCCTCCACGCCGATCTTCACCGACGAGCACCTGGACGTGCCGCTGGACTTCGAGTCGGTGGGCGCCAAGGGCTCCATGCTCGGCACCCGGGCCCTGCAGATCTTCGACGAGACCACCTGCGTGGTCCGCGCCGTGCTCCGCTGGACCGAGTTCTACGCGCACGAGTCGTGCGGCAAGTGCACCCCCTGCCGGGAGGGCACCTACTGGCTCAAGCAGGTGCTGAAGCGGCTGGAGGCGGGCCAGGGCTCCGAGGAGGACCTGACCACCATCACCGACATCGCGGACAACATCCTCGGGCGCTCGTTCTGCGCCCTCGGGGACGGCGCCACCAGCCCGATCCACAGCTCGGTGAAGCTCTTCCGCGACGAGTACCTGAAGCACTTCGAGATCGGCGGCTGTCCGTTCGATCCCGCACTGTCGACTGTGTGGGGGCCCAAGTGACCATCCAAGCAACACAGCCCGGCGAGCTGGCGGCCGTGGAGATGGTGACCCTCACCATCGACGGCTTCCAGGTCAGCGTGCCCAAGGGCACGATGATCATCCGGGCGGCCGAGCTGCTGGGGATCCAGATCCCCCGGTTCTGCGACCATCCGCTGCTGGACCCGGCGGCCAACTGCCGCCAGTGCCTGGTGGACATCCCCGACGCCGGGAACGGCCGCGGCTTCCCCAAGCCGCAGCCCTCCTGCGCCATCGAGGTGGCCGAGGGCATGGTGGTCAAGAGCCAGCTCACCTCCCCGGTGGCCGAGAAGGCCCAGCGCGGTGTGATGGAGATGCTGCTGCTCAACCACCCGCTGGACTGCCCGGTCTGCGACAAGGGCGGCGAGTGCCCGCTGCAGAACCAGGCCATGTCCAACGGCCAGGGCGAGTCCAGGTTCGAGGAGCACAAGCGCACCTTCGAGAAGCCCGTCCCGCTCTCCACCGAGGTGCTGCTGGACCGCGAGCGGTGCGTGCAGTGCGCCCGCTGCCTGCGCTTCTCCGACCAGATCGCCGGCGACCCGTTCATCGAGTTCTTCGAGCGGGGGGCCAAGGAGCAGGTCGCGGTGGCCGACGGCGAGCCGTTCCAGTCCTACTTCTCCGGCAACACCATTCAGATCTGCCCGGTGGGCGCGCTCACCGGCGCCGCCTACCGGTTCCAGTCCCGGCCGTTCGACCTGGTCTCCACGCCCAGCGCGTGCGAGCACTGCGCCTCCGGCTGCGCGCAGCGCACCGACCACCGGCGCGGCCGGGTCACCCGCCGCCTGGCCGGGGACGACCCGCAGGTCAACGAGGAGTGGAACTGCGACAAGGGCCGGTGGGCGTTCAGCTACGCCACCCAGCCCGACCGGCTGCGCGGCCCGCTGGTCCGTAACGAGGACGGCGTGCTGGTGCCCGCCTCCTGGCCGGAGGCGCTCTCCGTGGCCGCCGCCGGCCTGGCCGGGCGCCGCGCGGGCGTGCTGGTCGGGGGCCGGGTCACGGTCGAGGACGCCTACGCCTACAGCAAGTTCGCCCGCCTCGCCCTCGGCACCAACGACATCGACTTCCGGGCCAGGGCGCACTCCGCCGAGGAGGCCCAGTTCCTGGCGCACGCGGTGGCCGGGAAGGGCATCGAGATCTCCTACGCCGACCTGGAGAGCGCGCCCGCCGTGCTGCTCGCCGGGTTCGAGCCCGAGGAGGAGTCGCCCATCGTCTTCCTGCGGCTGCGGAAGGCGCACCTGAAGAAGGGGCTGCGCGTGTACGCGCTGGCCCCCTTCGCCACGCCCGGCCTGACCAAGATGGGCGGCACGCTCATCCAGACCGCGCCCGGCGCCGAGGCCGAGGCGATCGGCGAGCTGACCAACAGCGGCGAGGGCCTCCCGGAGGGCACGATCATCCTGGCCGGCGAGCGGCTGGCCGGGACCAAGGGCGCGCTCTCGGCGCTGCTCCGGCTGGCCCGCGCCACCGGCTCCCGGGTCGCCTGGGTGCCCCGGCGGGCCGGCGAGCGCGGCGCCCTGGAGGCGGGCGCGCTGCCCAACCTGCTGCCCATCGGCCGCCCGGTGGCCGACGCCGCCGCCCGCGCCGAGGTGGCCAGGATCTGGAACGTCACCGCGCTGCCGGAGACCTCCGGCCGGGACACCGCCGGGATCCTCCAGGCCGCGCTGGAGGAGCAGCTGGACGCGCTGGTCGTGGCCGGGGTGGACCCCTACGACCTGCCCGACCCCGAGCTGGCGCTGCGGGCGCTGGAGAACACCCCGTTCATCGTGAGCCTGGAGATCCGGGCCAGCGCGGTCACCGACCGCGCCGACGTGGTGCTCCCGGTCGCGGCGGTGGTCGAGAAGGCGGGCACCTTCGTCGACTGGGAGGGGCGGGGACGCTCCTTCGAGGCGGCCCTGCCGGTGCCGGGCGTGATGAGCGACCTGCGGGTGATCAGCGCGCTGGCCGACCACATGGACGTGCACCTGGCCCTGCCCGAGGTCGGCGCGGTCCGCCGCGAGCTGGGCGCGCTGGGCTCCTGGAAGGGCTCGCGGGCCCTGGCTCCCAACGTCACCGGCGGCTCGGGCAAGGACCCGCAGGCCGGTCAGGCCGTCCTGGCCAGCTGGCACCTGCTGCTGGACGACGGGCGGCTGCAGGACGGCGAGCCGTACCTGGCGGGCACCGCGCGGGAGGCGGTGGCGCTGCTCTCGGCGGCCACCGCGGCCGAGATCGGCGCGACGGAGAAGGTCACCGTGAACGGCGTGACCCTGCCGCTGCGCCTCGCGGACCTGCCGGACCGGGTGGTCTGGGTGCCGGCCAACTCCGGCGGAGTTTCGATCACCAGGGACCTGCGGGCCGCCGCCGGTGACCTGGTCAGCGTTGCCAACGAGGAGCGGTCATGAGCCCCGGACCCACGCTGGCGGATTTCGGCCACGATCCGCTCTGGATCAGCATCATCAAGGCCGTGTTCATCTTCGTCTTCCTGATGCTCGGTGTGCTGATGGGGGTGTGGACGGAGCGCAAGCTCATCTCCCGCATGCAGCACCGGTACGGGCCCAACCAGGCCGGCAAGTTCGGTCTGCTGCAGACCGTCGCCGACGGTCTGAAGATGGGCCTGAAGGAAGACCTGATGCCGCGCACGGTGGACAAGGTCATCTACTTCCTGGCCCCGGTGATCATCGCGGTGCCGGCCTTCCTGGCCTTCTCCGTCATCCCGTTCGGCCCGGTGGTCTCCATGTTCGGGGTGAAGACCCCGCTCCAGCTGACCGACCTGCCGGTGGCGGTGCTGCTCATCCTGGCCATGGCCTCGATCGGCGTGTACGGCATCGTGCTGGCGGGCTGGGCCTCCCGCTCGCCGTACGCGATCCTGGGCGGGCTGCGCTCCAGCGCCCAGGTGGTCAGCTACGAGATCGCGATGGGCCTGTCCTTCGTGGCGGTCTTCCTGTACGCGGGCACCCTGTCCACCTCCGAGATCGTCGCCAAACAGGCCGACGGCGGCACCTTCGACATCGGCGGGGTGACCATCCCGCTGCCGTCCTGGTACGCGGTGCTGCTCATCCCGTCGTTCCTGATCTACGTGCTGACCATGCTCGGCGAGACCAACCGGGTCCCCTTCGACCTGCCCGAGGGCGAGGGCGAACTGGTCGGCGGCTTCCACACCGAGTACTCCTCGTCGCTGAAGTTCGCCATGTTCATGCTCGCCGAGTACGTCAACGTGTTCGTCGTCTCCGGGGTGGCCACCACGCTGTTCCTGGGCGGCTGGCGGGCGCCGTGGCCGATCTCGCTCTGGGACGGCGCCAACGTCGGCTGGTGGCCGATGCTCTGGTTCTTCATCAAGCTGGTGCTGCTGTTCTGCTTCTTCATCTGGGTCCGCGCCTCGCTGCCCCGGATCAGGTACGACCAGCTGATGCACTTCGGCTGGAAGGTCCTGATCCCGCTGAACCTGGCCTGGATCCTGATGGTGGCCAGCTTCCGCGCCTGGCGGGTGAACCCGAGCGGGCCGGTGATCGTCCTGATGGCGGTCATCGTGATCGGCGCGCTGGCCGTGTACTTCCGCTTCGACACGGTGCTGCAGCGCCGCCGCGAGGCCCGCGCCGCGGAGGTCGAGGCCGAGTTCGAGCAGCTCCGCGACGAGCCTGAAGCCGGTGGGTTCCCGGTGCCGCCACTGGACCTGCCGCACTACCACGGGGCTAATCGCAAGGAGGTCCCCAGTGTCTAAATACACCGACTGGCTGAACCCCGTTAAGGGGTTCGGCGTCACCTTCCACCACATCTTCAAGAAGCCGATCACGGTCAACTACCCGCAGGAGAAGCGCCCCACGGCGCCCCGCTTCCACGGGCGGCACCAGCTCAACCGCTGGCCGGACGGTCTGGAGAAGTGCGTCGGCTGCGAGCTGTGCGCGTGGGCCTGTCCGGCGGACGCCATCTTCGTGGAGGGCGCCGACAACACCGAGACCGAGCGGTACTCGCCCGGTGAGCGGTACGGCCGCACGTACCAGATCAACTATCTGCGGTGCATCCTCTGCGGGCTGTGCATCGAGGCCTGCCCGACCCGGGCGCTCACCATGACCAACGAGTACGAGCTGGCCGACAGCAGCCGCGAGTCGCTGATCTACACCAAGGAGATGCTGCTCGCCCCGCTCACCGCGGGCATGGAGCAGCCGCCGCACCCGATGCGCCTCGGGGAGACCGAGGAGGACTACTACCGGTTGGGACGCGACAATGGGTGAGACAGTCACGTTCTGGGTGCTCGCCGTGGTGTCCGTGACCGCCGCGCTCGGGCTGGTGTTCAGCCGCCGCGCGGTCTACTCGGCGCTCATGCTCGGCGTGGTCATGCTCTCGCTGGCGGTGCTGTACGCGGTGCAGGACGCGCCCTTCCTGGCCGCGGTGCAGATCATCGTCTACACCGGCGCGGTCATGATGCTCTTCCTGTTCGTGCTCATGCTGGTCGGCGTGGACTCCTCGGACTCGCTGGTGGAGACCATCCGCGGCCAGCGCTTCTGGGCGATCGTGGCCGGTCTCGGCTTCGCCTCGCTGCTCGCCCTCGGGGTGGGCAACGCGGTCTTCACCGCGCCCAAGGGCCTGGCGGCCGTGAACCAGGTGGGCAACGTGCCGTCGCTGGCCGAGTCCATCTTCACCCGGTACGTCTTCGCCTTCGAGGTCACCTCGGCGCTGCTGATCACCGCGGCGCTGGGCGCCATGGTGCTGGCGCACCGGGAGCGGGCCGAGGCCAAGGCGACGCAGAAGGACCTGTCCCGGGCCCGCTTCGCCGCCTTCGGGGAGACCGGCACCAACCCGGCCCCGCTGCCCGGCCCCGGCACCTACGCCCGGCACAACGCGATCGACATGCCCGCGCTGCTCCCGGACGGGAAGATCTCGGCGCTCTCCGTCAACCGGCACATCGCCCGGCACGAGGCCGACGCCGGGACCATCGACCCCAAGGTCGCGGAGGTCTTGGAAGCGCAGATCCTGGAAGGGGACGACTCCAAGTGACCACCCACTACCTGGTGCTCAGCGCGCTGCTGTTCGCCATCGGCGGCATCGGCGTCCTGGTCCGGCGCAACGCCATCGTGGTCTTCATGTGCGTGGAGCTCATGCTCAACGCGTGCAACCTGGCGTTCGTCACCTTCGCGCGGCAGCACGGCAACATCGAGGGCCAGGTCATCGCCTTCTTCGTGATGATCGTGGCCGCCGCCGAGGTCGTCGTGGGCCTGGCCATCATCGTGACGATCTTCCGAACCCGCAGATCCGCGTCCGTCGACGACGCGAGCCTGCTGAAGTACTAAGAGGTGTCCGTTGGAACCCGCTGAGATCATCTCGCACACCGGGGGCGTGATCGGAGCCGGCTGGCTCCTGATCGCGCTGCCCCTGCTCGGCGCGGCGGTCCTGCTGCTGGGCGGCCGCCGTACCGACAAATGGGGCCATTTCCTAGGCGTGGCGCTAGCGGTCGCCTCGTTCGTGGTGGCTGTGCTGGCGTTCGTCCAGTTGCTCGGGTTCGCGCCCGGTGAGCGGCGGCGGGGCGTGGCGCTCTACGAGTTCATCCCCGGCGTCGCCAACATGGGGCTGCTGATCGACCCGCTGTCGATCTCCTTCGCCCTGCTGATCACCGGGGTCGGCTCGCTGATCCACATTTACTCGATCGGCTACATGTCGCACGACACCGACCGGCGCAGGTTCTTCGGATACCTGAACCTGTTCGTGGCGGCCATGCTGCTGCTGGTGCTGGCCGACAACTACGTCGCCCTGTTCATCGGCTGGGAGGGCGTCGGCCTCGCCTCGTACCTGCTGATCGGGTTCTGGCAGTACAAGCCGAGCGCCGCGACGGCGGCCAAGAAGGCGTTCGTGGTCAACCGGGTCGGCGACTTCGGCCTGCTGATCGCGATCTTCATCATGTTCTCCACCTTCGGCTCGGTCGCGTTCGCCGACGTATTTCCGAAGGCGGGCGGGGCTTCCGCCGGGACGCTGACCGCGATCGGCCTGCTGCTCCTGCTCGGCGCCTGCGGCAAGTCGGCCCAGCTGCCGCTGCAGTCCTGGTTGCTGGACGCGATGGAGGGCCCGACCCCGGTCTCCGCCCTGATCCACGCGGCCACCATGGTCACCGCCGGGGTCTACCTGGTGGTCAGGTCCGGCGCGGCGTTCTTCCCCGCCGACAGCACCGCCTCGCTGGTGGTCACCATCGTCGGTGTGGCCACGCTGCTGGCCGGTGCCATCATCGGTACCGCCAAGGACGACATCAAGAAGGCGCTGGCCGGGTCGACCATGTCGCAGATCGGCTACATGATGCTGGCGGCCGGCCTCGGCGTCGCCGGGTACGCCTTCGCCATCGCGCACCTGATCACCCACGGCTTCTTCAAGGCCAACCTGTTCCTCGGCGCCGGTTCCGTCATGCACGGCATGAACGACGAAGTGGACATGCGCAAGTACGGCGGCCTCCGGTCGCTGATGCCGATCACCTTCGTCACCTTCCTGATCGGCTACCTGGCGATCATCGGGTTCCCGCTGCTGTCCGGCTACTTCACCAAGGACGGCATCATCGAGACCGCGATGGAGCACAGCGCGATCCTCGGCTGGCTGGCCGTGATCGGCGCGGGCATCACCGGCTTCTACATGTCGCGGCTGGTCTTCATGACCTTCTTCGGCGAGCGCCGCTGGGCCGCCGACGCGCACCCGCACGAGTCGCCGAGCGTGATGACCTGGCCGTTGATCGTGCTCTCCATCGGCTCGATCGGGCTCGGCGGTTATCTGATCCTGAGCAACCGCCTGATGGTCTTCCTCGGCCCGGCCGTCGGCCAGCCCGAGGAACTCCCGGCCTTCCACTTCTTCAGCCCGGTCGGCCTGGCCACCCTGGCCCTGGTCGCCCTCGGCGCCGCCTACGCCTGGCTCAAGTACGGCCGGGCCGAGGTGCCCGCGGTCGCCCCGCGCGGCTCCTTCCTCACCACCTTCGCCCGGCGCGACCTGTACGGCGACGCCCTGAACGAGGCGCTGTTCATGCGTCCCGGGCAGTGGCTCACCCGGCTGGCCGTGTTCTTCGACAACCGCGGCATCGACGGCGTGGTGAACGGCCTGGCGGCGGGGATCGGCGGCACCTCCGGGCGGTTGCGGCGCATCCAGACCGGTTACGTCCGGTCCTACGCGCTGTCCATTTTCATCGGCGCCGCCGTACTGGCCGGTGCCTGGTTCGTCGTTGGGACACTGTGATGCCCTGGCTCTCGATACTGATGGGCGTGTCCGTGCTGGGCGCGCTCGGCGTGGCGTTCATCAAGGACGACCGGCTCGCCAAGCAGGCCACCCTGGTGGTCTCGCTGGTCGTGCTGGCGCTGACCGTGGCCATGGCGGTGCAGTTCAGCCCGAACGGCGACCGGTTCCAGTTCGCCGAGACCTACGACTGGATCCCGGCCTTCGGGGTGCACTACGCGGTCGCGGTGGACGGCGTGGCGCTGGTGCTGATCCTGCTGTCGGCGGTGCTGGTGCCGATCGTGGTGCTGGCCTCCTGGCACGAGGCCGAGGCGGGCAAGCGCTCGGTGCGCACGTACTTCGCGCTGCTGCTGGTGCTGGAAGCGATGATGATCGGCGTCTTCGCGGCGACCGACGTCTTCCTCTTCTATGTGTTCTTCGAGGCCATGCTGATCCCGATGTACTTCATGATCGGGTCGTACGGCGGGGCGCAGCGCTCCTACGCGGCGGTCAAGTTCCTGCTCTACTCGCTCTTCGGCGGCCTGCTCATGCTGGTCGCGGTGATCGCGCTCTACACGGTGGCCGGCAAGAACAGCTTCCTGTTCACCGACCTGCTCGGCGCGATCAAGGACCCGACCACGCAGAAGTGGCTGTTCCTCGGCTTCTTCATCGCCTTCGCGATCAAGGCCCCGCTCTGGCCGTTCCACACCTGGCTCCCGGACGCCGCCGCCCAGGCCCCCGCCGGGGCCGCGGTGCTGCTGGTCGGCGTGCTGGACAAGGTCGGCACGTACGGCATGCTCCGGTTCTGCCTGGAGCTGTTCCCCGAGGCGTCCAAGTGGGCCACCCCGGTGGTGATCGCGCTGGCGGTGATCGGCATCGTGTACGGGGCCATCGTGGCCATCGGGCAGACCGACATCAAGCGCCTCATCGCCTACACCTCCATCTCGCACTTCGGCTTCATCGCCATGGGGGTCTTCGCGATGACCACCAACGCGGCGTCCGGGGCCACGCTGTACATGGTCAACCACGGGTTCTCCACCGGCGCGCTGTTCCTGATCGCCGGGTTCCTGATCTACCGGCGCGGCTCGCAGTTCATCGACGACTACGGCGGCGTGCAGAAGGTGGCGCCCATCCTGGCCGGGACCTTCCTGGTGGCGGGGCTCTCCAGCCTCTCGCTGCCCGGTCTGTCGCCGTTCGTCAGCGAGTTCCTGGTGCTGACCGGGACCTTCCAGCGGTACGCCGTACCGGCCGTCATCGCCGCCACCGGCGTGATCCTGGCCGCCGTCTACATCCTGTGGATGTACCAGCGGACCATGAACGGGCCGACGGCGGAGGCCGTGCAGGGCATGAAGGACCTCAACCACCGGGAGCGGTGGGTCCTGATCCCGCTGATCGCCCTCATCATCGGGCTCGGCTTCTTCCCGAAGCCGATGCTCGACGTCATCAACCCCGCGGTCAAGGAGACGCTCACCAACGTCTCGGTGACCGACCCGGCTCCGGCCATCGCTAAGGAGGGCCAGTGATCACGGCTCCCAAAATCGAGTACCTCCAGCTCGCGCCGCTGCTGCTCGTCTTCGGCGCGGCCGTGCTCGGGGTGCTGGTCGAGGCGTTCACGCCGCGCTACCTGCGACGGGCCATCCAGATCCCGGTGACCCTGCTCTCCCTGGCGGGCGCCTTCGCGCTCACCATCGTGCAGACGCTCAAGGGCGTGCCCACCGAGCCGTCGGCGATGGGCGCGGTCGCGGTGGACGGGCCCACCCTGTTCATCTGGGGCACCATCCTGGTGCTGGCCTTCGTCTGCGTGCTGCTGGTCAACGACGAGGAACACTTCGTCGCCGCCGCCTCGGCGGTGCCCGGATCGGCGGAGGAGGAGCGGGCCTTCATCGAGGGCAACGTGCACACCGAGGTCTACCCGCTGGCCCTGTTCGCCATCGGCGGCATGCTGCTCTTCCCGGCGTCCAACGACCTGCTGATCATGTTCGTCGCCCTCGAGGTCATGTCGCTCCCGCTCTACCTGCTCTGCGGCCTGGCCCGGCGCCGCCGCCTCCTGTCCCAGGAGGCCGCGGTCAAGTACTTCCTGCTCGGCGCCTTCTCCTCGGCCTTCTTCCTGTACGGCACCGCCCTGCTCTACGGCTTCGCCGGCTCGGTGGACCTGGCCAAGATCGCCGCGGCGCTGGGTTCGGTGGCCGGGCAGAACGGCCTGCTCTACCTCGGCGCGGCGCTGGTGGGCGTGGGCCTGCTCTTCAAGATCGGTGCGGCCCCCTTCCAGGCCTGGAAGCCCGACGTCTACCAGGGCGCGCCCACCCCGGTCACCGCCCTGATGGCGGCCGGCACCCTGGTCGCCGCGTTCGGCGCGGTGCTGCGGGTGTTCTGGGTGGCGCTGGGCAACCTGATCTGGAGCTGGGAACCGGTCATGTGGGCGGTGGCCATCCTCACCATGGTGGTCGGCGCCATCCTGGCCATCACCCAGACCGACATCAAGCGCATGCTCGCCTACTCCTCGGTCGCGCACGCCGGCTTCCTGCTGGTCGGCGTGATCGCCATCGGCGACGCCAAGCAGAACTCGCTCGCGCTCGGCGCGATTCTGTTCTACCTGGCCGTCTACGGGGTGACCACGATCGGCGCGTTCGCGGTGGTGACCATGGTCCGCGACCCCGGCGGCGAGGCGTGGCACCTGTCCCGCTGGGCGGGCCTGGGCAAACGCTCGCCCAAGCTGGCCGGCCTGTTCGCCTTCTTCCTGCTCGCCTTCGCCGGGATCCCGCTCACCAGCGGCTTCTTCGGCAAGTACGCGGTGTTCCAGGCGGCGGTGGCCGACCACGCGACGCCGCTGGTGGTGGTAGGTGTGATCTCCTCGGCGATCGCGGCGTTCTTCTACGTCCGGGTCATCGTGCTGATGTTCTTCAGCGACCCGGCCGCCGACGGTCCCACCGTGGTGGTGCCGTCCTGGGGCACCGCGGCGGTCGTCGGGTTCTCCGCGTTGGCTACCGTAGTCCTGGGGGTTTTCCCGCAGCCTGTCCTGGATCTAGCGAAGTCGGCCGCGGGTTCGTTGTTCGTCGGATAGGAGCATTTTGATGGCCGCGCCGCCCGTTGTGGATCTACCTGTTGCCGACGAGCGGCTGGCCGAAGAGGTCGCCACGGGGCTCGCCGCGGTGGAACAGCAGCTCCGGGCCTGTGTCGAAAGCGAGGACGCCTTCCTCACGGAGGCGTCCAAGCACCTCATCGAAGCCGGGGGCAAGCGGTTCCGGGCCATGCTGGTCCTGCTGGCCGCGCAGTTCGGCACCCCGTCGGCGGCGGGGGTGGTGCCCGGGGCCGTGGTGATGGAACTCACCCACCTGGCCACCCTCTACCACGACGACGTGATGGACGAGGCGCCCGTCCGGCGTGGCTCGCCCTCGGCCAACGTCCGCTGGAACAACACGGTGGCCATCCTCACGGGGGACTACCTGTTCGCCCAGGCGGCCGACATGTTGGCGGATCTGGGGCCGGAGGCCGTACGGATCCAGGCCAGGACCTTCTCCCGGCTGATCCGGGGCCAGATCAGGGAGACCGTCGGCGCGGCACCGGACGCCGATCCCATCGAGCACTACCTGGGCGTGCTGGCCGACAAGACCGGCTCGCTGATCGCCACCTCCGGCCAGTTCGGCGCGCTGCTCTCCGGCGCCCCCGCCGAGATCGTCACCAGGGTCACCATCGCCTGCGAGGCCATCGGCGTGGCCTGGCAGCTCGGCGACGACATCATCGACGTGGCCTCCGACGCGGCCGGCTCCGGCAAAACCCCCGGAACCGACCTGCGCGAAGGCATCCGCACCCTGCCCGTGCTGTACGCGCTGGCGGCTACCGAGCCTTCCGAAGCCCGCCTCCGCGCCCTGATCGCCGGGCCGGTGGCCGAGGAGGATGTGCCCGAGGCCTTAGGGCTGCTTCGGAAGAGTGAGGCCCTTTCGCAGGCGCGTGCGGAACTGGCTCGCTGGGTGACTCGGGGGAAGAGCGAACTCGCCGGGCTGCCCGATATCCCGGCGCGCGCGGCGTTGCTGTCGCTCTGCGACTACGTGGTCGAACGTTCTGGCTGAGCATGTCCCAGGTGAAGACCGACAGCGCCAGCCAGACCACGACGAAGCCCGCCCATCTGCCGGCGGGCATCGCCTCCTTGGCGATCAGTACGCCGACCAGGAACTGAATCACCGGGGCGATGTACTGGAGCAGGCCGATGGTGCTCATCGGGACGCGGATGGCGGCCGCCCCGAACGCCAGCAGCGGCACCGCGGTGACCACGCCGCTCCCCACCAGCAGCAGGGCGTGCGCCGCGCCCTCGCTGCCGAAGGTGTTCTCCGGGCCCAGCGTGGCCAGGTAGACCAGGGCCGGGATCAGCAGCACGCCCGTCTCGACCGTCAGGCTCTCCGTGGCGCCGACGTTGGCCGTCTTCTTGAGCAGGCCGTACACGCCGAAGCTGAGGGCCAGGGTGAGGGCGATCCACGGGAGGCGGCCGTAGTCCACGGTCAGGATCACGACGGCGACGGTGCCGAGGGCCACCGCCGCCCACTGGCGGGGGCGCAGGCGCTCGCGGAACACCACGACGCCGAACAGGATGGCCACCAGCGGGCTGATGAAGTAGCCGAGGGCGCTCTCCACGACGTGGCCCGTGTTCACGGCGAAAATGTAGGTCACCCAGTTGGCGGAGATCAGGACTGCGGCGGCGGTGAGGAGGACGAGCTGGCGGCGGGTCAGCTCCTTCAACCACGCCCAGTGCCGGCGGACGGCCAGCATCGCGAGCACCGCGACCAGCGACCAGACCATCCGGTGGGCGAGGATCTCCATCGCGGTGGATGGCTTGAGGAGTGGCCAGTACAGGGGGAACAGTCCCCACATTGCATACGCGGCCGCCCCGTACCAGACACCGCGCCGAGATTCAGGCATGTCGCCCAGTTTGACTGCTTACCCGGCTTTATCACAAATAAGTAGAGCTCCCACCACTCTTAAGCACTGCTTACCGATGGGCTTGCCGATGGCTTACCGGTGGGCTTGCGGGCGGAACAAACCCTCGTCCCGTTCGGTTGCATCCGGCGACGGAAGTTGGAGCCCAGGAGGTTAAGCAATGGGTTGGATCTTCGGCACCCACAAGACCACCATGGTCACCCCCGACCGCGCCCTCTCCGGCCGCGCAACCCCCCTCCCCGTAGCCCCCCGTCACGCCGTCCTCGACGCCCCCCTCGCCTCGCCGTACCCACCCGGCACCGAGATCGCCGACTTCGCCCTCGGCTGCTTCTGGGGCGCCGAACGCAAGTTCTGGCAAACCCCCGGCGTCATCACCACCGCCGTCGGCTACCAGGGCGGCTACACCCCCAACCCCACCTACGAAGAGGTCTGCAGCGGCCAAACCGGCCACACCGAGGTCGTCCGAGTCGTCTACGACCCCACCCAGATCACCTACGAAGAACTCCTCAAACTCTTCTGGGAGTCCCACGACCCCACCCAGGGCATGCGCCAGGGCAACGACGTCGGCACCCAGTACCGCTCCGCCATCTACACCCACACCCCCGCCCAGGAAAAGTCCGCCCACGCCTCCCGAGACGCCTACCAGTCCGTCCTGACCACCGCCGGCTACGACCAAATCACCACAGAAATCGCCCCCGCCCCCGATTTCTACTTCGCCGAGGACTACCACCAGCAGTACTTGTGGAAGAACCCAAACGGCTACTGCGGCATCGGCGGCACCGGCGTCACCTGCCCAGTCGGCCTCACCACCGACGAGGCCTGACGCGGTCCAGGCTCGCCGGACTCAGGGTGATCTTTGACGCGGACACCTAGACTCATCCTGTGAGCGCGCAGCGTGAAGAGCTTCATCATCTGGTCGACGAACTGCCGGAGGAGCAGGTCGGACGAGTCCTTGCTCTGGTTCGGGGGAGTGTCCCCGGTCATGCGTCCAGGAAGGCCGTCCTCGACACTCTGGCTGCGGTACAGGAACGTATGACTGGCGTAACCGGTGTGGACGAGGAGCTTCAGCGTCTACGAGATGAGTCGCGTGACTGACGGGTACGTTGTCGACACTGGGGTGTTCCTCCGGTGGTTTGTGGACCAGGATGGTTACGAGCATGCCCGCGAGATTCAGCGGGCCTACCTGGCAGGTGGGTTGCGGTTGGAGACCGTCGACTTCGCCCGGGTAGAGGTGGCCGAAGTACTTCGTAAGAAGGGGCTGCGCGGGGGGCGACTGGACAGGGCGATGTTCCTGGCCGCGACCCGCGTCATTGATGATCTTGGTGTTGTCGTCCATGCCTGTGACGTCGACCGCATCCAGAGAGCCGCCAGCCTTGCAGCCGACTACTCTCTGCGCATGTTCGACGCCTTGTTCGTGCAAGCCGCGTTGGAGCGACAACTGCCGTTGCTGACGACTGACGTGAAGCTCACTCGTGCGGTCAACGCCCTCGTTCCAGTCGAAGTTCTTAGAGGAATATCGGTAGACCCTTCACGCCTGTGAGTGGTGTGAGCCGAAGGCGACTGAGTTGAGGCCGTTTTCGAGGAGCCCGCTTCCCGCCGGGTAGCACGCCTCGGGTACGGGTCAGCCCGGTAGGCCGAGGGTGCGGCGGCGGGTGTCGATGCCGTCGAGCATGCGCTGCAATCCGTACTCGAAGACGGTGTCCAGGTCGAAGTCGAACTGCTCTCGTACGACGTAGCCGAGTCCGGGATGAGTGGGGGACGACGCCCACCGCTGCAGGCTGCCGTCCTGGAGGCGCATCCAGTCGTCCGCGGACATTCCGGTGTCCTCCTCTGCCTGTGTCTCCACGAGACGGACCAGCGCCATGCTGCGCACGTGCCCGAACAGGTTGATGTGCGCGCACAGAATCTCGTGTGCGTCGAACCCCATCGCGCGCAGCGTGCTGAGCGACCACTCGGCGATCGGCAGCACGTTGGGCATGAGCTGCGGGCGGCTCAGCGAGAACACCTCGGCGGCCCACGGGTGGCGGCCGAGTACCGTCCAGAACAGGTGCGCGACCGCCTCGAGGCGTCGCCGCCAGGCCGTCGTCGGGATCTCGGGCATCCGGGCTCCGGCGAACACGTGGTCCGCCATCCGCACCGTCAGGTCACTCCTGTTCGGGACGTGACGGTAGAGCGCCATCGTGGACACGCCCAGGGACACGGCCACCCGCCGCATCGTGACGAGCGGCAGCCCTTCGGCGTCGGCGATCCGTACGGCGGCCTCGACGATCTCGCGCCGGGTCAGCCCGGCACGCCGGGATCGTTCACCGGCAACTCGCGGAGCCGTCCCGGCCGGCTGGCCGCCCTGCCGCTCGTCCTGCTGCCTGTCCTGCCGCCGCACGATGGTCCCGCTGCCGGGGATCGTCTCGACCAGGCCCTCCGCGCGCAGGGCGCTGATCACCTTGGTCGCGGTGGCCATAGCGACACCCCAGTCCCGGACGATCCGCCTGGTAGACGGCACCGGCCGGCCTTCCGTCAGCCGCCCACTCCGGATGTCGTCGGCGATCTCGTCGGCGATGCGCAGGTAGAGCGCTCGGTCGGTCATGACCCTCCAGGTGCACTAGTGCGGTCGGCTGATCGGCAGGTGACCGTACTACTCCATGTGCTGCCAGGATAGTTGAAGTGCACTACCTCGCGCGCTAATTCGTAGCCGGGTCCGGCGCCTCTGCGTACATTGTAAACGCAGCTCCGGGCGGGTCCGGGCAACGGGACAAACGAGAGCATCATGTCTGATCTGACCACCCAGATGGCGACATCGGCGGATGGCACGCCCGTCGAGTACCTCAGCACGGGGCACGGGCCTCACGTCATCGTGGTCCCCGGAGCGCTTGCCGTGGCGTCCGACCTCACCGCCTTCGCCGGGCTCTTGGCGACCCAGCACGCCGTGCACATCGTGCAGCGGCGCGGCCGTGGCGGCAGCGGCCCGCAGGGCGACCGGTACGGCATCGCACGGGAGCGCGAGGACATCGAGGCGGTGCGCGCGCGAACCGGTGCACGGCTGATCTTCGGGCACAGCTTCGGCGGCCTGGTGGCCCTGCGAGCCGCGTGCGGCAACCCGGCGTTCGACGCGGTCGCCGTCTACGAGCCCGGTGTGTCGGTCGGCGGGTCGATCCCGGTCGACTGGATCGATCGAGCGCGCCGCGAGGTCGCCGAGGGCGCAGACTTCGAGTCGTTTATCACCTTCGTCCGCGGCGTCAACCCAGACCAGTCGGGACGTGTTCCGCGCTGGCTCCTCCGGATCATCCTGCGCCATGCGATCCCCCCTGCCGAGATGCGGCAGAAGCGCGAGCTCATGCCCCAGGCCATCAGCGAGCACGCCGAGGTGGGGCGGTTCGACCACCGACTGGCCGACTACCGCGAGATCACCGCAGCCACCCTGATCATGCGCGGCAGAGGGCGTGAAACCGCCCGCCAGGCCGTCGCCCTCACCCAGCTGACCGAAACGATCCCCCGCTCCGAGACCGCGACCTTCCGCACACTCGACCACTTCGCCCCAGAGAAAAAGCCCAGCGAGATCGCGAACGCCGTCCTGCGGTTCTTCGCAGCGCACGCCCGGACGGGCATGCAGACCGGGGGATGACCCGGGCTCGTGGACGCCGGACTCAGGGTGATCTTTCACGCGGACACTTAGGCTCGTCCTGTGAGCGCGCAGCGTGAAGAGCTTCATCGTCTGGTCGACGAACTGCCAGACGTCCGGTGAGGCGTGAGCCGGTACTCGTACCGGGGACTGCGGGTTCTGTAATGGCGTGTTGTCTACCGCATCACCGAGGACAAGTCGGTGGAGATCTGTGAGGTGCGGGCCGTCGGTGAGCGGGCCGATGCGGAAGTGTACGCCGAGGCGACAACGAGGATTCGCGAGGCGGGCGCCGTCCGTCCGGAGATTGTCCGTCTCGGCCAAGTCATCGAGCGTCTCGGCACGATGGCCGATCGGATTCGGGTTGAGGAAGCGTCCCCCAGAGAACCGGTTCCAGACTGGCTCGCGGACCGGTTGATCTACACGGTCGGGATGGCTCGCGAGGACGTTGCCGCTCTTGGTCTCCAAGAGGCGGTCGACTTGTGGGCTGAGCACCGGTCGAAGCCCCATTAGATCGCACATCTATTGCCGCATCGCGTCAGGATGGGCGGATGGTGGAGAGGGAAGCGGACCTGATGATGTTGCTGCGCCGGCTTGACGACCCTGAGAGGCTGGAGTGGCCACGGGGCTATAACCGTCGCGAAGCTGCGGTGCTTCTCCAACGTCTGGTGGCGAGGCTGGAGGACGGCTTCGCGACCCTTTGCCCGACCGAGCAGGACACCCAAGACTCCAGTGAGTACGGTCGCGTCGTAATTCCTGCGGAGGCGACAGTGTGCGGGACGCGGATCGTCGTCTCCCTGAGCAAGTTCGGGTCTCTGGCTTTGGTGTCCGCCGACAACCCCGGAGCCTTCCTGGGCGTGGAGGAGGCGCAGGCGGAGGGCGAGTTGGATGCCGGAGATCTCGCAAAGGCGGTACAAGCACTCACCGAACTGGGATACGTGGTGGTCCCGGAAGAACTCCTCACGAGCCGGTACGACGGGCCGAGCCCGCTGAGATGGGACGGCCAGTGGCAACCCAGCTGGTGGGATCGCTTCTTCGGTACCTTTTGAGCTGCCGCCATGACCTTGGGCGGTCCGGGTCTGGGCTTGATCCAGTTTGACCGACACATCATCGGTGTTCGTCAAAGCGGAGCAAGCTCAGACAACATCTGTAATGCCTGGTACGGCCCAAGATTGCCACCAGGTGATCTCGGGCCGTCGGTGGCTTCTACGGATCTTGAAGGCCGGGTCTCAGTCCACGACCGGCCGGTAGTAGAGCAGTACGTTGCCCGATTTGAAGGTCCTGGTACGGGTCAGTTCGAGGGGGATTCTGTGCTCTGCGGTCTGACGACCCGGCCATCGCCGACAGGATGAACGCCTTGAACTCCTGGTCGACGTTGGGCCAGTCGAACTCCCCGTCGGGCCCCTCGTAGTATCCGTCGGCGGTCACCACGAAGAACGCGAAGATCTTTCTCATCGCCACTCCTGCGATCGTTGTACGGGCCTCCGCGGAGGCCGCTCGTACGTAGGAAGTCGGAGCTGGCGGCACCGTCTCGACATGGCCGGTGCAGAAGTTCCAGCCGTACCGTTCCGTGGCGACGGCGGCGGCCTGTTTTGCTACTTGAAGTAGTAAAGTGGCCTCATGGGTTCGCCTGAACAAGCCTTCCCGCCGGGGGAGGGGCCTGCGGCCAAGGTCAGCGTCTCGCTGCGGGCCGGAAACATCCGCGCCATCAAGGAACGCGTGGGCGCACGCGGCTTCTCCGCCTACGTCGATGCCGCTGTGGAACGCCAGATCGAGCGGGACCTGCTGGAGGAGGCCCTCCAAGCCAACGAGCGCGAGAGCGGGCCCATCCCGCAGTCGCTCCGGGACGAGGCGGGGGAACTGTTCCGGAGCGTCAAGTCCGCCCCGGAGTTGCAAGGGGATGGTGCATGGCACGCGCACGAAGCAAGCTGAGCGCCGGCACGGTCATCCTGGACTCCGAAGGACTCTCCAAATGGTGTGCGGCCGATCAGCGGGTGACGGCGATCGTGAGAGAGGCGCAGAGCAACGACTTCCGTGTCGTCGTCAGCGCCCTGACGCCGATCGAGGCCTTCGACAGCCGGGTGACGAACGACCGTCTGCGCTGGTATCTGTCCCGTTTGCGAGTCGAGCCGGTGACGGAGGAGGTCTCCGTCCACGCCCTTGAACTGCTCCGCCAGAACGGACTCCACGGCCACAAGTATGCGATCGACGCCGTCGTGGTCGCCACTGCGCTCCGCTCCACCGGGCCGGTCATCATCCTCACCTCGGACGAGGATGATATGAGGAAGCTGTGCGGCAAGGCGGTCCGTCTGGTAACCGTGTAGCCGGTCGCTGCCCAGGAATATGGATCTTGCGTAAACTGCAAGCTACGTTTCATTTTATGAAACAGCCGCCTTCGGGCCTGTCCGGGGTGGAGGAGGCGTACACCCCGGACCTCCTTGTCTGGCGTCACGCTAGTTGATAGCGGCTACCCTCGCTGACCTGCGCACTATCAAATAGTCGGATATCGAAGCAGCGCGGAGCAATCGTCAAGTGCTGTTGATCGAATCAGTGGTCCCGCCGTGCTCGCACGCTTGGACGAGCTCGCCGTCCACCCCGCCTAGGCGTCCGGCGGATCAGTACGGGTGGTGGTTCGGCTTGTTTGCCCAGGCGGCGTACGCCTGGGCGCCGAGTTCGGGATAGATCTGCTCGATCGGGATCTTGCGCTGGTCGAGGGGGCGCTGGAAGTCCTTGTACTGGAAGGCGTCGTCGAAACCGATCTTTCTCGTCGCCTCGAGGTCGGAGCTGAAGTGGACCGAGTCGATCCGCGACCAGTAGATGGCGCTCATGCACATCGGGCACGGAGCCCCGCTCGAGTAGAGGGAGTAGCCCATGAGCATCCGGGCCCGCTCGGGCAGGAGGTCGGGCGATCCTTCCGGGCGCGGCACGAGTTCGAGCGTCGAGGTGTTCAGGCGGTCCTCCGCAAGGGTGGGTGCCTCCGGGTTCAGGATCTGGATGGCCTTGCGGATGGCCTCGATCTCGCCGTGTGCGGTCGGGTCGCCGGTGAGCAGGACGCGGTTCTGCCCGCGGGCGAGAATCTCCCCGTCCTTGGTGATGACCGCGCCGAACGGGCCGCCCCAGCCGTTCACAACGGACTCCGTGGCGAGTCGCACGGCTTCGGCCATGAATTCCTTGGGTCCCATCTCCTCACCTCCGGCAGGTAAATTACGGCTGAAATTTCGTCATGATTGACTGCCGCGTCCGAGCAATTCCCGCCATGCTTCTCCCGGCGGCCGTGGACTATACTTGCCCAGGTGAAGCCTGGTTCGAACCGCGGGCCTTCGGATCGCGGCGTGACCGTGGTCATTTCGTCAAAGGTTCGCGAAGGCCGCGATGATGATTATCGCCGCTGGCAGCAGAAAACAAATGAGAGCATGCGCTCATTTGCTGGTTTCGAGGGGGCGGAGACTTATCCGCCGATTCCCGGTGAGCAACCCTCCTGGGTGTCTGTTTTTCGTTTCTCGGGCATCGCCCAGCTGACCGGGTGGCTGAATTCGGAGTCGCGTAGGGCGCTGCTCGACGAGGTCCGGCCGCTGCTGGAGGAGCCGCCGGCGCTGGAGGTCCTCGCGGGAAGGACGCCCGATATCGAAGCGGTCACGGCGGTGATCTCCCACAACGTGCGGCCAGGCCGCGAGGGCGACTACACGCGCTGGCAGGACAGGCTCCACAAGGCAGAGGAGAGGTTTCCCGGCTTCCTTGGATTCGAGACGTTCGCGCCAGTGCCGGGCGTACAGCCGCACTGGGTGGTCATGACCCGGTTCGACACCCGCGAACACCTTGAGAACTGGCTCGCGTCCGACACCCGGAGAAAGCTCCTGGACGAAGGTCGTGACTGCGTCGTCGACTTCGACGTGCGCACCGTCAAGTCGGCGTTCGGCGGCTGGTTCCGGTTCGGCGGCGGAGTTGCCGGGCAGGGCGCTCCGCCCAACTGGAAGCAGGCCATGTGCGTGCTGCTGGCCCTCTATCCGACCGTGATGGCGCTGAACCTGACGGTGAGCCGGGTGCTGACCGGCGCGCGCCTGCCCCTCTACCTCGTCCTGTTCATCGGCAACGTGCTGAGCGTCGCCATCCTCACCTGGGTCCTGATGCCGCTCGTCAACAGGGCCTTCGCGGCATGGCTGCGCCCCGATGTGTCCCGCTCGTTCCTCGCCGGCGCCGCCGGAGCGCTCGTGATCGTGCTGTGCTACGCGCTGTCCGTCGCCGCCTTCGCCGTGATCACCCGTTAGCGGCCGTGGCACGGAGGATGTCCGACATGGGGCTGGGCCGAGACCACGGATGCATGCTGATCGACCTCTCCCGGCTCGACGCGTGCGCCGTCGACACCGCCTCGGCCACGGCGAGCGCGCAGACCCCGAGGGCGTCTTCCAGCCCTACCTGCAACCATGAACTCCTGCGGTCTTGCCAGAAAGATCCAATTACGTCGCGGCTGTCCACATGGCGATCGGGAAAGCCTACTGTCCTGATATGAGTGATACCCGATACGCGGTTAATGGCATGGTTTGCACGATTGATCATCTGGCGTCGGCGGCGGCTGTTGCCGTGCTGGACAGAGGGGGCAGTGCTGCTGACGCGGCGGTCGCGGCCAATGCGGTGTTGGCGGTTACGGCGCCGCACATGTGTGGGCTGGGTGGGGATCTGTTCGCGCTGGTGCATGACGGGGCCGGGGTGAGTGCGTTGAATGCCTCGGGGCGGGCCGGGAGTGGTGCGGATCCGGAGCGGTTGCGTGCGGAGGGGCACGGAAGGATGCCTCACCTGTACGACGTCAGGTCGGTGCCGGTGCCAGGGTGTGTGGATGGCTGGCTCGCGCTGCATGGGCGGTTCGGGCGGCTTCCGCTTGAGGTGGTGCTGGCTGCTGCGATTCGTCTGGCGGTTGAGGGGTTTCCGGCCTCTCCGCTGCTCGCGCCGGGGGGACCGTTCATCGGGGCGCTGCCGGGGGCCGGGGACTTCGCCGACGTGCGGGCGGTCGGTGATCTCGTGCGGCGGCCCGGCGTGGGGCGGGCGCTGGAGGCGATTGCGGCGGGTGGGCGCGCGGGCTTCTATGAAGGGGAGTTCGGCCGTGGGCTGCTCGCCTTGGGCGCGGGTGAGTACACCGATGCCGACCTGGCCAGGGTCAACGCCGACTGGGTGACGCCGTTGCACGTGACCGCGTTCGGGCATGGTGTGTGGACGATTCCGCCGAACTCGCAGGGGTACCTGCTGCTGCTCGCGCTCGGCGTCCTGGAGGGGTTCGAGTTGCCCGGCGATCCGGACGACCCGCGCTGGGCGCACCTGCTCGTCGAGGCCGCCCGCGCCGCCGGGCACGACAGGCTCGACGTGTTGCACGAGGGCGGGCAGGCCCCGCTCGGCACGGCCGTCGAGCGCCGCGCGCTGGTCGACCCCGACCGTCGTACGGCCGGGCTGGGCGGTGCGGCGGCTCGTGGCGACACCACCTACCTGTGCGTGGTGGACGGCGACGGAATGGGCGTGTCGCTGATCCAGTCGAACGCCGCCGGGTTCGGCAGTTTGCTGTTCGAGCCGACCACGGGGATCAACCTGCACAACCGGGGCATCGGCTTCTCACTCATCCCTGGCCACCCCGCCGAGTACGGCCCCGGCCGCCGCCCGCCGCACACCCTCTCACCCGCACTGATCACCCGTCCGGACGGAACCCTGCGTACGGTGCTCGGGACGATGGGCGGTGACGCGCAGCCGCAGATCCTGCTTCAGCTCGTCACCCGCCTGCTGGCGTACGGCCAGAGCCCTGGCGAGGTGATCACCGCCCCGCGCTGGGCGCTCGGTGTCGACGCCAGCACAGGCTTCGACACCTGGCATGGCGGTGAGGTGGTCGTCGAGGTTGAGAAAGGCGCGACGTGGGCGCCAGGACTTGTCGAGCGCGGGCACACGGTCCGCCATGAACCCTATGGCGACAACTTCGGGCACGCTCATCTCATCGACGTCCTGCCCTCCGGAATGCTCGCCGGAGCCGCCGACCCTCGGGCCCGCATCGGCGCCGCCCTCGGCCGCTGACCACATTGTCCGTCGCCGGCGGCACGAACTCGAAGTGTCAGAGGGCGCTGAGAGTATCGCTTCCATGGCCGACCTTGTCTCCGCGATCAGCGACTACTGGAACGCCGCCGCACCGACCTTCGATGACGAGCCTGATCACGGCTTGCGCGCCGAGCGCACGCGGGCCGCGTGGGGGTGCCTGATACGTCGATGGGCGCCGTCCGCTCCGGCCGATGTCCTGGACGTCGGTTGCGGCACCGGCTCGCTTTCGCTGCTACGAGCCGCAGCCGTACGTGGCGGGAGCCGAATCGCTGCCCTGGGGAAGCGGCATCACCGCCGATGTCCTGGCTTCTGTGGTGCGCCCCCTGGTCAGAGAGGTGCATATCGAGTCGCTGAGCGGCGACGCCGACCTGTGGGGCCGCCCGGTGAGTGACGAACGCTATGCGATCATCGCCCACACCTGGACCAAGGGCACGCTCATTCAGTGGACACGGTGGCGATGACCGTTCGTACGGCCGCGACCGCCTGTTCTGCCGTGCCGTCGAGGCGGGCGACCTCGGCAAGGTAGGCGCGGGCGTGTTGTTCGATCAGTTCCGCTTGGGTGGTCTGAGGTTCGGGTTGCGGGAGAACGCGGGTGCCGCCGCCGCGCTTGCCGGTGACGTATCCGGCTCGTTCCAGTTCCTTGTACGCCCGCGCCACCGTCCCCGCCGCCAGGCCCACCCCTACCCGGAAGAGCAGTTCGGCCAGGTACCAGACCGCCGAGCAATAGTGGCTTCGAACGGGCACTTGTGGCAAGAGGTTGATACAAAGCTGGTTCAGAGGCGGTTGAGGTACAGGAGGACGGCCAGGACGCGGCGGTGGTCCTCCTCCGAGTTGGCCAGGCCGAGCTTGGCGAGGATCGAGCTGACGTGGGTTTCCACCGTTCGGTCGGTCAGCCAGAGGCGCCGGGCGATGCCGACGTTGGTGCGGCCCTCCGCCATGAGCGCCAGCACCTCCCGCTCTCGCGCGCTCAGCGAGGCCAGCGGATCGGCGGCCCGGCGTGCGCCGATGAGGCGCGAGACCACCTCGGGGTCGAGGGCGGAGCCGCCGGCCGCCACTCGCTGCAGCGAGTCGAAGAAGTCCTCGACGTCGAGGACCCGGTCCTTGAGCATGTAGCCGAACCTGCCGCGGGACACCAGGTCGACGGAGTGCCGGGTCTCGACGTGCTGGGAGAGCAGGACGATGCCGAGTTCCGGGTGCGTGTCGCGGATCCGCCGGGCCGCCCTGGCGCCGTCGTCGGTGAGGTCGGGCGGCATCCGGATATCGATGATCACCAGCTCGGGCTTCGCGGCGGCGACGGCTTCGATCAGCTCCGGGGCGTCCTGGGCCTTGGCCACGACCTCGTGCCCGGCGTCGGTGAGCAGGCGGGCCAGGCCCTCCCGGAACAGGGCGGAGTCTTCGCCGATCACGACGCGCACGGCAGCACCGCCTCGACCAGCGTGCCGCCGCCCGCCGGGCTGGACAGCCGCAACGCGCCACCGGCCGCCTGCACCCGGTCGGCCAGGCCCGCCAGACCGGTCCCCGGACGTATCTCGGCACCTCCGGGCCCGTCGTCGCTGACCCGTACGGTGACCCGATCGCCGGCCCGGCTGACGCGAACGCCGATCGTGGCGGGTTCGGCGTGCTTGACCGCGTTGGTCATCGCCTCGCTCGCGACGTAGTAGGCGGTCATCGCCACGTCCTCGGGCAGGTCGTCGGCGGCCACGTCCAGCGCCACGGGGACCGGCACCTTGCCGGCCAGCATGACCAGCGCGTTGCCGAGCCCGTCGTCGAGGCTGCTCGGGCGCAGGCCGTGCGCGATCTGCCGCAGTTCGGCGACCGCGACGGCCAGCTCCGCCACCCACTCGTCCAGCAGGGCGTCGACCTCGACCGTGCTGTCGTCGAGGTGGCGCTGCGCCAGCCGGATCGCCATGCCGAGGGAGACCAGGCGCTGCTGCGCCCCGTCGTGCAGGTCGCGTTCGAGCCGCCGCCGCTCCTGGTATCCGGCGTGCAGCAGCCGAGCACGGCTGGCCTCGGCCTCGTCGAGCGCCCTGCTCACCTCGATGCGCAGCCGGACCACCTCGATGAGCAGCGCGCTGGCGGCGGCCACCTCGCGCAGCAGCTCCCGGGTGCCGGTCCCGCCGCGCACGATGGCGCCGATGTCATGGCCGCCGAGCCGGACTTGCGCGACGGGAGCGTCGCCGGGGTCGACCGGAGCGCCGGTCGCGTCCACCAGCCCGGAGGTGCCCGGCAGCCGGTAGCCGACGCGCAACTCCGGGTCGCGCAGCGCGGCGCGCAGGGTCGCCTCCAGCTCCTCAGGCTGCGCCTGACCCGCGTGCGTACGGCCGCGCAGTTCCTCGACAGCGGTCAGTACGGCCTGCCGCGCCGGGTAGAACCGGCGGTCGACCCAGCGCTGCAGGCGGCTGCGCAGCGGGGACAGCGCGGCGGCGCAGATGGCCGTGCCGGCGGCCGCGGCGATGGGTGAGCTCCGACCGGCGCTGAGGCCCACCAGGAACGAGGCGGCCGTGTAGAAGCCGAGCAGCATCGCGGTCACCAGGCCGTAGGTGACGGCGGCGCTGATCGCGCGGTCGATGTCGTAGAGGTCGTGGCGCAACACGGCGATCGTGGTGGCCACCGGAATCGCCAGGGCGGTCGCCGCCAGACCGGCGAGCCCCAGCTCAGGCCCGCCGAGGAACAGGTAGCTCGCCCAGCAGAGCAGCAGCGCCAGCGGCAGGCAGGCCGCGCCGAGCGCGAACCACTTGAGCTGGGCCCGCTTCACCTCCTCGGTCGCCCTGCGATAGCGGAGCACCACCGCCGTTGTGGACGCGATCAACAACCCGAGGAAGACCGGCAACAGCAGCAGGCCCGCCACCTCCACCGCCGGCAGGTAGGACGCGGGGACCGGGAAGAAGTGCGGCGTGGTTTCGAACGGCGGCCGGTAGGGACGGGGATCGAACGCCGCGATCAGCAGGAAGAGCACGGGAACGACCACCAACCCGATGGCCGTCCAACGCCACCGCCGGCCCGGCGGGCGTCCGTCCGGGAACACCAGCATGAGCAGGGCCGCCGGGACGTACAGGAACATCCAGTCGCCCTGGGACAGGGCCACGTACAGCTCGGAGAACGGCAGGTCCGGCCGCCGGCTGATGGCCGAGGCGTACAGGTCGCCGACGGTGACCCAGAGCGCCGTCCCGCCGACCAGCATGAGCAGCGGGCCGACCACGCTGTCCGTACGCCGGACGGCGACCACCAGCCCGAGCACCACGGACGGCAACGCCAACGTCGCGCCTATCGCGAACTCCGCCGTGGCGCCGCCGTCGCCGCCGATCACCGCGAGCACCACACCGGCACCCGCCAGCACGCTCAGCACCGCAGCCAGGGCGTACGCGAACAGACGGGGGGCTATCACGCCTCCACGGTAGGGGGCCGGGGATCGCCCGGTGAATACGTGCCAGTACGGAGATCGGTCCCGTGCCGGCCCGGATCCGCGGACCGTGCCCGCGCGCCGAGACTGCGGGAGCGGGACATCCCCCCGCCCCACTCACAGGAGAACCACATGCAACGCTCCCGTCTCGTCGTCGCCGGGCTGATCCTGGGCGGCCTGCTCGGCCTTATCGATGTGGTCACGCTGCCGCTCGGCGACGGCGAGCATCCCCCGTTCGCGGTGGCCGCCGCAGGGGCCGTACTCGGGCTGATCACCTTGGTCGGCTGCGTGCTGGGCTGGCGCGGTAGCCGGGCCGGGGCGATCGCCGTGATCGTCACCAGGCTGCTGTCGGGGCTGACCGCCGTGCCCGCGTTCTTCGCCGACGGGGTCCCCGCCGAGGCGATGACCGCGGCCGCGGTCGGCATCGTGCTCACCCTCGGCTGCATCGCCCTGGTCGCGCCGGGGCTGCGGTCCCGCAGCTGATCCCATCTGAAGGAGAACCCATGGAAACGTCCGTTCCGCCGTCCGTCGTGTCCGCGCCGGCCGGTCCGCCGCACACCCGCAGCATCCCGCTCGCCCTGGCGCTGTTCACCGCGCCATGGGGATTCGCCGTCGCCAACAGCGCCTACGCGTGGGCCACCCGCGCCGGAGGAAGTGACAGCACAGGCGCGGAGACCCTCGCCCTGGCGGCGGCCCACCCCGGCCTCTATCGCCTCGCCACCGTCGCCGCGATGCTGGGGAGCCTGCTCATGGTTCCGGCGGTCCTCGGCGTCAAGCGACTCGTCGCGGACCGCAGCCGCAAGCTCGGGTCCTTCGGCGCGGTACTGACGGCCAGTGGGTACATCGGCTACTTCGCGATCGTCTTCACCGGCTTCATCAGCCTCGCCATGGCCGAGCGCGGCGGCCCCGTCGCGGACTACGCGGCCGTGCTCGACAGCGGCCAGAGTGACCTGGCGGCCGTGTGGGTGTTCCTGCTCTTCGTGGCGGGCAACCTGGTCGGGACGCTGCTGCTCGGCTCGGCCCTCCTCCGTAGCCGCGCGATCCCGCTCTGGGCAGCCGCCGCGGTCCTGGCCTGGCCCCCGCTGCATGTGATCGGGCTCGTGGCCGGCACCGAGTGGTTCGAGGTCGCCGGCGCCGTCGCACAGGCGATCGGCTTGGCCGTCGCCGGTCGGCGCCTCCTACGCTAAGTTCCCTGAGTGTTCTCGTTGCACGAACCTCCGCTGTTCACCCGGCTCAAGCAGGCTGACCGGATTCTGGTGGCCGGAGCCGGGGGAGGTTTCGATGTGTTCGCCGGGCTTCCGCTCGCCGTGGCGCTGTGGGAGACGGGCAAGCAGGTCCACCTGGCCAATCTGTCGTTCAGCCGGCTGCACGGGCTGGATCTTGAGGCCTGGGTGGCGGAGGACGTGGCCGAGATCGGGCCGCACACGGCCACCCGGGACTGGTACTTCCCCGAGCTTTCACTGGCTCGCTGGCTCGACGCCCACGACCTGCCCTCCACCGTGTACGCGTTCCCCAAGGTCGGAGTGGATCCGCTGCGCGCCGCCTACCAGGTGCTGGTGGACCGGCTGGACCTCGACGCCGTGGTCCTGGTCGACGGGGGAACCGACATCCTGCTGCGCGGCGACGAGGCGGGGCTGGGCACCCCGGAGGAGGACATGGCCAGCCTCGCCGCCGTACACGGCCTCGGGGTACACGAGAAGATCGTCGCCTGCCTGGGTTTCGGCGTGGACGCCTACCACGGCGTCAATCATGTCCAGGTCCTGGAGAATCTGGCCGCCCTGGACCGCGACGGGGCGTACCTGGGCGCCTTCTCCATCCCCCGCGCCAGCCGGGCGTCCCAGCTCTACCTGGACGCCGTCGCCCACGCCCAGGCCGACGCACCCGCCCGTCCGAGCATCGTCAACGGCTCGATCGCGGCCGCCCTGCACGGCGAGGTCGGCGACGTCCAGTTCACGACGCGCACCAGCGGCAGCGAACTGTTCATCAACCCCCTCATGACCATCTATTTCGCCGTGGACGCCGACGGCCTGGCGCGCCGCTCGCTCTACCTGAACCGCCTCGAAGGCACCACCCTGATGCGCCAGATTAGCTCGATCATCGAGCACTTCCGCATGGAGATCACCCCACGCGCACCCAGGGCATTTCCGCACTGAGGGGATTTGGTGGGGGCAGTCGGGATGATCCTCCGCGGCGGAGATGTTGGGCGAGGCAGAGTTCAAGCGGCTGCATGGAGGACAGGATGGCCGAGCCGGCGGATCAGACGATCAAGGCGTTGCGGGCGGAGTTCGAGGAGCTTGCCGCGTTGGTGCGGGGGTTCGGGGAGGATGAGCTCGCTCGGCGGTCGGGGGCCGTGGAGTGGGACGTTTCGCAGGTGTTGAGTCATCTGGGGAGTGGGGCGGAGATCGGGCTCGCGGCGCTCAACGGGGCGGTGGACGGGAGCGGTGCTCCGGAGCGGGAGTTCATCCAGGGGGTGTGGGCGCGCTGGGACGCGATGTCGCGGGCGCAGCGCGCCGAGGAGTTCCTCAGCGCGAACGACGCGCAGCTTCGCCGGTTCGAGGATCTGGACGCGCAGGCGAGGGAGGAGCTTCGCATCCCGGTCTGGTGGCCGGGTGATCCGGCGGATGTGGCCACCTTCGGGGGGATGCGGCTCAACGAGCTCGCTCTGCACGCCTGGGACGTCAAGGTCGCCTTCGACGGTGCGGCCACGCTGACGCCGGAGGTCGCCGAGCTGCTGCTCCCGCGTGCCGAGGCCGCCATCGCCTGGGTCGGCAAGGCCGCGGGGCTCGGCGGTCGCCAGGCGAGCGTGGCCGTGCACCTGACCGCCCCGGAACAGTCTTTCGGGGTGGAGATTCGTGACGCGGTGAGCATCACGGAGGTTCCGTCCACGCCGGACGGGGTTCTCACGGCTCCGGCGGAGTGGTGGGTACGGCTGGCCTCCGGGCGTCACTCCCCGGAGCACACCCCGGCCGGGGTGGAATTCACCGGGGAGACGCTCACTCTCGACGACCTGCGCCGTGTCTTCCCGGGGTACTGAGCGAGTTCAGACGGTGATGACGACCTTGCCGGGCGCGTGTCCCGCTTCCAGGTAGCGGATCGCGGCGGGGATCTCCTCGAAGGAATAGCGGCGGTCGATTACCGGGACGACCTGTTTGCCGTCGATGAAGGTGGTCAGGGTGCGCAGGTTCTGTTTGGGGCTGGGGCACTTGAGCGCGTCGGCCAGGGCCATTCGCTGGGAGACGAAGGGGGACACGCCGAGGGTGGAGAACACGTGGCCCATCGGTTGCAGCCAACGCCCCGGCTGGCCGCCGACCACCACGTAGGCGCCCTTGGGGACCAGGGTGCGGCGGGAGGCGAGTACCGAGCGGCTTCCCGCGATGTCCACGAACAGGTCGTAGCGGCGGGCGTCGCGGGTGAAGTCCTCGGCGGTGTAGTCGATGACCTTGCTCGCGCCGAGGGAGCGCACCAGGTCCAGGTTGCGGGTGCTGCACACGCCGGTGACCTCGGCGTCGAAGGCGCGGGCGAGCTGCACGGCGAAGGTGCCCACCCCTCCGGAGGCGCCGTTGACGAGAACCCGGTGACCCGGCTTGATGCCGCCGTCGTCGCGGAGGGCGATCAGCGCGGTGTTGGCGGCCATGGGCACCGCGGCGGCCTCCTCGTGGGACAGGTGCTGCGGCTTGGGGGCGAGATCGGTTTCGCGGACGCAGACGTACTCGGCGAAGCCGCCGCCGGTGATGACGGCGAACACCTCGTCGCCGGGACGGAACTCGGTGACGTTTCTGCCGACGGCTTCGACCTGGCCGGAGATGTCGGCGCCGAGAATGGGGATCTTCGGGGCGCGGAGGCCGAGGCTACCGGGCATCACCCGGGCCAGGTACGGCTCGCCGCGCATGTGGTGCCAGTCGTACGGGTTGACGGAGGTCGCGCATACCCGGACCAGGACCTCATCGTCCCGGGGGACGGGAACGGGGATGTCGGTAAGGGTCAGGACATCCGGTGGGCCGTACGAGCGCTGGACGAACGCCTTCATCGCCTTCTCCTCATGTGGTGTGCGGTCGCTCCACGCTAAAAAATCCGCCCCGCCCGCCGAATCAGCCGAAAGTACGCCTGATCGGTGGATGATCGGCTGAGTTGGATCGGGCCTTTCGCGCGATGAGCGGATACCGGCAGAGAAGTCACGATCGGCTCATGACCGAGAGCAGCGCGAGAAGCCGGAGTACGCGACCGGCGGGCAAACGGACTTCCGCCGGATGGGCAGTACCCGCCGGCCTGATCATTCTCAGCCTCGTACCGGTGATCGCCGGCGCGGCCCGCCTGGGGCAACTGGCCGGTGGCGCGGCGATCACGCCGGAGAACGCGCGATTCTTCGCGGTGCCCATCCCCGTGGTGCTGCACATCGTCGGCGCCTCCTGCTACGGCATCCTGGGCGCCTTCCAGTTCGCGGCGGGGTTCCGCCGCCGCAGGCCGGGCTGGCACCGCGCGGCGGGGCGGCTTCTGGTGGTCTGCGGACTGGTCACCGCGCTCACCGGCCTGTGGATGGCCGTGTACTACCCCCGTCCCGTGGGCGACGGTGATCTCGTCGAGGTGTTCCGGCTCGTGTTCGGCACGGCGATGACGGTCTCCCTGGTGCTCGGGTTCGCCGCGATCCGGCGGCGCGAGATCCTGCGCCACCGCGCCTGGATGATCCGCGCGTACGCGATCGGCATGGGCGCCGGCACCCAGGCGTTCACCCACGTTCCCTATTTCGTCCTGGTAGGGACCCCCGGCGAGTTCGCCCGAGGCCTGCTCATGGCCGCCGGATGGGTGATCAACCTGGCCGTGGCGGAATGGATCATCCGCAGGCGTTAGTGCCGCACCCGGCGCGTCTCGTACGCCCACATGGCGATTTCCACGCGGTTCCGGGCACCGAGCTTGGCCATCAGGCTGGCGATGTGCGTTTTCACGGTGCTCAGCGAGATGTGCAGTTCATCGGCGATCTCACTGTTGGTACGCCCCCGGGCCACGGTCACCAGAATCTGCTCCTCCCGATCGGTGAGCGCCTCGAAGGGAGGGGCCGACGGCGAGGCGGGCCCGGCGTGGGCGAAGGCGTTGAGCAGGCGGGCGGTCACGCTCGGCGCGATCAGGGCGTCGCCGCCGGCCGCGGCGTGCACGGCCTGGGAGAGCAGTTCCGCCCCCGCGTTCTTGAGCAGGAACCCCCGGGCCCCGGCGCGCAGGGCCGCGTAGACGTACTCGTCGAGGTCGAAGGTGGTGATGACCACGACGGCGAGCGGGTCGGCGACGGCGGGGCCGGCGAGCAGGCGGGTGGCCTCGATGCCGTTCAGGACGGGCATCCGGATGTCGAACAGGCAGACGTCGGGGCGGAGCCGCTGGGCGAGTTCGACGGCCCGCCGCCCGTCGGGGGCCTCGCCGACCACCTCGATGTCCGGCTGCGCGTCGAGGATCATCGCCAGCCCGGTACGGACGATCTCCTGGTCGTCGGCGACCAGCACCCGGATGCTCATGTGGCCACCCCGGCACGGGGCAGCACGGCGGTGACGCGCCACCCCCGGTCAGGGTTGGGGCCGGCCACACAGGTGCCGCCGAGCAGTTCGGCGCGCTCGATCATGCCGGTGATCCCGTATCCGGGGGATCCGGCCGGGCGTACGGGATCGCCGTCGTCGTCCACGTCCAGTTGTATGGAGGTGCCGTCGGCGATGACCCGTATCTGGACGCGGGTGGCGTGTCGCGCATGCCGCCGGGCGTTGGTGACCGACTCCTGGGCGAGACGGTAGATCGCGGCCTCCACCGAAGGGGAGAGCCCGGCGACGTCGTCCGCGACCTCCACCTGGACGGACGGGCCGGAGGGTCCCCCGCTTTCGAGCTGGGAGAGATCGGCGAGGCCCCGGCCGGGGGTCATGTCGGCGGGCTCGTTCCGGCGCAGGACGTGCACCATGGCGCGCATCTCGGCGAGGGCCAGGGCCGCTTCGGCCTCGATCACCTTGAGCGCCTCGGTGGCGGCGTCGGGCCGCGAGGCCGCCGTGGCCAGGCCCGCCTGGGCGCGGATCGCCATGGCCGAGACGTGGTGGGCCACGGTGTCGTGCAGGTCCCGGGCCAGTTGCTCCCGTTCGAGCAGTTTGGCCTGGTCGAGTTCGCGCGTACGGGCCCGGGCCCGGTAGCGGAACGCGGCGCCCACCGCCGTCACCGTGAGCACGACGGCGAAGGCGGCGGCCGTGTCGGCCGGGCCGGGATAGTCGAAGATCACGGAGCTCGCGGCCTTGGCCAGGATGATCGCCAGCCCGATGACCGCCTCGCGCCCCGACCCCCACCGGAACAGCGCGTACGGCAGCAGGAGCAGGTAGACCATGGTGTTCAGCTCGGGCGACACGCCGCCCGCCAGCACCTGGCCCAGTCCAGAGGCGCCGAACGCGATCACGACCATCGGCAACGGCTTGGTCCGCCGCCACAGCAAGGTGGGCGTCAACCCGACCGCGAGGACCACCGAGAGCACCCGCGACGGCAGGTCGGGCCGCACCACCCCTTCGAGCAGCGCGACCGGTATCAGCACTCCCACCAGCACCCAGTCCCGCCACACCCGCCGCGGGGCGCCGGGGGGACGGGGCTCGTGCCACACGGAGCGAATGAGGCCGTGCACGACGTCATGGTACGTTGCGATCCTCGGCCATCCCGGGGGTGACCGCCAAACTTACGCGGATGTCCTCTGAAGCAGCAGGGTAACGAAGCCGAGGACGCCGCGGTAGCCGTGGAGCCACATGTCCCGGTGTTCCAGGGCCGCCGCGCGGGCGACGGCGGCGTCCGGGCCCGGGTTCTCGTTGGCCCAGCGGAGCAGGGTGCCGGTCCAGGACCACTCGTACTCATCCCATTCCGACAGGTCGCTGGTGTACGCGTAGACGGTGGTGAAACCGGCGGACTCCGCGAGGGCCACCGTGCCGGGCAGGTCGCGGTAGTCGTCGGGTTCGGCGCCCAGCCGGGCGAGCGCCTCCGGGGTGGGCTCGCGTTCCCAGAAGGCTTCGCCGATCATCGCCAGCCCGCCGGGGCGCAGGTAACGCCGGACGTGTTCGGCCGTCGGCAGCAGCCCGCCGAACGCGTGGGTCGCCCCGACGCAGAGCACCAGGTCGTACTGCTCCGCCACCGGGAAGTCGGCGGCCGGCGTCTCGTGCAGCCGGATGCGTTCCCAGACGCCCTGCGCGTCCGCCGCCTGTTCGGCCGACTTGAGCCCTTCGGCGGAGATGTCCACGCCGTCGGCGGTGGCGTCGTGGTAGAGCGCCAGCGCGCGCAGTGTCCAGGCGGCTTCGCCGCAGCCCAGGTCAAGGATGCGCGCCCCCTCCGCGAGTCTGGCCCGGCGGAGCAGCCGGGTTATGTGCGCACCGGAGACCGGGGCGGCGACAGGGTGGTCGCGGTGGGCGAGATGGCTGATGAACTGGCGATCCATGCGCCTCAATGTGTCCTATCGTCCGGCGGTGCACCAGACACTAGCGGAGGGTGGTGAGTTCGGCGTCGTCCAGCACCTCGATGCCGGCGATCGAGGTTCTGCCCGGGTCGAGGCCGAGCCAGATGACGTCGACTCCCTCGCGTTCGAGGGTGCGTACGGCCGGGCCCTGGGCGCCTTGGGGCGCGGTCAGCAGGGTGGGGCAGGTGGGCGTGCAGGTGCATCTGCCGAAATAGGGGAGATCGCCGACGGTCGCCGCCAGGGGGTCGGTGTCGAGCAGGGTGACGATGTTGGCGGCCAGTCGCGGGTAGACCTCCGAGAGGCGGAGCCGCGTGATGATCACAATGGTCCTTTCTTTCAGGGTTATCGCAGGTATTCGAGGATCATTACGGTGAGCGTGGCGACCGCGAGAAAGGCCCCGCCGGCCGCGAGGACGGCCGCGGACGGGGGCATGCCGGAGTGCACACTGAGGATGTAGCAGCAGAGCGCCAGCACGGCCGAGACCAGGCCGGCGATGGTTAATGACGTTATTCGGGACACGATCGCAGGCTCTCTTCGTCCGGGGAATTCCGCGACGGGTCGCGCATGACAATTGCTTCCGTGGATGCGCGAGAATACGCTCGTGAGGGCGTCGCGGGGTGACTGGCGATGTTTCTACCAGGCGGGTGATGGCGCGGTCCACACATCCCCCGAATCCGGATTATCTTCCCCATTCCGTGGATGCCTCCGGACGTAGCCGGACATCCCCGGACGGGCCCGGATGCCCTCGAACTGGCGCGGATTTATCGCGATATCGACTCCGATGTCGGGGTAAATGATGAAATTTGGATTTAATGGTGCAGGGGGTGGGGGGAGCGGCTAGCCTCACCTGTGACACCGGATGTGCCGGTGGGGTTGATGGGGAGTACGGGCCCAGTGGGTCTCCGGTTCACTCGCCGTCTGACCGTTGTGGTCGCGACCCGGGATGGACCTGGCCATGAGCGAAGCGAGCCGGCACTGTCAGCACCGCCTACTTGAGCTGGCCCAGCGTCTCCACCTGGACGCGGGCCACCCCACCCTGGCCACGATCGAACGGGTGGCGGGCGACCTCATCGACGAGAAGCAGCGCGCGGGGGTGGAGGACGCCTGGAAGCGCCTGCCCACCTCCACCGTGTCGGAGTACCTGAGCGGCAAGTCCAGGCTGCCCGACTGGCAGTTCTTCCACACCTTCGTGGCCGTCTGTCACCGCATCGCCGTACAGAACGACCTGGACGTCCCGCCGCCCAGCGAGCTCATGGCGGAGTTCGGCGCCCTCTGGAAGGCCGCCAAAGCCGAGACCGGCAGCGCGCCCGGGTACGTCGCCTCCCCGCGCTGGACGCCCGGTGACATTCTGGAGCCCACTGTCCAAGAAGTACGGATGGAGCCGCTTCCGGCGGTCGGCTTCCGCATGCCGCGCGCCTGGGGGCGGAGTGGGGCCGCCATCCTCCGGCGGGCCGCGATGGGTGACGCCAACGCCGCCTACCAGGCCGCCATCCTGCTCGCCTGCGAGGCCGCCATCAAACCTGAGGACGCCTGCGACAGGAAGGACCTCCTCTCCATGGCCGCCTTCTATCGCGGCAAGGCCACCGGCAAGGTCGAACAGGCCGCCACCCTCCGCCTCGCCGGCCCGCCCCTCCACAACGCCGCCAGATCCCTGGCCCTCGGCCACAAACGCTCCGGAAAACCCTGCGTCATCTTCTTCCGCGCCTTCCTCCAGGTCGAAGCCGCCCTCCGGCCCGTCCACGCGACTTTCATCGTCAGCGCCGACCTTTGAGGGTGTCCAGGGCTTTTGACTCGAATATGGTTGAGGATGGAATGGATTTCTGGATGGGGAGAAAAGTCTGGAAATGGCTATTTCCGCTCGGTAGGTCATCCGATCGGGTCTCGTGCGATGTCTGGACGGGCTTCTAGCATGGGCGCATGGGTGTTCGGGAGCTTCGGGTTGTGGTGACTGCCGAGGATTATGAGGCGGCGCTGCGGTTTTATCGGGATGTGCTGGGGATGGGGGAGCTGGCGGATTTCTCGTCCGAGGAGGGGCGGGTGCGGTTGCTCGACGGAGGGCGGGCGACGCTGGAGATCATTGATGCGCGGCAGGCGGAATTCATCGATCGGGTTGAGGTGGGGCGGCGGGTGGCGCCGCATATCCGGCTGGCCTTCGAGGTGGCTGACACCGTGCGGGTGACCGGGGAACTCGTCGCGGCAGGGGCCGAGGTGGTGGCGGAGCCGACGCGTACGCCGTGGGGGTCGTTGAATGCGCGGTTGCAGGGCGCGGCGGGGGTCCAGCTGACGTTGTTCGAGGAACTGGGGTCAGCGTAGGCGGCTGCGTAGGGCTCTGATCCCGGCCGCCAGGACGGGCGGCACAGTGATGATCAGGACGACCGCGTCGGTCAGGTTGGTGGCGGCGGTTTCGATGGCCATCCAGATGAGCAGCGGGGTGAGCGCGGTCCAGGCGCGAAGGTCGGAGGCGAGGATCCAGCGCAGGAGAGAACGGGCGCGGCCGCCGGCCGGGGGATGGACGCGGTAGAGGGTCGCGGCCATTTTCGGCATGTGGAGCAGGAGCCGGAGGGTGAAGCGTGACCGGCTGCGGCGGTCGGGGAGGGTGCGCAGGTCGGCGTGCCATTCGGCCAGCCAGCGTTGGCGGGTGGCCGGAGGGAGAAGGAATGCGCCGATACGCAGGACCCGGTTCGGCGAATGCGCGGCCTCGTCCAGGTCGGCCGTGAGGGTGGTGCGTGCGAGGGTTTCGAGCTCTTCCCGGATGGACGGAAGGCCGAGGCGGTCGGCGAGCGGGGCGAACACGGCCAGGGTCTCGTGGGATTTGCTGCGACGCTTCTCGGGCGGCAGGTGCTGGATCGTGCGCTGGTTGTGAAGGCGGTCCAGGAGCTTGAGGATCAGGACGTTCTCCGGGGCGCTGGTCGGCCAGTCCGATTCCAGGTGCCGCAGGTGGCGGAGGATGGTGGTGATCTCCTCGCCGAACTCCTCGGTGAGGGTGGATTCGGGGCAGTCGGTGTCTTCCAGCAGGTCGTGCAGCAGGGCCGCGCAGCGGAGTTCGAGGCCCAGGCTGAGTTCGGCGGTGGCGGTGGCGACGGCCACCGGGTGGGTGATGTACGGCTCGCCGCTGTGGCGTCGCTGGCCGCGGTGCCAGTAGGCGGCCACGGCGTAGGCGCGTTCCAGGAGGTCGCGCTGGGCGGGTGGCAGGGTGCCCAGGATCGGTTCGATCATGCCGGGTCCAGGTGGGGGGTGAGCCAGGCGGGGAGTCGCTGGCGGCGGGAGTGGTACGTGGCGGCGATCGCGGCGGGGGCCTGGGTGGCGCCCTCGCCGGTGAGGGTGTAGTAGCGGCGTGGCGGGCGGCCGTGGTCGGTGCCGGCGGGCTCCCAGGTGCTCGTCACCCAGCCGAGTCCTTCCAGCCGGGCCAGGATGGGGTAGATCGTGCCGGTGGCCAGGGGTGGTTCGGTGGTGTCGCTGATCTCCAGGCCGTACCACTGGCGGGTGGGGTCGGTCAGGAAGACCCGGAGCACCGCTTGGGTTTGTACGGTGATGCGTTGGTTGGGCGACATAGCTCGGACTCTATATAGCCCGTGAGCAGGAGGATGTCGCTGCGGAGTGAGAGCTGGGTTACCAGGTCTTCGCCCAGTCTGGGGCGGGGCCGGGGGCAGGCTCCAGAGGGTTGAGATCTTCGGACCAGGTTGGGGTCCAGGTTTCCTTGCGGCGTTCGTGGATGGCTATCGTGCCGTCGCGGTTGGCGAGGAGGAGGCGGCCGTGGTGGTCCCAGTCGGCCCAGGCCGCTTCGGGGAGTGGGGTCAGGGTGCCGTCGCGGTCCTGGCGGAAGTATTCGAGCTGTACGCCTTCGATGCTGGGGCGTTGGAAGTCGACGCCCTGGTGGACCAGGATCAGGGACGCACCCCGGGCGCCGGGCTGGCGGCGTTGGATGATGACCGCGTCGGGTTCCGTGGTGATTCCGGTGGGCGGGTCCGATAGGGGGCGCCAGCCGCGTTTTAGTTCGTTCTGGAGGTCGCGGCGGATCCAGTTGGTGTGCATGGGCTCGACTGTGGTCGCGTGGGGGTAGCTGCCGTGGAAAGGCTGGTTGTTCATCGATCCGATGATCGTCAACTCACCGTTGGATTGGAACCGGCAGCCGGTCGTGTACGTGCCATAGGTCTGCCAGGCGGTGAGCGCGGTCAACCAGGGCGCCTGGGAAACCGCGAAATACGAGTGCCACGGCGCGTCCCCCGGCCCCAGCGCGAAATACCCAAATAACTTCCCATCGGGGGAAATATCGGACCGGCGAGGATACAAGGTCCCACCAAACCACGCCCCCGACTCAACCGTCCGCCCCTCCAAATCCCACCGAAGCAGATGCCACCAGTTACTCGGCCCCCGCCGAACAATCAACGCAACAGGCGCTTGAGCAGCCACTAACACATATAACCGACAAGCGGGACCAGACACCCCATACCCCTTCCAGTCGCACACCCACCCACAACCTAGCGCCCTCAAACCCTCAATTCCCACAAACCAAAAGGGCCGTACAAGGAATGGAAAGCCGTGGGCCTCCCCAGAGGCCCACGGCTGGTTTAGGTGGCTATGCCCGTCAGGGGTAGGAGACCACCTTGGCGGGGATGGTGGCGGTGCCCTGGGCGGGGCCGCCGGTGTCGTTGATTACGTGGTTGATGATGCCGTTGCCGCCGAGGGAGACGGCCAGGAGGCTGTGGAACTTCACGCCGGCCTTGATGGGGACCTCGAAGACGCGGTCGACCTGGATGGTGGGGTCGACGTTGAAGTAGCAGTAGCTGCCCAGGCCCCAGCCTTCGTGGACGTTCACGTTGGGGCCGACCTTGTAGGCGGCCCAGCCCTTGACGGTGCCGTTCATGTAGGCGGCCTGGTTCGGCGGGTCGTAGGCCTTCTCGTTCTGGAAGAAGATGGTCCGGCCCCGCTCGCCGTACCACTCGACGTCGTACTTGCGGTAGTGCTCGACGAACAGGCCGGTGGCCAGCACGTCGTCGCCGTTCACGATGAGGCCGGTCTCGGCGGTGTTGACGTTCCAGCCGATGCCCTCGCCGTGGTCGCCGCGCCACAGCCAGGTGTGGTCGATGATCACGTCGTCGCTGTTGACCACGACGCTGGTGGTGGCGTTGCCGGCGAAGGCGCCGCCGATGCGGACGAACACGTCCTGGAGGGAGGTCGGGTTGGCCGCGTGGTCGGCGCTGGCGTTGGCGGGGCCGACCTCGATCAGGACATCGGACTTCTGCGGACCGGCGTCGATCAGGAAGCCGGCCAGCTTGACCCCGTCCACGTCCGCCACCTTGATGGCCGTGGCGGCGTTGTCGGGGATGATGGTGGCCAGGCCGAGGCCGAGCACGACGGTGTTGGCCCGGGTGACGTTGATGGGCGCGTTGACGTGGTAGATGCCCGGGGTGAGCAGCAGGTTGAGGCCCTGGGCGAGTGCCGCGTTGATGGTGGCCGCGGTGTCGGTGGGCTTGGCCACGTAGAAGTCGGTCAGCGGGAGCGAGGTGCCGGGGGTGGGGCCGTTCGCCCAGCTGTGGCCGCGCGCGTTGGTCCGCAGCGAGGGCACGAAGACCCGGTAGTTGCCGCCGGAGTCGACGTACAGGTACGGCTTCTCGCGGGCGATCGGGGTGTTCTGCAGGGTGGTGTAGACGGGCTCGGGGAAGGAGTTGGCGGGCGCGCCGACGACGCCGGAGAAGACCATGTTCCAGACGCCGTTGACCCAGCCGCCGATGGTGCTTTCCCGGGTGTACCACTGCTGCTGCGAGTACGGGCCCACGCTGCCGTCGATCTTGCTGTCCGCGATGTAGCCGCCGCTGGCCCAGCCGTACCCGGTGGGCGCCAGGTTGAGGTTGCCGCGGATGTGCATGCGCCGGAACGGCGCGGCCTGGGAGACCGCCCAGCGGTTCTCGCCGCCGGTCGGGGTGATGGACAGGTTCTCGGTGGAGCGCCAGAAGTTCTGGGTGGCGTTGCCGCCGAACCAGCCCGCGTCCACGGTCACGCCGCCGTTGATGGTGACGTCGTCGGGGTTCTGGCCGAGGCCGTAGATGGAGGTGTAGAAGCCGACCTTGGCGTTGACGTTGTAGGTGCCGGGCTTGAACAGGAACGCGTGCCGTCCGGTGCCGAACTGGGCCGACTCCTGCTGGGTGAAGACCGTGTCCAGGGCGGACTGGATGCTGGCGCTGGACATGCTCGGGTCGAAGACGTGCACGTTCGGGCCGAGGTCGCCGCCGCCGGGGACGGTCGGGCCGCCGGTGGTGCGGACGGTCATCTCCCAGAGCGAGTAGCCGTAGCCGGTGCCGCGGGCGGTGCCGTACATCCGGACGTACCGGCCGGTGCCGGACACGTCATGGGACTGTACGCCGCCGGTGGACCCGGTCACCGACTTCAGGGTGGTCCAGGTGGTGCCGTTGTCGGAGACCTGGAGCTGGAAGGCGCTGGCGTAGGCGGCCTCCCAGTTCAGGCCGATGTTGCAGACGGTCTGCGAGGAGCCGAGGTCCACCTGGAGCCACTGGGGGTCGCTGGCCGCGCTCGACCACCGGGTTCCGGTGTTGCCGTCGAAGGCCGCGGAGGCGGGGAAGCCGGCGCCCTGGAGGGAGGAGGCGGTGGCCGTCTTGTTCAGCGCGGCGTTGGTGGTCGGGCAGGGGCCGGGGTCGGTGGGGCCGGTGTCGGCGTAGACCTGGAACTCCCAGAGCGAGTAGCCGTAGCCGGTCGCCCGGGTGACGCCGAGCATGCGGACGTACCGGCAGGTGCCGGTCACGTCCCAGGTCTCGATCCCGCCGGTACGCCCGGTGACGCTCTTCAGGTCGGTCCAGGTGGTCCCGTTGGCGGAACATTGGATCTTGTACGCGGTGGCGTACGCGGCCTCCCAGTTCAGGATCACGCGGGTGAGCGACTGCGACGAACCCAGGTCCACCTGGAGCCACTCGTTGCCGGTGTGGGCGCTGGACCACCGGGTGCCGGTGTTGCCGTCGACCGCGTTCGCGGCCGGGAAACCGGCGTTCTCGACGGAGGAGGCGGTGGCCGTCTTGCCCTGCGACACCAGCGTGTCGGCGAAGGCGGGGCTGGCCGGTAAGGCGATCAGGGCCGCTACCACCACCGCGGATGCGGTGAATAACGCGGCAGTTCTGGACAGACCTCTCATGCTGGTCTCCACAAACGGAAGGGGGGTGGAAGGTCCAAGTCCGACTTACGACAGGCCGTAAATCAAAACTTATTTCGATCCTTGATTTAACTTATCCGGAACATCCCCGTCAAGGGCCCCCCTTTCGTTCACGTTCCGTGAGCAGCCCCGGTAACCCCGCCAGCTGGGCCGACCCCACAAGGCCAGATATTTCGATCTATGGGCGTTACGCTGGGTGCGCCCGATCCCTGTGCTTCCCCCCGAGGACCGGCAATGCCCGAGAACAACCTGTTACCCGCGCTGATGTCCGCCGCCGCGCGCTTCAACGAGGCGGGCCGGGAGCTCTACCTCGACTTCCTGCCGGACCTGCGACGCTGGGAGACCATCACCGACCTGGTCGGCGCGGTACGGCTGGGCATGTGGTTCCGCCTCCCCGACGGCCGGGAGATGGTCTTCGAGGTGACCCTGCGCCCCGGCGAGGACCACCGCTGGACGGCCGGCGCCGCGATCACCCTGGACGACGACCTGCTCCGCCTCCCCGACGTCGAGACCACGGACCCGGCGGCCGTGTTGGACCGTTACGTCGACCAGCTACTCCAGCCCGCCCGCTGGCACCTGTCCCAGGCGATAACCGGTTAGAGCGCGTTCAGCCCCTGGATGACCTCGCGCAGGACGCGCTCCTCCGGCAGTTGCGCCACCGTGGCCGGCGGCCGGGCCGCGATCAGCTTCTGCTCCCGCAGGTCGCCCAGGAGAATGCGCACCACGTTCAGTGAGAGCCCCACGTCGGAGGCGATGTCGGCGACCGAGGCCGGCACCTGGCAGGCCCGCAGGATGCGCAGCTGCTCGGGCGGCAGCCCCACCACGTTGCTGGCGGGCAGCGCCCGCACGATGGTGACCAGGTCGAAGTCCGGCCCGCTCACCCGGGTCCGTCCCCGGGTGAGCGTGTACGGCCGGAGCAGGGGACGCTCCTCGCTCACGACTGGTCCCCCGGCGTACGCAGCTGCGGGGCCATGCTGGCCTGCTTCACCCGCCGGGGCAGTCCGGCGCCGCCCGACCCGGGCACGGGCGCGAGCGCGGGCTGCGGTGAGACGATCTGCTCCACCGTGTACGGCTCCGCGACGCCCTCCACCACGATTTCCTTGGGCAGCAGCACGATCGCGGTGGTCCCGCCGTACGGGGAGGGCCGCAGCGACACCCGGATCTGGTGGCGCTGCGCGAGCCGCCCGACCACGAAGAGGCCGAGCCGGTCGCTGTCGGCCAGGTCGAACTCCGGCGGGTCGGTCAGCCGGTGGTTGAGGTGGGCCAGCTCCTCGGCGGATATGCCCAGGCCCCGGTCCTCGACCTCCAGCACGAACCCCCGGGCCACCAGCTCGCCCCGGACCAGCACCTGGGTGTTGGGCGGGGAGAAGATGGTGGCGTTCTCCACGAGTTCCGCCACCAGGTGGATGACGTCGGTCACGGCCGGACCGGCCAGCGCTATCTCCTGCGGCACGTTGACGCTCACCCGCAGGTAGTCCTCGACCTCCTCCACGGCGGCCCGGACCACGTCGTAGAGGGAGACCGGGTCGCGCCAGCCGCGCCCGGGGGTGGCGCCGGACAGGGTGATCAGACCTTCCGCGTGCCGCCGCATGCGGGTGGTCAGGTGGTCCACGGCGAACAGCTGGTCCAGCACGGCCGGGTCCCGCACCTGCCGCTCCAGCCCGTCCAGCAGGTCCAACTGGCGGTGGAGCAGCGACTGGTTGCGTCGGGCCAGGTTGAGGAAGACCAGGCCGACGCCCTTGCGCAGCCGGGCCTGGCCGACCGCGGCCTGTACGGCGGTGCGCCGTACCGAGTCGAACGCCTCGCCGACGCCGTCGATCTCGGCGCTGTCCCTGGCCACGGCCAGCGGCGGGGTCTCGGCCGTGACGTCCACGTCCTCCCCGCCGCGCAGCCGCCGCACGATGTCGGGCAGCCGCCGGTCGGCCAGTTCGAGCGCGCTGTGCCGGAGCCCGGCCAGGTCGGCGGTGAGCTTGCGGGCGAACCGGAAGGAGAAGAAGACGCTCACCGCGACGGCGATCAGGCCGAGGCCGCCGATCAGCCCGACCCGCCAGAAGACGACCTGGGCCAGTGGTTCCGCCCGCGCGTTGATCTTCGCGGTGGTCTCCCCGGCGAGCTTGTCCAGGGTGATGGAGATGGCGGCGACGGTGGTCTGCCACTTGGCCGTCTCGAAGGCCGGGGTGCGGACCGTGGGCTCGGCGGCGCTCTGCTCCAGGGCCAGGTAGTCGGCGTAGATCGGGGCGGCGTTGAGTCCCGCGTACGGGAGGCGCAGCTCGCTGTCCAGCTGGTTGACGCCCAGCTGGTAGAGGAGCCTGCGCTTGCCCACCAAGTCGGCGAAGGCCACCCGCTCCCGCTCGGTCATGCGCCCGGCGCCGATGGTCCCGGCGAGCAGCGCCGACTGCTGGCTGATGATCTCGCGGCCGCGGTCCACCAGGATGATCGCCTTGGTCTGGGAAACCAGGTCCAGGTCCGGGGAGATCATCAGGCGATCGTAGACCTGGAACCCCAACTCGGCGAGCGAGCTGTACTCCTCCAGCGCGTCCAGCCGGGAGATCTCCCGGTTCTCCACCTGGCTGCGCAGCGTGTCCAGCCGGGCCAGCTGGTCGAGCAGCTCGCGCACCCGCTCGGCCATGGCGGGCGGCGTGGCGCTCTCCGCCTCGGCCACGCCCGCCTCCAGCGCCTTGGCCGCCGCGTCGGTGGTCTGCTGCTGGGTGTCCAGGTCCGCCCGGAAGGGCGAGGTGTTGCCCAGGTAGGAGAGCGAGTGCATGCGCTCGTTCTGCAGCTCGGTCAGCACCGTCCGGGCGCGGGACACGACGTGCTCCTGGACCGTGCCGATGCGCACGTACTCCAGTCCGGTCTGCACGCTGATGGCGGCGGCGAACCCCCAGATGACGGTCAACGCGATGACCGGGACCAGGAGGATGGCGAAGATCTTGACGCGGACGGAACGTTTGCGGCCAGCCATGGGACCTCGGAGGTGCTGTGTCACATGCGTTAACAGTGGCGAAACACTAGCAATGGGGGTGCTAGGCCACCAGATGACTTTGCTAACGATACGAGTCCTATCGCATATAGGAGTGCGATCATTGTCAGGTTGTAAGACAATCAGACCATGCGCCTCGCCATCATCGCCGCCGCCGTCCTGTGGGGGACCGCCGGTACCGCAGCGACCTTCACCACCGCCGGATCCGTCCCCCTGGCCGCCGCGCGGCTGGTGATCGGCGGCGCCATCCTCGCCCTGCTGGCCCGCCCGTTCCGGTTCCGGGCCGACCTGCTCTTCGGCGCCCTCTGCGTGGCCGCCTACCAGCTCTGCTTCTTTCTCGCGATCGGCCGCACGGGGGTCGCGATCGGCACCGTGGTCACCATCGGCAGCGGCCCCGTGTTCACCGGGCTGCTCTCCTGGGCGATCGACCGCACCCTCCCCTCCGCGCGCTGGGCCTACGGCACCGCGGCGGCCGTGGCCGGCTGCGCCGTGCTGGTGCTGGGCGGCGGCGGGGAGGGCGGCGCCGACCCGGTGGGCATCGGGCTGGCCCTGATCAGCGGCCTGATCTACGCCACCTACGCGGTGATCGCCGCCCGGGCCATCGGCCGGGGCATCGCGTCGGACACCGTGATGGGCGTGATGTTCGGCGGCGCGGCCCTGATCATGCTGCCGGTGCTGCTGTTCACCGGCCCCGGCTGGCTGGCCGAACCCGCCGGCCTGCTCACCGCCCTCTACCTGGGCGCCGCCACCACCGCCCTGGCCTACGTCCTGTACGGCCGGGGCCTGCGCACCACCCCCGTCGCCACCGCCGCCACCCTGGCCCTGGCCGAACCCGCGGTGGCCGCGCTGCTCGGCGTGGCCGTCCTGGGCGAGCGGCTGGCCGGCGCGTCCTGGGCCGGGCTGGCCCTGCTGGCGGTCAGCCTGCTCGTGGTCGCCCTCCCGGACCGCCGCGTCCCCGTAGGCTCGGCGGCGTGAAACTGCGCCCCGTTTCCACCGTCGAGGCCCTCACCACGGCCCTGCGCACCCGAGTGATCTCCGGTGACATCGTCCCCGGCACCCCCCTGCCGGAACAGGAGCTCTGCGAGTCCTACGGGGTGGCCAGGCCCACCGTGCGGGAGGCGCTGGCCCTGCTGGTGCACGAAGGGCTGCTCCGCCGGGAGCGCAACCGCAGCGCGTACGTGCCGGAGATCACCGAAGCCGACCTGGCCGACCTGATGCTCGTCCGGCGCCCGCTGGAGGAACTGATGGCCGAGGCGCTGGCCGGGCGGCGGGCGCCCGAGGCGGAAGCCGCGCTGGAAAGGCTGGCCGCGCTGCCCCCGGACGAGCACTGGGCGGGCGTGGTGGCCGAGCACATGGCCCTGCACGCCGCGCTGCTCGCGGCGGTCGGCAGCCCCCGGCTGGACCGCATGTACGCCTCGCTGGCCGCCGAGTCCCAGCTGGCCCTGATCCGGCTGAAGCACGTTTACCAGGACCGGGAGGAACTGGTCACTGAGCACCGCGAACTGCTGGACGTGATCGCGGCGGGCCCGGTGGAGGCGGCCCGCAGGGCTGTCCGGGAACACCTGGAATGGCGGAGTTAGGCGGCAATTGGGCAGCGGTTGGGCCCGAGTTGTTGCGGTCTCTTGCCGGGACCGCCCGGAAGTCGTCAGAATCGCGGCCATGCACGGCAACTCAGTGCCCAACTCAGTGCCAGAGCCGGGCACGGACGCGCACGTGCCTGATTCCTATGTGTACGTCACAGAAGAAGGCGTGACGCGACACTACGCCGACGGCAGCGTGGAAGCGCTGGCCTGGGAGGACGTGGTCGAGGTCCGGGTCGGCGGCGCCGCCGACGCGGACGTGCTGATCGTCCTGCTGGACCGGGAGGGCGAGGGCTGCGTGGTGCCCAGGTCCGCCACCGACGCGACCTTCCTGGCCCGGCTGCGCTATCTGCCCGACTTCGACCTGGACCGGCTGAGCACCGCCGCCGAGACGGCCAACGACGGCTACGTCGTGGTCTGGCGCAGCCCGGAGCCGCCCTCCCCGCTGCCGGACCTCGAATACGACTAGCCTCCGTGCCGGCCCTCGCCGGATCGGAACCTTTCCACGCCGTCCAGGCCCGCCTGGAGGGTGGCCAGGCCGTACCGGTACTCGTCGGCGAGGTCGGCGGACTCCAGGAGCGAGAGGCGGTCGTTGCGCAGACAGGACTGGGGGAAGGCGGCGAGCGAGGCGGCCAGTTCCTGCGCGTTTTCCCTGGCGGTTCCGGACGGCACCACGCGGTTCACCAGACCGATGTCCAACGCTTCCTGTGCCGGGACGGCACGCCCGGTGAGGATGAGGTCCATGGCGCGGCTCTGTCCGATCAGGCGCGGGAGTCTCACCGTGCCGCCGTCGATGAGTGGTACCCCCCAGCGACGGCAGAAGACACCGAAGACGGCGTCCTCGGCGGCGACCCTGAGGTCGCACCAGAGGGCGAGTTCCAGGCCGCCCGCCACCGCGTACCCCTCGACGGCCGCGATCACGGGCTTGGACAGGCGCAGCCTGGTCGGGCCCATCGGGCCGTCGCCCTCGGGATCGAGCCGGTTGCCGCGCTCGGTGCCGATGGCGTGCAGGTCGGCGCCGGAGCAGAAGGAGCCGCCCGCTCCCCAGAGCACCGCGACCGAGGCGCTCTGGTCGGCGTCGAAGGCGCGGAAGGCGTCGGCCAGCGCGGCGGCGGTCGGGCCGTCCACCGCGTTCCGCACTCCGGGCCTGTTCAGGACCACGGTGGTGACGGGTCCGTTGCGTTCACTGACGACGGTCATGTACCAAAACCTAGTTCTGGTCGGGAGATCCGGACAGCTTTGGACCGTTCCGTCAAGCCGTAGCGGTGCCGGTTTGCGGCCGATTGTGGACAGTTTCCCCAGTTCCCCAGCAGGGTCGGGGATCTTTAACATTTACTTGGGTACCCACCGCTCCTGGTGCAACAGAGAAATAGGTCAACCAACCGGACGGGGTGCGCGTCTTGTTTCTGCGAACACAAGGCAGCAGGTGGAGTGTCATGAGGGTGGGGCTTCAGGCGTCCGCTATGGGCGCGCACCAATCGGCGGTTCGTACCTCGCCGAGCATCTGGACGCGGACGTATGCCCGCGTACTACTCGCGGGGGACTTGGCGTGCGCGATGATCGCGTGCGAGACGGTGATCGGCGTACGCCTCTGGCTGGGTGCGTGGATCCCGAAGTATGAGGCGTTTCTTGGGTTATCACTGGCCCTGGCCTGGCCGGTCGCCATGGCGATCGCGGGGGCCTACCGGAAGCGGGTGCACGGCGAGGGCACCGAGGAGTTCCGGTCGGTCTTCACCGGCGGGATGGGCCTGACCGCCTCGGTGGCGATCGGCGCGTACGCCACCCAGACCACCATCGCCCGCAGTTTCGTCATGGCGATGTTCCCGCTCGCACTGATGCTGACGCTCTACTTCCGCTACCGCATGCGCAAGCACCTGCACCGCCGCCGCAGCGACGGCCACTACGTGCGGCACGTGGTCGCGGTCGGGCACCGCGAGGCCGTGCTCGACCTGGTCATGCAGTTCCGCCGGCAGCCGCACCACGGCATGCGCATCGTGGCCGCCTGCCTGCCCACCGAGAGCACCATCGACGTGGACGGGGTGCCCGTGCTCGGGGACTTCACCAACGTCGACGAGGTCGTGCTGAAGACCGACGCCGACTCGGTGGCCATCCTGGCCTGCCCCGAGCTGGACGGCTCGGCGCTGCGGCGGATGGCCTGGAGCCTGGAGACGTCCAAGACCGACCTGTTCGTGGCCCCCGCGCTGATGGACGTGGCCGGGCCCCGGATCAGCATCCGCCCGGTGGCCGGCATGCCCCTGCTCCACGTCGAGCACCCGGAGTTCGAGGGCACCAAGCAGATCATGAAGAACCTGTTCGACAAGGTTCTGGCCAGTGCCGTGCTGCTGGTGGCCGCGATCCCGATGCTGGTGATCGCCGTACTGATCCGGACCACCAGCGAGGGACCCGCGCTGTTCCGCCAGTCCCGGGTGGGCCGCGGCGGCCAGGAGTTCCAGGTGCTGAAGTTCCGCACCATGGTGCGGAACGCCGAGCAGCTCAAGACCCGGCTGCACGACGACAACGAGTTCGACGGCGTGCTCTTCAAGATGCGGAACGATCCACGGGTGACCAGGGTCGGCGGCGTGCTCCGGCGCTTCTCGCTGGACGAGCTGCCGCAGCTGCTGAACGTGCTCCGGGGCGACATGTCGCTGGTGGGCCCCCGCCCGCCGCTGCCGGAGGAGGTGGCCCAGTACGGTGAGGACGTGCGCCGCCGCCTGGTGGTCAAGCCCGGCATGACGGGCCTGTGGCAGGTGAGCGGCCGCTCCGACCTCAGCTGGGAGGAGTCGGTCCGCCTGGACCTGCGGTACGTGGAGAACTGGTCCCTCATCCTGGACCTGCAGATTCTGTGGAAGACCTGGTCAGCGGTGCGCAGCGGAGAAGGGGCCTACTAGCGTGAAGGCGCTCGTGCTCGCCGGAGGATCGGGGACCCGGCTCCGGCCGATCACCCACACCTCGGCCAAGCAACTGGTCCCCGTGGCCAACAAGCCGGTGCTCTTCTACGGCCTGGAGGCGATCGCCGCCGCCGGGATCACCGAGATCGGCATCGTGGTCGGCAGCACCCACGCCGAGATCGAGGCGGCCGTCGGGGACGGCTCCCGGTTCGGCGCCCAGGTCACCTACCTGCGCCAGGAGGCGCCGCTCGGGCTGGCGCACGCGGTGCTCATCGCCCGGGACTTCCTGGGCGAGGACGACTTCGTGATGTATCTCGGCGACAACTTCATCGTGGGCGGCATCAACGGCCTGGTCGAGCGGTTCGTCACGGAGCGCCCGGCCGCCCAGATCATGCTCACCCAGGTGCCCGACCCCCGCCAGTTCGGGGTGGCCGAGCTGGACGCCACCGGCCGGGTGGTCGGCCTGGAGGAGAAGCCGCGCCGGCCCAAGAGCGACCTGGCGCTGGTCGGCGTCTACCTGTTCACCCCGGACGTGCATGAGGCGGTGGCCGAGCTGAAGCCGTCCTGGCGCGGCGAGCTGGAGATCACCGACGCCATCCAATGGCTGATCGACCGCGGGCGGCGGGTGGAGTCCTCGGTCATCTCCGGCTACTGGAAGGACACCGGGAACGTCGCCGACATGCTGGAGGTCAACCGGCTGGTGCTGGAGTCGGTGGAGCCCCGCGTCGAGGGCAAGGTGGACGACGCCAGCGAACTCATCGGCCGGGTGGTGGTGGAGCGGGGCGCGGTGGTCGAGCGCTCGCGCATCGTCGGCCCGGTCATCATCGGTCCCGACGTCCAGATCAGGGACAGCTATGTGGGGCCGTTCACCTCGATCGCGGCCGAGTGCGCGCTGGCGGGCAGCGAGATCGAGTACTCGATCGTGCTGCCCAGGGCCTCCATCTCCGGGGTGCGCCGGATCGAGTCCTCGCTGATCGGCCACGACGTGGTGGTCACCCCGGCGCCCAGCACGCCCCGGGCGCACCGGCTGGTGCTCGGCGACCACAGCCAGGTCCAGATCAGCTCCTGAGCACACGGGAAGGCCCCCGGACGGAACTCCGTCCGGGGGCCTTCCCTTATGGGCTCCGAGGCTAGCCGCCGCAGTCCAGCTGGCTGACCGTGGAGGTCACGTTGTAGTTGTTGTCGATGGTCACCAGCTTGTTCCCCGACCAGGACGTGTTCCGGCAGTCCACGTTCAGCGGGCCGTAGGTCCAGCTGTTGTTGACGATCGCGTTGTTCTTGGCGATGGCGCCGGGGGCGGTCCTGATCTGGAGGGTGTAGGTGCCGCCGATGAGCAGGTTGTCGGTCACGGTGACGCCCTGGGTGGGGTCGACCAGGAAGACCGGGGCGGTGCGGGAGGGCGCGTCGCGCTGGTCGACGGTGTTGTGGTGGAAGGTGAGGTTCTTGCTGGCGCCGACGGTCTGGATGCCGTCGGAGTGGTCGCCGGGGTTGGAGCAGAGTTTCACGTAGGAGTCGGTGACGGAGACGTTGTCGCCGGACACGGAGAATCCGTCGCCGTGGCCGCGGATGTGCACGCGGGTGGCGGTGAACTGCGCGTCCAGGATGCCGGGGGCGGTGTCACACCGGTTGGTCGGGCCGACCGTGGAGTCCGACACGTTGAACGAGTACCGCTTGCCGGCGTAGACGCCCATGATCTGGCCGTCGATCTGGCTGTTGCGCACGGTCACGTTGTCCGCCGTGATCAGCAGCGTGCCCGGGATGTGCACCCCGTCGAGCACCGTGCCCGCCTGGGTCACCCGGTAGGAGTCGCCGTCGAAGTTCAGCGCCAGCTTCTTCAGCTGGACGCCGGACGGCACGCCGGTGCAGGCCGGGGTCGGGAAGCCGCCGCAGGTCCGGTTACCGGTGTCCGGCGGCAGCGGGGACGCGGAGAAGGTCGGTGTCACCTTCGGGGTCGGCGTCACCTTCCGAGTGGGCGTCGGCGTCGGGGTCGGCGTCGGCGTCACGGTCGGGGTGGACGTCGAGGGCGGGACCACGACCGGGGTCTCGCTCACGGTCGCGTTCGGCGTCGGGGTGGGCGTCTGCGGCGGCGTGGGCGTCTCCACCGGGGTGGTCGCGGGTGCCTCGGTCACGGGCGCCTGCGAGGCGGGGGGAATGTCCACCGGCCTCGTCTTCCACTCCGTCCAACGGAAGATCGGGTCCACGTAGTAGTGGTACTTCTTCGGGTTGGACGACTTGGGGAAGCCGCTCTTGCCGTACCGGTAGACGGCGTTGCGGGTGGCGGCGGTGGTCATCGGGCCGGACTTGGCGCCGGTGAAGCCGCTCTGGCCGACGTAGGTGCCGTTGGTGCTGTGGTAGGAGATCGTGTACGTGGCTCCCGGCCGCACCCGGACGGGGGAACCGAACCTGGCCTCCTGCCAGCCGGTGGCCGACTCGGCGGTGAACCGCACGCTGGCCAGCTTGACGCCGGCGGCGTTCCAGAGGTTACCGGTGTGCTTGCCCTTCTCGCCCTTGGCCTTGTAGAAGCGGACGCCGGTCACCCAGCCCTCCCGCGCCACGGTGAACCGGGTGCCCAGCTCGACCGGGGCCTTGTCCTTGTGCTGGGGGGCGGTGACGTCGTCGGCGGTCGTCCAGAAGCTGACTTCCTTCGTCTCCGGGGTGGCCGCGGGAGCCGCGGCCAGCCTGACGGGTTGCTCTCCGGTGCTCTCCTCGCCGCCGGCGGTGAAGAACACCACGGGCACGGCCACCGCCACCAGCGCGCCGGACAACCCGTACGCGAGATAGGCTTTGGATGATCGAGGGCGACGCCGCCGGGACTCACGGCGGTGGGAATGCGAATGGGTCATCTATCTGACCTCCGCGCCTGGGCGCTCGGCTCGTCCGTACGTACCTTGATGTACCGGTGGCCATTGTGGCGGGTGAGGTAACGGACCCGCATCAATTTTAGCGAAATTTCCTCTCATGTTCCCCCGCTCTTGGACGAGTGACGACAACCGGAACACCCGTTGAGGAGTCGGTATATCCGCCGGGGAGGGCAGAATGGGCACGGTCCAATGAGATGGCTCGACTCCCCGCCGATTCGTACAAACATCAACGAAATCGACGAATCTCCTCAAACAACAAGGTGAATCCCCTCGTGAAGCTGCTCATCACCGGCGGGGCCGGTTTCATCGGCTCCCACTACGTGCGCACGGTCCTGTCCGGCGGCTACCCGGCCTTCGCGGGCGCCACCGTGACCGTCCTGGACCGGCTGACGTACGCCGGCAACCTCGCCAACCTTGCCCCTGTGGCGGGCCGCTACACCTTCGTGCATGGCGACATCTGCGACGCCCGGCTGCTCGCCAAGGTCGTCCCCGGGCACGACGTGGTGCTGCACTTCGCGGCCGAGTCGCACGTGGACCGCTCGATCGACGGGGCCGCCGCCTTCGTCCGCACCAACGTGCTGGGCACCCAGACGCTGATGGAGGCGTGCCTGGCCGCCCGGGTCGGCCGGGTCGTCCAGGTTTCCACCGACGAGGTCTACGGGTCCATCGAGACCGGCAGCTGGACCGAGGACGCGCCGCTGGCCCCGCGTTCGCCGTACTCGGCGGCCAAGGCGGGCGGGGACATGATCGCCATGGCCTATGCGATCACCCACGGCCTGCCGGTGTCGATCACCCGGTGCGGCAACAACTACGGGCCCTACCAGTACCCCGAGAAGGTCATCCCGCTGTTCGTCACCAACCTGATCGAGGGCCGCACGGTCCCGCTGTACGGCGACGGCGGCAACATCAGGGACTGGATCCACGTGGACGACCACTGCCGGGGCATCCAGCTGGTGGCCGAGCGCGGCGAGCCGGGGCAGGTCTACCACATCGCCGGCACGGCCGAGCTCACCAACCTGGAGCTCACCGAGCGGTTGCTGCGCGCCCTGGACGCCGGGTTCGACAGGGTCGAGCGGGTGGCCGACCGGAAGGGCCACGACCGCCGCTACTCCCTCGACGACAGCCGGTTGCGCGCGCTGGGCTACGCTCCCCAGGTGGGTTTCGAGGAGGGTCTGGCCGCCACCGTGCAGTGGTATGTCGACAATCCGTCCTGGTGGAAGCCGTTGCGTTCGGCGTCCCGTTAGCCGTCGTGGGTACCGCGCTGGAGGATCCGCCGATCACCGCCACCGCCGCGCCGCGCAGCCGGCTCGTGCCCGCGCTCTGGGTGCTGCTGGTCCCGTTCGCGGGCTGGGCGGTGCTCCGGCTGACCGGGGCCGAGCCCAAGTTCCGGTGGTCCCAGGCGGTGTCGTTCACCCCGTACGTGGCCGGGGCCGCGCTGCTGCCGCTCCTGCTGGCCACCGCGATGCGGCGGTGGCAGCTGGCGGTGGCCTGGCTGGTGGTGGCCGGCCTGTTCGCGGTGATCGTGCTGCCCCGCGCGCTGCCGGACGGCAATCCCGAGGTCTCCGGACCGCGGATCCGGGTGATGGCCCTGAACGCCTTCAACGGCACGGTGGACGCCGACGCGCTGATGTCCGCGATCCGGTCGATCCGCCCGGACGTGCTCGCGCTGCTGGAGTACGCGCCCTGGCTGGCCGACTCGCTGGAGGAGCGGGGCATCCGGGAGGTGCTGCCGTACCGGGTCGGGGAGCCGATGGAGGACGCCTGGGGGTCGGCGGTCTTCTCCCGGCATCCGCTGCGGCCGGGCGAGCGCCCGATCCCCGGTGACGGACCGGCTCAGATCCCGGCCGTGGTCACCCTGCCCGGCGGCCTGGAGCTCGACGTGGTGGCGGTCCACGCCTGCGCGCCCTCCAGCGGCTGGCGGGTGGAGTGCTGGGCGCCGAGCATCCGGGCGCTGCCCCCAGCCGGAGGGCGGTTGCGGATCCTGGCCGGAGACTTCAACTCCTCGCTCGACCACGCCGTGCTGCGCGAGCTGATCGCCACCGGCTACCGCGACGCCGCCGACGTCGCGGGCAAGGGCCTGACCATGACCTGGCCCTACTACGAGCAGCCGCGGGTGTTCCCGAAGGTCGCCATCGACCACGTCCTGGCCGACGAGCGCATCGCCGTGCTGGGCTTCGAGGCGTTCGCGCTGCCGCACTGTGACCACCGCGCGACGCTCACCGAGCTCGCCCTCCCCGAGATGGGAAGATCATGACCTCCACCTGGCTGGTGACCGGCGCGACCGGCATGCTCGGCGTCGATCTCGTGGCCGCGCTCGGCGCCGCCGGCGAGGACGTCGTCGCCTGCGGCCGCGCCGAGCTGGACCTGACCGATCCCGACGCGGTGGCCGCCGTCGTGCGCAAGGTGGCGCCCCGGGTGGTGGTCAACTGCGCGGCCTGGACCGCGGTGGACGACGCCGAGGCACGCGAGCCGGAGGCGCTGGCCGTCAACGGGCACGCGGTGCGGACGCTGGCCGAGGAGTGCGGCCCCCGGCTGCTGCACGTGTCCACCGACTACGTGTTCGACGGGAACGGGACGGGACCGTACCGGGAGGACGAGGCCACCGATCCGGTCAACGCGTACGGGCGGACCAAGCTGGCTGGGGAGCGTGCCGTGCTGGCCCACGGCGGCACGGTGGTGCGTACCGCCTGGTTGTACGGCGCGCACGGGCCCAACTTCGTCCGCACCATGATCCGGCTGGCCGGTTCCGCGAACCCGGTCTCGGTGGTGGACGACCAGTTCGGGCAGCCGACCTGGACCGGCGATCTGGCGGCGCAGCTGGTCCTGCTGGGGCGGGCGCAGGCGCCGGGGGGGATCTACCACGGCACCAGCGCCGGCCGTACCAGCTGGCACGGGTTCGCCCAGGAGATCTTCACGCTGCTCGGCGAGGACCCCGGCCGGGTGCTCCCGATCCCCGCCGCGCAGTACCCGCGGCCCGCCCGGCGGCCGGCCAACAGCGTGCTCGGCCACGACCGGTGGGCCGCCGCGGGCCTGCCGCCCATGCGGGACTGGCGGGCGGCGCTGCACGCGGCCTGGCCGCTGCTCAGCCCGTCCTGAGCGACTGGTAGTAGTCCAGGCAGACGGCGTAGTCCGGGAGCAGCCCGGCCGCCATCGCCTCCTTGAGGGTGGGCGCCGCGGCGTCCTTGTCGGAGAGCAGGGGGGTCAGGTCGGTGGGCCAGTCGATGGCCAGGTCCGGGTCGAAGGGGTGCACGCCGTGCTCCCGGCCGGGCGCGTACGGCTGGGAGCAGATGTAGCTGACGGTGGCCTGTTCGCTCAGCGCCACGAACGCGTGCCCGAGCCCTTCGGCCAGGTAGATCCCCTTGCGGGTGGCGTCGTCGAGGATGAGGCTCTCCCAGCGCAGGAAGGTGGGCGAGCCCACCCGCAGGTCCACCGCCACGTCCAGCACCGCGCCCGACACGCAGGTGACGTACTTGGCCTGGCCCGGCGGCACCGTCGCGAAGTGCACCCCGCGCAGCACCCCGCGCCGGGAGGTGGAGCTGTTCATCTGGGCGAGCTCCAGCGGGTGCCCGGTGGCGGCCCGCAGGTCTGCGGCGCGGAAGGCCTCGTGGAACGTGCCACGGGGATCGGAGTGCACGGTGGGCGTGTGAACCCAGGCTCCGTCGATGCTGAGGCGGTCCATGCACGAGAGCATCCCACAGTCGTTCGCCTGTGATCACCTGGATGTAACGCTTGCGGGAGAGGGTCCGAATAACGCGCGTGCAGCCGTTGGCGGGGAGGGAAATGTCGTCCTATTGCGTGCCAACCTCTCTCGTCCCAGCCGCGTCTTCGATTGGCTGGAAGAACATCCGTACCTCAAGATCGGAACCTCATGACCGTCCGTGGGAACGTGCCATCCGCTGAGCTCGCTGCGAACTTTGCTGCTGTCACTTGCCGTTTGTGCGGTTCGAGCAGTTTGTCCAGTGTGGTGGATCTCGGCGCGACCCCGCCGTGCGAGCTGTTCCTGACGGCCGGTCAGCTGGATGAGCCCGAGACGACGTATCCGCTGCATCTGCGGGTGTGTACGGAGTGCTGGCTGGCGCAGATTCCGCCGCTGATCACGCCGGAGGAGACGTTCACCGAGTATGCGTATTTTTCGTCGTATTCCACGTCGTGGGTGGAGCACGCGAAAGGGTACGTGGAGGACGTGATCGATCGTCTTCGTCCCGGGTTCGTGGTGGAGGTGGCGTCCAATGACGGCTATCTGCTGCGGCATGTGGTGGATCGGGAGGTGCGCTGTCTGGGGATCGAGCCGTCGGCGAATGTGGGGGCGGCGGCGCGGGAGCGGGGCGTTCCGACGCTGACAGAGTTCCTGTCTCCGGAGGTGGGCCAGCGGGTGCGGGCCGAGCACGGGCCTGCCGATGTGGTGGTGGCCAACAATGTTTATGCCCATATTCCCGACGTCGTGGGGTTCACTCAGGGGTTGCGGGCGCTGGTCGCTGATGACGGGTGGGTGTCCATTGAGCTTCAGCATTTGCTGACGTTGGTGGAGTTGAATCAGTACGACACGATTTATCACGAGCATTTCCAGTATTACTCGGTGGCGTCGGCTCGGCGGGCGCTGGCGAGCGGCGGCCTGGCGCTGGTGGATGTGGAGTTGCTGCCCACGCACGGCGGCTCGATCCGGCTGTGGGCTCGCCCGGTTGAGGTGGGCGCTCCCGAGAGTGCCGCCGTGGGTGAGGTGATCGCGCGGGAGGAAGCCGCGGGGTTGCTGGATATTTCGGGTTATGGGGAGTTCGCGGCGCGGGTGGCGAAGGTCCGGCGGGATCTGCTGGGGTTCCTGGTGCAGGCTGCGGCCGAGGGTCGTTCGGTGGTGGGGTATGGCGCTCCGGGTAAGGGGAACACGCTGCTGAATCACTGCGGTATCCGCCCGGATCTTCTTGCTTACACGGTGGATCGTAATCCGTATAAGCATGGTCGGTTTACGCCGGGTGTGCGGATTCCGATTTTGCCGCCGGAGCGGATCGCGGAGGATCGTCCGGATTTTGTGTTGGTGCTTCCCTGGAATTTGAAGGGGGAGTTGGTGGAGCAGTTGTCTTATGTCCGTGACTGGGGAGGCAGGCTTGTCTTCCCGATTCCGTCTCTGGAGGTCATGTGAAGGTAGTCCTGTTCTGCGGTGACCGAGGGTCGCGGATACGCGACGAGGTCGCGGAGGCGCCGAAGCCGATACACATGGTCGGTCCGCGTCCGCTCATCTGGCATGTGATGCGGTACTACGCGCACTTCGGCCACACCGACTTCGTCCTGTGCCTCGGCTACGGCGGGCACCACATCAAGGACTTCTTCCTCCACTACGAGGAGACGGCCTCCAACGACTTCGTGTTACGCGACGGCCAGGTCGAGACGTTGTCCACCGACATCTCGGACTGGTCGATCACCTTCGTGGACACCGGCGTCGACTCCCCGATCGGAGAGCGGTTACGCCGGGTCCGCGACCACGTCGCGGGCGAGGAGATGTTCCTGGCCAACTACGCCGACGTCCTCACCGACGCCCCGCTGAAGGAGATGGTGGCCCGCTTCGCGGCATCGGACGCGGGGGCGTCGATGACGGTGGTGCCACCTTCTGACACGTTCCACTGCATCGAGATGGGCGATGACGGCAAAGTGAGTGGTATCACTCCCGTGAGTGACATGTCGTTGTGGGCCAACGGGGGATATTTCGTACTTCGACAGGAGATCTTCGAGCACATCCCGGAGAATGGGGACCTGGTCATCGATGGCTGTGCCGAACTGGCCAAGCGCGGCAGGCTGCTGGCCTACCCTCATCGAGGGTTCTGGCGGCCGACCGACACCGTCAAGGAGCGCATCGCGTTGAACGAGGCCTACGCCCGCGGCGACCGACCCTGGGCGCTGTGGGAAAACGGGGGAGTACAGGCGTGAGCGATCCCGGCGAGCAGATGCACGCGCTGGTCAGGCGCCTGCACCCGATCTGCCGCAGCATGACGGGTGACGGCGTCCGCCGCACCCTGGAGATCATCGCGGAGAGCATCCCGCTCCAGGTGCACGAGGTGCCCACCGGCACTCCGGTGCTGGATTGGACCGTGCCGCAGGAGTGGAACATCCGGGAGGCGTACCTCGCCGACCGCACCGGCCGCCGGGTGGTGGACTTCGCCGACACCCCGCTGCACGTGGTCGGCTACAGCGTCCCCGTCGACGCCACCCTCCCCATGGCCGAGCTCCGCGAGCACCTGCACACGCTGCCGGACCAGCCGGACCTGATCCCGTACCGGACCGCCTACTACTCCGGCACCTGGGGATTCTGCCTGAGCGAGAACACGCTGAAGGAGCTCCAGGACGAGGAGTACCAGGTCCGCATCGACTCCACCCTGGCCGACGGCCACCTCACCTACGCCGAGCACGTGGTGCCAGGCGAACGGGCGGAGGAGGTGCTGATCGTCTGCCACACCTGCCACCCGGCGCTGGCCAACGAGACGCTGGCCGGCATCGCCGTGGCCGTCCGGCTGGCGCGCTCGCTCGCCGAGATCCCCGGCGGGCCGCGTTACACCTACCGGTTCCTGTTCGCCCCCGGCACCATCGGCTCGATCACCTGGCTGGCCCGCAACCGGGACCGCGTCGGCCTGATCAGGCACGGCCTGGTGCTGGCCTGCGCCGGCGACCCCGGCCCGCTGCGGTACAAGCGCAGCCGTAAGGGCACGGCCGCCGTCGACCGGGCCGCCGGGTACGCGCTGCGCGACCGGGAGCACCGCGGAAAAGAGCACACGGTGGTGGACTTCACCCCGTACGGATACGACGAGCGGCAGTTCTGCTCACCCGGCTTCAACCTGCCGGTGGGCCTGCTGACCAGGTCACCGAACGAGGGCTACCCCGAGTACCACACCTCGGCCGACGACCCGGACCTGGTCACCCCCGACGCCCTGGCCGACACCCTGGCCGCGGTGCGGGAGATCGTGGAGGTGCTGGAGGGCGACCGTACCTACCTGAACCTCCAGCCGTACGGCGAACCGCAGCTCGGGAAACGGGGACTCTACCGGTCACCCAGCCTGGGCGGCGACACCAAGCAGCACCAAATGGCGATCCTGTGGATACTTAACTACTCCGATGGCGACCACAGCCTTCTGGACATCGCGGAGCGTTCGGCGATCCCCTTCGCCGCGCTCGTGGAGGCGGCCCGGGCGCTGACCGACGCCGGCCTCCTGGCCGAAGCGCCCGAAGCGACAGGCCAGGCGACGGACCAGCCATCGGCACCGGGCGGGGAGCACCCATGAGCACACCTACGAAAGCACCGGAATCCCTCAAGGTGGGCGATCTGGTGGAGGTTCTCAGCGCCGAGGAGATCCTCGCGACGCTGGACGAGAAGGGCGAGCTGGACGGGCTCCCCTTCATGCCGGAGATGCTGGAGTACTGCGGCAAGCGGCTCACCGTCTACAAGTCCGCGCACAAGCTCTGCGACACCATCGAGCGCACCGGCCAGCGGCACATGACCGACGCGGTGCACCTGACCGGGTCCCGGTGCGACGGCGGCGCGCACGGCGGTTGCCAGACCGCCTGCCTCTTCTACTGGAAGACCGCCTGGCTGAAGAAGGCGGAGGGCCCCGCCGAGCCGCCCCGCCCGTTCAGCCCGGTGGACGTGCAGATCCTGCACCGCAACACGCTCAAGGAGCCGTTCCCCGACGGCGCCCCCCGCTACTCCTGCCAGGCGACCGAGATCCTGCGCGCCGCGCCGGGGCGCCTGCCCCTGAAGGACATGCGGCAGTACGTCTGGGACGTGCGCACCGGGAACGCCACCCTGGTCCAGACCGTCATGGCCTTCCTGATCGGCCTGTTCAACCGGTTGCAGAGCCTCAGCCAGCGGGTGCTGCCCAAGTGGCTGTGGATCAAGGGCGGCCTGCCCTGGGGCTTCCTGCGGGGCACCGCGACCAACGGCACCCCGGTGCAGACCCTCGACCTGCGGCCGGGTGAGCTGGTCCGGATCAAGTCCAAGGAGGAGATCGCGGCCACCCTGGACCCGCAACTGCGCAACCGTGGCATGGGCTTCGAGGTGGGCCTGACCCAGTTCTGCGGCCAGACGGCCCGGGTCGCCGGCCGGGTGGAGCGCTGCCTGGACGAGTCGAACGGCCGGATGCTGACCATGAAGACCCCGTGCATCCTGTTGGAGGACGTTGTCTGCCCGCTACGGCCCAACCTCAACTGCCCGCGCGGGCACCTGCCGTTCTGGCGCGAGATCTGGCTGGAACGCGTGGAATCGCGCTGAATCTACCCCCGAGAAGATCCACCCCCGAGGAGAGCACAGATGCTAGTGTCCATCGGCTTGCCGGTCTATAACGGCGCCGACGTCATGGAAGGCGTGGTCCGGTCGGTCCTCGCGCAGGAGCACGGTGACATCGAGCTGGTCATCACCGACAACGCCTCCACCGACTCCACCGAGGAGCTCTGCCGGAGCCTGGCCGCCGAGGACAGCCGCATCTCCTACCACCGGCAGCCCGAGAACCTGGGCATGCTCCGCAACTTCGACTTCGCCATCCAGGTGGCCAAGGGCGAGTACTACCGGTGGATCGGGGACGACGACCGGCTCGACCCGACCTACACCACCAAGTGCCTGGACGCCTTCGCGGCCGACCCCAGGCTGCTGATGGTCACCACCCAGATCTCCTACACCGACACCAGGGACGGCATCACCCGGACCGAGCGGTACGAGGAGGCCAAGGCGGGCACCGGGCTCAACTCCGACGACCCGGCGGAACGGGTGGCCGAACTGTGCCGCCTGCTCAACGAGACCTACCTGATCATCGACCCGCTCTACGGCATGGTCCGCCGCGCCGAGGTCGCCGCGATGACCCCCCGGCGCAACATGCCGCGCGAGGACCAGGTGTTCGCCTCCCGGCTGGCCATGGGCGGGCCGTGGTGGCACATCAACGAGGTGCTCGCCTCGCGGCACTGGGACATCAAGCACCGCGGCAAGCTGGCCCGCCGCCTCGGCGTGCCCACCTGGCAGGGGTACTGCTCCACGTTGCTCCAGTGCAAGGAGACCCTGTACTGGGCCCGCACCCATGTCGAGGGCGGCACGATGACGGCCGAGCAGTACCGCCAGATCCGCGCCGCGGTCCGCGGCCTGTACGTGCGCCGGCACCAGAAGACCGCGGCCCGCCGGGTCCGCAAGGTCACCCGGATGGCTTTCGGCCGTTCGTGACCCGGATGGGGTGGGGGGCCGCGGCCAACCTCCGCCGCCCCCGCCGCGTCATGGATACGTCAGGGAAACCAGAGCAACCAGAGATCGGGGAGACATGCCCAGTACCACCACGTCCACGTTGACCTGCCGACTCTGTGGTTCGAGCAGTCTGTCGAGCGTGGTGGATCTCGGCGCGACCCCGCCGTGCGAGCTGTTCCTGACGGCCGGTCAGCTGGACGAGCCCGAGACGACCTACCCGCTGCATCTGCGGGTGTGTACCGAGTGCTGGCTCGCCCAGATCCCGCCGCTGATCTCCCCAGAGGAGACGTTCACCGAGTACGCCTACTTCTCCTCCTACTCCACCTCATGGGTGGAGCACGCCAAGGGGTTCGTCGAGGACGTGGTGGATCGCCTCCGGCCCGGGTTCGTGGTGGAGGTGGCGTCCAATGACGGCTATCTGCTGCGGCATGTGGTGGATCGGGAGGTGCGCTGTCTGGGGATCGAGCCGTCGGCGAATGTGGGGGCGGCGGCGCGGGAGCGGGGCGTTCCGACGCTGACGGAGTTCCTGTCTCCGGAATTGGGCCGGCGGGTTCGAGCTGAACATGGCCCGGCGGACGTAGTCGTAGCCAACAACGTTTATGCGCATATTCCCGACGTCGTGGGATTCACTCAGGGGCTACGGGCGCTGGTCGCTGATGACGGGTGGGTGTCCATCGAGGTTCAGCATTTGCTGACGTTGATGGAGTTGAATCAGTACGACACGATTTATCACGAGCATTTCCAGTATTACTCGGTGGCGTCGGCTCGGCGGGCGCTGGCGAGCGGCGGCCTGGCGCTGGTGGATGTGGAGTTGCTGCCCACGCACGGCGGCTCGATCCGCCTGTGGGCTCGCCCGGTTGAGGTGGGCGCTCCCGAGAGTGTCGCCGTGGGTGAGGTGATCGCGCGGGAGGAGGCCGCGGGGTTGCTGGATATTTCGGGTTATGGGGAGTTCGCGGCGCGGGTGGCGAAGGTCCGGCGGGATCTGCTGGGGTTCCTGGTGCAGGCCGCGGCCGAGGGTCGTTCGGTGGTGGGGTATGGCGCTCCGGGTAAGGGGAACACGCTGCTGAACCATTGCGGTATCCGCCCGGATCTCCTTTCCTACACGGTGGATCGTAATCCGTATAAGCATGGTCGGTTTACGCCGGGTGTGCGGATTCCGATTTTGCCGCCGGAGCGGATCGCGGAGGATCGTCCGGATTTTGTGTTGGTGCTTCCCTGGAATTTGAAGGGGGAGTTGGTGGAGCAGTTGTCTTATGTCCGTGACTGGGGAGGCAGGCTTGTCTTCCCGATTCCGTCTCTGGAGATAATGTGAAGGTCGTCCTCTTCTGTGGCGGTTACGGCACCCGGATGCGTAGCGGCGCCCCCGGCGATGTCCCGAAACCGATGCAGCCGGTGGGCCCCAGGCCCTTGATCTGGCATGTGATGCGGTACTACGCGCACTTCGGCCACACCGACTTCGTCCTGTGCCTCGGCTACGGCGCACACCACATCAAGGACTTCTTCCTCCACTACGAGGAGACGGCCTCCAACGACTTCGTGTTACGCGGTGGCGAGGTCGAGATGCTCTCCACCGACATCTCGGACTGGTCGATCACCTTCGTGGACACCGGCATCGACTCCCCGATCGGGGAACGCCTGCGCCGGGTCCGCGGTCACGTGGCGGGCGAGGAGATGTTCCTGGCCAACTACGCCGACGTGCTCACCGACGCCCCGCTGGACGAGATCGTGACCCGATTCGCCGCCTCGGACGCCGGAGCGTCGATGACGGTGGTCCCCCCTTCTGACACCTTCCACTGCATCGAGCTCGGCGAGAACAACCGGGTCGGCGGCATCACCCCGATCAGCGAGATGCCCCTGTGGGCCAACGGGGGATATTTCGTACTTCGGCAGGAGATCTTCGACCACATTCCGGAGAATGGGGACTTGGTCGCCGACGGCTGCGCCGAACTGGCCAAGCGTGGCCGACTGCTGGCCTACCCGCACCGCGGGTTCTGGCGGCCGACCGACACCGTCAAGGAGCGCATCGCGTTGAACGAGGCCTACGCCCGCGGCGACCGCCCCTGGGCACTGTGGGAGAACGCGTGATCGGCCTCCGTCCCCCCGCGGTCGCCGCGGTCGCCGCCCTGGCCGCCCACTGTGACGACCTCGCCATCGGCGCGGGCGGCAGCCTGCTCACCCTCTGCGCCGCCCACCCGGGCATCCGGGTGGACGCCCTGGTGATGTCCGGCGGCGGCACGGAACGGGAGGAGGAGGAGCGCGCCGCGCTGGCCGCGTTCTGCCCCGGCGCCGACCTGCGGGTCACCGTGCTCAAGATCCCGGATGGTCGGCTCCCCGCGCACTGGGAGGAGGCCAAGGCCGCCGTCGAGGAACTGCGCGGCCGCACCGCCCACCCCGACCTGATCTTCGCCCCCTGGCGGGGCGACGCCCACCAGGACCACCGCGGGCTGGCCAAGCTGGTGCCCACCGTGTTCCGTGATCACCTGGCCCTCTCCTACGAGATCGTGAAATGGGACGGCGACCTGGCCGCGCCCTCGGTCTACCAACCGCTCACGTCCGAGGTCGCCGAGGCCAAGGTGAGCCTGCTCCAGAGCCACTACCCGTCCCAGCGCGGCAAGCCCTGGTACGACCGAGAGGCCTTCCTCGGCCTGGCCCGCATCCGCGGGATCGAATGCCACGCCCGCTACGCCGAGGCGTTCCATGTCAACAAGCTGACTCTCGATCTGGAGAACTGAATGCGGGTACTGCTGACCGGCCATGAGGGCTACCTGGGCAGCGTGATGGCCCCGGTGCTCACCGCCGCCGGGCACGAGGTGGTCGGTCTCGACTCGGGGCTGTTCGCCGACTGCCTGCTCGGGCCCGCCCCGGCCGAGATCCCGGCCATCGCGGTGGACCTGCGCGACGTGGCCCCCGAACACCTGGCCGGCTTCGACGCGGTCATCCACCTGGCTGCCCTCTCCAACGACCCGCTGGGCGCGCTGGCCCCCCAGCTCACCTACGACATCAACCACCACGCCTCCTCCCGGCTGGGCCGCCTGGCAAAGGAGGCCGGGGTGAGCCGGTTCCTGTACGCCTCCACCTGCTCGGTCTACGGCGCCTCCGGCGGCGACGAGTTGCTGGACGAGAACGCCCCGCTTCGGCCGGTCACGCCGTACGCGGAGTCCAAGGTCAGGGTCGAGGACGACCTGCTGGCGATGGCCGACGACGACTTCACCCCGGTGTTCCTGCGCAACGCCACCGCCTTCGGGTTCTCCCCCCGGCTGCGGGCCGACATCGTGCTGAACAACCTGGTCGGGCACGCGTTCCTGACCGGCGAGGTCCGGGTGCTCTCCGACGGCACGCCGTGGCGGCCGCTGGTGCACGCGCTGGACATCGCCGAGGCGTTCGCGGTCTGTCTGGCCGCCCCGATGGAAGCCGTGCACGGCCAGGCCTTCAACGTGGGCACCGAGCAGAACAACCTGACGGTGGCCGAGATCGCGAACGAGGTGGTCGAGGCGGTGCCCGGCTCCGTCCTGACCATCACCGGCGAGGCCGGCGCGGACCCGCGCTCCTACCGGGTGGACTTCTCCAGGATCCGGGCCGCGCTCGGCTATGAGGCGAGCTGGACGGTCAAGGCCGGCGCGGTCGAACTGCTGGACGCCTACCGCCGGTACGGGCTGACCCAGGATGCTTTCGTCAACCGGTTCACCCGGCTCGCCCGGCTCTCGGCCCGGCGCGCGGAAGGCGCGATAGACGACTCGCTCCGCCCGTGAGCGGGTCGCGGCACCCGCTCACGGAAGGGCGGCGATGAACGCCAGGAACAGCGAACAGGCGACCACCGCGGAGCCTGCCGAGGTCCCCGATACCGGCACCAGCCCCGACCAGCCCCCGTCGGCCTCGCTGAAACGCAAGGCGGGCCGAGGGCTGGGCTGGAGCCTGCTCGGCAACCTGGTGATGAAGGCGGGCTCCTTCATCATGGGCCTGGTACTGGCTCGGCTGCTCGGCCAGGAGGACTTCGGGATCTACGCGGTGGCGCTCGCCGCCACCAACATCGTGATGGTGGTGAAGGACCTCGGCATCATGGCCGCCACCATCCAGTGGCGCGGCTCGATCGACGAGATGGCCCCCACCGCGACGCTGCTGAACCTGATCTCGGCGACCGGGCTGTACGCCATGTTCTGGGTGGGCGCGCCGTACTTCGCGGCCATGGCGGGCAGCGTCGAGGCGACCGGGGTGGTCCGGCTGCTCACCGCCGTCATCCTGGTTGAGGCGATCACCGCCGTCCGGGTGGGGGTGCTGCTACGCCGGTTCCAGCAGGACCGGAGCAGCATGGCCATCCTGGCGGGGTTCGTGGTCAACGCCGCCCTGGCCATCACGCTGGCCGCCGAGGGGGCGGGAGCCTACAGCTTCGCCTGGGGCCAGGTGGCTGCGGCGGTGGTCACCGGGGTGCTGGTCCTCTACTGGGCGAAGATGCCGTTCCGCGTGGGTTACGACCGGGCGATCGCCAGGCGGCTGCTCAGCTTCGGCATCCCGTCGGCGGCCGGGATCGGCCTGGAGACCCTGCTGGTCAACGTCGGCTACATCATCGTCGGCAACATCCTCGGCGAGCGGATGCTCGGCTTCTACCTGCTCGCGTTCAACGTCTCCAGCTGGGTGCCCGGCCTGGTCGGTACCGCCATCAGACAGGTGTCGCTGGCCGGGTTCTCCCGGCTGGCCGAGGGCGAGGAGGACGAACTCTCCCGTGGCGTCCAGGGCTCGGTCGCCCTGCTCTTCACCAGCGTGCTCCCGCTCGCCCTGCTGATGGGCACGCTGGCCCACCAGATCATCTATGTGCTGTATGGCGCGGAGTGGGACCAGTCGGCCGGGGTGCTCCGCTTCCTGGCCCTGTTGATGCTGGTCCGCATGCTCACTTCGTTCGCCCTGGACATCCTGAATGGCCAGGGTGCCACCCGCGCCACGGCCTGGATGAACATCGGGTACGGCGCCGCCATGGTGCCCGCCGTGATCGTCTGCACCCACCTGGACGGCATCCGCGGCGCCGCCGCCGGCCAGGCGGGGGCGGCCCTGCTGGTCGCGCTGCCGCTGGCCGTGCTGGCGGTGAACCGGACCGGGATCCGGCTCCGGCCGGTGCTGCCCGCCCTGGTCCGCCCGGCGCTGGGCGGCTTGGCGCTGCTCGCGGTGACCCTGCCGGTGGCCTACCTGACGCGCGGGAACCTGTTCGTCTCGCTGTTCCTGTCCGGCACGGTGGGCATGGTCACCTACGTGCTGCTGGTGGTGCCGTTCGAGAAGCTCAGGACCTTCACCGGGAGGGCCGTCCGGCTGATGACCTCCGCCCGCTGAGCCGCGCGCGGATCGCCGCGCGCAGCTCCGGCCAGGTCCGGTGGCGCTGGAAGGGCAGCTCGAACACGGCCGCGAAGCCGCGCGCCACCAGCAGCGTCACCGGCACGCACAGGGCCAGGGTGGCCAGGAAGGCGGGCACGCCCGGGGTGAAGTTGGGCGCGATCACCAGCGCGTACAGCACGGTGACCAGCGGCGCGTGGGTGAGGTAGAGGCTGTAGGAGAACGAGCCGAGTGCGCGCAGCGGCCGGGTGTCCAGCAGCCGGGTCAGCCAGCCGGGCCGCCCGGCCGCGAGACAGGCGAGCAGGCACCCGATGGCGGGCCCCAGCGCCAGGTCCACCCAGTAGAAGTTGGCCACCGTCCACTCGGGCCCGCGCAGCGTGATCAGGACCAGCACCGGGACGACCGTGACCAGCGACAGCCAGCCCCACGGCACCCGGAGCCAGCGCCCGCCCGCCACCCCGGCCGCGACCGCGCCGATCGCGAACAGCAGCGCGAACTGCGGGGTGAAGCGCATCAGCAGGTCCACCGCGGGGACCGCGGGCGCGAGCAGCCCGATCGCCGTGACCACCGCGCCGACCGCGCCCAGCATCACCAGCACCCCGGCCCGGCGGACCATCATCAGCAGAAGCGGGAACACCAGGTACAGCTGGGCCTCGATGGCGATCGACCAGAACGCGCCGTTCGGGCTGGGCGAGCCGAACACGTCCTGGATCAGCAGCCCGTAGAAGACCACCGAGGCGGCCGTGGGCGGCCCCGCGCCGGGCTGGGGGACCAGCGTCCAGGCGATCACCAGGCTCATCGCCAGCGCCGGCCAGTACGGCGGCAGGATGCGCCACAGCCGCCGGTGCGCGAACCGCCCCAGGCCGCCCAGCTCCCAGTCCCGCCGGGCCGGAGCGACCGCCAGGGAGAAGCCGGACAGCACGATGAAGACGACCACCGCGAAGTGCCCGTAGAGCAACCAGGAGGCCCAGCCGGGTCCGGTGTCCCGGGGGAACCCCGGAAAGGCCGACAGGCGGCAGTGGTGCAGGACCACGAAGAGCGCCGCCAGCCCCCGGATGCCGTCCAGGCCGACTAAGCGGCGCGTTGCGGGAGCCGCAGGAGGGACGGCCCCCGCCGGCGTGGTGGACCCGTCCGCGAGCCGATCCGCGGCAGACGTCATCTGACCCTCTCCCCCCGATATCGCCGACACCATTGCGGCCTCGAAGGGACTATCGGCGAGTGCGTGGGCGGTGTAACGGTTGTAGACAATGCATAGAGTAGAAGCCAGCAGATGGTCCATGCACGGTCTTCGGATGGTCTACGGAACGTCTGCAATCGATCACTGCTCGGTTACAAACGTAACGATCAATGAGTTGTGGGCGATTCCAACCATGTAGGGTCGGGGCCGCCCGAGGCGCTCCCGTGCGCCATGACATGGGCGGGGAAACAGATGGATTTTTGGAAGATCATCCTCAGCCTAGCTGCACGGAAGTGGGTGGGACCGCCCTTGGTCCTACTGTCGCTTGCGGTGGCCGGGGTGGCTTTTTATTTTGTACCGGTCCATTACACGTCGAACGTGTTGATGGTGCTCACGACCTCGGCAAAGGGCGTGTCCACCGACCCGACCAAGCCATCCGGTCTGACCAACCCGTTACTCCAGTTCACCGACGGGCTCAAGACCACGGCCAGCATCTTGATCCAGTCCATGAACGCGCCCAACGTCAAGAAGTCGCTCGGCGCGCCCGTGGGGGGCACCACGGACCTGGTGATCGATGACGGGCGGACCAACCCCGACCTGCTGGACCTGTCCGGGCCCTACATCTACATCTCGGTGGACGCACGTACGGCGGAGCAGGCCGCGGCCGTGGTGAACAAGGCCCAGGAGATGATCAAGAACGAGCTGGACAGCCGCCAGAAGGTGCTGGGCGCGCCGCGCTCCACCTTCATCACGGTGGCCGAGGTGGTTCCTGAGTCGGTGCCCGAGATGGAGCTGGGCGGCAAGTGGCAGGCCGGCGCCGCGGCGTTCGTGCTCACCCTGGCCGGATCCTTCGGGATCGCCTACGGGATCGCCAGGGCGCGCCTGCCCAAGACGCCGAAGCCCGTGGTGCGGCCGGCCACCTCACGCGAGCCGGTGGTCGTGTCCGGCTGGGGTGATCTGGACGACGTCACCGCGACCGCGCAGTGGCGGGTGGACCAGCTGGTGCACAAGCCGTACCAGCCGCCGATGATCACCAGCGCGTCGACGCGGCCCAAGGAGGAGCCGCGGGTCGAGGAGTACCGCAAGCCCGTCTACGAGGACGACAGCGACGACGACTACACCGTCGTGGTGGTGATGCCCGACGGCGGCTCTGAGAGCGGCTCAGACGGCGCCTCGGAGAGCGACCAGGCCTGGGTGGGGGGCAGGTCCGCGCAGAACGGGACCTCGCCCGACGACCACCACCGTCGCAACTCCTGAGCGTTCGCCCCGCGCTTTCGGTTAGGCCCTGGCGACCTCGACACAGCGGCGTTCCGCGGCCTGGCGGATCTCCAGCGGCGTGCCGGAGTGCGAGGAGATCATCATGCCCACGGCGTCGGGCCCGAGGCGCTCGGCGAAGGCCATGGCCGCCGCGTGGTCCATCGGCGTGCGGTCGTAGCTACTGTGGCAGACGGTCGGGCTGGCCGGGGGGCGCTTGGCGAGCACCGCGTCGGCGTGGACGCCGTACACGATGAACTCCGAGACGTGCAGCTGGGAGTTGAAGGCGTCCACCCAGTGCCGGCCGGTGGTCTCGCTGATCCTGGCCTGCATGGTGCGCACGACGGCCGGATCCCAGAACACCAGCGCGTCCACGTAGTCGTTGAGCGGCGGGGGCGGCGAGGGGGGCAGGCCGAGCAGGTTCCTGGCGACCTGGTGCCAGATCACGTGCCGCTCCATGTCGGCGTGGATCGCGTTCTCCTTGCGGAACAGCGTCAGCTCCCCGTCCACCGAGAAGTTCTTGGCGTGCACGGGACGGACCAGGGTCACGTCCGAGTCGGCGAGCAGCACCGCGTCCGCCTCGATCAGACCCGCGGCGGCGATCTTCGCGGTCTGCTGCATCACCCAGCCGCGGACCGGCGGCCACGGCCGCGCCGCGTTCAGCCAGACCCCGCCCGGCATGCGCCAGTAGCGCCGGGGGATCAGTTCGGGGTGGGTCCAGATCCGGCAGCGCGGGCCCGCGTACCGGGCGAACGCGCTCTTGTGCGCGGCGGGGACGATGACGTGGTGCACGGTGTCATCGGAAGTGAACTCCAGCACGGACCGGTGCAGCTCGGCGAAGAACTCGGCGTCGGGCTTCCAGGTCGGCGTGATGACGGCCAGCTCGGGCATGGGCCGGGATCTCCCGTCTTTCTGACACATGCGGTGACATCGGCGAACATTCGTCGCGACGGACAGCTAGGCTACGCCCCAAGGCGGCCTCTCTTCAGCTATCGACACAACATCTGACACGTTACGCATGTCCGTAACACCACCCGTGTCACGTGGCGATAGGCAGTAGAGGTTCGGGGAAGGGATGCGCATGGACTTCTGGGGGACGGTCCTCGTCCTGTTCAGGCGGTGGTATGTCGCCCTTCCGGTGTTGCTGTTAGGTCTGGGCGGGGCTGGGGTGATCTACGCCAGCATCCCGCCGACGTACCTGTCCAACGGGGTGATCGTGCTGAGCATCCCGACCACCGGAGGAACGGTCCCGCCGAATCCCACCCTGCCCAACCCGATCACCAACCCGCTGCTCAACTTCGACTACGGGCTCAACATGACCGCCTCCATCCTGATCCAGGCGATGGGCTCCCCGGAGGTCGCGGCCGAGCTGGGGGTCAAGCCGGGCGACCCGACCCAGTACAAGGTCACCAACGGCAGCACCAACCCGGAGAGCATGTCCAGCGGCCCGTTCGTGTTCGTGGAGGCGGAGAGCGACAGCGCGGAGGGGGCCAGGGCCATGGTGGCCCGGGTGGTGGCCAGGACCAAGCAGGAGCTGTTCAACCGGCAGACCAAGGTGGGCGCGCCGAAGCAGACCTTCCTCACCGCGATCGACGTGGTGCTCCCCACCACGCCGGAGCCGGAGCGCGGCAGCAGGGCTCGGGCGGCCGCCGCGGCCGCCGGGGTGGGCGGCCTGCTGAGCCTCTGGTCCACCTTCGCGGTGGAGAGCTTCGTGGTGTCCAGGCGGGCCCGTAAGGCCGCCTGGCGGCCGGGACCGGTGTCCGCCTCGCCGCGGGACGTCCAGCCCACCGGTGCGCGCGGATGACCATCTCCGCCCTGGACACCCCGCTGCGCCAGCGTGCCGACGGCGCGAGCCTGCTCTGCGTCTGCGTGCTGGTGCTGCTGCTGACCCCCGCCCGGCTGGTGCTGCGCGGCCTGCCCATGTCGCTGACCCTGTCCGACGTGCTCGGCCTGTTCACCATCACGATGTGGATGTGCGCCCACCTGACCACCACGCTGGGCATCGCCAAGGGCCCCGTGGCGGTCCGCCGCGGCCTGTTCACCTACCTGCTGGCCATCTTCTTCCTGTACGGCTACGCCACCTACGCCTACCTGCCCAGCGACGAGCTCAACTCGGCCGACCACTCCCTGGTGCTGATCCTGGCCAACCTGGGTCTGGCGCTGGGCATGTGCGACATGGTGCGCGGCAGGGACCGGCTGGACTTCGTGCTGAAGGGACTGGTGGTCGCCGGGGCCGGCATGGCGGTGGTGGGAGCGGTCCAATGGGTGTTCGGGTTCGACCTCACCGCGTACATGCAGCTGCCCATCCTCAGCGCCAACGACGTGGCGGTGGACGCGGTGGAGGCCAGGTCGGGCATCACCCGGGTGCCGTCCACCACCGGGCACCCGATCGAGTTCGGCGTGATCATGGCGATGCTGCTGCCGTTCGCGCTCCACTTCGGCCTGCACGCCAAGGACCGCGGCGAGCCGCCGCTGCGGTGGTGGATCGCGTCCGGGATGATCGCCGTCGGCCTGATGTTCGCGGTCTCCCGGTCCGGCATCCTGGCCGTCCTCACCGTCGGCCTGGTGCTCTTCATGGGCTGGTCGAACCGGCGCAGGCTGCAGGCGCTCGGCATCGTCGCGATCTTCCTGGCGGTGGTGAAGGTGATCTTCCCCGGCCTGCTCGGCGCCTTCGTCACCCTGTTCACCAGCATCGGCAGCGGAAGGGACGACAGCATCCGCTACCGGGTGCACGACTACCCGAACGCGGCCGCCGAGTTCCTGCGCAGGCCCCTGTTCGGCCGCGGCATCGGCACCTGGTACGCCCCAAAGCACCAGGTTTTCGACAACCAGTACCTGCTCACCGCCGTCGAGGCCGGCACGCTGGGCCTGATCGCCTTCGTCGGCATCGTCCTGGTCGGCGTGTACGGCGCGACCAAGGCCCGGTATCTGTTCACCGACCCCCGTGACCAGAACCTGGCGCTGACCATGGCCGCGGCCACGATCGTCCCACTGGTCGGCGCGATCACCTTCGACCTGCTCGCCTTCCCGCAGATCGCGGCCCTGATGTTCGTCATGATCGGGAGTTGCGGCGCGCTGCTGCGGATCGCCGAGGAGGACCGCCGCGCGGCACAGGGCGGCCCGGCGGCGCCCCGGCGGACGGCCGCGTTCAGTCGTGCTGCTCAGGCGGCGGAATAGGGCCGCCGGTGTCGGCCCACACGTTGCCCGCGTTCCTGGTCATGATCGAACGGCTGCTGAGCAGGATCGGGCAGTCATAGGCGGAGTGCCGCCCGAACCGGTTGCCGACCACCTCGATCCCGGTCAGCGGGCCGCCCAGCACGGTGTGGTCGAAGTTGAGCATGCAGGCGCCGCCGTCGAGCAGGTTGTCCAGCACCCGGGTGTCGTACGCGGAGGTCTGCAACGCGGCGTTGGCCTCCTTGGTGGTGGACATGTCGATGGTGTTGTGCCGCAGGGTGACGTCGCGCATCCCGGCCCAGGACTGCACGCCGTCGTTGTGGGTGGGACCGCCGTTCTGGTTCGGGTCGTGTTCGAACCAGGTCAGGTCGTGGATGTAGGAGTCCTGGATGAGCGTGTGGCTGTTGGCCTTGACGCCGTCCACGCCGCCGCTGATGTCGGCCCGGTAGATGCGGGTGTTCCTGGTCCACAGGTCGTCCACGGTGGCCGACGGAGCGGCCGGGACGAACTCCGAGGCGATCACCACGGTGTTCCTGCCGCGTTCGGTGTCCAGCAGGGCGGCGTTGCGGTCGGTGGCCCGGCCCCGGAAGACGCAGTTCCGGAAGGTCACGTTGGACCCGGTGACGGTGACGAAGCCGTGGAAGTCCTTGCCGGTGATGACCAGGTTGTCGGCGCTGATGGTCTGGTCGCCGCGGACCACGGTCAGCCGGGTTCCGGGCGGCACGCCGGTGCTGTCCGCGTCCGGGTAGTCGGGCAGCGGCGGCGGAGGCACGGTCGGGGGCGGCACCGCCGACCGTGCCGGGGCGGAGGCGCTGGCCGGGACGGGCCGGTCGGCCAGGGTGCGGCCGTCGTCGGACGCGCAGCCGGTCAGCGCCGCGACCAGCGCCAGGATCGTCAGGTGGGGCACTCCAGTGGGGCCACCACGGAGGTCACGTTGTAGTGCTCGTCGATGGTGACGAGCTTGTTCTCTTCCCATGTGGTGTTCCCGCAGTCGACCGAGGCCGGTCCGAAGTCCCAGCTTTCGTTCACGATCGCGTTGTTCCTGGCGACGGCGCCGGGGGCGGTCCGCACCTGGAGGGTGTAGGTGCCGCCGATGAGCAGGTTGTCGGTCACCGTGACGCCCTCGGTGGGGTCCACGAGGAAGACCGGGGCGGTGCGGGAGGGCGCGTCGCGCTGGTCGACGGTGTTGTGGTGGAAGGTGAGGTTCTTGCTGGCGCCGACGGTCTGGATGCCGTCGGAGTGGTCGCCGGGGTTGGAGCAGAGCTTGACGTAGGAGTCGGTGATGGTGACGTTGTCGCCGGAGACGCTGAAGCCGTCGCCGTGGCCGCGGATGTGCACACGGGTGGCGGTGAACTGGGCGTCCAGGATGCCGGGGGCGGTGTCACACCGGTCGGTGGGGCCGACCGTGGAGTCGGCGACCGTGAAGGAGTACCGCTTCTCGTCGTAGACGCCCATGATCTGGCCGTCGATCTGGCTGTTGGTGATCGTCACGTCGTTGGCGGTGATCAGCAGGTTGCCGGGCACGTGCACCTTGTCCAGCACGGTGCCGCGCTTGGTGATCCGCAGCGTCTCGCCGTCCATGTTCAGCTTCAGCTTGGTCAGCGTGGTGCCCTTGGGCACGCCCGTGCAGGCCGGGCCCGGGTACTGCGCGCAGGGGCCGGTCGGACTGGGAGAGGCGGTGGGGCTCGCGGACTCGGTCGGGCGGGCCGCCGGGGGTGGTGGTGGGTCCGAGCTACAGGCCGCCAGCGTGACGAGCAGGAGGATGGCCGGTCCCAGGCGCCTCCGCATGAATCGTTCTCCCATCATCGGCTACTGGCGTCCGTGGCCCACGATATGCCGCGCCGCCGCCGGGTGAGCACCCGGTCGGCCCCCAGCACCGCCAGATAACAGGCCGCGTCCAGCGGGCTCACCGTGCCACTGCGCACCAGCGCGGCCAGCCGTCCGGCCCCCAACCGGCCCTCGGGGGCGGGCAGGCCCAGCTCGGTGAGCTGCCGGTTGCCCTGCCTGACCCGGACCCTGCGGTTCAGGTGGGCCCGTACCGTCCGGGCAGGGCGGATCACCGACCGGGCCTGGGCGACCACCCTCCGCTCCGCGGGGGTGAAGCTCCGGTGCACCAGCTCGTCGTCGGCGATCACGTCGGGCATCGGGAAGATCCGGGCGTGGCCGGCCTCGCTCAGCGCGTACACGCCGACCCCGGCCAGCGCGCGGCGTGGCCCGATCAGCTGGTCGTGCACCCGGTGCACCCGGCGGGCCAGCCATCCGGTCGCCCCCAGCTCCCAGACCGGCGCCGGCGCGGCGGCCAGCACACCTGGCTCGGCCAGCGCGGCCGCCAGGGCCCGTACCGACGCGGTGCTCAGCTCCACGTCGGCGTCCAGGTAGACGCGCGGGAAGACCTGGCACGCGTCGTCCCCGAGGCGCAGCGCGTGCGCCTTGCCGGGGACCGGGGTCTCGATCACCCGGACCCCCGCCTCGGCGGCCACCTTGGCCGTGGTGTCCCGGCACGCGTTGGCCACCACCACCACGTCCAGCTCGCCGGGGGCCGCCTCGGCGAGCAGCCGGGCCAGGGTGCGGCCGAGCACGGCCTCCTCGTTGTGGGCCGGGACGACCACGCCGGCGATCGGGCTCACCGGACGGCGGCCTGGTAGGCGGCCAGCAGCGCCTTCCTGGAGTTGTCCCAGGAGAGCGGGCCGCGCACCCGGGCCTGGCCGAGCTCGCCCATCCGGCGGCGCTCCTCGGGGTCGTCCAGCAGCAGGGCGATCAGCTTGGCGAACTCGGCCTCGTCGTTGGCGGGGGCGTACACGGCCGCCTCGCCCGCCGAGACCCGGGCCTCGCGCAGCTCGAAGGAGACGATCGGGCGGGCCATCGCCATGTACTCCATGACCTTGTTCATGGTGGACACGTCGTTCAGCGGGTTGAGCGGATCGGGCGACAGGCACACGTCGGAGGTGGACAGGTAGCGCAGCAGGTCCTCGTCGGGGATGCGCCCGGTGAAGTCCACGCAGTCGGCCAGGCCGAGCTCGGCGGCCAGCGCCACCATCGCGTCGAAGGTGTCCCCGGCGCCGACGAAGGCCGCGTGCCAGTCGGTGCGGCCCTGCTCGTGCCGGAGCTTGGCCAGCGCCCGCAGCGCGTAGTCCACCCCGTCCTGCGGGCCCATGACGCCCAGGTAGCAGAGCAGGTGCGGCTTGCCCTTCTTGATCGACTCGTCCGGCGGGACCTCGTGGAAACGTTCCACGACCGGGGCGCTGCGCACCACGAAGACCTGGTCCGGCGATTTCCCGCCCCGGGTAAGGGCTACTTCGCGGTAGCTCTCGTTGGTGGAGATGACCACGTCGGCGGCCCGGAAGGTGGCGCGTTCCACTCGGCAGACGAGCCGGTAGAGCAGGTCCCTGCCGCGGTTGAACCGGGACAGGTACAGCTCGGGCACCAGGTCGTGCTGGTCGAAGACGAACCGGGCGCGCCGGGCCCGCCGTCCCCGCCGCATCTGTAACGCCCGCGCGATCAGGAAGAACAGGTCGGGCGGGTTGCAGGCGTGCAGCACGTCCACCGGGCCGACCCGGCGGGCCAGCCGGTAGGTGTGCCAGAGGGCGGAGCCGTACTCCAGCAGGTAGCCGAGCGGGCCGCCGGTGGCGGCGCGCAGCGGGTAGCGGTGGATCCTGATGCCGTCGATCACCGCCTCCGGCTCGGTGTCCCGCTTGGTCCCGCGCGGGCAGATGACGTGTACCTCCCAGCCCGCGTCGCGCAGCGCGGTGCTCTCCTGCCAGACCCTGCGGTCGAACGGCACGGAGAGGTTCTCGACGAGGATCAGCGCTTTACCAGCCAAGTCCCACATACCCAGGTCGGTGCCGACGCTCTTCCGCGTCAGGCAGGCGGACGAGGTCGATGATGGCCCGGTCGCCGCTGTCGGCGAGCGCCGCCAGCACGGCCGGGTCCTTGCAGCCCACCACGCACACTTCCGCATGGTTCAGCACTTCATCGACGGAATTGCTGAGCAGGTCCCCGAGATGGGGCAGCCTGCCCTCAATGTAGTCGCGGTTTGCGCCGATAAGCCGGGAAAGTGCGACATTCGCGTCGTAGATGCGGAGATCGTACCCCTTGCCCAGCAGGCGTTCGGCCAGCTCGACCAGCGGGCTCTCCCGCAGGTCGTCGGTACCCGGCTTGAACGACAGGCCGAACAGGCCGACCCTGCGCTTGCCGGTGGCCGCCACCAGGTCGAAGGCCCGGCGCAGGTGCTCCTCGTTGGCCGGCAGCACGTGCGAGAGCAGCGGCACCGACACGTCGGCGCGGCGGGCCGCGTACACCAGGCCGCGCAGGTCCTTGGGCAGGCAGGAGCCGCCGAAGGCGAAGCCGGGGCGCAGGTAGGCGGGGCTGATGTTGAGCTTGGTGTCGGCCAGGAAGACGTCCATCACCCGGTGCGAGTCCAGGCCGAGCGCGGCGCAGATGGCGCCCAGCTCGTTGGCGAAGGCGATCTTCAGGCCGTGGAAGGAGTTGTCGGCGTACTTGGTCATCTCGGCCACCGCGATCGGCACCCGGAAGACCTGGCCGGGCAGGCCCTCGTACAACTCGGCCACCATGTCGCCGCTGCCGGGGTCGAGTTCGCCGATCACGGTCTTCGGCGGGTCGAAGAAGTCCGACACGCTGGTGCCCTCGCGGAGGAACTCCGGGTTCACCGCGACCCCGAAGTCCACGCCCGCGGTCAGGCCCGAGCTCTTCTCCAGGATCGGCACCAGCAGGCTCTCGCAGGTGCCGGGGAGCATGGTGCTGCGGAAGACCACCGTGTGCCGCCCGGGGTGGTCGCGGAGCGCGGCGCCGATCTCCTCGGCCACCCGCTCCAGGTACGCGGTCGAGAGGCTCCCGTTGGGGGCCGACGGCGTGCCCACGCAGACCAGCGAGATGTCGCTCTCCCTGACCGCGGCGGCGGTGTCGGAGGTGGCCCGCAGCGCGCCGGAGGCCACCACCTCGGCGGTCAGCTCGCCGATCCGCTCCTCCACCACCGGGGCCTTCCCCGCGGAGATCAGCTCGACCTTGACGGGGTTGACGTCGACTCCGATGACCTGGTGGCCGCGGGCCGCGAGGCAGGCCGCGGACACACAGCCGACATAGCCCAGTCCGAAGACGCTTATCTTCACTGTGGTAGCTCCTGGATCCGGCGAGAGGGGAACAGCAGGGCCGCCAGCGCGGCTCTGGCCGTACGGCTGCCCAGGGCCGCGCGCACCGACTGGCCCAGGACGATGGACAGGTAGTAGGCCGCGGAGGCGATCCGCCCCCGGCGGCGGCGGAACAGGCGGACCTTGTTCACGATGAGCAGGGCCGCCAGCATCGGATTGGTGCCCGACTCGCCGCCGATGTGCTCCACGATGGCGCCGGGTTCGTACCAGAGCATCCAGCCCTGGTCGGCGGCGCGCAGCGCGTACTCGGTCTCCTCGCTGTAGAGCAGGAAGGACTCGTCCCAGGGGCCGAGCTGGCGGATGGCGTCGGTGCCGAGCATCCAGGCGGCGCCGGTGGCCCAGTCGGCGGGCCCCGGTTGCTCGTAGTGGCGGGGATCGGTGATCACCTCGCCGACCCCGCTGATCCGGCCGGACAGGGTGCCGCCGATCACCGCCTCGGCGAGCGCGCCGTGCACCGTGGCCTCGCGGCGGAGCGAGGGCTGTAGCGTGCCGTCCGGCTTGGTCAGCCGGGGGACCGCGATGCCGCGGCCGGGCACCATCAGGGCACCGGCCAGGACGGCCAGCGCGCCCGGGTGCACCTTGCAGTCGGGGTTGAGCACCATCACGGCGTCGAGCTCGCTCAGGTCGAGCGAGGCCACCCCCGCGTTGATGGCGGCGGCGTACCCGGCGTTACGGCCGGTCTGCACGACCCGCGCGCCCGCCTCTTCGGCGATCTGCTGCGACGCGTCCCTGGAGGCGTTGTCAGCCACCACCACCTGGGTGAGGTTGACCCCCTTGGAGCCCTCGGGCAGTGAGCCCAGGCACTCGGCCAGGACCGCGGCGCTGTTGTAGGTGACGATGACGATCGCGATGCGAGCCAGCCCCAGAATGCTGATCTTCACCGATCCAAGCCCTCCGTCGCGCCCTCGGGCAGCGGGCGGCCTCAGGTGTACCCCCCGTCCCACCACCTACCTTGTCGGGTGAGGCGTGTGGAACGTTACCAAGGCCGCTTATCTGATTTTTCGCTTGAGCACAGTATCCGTTGATCACCAGGTCAGTAGCCGTTTTTCCGGACATTCCACGATCGTTCACACGGTGGGTGATCGTGGGGTTGGGACCCGTTAGCGCCCGCGCAGCCTTCTGGCCAGCCGCTGGAGCGCCGGCCCGGCCGCCGAGGACTTCGCGGCGGCCACCGCCGACTCCTGCGCACGGCGCAGCAGCAACCGGGCCCGGTTCCTGGTCACCAGGCCCTGTGCCACCAGACTCTCCCCGGTCTTGGCCCGGCGCTTGTACTCGTCGTCGCCCCGGCCCAGATCGATCCGGGTCACGCCGAGCGCGGGCGCGGCGCACACCAGTTCGCGCAGCAGCATCCAGCCGGGGGCCAGGTGGCCGTAGGCCGGGTCGTAGACCGGGAACCACCAGTGCAGCACCCCGCCCGAGCGCATGCCGAAGTGCGCGGCCAGCAGCGTCGAGCCCGCGTGCACGGTGGACAGCACCCCGGCGAAGTCGGGGTCCCTGGTGTGCAGGAGCCGGGTCAGCAGCTCCACCCGGCCGGGCTCGGCGAAGTAGTCGGCCGCGCCGGTCGCCCGGTACTGGGCCCGCTTCAGCTCCACCACCCGGGCCAGCGCCGCCTCGTCCACCACGTCGGCCGCGAACCGCACCTCGCCCAGCTCACGAGCCGCCTTCGCGGCCCGGCGGCGGGCCTGGGACATGTTCTCCCGGCCCGACTTGGAGGCGCGGCCCAGATAGCCGTCCAGGCCGCCGGTCACGTCCAGGTACGGCGAAGGCCGCCGGGACACCGTCCAGGGCTCGGCCTCGGCCAGACCGTCGAGCAGGTGGTCGAAGGCGAAGGCGCGGATGCCGCCGGTGAGCACCAGCCGGGGGTCGAACATGGTGCCCGGGGCCAGCACCGGGCCCTGGAAGTCGGCGCCGGGCCAGCCCACCGGGCGCAGCAGCGCGCCCTCGCGGTGCCCGGCCAGCAGCGCGGCCACCTCGCCGCGGGCGTCCCGGTGCACCACCACCGTCACCGGCGGCCCGGTCGCGTGCACGGCCGCGGCGAACCCTGGATGGAAGTACGGGCTGTCCAGCAGCGGGTTCTTGGCCCGCAGCGCGTGCCAGGCATCGAGTTCCGCGGCGCCGAGCCGGTCGAACGCCATGATCGTGGTAGTCATCCCGGTCACCCTGGCAGGGCCGTCCAGCGCCTGGACGGGCGGAGCAGCCAGTGCACCGACCGTTGCGACACCCGGCGGCCCGCCAGCGCCCGGACCGACTCCCCGGCCAGCACGGTCAGGTAGTAGACGGCCCCGGCGAGCCGGCCGCGCCGGCGGCGGAACAGCTTCACCTTGTTGACCAGCAGCAGCGCGGCCAGCGTCGGGTTGATCCCGGAGTCGCCCCCGATGTGCTCCACCAAAGCCGCGGGCTCGTACCAGAGCGCCCAGCCCTGGTCGGCGGCGCGCAGCGCGTACTCGGTCTCCTCGCTGTAGAGCAGGAAGGACTCGTCCCAGGGGCCGAGTTCGCGGATCGCCTGGACCGAGATCAGCAGCGCCGCGCCGGTGGCCCAGGCCACCGGGCCCGCCCGCTCGTACTCGCGCGGATCGGTGATCAGCTCGCCCAGGCGGCCGATGCGCCCGGCCCGGTTGCCGCCGATCACGGCCTCGGCCACGGCGCGGCCGATGGTCGGCATGCGGCGCAGCGAGGGCTGTAACGAGCCGTCGGGATTGACCATGCGCGGCGCCACGAGGCCGACGCCGGGCTGCTCCAGCGCCCTGGCCAGGGTCAGGATCGAGCCCGGCGGCACCCGGCAGTCCGGGTTGAGCACGTAGACCGCGTCCATGGCGTCCAGGTCGAGCGCGGCCACTCCGGCGTTGATGGCGGCGGCGTACCCGGCGTTGCGGCCGGTATGCACGACCCGCGCGCCCGCCTCTTCGGCGATCCGCGGCGATCCGTCCTTGGAGGCGTTGTCGGCGACCACCACCTCGGCCAGATCCACCCCTTCGGAGCCGGCGACGAGCGAGGAGAGGCAGCCGGGCAGCACGTCGGCGCTGTTGTAGGTGACAATGACCACCGCGACGCGGGGGATGTCGGACATGTCAGCCGCGCACCCGCTTGACCGCCCGCCCGGCGAGCTTGCGCGCCATCAGCATCGCGGACGGCGGACGCAGCACGCCGCGGGTCCAGGACTCGTCCAGGTGGCGGACCAGGCTGGTGCGCGGTTGCAGCCAGGTGCCCCGGCGGGCCCGGCCGCCGTCGCTGGTGAAGGCCCGGGTCACCCCGGCTCGGCGCAGCCGGCGCAGCACGTGGCGGTCGTAGGAGCCGAACGGGATGGCCACCCGGGAGACCTGCCGCCCGGTCAGCTCGGTGAGCGTGCGGTGCGCGTCGGTGAGCTCCTCCACCGCCTGCTCGTTGTCGATCCGCCGCCAGTCGCGGTGCGCCCAGCCGTGCGAGCCGACCCGCATCCCGGACTTGATCAGGGTGCGCACGCCGTCGGCGGTCAGCCGCCCCGGACGGCCGAGCAGCCCGGCCAGCACGAAGAACTCGGCTTTCAGCCCGCGTTCGAGCAGCCGGGGCAGGGCGATCTCCAGATCAGAGGAGTTGCTGTCGTCGAAGGTGACGCGCACGTCCTCCCGGCCGACCACGGCGTCGAGCACCTGCTCGAACTGCGCCACACTCACCCAGGTGTCGCCTTCGCCGGGGTCCAGTTCGCGCTCGGGCCGGCCGATTCCGTGCACAGTCAGGTTGATGACGGTCCCCACGCTGCCCATGACCTCTCTATCCCCGTCCGCAAGTGACCCGTTACACGGCAACGGGTTCTCGGGGGTGCTCTGCCCAGTCATGGCATGGTAATTCGATAAATGCGAGTTGTACCGAAAATATCGTCGGCCGCGGCCCGGCCCCTGGTCACCGTGCGCAGGTGCCGGATCCGGCCGGTGCTCAACAGGAACGGCTCCTCCACCGGGTTGAAGTAGACGAGCGTGACCGGGCGGGGGTTGCGGTCCACCGAGGCGATCAGGTTCCGCATCGCGGTGGCGAACACCTCGCCGCGGAACGGGTTGTTCAGGAACACCACGGTGACGTCGTCGGGAATGCGGTAGTCCAGCACGTCCGACTGGACCAGTTCCACCTCGCCCGCCCGGATGCGCAGCCGGGTGGACCGGAGGTTCTGCCGGGCCACCTCGGTCAGCTCGGACGAGAGCTCGACCCCGATCGCCCGGCGGAAGGGGTAGCGGCTGGCCGCCTCCAGCACCATGCGCGCCTTGCCGGAACCGAGGTCGAGGAACACGTCCTGCGGGGTCACCTCGTGCGCCGGCAGCGTACGGCGGAGGGTGCCCCAGTTGGCGGGGGAGTAGTAGACCCGTTCCGCGTGGGCGAGACCGAACTGTTCGAGGTCGGCGAACTCCGCCGTCTCCACCCCGTACCGGCGATCGAAGATCAGACGGCTCACGGTCTGGCGGGTGCGCCGTATGTTGGTGGCCAGCAAGCCGCCGCCGACGCCCACCCCCTCACCGACGAACTCGATGACCGGGACGGTCTCGATCAGAACGGTCACTACCCCTCCAGGGATCGGCTGGAACGATGCAACCCAAGAACCTACCGTTGCCGCCCCAAGGGCGACAGCGGTAAGTCCGGAAATGTCGTTAGTTGATGCGCCAGGTGTCCCCGCCGCGCAACAGATCGTTAAGGTCGCCCCGGCTCTTCTGGGCGGTGGCCGCCGCCAGCTGCTCGCTCATCAGCTGGTCGTAGGAGGGCCGGTCCACCGAGCGGAAGATCCCGATCGGGACGTGCTGGAAGGCCGGCTCGTCCAGGCGGCTGAGCGCGAAGGCCAGCGACGGGTCCGGGTTGTGCACGTCGTGCACCAGGATCTCCTCCTCCTTGACCGCGTCCCTGGGCACCACCTCCACGCCGCCGGTGGGCGCGAGCCGTACCGCCTGGTCGCCGAAGACGATGGGCTGCCCGTGCTCCAGCTTGACCGTGATGAGGTCCCGGGTGGCCGGGTCCTTCATCGGGTCGAAGGCGCCGTCGTTGAAGATGTTGCAGTTCTGGTAGATCTCCACCAGCGAGGTGCCCCGGTGCGCGGCGGCCTCCCTGAGCACCGACTGCAGGTGCTTGCGGTCGCTGTCCAGGGTGCGCGCGACGAATCCGGCCTCGGCGCCGATGGCCAGCGAGATCGGGTTGAACGGCCGGTCCAGCGAGCCCATCGGGGTGGACTTGGTGATCTTGCCGACCTCGGAGGTGGGCGAGTACTGCCCCTTGGTCAGCCCGTAGATGCGGTTGTTGAACAGCAGGATGTTCAGGTTGACGTTGCGGCGCAGCGCGTGGATCAGGTGGTTGCCGCCGATGGACAGCGCGTCGCCGTCCCCGGTGATCACCCACACCGACAGGTCGGGCCTGGACGCGGCCAGACCGGTGGCGATCGCGGGGGCCCGCCCGTGGATGGAGTGGAACCCGTAGGTGTTCATGTAGTACGGGAACCGCGAGGAGCACCCGATCCCCGACACGAAGACGGTGTTCTCGCGCTTGATCCCGAGCTCCGGCATGAAGGACTGCACGGCCGCGAGGATCGCGTAGTCACCGCACCCCGGGCACCAGCGCACTTCCTGGTCGCTCTTGAAGTCCTTGAGCGTCTGCTTGCCCTCGGCCTTGGGGATCAAGGCCAGGCCCTTGCCGTTCAGGCTCTCACTCACTGTCGATCACGTCCTGGATCACGCCTGCCAGCTCCTCGGCCTTGAACGGAAGTCCGCGCACGCGGTTGTAGCTGATGATGTCAACGAGGAACCTGGCGCGCAGCAGCAGGGCCAGCTGTCCCAGGTTGATCTCCGGCAGCAGCACCTTGTCGTACGACTTCAGCACCTCGCCGATGTTCTTGGGGAACGGGTTGAGATGCCGCAGATGCGCCTGCGCCACCTGCCCCCCGGACCGGCGCACCCGGCGGATGGCCGCCGCGATGGGCCCGTACGTGGAGCCCCACCCCAGCACCAGGACCTTGGCGTTCCCGGAGGGGTCGTCCACCTCCAGGTCGGGCACCTCGATGCCGTCGATCTTGGCCTGCCGGAGCCGGACCATCAGGTCGTGGTTGTTCGGGTCGTAGGAGATGTTGCCGGTGCCGTCGGCCTTCTCGATGCCGCCGATCCGGTGCTCCAGACCCGCCGTGCCGGGGACGGCCCACGGCCGGGCCAGCGTCTCGGTGTCCCGCTTGAAGGGCAGGAAGGTGGTTCCGTCCTCGCCGTTCGGGGTGGTGGCGAAGTCCACGGAGATGTCGGGCAGCTCCGCCGCCTCCGGCAGCTTCCACGGCTCCGACCCGTTGGCCAGGTACCCGTCCGAGAGCAGCATGACCGGCGTGCGGTACTTCAGCGCGATCCGGGCCGCCTCCAGGGCGATGTCGAAGCAGTCCGACGGGGTCGCCGGGGCCACCACCGGGATGGGGGACTCGCCGTTGCGGCCGTACAGGGCCATCAGCAGGTCGGTCTGCTCGGTCTTGGTGGGCATGCCGGTGGACGGACCCGCCCGCTGCACGTCCACCACGATCAGCGGCAGCTCGGTGGTGACCGCCAGGCCTACGGTCTCCGCCTTCAGCGCCACGCCGGGCCCGGAGGTGGTGGTCACCCCGAGCGCCCCGCCGAAGGCGGCGCCCAGCGCGGCCCCGACCCCGGCGATCTCGTCCTCGGCCTGGAAGGTCCGGATGCCGAACCGCTTGTGCTTGGACAGCTCGTGCAGGATGTCGCTGGCGGGGGTGATCGGGTACGACCCCAGGAACAGCGGCAGCCCCGACTGCACCGAGGCCGCGATCAGCCCGTACGCCAGGGCCTGGTTGCCGGAGATGTTCCGGTACAGACCGGGCGCCAGCTTGGCCGGCTTGATCTCATAGGAGACCGAGAAGGCCTCGGTGGTCTCGCCGTAGTTCCAGCCCGCGTTGAAGGCGGCCACGTTGGACTTGGCGATGTCCGGCTTCTTGGCGAACTTGGCCTGGATGAACTTGATGGTGGCCTCCACCGGGCGGTGGTAGAGCCAGGACAGCAGGCCGAGGGCGAACATGTTCTTCGCCCGCTCCGCGTCCTTCTTGGAGATGTCGAACTCTTCGAGCGCCTTGACGGTCAGCGAGGTGAGCGGCACCGAGTGTACCCGCCACTCGCTCAGCGACTCGTCCTCCAGGGGATTCACCTCGTACCCGACCTTGGCCAGGTTGCGCTTGGTGAACTCGTCGGAGTTGGCGATGATGTCGGCCCCGCGCGGCAGGTCGGCGAGGTTGGCCTTGAGCGCGGCCGGGTTCATCGCGACCAGCACGTTGGGGGCGTCACCCGGGGTCAGGATGTCGTGGTCGGCGAAGTGGAGCTGGAAGCTCGACACGCCGGGCAGCGTGCCCGCGGGGGCACGGATCTCGGCCGGGAAGTTGGGGAGAGTCGAAAGGTCGTTACCGAACTCGGCGGTCTCCGCGGTGAACCGGTCGCCGGTCAGCTGCATGCCGTCGCCCGAGTCACCCGCGAACCGGATGATCACGCGGTCGAGTTGCTGAACCTGTTTGGTCACAGCTGCTCAATCCTCCTTGACGCGACCGAGCACAGCTACTCGTCGCGTTCTTTGGTTCCATGCTAGGTCCCAGCGGCCACGATGATTTGTCGTGGTTTGCTCTTCGCCGAGGGTCTAACCGATGTCGCGAGGAAAGCAGTAGTTCCTGGGGGCCGTCAGGAAACACCACTGCTCTAGGTCGCCAGGCGACACAGCCCCGACGCGAGCCGCCCGAAGTCCACGTGGCGGCGAGCGAAGAGGATGTTTCGGGTCACGGGGCCTAACTATATGTCCCCGCCGCTGTCACGGTAGCGGCTGCCCATTGAGCGAGACGCGCGCCACGCCCCCGCTGTCGTAGGTCTGCCCGGCGACCATCTTCCCCTGGGGATACAACTCGGGCACGGTGACCAGCGTGTAGCCCTGGTAGGTGAGCTCACGGATGATCTTCGGGACCGCCTCGACGGTGGTCGGGCGCAGGTCGTGCAGGAGCACGATCGAGCCGCGCTTCACACTGCGCACCACCTGGTCGGCGATGGTCGCCGCGTCCTTGTCCTGCCACTCGTCCGGGTCCACGTCCTCGCGTATCAGGCTCAGCCCGAGTTCCTTGGCCACCGCGACCACATCGGGGTCGATCGCGCCGTACGGGGCCCGGACCAGCCGCGAGTCGGCGCCGGTGATCTCCTTGATGATGCTCTGGGTACGGCTCAGCTGCTCGTACACCCGGTTCTCCGGCAGCGTGGTGAGGTCCCGGTGGGACCAGGTGTGGTTGGCCACCAGGTGGCCCCGGTCGTGGATGCGCCGGACCAGGTCGGGCTGGGCCGCGGCGGCGGAGCCGATGATGAAGAAGGTGGCCCGGGTGGTGCCGAGCGCGTTCAGCAGGCGGTTGGTGCCGTGGCCGGGGCCGTCGTTGAAGGTCAGCGCCACGCACTTGGCCACCGCGCAGTTCACCTTCGTCCGCGGCTGGACCTGCGGGCCGCCGGCGGTGCCCCCACCGGTGCCCCCCGGGTTGCCGGCCAGGGGCGGGTCGGCTATCTCCGGGGCGGCGCCGTGTTCCATGGTCTCCACCGCCTCGCGCGCCCGGAGCCCGAACGGGGTGAGCAGCGCCTCGGCCTCCGACTTGGGGATGGCGGCGGCGACCCGGCCCATCGAGCCGGGGGCCACCTGGTAGTCGTCGAACTCCACGACCAGGTCGCCCCGGGAGTTGAAGGCGATGGAGTCGAAGAGCTGGGGGTTGGGGAGCACGGCGTCGGGGTCCACCGAGGGGTCCCGGCGGACGTGCTGCTTGACCAGCGCGGCCAGCAGGTCCAGGTCGTTGATGAGCTGGCCGGAGCTGTAGACCCGGTTGGCGGAGCGGTCGTACCAGAGGGTCTTGGTGGAGTTGGCCCAGCGCACGCCGCCGTACTCGCCGGTGCGCAGCCGTACCCCGACGACGTCCGGGGAGATGGCGGTGAGCTGCCAGTCGACGTTGTACTCGGGGGCCGGGAACTTGTCCTTGCTCACGGTCCGGGCCGCGTACGCCTTGGCGGCGGCGTTCAGGTCGGAGCGGAGGCGCTGGTTGAGCGCCGGGGCGTCGGCCAGCACCGGGTAGCTGACGTACATGTGCGGGCTGCGGGAGAAGCCGGAGATCATCTCGGTGCGCAGGCCGTGGACTCCGGCGGGGTTCACGTACGGGATCATGGTCGGCTCGGACTGGATGCGGACAGCCGTCTTCCCGGCCTCGCCCGGATCGGTTGAGTTCGCCGCGCATCCGGCGAGAGCCGTCACCAGCAGGGCAACACCCCCTACTACCCGCCTTGAAGACATATGTGTCACATTATTGGGCTTTGGATCATAAACATCCCAATTTGTCATGGTTTGAGCGTTCTTTGAGGTGACCTTGCCTGGGTACGATCGTCCTGCCCCCGCTGGCAAAGGAGACGCCCTTGTCCGGATATTTCGGCTCATATGTGGTAGTGGGGATCCTGCTGCTGGCGGGTGTGGCGATCTTCGCCGGGGGCCTGTTCGCCAACCGGCTGCTCCGGCCGCACCGTCCCACCGCCGATAAACTGACCACGTACGAGTGTGGCGTCGACCCGGTCGGCGACGGCTGGGCCCAGTCCCAGGTCCGGTACTACGTGTACACGTACCTGTATGTGGTGTTCGCGGTGGACGCGGTCTTCCTCTTCCCATGGGCCACCGTCTTCGCCGCCCCGGGCTTCGGCCTCACCACACTGGTGGAGATGTTCGTGTTCCTGGCCTTCATCGCACTGGGCATCCTGTACGCCTGGCGGAAACGGGTCCTCGCCTGGACCTGAGACCCCTGAGACCTGACGGACGTTCCCGGAGGGAGGACAATGCCGTCCATGGCCGATCTTCCGATGCCGACTGTGGGGCCGGTCTCCCGGCTGGCGCCCAAACCCATGAAGTTCGTGCTCAACTGGGGCAGGAAGTACTCGCTCTGGGTCTTCAACTTCGGGCTGGCCTGCTGTGCGATCGAGTTCATCGCCACCTCGATGAGCCGCCACGACTTCATCAGGTTCGGCGTGATCCCGTTCGCCAACGGCCCCCGGCAGGCCGACCTCATGATCGTCTCCGGCACGGTCACCGACAAGATGGCCCCGGCGGTGCTCCGCCTCTACGAGCAGATGCCTGACCCCAAGTACGTCATCTCGTTCGGCGCCTGCTCCAACTCAGGCGGGCCGTACTGGGACTCTTACTGCGTGACCAAGGGCGTGGACCAGATCATCCCGGTGGATGTGTACGTGCCCGGCTGCCCGCCCCGCCCCGAGGCGCTGCTGCACGGCATCATGAAACTCCAGGAGCGCATCGGCGGCGAGGACCTCAGCGACCGCTACGTCTGGGCCAAGGGCCAGCCGGGGAACCCGGTGGCCACATGATCCCCGGGGCGCGGCTGTCGGAGTCGTTCGGCCAGCCGACGGCCGACGTCGAGCCCGGCGCCTGGGCCGACGCGCTGGCCGCCGCCAGGGACGAGGGCTACACATTCTTCGACTGGCTGACCGGCGTGGACGAGCCGCCGGACGCCTTCGCCGTGGTCGCCCACGTCTTCGACCCGGAGGCCATGCGCCACCTGCTGATCCGCACCCGGGTGCCGCGGGAGGACCCCCGGCTGCCCTCGGTGACCGGGATCTTCCGGGGGGCCGACTGGCACGAGCGGGAGACGTACGAGATGTTCGGGGTGATCTTCGAAGGGCACCCCGACCTGCGGCCGCTGCTGCTGCCGGACGGCTTCGAGGGCCACCCGCTCCGCAAGGACTTCGTGCTCGCCGCCCGCGTCGCCAAGGTCTGGCCGGGCGCCAAGGAGCCCGGCGAGTCCGGGCACGGCGCGCCCAGCCGCCGCAGGCTCCTGCCGCCGGGGGTGCCGGCCGACTGGGGCCAGGATGCTTGAGGCCGTTTTAGACACCGCGCTGCGGCTGGTCCTGATCATCGGCGCCTTCCTGCTGCTGCCGCTTCTGGTCGGCCAGCTGGAGCACAAGGCGATGGCCCACATGCAGTCCCGGCTCGGTCCCATGTACGCCGGAGGCTTCCACGGCTGGGCCCAGCTGATCGCGGACGGGGTGAAGTTCGTCCAGAAGGAGGACGTGATCCCCGCCGCCGCCGACCGCGCCGTCTTCAAACTCGCCCCCGCGGTGGCGCTGGTGCCGTACCTGGTGGTGATGGTGGTCATCCCGGTCGGCCCCGGCCTGTACGGGGTGGATCTGGACGCCGGGATCTTCTTCGTGCTGGCCGTGATGGGCGTCGGCGTGCTCGGCTCGATCATGGCCGGGTGGTCCTCGGCCAACAAGTACTCGGTGCTCGGCGGCATGCGCTCGGCCGCCCAGCTGATGTCCTACGAGCTGCCCCTGGTGCTGGCCGCCTCCAGCGTGGCGATGGCGGCCGGCACGCTCTCCCTGCACGGCATCGTGGAAGCCTGGCAGTGGTGGTGGCTGCCCTGGCAGGCGATCGGCGCGGTGGTCTTCTTCGTGGCCGGTCTGGCCGAACTGCGCCGCCCGCCGTTCGACATGCCGATCGCCGAATCCGAGATCATCATGGGCCCGATGACCGAGTACTCGGGCCTGCGGTTCGCCCTGTTCATGCTCAGCGAGTACGTCGGGATCGTGGTGCTCTCGGCGCTCACCACCGTGCTGTTCCTGGGCGGCTGGCAGGGCCCGCTGCTGCCGGGCCCGGTCTGGACGCTGATCAAGATCTTCGCCCTGGCCTTCGTGGTGATCTGGGTCCGGGTCAGCTACCCCCGGCTCCGGGAGGACCAGCTCCAGCGGCTGGCCTGGGTGGGCCTGGTGCCGCTGGCGCTGCTCCAGCTCGCCATCACCGGTGTGGTGAAAGTGCTCTAGTGGACGATCGCGAGCATCACTTCTGACATGGCGGGCCGGTTCTCGGCCCGCTTGTCCAGGCAGGATCTGGCCAGCTCGCGCATCGAGGCGGGCAGCGCGGACAGGTCGGGCTGGTGGTTGATCACCCGGTTCAGGATGGCCGGGATGGTGTCCTCGCCGAACGCCGCCCGCCCGGTGGCCGCGAAGATCATGGTGGCCGCCCAGCTGAACACGTCCGTCCGGGGGCCCACCGCCTCACCCGAGAGCTGCTCCGGCGACATGTAGGCGGGCGTGCCCATGATCTGGCTGGCGGTCGCGCTGGTCTGGTCCAGCGCCTTGGCGATGCCGAAGTCGATCACGCGCGGCCCGTCAGAACCGATCAGCACGTTGCTCGGCTTGAAGTCGCGGTGCACGATGCCGGCCTTGTGGATGGCGGCCAGCGCGCCCGAGGTGGCCAGCGCCAGCCGGATCAGGCCGTCCTCCGGGCGCGGGCCCTTCTCCTTGACCAGCTGTTCCAGCGACTGCCCGTCCACGTACTCGCTGACCACGTAGGTGAGGTCCCCGGTGACGTTCACGTCCAGCACCCGCGCGGTGGAGAACGGCGCCACCCGCCGGGCGGCCTCGGCCTCGCGCAGGAACCGGGCCTGGGCGTCCTTGTCGCCCGCGATGTGCGCGTGCAGCACCTTGATCGCGACCTTCTGCCCGGTCGGGCTCACCCCCAGGTAGACCGCGCCCTGCCCACCCTTCCCCAGGTTCCCGATCACCCGGTACGGCCCCAGCCGCTCGGGCCGGTTGCCGGGCTCGGCAGGCCCGTGGACGCCGGGCCGGGTGGCCGCTTCCTGCCACGGGGGGCGCGGGCCGGTGTGGTGTCCCGCCATTGGCGGCCGGGGCCCGGTGTTCACCCCGGGGCGCGGGGGCGGGGGCGGGAAGACCGAGACCGGGCCGGGAGGCGGGGGCACCGGCCGCTGCACAGGGCCGGGCGGGTAGTGCGGCTGCGGCATGACCGGCTGCGGTGGCACCGGCCCGGCGGGGACGTCGTGGCCGAAGACCTTGGCCCGGACGAACAGCGCCTGGCCCAGGCCGCCGAGCCAGTTGACGAACAGCCCGACGGTCATGATCCCGTCCAGCCAGCTCGGGATGTCGTCCACGTTCTCGTAGGAGGCGATCCCGATGATGAAGATCACCACGTTCAGCGCGTACACGCCGGTGGAGACGATCAGCAGCGGGCTGCGGCGCTTGACCGCGGCGTGCCCGATCACGAACGGCGACCCGAACCCGCAGGTGAACAGCGGGACCAGGGCCCATAAGACGGTCAGTCCCGTGGGCGTTCTGGAGGGTTGTTGCTGGGTCTGCCAATACGGATGCACAGCGTGAGGATACGGACTTCTCCGCACTCAGGGGAGATACACGCTGTACTCCGCAAGTTCGTCGCTCAGGTCCACCGGCAGATCCAGGGTCACCGACAGCTCGTCGGCCGAGATGAACCGGGCCCCGGCCGCGCGGGCCTCGACGATCCGGCGGACCAGGTCGGGGGTGAGGCCCGGGATGGCGGCCAGGGCCTCCGGGCCGGCGTGGTTGACGTCCACCAGGCCGCCGTCGTCGTACTGGCGGGGCAGATCGGGGCGGCCGATGCGGAGTTCGGCGGCCAGCCCGGGGTCGCGGACGGCCAGGGCGCGGGCCTGCCTGCGCAGCTCGCGGCGCTGGTTGGCCAGTTCCACCGCACGCTCGTTGGCGCTCGGCAGCGGCCGCGCGGCGAAGACGCTCGCCCGGATGGCCAGGGACTGGGCGGTGCCGCCGAGCCAGTTGAGCAGCAGGCCGATCGAGGTGGCGGCGTCCAGCCAGCCGGGCGCGGCCGTGATGGGGTCGTACAGCGCGATCTGGACGAGGAAGAGGGCCAGGCTCACCGCGTATCCGGCGGCGGAGGCGAACAACCAGGGGCTGCGGCGGCGGACCGCGGCATAGCCGATCGAGAACGGGGTGCCGGCGCCGAGCGTGACGAGCGGGACCAGCGCCCAGCCCACGCTGGCGGCGACACGGCCGCCGGTCTTCACCTGTTCCTGGGAGGGCCGCACAGGACGAGGATACGGAAGCCTGCGGGGTCAGGGCATCCTCACGGGATCCACAGGGGATTCTCAGGGGAGGTAAACGCTGTACTCGGTCAGCTCGTCGTTGAGGTCGACGGGCAGGTCGAGGGTGATGGAGAGCTCCTCGGCCGAGGTGAACAGGGCCGTGGTGCGGGCGTCCAGGATGCGGGCGACCAGTTCGGGAGTGAGACCGGGAACGGTCCCGAGCACCCGGCCCGGCACGTGGTTGATGTCGATGAGGCCGCCGTCGTCGTACTGGCGGGGCAGGTCGGGGCGGCCGACGCGGAGCTCCTTGGCCAGCGCGGGGTCGCGCCGGGCCAGCTCACGGGCCTCCTGGCGGAGCTGGCGGCGGTACTTGGCCTGTTCGAGCACCTGCTCGTTGGGGGTGGGCCGGACGGCGCAGGGGAAGACCAGGGTGCGGATCAGCAGGGCGTGGATCGTTCCCCCTATCCAGCTGCCGAACAGGCCGATCACCATGATCGAGGCGAGGAATCCCGGCACTGGGTGGTCGTAGGTGTTGGCGATGGCCAGCCAGGCGGTCATGCCCGCCGCGTACCCCACCGCCGCCGTGCCCAGCCACCAGCTGCGCCGTTTGGCCGCGGCGTACCCGATAGTGAATGGAGTGGCGAACCCGCAGGTGACCAAAGGCGCGAAGGCCCAGAGGAAGCTGCCCGCGGCCGACCGCGGCGGGTGGTTCATATGCGAAGAATACGGACTACTCCCGCGTCCCGTCCTCGTTCCAGGAAGCCCTGTGGACAACCTGTGGACAGACCTGTGGGAACGCCTGTGGAAACTGTGGAAAACGCGACCATCACATTCACGGGGAGGCCATCGTGCGTCATGATGTTGGATTGTGGCCCGTATACCAGGAACAGGGCTGGCGAAAGGGCTGGCCGTCACCATGCGGCACATGCTGCGCAGATCGGTGACGCGGCAATATCCGGAGGTGCGGCCCGAGCTTCCGCCCCGCAGCCGCGGGGTCATCGCCCTGGTCGAGGAGAACTGCACCTCCTGCATGCTGTGCGCCCGGGAATGCCCGGACTGGTGCATCTACATCGATTCGCACAAGGAGACCGTGCCGGCGCCCGAAGGGGGCAGGCCGCGGCAGCGGAACGTGCTCGACCGCTTCGCGATCGACTTCTCGCTCTGCATGTACTGCGGCATCTGCATCGAGGTGTGCCCGTTCGACGCCCTCTTCTGGGCCCCGGAGTTCGAGTACGCCGAGCACGACATCCGTGACCTGCTGCACGAGAAGGACCGGCTGGCCACCTGGGTGGCGCACGTGCCGCCGCCGCCCGCGCACGAGGCAGGGGCGGAGCCGCCCAAGGAGATCGCGGCCGTGAACCGCCCGGTCCGGGGCGCGGCGCGGGGTATCCGGCCGCCCGGGGCGCTGCCGTCCCGCGGAGAACCAGGGTGAGCCCCGGATTATGGCCGCCCTCGGCGCAGGAGGTGGTGTTCCTGCTGCTGGGGGTGGTCGCCGTGGGGGCGGCGCTGCTGGTGGTGACCACCCGGCAGCTGGTGCACGCCGCGCTCTGGCTGGTCGCCTGCTTCGGGGCGCTGGCCGGGTGCTACCTGGTGCTGACCGCCGAGTTCGTGGCCTGGGTGCAGGTGCTGATCTACGTGGGCGCGGTGGTGGTGCTGCTGCTGTTCGGGATCATGCTGACCCGGGCGCCCATCGGGCGGAGCGCCGATCTGGACTCGGGGAACCGGGTGGTGGCGCTGGTGGTCGCGGTGGCCACGGCCGGGGTGCTGGTCTCCGTGGTGGTGGCCGGGTTCCGGGAGGCGTACGCGCCGCTGCGGCCCGGGGACGGGGCGGCGCAGACCATGGGCGGGGCGATCTTCCGGAACTGGGTGCTGCCGTTCGAGGCGCTCTCCGTGCTCCTGCTGGCCGCGTTGATCGGGGCTATCGTGCTCTCCCGTACCGACATCAAGGCGGTGGAGTGACGTGCATGTCGTGTATCCCGTCGTGGTGGCCGCGCTGCTGTTCTCGATCGGGGTGTACGGGGTGCTGGCGCGGCGCAACACGATCCTGGTGCTGATGTCGGTCGAGCTCATGCTGAACGCGGTCAACCTCAACCTGGTCGCCTTCGACGTGTGGCTGCGGGACGTGCTGCACGGGGGGCAGGTGCTCACGCTGTTCGTGATCGTCATCGCGGCGGCGGAGGTGGGGATCGGGCTGGCCATCGTGCTCGCGGTGTACCGGAACCGGCGGACCATCGACCTGGACCGGCTGCGGGAGCTGGGCGAACCCGTGGAGCCCCCGGTGGGTGACCGAGGATGACCACGGCGGCCACGGTTGTTTTATTGCCATTTATCGGGGCGGTAGCCGGGTTGCTGGGGTCCCGGTGGCCGCGGGGCCGGAGCCGTACCGAGGAGAACAACGCGCGGGCCGCCCGGCGTGCGGCGTGGCTGGCGATCGTGCCGTTGCCGGTCGCGCTGGTGCTGCTCGGCTATCTGGTCTGGCGGACGCGGGTGGGGCCGGGGTTGGACTGGCCGCCGGGGACGTTCTACGCGGATCTGCTGCCCGGGTTCCGGTCGGGGGCGTGGGGCGTGATCGAGACCGGCGGGGTGCCGATCACGGTGGGGCTCCAGATCGACGGATTGTCGGTGCTGACCGCCATCCTGGTGTGCGTGGTCGCGCTGGGGGTTCAGGTGTACTCGGTGGGTTACCTTCGGGGTGACCCGCGCTATCCGTCGTACGCGGCGTTCATCAGCCTGTTCACCAGCGCGATGCTGCTCGTCGTGTTCGCCGCCGACCTCCTGGTGCTGTACGTCGGGTGGGAGCTCATGGGGTTGTGCTCCTACCTGCTGATCGGGCACTGGTGGGAGGACCGGGGCAACTCGCGGGCGGCGGTCAAGGCGTTCCTGGTGACCCGGCTCGGTGACGTGGCCTTCCTGTTCGGGATCTTCACGCTGGGGTTCGCGGCCGGGAGCTTCCGGATCGCCGACGTGCTGGCCGCCGACCTTCCGGAAGGCACGCTGGTGGCCGCCACCCTGCTGCTGCTCGGTGGAGTGGCAGGCAAGAGCGCGCAGGTGCCCTTGCACACCTGGCTGCCGGACGCGATGGCCGGTCCGACCCCGATCAGCGCGCTGATCCACGCCGCCACCATGGTGGCCGCCGGGATCTTCATCGTGGCCCGGCTGTTCCCGATCTTCCCGCAGCCGACGCTGGACGTGCTCGGCGTGCTGGCCGCCGTCGGCATGCTCGGCGCGGCCCTGGCAGCCCTGGCGCAGGACGATCTGAAACGGGTGCTCGCCTACTCGACCATCAGCCAGCTGGCCTACATGGCGGCGGCGCTGGCCGCAGGGTCGCCCGGTGCGGCGATCTTCCACCTGATGAGCCACGGCGCGTTCAAGGCGCTGCTGTTCCTTTGCGCGGGCGCGGTCATCCACCACGTGGGCTCCAACCTGCTGAGCCACATGGGCGGGCTGCGCCGCGTCCTGCCGATCCCCTTCTGGACGATGACCATCGGCTTCGCCGCTTTGGTCGGGCTCCCGCCCACCAGCGGCTTCTTCAGCAAGGACGGCGTGCTCCTCGCCCTGGAACACAGCGCCAGCCCGATCCGGCTGCTGCTGTACGGCTCGGCGCTGATCACCGTGGGCGTCACGGGGGCGTACGCCACGCGCGCCTGGCTGCGCGGGTTCTTCGGCGAGCAGGCGCCCCTCGAACCGGCGCACGGCCATGCGGCCCCGCCCACGATGCTCTGGCCCCTCGTCGTGCTCACCGTGCCCACGCTGCTGTTCGGCTTCCTCGGCGCCGGCGACCTGGCCCTGGGCTCGGCGGCGGTCACCCTGGTGGTCGGCCTGCTGGGCGTGGCCATCGTGCTCGCCGCCTGGCGCGCGGCCCCCGCCGCCGATCCCGCCCGGCTGCTCGGGCCCTTCCGCGCGCCCTGCGAGGAGGCCTTCTACCTCGACCGCGTCTACGACCGCCTGGTCACCCGGCCGACCATGGCCCTGGCCCTGCTCGTCGTCCGTACCGACACCTCGGTGGTGGACGGCGCGGTGCGGGGCTCCGGGCAGCTGACCCTGCGGCTGTCCCGCCTGGTCAAGCTCGCCCAGCAGGGCAACGCCCAGCTGTACGTGACGGGCCTGCTGGCCGGGGTGCTCCTCATCGTGGTGGGGGCGGTGGTGCTGTGAACTCCGGATGGGTTCTGGTCGCGCTGCTCGCGGTCCCGCTGGCCGGGGCGGCGGGGCTGCTGGCACCGGCGTTCGCGGGGCGGGTGCCGCGCCTCTACGGGCTGGTGGTGTCCGGGCTGGCGCTCGGCCTGGCCGCGGTGGCGCTCGCGCTCTTCGACTTCTCCGCGCCGCAGCGGGTGCAGTTCGAAACCGACCTGGCCTGGATCCCCGGCCTGGATCTGCGGTTCCACCTCGGGCTCGACGGCATCTCGCTGCCGCTGGTGGTGCTGACTACGCTGCTGGTCTTCCTCTGCTTCGTTTACCTAGCGGGGCGCTCGGCCGCGCCGGACGGGCCGGGGGTGCGGCTGGCGGGGCTGCGACCCCGGGCGTTGGTGTTCACCCTGCTGGTGCTCGAACTGGGCATGGTCGGCACGTTCGTCGCGCTGGACCTGCTGCTCTTCTTCGTGTTCTTCGAAGTCGTGCTGATCCCGATGTACTTCCTGATCGCGATCTGGGGGGGCGCGGAGCGGCGGGCGGCGGCGGTCAAGTTCATCCTGTACACGCTGCTCGGGTCGGCCGTGCTGCTGCTCGGCCTGCTGCTCATCTGGTCGCAGGCCGGGACCCTGGACATGGTGGCGCTGGCCGCCGCCCACCCCATGACACGGTCGGCGCAGGTGCTCGCCTTCCTCGCCGTCGGGATCGGGCTGGCGGTCAAGACGCCCATGTGGCCGCTGCACACCTGGCTGCCCGACGCGCACACCGAGGCGCCCACGGTCGGTTCCGTGCTGCTGGCCGGGGTGCTGCTGAAAATGGGCACCTACGGGTTCGCGCGGATCGCGATCCCGATCCTGCCGGAGGGCGCGGCGGTCGTCGCGCCCTGGCTCGGGGCGTTCGCGGTGGTGGGGATCGTGTACGGCGCGCTGGCCTGCCTGGCGCAGCGGGACCTGAAGCGGATGATCGCGTACTCGTCGGTGGGGCACATGGGGTTCGTCCTGCTGGGCTTCGCGACGTTGACCCCAGTCGGCCTGAACGCCGCCCTTTTCGGAAATGTCGCCCACGGTCTGATCACCGGCCTGCTCTTCTTCCTGGCCGGCGCGATCAAGGAGCGGTACGGCACCGCCGACCTGACCGAGCTCGGGGGCGGCCTGCTCACCCGCCTGCCGTACGTGGGGTCGCTGCTCACCTTCGCCTGTGTGGCCTCGCTGGGGTTGCCAGGTCTGGCGGGATTCTGGGGGGAGATGCTCGCCCTGCAGGGGGCCTTCGCGCCCGGCGGGGAGCTGTCCCGGCCGCTGTATCTCACCTTCATGACCGTCGCCGGTCTGGGCGCCGTGCTCACCGCCGCCTACTTCCTGGTCATGCTCTCCCGGGTCACCCACGGCGTGGCCGCGGAGCCCGTCCGTTTCGCGGACGTGCGGCGGGCCGAGCTGGTGGCCTGGGTGCCGCTGGTCGGGCTGACCGTGCTGTTCGGGCTCTGGCCCGGAGGGTTGCTCGGGCTCACCGATCCCGTCGTCCAGGTCGTGCTGGGGGTCCCGTGATCCAGGACATCGACTACTGGGCGATCGCGGCGCCGCTGATCCTGGCGCTGGTGGCCGGGCTGGTGCTGCTGCTCGACGCCTTCCTGCCGAGACGGGCCCAGGTGCGGACCCTGCTGGGGATGGTCACCTTGGCCGGGGTGCTGGCGGCGCTCGGGGTGGTGGTGGCGCAGGCGGTACGGGGAGATCAGATCGGGACGTTCTGCGTACCGGGCGGGGCCTGCTCGTTCGTGGTCGACACCTACACGCTGCTCTTGGCGGGTCTGGCGCTGGCCGCGGGGGCGGTCGTGGTGCTGCTCTCGATGGGGGAGCTGGCGGGCGGGCGCATTCCTGTGGGGGAGTGGCACTTCCTGCTGCTGGCCGCGCTGACCGGAGCCGTGTTGCTGCCCGCCTCGCGTGACCTGATCATGCTGGTGGTGGCGCTGGAGTTGGTCTCCCTGCCGGTGTTCGCGCTGACCGCGCTGCGCCGGTACGACGGCCGCGCCTCGGAGGCGGCCCTGAAGCTCTTCGTGGTCTCTGTCGTGTCCACCGCGATCATGCTGTTCGGCGTCTCCCTGCTGTACGGCATCACCGGCACGGTTCACTTGGAGCACATCGCGACGGCCCTGATCACGGGGACCGGGCTGACCATCGCCGACGGCGCCGCCGTGCTGACCGTGGCCGTGGTCCTCGTGGTGGCCGGTTTCGCCTTCAAGGTGGCCGCCGTGCCCTTCCACTTCTGGGCGGGGGACGTCTACGAGGGTGCCCCTGTCCCGGTGGCCGCGCTCCTGTCGGTGGTCTCCAAGGCGGCGGGCTTCGCGGGTCTGATCCTCATGTTGACCCATGGCCTGGCGAGCGAGACGGCCACCTGGGCCCCCCTGGTCGCGGTCATCGCGGCCCTCACCATGACGGCCGGCAACGTGCTGGCCCTGCGCCAGCACCATCCGGTCCGGCTGCTCGCCTGGTCGTCGGTCGCCCAGTCCGGCTACATCCTGGCCCCGCTCGCCGCCCACCTGGACCTGGCCTCGGCGCTGAAAGCGGCCACGCCGACGGACACCGAGACGATGGTCGCCAGCCTGCCCAGCCCGTCCCCCGGCACCACCGACTCCACCGGCAACGCCCTGGTCATCGTCAAGGACCAGGCCATGGATCTGGGCCAGGTCGCGGGCAGCCCCCTCGCGGTCCAGGCGTCCCTGGCCTACCTGGTGTTCTACGCGGCGATGAACATCCTCGCGTTCTCCGTCGTCATGCTCGTCTCCCGGGACCGTGGCGATCTGGACGACTACCGGGGCCTGATCCGGCGCAGTCCCGTGCTCGGGCTGGCCCTCGCCTTCGCGCTGATCTGCCTGGCGGGCCTGCCGCCCGGGCTGGCCGGACTGTTCGCGAAGGTCGCGGTGTTCCGGGAGGTCGTGTTCGGCGGGCTGGGCTGGCTGGCGGTCGTGATGGCCGTGAACACGGTGATCGGGCTCTTCTACTACCTGTCCTGGGCGGCCAGGCTGTTCGCGCCCGGCGAGAGCCGTGCCGCCGAGCGGCCGGGACGCACGCCGGTGCTGGTGGCGGTCGGAGCGGCGCTGCTGGTCACGGTGGCCTTCTCGGCGGTGCCGCAATTGGTGTTTTTCACCATAAGTTGAATCTCGGGCGGGAACGCAGCCACGGGGTGCGCACGTTGGACGGTCGGCGGAAGGCGCGACCGTGAGGAGGAGGCGTGCGTCACAACCGTGTACGTACGGCGGTGCTTCTCGGGGCGCTGTCCGGGATGTTGCTGCTGGCCGGGGAGTGGCTGGGCGGCGGCTCGGGTGTGAGGATCGCGCTGGTGGTTACCCTGGTCGCGCTCGGCGTGGCCTACTTCCTGGCCGACCGCATCGTGCTGACCGCGCTGCGCGCCCGCCCGGTCAGCGAGGTCGAGCAGCCCGTGCTGTACGCGATCGTCCGTGAGCTCTCCTACGACGCCCGCCGCCCGATGCCGCGCCTCTACCTCGCCCCCACCAGCCAGCCGAACGCCTTGGCCACCGGCCGCAACCCCCGCGACGCCGCCATCTGCGTCACCCGCGGCCTGCTGGCCATCCTGGACGAGCGGGAACTCCGCGGCGTGATCGGCCACGAGCTCTCGCACATCTACAACCGCGACACCCTCCTCTGCTCGACCACCGCCGCACTTGCCACCATGATCACCTATTTCGGATATGTCGGGCTGCTCTTCGGTCCCTCCGACGACCCCGACGAGGTGCCCGGCTTCCTGGCCGCCCTGATCCTGCTCGTCTTCGGCCCCGTCGCCGCCACCATGGTCCAACTGGCCGTCGCCCGCTCCCGCGAGTACGCCGCCGACGAGGCCGGCGCCCGGCTCACCGGCGACCCCCTGGCCCTGGCCACCGCCCTCCGCAAAATCGACGAGGGCACCCAACGACTACCCCTCCCCCGAACCGGCCGAATCGCTTCAGCCGGCCACCTGATGATCGCCAGCCCCTTCCACCGCTCCCGCTGGTTCGCCACCCACCCCCCAACCGCCCAACGCACAGCCCGCCTCGAACGCATGGCAGGTCGCCAGGGCTGATTGGCGAGTGGCAGTCCCACGGCAACTCACGCACCCCGGGCGGAAGCCGGGCCGGGACCCGGAGGAGTACTCAGTGCGGCTGGCGGGTGTGGTCTATGACCTTAAAGGCGTCCGGATCACTCTAGAAAATCAACTGGGCGCTATGACTGACATCTCGGCAGCCATGAGAAGGCGACAGAAGTTCATCGCTGCCAGAGACGAAACACTCGCCCAAGACATCCTCAACCTAATCACCGACTGAGATCAGAATTTAGAACCCTTTGCCAACCGGAGGCTCCGGTATATGGACCGGTCCTCCTGGACGAGATCCTGCCGATCAGCGGATGTAGTCATGAGATAAGGTTCACCGGAGGCACGGTGAAAATCTGCTGCGGAGATCTGATCGCCCACTGGGAGTGGTTATTGAAGCGCGGCACGCTTCCGGGTTGTCAGCGACCCGTCCCTGTCGGCACCCCTAATGTTCGCCGGCCCCCCGTAAAGCCGCCGGTCGCGTCAGCCAGGCAAAAGAGAGGCAACCGAGAAGGCCCGGTAACCGGCCAACAGGATCAAAATCGAGTAACAGATCAGGGCAGCCATGTGCTTCCGGAGGAGGAGCAGGGCGCCGATGGCCGAGAACAAGCCGATCATCGACAAAAAGGTGACGAAGGCGACGGCGTCCGGATCGACCTGGTCGGGAACCTCCGGATCCCACTCGTAGTCGTACACCCCGAACAGGTAGCCGAGCCCCGTCGCGAACACTGCGGAAATCGACAGGAGTGCCGACGCCACAGCCGTAACGGCCGGACTGCATCCAGCCCCGACCTCGCGGGGGCCGCCGGAAGTGTGGTACTGCCCATCGCTCATGAAAGAAGCTTCTCCACAAACTTTCTGTTCTTCATAACCCGATTCAAATATCTCTCGGCAGCGCTACCGCTCCCATTGTATTGCCTAACCATAGTCCGGGCATCGCTCGGACTCCAGGGCCCCTCCTTTCCGCCACGCAAATCACGGAGATGCTTCGCGGCTATGAAGCTGTTCCCCCCAATGGTTATCTCCGTGGGTGGGATTACCTTGGCAACCGACTTCCTATGTGTGGAGCCGGCACCCGGGGATTCTGATTGCCGCGGTTCTCCCACCCACCCGCCCCCTCCATTACCGTTAGGCCCC